>JBGAGM010000002.1:0-572968 GCA_044226725.1 Ferruginibacter sp. | reverse complement strand
GTCGGTTCGTCACATCCTGGGGCTGGAGAAGGTCCCAAGGGTTCGGCTGTTCGCCGATTAAAGTGGCACGTGAACTGGGTTCAGAACGTCGCAAGACAGTTCGGTCCCTATCTGTGATGGGCGCTAGTAAATTGAGAGGATATGACTTTAGTACGAGAGGACCGAGTCGTACGTTCCGCTGGTGTATCTGTTGTGCCGCCAGGTGCAGTGCAGAGTAGCTACGAACGGACAGGATAAACGCTGAAAGCATCTAAGCGTGAAACCTACCTCAAGATGAGTTTACTTTTAAGGGTCGTCAGAGACTATGACGTTGATAGGCTACAGGTATACAGGTGGTAACATCAAAGCCGAGTAGTACTAATTGCCCGTTAGCTTTATTTTTTATTTTTCCTTTCGAAGAATAATCAATTTTTACTTCATTTCACTATCTTATTCCAATATGTCACCTTATTAACTCCGATAAATCGGAATACCGTCTTATGGTGGTTTTGCCGAGGGTGTTCACCTCTTCCCATACCGAACAGAGAAGTTAAGCCCCTCATGGCCGATGGTACTGCACAACAATGCGGGAGAGTAGGTAGCTGCCATATTCATTAAAAGCCTTTCAGGAAACTGAGAGGCTTTTTTATTTTACAGATTTACTTACCGAACAAAATATTGAGCCCTTAATGGCTGATGATATTGCATATGCCCTATAACAATCGGGATGGAAGTGTACAATCCTGATATTCATACAGACCTTCGGCTTATTTGTGTTTTTGAAAAATATACCTTAGAGATCCGAATCGCCGTTCATCATTTCATTATCTACCTGGCTTGCACCCTGTTTCTTTAATTATTACTTTCATTATCCTTATTCTTTAAGCTTAAAATATACAATTATGGCATCAGTAAATATCTACCTCAACTTTAATGGTAACTGCGAAGAAGCATTTAATTTCTATAAGTCAGTTTTTGGCGGCGGCTTTACATACCTTGGCCGTTTTGGCGAAATGCCTGCTTCTGAAGGCTACACGGTTCCGGAAAGTGATAAACAAAAGATCATGCATGTATCGCTGCCTATCGGCGGCGGCACAACAATTATGGGCAGTGATACGGGTGGTGAGTGGGCACCGGGCTTTTTGCAGGGAAATAATTTTTCCATTTCTGTTAATGCCGAAAGCAAAGAGGAGGCTGAAAAATATTCAATGGACTTGCCGAAGGCGGAAATGTTACCATGCCTTTGAGTAAAACATTCTGGAGTGAAAATTTCGGCATGCTTACAGACAGGTTCGGCATTGCGTGGATGGTAAGTTTTGATGGCAATATGGCGAAATAAATATTTTGGTTCTGAGAACAGGGAAGCCTTTCATCAGCAAAGATGAATGGCTTTTTTCGTTTAGTGAATACGATATACTGCTTTGCACGGTCTAATAAAAAATAGAAGTAAACAAAATTTTTTATCAGCCCCTGTAATGATACATTTGCAACCCGCAAAATTTCAATATGGACATCAAATACATACAATATATTGCTGCAGAGCTTAACCTCAGTGTAAAGCAGGTTGCCAGCATACACCAGTTACATACGGAAGGCGCCACTATTCCATTCATTGCACGATACCGGAAAGAAGCCACCGGCAACCTGGATGAGGTGGTGATCACCAATGTAACAGACCAGGTAAAGTATTTTAACGAACTGGAAAAGCGTAAGGAAACTGTTATAAAAACAATTGAAGAAGCTGGTAAACTTAATCCTGAATTAAAACGACGCATTGAAGATTGCGTAAGCGCTACCGAATTGGAAGATATTTATCTGCCGTATAAACCAAAACGTAAGACCAGGGCCAGCATGGCTGTTGAAAAAGGGCTGGAACCTTTGGCATCATTATTATTTCAGCAGGGAAATGAAGACCCGGAAGCAGCAGCCGCAAAATTCATCAATGAACAGGTTAAGGATGTTGCAGAGGCATTACAGGGAGCCAGAGATATTATTGCAGAATGGATAGCAGAAAATGAGCAAGCCAGGAATTTAGTAAGGAAATTATTTACTGAAGCAGCTGTACTTTCATCAAAAATACTGACGAGCAAAAAAGACGAGGAGGATGCTCAGAAATATCGCGACTATTTTGATTTTGCAGAACCATTGGCGCAGAGCCCCAGCCACCGCATACTTGCCATACGCAGGGGAGAGAAAGAGGGTTTCCTGGTAATGGATATCAGCATTGATAAAGAGACTGCGCAATCAGCACTCAAAAATATTTTTATCAAATCCTCCGGGGCATCTGCAAAGCAGGTTGCTGCTGCTATTGAGGATTCTTTTGTACGATTGCTGCAGCCATCTATTGAAACCGAATTCAGGATGGCGAGTAAATTAAAAGCAGATGAGGAAGCTATCCGTGTATTTGCAGAAAACCTGCGGCAACTGCTTCTGGCATCACCACTGGGGCATAAACGTGTAATGGCCATCGATCCGGGATTTAAGTCTGGCTGTAAGGTGGTTTGTCTTGATGAATATGGCAGCTTTCTGAAGTATAATACCATCTATCCGCATGCCCCACAAAATGACTGGAACAATGCTGTACGTACCCTAAAAGAACTGGTGGCTGCATATAATATTGAAGCCATCGGTTATGGTAATGGCACAGCCAGTAAGGAAACTGACCATTTGCTGCGCAGTATCGATTTTGGGAAGCCGGTATCTCTTTTTATGGTGAGTGAAAACGGAGCCTCTATTTACTCTGCCAGTGAAGTGGCCAGGGAGGAATTTCCGGATGAAGATGTTACGGTACGGGGCGCTATCAGTATTGGCCGCAGGCTGCTGGATCCGCTGAGTGAGCTGGTGAAAATAGACGCCAAAAGCATTGGTGTTGGCCAATACCAGCATGATGTTAATCAAAACCGGCTTAAAGAGTCGCTGGATAATGTGGTGGAGAGTTGTGTGAACTTTGTGGGCGTGGATGTGAATGCTGCAAGCAAACATTTGCTTACTTATGTGAGCGGACTAAGTGCATCAGTTGCAAAAAATATTGTGGAATACAGACTTAAGAACGGTGTGTTTAAAAGCCGGGAAGAATTGAAAAAAGTACCATTGCTTGGACCGAAGGCTTTTGAACAAAGTGCCGGCTTCTTAAGGATACAGGGCGCATCGAACCCATTGGATAATTCTGCTGTACACCCCGAAAGCTATCCGATTGTGGAAGCTATGGCGGGAAAAGTAAACAGTACAGTTCCGGAACTTATAAGTAACGCAGCGCTAAGAAAACAATTGAGGGCGAAAGATTTTATAAATGAAAGTATCGGAGAATTTACCATTGCAGATATTTTAAAAGAACTTGAAAAGCCGGGCCGTGATCCTCGTGCCGCTATTGAAGAATTCAGGTTTGCAGAAGGGGTGAACAGTATGAGTGACCTGAAACCGGGGATGAAGATACCGGGCATCATTACCAATATTACCAATTTTGGGGCCTTTACCGATGTGGGTGTAAAGCAGGATGGCCTTATACATGTAAGCCATATGGCAAACCGGTATATCAGCGACCCTAATGAAGTGGTAAAGCTTGGCCAAAAGGTGATGGTGACTGTAGTGGAAGTTGATATACCACGGAAAAGGATTCAATTGAGTTTAAAAGAAAGCGGTGCAGCAAGACAGGAAGCTGTGAAGAAGGCATTCAAGGATGAGGTTAAGGTTGCGGAAAGGAAAACGGCAAATAATCCATTCCAGGCAAAACTGATGGAATTAAAAAAGAATTTTAAAGACTAGTTTGCGTGTTGAGAGGCAAAGTCGCAAGAGCATCGCATCGGCGCCAGAGACAGGGATGCGTATTATCTTTATAAAATGGCAGTAAATGATCCGCATATAAAAAGACTACTCACCTGCATAGAACTGGAGGAGCAGGAGCA
This sequence comes from Ferruginibacter sp., assembly GCA_044226725.1. GTDB lineage: Bacteria > Bacteroidota > Bacteroidia > Chitinophagales > Chitinophagaceae > Ferruginibacter. The sequence continues at coordinate 569,087 of JBGAGM010000002.1, read as the reverse complement.
GGTGCAGCGTTACAGCCTGGATCAGCAGCATACGCTCAAAAGCCTGAAGGCAGAGGGTTTGGCACTACACCCGCTGAGCATTACCCGTAAAAGTTTTGGCTACGCCGATTATCCTGAAATAAGTTTCAGGTTAAATTACCCCGTGGAAATAAATTTATTTAAAGATGGCGCTGCTATTGAGTGCTTTTGTGCCGGTGAGGAGCCTGTAAAAGGGGTTTTACTGAACCTGGATGGCAGGAGCGGCGAATTCAGGTTGTTCGCTCCTGATTTTCCGGATTGGATTGAGGATAAGAATGTAGGTATTAAGCTGGCGCCTGATCAGCGTACCACGTCCATCATGAAGTCTGTTTTAAACAACCTGGAGGAAAATAAGGACCAGTACCGGCTGTTTAATAAAGTACATGGTATGGAGCCTGTATTGCAGACAAATAGCGATTCGGATGCAGCAGCCGTTTCTTTTTTCAATAAGGATTTAAATGCAAGCCAGCGGGCTGCTGTAAAAGCAATGGTTACTGATCATGAAATGCTGATCATTCACGGGCCGCCGGGTACCGGTAAAACCACCACGTTGCTGGAAGGCATTTTACAACTTACAAAACGTGGAGAGAAAGTTATGGTGGCGGCACCCAGCAATACAGCAGTGGATAATGTGGCGAAGGGATTGATTGAAAAAGGGGTTTCTGTGCTGCGTGTGGGAAACAGCAGTAAAACAGATGCATTGGTATTTGCCCACACACCGGAAGGTAAACTGGCTAATAGTAAAGAACAAAAGGAGATCAAACAACTAAAGATACGTGCGGAAGAATTCAGGAAGATGGCACTGAAATACAAACGCAGTTTTGGTAAAGAAGAAAGGGAGCAACGTAACTTATTGTTTAAGGAAGTAAAAGATATCCGCACGCAAATAAAAAAGCTGCAGGCTTATAACGAAGAGAAATTATTTGAAGCGGCTGCAGTTATTTTGGGTACACCCATCGGTTTGTACGATGCGGACCTCCGGCATTTAAAATTCAACTGCCTGGTGATGGATGAAGCAGGTCAGTGTATTGAGCCGCTTGCCTGGTGTGTATTTCCGCTTGCACAAAAATATATACTGGCGGGGGATCATTTGCAATTGCCACCCACCGTATTGAGTAATGAGGCAGCCCGGATGGGGTTTAATACATCTATTTTAGAAGCAGCTGTTAAAACAATCAAACCTGTTTTTTTGTTAGATACGCAATACCGGATGCGGCAGCCCATTGCAGGATTCAGCAGTTCCTACTTTTATAACGGCAAATTAATGACTGCTGCAAGCCTTTTAAGTGAGCAACAGCACCTAAGTTTTATCGATACCGCCGGCAGCGGGTTCAACGAAGAACAGGGAGACGACGGAACCAGTCTGAGAAACGAAGGGGAGCTAAGGATCGTAAATAAGTTACTGGAAACAGAAAATATCGATGCCGGACAGGCTGCATTTATTTCGCCCTATGCCGGACAGGTTGAAGCTGCGAGGGAGGTATTACCCAAAGCAATGCGGATCAGTACTATTGACAGTTTTCAGGGACAAGAGATGCATACCGTTATTATTTCGCTGGTACGCAGCAATGATGACGGAGTAATCGGTTTTTTGAAAGATTACCGGCGTATGAATGTGGCACTGACGAGAGCTAAGGAGCAATTGTATGTAATTGGCGACAGCGCTACTTTGGGAAACGATGTTTTTTTTGTTGAGTTTCTTAAGTATGTGGAAACCTTTGGAACTTACCGAACGGTGTGGGAATGGGAATTGTAACAAGTATCTTTTATAAAACAAATTCAAACCAGCATAACATGTCAAAAACAAAACTTACGATCAACAGTAACGGCTCTGTTAAAGTGGAAGGAGATTTTGAAGTGGTAGACAAGAACGGCGGAGTGTATAACCTGCAGGGAAGAGAAATCATCTCAATCTGCCGCTGCGGCCTTTCGAAGAACAAACCCTTTTGCGATGGGAGCCACAAAGGCCATTTTGAGCATGAAGCGATTGCGTTTGACCTGCCTCCCAAAAAAGTGGATTAGGGGCATTGGTCAGTGACCGTTTTCGATCTTTTTTTCGATCCTGCGATCGGGAATGAACCATATTGCTGCAACGACCACATATATTGAAAAACCTATCCAGGGGTTGATAAATGAGCAGGCAATACCAATGATATAAAGAATTACGGAAGCAATCCCTTTCCTGTCTTTGCCGATGGCATTAGCCAGTACGGAATCTTTTCCGTGAACAGTGGTGAGGCAGTGTGCCAGGATGTAATAGGCTACACCGGCCATTAGCAGGATAAATCCATATAATATTACCGGCCATTTGCTGTAATGGTTTTCGCCCATCCAGGCAGTGGCAAAAGGCACCAGGGATAACCAGAATAATAAATGGATATTTGACCAGAGTACTGTGCCGGTAACTTTGTGTACTACCTGCATCAGGTGGTGGTGATTGTTCCAGTAAATACCAATATAGATGAAGCTGAGTACATAACTCATGATAACAGGCAACAAAGGTTGCAGGTCTTCCGGTAAATTACCGTGCGGTACTTTTATTTCCAGCACCATGATGGTAATGATAATGGCCAGTACACCATCGCTGAATGCTTCTAAGCGACCCTTTCCCATAGTAAATTAGTTTACTGCAATATACTGCAAAGCTGCGAGTAGAAAGTTCAGGCTGCTTGAATTGATAAGCTGAATAATGATATGCTGTACAAGTGTGCGACGCCAGTGAAGATGCACAATGAACGGCTGCCAGGCTCATAAAAAAAATAGCGAAGCTATTTGTGAGAACGGGGCAGGAACCGGTAAAAACAAAAAGATCCTTTCATTACGAAAGGATCTTTTTAAAAGGTTGTATAATTAAATATTAATAATCACCCCTGTTGTAGTCGCCACCACCACGGTTTCCGCCGCCGCCATAGCCACCACGATTGCCGCCACCACCGTAGCCGCCTTTTTTGTAACCGCCACCACCGCCGCCGCCATAGCTGCGTTTTGGACGATCGCCCTCAGCACGTGGCTGAGATTCATTAACGATCAGTTTGCGGCCCTGTACTTCAGTTTCGTTTAATGCAGCAATAGCAGCTTTAGCAGCTTCATTGTCTTCCATTTCAACAAAACCAAAACCTTTACTGCGGCCGTTCATTTTGTCTTTCAGGATTTTGGCACTGGATACTGTACCATGCTCAGAGAAAAGATTCATTAAGTCGTCATCAGTCATTGACCAACTCAGATTTCCAACATAGATGTTCATTGTAAAAACTTTTAAATAAATAAAAAAGAATAATGACTTAGTTGTTACAATGCACTGAATCCGACTTGAAAAAGCTACTTCAGTCAATAGCAAAAAAACTAAAACCATTAATTATCGTAGTAAAGATAGGTTTTTCCGTATAAAATTGCCAATAATTAAATAAAATATTTGACTGAAACTATAAAATGGGTGATTTTTTTTGATTTTTAGTAGTAAAATCGAATATTTTTTTGTTTTTTGTTAATAAATTTTACCTATCTTCGAAATTACTTCAATGGAAAGCACAGTAAATCATATCAATAATTACCGGATGGCTGACACTTTGTGCCAGTGCTTTACCACTACAACCACCACAACAACCCGTTAAGGGTTGTACATTTTCATATTAAAATTTGGGCTGAGGCTATTACCGGAAAGGGGCCATTCTATACATTTATCTTAAATCAATAACATATGCAGGTTTTAAAATTTGGGGGCAGTTCGGTTGCTAATGCCGAAAATATTAATAAGGTTGCTGCGATCATTAAGAATAAAATCGGGGAAACAAAAATGGTAGTGGTTGTATCGGCATTGGGAGGCATAACAGACATGCTTTTAAATGCAGCATACCTGGCAAAGACAAATGATGAGCATTATAAAGTTGTTTTACAGGAAATTGAAACCAGGCACCTGCAGGCAGTCCAGGAATTAATACCGGTTCAGCAGCAAAGCAGCCTGCTTAGCCTGGTAAAGAAAATATGTAATGAGATAGAAGATATCTGCAATGGTATTTTTTTATTGAAGGAATTATCTGAGCGTACAAAAGACAGGATAGTTAGTTATGGTGAACTGCTTTCCTCGCAGATCATTGCGGCTAAATTGAATGCGATAACCGTTCCTGCAGTATGGAAGGATTCGAGAGAATTGATCATTACCGACAGTAACTATGGGAAAGCGGCAGTGGATTTTGCGATCACAGATAAGAAAGTGAACGAGTTTTTCAATGGCTCGGCATCTGCCATATTTATCTTACCGGGATTTATAGCTGCTGATAAAAACAATATAACCACCACACTGGGTCGGGGAGGTTCCGATTATACAGCTGCAATAATTGCTGCTGCACTGAATGCTGCAGAGCTGGAAATATGGACAGATGTGAGCGGTATGATGACGGCTGATCCAAGGCTTGTGGCCAACATCAAACATATTCCGCAGATATCTTACCAGGAAGCAATGGAGCTTTCACATTTTGGCGCCAAAGTAATTTACCCGCCCACCATACAACCGGTAATGAAGAAGGGGATACCGGTTTGGATAAAAAATACCTTTGCCCCGGCGGAAACCGGAACGGTCATAAAAAATGAAGCAACTGCAACCGGCACAACCATACAGGGTATTTCCAGTATGAACAATATTGTGTTGCTGAGCCTGGAGGGAAGTGGCATGGTGGGCATTCCCGGTTTTTCCAAACGGCTTTTTGAAGCCCTTGCCAATGCATCGATCAATGTGATACTTATTACACAGGGTTCTTCGGAACATTCAATTTGTGTTGGTGTTGATGAGTACAATAGTGTAAAGGCCAAGGAATTGGTAGATGCTGCTTTTGCATATGAAATAGAGACTGGAAAAGTGGAACCGATCATTGTTGAAAAAGATCTGTCTATCGTTGCCATTGTGGGCGATAATATGAAGAATCATTCCGGCATCAGTGGAAAAATGTTTGCAGCACTGGGAAGGAATGGGGTAAGCATACGTGCTATTGCCCAGGGCTCTTCTGAAAGGAATATTTCGGCGGTGATTGCAACAGCGGATGTTAAAAAAGCTATCAACGTATTGCATGAGGAGTTTTTTGAAACCACCTACAAGCAGGTGAACTTATTTATTGCCGGGCTTGGCAATGTGGGGCAAAAATTCCTGGCCCAGTTGCAGCAGCAGCAGCATTTTTTACAGGAGCAATTGCGCATCCAGGTAAGGGTTACCGGCATCGCTAACAGTAAAAGAATGTATTTTAATGAGGAAGGTATCGATATTGCAAACTGGCAATCAGAAATAGAAAAGGGCGAAGTGATGAACCTGCAGGATTTTGTACTGGCAATACAAAGGAAGAATTTGCGCAACGCTGTTTTTGCTGATGTGACTGCCAATGATGAACTGGCAACCGTTTATGGGGAGCTGTTGCAAAAAAGCATTTCAGTAGTGGCCTGTAATAAAGTGGCTGCATCCTCCTCTTATGCCTATTATAAAATGCTGAAAGATCTGGCCAAGGAATACAACAGCCAGTTCTTGTTTGAAACCAATGTGGGTGCTGGTTTACCGGTGATAGGAACGCTTAAGGACCTGTTGCACAGCGGCGATAAGATCAGACGGATAGAGGCAGTGCTTAGCGGCACCCTGAACTTTGTATTCAACAATTATGACGGCAGCAGGAGTTTTGCATCCGTTGTAAAAGACGCACAGGAGCAGGGTTATACCGAACCCGACCCCAGGCTTGACCTTAGCGGAAAAGATGTGATGCGCAAGATCATGATACTGGCCAGGGAGTGCGGCGAACAGATGGAAATGGATGACATTGTCAATCATTCCTTCATGCCCGAAAGCTGTATGTCAGGTTCCGTGGATGATTTTTATGCAGCTATGGAAAAGCAGGAGCCACATTTCAGGATCTTGCTGGATGCCGCAAAAGCAGCCGGAAAGAAATTGAAATTTGTTGCCGGTTATGATAATGGGAAGGCTGCAGTGGGTTTACAACAGGTGGATGAGCAAAGCGATTTTTATCATTTATATGGGAAAGATAATGTTGTATTATTTTACACAGAACGTTATCCCGAGCAGCCGCTGGTTGTTAAAGGCGCCGGCGCCGGTGCTGAAGTTACCGCTTCCGGGGTTTTTGCTGACCTGATAAGAGCTTCAGCCAATTAAATCTATTTTATGAGAAAAATAAAAGTAGCCATACCTGCCACTGTGGCAAACCTGGTTTGCGGGTTTGATATATTGGGCATGGCATTGAACGATCCATGCGATATCATGGAAGTGGAGCTGGTGGATGAGCCCGGTATCCATATTCAACATACAGATGGGTTTGGATTGCCGGAAGCTGCTGAACAAAATGTAGCCGGTGTTGCGTTACAGGCATTGATAGATGATTATGGAAAGAATACCGGATTTAAAGTAACGGTACACAAGCATATTAAACCAGGGAGCGGACTGGGATCAAGTGCTGCAGGTTCGGCAGGCGCAGTTGTTGCATCTAATCATTTGCTTGCCAATCATTATTCAAATGAAGACCTGGTGAGGTTTGCTATGAATGGCGAGAAACTGGCGACTGGTGTTAAACATGCAGATAATGTGGCACCCTGTATTTATGGAGGTATTACATTAGTCCGTTCTGTATTCCCTTTGGATATTATTACATTACCGGCGCCCAACCTGTTTGTAACGGTTGTGCACCCGCAAATTGAAGTGAAGACAGCTGATGCAAGACAAATTTTACGCAAGGAAGTGCAACTGAAAAATGCCATAAAGCAATGGGGCAATATTGCCGGACTGGTTGCGGGTATTATGAAAAATGATATCCCATTGATTGGCAGGTCGCTTGAGGATGTGATCATCGAACCGGTAAGAAGTATTTTGATTCCCGGATTTGATGAAGTAAAAAAGCAAAGTAAGGAAGCCGGTGCACTGGGAGGGGGAATTTCCGGTTCTGGTCCGTCGGTTTTTATGCTGAGTGAAAATGAAACGATCGCCGGGAAGGTTGAAATGGTTATGGCGGATATTTATAACAAAATGGGGATAGATCACAAAACCTGTGTAACTACTATTAATGCGCAGGGTGTAAAAATTATCAGCAGTAAATAAAAGAAAGATAGCATGAGATATTACAGTTTAAACGGAAAATCACCGGCAGTTGGTTTTGCTTCGGCAACCATTTCCGGACAAGCGCCTGATAAAGGTTTGTATTTTCCCGAAAGCATTCCCCGGGTAAGTAAACAGCTGATTGAGCATATAGAAGACTATTCCAATGAAGCGATCGCAATGGAAATAATTGCACCATATGCCGAAGCTGATATTCCCAAAAAAGAACTGGAAAAGATCGTTGCAGAAACGGTCAATTTTGATATCCCGCTGGTGAAAATAACCGCTGATATTTTTGCGCTTGAATTATTTCATGGACCTACATTGGCTTTTAAAGATGTGGGAGCCCGGTTCATGAGCCGCTGCCTGGGCTATTTTGCAGGTAATAGTAAAGAAAAAGTTACGGTACTGGTTGCCACTTCCGGCGATACCGGCGGCGCTGTTGCCAATGGATTCTATAATGTGGAAGGAGTGGAGGTTGTGATCTTATACCCCTCTGGTAAAGTGAGCAGCGTCCAGGAAAAGCAACTGACAACACTGGGCAATAATATACATGCACTGGAAGTTGACGGTAATTTTGACGATTGCCAGCAAATGGTGAAAGCAGCTTTTGCCGATGAGGGGCTGAATAAAAAATTAAAACTAACTTCTGCCAACTCTATCAATGTGGCCCGCTGGTTGCCCCAGCAGTTCTATTATTTTTATTTATGGAAGCAGTGGAAGGATAAAAATAACCTGCCGGTGGTATCGGTGCCCAGCGGTAATTTTGGAAATATCTGTGCCGGTTTGCTGGCGCAACGCTCCGGCCTGCCTGTTAAACATTTTATTGCTGCCTGCAATGTAAATGATACGGTGCCCGATTTTCTGCGAACCGGGCATTACCAACCGAAAAAAGCAGTGGCTACCATTTCAAATGCTATGGATGTGGGCGATCCGAGTAATTTTATCCGCATTATGCAGTTGTTTGATCAGCAGGTACATGATCTAAAGCAAATATTGAGCGGGTACACTGTCTCTGATGATCAAACAAAGGCAGCGTTGCTTACGACATGGGAAGGGTTTGATTATTTATTAGACCCGCATGGTGCAGTTGCATATAACGCCTTACAGCAATACCTGCTTCAAAATACAAACAATAAGGGAGTGATTTTAGAAACAGCACACCCTGTAAAGTTTTATGATGTTATTGAGCCCTTGATCGGTGAAACTGTGCCTGTGCCTGATTCAGTTGAAAGGCAAATTAAAAAGGAGAAAGTAAGTATTAAGATCAAGCCGGGTGCCAGCGAGCTCAAAAACTACCTGATGAGCAAATAAAAAACCGCCCCATAAAATGAGGCGGCCTTAATAAGTATCTGTAATAAAATTACTCAGCCACTACTTCAAACTCAACTTCAGTTTCATTACCGTTACCGAAATCAATATTTGCTTTAAATGTACCCAGTTCTTTTACTTCGTCAACAATTGTGATACGACGGCGATCGATCTCGTAACCTTTTTGCTCTTTGATTGCACGTGCAATCTGAACTGAAGTTACGCTACCGAAAATCTTACCGCTTGTACCGGTCTTAGCACCAATTTTCAATGCGCCTTCTTTCAAAACAGCAATAACACTGTTGATTTCGGCCAGTAATTTGGCTTCTTTCTTTGCCTGTTGTTTTTTCTTCTCTTCCATCATTTTCATGTTGGAAGGGCTTGCTTCAACAGCAAATTTCTGAGGGATCAGGTAGTTACGACCGTAACCGTTCTTAACAGTTACCAGTTCGTTTGCGCCACCTAAATTGTTTACATCCTGTATTAATATTACCTGCATTTTGTTTGCATTTTACCCAACCTCACTTAAGGGCTTTCTCCCGATGCAATCGGGATTAGGGTGGTTAAAAATTTTATTTCAATAGATCTGTAACGTATGGTAAAATCGCCATTTGACGGGCTTTTTTAACTGCATCACCTACTTTACGCTGAAACTTGAGAGAGTTACCGGTAATACGGCGTGGCAATAATTTACCTTGTTCGTTAATGAATTTCTTCAAAAATTCTGCGTCTTTGTAATCAATGTAATGGATACCCATTTTCTTGAAACGGCAGTATTTCTTCGGACGCTTCTCCTGCTTAATGGCAGTAAGATATTTTATTTCATTTTTTGCCATGGCTTAAGCGGGGGTTTTTTCGTTAGTAAATTTGCCGCCACTTCTCTTTTTTTCATTGTACTCAACGGCGTACTTGTCGAGTGCAGTGTACATGTGACGCATTTGTGATTCGTCACGTAAAAGTTGAATTTTCAACTTTTCATTGAAGCTGGATGGCGCTTTGTACTCCATTACCCAATAAAGACCTGTGGTCTTCTTGTCAATGGGATAGGCCAGCGATTTTAGTCCCCAAGGGTTGCTGTGCAACACCTCACCACCGTTTTCTACAACGAGGTCGGCATATTTTTTCTGAGCGGCTTTAAACTCGTCTTCAGAAAGCACAGGGGTAAAAATCACCATCAATTCGTAGTTGTTCATTTCCCTGATTGGTTTTGTTTAAAAAATGATTGTTAATCCGTTTTTTTTTTGAACGGGCAGCAAAGGTAAGGGTTTTCACCCTTTTTTGGGCATTAATTGGCGATTATTTTAGTACCAGCTTCGGTTTTCCACAGCATCATCGTGGCGTCGCAATTACTTTATCGGTTGTACTACTATTTGGCTTTTCTCTAAAGCCTTATAATAAATTGGTTATCAAAATATTAATTTATAAAAAGCTAATAAATTTTCCTGCCCTCCGGGGCGGGAAAAGTAAAACTTTAAATTGGGCTTTAGCCCCCAAAGCCAACTGTGGGCTAAAGCCCAGGCATATCTGATTTTAATCACCGCCCTAAAGGGCGGCGCAAATCAATTAGTACACTCTATTTTCTTACCAACCTATAAACCGGGTACCTGTTATGCCCCGGCTCATAATATGGTGAATTTTTGTAAATAAAGTCGAGCTGGGCTGAGCCATTGGGAGCAAATTTCTCGTCGGTTCTTTTCTTTTCCTCCAGCCTGGCTTTTAAGGCAGGGTCTTTTTTTAGTACCTCTGCTGCCAGGTCGTCCCAGCGATAATCGCTGTAGCCTTCTTTTTGTTGCAAAACGGCATCAAAGAAATTCCAGGCAAAAAAACTGTCATCCCCCGTTGGCTCCAGCATTTCCATCAAATATCGGTTGGCTGGCTGGTTCAAATAGATGATGTAATCTCCTTTTAAAAATCTTATTTTCTGGCTCATCACCGAAACTTTAACCGCATTATTCTTATGGTGCTTTTCATAAGGCCTTGGATATGACTTGTAATCGTCAATATGATAGGCTTCCACATCGATCAAGGTATCTTTTGCGAATCGTTGCATTTGCACACCATTTAGCTGAAGCAGATCAATTACTGCCCACCAGCCCTGCGGTATCACGTAAGCCAGGGGCGTTGTGATTTTATCAGTTGGCGTGAAGGCATTGAAAAACCTGATCTGTTTGCTGTATGGTTTCGTTCTGTCGTAAAACATCCTGCTCAATCCGGTAGCATCACTGGGTTTGTAAGCCTGTTCATACCCTTTGAAAGTAACGTATGAATATCTTGATGTGTCAATATTCCATTTCAGCGTAAATTCTTCTGCGTTCAGCGAAGCAGTTCTTGCTTTTTTACGCTGAGCAATGAGAGCACCGGCATATACTGATGCTTTTTCAATAATGGTTTCAGACAGGGCATAGGTAGATAAAACCCTTTGTTTGTATGGTTTCAGCATATGTGTTTCCGGCACAAAGCCAATTGTCTGAAACAGGGCTGCGTATCCCGACGAATACCTGGGTGGATCGTAGAACATTTCCATGCCTTTTTCGGGGCTGGCAGTTTCAAAATTCACATAGGGTACCATGTCCCAGTTTCGCTCTGTCATGCCCTTGTACAGTTCCGGCTCAAAGTTGTTTTTCAGCCATTCTCCCAGGCTGCCTCCCAGTTTGTCGTATTGTGTTGTCAGCAGGGTCATTACATGCTGGTAATCGGCGCCATCGCTAACATGATTGTCAATAAGAATATCAGGATCAAGCAAATGAAATATTTGAGCAAATGCTTTTGATTCCCTGCTGTCGTTCTTTGTAAAGTCGCGGTTAAGATCCAGGTTTTGTGCATTGCCCCGGAAGCCATATTCCACTGGCCCGTTCTGGTTGGCCCTCGAATAGAAATTCCTGTTCAAACACCCGCCGATATTATAAACAGGGATTATTGCCAGCGCAATATTACCTGGCAGTGCTATTTTGTTGTTTACAATATCTCTCACCAGCATCATGCTGGCATCAATGCCATCCGGCTCCCCGGGGTGAATGCCGTTATTGATGAGTATTACAGCTTTGTTTTGCTTATGCCATTGTGCAGCGTCAAATTTCCCATCATTGCTAACCAGCACCAGGTGCAACGGATAACCGGCATCACTCATGCCCATTTCCTTTACCAGCACTTTGGCAGAGACCTTATCTAAATTCTTATACCAGTCAACTGCTTCGAAATAGGTTGCGCTTTCCAGTCCATTACTTTTTTCGAATCGGCACTGTTGTGCACGGGAGAGAAAAAAACTGAACAGTATTATTGAAAGGAAAAATAATTTTCGCATCTGCATAATTTTTTTGAAGCTACAATAAATTTAAAAGCCGTTAAATACCATTTGTAAAAAAGGTGATACCTGCTGAAGAGATATCACCTTTTTTACAAACGAGGATCGAATTGTAAATTACTTAATTATTACGAATGACTCATTGATAAGTTCATTGTTATTGGAAATCTTAATAAAATATCTGCCTGCCATTAAATGATTTACAGGGAGCTCAATATTGGTTTGTCCTGCTGAAACTAGAAGCTGCATTATATTACGGCCAGACAGGTCTGTAATTGTAAGCCGGCTGTTTTCGCTTAAAGCTTTTTCCAATTTTACTGTAAGTTTTTCCCTTGCAGGGTTTGGATAAACCTGTGCATTCGAAAAATTATTGGCAATACGTACCGATACGATTTTGCTGTTCCTGAACTGTGCATCTATATCGATCATTTTTAACCGGTAGAAAACACTATTGACTTTTGGCAGATTGTTGTCTGTAAAGGAATAGTTTGCTAAGTTCTGCCCGGCCACTTCACCTATGGTATAAAAGTTTGTACCGTCGGTACTTCTTTCAATTTCATATTTTTTAAAACCGGTCTCGTTTGTTGCATACCATTTCAGAACAACTGTTTCATTGTTTTTTTGTGCTGTAAAATCAATAATGGTTACCGGAAGGGCTCCCGTACATTGCCAAACCAGTGCTACATATTCCGGGTGGTCGATAAAGGGATTCCGGTTTCCCTGTATCATGTAAATATCATTGTTGCGGTCAATTTCTTTGGTGCTTACAGGATCCTGTAAGTGCCATTGATACATCAGCTTCAAATACCAGTCGTCAAACACCTTGTAACTGGTACCATCCAATACAGCATTTGCGTTAGAATTAGCCTGCCAGCCGGCAATATTATTTTCATAGGCCGTAGCCACGTAAAATGTTGATCGGGCAAGGTCGCCTTTGTATTCATCAATCGGTTCAAAAGCGCTGCCGGTGTACTGCGTCAGATAAGTATTGGGCCCCAGTTTGGTGCCGTTGTTTGAAGTGTATGTAGGACTTGTAACTTTTCCGTATGGAAAGTTACCCCGCATACCATTTACTTTTTTATCGGTAGGATACACAATGTACATGTCGCTTCGCATTGGTTCGGCAGAGGCAAACCAGGATTGCGGAAAAGCGTGTTCCCGGTTGTAACGCTGACATTCAATTGTGCCTGCTGTTCCTTTATCCTGGTAGGGGGAACCAAAGGTGGATTCGCATTCGGTTCCGGACGGGTTGTCGGTGTAAACGTCCCACACAATAGTTTTGTTAGTGGCATCATTTAACCGGTCGTCAGTAATAAAATAGGCGCCCCAAAGCCCGGTATAAGTAGGGTTTGGATTAGCCACTGCGGGTTTAATGATATTGTATAAAGAAGTTTTAAGGCTGCTGCAGGTTAAGCCACCCACAGCATCATAATAACCGGGCGGAATGCCGGGTGCAGACCCGAAAGTGGTGATATTGGAATCCAGTGAAGCGATGCTGTAAAATGGTTCGCCGGTACAGACAGTCCGGGCACTGTAGATGTAGATATAATATTTGGTTCCGGCAGTTAGCCCGGTTTGCTTGTGTATATAGTTCTTATCATAAAAGAATACACTGCCCGAACCTATGGTATTGCCAATGCTGTAAACAGTTCCGTTAGCAGGTGTGGCGCCAAGTACAGCACTGGTTGAAATAATACCCAGGTAATATATATTGGTGGCGGGGCTGTTGGCTGTTGTGTCGAAATAAACTGCTAATTGTGTATCAGTTGCGTTCAGGGTAAGGCTCGAAAGTGCCGGCAGGTTGGGTGCTGTACACTGGCTGTACAGTCGGAAAGCTGTAAGTTGAACAAGCAGCAGCAGGGGTATAATTTTTTTCATTAATGCAACCATCGTATGATGAAATTAACTAAAAAACCCGTCAGCTTGATGGTGACGGGTTATCAATAACATTATAATAGGAAATTATTTTGCCTGTGCGTTGATACGCTTTGCCAGTTTGCTCTTTAAATTGGCAGCTTTGTTTTTGTGGATGGTACCACGCTTAGCCAGTTTATCGATCATTGATGCAACTTTTGGAAAAGCTTCTGTAGCTGCAGCTTTATCGCCTGCTTTTAAATCACGGATCGCATTACGGGTAGTTTTACCATAATAGCGGTTACGTTCGTTACGCTTGGAGCTTTGTCTTACATCTTTCCTGGTTGCTGCATGATTTGCCATGTAATCTAATTTTTGGGCTGCAAAGATAAGGGGAATAATGGATAATTAGTCAATGAAAAATGAATAATTTTTTCATTTCGGGCACTAAATGCTTAATTTGAACCTAAAAATAGGGTATGAACAGGTATCTTTTACTTGGTTTGCATATAATATCGTTGGTTTTGCTGGGCTTTGGCTGGGTTAAAGACATTCTGCACATAGATATTTCGGTGCATTATTTTATAGATATACACCTGTTTAGTGAAAAAAGAAGTGTACTGGGTATGCTTAAAAAGCTTTGGGAAGATAAAAGTTACTGGCCTTTTATACTCATTTTTGTGTTTGGCATCATTGTGCCCCTGGTAAAGTCAGGCATCATCTTTTACCTGGTACTGGGCAAAAAACCTGACCTGAAGTGGCAGCAATTTGTAAGTGCCATCAGCAAATGGGCTATGGCCGATGTGTTTACGATCAGCATATTTGTGGCTTTTTTAGGTGCCAATGCCATGGAAAGCACCAGTGCCACATTACAGTCTGGTTTTTACTTTTTTTCGGGCTATGTTATTTTAAGTGGTATAGTAGCTGTATTATGTAAAAGGCTCTTAGCCGAAAATACTAGTCTTTCCTGAGCAACTTTTTCAGTTCATCCACCTGGGCTTGCAGGTTGTCGATCTTACTGTTTTGATCTTCGATTATCTTTTGCTGCTCCTGTATAGCTTTAACAGATAAGGCAGTTATTGCCTGGTAGTTTAATCCTAATCTTTCTTCTCCTTTTTCGTCGGTTTTTGAAGGTGTTGCATTGGGATAGAATTTTTGCACATCCTGTGCCATAAAACCAATGCTTACCGGATCTGCATCCGTATTACTTTTATACCTGAATGAATAAACGGGAATCTGCAGCAAATTAGCCAGTGCAGGGGCCTGGGGCTGGATATCTTTTTTCAGCCTGCGATCGCTGGAAACAATGTAGTTGCCTGTGGCATTTTGTATGTATCCACGGATGACATTATTGTAGTTAAAATTGAAATCGGGTGCAGCATTATTATCTACCCAAATATCCCAGCGGTTTGTGTTTATGGCAGTTTCGATGCCGATGGCCCTGAGGGCTCCGGTGCTGCCTGTTTGTTTTATCTGCAGCCTGCTTTCGCCGCTGGTGGTGCCGGGTTGTTTGTTGATGCCCATTTCGCCGCTGGTATTGTGAATCCGAATGTTCCAGCTTCCAAAACCGTAATTGTAAATCCCAAACAGATCATCGGTTTCCATGCCTAAAAATGCCCGGTCGGTGGTACCGGCATTATTTGTCCAGGTAATGCCATGAGCAAAACCACTTGGGGTAAGATTACCTTTAAAACGTAAGCGGCCATTACCAATTTCCAGTTTTTCGGATGGGGCTGTTACGCCAATACCAACTTTGGTATCGGCCGTAGCGCCGTTTATACCATTAATACCCCCCAGCACCAGGCTGTTATTGGAACTGGATAATGCCAGGTTGCCGATCGCAATGGCATTAGTCAGTGCACTTGTACTAAAATCGGCATTATTGCCAATTGCAATGTTGTTGTTACCGGTAATATTTGTTGACCCGGCCTCGTTGCCCACGGAAATGTTATTGTTTCCTGATTTATTACCAAACATGGCGTTGTATCCAAGAGCAATATTGTAACCCCCAGAGCGGCTACTATAACCAGCCTGGTAGCCTAAACCCACGTTATATTGCCCAGTGGTATCCTGAAATAATGAAAATTTTCCTACAGCCACATTGCCATCGTTTTTATAATGATTGAATAAAGCCTGGTTGCCCAACCCTACATTATCTGTGGAGGTTGAGTTATTGGAAAGGGCGGAAAATCCCACCCCCACATTTCCCCCACCGGATATATTGGCAGCCAGCGCATAAACACCCAACGCAACATTACCGCCGCCGGTGGTATTGTAACGCATGGAGAAATAACCAAGTGCCGTGTTTAAGGCGCCATTGGTATTCAATTTCATTGATTCGAAACCAACGGCAGTATTATCGTAACCTGTTGTATTTGAGAAAAGCGCCTTGCTGCCAACTGCAACATTTTCTGTGCCTTCAAAAGAAATTGTGGCTCCTGTGCTGTTGTTAAACAGGGCACTATCGCCGATGGCTACAAGATTGCTTTTGGTGTTTTTATTTAAGCTGCTATGGCCGATAGCTACATTTGAGTATCCGTCAACATTTGAGTATAATGCATTTACACCTGTGGCTACATTAGAATTTCCTGAATTATTCATAGCTAATGCACTTTGGCCCAGGGCCACATTTTCATCACCCGTAGAGTTGTTGGTAAGTGCCCAGTTGCCGGCGGCAAGGTTAAGTTCACCACTGGTGTTGCCCCACAATGTTTCTGCACCAACTGCCACATTAGACCTGCCGGTTGTATTGCTGAATAGTGCTTTGTAACCAATGGTGGTGTTTCTATAACCCGTAGTGTTTTTCCAGGCCGATAAATATCCAATTGCTGTATTTTCATAGCCAGTAGTATTTGCGTAAAGGGATTTGCTTCCAATAGCTGTGTTATAAACAGCCTCGCTTGAAAGAGGACTTCCATTGCCATTATTAAACAGCGCACTATCACCTACTGCAACCAGGTTGTTTTTGATGGTGTTCATATTTAGCGCTGCAACACCAACCGCCACATTTGAATAACCGGTACTGTTAGAAACCATTGTTCTGGAACCTATACCGGTATTTGAGTTTCCTGTTGTATTATTTTGTAAGGACTGGTGACCTATGCCTGTATTGTTGCTTGCAGTTGTATTATTGGTAAGGGCCTGCACTCCAATTGCTATATTTGAGGTGCCGGAAGTGTTATCAAATAAAGCTGTATTACCTATACCAATGTTCCAGGTGCCGGTATTTTTATATAAGACTTCAGCCCCGACGGCGGTATTTGAATGATTTGTTCCTGAAGCTGTATTCATGGCAGCATAACCGATGGCGGTGTTCCTGAATCCTGAAGTATTGCTGTTTAATGCCAGGTTGCCAACAGCCGTGCTCTGGTTACCGGTTGTATTTTTTTCCATGGCGGAAAAACCAACAGCGGTATTTTCGCTGCCTGAGGTGTTTGATTTTAATGCAGCATATCCAAGACCAACCAGGCCTTGCATGCCGGTGATAGAGTATAAAGCACTATCTCCCAAAGCAATGTTTCTGATTCCGGTTGCGGTATTTTTACCTGCTGCCTTGCCGATGTAATAATTTGATTTATTGTTATCGAATTGACCCATTAATATATTGTTTTGCTTAAAACGTACAGGCATATTATCTATCGTACCTAAAAAATTAACAGATGTGTCTGTGCCACTGTTACCATTCAAACTCCAGCCACTGCTTTTATCAATTCCTGATTTAATAAACCACCAGGTGCTTCCATTATAATAAGCAAAACTCAAACTGTCAGTATCATAAACCATCAAGCCAGAGGCGGGTGACACAATGGCTGTTCTTTGCACACTCGAAAGCCGGGGTATCAATATCCCTTTGGTTGTACTCTTTACATCCAGTATGGCACTGGTGTTGGCTGTACTGCCATCCGTATTAATGGCCACAGACTGGGCAATGGTGCGTTTGCCTGCAAATAAAAAAAGCACAATGATAATGACCTTAAAATTCTTCATGATTGTCAATTTAAAAGGGTTTATCCTTCCGTTAGTTTTATGTTCCTTAAAATGGTTTCGAAAGCTGTTTCTACTTTAACCAGTAATGATTGAACCGCAATCCCGCTGATGTCTATTGCATTGTTACCTTGTTCCAGCATCACGGTTTTAATAACAGTGCCCTGGGCCGATGAAACAGTTGCCCTGGCGGCTCCGGGGTGCTGCATGGGGATGCTGATCTTTATCCAGCTTCCTTTCTGCTGCAGTTCGGTTTTAATGATAATGCCTGAATTCATATTTGGCCTGAAATTACAGGAACATATTATTCAGGGCTTTCCTGTTAAGTATTTGCAGGCTACAAATGAGGAACTGGTTTTGTTATCCGAGAATTCGGTTACAGGGTTTTGAGCAATTGCAGAAACTCATTCTTTTTTCGCCGGCTCAGTTCAACACGGTAATTATTGGTTAGCATGATGAAATCGCCATCGGAACTGTTAACCGATTCAATATGCCTGAGGTTGATGAGGTGGGACTGATGTACCCGGTAAAAGCCCTGGTGTGAAAGCATTTCGTCGTATTCCCGCAGCGTTTTGCTTACAATAACTTTGGGGCGGTTCGTAAAATAGAAGTGCGAATAATTGTTGTGAGCTTCAATGTGAATGATATCATCGGTATTAATGATGAGCAGCTCCTGCGAAACGGGCAACGAGATCCTGTTTTGAGTGCCCCGTTTGTACTCTGTATTTTTTTTATCGGCCATGCATTTCTGCAGGGCATCATATACATCCTGGGGTGATAGTGGTTTTACCAGGTAATCCATGGCTGAAGCTTTCAGGGCCGGCAGCGCATATTTTTCGTGAGCGGTGGTGAAAATTACATGGAATTTTCTTTCCGGAAAATGTTTCAGCAGGTCCAGGCCGCTCATCTCGGGCATCTCCACATCCAAAAAAAGTATATCGGGCTGCAGCGCCTCAATTTCACTGATGGCCACAGATGCCCTGATATTGCTGCCACAAAGCTGTACCTGGCCTTCAAATTTTTTTTTGAGCATGGCAGCCAGGGCGTCTACTGCATGTTGTTCGTCATCGGCAATATAGCAGGTCAGCATGGTAATGATGTTTGTATTGGTAAAGTTATGATAACGGTTGTACCGGCGGGCAGACCATTTTCTTTTTTGTCGTGTATCACGATGCCCGCCTCCAGTTTGGTAGCCTGCATCAGCCTGGCAATACGCTGTTGTGTAATATCTATACCCAGTGATTTTTTTCCTGTTCCGGTCGCGGTATTGCCGTATTGCCTGCCCACACCGTCGTCGTCGATGATACACACCAGCGAACCTTCTTTTTTTTCAATACTGATGAAGAGGTTGCCCTTGGACAGTTTTTTATTGAGGCCATGCCAGATGGCGTTTTCAATAAAGGGTTGCATCAGCATGGGTGGCACCATGGTGCAGTCCTGGCTAAGGGTTTCATCGGTTCTGATGCTGTAATCAAACTGGCCATTGCTTCGCCGGTGCTCAAGTTCAATATAAATCTTCAGTATTTCAATTTCTTCTTTCAGGGGCACCAGCTCTTTTCGTGAGTTTTCGAGGATGGCCCTCATGAGTTTGGCAAATTTGGCCAGGTATTCGGCAGCATCTTCTTCCTTGTTTTCCCAGATATATTTCTGAACAGAATTCAGCGAGTTGAAAATAAAATGCGGGTTCATCTGGCTGCGCAGTGATGCCAGCTCCAGCTGCGCCATTTGTTCATTGATCCTGTTCAGTTCTTCTTTTTTGCGCCTGATGTCTTCAGAGGCTTCTATAGAAACAAGCCTGGCGGCCATCATGGTTGCAATGGTGGTCAGTATCTGCAGGTGCTGTTGCGTGTAATAATCCTTAGCGAAATCTTCACTGTCAATTACGCTGATGAGCTCTCCATTGTACAGGGCAGGCACGCATAATTCACTGAATCTTGTCAAAACATCAGGCCGGTACCGGGGGTCTTTTGAGGTATCGCCCAGCATAATGGGCTTCCTGGTTGCGGCCACATGGCCAACTATACCCTGCCAGGGTTCCACATTAAAGGGTTGCTTTATCACTTCCTCCAGTGAGCCATTGGGGCCGTAGCCGGCTTTTTGCAGCAAAAGGGTCTTGTCTTCGTTCCATAAATAAATCATACAGTTTGCAAAGCCAAGTTTATGGATAAGATTTTTGGCCACATCCCATATTACCTCTTCCTGGGTGCCTTTATCGGCCAGCGATCCGGAAAAAAAATTCACGATCTGCTCAAATTCCAGCTGCTGCCTGTACTGTTCCAGTTTCAGTTCCTGTATCTTGTTTTTTTCCAGTTGTTCATCGGTAAAAATATTGCGCCTGTTGCGGTACAGGCTCAGCACCAGGGCGCCTGCAAGCAAAAAAATAGTTACCAGCAAAATATTGATATTCTGGATGCCGGCATCTGCCATGGCCTGGCCCCCGCAAGAGCAAAGCAACAGGCATAACAATATTGTGCTGTAATTATTAAAAGTGATTGTATACTTCAATATGGTGAAACTTTTTTACAAACCTATTGTCCTGTGAAAATATTCAATCTGGCCGGATAAAGTAAAACCTGGTAGCAAATTTACCTGCCGGGTTTAATTGAACAAAGCCTGCCTAAACCTTGTACCGGGCAATTTTCTTAAACCACCTTTTTAACTGATATTTGCATTCTTTTTTATAATGCTGTTTATTTTTTATGAAAGATTTTCAATATATCACAAATTCCCATCCTTCCTATGTTGAAGGCCTGTACCAGGATTTTGTAAAAGACCCGGCCAGCGTGGATGAAGATTTGCGCAAATTTTTTGAAGGATTTGATTTTGCTATTTCAAACGCTGCCGAAGGCCCGGCCAGTGTTTCCGGAGCAGTAGTGGGTAATTTGGAAAAAGAATTCGGCGTTTTTCGTCTCATTCGGGCTTATCGTAAAAAAGGGCACCTGGTTGCTAAAACCAATCCCATTCGTGAGCGTAAGGACAGGCAGGCCCGGCTAGCTTTATCAGATTTTGGACTTACAGATGCTGACCTGGCTACTTCTTTTTCGGCAGGGAAGTTTGTGGGCATGGAAAATGGCACGCTTCAACAAATTGTTGATCACCTGCAAAAATGCTATACCGGCCATGTGGGTGTGCAGGTTGGCTATATCAACGACCAGGTTAAGCTTGACTGGCTTACCAATGCCATTGAGAATACAATGCTGAAGCCTGTTCCGTTGCAGCAAAAGAAAAGGATACTTCAAAAACTTAATGAAGGTGTGATGTTCGAAAAGTTTCTGCATACCAAATATATAGGCCAAAAAAGATTTTCACTGGAAGGGGGCGAAACAGCTATTGCGGCACTGGATGCCATCATCAACACAGCTGCCAATAACAGCGTGGAAGAAGTGGTGATAGGTATGGCACACAGGGGAAGATTGAATGTGCTGGCGAATATCATGGGAAAAACCTACCAGCAAATTTTCAGCGAGTTTGAAGGAACAAGCCTGCCTGATACTACCATGGGAAGCGGGGATGTAAAATACCATCTTGGATTTGGCAGCGATGTGGAAACGGCTGATGGTAAAAAAATACATTTAAAATTAAGTCCCAACCCTTCGCACCTGGAAGCTGTGGATCCGCTGGTGATAGGCTTTGCAAGAAGTAAGGCAGATATTTTGTACAACAGCGATTATGACAAGATACTTCCAGTGCTGGTGCACGGAGACGCTTCTGTTGCCGGGCAGGGTATTGTGTATGAGGTGTTGCAGATGAGTAAACTGGAAGGTTATTATACCGGCGGCACCATTCATTTTGTAATTAATAACCAGATAGGTTTTACCACCGATTTTGATGATGCAAGAAGTTCAGATTACTGTACCTCCGTTGCCGCAATGGTGCATGCACCGGTTTTTCATGTAAATGGTGATGACGCGGAGGCTGTGGTAAAAGCCTGTGAGATTGCAACATTATACCGCCAGGAATTCAACAGCGATATTTTTATAGACATGGTTTGCTATCGCAGGCATGGTCATAACGAGGGTGATGAGCCGAAGTTCACACAGCCACAGCTGTATTCGCTGATCGACAAGCATTTGAACCCAAGGGAAGTTTACACCCAGTTTCTTATGCAAAATGGCGAGCCGGATGCACAGGCGCTTGCCAAAGAAATGGAACAACGCTTTTTAGCCGATTTGCAGGAGCGCCTGGACGAAGTGAAACAAAACCCGCTGCCATACAGTTATCAGCCGCCTGAACTGGTTTGGAAAAGCCTTCGTAAGGCTACTGCTGCCGATTTTGAAGTATCACCGGTTACAGCCATAGGGAATGATGCATTCAATCTCTTGTTTGAAGGCCTGATGAAATGGCCCGCTGATTTCAAGCCATTGCGTAAGGTTGAAAAACTGATCAGCGACAAACAAAAACTATTTGCCGATGAGAATAAAATAGACTGGGCAACTGCTGAACTGATGGCTTATGGAAGTTTACTGGTGGATGGCAAGGATGTTCGTATGAGCGGGCAGGATGTAAAGCGTGGCACGTTTAGTCACCGCCATGCTGCTATTTACGATGAGGTAACCAATGATGAATACAACAGGCTGGATCATTTTACAGAAACACAGTCGCCTTTCCGCATTTATAATTCTTTGCTGAGTGAGTATGCAGTGCTGGGTTTTGAATATGGTTATGCCATGGCAAATCCCAATGCACTGGTGATCTGGGAAGCTCAATTTGGCGATTTCTGCAACGGAGCTCAAACCATTATCGATCAGTTCATTGCTGCCGCAGAAACCAAATGGCAGCGTATGAACGGCGTGGTGCTATTGCTTCCGCATGGTTACGAAGGGCAGGGCCCCGAGCACAGCAGTGCAAGAATGGAACGATTTTTACAGATGTGCGCCGAACTGAATTTTGCAGTAACCAATGTTACAACGGCGGCCAATTTTTTTCATTTGCTAAGAAGGCAACTGGCATGGCCATTCCGCAAACCGCTTGTGAATTTCTCACCTAAAGCAAATCTCCGGCATGCCGGCAGCTACAGCAGCAAGGATGAATTTACCAGTGGCGGTTTTAAAGAAGTGTTGGATGATATAACTGTAACAGATGCAACCGAAATAACCAAAGTATTATTCTGCAGTGGTAAAATTTATTTTGAACTGGCCGAACGTAAACAAAAGGACAACAGGAACGATGTTGCCATCATCAGGCTTGAACAGATTCACCCGCTGCCACAAAAGCAACTGGATGCGCTGTATGCAAAATACAGTAAAGCGATCTGGTACTGGGTTCAGGAAGAGCCTTTGAATATGGGCGCCGCAACTTTCTTAAGGATGAACCTGAAAAATATCAATTTCTATATCATCAGCCGCCAGGCCAGCGCTGCCACAGCCACCGGCTATGGTAAGATACATGCGAAGGAACAGGCACAAATTATAGATACAGCATTTAGTATTTGATAACACTAATTATTACGGGTTACGCTAATTACAATGATTGGCGTAATTCCCTGAATCCGTGAAATAAAAGACAAAGAGTATGTTCAATTCATTAAGTGAAAAATTAGAATCAGCCTTTAAGAATATCAAAGGCCAGGCAAGGATCAGCGAACTCAATATTGCCAATACGGTAAAAGACATTCGCCGTGCGTTAGTGGATGCCGACGTAAATTATAAGATAGCCAAAGAATTTACCGACAAGGTGAAAGAAAAAGCACTGGGTGCAAAAGTACTGGCCTCCGTAAATCCCGGTCAGCAAATGGTGAAGATCGTACAGGATGAATTGACCGAACTGATGGGAGGAAAAGAAAGTGACTTTAATATCAGCGGCAGCCCGGCCATTATCCTGATTGCAGGACTGCAGGGTAGCGGTAAAACAACCTTCAGCGGTAAACTGGCCAATTATCTTAAAACAAAAAAGGGTAAATCACCCATATTGGTGGCTGCTGATATTTACAGGCCTGCGGCTATTGACCAATTGGAAGTGCTGGGCGGACAAATAGATGTGCCTGTGTATAGTGAGCGGGAAAACAAAGACGCCATTTCTATTGTACAGGGCGCCATCAAAGAAGCCCGCAGTAAAAATAAGAATGTGATCATCGTGGATACAGCGGGCCGCCTGGCAGTGGATGAAGTGATGATGAATGAAGTGGCAGGGATAAAAGCTGCTATCAACCCGCAGGAAATTTTGTTTGTGGTGGATAGTATGACTGGCCAGGATGCCGTGAATACAGCTGCTGCTTTTAATGAACGGCTCGATTTTACCGGTGTGGTACTCACCAAACTGGATGGTGATACCAGGGGTGGTGCGGCGCTTTCAATAAAATACACGGTTAACAAACCCATTAAATTTGCCAGCAGTGGCGAAAAGATGGATACCCTGGATGTTTTTTATCCCGAGCGTATGGCCCAGCGTATTTTAGGTATGGGTGATATTGTAAGCCTCGTGGAAAAAGCTCAGGAACAATTCGATGAAAAGGAAGCGGCAAGGCTTGAGAAGAAGATCCGTAAAAACCAGTTTGACTTTGAGGATTTTAAGACCCAGCTTGAGCAGATCAAAAAAATGGGCAATATAAAAGACCTGATGGGCATGATACCAGGCGTGGGCAAACAAATAAAAGATGTGGATATAAACGATAATTCTTTCAAGGGTATTGAGGCAATGATCAACTCGATGACCCTGGAAGAGCGCCGCAATCCGGATATCATAAACCCAAGCCGCAAAAACCGCATTGCCAAAGGTGCCGGCAAGGATATCAATGAGCTGAATGCTTTCCTGAAACAATTTGAGCAAATGAAAAGCATGATGAAGATGATGAACAAAATGCCCAGGGGGTTAATGCCCGGTTTTGGCAGAAGGTGATTTCCTCAGCCATTATATTTCCTGGTTCATAACTTCAATTAGTTGTTCCACCATGGTGGTTAACACTGCATGTTGCTTTTCTTCACTTAGTGTATCAAAAGGTTCTGCAGGATTGTTCACATACTGAATATCCCGCAGCGGGTTTTGCTCATCTGCCACACGGGATATGGCAATCGGAAATATCTTTACCTGTTGCCTGGCGGCTTCTTCCATAAAATAACTGAGTTCGTTAGCAGTAATATAATTTGAATTGATAAAATTGGGACTAACCAGGCATATGGCCACTTTTGTTTGAGAAAGTGCCGTTTTTATAGCGCTGTGCCAATAAGTACCCGGCATGATCTCCTTATCATCCCACACTTTTATTCCGTGAAAAGCTTCCACGGGCGCCAGCATCAGTTGCAGCTTATTAAACCAATCAAGGTCTTTGTGGCTGTAACTTATAAAAACCTGGTGCCGGCCTGTTGTTTGCCGGTTGAATTTTTTCATCATGCTGATATTTCGCTCCCGGGCCAGGTTTAGGCCGGCAGCACTAATATTCTGAGGGGCTATATTTTCCACCTTAATGAATTTGCGCAGATCATGCTTGCAAAGTACAAGCATTTGTTCCATTGCTTTTTCGCCGGCAAGTATCAGCGATTTTATTTCTTCTTTGGAAATATCGAAAGCCTCGGCTTTTTGATTGCCGCAATGAATATCCACTACAATACTGGCAGGCATTTGTTGAATACTGAATGCATCAGTTGCTGCAGCAGCCGATTGGATCATGGAGGAGAGGAACCTGGGAAAATTCTTATGGTCACTTCCGGGCAAACCGGCGCTGTTTTTCAACACTACCACCGGCCGCCCCTCACTTTCCGCGGCAGCCACCCAGCCCGGACTTTCAGATGCGAGGCCACCATCCACCAGCAACATATCATCCATGGCAACCGGTGAAAACATGGGTGGTATTGCCGTAGCAATGGATAATAGCTGTGAAGCCTTCCATTCAGGGTGCGTTTCCCTGCTGATGCTTAACAATTCTTTCTTATTCAAATCCAGTGCAAGGGTGCTGTACCCGATAGCAAGGTCCTTCATCAGTGGGTCGCTGCCGTAAAAATCCTGCAGCAGGGCCGCATAATCAGGGTGATGATATACGGCATAAGGATAACGAAGGAAGGCAAGAAGCCTGTGCCATACTCTTTTGTGTACATATTTTTTAATGGGGTTTGATAATACCTTTTCTTCAACCTGCTGCGGCGAAAGCCCCAGGCAAAACAGAAGGCCTATCACAGAGCCCATGCTGCTGGCCGAAACACCGCTTACGGTATAACCTGCCTTTAACAGGGCCTTGTATGCCCCTATATAACTAAAACATCTTACACCACCGCTGCTGCAAAGCAGGTGTACCTGTTTATCAGACATATTATTTGAATTTACATCTAATATACAATAAGTTGTAGTGTGAAACACCTTAAAAGCCGGCAGAAACAGTAAGAATCTTCATGAAAATGATGAGCAAATTTCAGAAAAGCCCCTTGGATCCGGAGCAAAATCAAATACATTGCAATTTTTAGCAATTTTGTTAAACGGTTTATAAGAATGGGGCTATTTTGCTGATTCTAAGTCAAATATTTGGCATTTCTCCCACGGGAGATTATCTTTGTCATCCTTTTTTAAGGAGAAACCCTATTTAGTAACAACCAAAAATTTCTATTTTATGGCTGTAAAAATGAGACTGCAAAGGCATGGCTCAAAGAAGCGCCCCTTTTACTTCATCGTTGTGGCAGATGCACGTGCACCACGTGATGGTAAATTTATCCAAAAATTAGGTACTTACAATCCTTTAACGGTTCCTGCAACAATCCAGGTAGATCGTCAGAAAGCATTGGACTGGCTGCAAAAAGGTGCTCAACCCACCGATACTGTTCGCCGAATCCTTTCTTTCAAAGGTGTATTGTATCTGAAACACTTACTTCGTGGTGTAAGCTTAGGCTTATTTGACGAAGCTGGTGCAATGGAAAAATTCACTGCATGGACTGCAGAACACGACGCACATGTTGCACGCCGCCAGGGAGCCCATAAAAAGGCCCGTAACGAAAGCCGCAACCAACCTGTTGTGAAAAAAGTGGAAGCTAAAGCTGAAGCAGCCCCTGCTGCTGATGCTACTGAAGCTGCAATAGAAGCTTCAGCTGCTGAAGAAACCAAAACAGAAGAATAATTCACCTCTGTTCCGTTAATTCTTTTAAAGTGCCGGTTTACCGGCACTTTTTTTATTTACCTGGTCTGTGATTTCGAACCTGGTTTGAAATCTGATCTTTTTTTGGGACGAACTTAAGTTTTTCATGGCATCATCGTTGTGTCACTCACTTGTACCGCATACCTTTGTGCCACGACCGGTGCAAACTATCCGCATCATCGCAATAGGTATCCAATGGTGAGCTGTTAAGTATCAGGAAATAAAAGCACTGTTCAAGGTAGTGCAGCCGCTTAATCATAGTTCCCTACAGCAAAGGAGATGTAATTCTTTGACGGGCTCTTAATTGTAACTTTTTGCCTTGTCACCATAAGCGATAGCGGTACCCGGGGAAGCAAAAAGTAAAAGAGAAATCAGAGGGGAATTAAAAATGATCAGAAGTCTATGAGCCAATATTTCAAAATAGGTAAACTAGCCGCCAGTACAGGTTTAAAAGGCGAACTTGTGTTACAGCATAGCCTCGGGAAGAAGAATTCTTTCAAAGGCCTGGAAGCTATTTTCCTGGAAGACAAAAAGGACAGCTTCATTCCTTACTTCATTGAAGCAACAAAGATCAGGAGCGAAGATGAAACAGTGGTAAAACTGGAAGGCATTGATATTGTTGAAGCAGCCCGAAAACTTACCCCCAAAGAAGTTTGGATTGCGGAAGAAGATTTCAAAAAATTTGCAGCCAAATCAGCGCCCATATCCCTGCTTGGGTTACATATCATAAATGAAGGGGAAGACCTGGGAGAGATTCTTGAAGTGATTGAACAACCACATCAGGTTTTATGCAGCATACTGATAAACGGGAAGGAAGCGCTCATTCCTGTTCATGAGGAAAGCCTGGAAAAAGTTGATACAAAGAACCGCAAAGTGTATGTTACGCTACCGGACGGATTACTGGATATCTATAAATAAATTAAGCATTCAAAAGCAAATTGTTTGTAGCGTAAGCATAGTTTTAAGGTTTGCCTGCTGCACTCCATGATAATTGTATTTAATAAACTGAGAAACTTACATTCCACATGGTTTTAAAAACCTTTTAAGTTTATAATGGAACCCCAGCGCATCATAGCACATCTTGACCTGGACACATTCTTTTTGTCAGTCGAGTTGCTCAATCATCCCGAGCATATTGGCAAACCTGCGTTTGTTGGTGGCAGGGAAAGAGGCGTGGTCACTTCGGCCAGTTATGAGGCAAGGGCTTTTGGTGTGCGGAGCGGAATGCCCAGTAAAAAAGCACTTCAGCTTTGTCCGCAAGCCATAGTATTAGGCTGGAGTCGCGGAGAATACAGCCGCTACAGCCGCTGGGTTACTGATATTATTGCAGCCAAAGCACCGCTTTTTGAAAAAGCATCTGTCGATGAATTTTATATTGACCTCACCGGTATGCAACGTTTTTTTGATCCGCTTCAGTGGACAATAGACCTTCGTAAGCAGATCATGGATGAAACAAAATTGCCCATCTCTTTCGGATTGGCTTCCAATAAAATGATTGCTAAAATGGCTACAGATGAAGCCAAGCCCAATGGCTATCTGCAGGTGCCGTTTGGAAAGGAGAAGGAATTTTTAGCCCCCATGAAAGTAAGCAAGATACCCGGCGTGGGTGATCATACGTACGAGGTATTAAAAGCCATGGGCATTGTTACCATTAAAAATATCAGTGAAAGAACACCCGAAGAACTGGAAGAAAGATTGGGTAAATGGGGGATCGATCTCTGGAATAAAAGCCAGGGTATCCACCATGGCGCAGTGGCCAATTATCACGAAGCCAAATCAGTTTCAAGTGAACATACATTTAATGAGAATAAAACTGACCTGGCTTACCTGAAAAGCGAATTGGTACGGCTTACCGAAAAGATTGCCTACGAATTGAGGCAGGATGGGAAAGTAGCAGGGTGTGTGGCTGTTAAAATCCGCTATCATGATTTTGAAACCGTTTCCCGGCAAACCACTATTCCTTACAGCTGCGCAGACGACGAATTTATCCCGGTGGTAAAAGAGTTGTTTGATAAGCTGTATAAAAAAGGAGAACCGGTGCGTTTGTTGGGGGTAAGATTGAGCGAACTGACCAATGATGCCGTTCAAACCAATTTGTTTGATGACCTGGAAAGAAAGAACGATCTCTACAAAGCAATTGATAATGTAAAAGACCGGTTTGGCAAAGCTGCAGTAAAAAGGGCTTCTTCAAACTGATCCATTACTGTCGATAAGGTCAGCTACTGTTTTTTTCTCCAGTATTTTTAACGTTGCATCTCTTGCGCTGGCCATTACACGGTTTAAGCCACAGGTTCTTTCATCGCAGTCAAGGCATTTTTCATAAAAATTCAAACTTACACAGGGCAGCATGGCTATTGGTCCTTCTATGATACGTATCACTGCTGCCAGCTTTGTTTTTGTAGGGCTGGAAGCTAAAAAATAACCACCTCCTTTTCCCTTTTTGCTTTCTAATATTCCTGCGGTTTTAAGCTGAAGCAGGATGCTTTCAAGGAATTTCACAGGTATTTTTTTCCTGTTTGAAATTTCCGATATCAATACGGGGCCCTTGCCATAATTGGCAGCCAGGTAGCCAAGGGCTTTCAATCCATATTGTGTTTTTTTGGAAAGCATCTTTTGATAATTGCCAAAAGTAAAAAATAATAGTCTATTTAAATAGTAGAGTATTATATTTGCATACTAAAACAATAAAAATATGAGTTTAAGACTGGGAGATACAGCCCCTGACTTCAAGGCAAAAACCTCTGTTGGGGAAATAAATTTTTACGAATATTTGGGTGATAGCTGGGGTATTTTGTTTTCCCATCCGGCAGATTATACACCCGTATGCACAACAGAACTTGGACGTACAGCAGCCCTTAAAGAAGAATTTGCAAAGCGCAATGTAAAAGTACTGGCACTTAGTGTAGATCCCGTAGACAAGCACCTGGGCTGGATCAATGATATCAATGAAACACAACATTGCGAAGTTGATTTTCCCATCGTGGCAGATGACGATAAAAAAGTGTCGGAGCTCTATGACTTTATTCATCCAAATGCATCAGCAACCGCAACCGTGCGTTCGCTGGTAATCATCGGGCCCGATAAGGCAGTAAAACTGATCATCACTTATCCCGCTTCCACAGGCCGTAATTTCGTAGAAGTATTGCGAGTAATTGATTCATTGCAATTAACAGCCAATTACAGTGTGGCAACACCTGCCAACTGGAAACAGGGAGAAGATGTGATCGTGGTGCCTGCTGTGAGTACCGAAGATGCCATTAAAAAATTTCCGAAGGGTTTGGAGATCGTAAAGCCTTACCTGCGTTATACCCCGCAGCCGGATATAGACTGATTGCCTGTACAGACACCGGAACCGTTGTTGAATTAATTTTAGCAGGCAACCTGGCAAAGGAAAACAATTAGTACAGGTAAATAGCGGCCAGGCGCTCCTTAATTTTTCTTCAATTGCTGCAACAGGGCCCTCATGTCTTTTGGAAGCCCTGCCTGCAAGTCAAAATCCCTGCCTTCAGGATCAGTGAATTTTAAACGGTACGAATGCAGAGCAAGCCTGTTCAGCATAGGTCTTTCTTCCTCATCATGTTTGCTCAGTTTGAATTTCTTTTTGATGGAAGAGAGTAGTACTGGTTTTCCATCGCCATACAATTCATCGCAGGCAAGCGGGTGACCAATATTCTTGCAATGAACCCGTATCTGATGGGTTCGTCCGGTGTGTAGTTGAAACTGTACCAGTGAAAATTTATTATTTGCTTCAATTACTTCATAATCGGTAACTGAAGGTTTGCCACGCTGGTGAACGATGTAAAATCCCTTTTGCACGCCATGCTCGGCAATAGGGGCATCAATGGTGCCCTTTAAAGGGGCTGGTATACCATGCACAAGGCCTACATAGTATTTTTCAATTTCCCTGCCTTCAAATAACTGAGAGAAAAATTTGTGTGCTTCCTCTGTTTTAGCAAAGAGAATGATGCCGCTGGTGTCCCGGTCAAGACGGTGCACCGTAAAGATGGAGCCATATTTCCCGATGAGTAAATCCTTCAGCGAAACCTGGGTTTGTTCCCTGTCAGGAATGGATAATAAGCCGGCCGGTTTGTTGATAGCAACAAATGAGTCGTTCTCGAAAATGACTTCTGGGTTATACTTTTTCAAACTTTATTTCTTTTTGGAAGCATTCATGTATTTCAGCAGGCGAATCTCTTTTTCGCTCAGGTACCTCCATTTGCTGCGTTCAACATTTTTTTTGGTAAGATTGGCATACATCACCCTGTCAAGGCCCTTTACATCATAACCCAAATGCTCAAAGATGCGGCGCACAATACGGTTACGGCCGCTGTGCAGTTCAATGCCTATGATGGATTTATCTTTTGCATCTGCATAAGCCAGGCTGTCAATATGTATCACACCATCTTCCAGGGTAAGGCCATCCACTATCTTATCAAAATGTGCTTTGGTCAGGGGCTTATCCAATTTCACTTCATAGATCTTCTTTACTTCGTAACTTGGATGGGAGAGCTTTTGTGTGAGGTCGCCATCATTGGTGAGCAAGAGTACACCTGAGGTATTTCGATCCAGCCGGCCAATAGGGTAAACCCTTTCAGTAGTGGCCTGCTTTATTAATTGAAGAACCGTTTTTCTTCCCTGCGGGTCATCGGTGGTGGTAATATAATCTTTGGGTTTATTCAGTAAAATATAAACCAGGTTCTTGGTAACAAAGAGTTTCTTGCCATTATAAAACACTTCATCGTTCGCTTCAACCTTGTAGCCAGGCTCCGTAATTATTTTGCCATTCACTTTTACTTTTTCTGATGAGATCAGTTCAACAGCCTCTCTTCTTGAACAAACGCCGCAATGCGCCAGGTATTTGTTTAAGGGCATTACTGCAAGCGCCTTGGTTTCAGTATTGGCTTTGGGTTTCGAATTTTTTTCAACAACCTTTTTTCCGGCATCAACTTTTTTATCAGAGGCATTGGCTGTCTTTGGCTCAATTGCAGCACCGGGAGCCATGCCACCGGTCCTTTTCAACTTACGGGCTTCATATTCTGCTTTTTTCTTTTCCTCAAAAAAAGCATTGCGCTCTTTGCGGTATTTCTTTTTTTCCTGGCGGAATTCTTCTTTAATAACGCTGTTCTTCTTTTTGTTTTGGAATTTCTGGAATGGCGACTGGCTCATGTTTGAAGTGTTTTGCTGTTTTACAACAGTAGTGAATGGTAAAGATACGTTTTTTTGCCCGGTCGGGCAGGGCAGGGCATAAAAAAAGCCGTTCCGCCTGGGAACAGCTTTTTGCCGGTAGGGAGGGGGTAATTATTTTCTGGCCCGGCCTTTATCTCCACGGGCTTTTTTCATTTCTTCTTTTTTCTTCAGTTGCTCAGCAGTGAATATTTTATCATGCTGTTGCTTAGCTTCTGTTTTCAGGGCCATCATCTGCTCTTTTTTCTGTTCCCGGCTAAGCGATTCGTTATTCTTTATTTTTTCTGCTTTTGCACGGGTACTGGCACGCTGGGCTTTTAATTTCGCAACCTGGTCGTCCGTTAAGTTCAGGTTGGTCTTCATTTTATCAAGGTGCCTGGCATAATCCGCTTCTTTCCTGGCTTTATGATCAGCCTTTAGTTGAGCTTTTTTTGCTTTTTGCTCTGCGGTAAGCAAACCATCCATTTTTGCTTTTCTTTCTTTTAGCAGGGACGCCTTCCTGTCACGCTGCTCTTTTACGGTGATACTTTCCTGTTTATTCAGGTCCTGCATTTTTTTACGGAAATCATCATTGATAGTTTTGGCCTGCTTCTTTTGGTCCTCTGAAAAATTCAATTGCTTTGCCATCATTTCGTGCCCGTGTTTATGATGATGGCGACCTTTCTTGCCCATTTGCTGGGCATTTACGCTAATGGTAAAAGCCAAAAAGGCTACCAGTGGATAAATTACTTTTTTCATGTCTGTTTATTTATTTTAGTAATAGACTGAAAAAAGGCTGCAGGGTTTAAACAGGTATGTTAATGAAATTTTAAGCCTTTTTGTTTGCCAACTGGCCGCAGGCAGCATCAATGTCCTTACCACGGCTGCGGCGCACCCTTACATTTACCCGGTGTTTTGCGAGGTGATCAGTAAACGCCTGTGTGGTATCTTCATCCGATTTTAAATAAGGAATTTCCGAAACCGGGTTGAATTCGATAACATTTATCAGGTGTGTAGGTATTTTGCGGTATACTTTTACCAGCTCATCTGCATCTTCCAGGCCGTCATTCACACCTTTTAAAAGTACATATTCCAGTGTGATATCGTTTTTAGTCTGTTCATAAAAGTAATTCAGCGCTTCGGTCAAAGCCGCAATATTGTTGGTCTCATTAATGGCCATGATCGTATTGCGCTTTTCATCATTGGCTGCGTGCAGCGACAATGCCAGGTTGAATCTTACTTTATCATCTCCCAGTTGCCTGATCATTTTGGCAACACCGGCTGTTGAAACCGTGATCCTCTTGGGGCTCATGGCCATGCTGTCTGTGGCTGTAATCCTTTCTATCGATTTTAAAACATTGCTATAATTCAACAAAGGCTCTCCCATGCCCATATATACAATGTTGGTAAGCCCTGTTCCATAGGTTTTTATACTTTGTTCATTCAATATGGCCACCTGGTCATATATCTCATCAAAATGGAGGTTGCGCTTGCGGTCCATTAAGCCTGTGGCGCAAAACTTACAGACCAGGCTGCAGCCTATCTGTGAGGATACACAGGCGGTGTTCCTCTTTTCAGTGGGGATGATGACACCTTCCAGCAAATGGCCATCATGGGTTTTAAACCTGGATTTTAATGTACCATCACTGCTTTGCTGGGTAAGGTCAATTGTCATGGTATTCAGCTCAAAGTCCTCAGCCAGTTTTTTGCGCAATTCAAGTGACAGGTTACTCATATCATCAAAACTGCGGGCATTTTTCTTCCATAGCCATTCATAAGTCTGTATGGCCCGGAATTTTTTATCTCCGATTGATTCAAAATACTCTTTTAACTCGGGCAAACTTAAACTGCGTATGTTTTTTGGTGCTGACATCCGGCAAAGGTACTGCCCCCACAACTATTTTGGTAATTATATTCCGTCAGCGGCAAGGATTCCTGGTCATAAATTTGTAGTTTTCCTTTATAAAAGAGCATCATGAAAAGTCATCGTTTGTTAATCCTGGCCACTATCATCATCTGCTGTTCTTCAAGCCGGTGCGGTTCATCAGGCCAGACAGCAACTTATACCTCCCGGAATTCGGTGCGTACCGTATTAAAGGGACTGAACTATCCCTGGGAAATTTTGTGGGGAAAGGATGATCATATCTGGATGACAGAAAGGGGAGGAAAGATTAGTAAAGTGGACCCGGCAAGCGGTAAAATAGTTTTTTCAGCTTCTGTGAGTGAGGTGGTTTCAAATAATGAAGGAGGCATGCTGGGCATGGTGCAGCACCCGGATTTTTTGAAAAATGGATTGATCTATGTTGTGTATGATTATAATTCAGAAAACGGGTACCGGGAAAAAATGGTACAAATGAAATTTGAGAATGCCGCCATTAAACCCGTGAAAACGATCATTGAAGATATTCCCGCCTCCAGCATACACAATGGCAGCCGGCTTTGGATAACAGATGAAACCACACCACACCTGTTTATGACAACCGGCGACGCATCAGTTCAGCCCAATGCACAAAAGACAAGTTCTTTTTCCGGTAAGGTTTTGCGTTTCAACCTGGATGGAAGCATACCTGCTGATAATCCTTTTGCCGGCTCTCCTGTATGGAGTTATGGCCACAGGAACCAGCAAGGCGTTGTAATGGCCAATGGTATCATGTATGCAAGCGAACACGGTCCCGATATTGAAGATGAGGTAAATATCATTGAAAAGAACAGGAACTACGGCTGGCCTGCTGTAAAAGGACCCTGCAATGAAGCTGCCGAGAAAACATTTTGTACGGCCAATAATGTTAAAGAGCCTGTCTGGAGCAGCGGCAGCAGTACCATTGCTGTTTGCGGCCTTGATTACTACAACAATGATAAAATTCCCGACTGGAAGAACTGCCTGCTGATGTGTACCTTAAAAGACGCCAGCCTGAGGGTGCTGAAATTAAGCAACGACGGGCTTTCTGTAACAGATCAGTTTACCTTCTTTAAAAGCAGGTTCGGAAGAATAAGGGATATCTGTATTGCTCCTTCAGGAAAAGTTTACCTCTGCACCAGCAATGGAAGTAATGGGGATATGCTGGTAGAGATTTCCAAACCCTGACTTTTTCATCGTCTTTGCTGCTTTAACATTTATTTGAGTAAATAAGTTTGGTGAATTACGAATTTTTCGTAGATTTACGAAAAATTCGTAGATAGATGGAAAAATTAACCCACGCTGAAGAAGAAATCATGCAGGCCGTCTGGCGCACAGGCGAAGGCAATGTGAAGGCTTTTATGGAAAAGCTGGACGAAATAATCCCATACACCACTGTAGCTTCTACTGTGAAGAACCTGGAGCGAAAGGGATACCTCAGCAGCCGGCTGGTTGGTAATGTGTACCTATATAAACCCCTGATCAGTGAGGCAGATTATAAAAAGAAATTTATGGGTAATGTGGTCAAGGATTATTTTGATAATTCATACAAGGAAATGGTGAATTTTTTTGTGGAGCAGAAAAAACTTTCGGCCAATGAACTTAAGGAGATCATCAATATGATCGAAAAAGGAAAAAAATAAATATCTCAATTTATTACTATGCCCGTATTTATAATTTACATCATCAAACTATCGGTAAGCCTGGCAGCAGTCACGCTGTTTTACAGGTTGTTTCTGTACCGGCTCACCTTTTATAACCTGAACCGTTTTTACCTGGCAGGGTATAGTTTGCTGGCATTCTTCATTCCCTTGCTGGATATATCGCCGGTATTGGAAAAGCAGGACCTGCAGGCAGCATACATTGTTAATTGGGTACCGGTAGTGAATGATATTTCAACTTTAAAAAATGAAACGGGCTATGCCGCTTTCTCTTTTACAGTATGGGATTTACTGATTGTGTTGCTCGTAGCCGGGGCTCTGGTAATGCTTGTCAGGCTATTGATACAAATATTTTCATTCAGGAAATTACTAAAGCGGGCCACTTATATTCCGGGTGCAGGGATGAAGCTGTTTCACCTGGACGAGCAGATCATACCCTTTTCCTTTGGGGATTCTGTTTTCATTAATCAACACCTGCATACACAGGCGGAACTGGAAGAGATCATACGGCATGAATTTGTACATGTAAAGCAGGTGCACAGCATCGATATTATCTGGGGCGAAATACTTTGCCTGCTCAACTGGTATAATCCATTTGCCTGGATGCTGAAAAAAGCCATTCGCCAGAATCTTGAATTTATTGCAGACAGCAAAGTGCTGGAGAACGGCATTGAAAAAAGTGAATATCAATACCTGTTACTGAAAGTGATGGGAAACAATCAATATAGTATAGCCAATCAGTTCAATTTTTCTTCATTAAAAAAACGTATAGCCATGATGAACAAACTAAAATCAGCCAAAGTGCATTTGGTAAAATTTCTTTTTATCCTCCCTGTCTTAGCAGTTATGCTCGTCTCTTTCAGAAAACATGCAGGCAATGATCAGCAAGACAGCGCTTATTTTTTACCCGGTAAAGCAGCGGATACCGTTCCGGCAAAAAGTAAAATGCCCCCAAATGTGAAACGTATCGAGATCAGTAACAACAAAGCAACAGTTACATTAAAAGATGGTACCAGTGAAATGTATGATCTTACAGAAGTTTCCCAACAGTCTGCATTTGAAGAAAAATACGGTGATGCAATAATGCCACCTGTACCCCCTGTGCCCCCCGTTCCTCCTGTTGCGCCTGTGCCACCAGTGCCACCAGTGCCACCTGTGCCGCCAGTTCCGCCGGTACCTGTTGCCTTGCCGGAAAATGTGCAACGGATCAATATTAATAATGATGATGCCACCGTATGGTTAAAAAATGGTTCAAAGGAATCTTATAACCTGGCTGATGAAGCAGACAGAAAAAATTTTGAAAGTAAATATGGCAGCTCTGTTCCGCCTGCACCCCCGGTTCCGCCGGCTCCTCCTGTAGCGCCTGTACCACCCGTTCCGCCTGTAGCTCCGGTGGCACCGCGGGGTAAGGGCGCAAAGCCTGTGGTATATGTGAATGACCAGGGGACAACAGTAATAGCAGCCATGGCTCCCCGTGCCGGAGAAATCCCTTTGGTTGCGGGTAATTATGATTATACGATCACAGGCCATGAAGATCTGCTGATCACAATTACAAAAAACAGCAGCAGAAGCCAGTTGGATGATTTTATCCGGCAGATGAAGGCAAAGGATATAAACCTGCGTTTTGAAAATATCAGCTACAACGATGGGGTGTTAACTGAGATCAGCGGTTATATAGAATCAAAGGATGGCCGAAGCAATTTTGTGGCAAATGATTTCAGTAAACTTATATTGGCCATGATAAAAAAAGATGGTCGTTCCTATTTTAAAGTGAGTGTGAAGGATAACAGCATGTCGGTTTAAAATTTGTTAAACGTATAGCCATGAAAAAAGAACAGCCCGCAAAGCTGTTCTTTTTTTACAAATAGCAGCAGGCTTGTATTTACAAAAGCCGGAATACGGTAAATATGAGAGTATTTCCCGTTCTTTGTAATTGAAAAGACAATATGGAAACAGTTTATATCATTGATGCGGTACGTACGCCAATTGGCAAATACGGGGGTTCTTTAAGCGGTGTCAGGCCAGATGACCTCCTGGCGCATGTGATAAGTGTGCTTATTAAAAGAAATGGAGGTATTGATGTGAACGCCATTGAAGATGTAATTGCAGGCGCTGCCAATCAAAGTGGTGAAGATAACCGGAATGTGGCCCGTATGGCAGCATTGCTGGCGGGTTTGCCGCCCACAGTTGCCGGTAATACAGTGAACCGTTTATGTGCAAGCGGCCTGCAGGCCATTATGGATGCAGCAAGGGGCATTGCCTGCGGCGACGGGGAACTTATGATAGCATGCGGGGTGGAAAGTATGAGCCGGGCACCTTATGTAATGCCCAAAAGCACCGTTCCTTTCGGGCGTGATCAACAAGTGGTGGATACCACACTGGGCTGGCGTTTTGTAAATAAAAAACTGGCTGAATCCTACTATCCTTATACAATGGGTGAAACTGCAGAAAATGTGGCAAAGCGCTGGAACATCAGCCGCCATGCACAGGATGGATTTGCGTTTGCCAGTCAGCAGAAATATGAAAAAGCCCATGCAGAAAATAAATGGGCCAATGAAATAACTCCGGTTCAGGTACAGGTTGGAAAAGATGTTTTTGATTTTGATAAGGATGAACATCCAAGACTTAGCAGTATGGAAAAACTGGCACAATTGAAACCTGCATTTGCAAAAGACGGAACAGTTACTGCAGGAAACAGCAGCGGTATCAATGACGGATCCGCAGCTATGTTGCTTGCCGGTGAAGCTGCTGTAAAAAAGTATGGCTTGCAGCCCATGGCTAAAATTGTGAGTATGGCCGTGGCAGGTGTTGACCCGGCTATCATGGGTATTGGGCCTGTGCCTGCCAGCAACAAGGCTTTACAGCGTGCCGGCCTGCAGGTTGGCGACCTGGACCTTATTGAACTGAATGAGGCTTTTGCATCCCAGTCCATTGCCTGTATACACGACCTGGGGCTCGACCTGGAAAAAGTTAATGTAAACGGAGGAGCCATTGCACTCGGACACCCGCTGGGTTGCAGTGGCGTAAGGATATCCACTACATTATTGCACGAAATGAAAAGACGTAAAGCAAAATACGGACTGGCCACTATGTGTATTGGTGTGGGCCAGGGATCGGCCATTATTTTTGAAGGCCTATAAATTACCCAGGTAATCAGCCAGTTTTTCTGTTGGCACGGTTTCCTGGATGCCCGTTGCTAAATTCTTTACAGCAGCATTTTTTTCTTCCATTTCCTTGCTGCCGATAATGATCACAAAGGGAATGTTTTTCTTCTCGGCATACATGAACTGCTTGCTGATCTTGTTTGCTTCGTGGTAAAGTTCACAGGATATTCCATTGCTGCGTAATTGCTGCATGATGCCAAAAGCATACCGGCTTTCAACTGCTCCCATATTAAAGAACAATGCTTTGGTTCCAACCTGAAGGTCGGCCGGAAATAAATCCATTGCTTCCACTACATTATAGATCCTGTCTACCCCAAAACTGATACCCACACCTGGTATATTGGGCACGCCAAATAAACCGGTGAGGTCATCGTATCGGCCGCCGCCGCCAATGCTGCCTATATTTATTTCTTTCGGGGCCTTCGCTTCAAAAATAATTCCGGTGTAATAGTTGAGGCCTCTTGCCAGTGTAAAATCAATAACCAGATTAATATTCCTGGTTTGGTTGAAAACAAATTCCACTTCCTCAATGCCTAGCTTGCCGTTTTCGCTGTTTCCAATCAGGCTTTTAATCAGTGATAATTTTTCTTCATTGCTGCCACTGATATTCAGGTAGCTTTCAATCGTAGAGATCTGATCGTTGCGTAAGCCCCGCTGTTGCAACTCTTCCTTCACCTTTTCCAATCCGATCTTATCCAGTTTGTCAATAGCAATGGTAATATCGATCATCTTGTCGGCACCACCGCATAGCTCTGCAAGGGCAACCAATATTTTTCTGCTGTTGATCCTTAGCTCATAATCCCTCATTCCTAATTTTACAAACACTTCGTGGTAAATATTGGAAAGTTCTACTTCGTTTAACAACGAAAGGCTGCCCACCACATCGGCATCGCATTGCGTAAACTCCCGGTAGCGGTTATTTTGCGGCTTATCCGCACGCCATACAGGTTGTATTTGATACCGCCGGAAAGGGAAAGTTAATTTGGTATGGTTCATGGCCACATAACGGGCAAAGGGAATAGTAAGGTCGTATTTTAAAGCACGTTCTGTAATATCACTGCTGCTTTTTCCTTCCAGTAATTTTTCAAAACCAGCTTTTGATTTTTCAATATTCTTAGGATCGTTAATGCCGTTGTTGAGTATCTTAAAGATCAATTTATCTCCCTCTTCACCATACTTTCCCATCAGGGTTTCCAGGTTTTCCATGGCTGGTGTTTCCAGGGGTTGAAAACTGTATAATTCAAATGTGTTACGAATGATATTGAAGATATAATTCCGCTTTCTCACCACGTCTGCCGAAAAATCACGTGTGCCCTGCGGTATGGATGGTTTATTGCTCATGTACGTTTATGCTGTTAAATATTTTTTGATAATGGTATCGCAATTTCGTTCAATTATTTCAAAAGTATGATGATATCCCTCTTCGCCACCATACCAGGGATCGGGCACATCTTTATGCTGCCCGGGAAAACTCTCATCCAAAAACAATATTACTTTGCCTGCATCAAAATTGTTTTTTGCAATGCGTTTAATATCCTGCAATACATCAAGGGCCATGGCATAAATGATATCATACTCATCCAGGTCATCTGCAATAAACCTCCTGCTTCTCTGATCACAAATATCTATGCCATGCAGGGCTGCCACTTTAATACTGAAATGATGAGGCGGTTCACCTGTATGATAACCATTTGTTCCGGCACTGTCTACCTGCCAGTCAAGCCCGGCCTGCAGAGCCTTTTGTTGCATAATGCCCTCGGCCAGCGGGCTGCGGCAAATATTGCCCAGGCACACCATCAAAATTTTCATGCGGCAAAGATAGGGAGAAGCGGCAAGGACAGAATAGGTTGAACGGCATTCTTCACAATGCTTATTCTTTGCAGCTAATCGCCCAAAACCTGCTTTTATGGAATTTACAAACAATCACATCTTACTGATGAACACGGCGCCGGTTTTGAATTTATTTATTCACTCAAAACCAACCAGACATGAATAAGGATCTTATACTGAAAACAGATATCCTGGATATCATTTTCGAAAAACGTAACAAAGCATATGGAGCTTATGATCTGCGCAGGTTTTATCCTGACCGTTTAAAACTGGCTTTAGGTTTAATGCTGGCCGCTGCGGCGATATTTTCTGCTTTTGCTTTGGTGCCTCCAAAACAAAACAATGAGGTGGTGAAGGTTATTATTAAAGACGAGCCCAGGTTTACCCGGGTGGATGAAACTCCCGGGGAAAAACCAAAAAAGCAGGAGATCAAAAAGGCAGAAACTGCAAAGGCAGAACCTAAGAAAATACTTTCGTCCCAAAGACGGTTTATCAGTAAAATAACAATTGCTGACAGGGGAGTGAAGACCGATAGTATAAAGACCCTATTGCCGATTGATAATATTGGAACGAAAGATATTGCGAACAATCACCCAGGCCCGTTTTTAATAACACCCGTGAAAACTGAACCCGCCGGTGACGGCAAGCCAGGTCAGGCAGTATCTGTTGACAAATCAATTCCAATGGATGAAGATATGGTTGAAGTATTGCCTTCTTACCCGGGAGGTATGGAAGCGCTTAAGAAGTTCCTGGAAAAACACCTGCAGACTCCAACGGATATGGAACCCGGCGAAACAGTGAGTGTACGGGTGAAATTTGTGGTGGACTATGCCGGTAAACTAAAAAGTTTTGCACCCCTGGCTGATGGCGGGCAGGCTTATAACAATGAAGTAATCAGGGTGTTGAAGAAAATGCCGGATTGGGTACCCGGAAAAGCAAAGGGAGAAAATGTATCAGTATATTATGTTATTCCTGTAAAGTTTACAGGTGGCGACTGATTCAAGTGATTAATTCAGTATTTTCACAGCCCGGATAAACTTTTT
Organism: Ferruginibacter sp.; assembly: GCA_044226725.1. Taxonomy (GTDB): domain Bacteria; phylum Bacteroidota; class Bacteroidia; order Chitinophagales; family Chitinophagaceae; genus Ferruginibacter. The sequence goes on along the minus strand of JBGAGM010000002.1, from coordinate 527,734 downwards.
TGAACGGTTAATAAACTTAATACAATGGCACTCGAAGAATTTGAAAAAGAAGAACCAAGTGAGCGGGAGAAAAGCTACCTGCGAATGCGCAGCATCATGGATTATGGAATGGGGGTGCTTTGGATGGGCATGGGCGTTTTTATGATATTTGTAAAAAAGTTCAATGCTGAACTGGCAGCAAGGTATGATGAAAGTGCATTTAAGATATTCGGGGCTGTTTGCATTATTTACGGTCTATTCAGAATTTACAGAGGCTATAAGAAACAATACTTCAGGGAAAGATGAGCAGAAATCATTTGATCCGGATCATGATAATGGCTACGGCCTGTATTATGGTCCTTTTTTTTACGGGGGGGTGCAAGCGCAAGACAAAGAATTACCCAACAGATACCATGGCAACCGGCACCATCCATATAAGTGTGGATGAGTCTTTTAAACCGGTGATGGAAGAACAGATAAGGGTTTTTGAACAGTCTTTTCCCAAGGCACATATCATAGCTGATTATAAAACCGAGGCTGATTGTTTCAAGGATTTTTTCAATGACACTGCAAACCGCATGATCATAGTTACCCGTGGGTTAACATATGACGAGGATGCTTATTGCCTGGATTCACTTAAATATTATCCGCATTGGGATAATATAGCCAATGATGCGATCACTGTTATTGTGAACAGCAAAAGCAATGATACCATTTTTACTCTGGAAAGGTTAAGGGAACAGCTGACCGGAAAAATAAACAGGAACCAAAAAATTGTTTTTGATGGCATGAATGCCACTAGTACAGTTCGTTTTGTGATGGACAGTATTTTAAAAGGCAGGCAGTTCGACACTTCTGTTGTGCAGGCAGTAAGAAGCAGTCAGCAGGTGGTGGACTATGTGGCAAAAACAGAAAATGCAATCGGTTTTGTTGGAATAAGCTGGGTTGGTAATCCTGAAGACAGTGCACAGGTGCAAATGTTAAATAAAGTAAAAATTGGCTACATTTCCTGCGAGGTATGTGATGGAAAACCATACGTAAAACCAATGCAGGCAAGCATTTCAACACGGAGGTACCCTTTGGTACGTGGTTTGTATTATATCCTTAAAGAAAATTTCAATGGTCTTGGTACGGGCTTTGTAAATTTCTTAAACCAGGAAAGAGGACAGTTGATTTTCAGAAGGGCATACCTGGGCACCAGGATGGATTTTGGAGTAAGGAGAGTAAGGATTAACCAGAAATTATAAAAGATTATAGGGATTTAATGACAGAATAATTGGAAAATTAATATTATTGTACAGACTTAAAACAGTGAAATAAAATGAAGCATTTAAAATTTACCCTTATCCTATTAACCGGTTTGTTGTTTGGCAATATTAGCCGGGCACAATCTATTGAAGATGGCAAGAAGTTTTTGTACTACGACAAATACATCAGTGCTAAGAATGTATTTCAGCAATTGGTAAATGCTAATCCGGGTAATGAGGAAGCCATTTACTGGCTGGGGCAAACCCTTATTGCTCCTGATGAGGACAAAGACATCGAAGGTGCAAAAGCGGTATATCAAAAAGGACTGGCAACTAACGCCAACAGCGCTTTACTAAATGCCGGCATGGGGCATATTGAATTGCTTGAAGGCAAGACCCAGCAGGCACGCAGCCATTTTGAAACTGCCATAAGCCTTAGCGGTGGAAAGAATATCCTGGTTTTGGATGCGATCGGTTTTGCCAACGGTGATTTTGATTCCAAATATGGAGATGCGGCTTATGCTGTTGAAAAATTACAACAGGCTACTAATATGAAAGGCTTTAAAGATGCCCGTATCATGACAGACCTGGGCGATGCTTTCCGTAAAGTGGGTGATGGAGGTACAGCACAACGTACGTACGAAGCAGCATTGGCGATAGATCCTAAATACGCAAGGGCTAAATACCGAATTGGCAGAATTTATCAGTCCCAGGGCGTGAGCCAGCAGGCAATCTTCATGCAATATTATAATGATGCCATTGCAATGGACCCTAACTACAGCAGGGTATATTGGACATTGCACCAGTATTTTTATGAAACAGATGTTGTAAAATCTGCAGCATACCTGGATAAATACCTGGCGGCAAAAGGTTCTGATGAACCAAACGCATGCTTCCTCACAGCGCAAATGAAATTTGCCCAGGGGCTTAATGAAGAGACTGTAACCGCAGCTGATGCTTGTGTGTCAGCCAGTCCTAATCCTTATCCAAATCTTTTTGGTTTACAGGCTTATGCCAATTTTAAAATTGCAGAAAGGCTTGAAAAAGCCGGAGATTCTACCGGGGCAATGGGCGCTTATGGCAATTCCAAAATAGCATTTGATAAATATTTTCAAAAACAGAAAGCTGAAAAAATTGGCCCCAGAGATAAGTATACTTATGCCGTGGTGTTGTTGAAATTCCCCGGAAATGAAGCTTTGGCTGGCAGCTTTATGCAGCAGGCTGTTGACCAGGATAGTACTGAAATTGGCAAAGTGACCATGCTGAAGGCTGTGGCATCGGTGTACGAAAAGAGAGGACAGTTTGCTGAAGCCGGCGAGTGGTACAAAAAGATATTGAATATTAAGAAGACCCCCACAAAAACGGATGTCTTTAGCGCTGGTAACAGTTTCTATAAGGTTGGCCAGTTTGCACAGGCAGCCCAGGTGTTTGAGATATATACACAAAAATTCCCTGACGATATTCTGGGTTATTATATGATGGGTAAATCATATTGGGGAATAGACACCGTGATGGCATACGGGCTGGCAAACAATTCTTTTGCGAAAGCGATTGAAGTAGGGGAGGCTTATACCGATAAGTCTAAGATCGTTGGGCAGATCATGTCGGCTTATAAATACTTCATTGCATACAGTGCCAATGTTGAAAAGAATTATCCGCAGGCAGTGGCCTATTGCGACAAAGCCCTGCTGGTAGACCCTAACGACCAGGAGGTGAAAGCGAACAGGGATGCTTTAGCAAAACTTACCCCTCGTACAGACCTGAAGCCGGTTAATACAGCCACTTCTGTTACGATAGGCGCCGATGGATCAATCAATACTACCGGTAAGGATGGTTCTACCACAGTTATTACCAGGGCTGGTAAGATCACCACAGTAAAAGATGGGGTTACCACCATTATTGAAAATGGTAAAGTAACAGTGATTGGCAAAGATGGCAAAGTAATTACCACACCCCCAACCCCTCCAAGACCGGGAGCAGGTGCACCAAGGCCACCAGCCAGGCCTTCGGGAGGTACAAAAAAAAAGTAGTGCCCGTTAAGAAGAAAGGCACTTAATAACTAATTAAAACCCCGTTATTGACAGGATAACGGGGTTTTGTTTTACAAGCTATTGAATATTGGGTTAGCTGTCTTATTTTTGCCAATAATCACACTATATCCATATGGAGTTTTTTTTACTGCAGGCCACCAATGTTAATAATGCGGCAAATTACCTGCCCATAGCACTTCAAATCATCTTCGCTGTAGGACTGGTAGCTACCATTATTGTAGGTTCAAACCTGCTGGGGCCCAAAAGAAAAACCTCGGACAAGTTGCAGAATTTTGAGAGTGGTATACAGATCAGGGGCAATGCCCGCCAGCCAATGGCCATTAAATATTTCCTGGTTGCTATTTTGTTTGTATTGTTTGATGTGGAAGTGATCTTCTTTTACCCTTACGCAGTGAACTTCAGGGAACTGGGCTGGGATGGCTTTGTGGCAGTGTTAATGTTCGTTTCTTTATTTATAGCAGGATTGGTCTACATATTTAAGAAAGGCGCATTGAAATGGGAGGAATAATGTGAAGTATAATAGATTTGACAATTTGATGATGAACGAAACTCAGAAAATACTGTTTTATCATTATCAAACATCAGATCATCAAATTAAATAATTAATATGTCTCGTCCGGTACAATATAATGTAAACCCCAAAATCGAAGGGATCCCCGAAGGTTATATGGGAGAAGGTTTTATGGCCACCAATTTTGAAAAAGTGGTGAGCCTGGCCCGCAAAAATTCCATTTGGCCACTGCCATTTGCAACCAGTTGCTGCGGTATCGAATTCATGGCAACAGCGGCCAGCCATTATGATATAGCCCGTTTCGGAGCCGAGCGTATGAGTTTTTCCCCGCGCCAGTGCGATTTGTTGCTGGTAATGGGAACCATTGCCAAAAAAATGGGCCCTGTACTTCGCCAGGTTTACCTCCAAATGGCAGAGCCACGGTGGGTGGTTGCTGTGGGTGCCTGTGCATCTTCTGGCGGCATCTTTGATACATATTCTGTATTACAGGGGATAGACCAGGTAATACCAGTGGATGTTTATGTGCCCGGCTGCCCGCCAAGGCCGGAAGCGATCCTGGATGGCTTTTTGAAAATTCAGGAACTGGTAAATGCAGAGGGACTAAGAAGGAGGTATAGCGATCAGTATAAAGAATTGCTGGCCGGGTATGGCATACAATAATAATGGTGATTTTAGATTGTAGATCTCGGATATTCTCCGCATTACAACATCTAAAATCGGCAATCTAAAATCTAAAATTGAAGATGGCTTTGACCAACGAAACGATACAACAAAAACTAACTGAAAAATTTCCAGATCAGCTAACTGACTGGCAGGAACCATACGGTATGCTTACATTTACAGCGCCTGCCGAAATGAACCTGAAAGTGCTGCAGTTTTTATATGATGATCCCGAACTCAGATTCCGGTTTTTGACAGACCTCCAGGCAGTTCATTATCCCGATAATAAAGGGGCCGAACTGGCTGTGGTTTATCATGTTCATAACCTGGTAGATAATGTAAGGATCCGGTTCAAGATATTTGTTGATATAGAAAAGCCGGATGTTTTCAGCGCCACTGCCTTGTACAGTGCCGCTAATCACATGGAAAGGGAAACCTATGATTTTTTTGGCGTTAACTTCATTGGTCATCCCAATTTAATAAGGATATTGAATGTGGAAGAGATGGATTATTTCCCGATGCGGAAACAATATCCGCTGGAAGACCAGCGCAGGATCGACAAGGATGATGAGATGTTTGGCAGATAAATCAGCATCATTCTAATCGCTGTTTTGGCGGGTATTTATCTCATTCCTGTGATGGAAATCTGTTAGTGTACGAAGTTGTTGAATAAAGCTGGAGTGTACAAGAGTGCGACGCCAATGAAGCTGATAAAAGAAATATTGTTGGGTACAAAAAAATAATTAATGTCTAATACAGAACATATTTTACTGCCCGAGGGGTCGATTGAAAAGCAAACCACCACGCTTAACCTGGGCCCCACGCACCCTGCAACACATGGTGTATTTCAAAATATCCTGGAGCTGGATGGGGAAAGGGTTTTAAAAGCAACTTCCACTATCGGTTATATTCACCGGGCTTTCGAAAAAATTGCAGAAAGAAGACCTTTATACCAGATAACACCACTAACCGACAGGCTGAATTATTGCTCATCGCCCATCAATAATATGGGCTGGCATATTACCTGCGAAAAACTGCTGGGTGTGCAAACGCCCAAGCGGGTGGATTACCTGCGGGTCATCATCATGGAGCTGGCAAGGATTGCCGATCACCTGATCTGTAATTCTATTGTAGGGGTTGACAGCGGGGCTTTCTCCGGCTTCCTGTATGTAATGCAGTATCGTGAATTAATTTATGAAATATATGAGGAAGTATGTGGTTCCCGCCTTACTACTACTATTGGGCGCATTGGCGGTTTTGAAAGGAATTTCTCTGCTGCGGCATTCGCAAAAATCGAAAAATTCTTAAAAGAGTACCCGAAGGTTTTAAAGGAATTTGAAAACCTGTTTACCCGCAACAGGATATTTATGGACCGTACAATTGGCTGCGGGCCTATTTCAGCAGAACGTGCCTTGAATTACGGATTCACCGGCCCGAACCTGCGTGCTGCCGGTGTGGACTATGATGTACGGGTACATACACCCTACAGCAGTTACCAGGATTTTGATTTTACCATCCCTGTAGGAACCACTGGTGATTGCTACGATCGCTTTTTAGTGCGCAACGAGGAAATGTGGCAGAGCCTGAGCATTATTGAACAGGCCTTTCAAAAGGTACAGGAATTTAAAGGTGCAGAAGCGGAAGTATATCATGCCGATGCGCCTGCTTATTATTTACCGGAGAAGAAGGATGTTTATACCAAGATGGAAGCGCTTATTTATCATTTTAAAATAGTGATGGGCGAAGCTGAAATTCCTGCCGGTGAAGTGTACAGTTCGGTAGAAGGTGCCAATGGCGAACTTGGCTTCTACCTGATCAGCGATGGCGGAAGAACACCATACCGCCTGCATTTCCGCAGGCCTTGTTTTATTTATTACCAGGCCTTCGAGGAATTGGTAAAGGGAGGTATGCTGAGTGATGCAGTGATCACCATGAGCAGTTTGAATTTGATTGCAGGAGAAATGGATGCATAAGATGAAAAGCGTACTGGTTTTATTGATAGCAGGATTATTTGTTGCAGCACCAGTACATGCGCAGCAAAAAACAGCTTATGGCGATGAGGTAGGAACACTGGATGGCATATTAAAGGCCTATTACGATGTGGTAACGGTTAAGAAAGGCGAAAAAGTAAGTTATACCAGGGATAGCCTTTTGCATATTTCAAACCCGTCGGTAGGAATGGCAAAAAGGGATAAGGATGGGAATGTGAAGCTTGAACTTATCACGCTGAAGCAATTTCACAACCAATCCGATGCGATGCTGGAAAAGAATGGTTTTTATGAAAAGGAGATCAGCAGAAAAGTGGAAAGTTTTGGGGCAATATTCCATGTATGGAGTACTTATGAAGCCAGGAATACTGAAGACGGGCCGGTTATAGACAGAGGTATCAACAGTATTCAGTTGTATTTTGACGGAACAAGATTTTGGATACTTTCATGGGTGTTTGATGAAGAATCTAAAGAACGGCCCCTGCCAAAAAAATATTTAAAACAATAATTCGATCATGCAGTTTTCTGAAGAAAAATTAAATGAGGTAAAGGAAATCATTTCCCGCTATCCCGAAGGCAGGCACAAAAGTGCGTTGCTTCCGGTACTGCACCTGGCACAACAGGAATTCGGAGGCTGGCTGGATGTGCCCGTATTGGATTACGTGGCTTCAGTTTTAAATATTGAGCCCATTGAAGTGTATGAAGTGGCCAGTTTTTACAGCATGTACAATTTAAAGCCGGTTGGTAAATATATGTTCGAGGTTTGCCAGACCGGTCCCTGTATGCTGAATGGCAGCGATGATATCATCGCTTATATCAAACAAAAACTAAACATCGGCGTGGGCGAAACAACACCCGACGGGATGTTTACTTTAAAAACGGTGGAATGCCTGGGAGCCTGTGGTTATGCACCCATGATGCAGCTGGGCAAACATTACAGGGAGCACCTGACCAAGGAAAAAGTGGATGCCATTATTGAAGAATGCAGGGCAAAGGCAAATTAAGATTGAAGCATTCATTGACGATATTGTTTTTTTTTCTGCTGGCATCGGCCAGTGCACAAACGGAGGAGGAAAAACTGATAACAACGATCAAAGAGTTTCACCAGGCAATGGTGAATAAAAATACGGTTTCCATTAACCAGCAAACAGATAAGGCGCTGAGTTACGGGCATAGCAACGGCTGGGTGGAAACAAAAGCAGATGTGATCAAAGACCTGGAAACTGGTTACATTAGTTACCAGGCTTTTAAAGAAGACAGCATAACGGTATTGATGAACGGAACTATGGCCAATGTGCGGTTTGTGGCTGATATAACAGCAACGATGAAAGGAGCAACGAATACCTTTCATTTAAAAGTGCTGGAAGTCTGGATGAAGAAGGGGAAGCGATGGATATTGTTTGCAAGGCAGGCGGTAAAAGCACAATGAAGAAATGATGTACAAGTGTGCGACGCCACTAAAGACGAATAAAGAAATATAGTTGGTAACATAAAAATTAATTTGCTGAAAGCAAATTGAAACATGAGTAGAAAACTGTTATTAGAAAAAGCGCATGTAGAAAACATCAGGTTATATGATGTATACCGCCGTGAAGGTGGCTACCGCAGCGTGGAGAAAGCGCTGAAGATGGCTCCCAATGACATTGTGGAAGAAGTGAAGAAGAGCGGCCTGCGTGGCCGTGGCGGCGCAGGTTTCCCCACCGGAATGAAATGGAGCTTTATTGCTAAACCTGAAGGTGTGCCCCGCCACCTGGTGGTAAATGCCGACGAAAGTGAACCCGGTACTTTTAAAGACAGGTACCTGATGGAATTCATTCCGCATATTTTAATTGAAGGAATGATCGTTTCTTCTTTTGCACTGGGTTCCAATGTTTCGTACATATACATACGTGGCGAATATGCCTGGATCGTTGATATTTTGGAACAGGCTATCGCTGAAGCAAAGCAAAACGGGTTTCTTGGAAAAAATATCCTCGGAAGTGGCTTTGATTGCGAAATATATGTACATCGCGGAGCTGGTGCGTATATCTGCGGTGAGGAAACAGCTTTAATAGAATCATTGGAAGGAAAGCGTGGCAACCCGAGGATCAAACCACCATTCCCGGCAGTGAAAGGTGCCTGGGAAAGGCCCACAGTGGTAAACAATGTGGAAACTATCGCCGCCGTGGTACCCATTATCAATGATGGTGGCGAGGAATATGCCAAGATCGGTATTGGAAAAAGCACCGGCACCAAACTGATAAGTGCCTGTGGAAATATCAATAAGCCGGGTGTTTACGAGATTGATATGACCATTTCTGTGGAAGAGTTCATTTACAGTGATGAGTATTGCGGAGGTATTTCCAATGGAAGAAAATTAAAAGCCTGTATCCCCGGCGGGTCATCAGTTCCTATTCTTCCGGCCAACCTGTTGTTAACAACGGCCAAGGGTGAAAAGCGACTGATGAATTATGAAAGCCTGAGCGATGGTGGTTTTGCAACCGGCACGATGATGGGGTCGGGAGGCTTTATTGTATTAGACGATAACCAGTGTGTGGTAAAGCATACCTACACATTAGCAAGGTTCTACCGTCATGAAAGTTGCGGGCAATGCAGCCCCTGCCGTGAAGGGACCGGCTGGATGGAAAAAATATTACTGAATATCGATAATGGAAAAGGGAAGATAAGTGATATTGATTTGCTTTGGGATATTCAGCGTAAGATAGAAGGTAATACGATCTGCCCGTTGGGCGATGCGGCGGCCTGGCCGGTTGCAGCGGCCATCAGGCATTTCAGGGATGAGTTTGAATGGCATGTGAAAAACCCGGTTGAGTGTTTGACCAGCAATTACGGGCTGGCTCATTATGCGGATCCGATACATGTGCCGGTTGTTGCTTAATATAGACTGATAAGAAATAATTATGGCAGACGAAATAAAAAAAGAAGCACCTGCGAACTTTAAAGTTACGATAGACAATATCACTATCGAAGTTCCGCCCGGCACTACTATATTGAATGCAGCACGTCAGATTGGTGGCGATGTAACCCCTCCTGCAATGTGTTACTACAGCAAACTGCAGGGAAGTGGCGGTAAATGCCGTACCTGTTTGGTAGAAGTGGCAGCAGGTTCAACAGCCGATCCGAGGCCGATGCCCAAATTAATGGCAAGTTGCCGAACCACTGTGATGGATGGGATGGTTGTAAAGAATATTACCAGTGATAAAGTGACAGATGCAAGAAATGGTGTGGTAGAATTTTTATTGATCAACCACCCGCTGGACTGTCCGATCTGCGACCAGGCCGGGGAATGTCATTTGCAGGACCTCGGTTATGAACATGGCAAGGCAGGTACACGCTATGAATTTAAAAGAAGAACTTTTGAAAAAGAAGATATAGGCCCTTACATACAGCTGCACATGACAAGGTGTATTCTATGCTATCGCTGTACTTATGTGGCCGATCAGATAACAGATAAGCGTGTGCATGGGGTGCTGGACCGTGGCGATCATGCTGAGATATCAACCTATATCTCTAAAGCCATCGATAACGATTTCAGTGGAAATATGATCGATGTATGCCCGGTTGGTGCTTTAACTGATAAAACTTTCAGGTTTAAGAACCGCGTTTGGTTCACCAAGCCTGTTGATGCACACCGCAATTGTGAAAACCCGAAATGCTGCGGCAAAGCTACCCTGTGGCTGCGTGGTGATGAAGTGTTCAGGGTAACGGCACGTAAAGATGAGTGGGGCGAAGTGCAGAGCTATGATGGCAAGACAGGCTGGATCTGTAATACCTGCCGCTTTGATAAAAAGAAAACCAGCGACTGGACGATTGAAGGCTTAACAACCATCAGCCGTCACTCAGTAATTGGCGCAAATAAATATGCAAGTTTGGAAAAGCCGAACGATACTATTAAGAAAGTACTGAGCGGACGTGATCCCAAATTGTTAATGGATATACACAGCGTGAGCGGGGTTAATGATCCCGGTATTCACTTAAGTGAAATTGACAGGCCGGCGCATGGGTCCGACTTTGCAAAGCCCGGTACAGTTGAAAAAAATGAAGGATAAGGCAGGGTTAAAAAAGATTTAATTATAAAACAGGTTTATGTTTTTAGCAATTGATTTGGCATTCATACTTGAAAAACTGGTTTTGATCGTCATTGTGGTGATGGCCTCTTTGCTCATTGCCATGTATGCAACTTATGGCGAAAGAAAAATTGCAGCTGTGCTGCAGGACAGGCGCGGCCCAAACCGTGCAGGGCCTTTTGGCATTCTGCAGCCAGTTGCTGACGGGTTGAAATTATTTTTTAAAGAAGAGATCATCCCCGATTTCTCCTCTAAATTCCTTTTCATACTAGGCCCTTCACTGGCCATGCTTACCGCTATCATGACCAGTGCTGTTGTGCCCTGGGGCGATAAGGTTCATTTATTTGACAGGGATATTTCTTTACAGATCGCAGATGTGAATGTGGGGATATTGTATGTTTTTGCGGTGGTTAGTATGGGTGTGTATGGCATCATGATAGGCAGCTGGGCCAGTAACAATAAATTTTCTTTGATGGGGGGACTGAGGGCAGCATCGCAGATAATAAGTTATGAGCTTGCCATGGGTATTGCCATGATTGCCCTGCTGATGGTAACCGGTACGCTCAATCTGAAAGAAATGGTGGTGCAGCAGCAGGCCGGCCTCTGGAATATAGTTTATCAGCCACTCGGATTTTTACTGTTCCTCATTTGTGCTTTTGCTGAATGTAACCGTGCGCCATTCGATCTTTCGGAAGCCGAGAGTGAACTTATTGGAGGGTATCATACAGAATACTCATCTATGAAACTGGGCTTCTACCTGTTTTCTGAATATATCAATATGTTCATCAGCAGTGTTATCATGAGCACGCTTTATTTTGGCGGCTATGATATCCCGTTTGTAAATGAACTGAACTATGATGCAAACCTGATGGCAGTATTGGGAGTGGTGGCTTTGATGATAAAAGTAGTTTGTTTTATATTTTTCTTCATGTGGGTACGCTGGACGATACCGAGATTCAGGTACGACCAGCTGATGAACCTGGGATGGAGGGTTTTGATACCACTGGCTTTGTTCAACATGCTGTTGACTGGCGCACTGGTTCTGCTAAAACAAAACAACTGGCATTTTTAAAATTTAATAAAACGAATTGACCCCGCTGGGAAGTGGTGGTTGAAACTGATTCAATAACATGCAAGCATTAACAAACAAAGTAAAACAGGTTGACCGTAGGAAGATGAATTTCCTGGAGCGCTTGTACCTGGTTGCCATTTTTAAAGGTATGCTGATTACTTTCAGCCATATTTTTAAAAAGAAACCGACTATTAATTACCCCGAAAAGAAAAGACCTTTCAGTCCTGTCTTCCGGGGCCTTCATATTTTAAACAGGGATGCAGAGGGACGGGAAAACTGCACTGCCTGTGGTTTGTGTGCGGTAGCTTGCCCGGCCGAAGCCATTACTATGGAAGCTGCTGAAAGACAGCCCGGGGAAGAGCATTTATACCGCGAAGAGAAGTATGCGGCAAAATACGAGATCAATATGCTGCGTTGCATTTTCTGCGGATTATGCGAAGAAGCTTGTCCCAAGGATGCTATTTATTTAAGCGAAACATTTGCTCCTTCCAACTATGAGCGTAAACGTTTTATTTATAAGAAAGATGAATTGCTGATACCTCACCCGGTAAATGATCCGGAGGGATACAAAAAAGCACTGGGTAACAAGACAAAAAAAGAAACGGTTAATTAAAGATCATGAGCATTACAGAAATATTATTTTGGGTATTATCGGCTTTGGCTTTGTTCAGCGCTGTTATGGTGGTTGCCAGTAAAAGCCCGGTAAACAGCATATTGTACCTGATCGTGGTATTCTTTGCTATCACAGGCCATTATATTTTATTGAATGCACAGTTTCTGGCTATCGTAAATATCATTGTATATGCCGGGGCCATTATGGTACTGTTCTTATTTGTGGTGATGCTGATGAACCTGAATGCAGAATCGGAACCCAAGAAGCACAGGGTGCTGCAATTTGCCGGGCTTATCTCGGGCGGATGCCTTTTCCTGGTGATGGTTTCGGCCATATCTGAAACGGCAAAAGCTTCAGAATTGGTGCAGATGGGTGGCGGAAACAGCGGCCTGGTGGAGAGCCTGGGAAAAGTGTTGTTCAGCAATTATGTAATGCCTTTCGAAATAAGTTCTGTATTGTTTCTAAGTGCTATGATAGGGGCGGTGGTGATTGGAAAAAAGGAAGGTTAAATTTTTATAACACGAATTAAACGGGTTACACGAATTGTAGAAATCAAAGATCAGTGTAATTAGTGTAATTCTAAATAATTAGTGAGATTAGTTATTATGGAAATTAAATGGTACATCGGTTTGGCAGTAGCGCTTTTCTGCACCGGAATAGCAGGAGTGCTGACACGCCGCAACTCTATCATCATTTTTATGTGCATAGAGCTGATGCTTAATTCTGTGAACCTGCTGCTGGTTGCATTTTCAAAAATGCATGCCGCATCAGCGCTGGTGCAATCTAATCCTAATGTGGTTAGTGATGCCCAGATATTTGTATTCTTTATTATGGTGGTTGCTGCCGCGGAAGTTAGTGTGGGCCTTGCAATCATTGTGATGCTTTACAGGAATACACATTCGGTGGATGTGAACTTTTTGAACCGGTTAAAAAATTAAAAAATCAAAATTCAAAAGTAAAATGAAGCCCTGCGCTTACTGACTTTTGACTTTTACCTTTTGACTTTGACTTATGAGTAATGTTTTTCAATTAGTATGGATAATTCCGGCATTGCCATTGCTGGGCTTCCTTATCAACGGCCTGGGCAGAAAACAGGTTTCAAAAGCAATGGCCGGTGTTATCGCAAGCGGAACTGTATTTATTTCCTTCCTGATCAGCCTGTATGTTTTTTTTAGTGTAAAGGGTGGTAATACAGATATTGCTCACTATTTCGATTTTATAAATGTAGCTGCACTTAAAATCGGTTTCGACTTTCAAATAGATCAGTTATCCTCTCTCTTCTTACTTATTATTACCGGTGTGGGTTTTTTAATACATGTGTATTCAACCGCTTACATGCACGAAGAAGAGTCAAAGGATTTTGCCAAATATTTTGCTTACCTGAACCTGTTCGTATTCTCCATGCTGCTGCTGGTAATGGGAGGCAATTATGTTATCATGTTCATTGGTTGGGAAGGTGTGGGGCTTTGCTCATACCTCCTTATCGGCTTCTGGTTTAAGAATACCAATTACAATATCGCCGCTAAAAAGGCTTTCATCATGAACCGCATTGGCGACCTTGGTTTTTTACTTGCCATTTTTTGGCTGGTAAGTAAACTGGGTACAGCTGATTATCATACTGTATTTGCCGGTGTTTCTGCATTATCAGCAACAGATATTACCGGAATTACCATGTTATTGTTTGTGGGGGCAATGGGTAAAAGTGCACAAATTCCGCTGTATACCTGGCTGCCTGATGCAATGGCGGGCCCAACCCCTGTGAGTGCACTGATACATGCTGCAACGATGGTTACTGCAGGTATCTATATGATTGCCAGAAGCAATGTCTTGTACACGATGGCGCCATCCACCCAAAGTGTGGTTGCTATAGTGGGTTTATCTACTGCTATCCTGGCAGCCACCATTGCGCTTAAACAAAATGATATTAAAAAAGTGCTGGCTTATTCAACTGTGAGCCAGCTTGGTTATATGTTCTTAGCACTTGGTGTGGGCGCATACACGGGAGCTGTTTTTCATGTAATGACACATGCTTTTTTCAAAGCTCTCTTATTTCTGGGTGCCGGTAGTGTGATACATGCCATGAGTGGCGAACAGGATATTCGTAATATGGGCGGACTGAAAAAGCACATGAGCATAACGCATATCACTTTTTTACTGGCCTGTTTAGCCATAGCAGGTATGCCCCCATTCTCAGGTTTCTTTTCAAAAGATGAGATACTGGCCGCAGCCTATGAAAAAAGCCCGCTCCTCTGGGGCATCGGGGTTGCAGGTGCTGTTATGACGGCTTTCTATATGTTCCGTTTATATGCAATGACCTTTCTCGGACAATTCCGGGGTACACATGAACAGGAGCATCACTTACACGAAAGTCCCAAAGCAATCACAATTCCTTTAATGATACTGGCCATCCTTTCTGTTATCGGTGGCTTGATTGGAATACCCAAGGTTTTTATGGAAGGCGGTCACAGGCTCGAAGCTTTCCTGGAACCTGTATTTGCGCAGGGAAATGCCATTGCGGAAAAGCACATCCCTTTATCCCATACCACTGAATATGCATTGATGGCGGTTTCTGTGCTGGCTGCTTTGGCAACACTTGTTTTTGCATGGAGTAAATTCAGTAAATACGAAAAGACTGATAAAGAAGAGACAGGCCTTGGCAAACTGCTGCAGAATAAATGGTATGTGGATGAGTTATATGATTCGGTTATTGTTAAACCGGTTCAATCACTTGCCAAATACTTCAATAATGTTTTTGAAAAGAAAGGCATCGATGGATTTGTGAATGGGGTTGGTAAAGCCGTTAACTACGGAAGCCGCCAGATACGTTTACTGCAATCGGGCCAGGTGGGAGCCTATGTGCTGATGATGGTATTGGGCATTTTAATATTTTTTATCATTCAGTTGTTTTTGTAATTAGAAGATATGGATCACAAAGATTATTTAATAACATTCCCGGAATTGCTGATCTGGTTTCCGCTGCTGGCGGGACTGGTGGCTTTTATTATCCGTAATGAAAAAACTGTTAAGGCATGGGCTGTCCTGTCATCGCTGATCACATTGGGGATATCAGTGGCCAGCCTGCTGTATGCCGATAACAACAAGCACTTCTACCTCAACAATGTAAGTTATTTCTGGCTTAAATACCTGGGCAGCAATTTTTCTGTGGGATTGGATGGGATGGGGCATATGCTTACTGCGCTTACAGCGATCTCATTCCCGGTTATTTTTATTGCAACCGGAAAAACGGGGTATAAAAACAACAATGCTTTTTATGCATTGATGCTGCTGACACAAGCGGGATTGATGGGCGTATTTTGTGCGATGGACCTGCTGGTATTTTATTTCTTCTGGGAGCTGGCTGTTATTCCAGCTTACTTTTTGTGCAGCCGCTGGGGCGGGGAAAGAAGAATCCAGGCTACTTTCAAATTCTTTGTGTACACATTTGCCGGATCACTGCTGATGCTGATCGGGGTTATTTATGTGTACCAGCATACAGGAGCCACTCAGTTTGCCGATCATTCATTTTCCTTTAAAGCGGTTTCATCTGCAGTACTTACTACAGCCGAAAAGAGCTGGCTGTTCTGGTTGTTCTTTATCGCTTTTGCTATTAAGATGCCTGTATTTCCTTTCCATACCTGGCAGCCGGATACGTACGAGCAGGCTCCCGCTGCTACAACGATGGTATTGAGTGGTATCATGGTAAAGATGGGGGTATTTGCGGTAATACGATGGATAATTCCGGTATTTCCTGAAGTGATCAGCAGATATGATAATATAGTTATCGGACTTTCGGTAGTTGGTATGATCTACGCCAGTTTGATCGCAATTAAACAGGATGACCTGAAACGTTTTGTTGCCTATTCCTCCATTGCACATATTGGATTAATGTGCGCTGCAATTTTTACAAGGACAGAGATAGGCATGCAGGGGGTAATGGTACAAATGTTCAGTCATGGTATAAATATAATTGGCATGTGGATAGTGGCCGACCAGATAGAGAAACAAACCGGCACCCGCAGGATATCTGAACTGGGAGGCATTGCTCATAAAGCCCCGGTACTTACTATTTTTTTGGTAGTGATTGCCCTGGCCAACATTGCCCTGCCTTTGACCAATGCATTTGTAGGAGAGTTTATGATGTTTAACGGCCTGTTTAAGTTTAATGTATGGTACGCAGTTGTTGCCGGACTTAGCATTATACTGGCAGCAGTGTATACATTGAACATGATTCAAAAAGTATTTTACGGGGAGGCTAATTCCATAACAGGCAATATGCAGGATATCAGTTTAAATCAAAAACTGGTAATGGCTGTGCTGGTTGTGTTTATTTTCCTGTTTGGTATTTATCCGCAACCTGTGCTGGATTTAACAAAAGACACAGTAACGGCTTTATTAACAAAATTTAAATAACAAAACATAATCTTCTCCATTTACTTCCGGTAAGCCGGGAGAGATAGGGCAGGACGGGTAACAAGTTATGAATGCAATTATTTTTACAGCCATCTGGGGAGTAGTGATGATGCTGGGAGGTGCTTTTATTAAAAACAAAAGCATCCCCAAATACCTGGCAATTTCCGGCCTGGCCATTGTGCTTGTGTTGAATTGTATTGAAATCTATATGGGCATGCCATTGTTTACTGTGGATGTGAAGGGGATGCTGGAATTCAAAAATTTTAATCTCACATTTATTAACATAATGTATGGCTGTACTTTACTTTATTTCTTTTTAAATGGAAGAGATATTGAAAAAGTAGGTCAGAATGTATCAGAATATTTTGCACTGATATTTTTTGTTTTATGCGGGGTTGCCGTTATCTCCACATTTAATTCTTTGCTGATGCTTTTTGTGGGTATAGAGATCGTTTCCATTCCATTGTATATTTTAACAGGCAGTGACAAGCGTAATTTAAAAAGCAACGAAGCAGCGCTGAAATATTTTTTAATGGGCTCCTTCTTTACAGGGGTAATGCTGCTCGGTATTGCATTCCTGTATGGTGGTGGCGATCTCGGCTCTTTTGATATTCACCTGATTATTTCCGGAAACGGACCGATGCCGGCTTTGATAGCAGTGGGATTGGTTTTGTTGCTGATTTCAATGGCCTTTAAAGTTTCTGCTGCCCCTTTCCATTTTTGGACACCGGACGTGTACGACGGAGCACCAACTGTTTTCACTTCTTTTATGGCCACCATCGTTAAGGCAGCCGCCTTCTTTGCCTTTGTGCGCCTGTTTGAAAATGCTTTCGGCAGCATGCACCGCCAGTGGCAAACGCTTGTGGTAGTGCTGATAGCGGCCACTTTATTAATAGGAAACCTTACTGCTGTGTTTCAGCAAAGTGTAAAACGTATGCTTGCTTACTCCAGTATTGCACAGGCTGGTTTCATGTTATTCTCGTTATTCGCCTTGAGCAAAATGGCCTACGAAGGGTTGGTTTTATATGCAGCAGCTTACAGCCTTGCCAGTATCGGCTTATTTGCCATTTTGGTAAAAATGAAAGATTATACCATTGAGGGTTTTAACGGGTTGGGAAAACAGCAACCGTTGCTGGCAGTAACTGCCACTATTTTCCTTTTATCGTTAACCGGTATTCCTGCCACAGCAGGTTTTCAAAGCAAGTTCTACATGCTGATGGCTGCTGTGCAGAACGGGCACCAGGTATGGCTGGTTATTTTTGCCGTACTTTGTGCTGCGATAAGTGCCTATTATTATTTCAGAATCATACAAGCCATGTTCTTCAAAGAAAGCAGCGATGATATTGTACTTACAGAAGATGTTTCACCCGCATTTAAACTGCTGCTTGTGATAACTGCTTCCCTCATCATTGTGCTGGGATTATTCCCCGATTTCCTTACAAGCTGGCTATACGTTTGATCACGCAGATTCCGGATGCCGTTTATAAAAGTTTTAGCCGTTAATCACTTTCTGTTATTAACTTTAGGCTTATTAATGCCATCCCATGACTTTTAAAGATACAGTTGCTTTATCCTGGCGGAATATTTCGGGCAATAAATTACGCACGGGCTTAACTGTGGCAATTATTGCACTTGGTATTTTTGCATTGATCATGATCGTAACTGCTATTAAAGCGGCCAGTGTAAGCCTTACTACCAGCTTTTCCACCATGGGTGCAAACTCTTTCAGCATCAGATTCAAAGACAGGAATATTCGTATTGGCGGCGGCAGGCAAAGAGATAATGGGAAAACCAGCAAATCGGCCCTGAGAGAAAAGAAGAGTAACATGGGCAAAGTAATTACCTATGAAGAGGCAAAGGAATTCAAGGAGCGTTACAATTTTCCTGCGAAAGTTGGCCTGGCACTGATGGGCCCACGTAATATTGTTTGCAATAATGAAAGAAAGAAAACAAATCCCGATGTGACGATCCTGGGCGGCGATGAAAATTACCTTGAACTCAACGGGTACACAATAGCCCACGGGCGCAATTTTACAGAAACGGAAATAGAGTCGGGCAGGAGTATTTGTTTACTGGGAAGTGGTACGGCACAGAAATTGTACCCCGGAAACCCGGAGAAGGCAGTGGACCAGGTGGTGAATGTGGACCACATCCCATACCGGGTTATTGGCGTGCTGGAAGATAAAAGTTCAAGCGCATTCTTTAATACAAGCAAGATTGTTGTAACATCCTGCAATAATATCCGCCGTCTGTATGCGTCTCAAAGCACTTCATTTACTATTGGGGTAATGGTATACGATCAGAAAATGATGGATGCTGCTATTGGTGAAGCAAAGGGTACTTTCAGGCCGATAAGAAAACTGGACGTAAAGGATGAGATCAATTTTTACATTGACAAAAGTGACAGTATTGCACAAACATTTCTTTCAGCTTCTTTATACCTGCAATATGCCATGCTTGCAATAGCACTGATAACACTTATTGGGTCAGCCATTTGTTTAATGAATATAATGCTGGTGGCTGTAAATGAAAGAACAAAGGAAATAGGATTGATAAAGGCCCTGGGGGGTACTAAAAAAGAGATACGTTCGCAGTTTTTGTATGAGTCTGTACTGATCAGTTTACTAGGTGCAACAGCAGGGATCATTTCAGGTATCCTTGTAGGCAATGTCGCTTCTATCTTTTTAAAAACAGGATTTGTTGTGCCATGGGGCTGGGTTGTAATTGGTGTTTTTGTTTGTTCGCTGGTGGGTTTGGCTGCAGGTTTGTACCCGGCATACAAGGCTTCAAGGCTTGATCCTATCGTGGCTTTGCGCTATGAATAAGTATTGAATGTTTCCTATATTTATACCTTGTTCTTTAGTATTTTTTTAAAATTTCAACCGTTTGCGGATTTTTTTTGTGTAATAACCACATTTTAGCATCGTAAAAAAAAGTTTATAAAATAAAACTTTCGGAAGTTGTAACTTTCAATTAATTATTTAACTTGTGCCTCTTGCTTTTAAAGCAGGGCAAATAATAAGATTGCTGATGCATAAAATCAAGAACCCATAGTGTCCCTTAACAATCATTAAACTTTAATTAAAATTTTACAAAACTAAAAACTAGAATCTTATGGCAGAGACTACAGCAACTGTAAAACCAACAACTTCAGTTCAGGCAAAAAAATCAAGCAACATTATCTCTTTGATTGCCCCGGTATTATGTTTAGTGGCAGGATATTTAATCTGGAGGTTTGGATTGGGTAATCCCTCAAATTTTGATAAAGTTGTGGAAAAAGGGTGGTTTTGGCCAACTTATGAAGGCCCCAAATCAGGTTTAAGCAAAATGTATCTCGGAGGTATTATCGTACCTATCCTGATCGGTACGTTTTTAACCATGCTTACCTTTGTTATTGAAAGGTTTATGACTATTTCTAAAGCAAGTGGCACTGGCAACAATGCTGATTTTATCCGCAAAGTGCAATATCAGCTGGCTAACAAAAACGTAGATGCTGCATTGGCAGAGTGCGATAAGCAGAAAGGTTCTGTTGGTAATGTAATGAAAGCAGGATTACACCGTTACAAAGAAATGATCAATAATTCTGAACTGACCACAGATCAGAAAGTGATGTCTATTCAGAAAGAAGTGGAAGAAGCCACCTCTCTTGAATTGCCTATGCTGGAAAAGAACCTGGTATTCCTTTCAACTATCGCATCTATCGCAACCCTGTTGGGTCTGTTGGGAACCGTATTAGGTATGATCAGGGCGTTCTCTAACCTGGGTGCCGACAGTGGTGGAGCAGGTGCTGCAGCGCAGTTATCAGTAGGTATCTCTGAGGCTCTTTATAATACAGCCCTGGGTATCGGTACCTCTGCATTTGCTATCGTATTCTACAACATCTTTACAACCAAAATTGATGGCATCACTTACGGTATCGATGAATCAGGCTTTACTTTAACACAAACTTTCTCTTCACTGTACAAGTAATTGTATGGAAATTGACAGAATTTGTATCATTAAAGTAAATCATTAAAAAATCAAGAAATGCCAAAAGTTAAAATACCAAGAAAAAGCACCACTATTGACATGACGGCGATGTGCGACGTAGCTTTCTTGTTGTTGTCCTTCTTTATATTGGCAACGAAACAAAAGCCACCGGAAGTGCTTAGTGTTAAAACGCCTACTTCGGTATCAAGCACGGCTGCCCCGGAAAAATCAATATTAATAACAATGACCAAAGAAGGGAAAGTGTTTTTAATGTTGGGCGATGAGACAAAAAAGAGTGCCATTATTGACGACTTCAATACATCCCGTGGATTGCAACTTACCGGTCCCGAACTTACAAAGCTTAAAAAGGCAGAGTACATCGGTATGCCGATAAATAAACTGAAATCGGCCCTGGATATGGAGCAGGAAATCCCGGCTAATATGATGGACGGGATACCCACAGACAGTACAAACAATGAACTGAGCCTATGGGTAAAAAGCATCACCAATGCTTACAGGGGCGAAGACCAGCGCAAACTGCAGGAAATGATCCTGATCAAAGGCGACGGGGACGCACTGTATCCCATTTTTAAAAATGTGAAACAGGCCCTGAAGGATAATGAGCTTTTTAAATTCAGGATAGTTACCGAAGGCGAAACAGTGCCGGTTGGATCTGAGCTGTACAAAACAGGAAAAGTTGAAAAAAAATAATTAGGTAAAAAAATAAAAAAAGAATTACTATGGCAGAAATGGATACCTCGTCGGGTGGCGGACATAAGAAAGGCCCCGGCGTCAAAAAACCAAAAAAGCTTTCTACCCGAGTTGATCTTACTCCCATGGTTGACCTTGGTTTTCTGTTAATTACATTCTTTGTATTTACAACAACCATGAGCCAGTCTACGGCAATGAATATGAATGAACCTAAAGATGATCCTAACTCAGAAATGAAGGTGAAGAATTCAGGTGCCATGACTATTTTGCTCGGAAAAGGCAACCAGGTGTATTATTATTACGGACAATTGGTGGCTGAAACCATTAGCCAGGATTTTAAAAGCACCAATTTTGCAGGTATCAGAAAGCTGATCCTTGAAAAAAAGAATGCCACACCACTTGATGACCTGATGTATATCATTAAGTCTGATGAGAAATCAACCTTCAAAAATGCTATCGACATACTGGACGAGATGACCATCTCTGCAGTACCTCCGGGTCACTATGCCGAAGTTGAAATGACTGATGTTGAAAAAATGCTTATCAAAACAACTGAGCAGGCAAATGGTATTCAGTAGTGGTATGGAACAGAAACAACTTTGAATCTAATTAAAAAGAGCTTATAATGGAAGCAAACAAAATTTTAAGCGCCGATGTTCTTGACATCATCTTTGATGGTAAGAACAAAGAGTATGGAGCTTATCAATTAAGAAAGTCCTACAAAAAGACGCTTACAAAGGCCCTGATAATTACAGGCTCTGCACTGCTGCTGATTCTGGCAGGTACAGTACTGGCCAATTTTATCGATGCCAATGCAGGTAAAAAGAAATTCAACACGCTGGAGACCCAGATGGCTGAAATTAAGGCGGAAGAACCACCACCACCGCCACCTCCTCCGCCACCACCACCTCCAACTCCGCCACCTCCTCCGGAGATCAACCAGGTAAAATTTACTCCTCCTAAGATTGTAAAAGATGAGGAAGTGAAACCCGAAGAGAAGATCGAAGAGATCAAGGAAGATGCGGCTATCAGTGTTCAAACTGTTAAAAGCGAGAACACAGTACAGGTAGTGCAGGCACCCGTTGAGGAAAAAGGTACACAGGTGGTTGAAGTAAAGAAGGAAGATGATGAAAACAAGATATTTACCAAGGTGGAAGTGGAAGCAGGTTTCCCCGGTGGCGAAGCAGCCTGGAGGAACTATCTTCAGAAAACCTTGAACGCAAATACCCCTGTTGATAACGGGGCAAGTGGTGGTAAATATACTGTTATTGTAAAGTTTGTGGTAAGTAAGGATGGTAGTCTTAGTGATGTTACTTGCGAAAATGATCCCGGCTTTGGAATGTGCGAAGAAGCAATCAGGGTAATCAAGAAAACAAAGAACTGGACTCCCGCCATTCAGAACGGAAGAAACGTAAATGCTTATCGCCGCCAGCCTATTACATTCCTGGTGGAAGATAACTAAAAACAAAATCTATACACAGGAGATCCCCCGGTTTACCGGGGGATTTTTTTATGCCCGTTTATGGAAAAAATGATGAACGCAATCTTAATGAAAAGCTTTTTAAGAAGGATCCGGATACTTAAAAATCTTGTTTGAATTAAAATTATTTTATCAAACCAGGCCGGGTTAAGAATGTCTTCATTTTTTAACCTGGCTAAAAACTAATTATTATGGAAACAAACAAAATTTTATCTGCGGATGTACTCGACATTATTTTTGATGGTAAGAATAAAGCATACGGGGCCTACCAGCTAAGAAAAGCCTACAAAAAAACACTGGGCAGGGCCCTTGCTTTTACAGGAGCTGCTTTATTACTGGCCATGGGAGGAACTGTTCTGGCCAACATCATTAACGATAATGAAGCTAACAGGCGGTTCGTTACCGTGGAAACAACCATGAAGAACCTGCATGAAGAAAAGCCTGCTGTGGCGCCTCCGCCACCTCCACCACCGGTTGAGAAACCCAAAGTGGAGCTAAACCAGGTTCAGTTTACTCCGCCAGTTGTGGTGAGAGACGAACAAGTTGACCCTAATGACGCAATCAGGGAAATTGATGATAATGTTGCAATCAGTGATAAAACGGTGAAAAGCGACAATACTGTTCAAATTGTACAGGCTCCCGTTGAAGAAACAGACACCAAAGTGCTTGAGATAAAAAGACCTGATGAGGAAAACAGTATTTTTACATCCGTACAAATAGAAGCTGCCTTTCCGGGCGGACAAGATGCATGGATCAGCTACCTGCGCAATAACTTAAATGCAAGCCTGCCTGTTGATAATGGCGCTACTGCCGGAAGGTACACCGTGATTGTAAAATTTGTGGTAAGCAAAGATGGCAGTCTCAGTGATGTGAAATGCGAAAATGACCCGGGCTTTGGAATGTGTGAAGAGGCAGTGAGAGTAATTAAAAAAACAAAGAACTGGACACCTGCAATTAATAATGGAAAAAATGTGAATGCCTATCGCCGGCAGCCGGTTGTGTTTTTGGTGGAAGAATAACCTGCTGCCTTATTTTGATACATTATTTTTATCCCTTCATTTTTTGAAGGGATTTTTTTTGAACAACTGTATGGAAATACCCGGCGATGCCATCTTAATAAAAACTTACTGTTATGGCAGAAATAGAAATCAAAAAACAAAAAGGGAAAAAGAAAAGCTTCAACAAAAAAAGCACCCGGGTTGATCTTACACCAATGGTGGATCTGGGTTTTTTGCTCATTACTTTTTTTGTATTTACCACTACCATGTCAACACCCAAAGCAATGGACCTGGTAATGCCATATGATAAAACAAGCCCGAATGACCCAATTTGCGAATCCTGTGTGCTAACGGTTTTGCTTGACAAAGACAACCGCATAAAATATTATGAGGGAGCATCCGAAAATCATCCGGTGGTAAGGGAAACTGATTTTGCGCCAGAGCAGATCCGCGAAGTACTTATGCAGAAAAAAGCAGCCGTAGCAAAAGTAAGGGGAAGTTCGGATCAATTTATCCTGATAATTAAAGCTTCTCCGCAAAGTAATTTTAAAAACTTTGTGGACATAACCGATGAAGTTACCATTTGCCAGGTTAAAAAATATTATGTGGATGAATTGAACCAGGAAGACAAAAATATGCTGGCGGTAAATGGTAACTGATATCTGAACAGCGCTATTTGGTATTAGAAAACAGAGTGGCTTATCTTTGCCAAATGTCAAATGCCATTTCAGACTGGAATGATACGATCGTTGCCCTGGCTACACCTGCAGGAGTGGGGGCAATAGGCGTTATCAGGCTTAGCGGGCCCCGGGCAATGGAGATTATAAATCTGTTATTTCCTTCCAAAGACCTGCTGCAACAAAAATCTCATACCATTCATGTGGGTTATTTAAAAGAAGATGAAACAGTCCTCGATGAAGTGGTGGTTTCCCTCTATAAAAACCCTAAAAGCTATACAGGAGAAGATGTTGTTGAGATCAGTTGCCATGGCAGCTCTTTTGTTCAGCAACAGATAATAGCTGCCTGTATACGCAAAGGCGCCAGGCTGGCAAAAGCTGGTGAATTTACCCAGCGGGCTTTTTTGAATGGCAAGATTGACCTTACACAAGCCGAAGCAGTGGCTGATATGATAGCATCCAATACAGCAGCATCGCAAAGAACGGCACTGAACAATATGAGGGGAGGATTTAGCACGGTATTAAAGCAACTCAGGGAAAACCTGATACAGTTTTCAGCATTGATAGAACTGGAACTTGATTTTAGCCAGGAAGACGTGGAATTTGCCGACAGGAAAAAGTTTTACCAGTTACTGGAGGAAGCCGGTTCGGTTACAGGAGCTTTACTGCATTCATTTAAACTGGGTAATGTTATTAAGAATGGGGTGAGCGTGGCGATCATCGGAAAGCCCAATGCAGGCAAAAGTACCTTACTGAATACACTGCTAAACGAAAACCGGGCAATTGTAAGCGAAATTGCCGGTACTACCCGGGATACCGTGGAAGAAGTTGTCAATATAGAAGGCGTACTGTTCAGGCTGATAGATACCGCAGGTATCAGGGAGCACAGCGCTGATGTGATAGAACTGATCGGTATTGAAAAGACCAGGCAGAAGATCAAAGAGTCTGATGAGGTCTTATATCTTTTCGATGTGAACACAGAAACAATTTCGGATATATCAATTGCCCGGGAATTAATTGCACAAACCAATACGAATTTTATTTTAGTTGGAAATAAAACGGATGTAATGGGTGTGGAGCAAGCACTGGAGAAATTCAGCGATGAGGAAATTTTATACATTTCTGCAAAGGATAAACAGCATATCGACCAGCTAACCAAAAAACTGGTAAGCAAAGTTGTTAAGGGAAATATCAATACCGAAAACACCGTAATTACCAACGCCCGGCACTATGAGGCATTGCAACAGGTGGATGCCTGCATTACTGAAATAAAAAAAGGTCTTGATAACAATATTCCGGGCGATCTGCTGGGGTTGGATATCCGCCGCTGCCTGCATTATATCTCAGAAATAACCGGCGATATCACCAATGAAAATGTGCTGGATTATATTTTCAGTAAATTTTGTATCGGGAAGTAGTTGTTAGGCTCTGAGCGCTACTTTAAATGCCAGGGTTAGGTAACTGTAATAATTACCCTGCTGATTATCTGAGTCTGCCGACCATTCCTGCCCGCCAATATTTGTTGGCTGATCAAAACTGCCGGCGGCCTCGCCAACACCAATTAATCCTGCTTCGCTTTTCATTCTAAAGCCATATACTTTTCCTGCATTAAGCAGCAGGCCATGTAATGGAAAGGATACCCATTTCCCAGTATAAGTTGTATCAAACTGAACCGAAGATGTTTCTAATGCTGGTCCCCAGTTTTTGGTTACAGCGTCAAAAGAATGCACAGTTAAATTTACAGGTCCATTTATTGTGACGCATTCTGAAAATACCTGGATACTATCCAGTTGGCCTGTAGCAGGGCAGGTAAATGTTTGCCCGCTGATGTGATTTTTTGTGTCTCCGAAGCTATGGCCAATCCAGGATGTAGCATTGTGATTCACCTGCTGAATCACTGCTTTAAGATTTAATTTTGAATGATTCGTTTCCATAAGGTGGTACTTTAATTAAATAAAGGGTAGTAGTATGCTGTTGGCGCATACCTATATATACAAACTATGGTTGGGCTGCATTTATTGTGCCAATCAAGCAATTTTAAATTGCTTTAACGTATATGGCCCATGTTGGTTTTGGCAACGTGTTGTTTAGCTATGAAGCCTGATCCCATCTTTCTCAAAACTGATCTTTCTTTGTTTATAAAGATTGCCTGTTGTCATCTTAAAGGTCTTCTTACTCATACCAAAAAAGTCATAGATATCATCCGGGTTACTTTTATCATGGTAGGGCAAAAAGCCGTTGTGTTCTTTTAATAACCGCAGTATTTTATCGGTCTCATCCTCCACACGGGTATAACCTGGTTTACCGGCAGATACGTCAATGCGGTAGCGCAGGTTACCTGTCTTATCTTCGGGATAGATCTTCTTTATAAAACCAGTAAACCGGTCACCGCTTGTAATGTTGCGAAAGATCTCGTTGTGGTGCAATACACCGGTGTGTTTGTTATTGATGATGCAAACATAACCAATATCGGTTCGGCGGTAAACTACAAGGTCAACTACTTCAAGTTCCTTTACTGTCAGGTTTTCATTACTTAAAAAAGATTCCAGCTTTTCGGTGGCGGCGAGCCTGCCTGTTTGTTCGTCCAGGTAAATTTTTACGAGGTATTCGCCGTTAGGCATCATGCCCTGAAGCTGTTTTGATTTAGGTACAAACAGGTCCTTCATCAACCCGTTATCTAAAAATGCACCCTGGTTTGTTATGCTGATACAGCGCAGCTTTACAATATCGCCCAAAATACCTTTTGGTTTTTGAGTGGTGGCTATCAGTCTTTCTTCACCATCATGGTACACAAATACTTCCACCTCGTTCCCTACAGTGATGCCCTTGGGTACAAAACGGGTTGGCAGCAATATGCCTTCGCCGCCATCATCTAAATAAACGCCAAAGTCAACCTCACGTGCTACTTTTAGTTTGTTGAATTCTCCTACTCTTATCATAAGTACAAATTTCACTAATTAAATCGAGATACACTAATTAACGAATCGGGTAACGTATTGAATAATTCCTTCAATTCGCCCAAATTCGGTTAATAACCTATCTTCACAGCTTAAATAATAGAAATTGAAGTTTACAGAATTTGGATTTGACGAAAGGCTGATGGAAGGAATTGAATTTTCGGGCTATGAAAATGCCACTCCTGTGCAGGAACAGGTAATTCCCCTGATCATGGCCGGGAAAGATATAATAGCTTCTGCCCAAACCGGTACAGGAAAAACAGCAGCATTTTTGTTGCCGCTTATAAACAAGATCATTACCGATCCGCACGAAGACCATACCAACAATGCGCTGGTGATAGTACCCACACGGGAACTGGCTATTCAAATATCCCAGCACATGGAAGGGTTGTCCTATTTTACCTCGGTTAGTTCAATTGCAGTATACGGAGGAGGAGATGGTAATGCTTTTGTGCAGGAGAAAAAGGCCCTCAGTCATGGTGCCGATGTGGTGATATGCACTCCCGGCAAAATGATGGCGCATATAAAAATGGGTTATGTAAAATTGTCGGGACTTAAATACCTGGTATTGGATGAGGCAGACCGAATGCTGGATATGGGCTTTTATGATGACATCATGTTTATCATCGATAATCTTCCGAAAAAAAGGCAGAACCTTTTATTTTCAGCCACTATGCCGCATAAAATAAGGGAAATGGCCCGGAAGATATTGCACCAGCCGGAGGAAGTGAATATTTCCATTAGTAAACCCAACGAAAAGATAGACCAGTCTGCTTTCATCGTTTACGATACCCAAAAGATACCCCTGGTAAAACACCTGCTTCAAAAAAAGGATTTTAAGATGGTGCTTATTTTTTGCAGCAGCAAGATCGCCGTTAAAAATCTTACCCGTGATTTGAAACGTGCAAAGTTTGCGGCAGACGAGATCCACAGTGACCTTGAGCAGTCGAAAAGGGAAGAAGTACTGATGCAGTTCAAAAGTGGCAGGTTGCCTATTTTGATCGCCACTGATATTTTAAGCCGGGGTATTGATATCGATGATATTGACCTGGTCATTAATTATGATGTACCCCACGATGGTGAAGACTATGTACACCGCATTGGCCGCACGGCCAGGGCTGCAGCTGAAGGAACGGCTTATACTTTTGTAACCGTGAAGGAACAGCGTAAATTCCAGGGTATTGAAAGATTACTGGGCAAGCCGGTACCCAAGGCCATTGTGCCGCAAGAACTGGGAGAAACACCCGCTTACAATACCACAGCCGCAGGTAAGCCGGGAGGCAACCGAAAATCTAAGAAGCCTGGGCGCTTTCAAAAAAACAGGGAGCGGTAGTTCAACCGGTTTTGTTGGTTCAGATGGTTTGTTTTAGCTGCAGGACAAATAAATACCTGCATCCCTGCTGTATATTTGTG
Organism: Ferruginibacter sp.; assembly: GCA_044226725.1. Lineage (GTDB taxonomy): Bacteria > Bacteroidota > Bacteroidia > Chitinophagales > Chitinophagaceae > Ferruginibacter. Next base: position 498,931 of record JBGAGM010000002.1, on the reverse strand, counting down.
AAAACAATTTTCTATCAGCGCTCCATCCCACATATTAAACAGCCCTATTGAATATTTGCATGGCGTAACCACGTTTAAAGGAGATCTTTTAAGAAAGGAACTGGGTATCCATACTTTTAAAGACCTGCTGGAATTTTATCCTTTCAGGCATGTGGATAAGACCAGGCTGGATAAGATAGGCAGTTTATCGCCCCGCAATGAATATGCCCAGGTGGCAGGAAAAATAACCCGCCTGCAGGTGATGGGTGAGGGAAGGGGCAAGAGGCTGGTGGCACAACTCGCTGATGAGACGGGCGAGATAGAGCTGGTTTGGTTCCAGGGGATCAGCTGGATACAAAAGGCGCTTGAAACAGGGCAGCAATACCTGGTTTTTGGCAAACTGGCATTCTTTATGTCGAAGCCACAGATCGCACATCCTGAAATTGAGGGTTATACCGGGCAAAAAACTGATGGGAAGGACTTCCTGGAGCCGGTTTATCCTTCCACTGAAAAATTAAAAACAAAAGGCCTGAATGGAAGGGCCATCGGAAAACTTACCTATTCATTGCTTCAGCTGTTAAGCGAAAAAGACCTGCCCGAAAATCTTCCCCAATCAATCATAACACAATACAAATTCATCAGCCGGTACAATGCCTGCAGGCAAATCCATTTTCCTGTCTCGGAGAAGCACTACCAGCATGCTGTACGCCGCTTGAAATTTGAAGAGTTGTTTTTTGCCCAGCTGAGGCTGGGGCTGGTTAAAACTACGCGGCACCGTTTTAGTAAAGGGCAAATCTTTAGCCAGGTGGGGGATCTATTTAACAATTTTTTCAAAAAATATTTGCCTTTTGAATTAACCAATGCACAAAAAAGAGTGTTAAAGGATATACGAAGGGATACAGGCAGCGGCAAACAAATGAACAGGCTCTTACAGGGGGACGTTGGAAGCGGTAAAACGATCGTTGCACTGATGATGATGTTGCTGGCCGCAGATAATGGTTTTCAATCGGTATTGATGGCACCTACCGAAATTTTGGCTCAGCAGCACTACAACAGCATTGCCGGTTTGGTAAAAGATATGCCGGTTTGTGTAAAACTCCTAACCGGCTCATCTAAAGGTAAGCAGCGCAGGGAAGTGCTCCGGCTTTGTGAAGATGGTTCTTTGCATATTTTAATTGGAACCCATGCCGTGATCGAAGACAATGTGGTTTTTAAGAACCTGGGTTTTGCGGTTATTGATGAGCAACACAAATTTGGTGTGGCGCAAAGGGCGCAGTTGTGGAAAAAAAATACCATTCCTCCGCATGTACTGGTGATGACCGCCACCCCGATACCGAGAACCCTTGCACTGACTGCTTACGGGGATCTTGATTATAGCATGATAGATGAATTGCCGCCCGGAAGGCAACCCATTAATACACTGCACCGTTCGGAAAGTGCAAGGCCGGCTGTAATGGATTTTGTGAAAGAGGAGATTGCCAAAGGAAGGCAGGCATACATTGTGTATCCTTTGATAGAGGAAAGCAGCAAAGTGGATTATGAGAACCTGATGAAAGGCTTCGAAGAGGTAAAATCTTTTTTCCCGGAACCGAAATACTGGATAAGCATGGTACACGGAAAGCAGCCTGCCGAACAAAAGGAAACTAATATGCAGCGCTTTGTGAAGGCAGATACCCAGATCATGGTAAGTACTACGGTTATTGAAGTTGGCGTGAATGTTCCCAATGCGAGTGTAATGGTTATTGAGAGTGCAGAAAAATTCGGGTTGTCGCAGCTGCACCAGTTACGGGGCAGGGTGGGAAGAGGGGCAGACAAGAGTTTTTGCATATTATTAACAGGGCCGAAAGTATCAAATGATGCCAGGGAACGATTAAAAATAATGGTGGCCACCAATGATGGTTTTAAGATTGCAGAGAAAGACCTTGAGTTAAGGGGGCCGGGGGATATTGAGGGAACCAGGCAAAGCGGATTATTAAACTTTAAGATAGCAAACATAGTCCGAGACAGGGTGATACTGGAAGCTGCACGAAATGCTGCTGAAACTATTTTAGAATCTGACCCGGATCTGGCTGCAGCTGAAAACCTGCCCGTTAAGACTTATCTGCAACAGCAAAAGGGTAAAACGGCCTGGAGTAAAATATCGTAAATGGAAATGTCAGCGGCCTTTAATTTGATAGCATAAGTTTAACAATTTATAACAGTTATTCTAACTTGTACAGTCCCTGTCTAATTCAGATAACAGTTAATTTTATGCCTGATATTTCGTAAATTGTAAAAAACCAAATCTTGATCCTCTTGCGGAAAATAATACCATCTTTTTTCATTCTTTGTTCAGCAATTCTTTTTGCAAAGCAGGTTCATGCACAGGTAGATTTCATTCAAAATAAAGGCCAGTGGGACAGCAAAGTGCAGTACAAGGCTGATTTTGGAAGCGGTGTTTTCTTCCTGGAAAACCAGGGATTCACTGTTGCACTGCACAATGTGGATGATCTCAGAAAATTATCCCAGCAAATGCACGGGCACAGAGTAAACCCTGAAACCATTGGCCAGCCTATTGTGGTAAACTCACATGCCTATAAGGTTAAATTTTTGGGGGGCAGTTCCTTTGTGCAAAACAATGCAGACAAGATTCAAACCTACCAGAATAATTATTATGTGGGCAATGATCAATCTAGGTGGGCATCCGGGTGCCAAATTGCCCAGGCAGTAAATTATAAAAATATTTATCCCAATGTAGATGTGCGCTATTACAGCGACGGCGGTAAAATGAAATACGATATCATCGTTCATCCGGGTGGAGATGTGAACCGTATAGCTATGCAATATGATGGTGTTAATAAACTTGATGTTGAGAACAAAGAGCTGATCATCAGTACCTCAGTTGGCGCCATAAAAGAATTGTATCCTTACAGTTACCAGGCTGCTGCAGGATCAAGAAAAACTGTAAACTGCAAATACGTTGTAAAAGATAATATTGTAAGGTTTAAAGTAACAAACTACGATCCAAATGAAACATTGGTGATTGACCCAACCCTGATCTTTTCGAGCTATACCGGAAGTACAGCTGATAATTGGGGATACACAGCAACTCCTGGTCCGGATGGAAGTCTCTATGCAGGCGGTATTGCCTTTAATACCGGTTATCCTGTTTCTCCGGGGGCTTATCAAACAACCTATGGCGGCGGCATTAACGAAGATGCCAATGGAGGTTATGATATTGCGATCATCAAATTTTCACCCAACGGGGTCAACAGGCTTTTTGCAACTTACCTGGGTGGTTCCAGGAATGAACAGCCACATAGCATGATATGCGATCCACAGGGTAATTTGTATGTAGCCGGTCGATCCAGTTCAACCAACTACCCCGGAACACTGGTGGGCAGTGGCGGAGGCTACGATATTGTGATATCAAAGCTAAGCGCAAATGGTACTGCATTGCTCAGTTCAGTAAGAATTGGCGGATCTGCCAATGATGGTGTAAACATACGGGGTAAATATATTGCTCCATTAGGTGCAGATGCTACCCGGAGAAATTATGGCGATGATGCAAGGAGTGAGATCATACTGGATGCTTCGGGAAATGTTTTCCTGGCATCTTGTACGCAATCAAATGACTTTCCGGGAACAGCGGGCTCGCCCATCCAGGCAAGCTTTGGTGGTGGCAGACAGGATGGTGTAATCCTGAAGCTTACCTCTAATCTTTCTTCTGTTTTATTCAGTACTTACTTTGGCGGCAGCGGAGATGATGCCTGTTTTGTTATATCGCAAAACCCCGTTACCGGTAAAATTTATGTGGCTGGTGCAACCACCAGTGTAAACCTGCCCGGTAATACTTCCGGTGTAATACAACCAAATAATAAAGGAGGTGTTACAGATGGCTTCATAACCGAGATTATGAATGATGGTTCCGGTATTATAAGAACCACCTACCAGGGTACGGATGGCGATGACCAGGTATATGGGATACAGTTCGATAAATTTGGATATCCATACATTATGGGTACCACAACCGGGGACTGGACGGTAAAAATAGCTCCGGGACAGCCTTCAATTTTCAATAACCCCGGAGGCAAACAGTTTATTAGCAAACTCGATTCAAACCTGTCACAATATATTTATTCTACAAAATTCGGTACTAACTCGGCCGTTCCCAATCTTTCACCAATTGCTTTCCTGGTCGATAGATGCCAAAACGTGTACGTATCAGGCTGGGGTGGAGGAATTAACATTTACCAATCTTATCCGTCTGCCGGTACGGCAGGTTTGCCGGAAGTTAACCCGCTGCCTGGTATTCCTGCTGCAGATGGTAAGGACCTGTACTTTTTTGTATTGGAGAAGGATGGTAAAAGCCAGCTATTTGGAACCCATTTTGGCGGCAATGGCGGCGATATCGGAGATCATGTGGATGGCGGTACCAGCCGGTTCGACGCTAATGGTATTATTTACCAGGCTGTTTGTGCCTGTGGCAGCGCAGGATCTATTTTCACCACACCAGGTGTTTGGTCGGGAACTAATAACACACCCGGTGGAGATGAATGCAATGAAGCTGCTGTAAAAATTGAAATGAACTTTGCAGGTGTGGGCGCCAGTGTTAAGGCAACCATTGCCGGAGTTGTTGATACAATAGGTTGTGTACCGCTTACTGTAAAATTTACCGATACACTGGCTAAAGGTAAAATGTACATATGGATATATAACGATCCTTTCAGCACCACTTTACGTGACACTACCTATGCTCCGAATAATACGGTATCCCATACCTACAACCAGCAGGGCAGTTATCGCCTGATGCTTATTTCGATCGATTCCGCAACCTGTAATATAGCCGACACTGCTTATGTAACTGTAAAGGTTGGCAACAATAATATCAATGCTGATTTTTCATTCTTTAAAGTTGGGGGCTGTAATAGTTCACAATTCCAGTTCGTCAATCAGTCAGTGGCAACAGCGCCTAATTATACCAACCAAACATTTTTATGGGATTTTGGAGATAACTCACCAAAGCTAAGGACCGGCTTTGCGCCAGTCAATCATACCTATGCATCAACAGGTACTTATGTTGTCACACTTATTGTAGATGATACTACATTCTGTAATTCGCCTGATACTGCTATAAAAACCCTGCGGATAAGTCCCAATGTAAAAGCTGCCTTCTCTGTTCCTGCAAGGGGTTGTGTTCCGTTTACCACCACCTTTAAAAACCTGTCGCTGGGCGGCACAGACTGGATCTGGGAATTCGGTGATGGAAATACATCAACAGATTTTGAACCTACATACACATATAATTCCACGGGTACTTTCAATGTAAGGCTGATAGCTATAGATACCAGCAGTTGTAATAAACGGGATACCTCGGCTTATTTCACCATTACGGTGTTTCCTATACCAACGGCCAATTTCAGCTGGACACCCAATCCACCGCAGGTGAACGCATTGACCAGGTTTACAAATTTATCATCGGGTGCAAACAGGTATTTATGGAAATTCGGTGATGGCGAAAGTTCTACCGATGTAAATCCCACACACCAGTACAATACAACCGGCAGTTTCCAGGCCACCTTGTACGCATACAACGTTGCCAACTGTGTTGATAGCATTACTCAAAGTGTGCCCATACTCATAGTGCCGCTGCTGGACGTACCTAATGCATTCACTCCCGGACGTTTTGGGGAAAATGCGGTGATTAAGGTGAAAGGCTTTGGTATCGGAACCATGAACTGGAAAATTTATAACCGCTGGGGACAGGTGGTATTTTCAACATCCGACAGGAATGAAGGATGGAATGGTATGTTCAAAGGAGTATTGCAGCCCATGGATGTATATACCTATACGTTAGATGTGATCTTCACAGATGGACAAAAGCTAAGAAAAACAGGGGATATCAGTTTGCTGAGATAGAAAGTACAGATCCTTTTGAAACGTAAGGCATCCGGATGTAAAGATTTTTGCGGTTTATTAATGTATCTTATCAATGATTAAAGAGCTGATGATAAAAAGAATAAACATACTGATGCTGGTGACCTGCAGCTTTTGTTTTAGTGCGGCAGTGCGTGCCCAGGACCTGCATTTTTCGCAATTCTTCAATACGCCATTGGTTACCAACCCGGCTAATACCGGCTTTATTCCTGATGCGGATTTCAGGCTGGGAGCCAGTTACAGGAATCAATGGAGTTCCATCATGGCAGTGCCCTATAAAACGGTTAGTGCATTCGGAGATGCACAGGTAATGAGGGACAGGCTGGAAAATGGGTGGCTTGGTTTAGGCGGTATGATCCTCAATGACCAGGCAGGAACCGGAAGCCTCACAAGCACCAAAGTTTACGGTTCACTGGCCTATCATCAAATGCTGGGCTTAAGCAGTTTATTATCTGCGGGGTTTAATATCGGATGGGCAAACAAACATATCAACGAATCCAAACTAAAATTTCCCGACCAGTTCGATGGCAAATTCTTTGATAGTAACATTCCCACCAGTGTCGCTTTTACCAACAACTATGTTAGTTACCTGGACGTGCATGCCGGAATGAATTATGCCTATTTCCCCGATGAGAATGTTTACATCAATGCAGGTTATTCCATACAGCATGTAAACAGGCCTAAAGAAACCTTCTTTGGTGATAATTCTGTTTATGGACGTATTCCGATGCGGCACACGGGTTTTGTAAATGCTATTTTAAAAATGAACGACAGGATCATCATCAACCCCAATGCCTATTTCTCAACACAGGCAAAAGCAACCGATCTTGTTTTTGGCATCAATGCCAATTATAACCTGGGCCAGTATGGTGAACAACAGCTGCTTGCAGGGGTTTATTATCGGTTGGGCGATGCTATTGTACCAATGGTTGGTTTGGAGGTTGCTAAAATACAATTCACTTTCAGCTACGATGTTACACTGTCGGGCCTCAATAAGTATAATGGATACCGGGGCGCCAGCGAATTCAGCATAATCAAAAAGGGATTCTATCCTGAGAATGTTGACAGGGCTTCCCTTTGTCCTAAATTCTAAAAGATAAGAGACTCATTATAAAAAAGCATCTGCCATTTGACAGATGCTTTTTATTTTCCGGCATATTATCTTATTCTTTATTGATCGTTATCTTAAAGTGGTCATGGGTGAAGTACTTTCGGTATTTATCCGTGGTCTTTTCATCCTGTTTCTTACCATTGATGTAAAGGGCTTTGTCTTTATACTCTATGGTAAAACCAGCCTTTGCATCTACCAGTCCATCTTTCTCCATTTCGGTGAACATTTCCCTGGTAAGCTTTAATTCTTCTTTAGCTTTATCAATGCCGGTTCTTGCTTCGGCCATAATTTTACTGATGTCAATCTTACCGATCTCTGTTTTACTTTTTTCAAGTTCTTCTTTTGCACTGAGCAGTTCTTTTTTAATTTTCTCCTTGTCGGAATCTTTTAATTCCAGTTTGGCATTTTCTATCTCTTTGGAAGCCTCGGCCATTGCTTTTTCTATTTCCGGACTATTGAAGTGAAGGCTGCTGTTTTTCAAAGAGCTGCTAATGGAGGTCATCATCTTTTCCGGGTCAATATTCTTTAATGATAACTCAACGTTTTTCAGAACATTGTCCAAATTAATTTCCTCTAAAGCCCGGGTTGCTGCCTCCTTTTGAATTGTACTCAAATCCAGGTTCTTTAATTCAACAGTTACCTTGTCAAGGGCCCTGTCCAGTTCGGCCTGTAATTTGTCGAAATCCTTCATTTTAATACCTTCCTTTTCAGGCAGGGTATCATTGCAGCCGGTTTCAAATGTAGAAGCTTCCCTTCCGGAAAATTTATCATTTGCAAATGGCGTGTCCTGGAAGGATAAGGTTATTCCTCCCATCAATACAATGGCCAGTGTACTGGTAATGGCCTTTTTGTGTTTTACAATAAATTGTTTCATGGCTATACTTTTATTGGTTTAAAAATAAATACGAATGTATTCGTAGCAAATGTATATTTCCCTGGCATTATTTACAACCTATTTGGAAATTTTAACAATTTTTCTGGATCATGACAGGGATCAGGCTGATTTTATCAACTGGCTCTTTTATACGATTTTTGCATAAATAACAATTACATGCAAACAACTGCTGCTACAAACAATAACGTATTGCAACATATTGGATCCTTTAAAAAGATTACCGGTGATGCTTATGTATTGGTAGATGAGGAAAGTTTGAATAACTACGCTCATGATGAAACTGAAAATCTTCATTTTCTTCCTGATGTGGTAATAAAACCACGAACTGCAGAAGAGATCAGCCAGATAATGACTATCTGCCATCAGAATAAAATCCCTGTTACACCAAGGGGAGCAGGTACAGGATTAAGCGGCGGAGCGTTACCACATTTGGGAGGTGTTCTACTTTCCATGGAAAGAATGAATTCCATTATTGATATTGATGAGCGGAACCTGCAGGTAACCACCGAGCCAGGGGTTATTACGGAAGTGCTTCAGAATGCGGTAAAAGAGAAAGGATTGTTCTATCCGCCGGATCCAAGCAGCAGGGGCAGTTGCTTTATTGGGGGTAATATTTCCGAGAACAGTGGAGGCCCCAAAGCTGTAAAATATGGCGTGGTGAAGGATTATGTGCTGAACCTGCAAATTGTTTTGCCTACGGGGGAAATCATGTGGACGGGAGCCAATGTGTTAAAAAATTCCACCGGCTATAATTTAACACAATTGATTGTGGGAAGTGAGGGAACTTTGGCCATCGTTACAAAAATTGTACTGAAACTGCTGCCTCATCCCAAATACGACCTGCTGATGCTGGTGCCGTTTAATGATGTGGAAAAAGCAGGTGAGGCTGTGAGCGCTATCTTCAGGGCAGGCTACACCCCCAGTGCAATGGAACTGGTAGAGATAAATGCGCTGAAGATCGTTAGCCAATTCGTTGACAGCACTGTGGTGCCGGTTACAGACGAAATGGAAGCGCACCTGATCATTGAAGTGGATGGTAACCACCTTGAAACGCTCATGGCAGAAATGGAAGCCATAGCAGAATTGCTGTTGCAGTACGATTGCGGGGATGCTTTTTTTGCGGATGATGCACAGCAAAAAGCAGAACTCTGGAAGCTGCGGAGAAGGGTGGCAGAAGCTGTGAAAATTAACGGCTATACCATCGAGGAAGATACGGTAGTGCCCAGGGCAGAACTGCCTGCATTGATCAAAGGTGTGAAAGCATTGGGTAAGGAGTACAACTTTGATGTGGTTTGTTATGGTCATGCCGGAGATGGTAACCTGCATATACGCATAAAAAAACAGGGAAGCATCTATAGCCTGAATAACCCTGATGTTATACCGGCATTGCAGGCTTTATTTAAGCTGGTAAAATCACTGGGAGGTACCATCAGTGGTGAGCATGGCATCGGGTTGATACAAAAGCCTTATATGAATATTATGTTTGATAAAGCAGGTTTTGAATTGATGAAAGGAATAAAAAAAGTGTTTGACCCTAATAATATTCTGAACAGTGGTAAAATTTTTGACATGGCCTGAGGTTAAACTAACCGGCTGTATCGATAGTCTTAAAAAATAAAAAAGTATACATGAAAAAACTGGTAATTGTTCTGACCCTGGCCACTTGCTTTCTTTCATCCCGTGCCCAGGAAGAAGAAAAGGAAAAAAATGAGAAAAAAGGTAGATTTAAAAAAGAAAATCTTTTTACGGGAGGAGGCGCCATTGTTTCCGTGGGAAGCTACTCCACGCTTTTAGGGGCAAGCCCGGTGCTGGGTTACAGCATTACCAAATGGCTTGATGCAGGAATGGTTTTTAATTACAATTACGCATCTTCCCGTGCTGTTTATTATGATTATTATACAAACAGTTATTATGTAAGCGATCAGAAGACACGCCAGAATGTTATAGGACCGGGTGTTTTTGCCAGGTTCTATCCGTTGAAATTCTTGTTTGTGAATGTACAGGCTGAATATAATTTTACCACCAATAAAACGATCATACCTAATCAGCCCACCTTAAAAGAGAAATACGATGCCTCCAGCCTGTTACTGGGAATTGGTTATGCGAATGGGAGACAGGGCACCGGCGATTTTTATTATTACATTTCCCTGATGGCAGATTTTTCCGGAAATGTGAATTCGCCTTATGTGGGAATTTCAGAAAGCGGCAAGGCAGTTATTACACCTATTTTCAAAGCAGGTATCCAGGTCCCTTTATTCCAGGGTAAGAAAAACCGCTGGTAATGTTTTCAGAGGTATTTTAAAATTTCATCGGCCTGGTTGAGTATGATGAGTTTATCTTCAATCTTATCATAAAGGAAACCTTCGTTTTGCATCTTCTGTGCAAAGGACAACAGATGATCATAGAATCCTGCTGTGTTCAGTATGAATATTTTTTTATCGTGAATGCTCAACTGGTTCCAGGTAAGCATTTCAAACAATTCATCCATAGTGCCAAAGCCGCCCGGCAAGATGATGGCGGCATCACATTTTTCGTACAATATCTTTTTGCGGGTGTGCATATCATCTACGATGATGAGCTCGGTAATACCTTTGTGATGATGTTCCCTTTCTTTAAGAAGCTCCGGAATGATGCCCACTACTTTCCCGTCCTTTTCAAGCACCGCGTTGGATACCGCACCCATGATACCTTTATTGCCACCACCATATATCAGTGTGATCTTTTTTGAAGCCATTGCATGACCAAGGGCTTTTGCCTGTTCTTCATACAAAGGATTATTACCACATTTGCTGCCACAAAAAACTGCCAGTGAGTTTATCTTCATAAAACTTTATACTTTATTATTGGCAAAGACACGATATTTTCTCTATTTTCAAGATTATTTTTACATAAACTACTGATATGTCCCCAATTATTTTGTTCTCGTTTGTTATCGGGTATTTTGTGTTATTACTTACGGTGGCGTATTTCACTTCCCGTGGCAGTAATAACGAATCCTTTTTCATAGGTAACCGGAACAGTAACTGGATGCTGGTGGCATTTGGGATGATTGGTACAAGCCTCAGCGGGGTTACGTTTGTGAGTGTGCCCGGATTGGTAGGCGCCGTTAACAAAGCCACGGGCTTACCCGGGGGCTTCGAGTATTTCCAGATCGTAATTGGTTATTTATTCGGATATGCTGTAATAGCATTTGTTTTGATACCCCTGTATTATAAAATGAATCTTACCAGCATTTATACTTATCTGGAAAAAAGATTTGGGATAAGTGCCCATAAAGTGGGGGCTTTCTTCTTTATTGTATCAAGAGTATTTGGTGCAACGGCAAGATTGTATTTGGTGATCAGCGTATTGCAAATTTTCATCTTTAATAAATTCGGGATACCATTCGAAATAACTGCGCTGATCATTTTATTATTGATACTGCTTTATACTTTTGAAGGAGGTGTAAAAACCATTGTATATACCGACACCCTTCAAACAACCGGAATGCTGGTAGGTCTGGTGGTTTTTGTTATTGTGATCATAAAGGCACTGGGTACCGATTTCGGGGGCGCCTGGCAGATGATGAGCGAAAAAGGATACAACCATATTTTTAACTGGGATTATAAGTCCGGGGCATTTGCACTCAAGCATATTTTGGGAGGTATGTTCATCGCTATTGCGATGACCGGGCTCGACCAGGAGATGATGCAGAAAAATATAAGTGTAAGAACCATCAGGGATTCGCAGAAGAATATCATGACATTTACCGGAGTGCTGATGATAGTGAATTTTTTATTCCTGTTCCTTGGCGGGATACTTTACCTGTATGCCAGTACTAATAATATCACAGTTCCCCCGGACGATCTATTCCCAACCATAGCATTGAGCAATGCATTTAGCGGTGCCACCGGGATACTCTTTATCATCGCTTTGATATCTGCTTTGTTTCCCAGTGTGGACGGAGCTATCACTTCACTGACTTCCTGCTTTTGTATTGATATTTTAGGGATCAATAAAAAAGAAGGAACCGAGCAGGAAAAGAAAAGGACCCGGCTTAAAGTTCATTTCACATTTGCCCTTGTGTTTTTTATCATGGTGCTCGTTTTTAAAGCTATCAATGACAAGCTTATTATTGATTTTATCCTAAAGTTTGCCGGCATCACGTATGGGCCATTACTCGGTTTATTTTCTTTTGGAATTTTAACCAGGCGTAAGCTGAAAGAAAAATTAATATGGCCGGTTTGTATCGTAGCCCCGCTATTACTGCTGGGCCTTGATATGCTTAACAATCCGGGTTTTTACGAAGCAAAACTCCATGTTTCGCTGGGGTTAAATGCGATTTCGGAAAGCATATTCCATGGTTACAAAATAGGCAATGAGCTGATCCTTATAAACGGGATGTTTACTTTTGCAGGACTACTGTTAATTTCCGGAAAAGAAGAAAAAAAATAAATACTTAGGCGTAACTTTACGCAGTTGGTAAGTGCCATTCTTCATAAATAATCAAATGAGGAATGGCATTTTATCTACATGCAGCAATCAAATTTTGTAATTTATAAAAAACGGTAAACATGGAGCTTGTATATCCTGCAGCAGAAGCCTATGCAAAACGCTACACATCTGAGCTGGATGAAGTGCTGCAGGAGATAGAAGATTATACCATGACCAATCATCCGCATGCACATATGCTTAGCGGACATGTACAAGGCAAGGTGCTGGAATTATTCAGTCGCATGATTGCGCCCGGGGCAATATTGGAGATCGGGACTTTTACCGGCTTCAGTGCCTTGTGCCTTGCCAAAGGATTAAGAGAAAATGGGAAATTGACCACGCTGGAACTCAGGGAAGAAGATGCTGCTACGGCGGCAAAATATTTTGCGAAAGCGGGTATGGAAAATAAAATTGACCTGCTTGTAGGAGATGCCTTACAGATCATTCCAACGCTGCAGGAAACCTGGGATCTAGTTTTTATTGATGCTGATAAAGTAAATTATATTAATTATTACGAATTAACTTTGCCGGCAGTAAGAAGTGGCGGCTGGATACTGGCTGATAATGTGTTTTTTCATGGCGAAGTACTTGAAGAAAATATAAAGGGAAAGAATGCAAAAGCTATACAGGCCTTTAATGAACATCTGAAAAAAGACGACAGGATAGAAAGAGCCATGCTGACGATCAGAGACGGGCTTTTCCTGGTTCAAAAAAAATAAATATGCTAAAAACAGCAATCACCATATTATTTTCTTTATTCTCTTTGTCTGCCCTGGCACAAAGAATTACTATTGAAGAGTATGTTGAACAATTCAAGGAAATTGCCATGAATGAGATGCGCCGTTCAGGTATTCCTGCTTCCATAACCCTGGCGCAGGGGATACTTGAATCTGAAAACGGCAACAGCGAACTGGTGAAAAAATCGAACAATCATTTCGGTATAAAATGCAAAAGTAACTGGACCGGTGAAAGTGTTACCCATGATGACGATGCCAATGGAGAATGTTTCAGGGCATACAACAATGCAGCTGACAGTTACCGAGACCACAGCGATTTTCTGAAGTCTAACCAGCGGTATGCTTCGCTTTTCAAGCTGGATCCCACAGATTATGCCGGCTGGGCAAGAGGGCTAAAAAAAGCGGGCTATGCCACCAACCCCCGGTACCCGGAATTGCTGATAAAGTATATAGAACAAAATAACCTGCAACAGTACAGTTTGCTGGTGTTGAACAAACTTCCGGAAACTGGACTTGCCGCAGCAATTGAAAATAAAGAAACTGCCCAGCCTGTTATAAGCGAAAGCCGGGAGTTACCGCCGGCCCCTGCAACAGTTTTATCGCCCGACCCCGGGAAGATCATCAGCATCAACAATACCAAATGTGTTTTTGTAAAAAAAGGGACATCATTACTGGCTGTAGCCGAAAAGAACAATATCAGCCTAAGCAAACTGATGGAGTTTAACGATATGACCGAAGATGGCATATTGAACAAAGACCAATATATTTACCTTGCAAAAAAATCAAAGACAGGCGAAGAGGAATTTTATACAGTGCAGCCTGGCGAAACAGTAAACGATGTGTCGCAGATCACAGGGGTGCAGTTAAAAAGCCTTTGTGAATACAACAATGTGAATGCAGGTACCAGGCCGGGAGCCGGTACAAAATTATTTTTGCGGCCCGGCCTGCAGGCTGCTGAAAAAAGGAACGATATGGGAAAACCAAACGTACATATTGTTGGTCCGAAAGAAGGATTGTATTCTATTGCACGCACTTACAATGTAACCGTTCAGCAGCTGAAGGAATGGAATAAACTGGAATCGGATAATTTGAAGATCGGTCAGGAAATAATTGTTTCAAAATAAATAAACCAAGCATGATCATCCAGGTATTAGATAAGAAATTTCAACCCTATATCAAGGCGCAGCAAATACAGGAGCAGATAGAAAAGCTGGCAAAACAGATCAATGAGGAATATGCAGGCAAAAAACCATTGTTCATAGCGATCCTGAACGGCTCGTTCATGTTTGCTTCCGACCTGTTCAAAGAACTTACGATAGACGCCGAGATCTGTTTTATCAAACTGGCTTCTTATAAAGGAACAAAATCAACGGGTAATGTAATAACTTCTATTGGCCTCGATATACCATTAACAGACAGACATGTGGTAATTATTGAAGATATAGTGGATACCGGTAAAACCCTTCATGAATTCCTGCCACAACTGGAAAATCAACAGCCTGCCAGTTTAAAAATAGCAGCTTTGCTTCATAAACCGGAAGCATTGGTACATCCGCTAAAAATTGATTACCTTGGGTTTAGTGTACCCAATAAATTTCTACTGGGATTTGGACTTGATTATGACGGATTGGGCAGGAACCTTAAAGAAATTTATCAGTTGGTGGAGGATTAGCAGGGGCAGCGCAATGCTTTACATGAACATCTAGGTATTTGTAATATACTCTTGTTTCAACCGGCTTGCAATTGAAAACATGTTTTCTCTATATCCCTCTTATTTTAATGGTTTTTACAGCCAGGTCGCAATATTATCTGCGTGGCGAGGTAAGAGATGAGAAAAACCAGCCACTTCCTAATGTTAAGATATTGCTCCATTCAAGCAGCCGTGTCTATTTTTCTGGTAATACCGGTGGATTTGGAATAACCACCAATGTGCTGATGGATTCCCTGAGCATCAGCCTGGAAGGCTATGAGCCGAAATCGGTAAAAGTTAATTCCGAACAATGGCAGAACATAATATTAAAGATACTGCCATCGAATGTGAACAGTAACCGGCCCAGGCTTATTTCGGTAACCAAGAACCTGGAGCACACCTGCAAGGTAAAATGGTTCATCGATAATGAGACCTATTTTCAGCTGGTGGAAAATGAATATGTAAAAGCAGATAAATTTCCCAATACGGGTTTTTCGCTCAATGTAAATAAAGCTTCCTACAGCAATGTGCGGCGGTTTATTAACATGAAAAGCGCTGTTCCTCCGGATGCGGTACGTACCGAAGAAATGGTGAACTACTTTAACCTGCATTATCATGAACCTAAAAATGGCGATATTGTAGGATTTGAATCTCAACTTACTTCCTGCCCGTGGGATCCGGAGAAGCAATTACTTTTTTTAAATGTAAGTGCAAAGAAACTGGACCTTGATAAAGTGCCACCGGGCAATTTTGTTTTTCTGATTGATGTTTCAGGCAGTATGGACCAGCCCAACCGGCTGCCCTTATTAAAGGCAGCTTTTCAAATGTTTGTGAAAAACCTGCGGCCGATGGATACCATGGCAATAGTTAGCTATGGATCGTCTGTAAGCATTCCGTTGCAACCGACAGGGGGTGCAGAAAAAGACAAGATATTAAAAGTGATCGAAGAACTGGAAGCCAGTGGTGATACACCCGGCGAAGCAGCCATTATGACTGCCTACGCCCTTGCCAGAAATACCTATAAAGAAGGCAGCAGTAACCGGGTGATACTGGCCACGGATGCGGATTTTAACCGCGGGGAAACGTCCGAAAAAGCCATGGAAGACCTGATAACAAAAGAAAGGCAGGGCGGCATTTATCTTACCTGCCTGGGGGTGGGTATGGGTAATTTCAAGGAATCGAAACTGGCCACGCTTGCCAAAAAAGGGAATGGCAATTTTGCGTATCTCGATAATATTAATGAAGCAGAGAAGGTGTTGATAAAAGAGCTTACCCAAACTTTTTATGCAGTAGCTGATGATGTGTTCATGAACCTGAAATTCAACAGTAACCTGGTAAATCAATACCGCCTGATAGGCTTTGATAACAGGAGGGATGCGGTATCAGACACCACTATTGACCTGGAGGGAGGGGAACTGGGAAGCGGAAACAGTGTGCTGGCTATTTTTGAAATTGTACCGGCGAGTGATAAACTTTTTAAGCCCGATACATTTGCCAAAGACCTGGTTGCCGAAATTGAGATGCGCTACAGCCTTTGTAATGACACCACTATAAAAACATTTACCGGTTCCTGCCCGGCCAACTATGTTGATTTTAAAACTATTGACAAGGACCTGCAGTTTGCTACGGCGGTTGCTATGTTCGGGCTTAAAATAAAGCAATCCAAGTACATTAAACAGGTTGACTGGCAGGATATTGAAAGACTGGCCGGCGAATCCTATGATGCTTCTAATTACCTGCAAAATGAATTCATGGGACTTATCACTAAGGCTGAAGATATTTATACAACGAAAAAGAAGAAACGGAATAAAAATGATTAAGAGTGGGTGTTTACCGGATTACCGGTAAAATTAGAGCCAGGATACGCTCTGTATCCTGCTTCCAATCCAAATATAATTATCCTTTTCCTGAATTCGCCCCCTCTGTAACGTGTATCAATCCAGTTAGCAAGGCAGGTTAGTTTGGATGACGTACCGGGATGATTTACCTGCTGGGTTTATTACGAGAACATCTCCCTCACCTTATCAAAGAATGATTTTTCGTTTTTATCCGGCTTAGGCTTAAAATTCTCTGATTGTTGCAGTTTTTCCAGCATTTCCTTTTCAGATGCAGAAACATGTTGTGGTGTCCATACATTTATTTGTATCAGCTGGTCTCCTTTTTCATAACTATTCACATTAGGAAAGCCTTTTCCTTTCAGCCTGAAGATTTTACCGCTTTGTGTACCGGCCGGGATCTTGATCTTTGCCCTTCCGTCAATGGTGGGTACTTCCACCTGGGTGCCAAAAACTGCATCGGGGATTGAAATATGCAGGTCAAAAGCAACGTTCAGGCCATCCCTGTGCAGTTGCGGATGTGCTTCTTCCTCGATCAGTACAATGAGGTCACCGGCGCTGCCTCCGCGTTCACCGGCATTCCCTTTTCCGCTCAGGCTTAGTTGCATGCCTTCCTGTACGCCGGCAGGTATATCTATGGTGAGAGTCTCTTCGCCATACACCCTTCCGTCGCCTTTGCAGGTGGTACATTTATGGGTAACGGTGCTTCCTTCTCCATTACAGGTGGGGCAGGTGGTTACGGTTTGCATCTGGCCTAAAAAAGTATTCTGCACCCTGCGTACCTGGCCGCTGCCACCACAGGTGCCACAACTTTGCACACTGTTTTTATCTTTTGCACCGCTGCCGCTGCAGGTATTGCAAACCACGTATTTTTTTACCTTGATGGTCTTTTGTGCACCTTTGGCAATCTCTTCATAATTCAGTTTGATCTTAACCCGCAGGTTACTGCCCCTGGTACCCCTTGCCCTGCCGCCGCCCGAACTTCTCCTGCTTCCGCCGCCAAAAAAACTACCGAACGGGCTTTCGTCACCAAAAATGTCTCCAAACTGGCTAAAGATATCGTCCATATTCATGCCTGCGCCACCGCCATAACCACCGCCACCGCGGCCCTGGCTAAATGCCTGGTGGCCAAAACGGTCATACTGAGCCCGCTTATCGGCATCGCTTAATATTTCATAGGCCTCAGCGGCTTCCTTGAATTTTTCCTCTGCAGCCTTATCGCCGGGGTTCCTGTCGGGGTGGTATTGCATGGCAACCTTGCGGTATGCCTTTTTTATCTCGTCCTGGGTTGACGATTTTGAGACACCCAATATTTCGTAAAAATCTCTTTTGCTCATAATGTGATAATATGCTGTTATGCTAATGTGCTAATGAAAACTGTCTTCATCATTAGCATATCAGCACATTGGCTAATTAGCTAATTGTTTTATTTACCAACCACTACTTTAGCAAAACGAATTATTTTGCCGTTGAGAAGATAACCTTTTTCAACCTCATCCACTACTTTGCCCTTCATATTTTCCGGCACTTCTATTTCAGTGATGGCTTCATGCTTTTCCACGTCAAAGGCAGTATTGATGCTTTCCATGGCAGTTAACCCTTTGGACTGCAAGGTATTTCTCAGCTTATTGAATACCAGTTGAATACCTTCCTTCTGCACTGAAATATCATTGCTGTCGGTTAGCTGTTTTTCAGCCCGGTCGCAATCATCCATCACTTCCAGCAGGGAAGCTATCACTTCTTTTCCGGCTGTTTGAATCAATTCGATCCTTTCTTTGGCATTGCGGCGTTTAAAATTGTCGAATTCGGCAAACAAGCGCAGGTATTTATCCTTTTGCTCATCCAGTTCGGCCTGTATTTTTGCCACATCATCCTCGGCATCCGGGTTGCTTAAATGAGTGTTACCGGGTACATCCGCATCTGCATTGATATTCATTTCTTCGTTTTCGGGGCTTACAGTCTCTTTCTCTTTCATATACTAGTTTAAAAATTGTTTGCGAAGGTACAACTGTCAAACATTTTGCCAATGGCTGTTTTGCGGTCAAATTGGCAATAATTGGCAAATAAAGGGTGCATACATGCACTAAGTATGACATGGATGTTACCTTTGCGCCATGAAGAGTATTTTTCTGAATAAAAAAATAAGCCGCCGGGTAGAACTGGGCCACCCCTGGATTTTTGGAAACGAGGTGAACCCCGGAAAGGCTATGGATGCTGCCGCGAAGCCCGGTGAAATAGTGAATGTGTATACCCATGATAAGAAGTTTGTGGGCCGGGGCTATATAAATCCGCAGTCACTCATCATGGTAAGGCTGCTTACCCGGGATAAGGATGAAATCATCGATGACCAGTTCTTTATTAACCGCCTGGAAAAAGCCTGGGCCTACCGCCAAAAACTTGGATATACGGAGAATTGCCGCCTTATTTTTGGCGAGGCCGATGATATACCGCAACTGATCATCGATAAATTCAATGATTATTTTGTGTTGCAAACCCTTGCCCTGGGTATCGACCTCTGGAAACCTGCCATCGTAAAAGCTATTGAAAAGATATTCAATCCCAGGGGCATTTATGAACGTAATGATGTGCCCGTGCGTGAACTGGAAGGCATGGAACAAAGAAAGGGCTTTCTTTCTGCTGAATTTGATACCAATATAGTGATCAGGGAAAACGGTGTTAAGTTTAATGTGGACATAGCCAACGGACAGAAAACAGGGTTTTTCTTAGACCAGCAGGATAACCGGCGTGCCATCCAGCATATAGTAAAAGATGCCGATGTACTGGGCGCCTTTTGCTACACGGGTTCCTTTGAGATCATGGCCGGGCATTATGGTGCAAGATCGGTACTGGGGCTTGATATTTCCCAGGGTGCCGTGGACATGTGTAATAAGAATGCCGCTTTGAACGGGCTGGACCATGTCTGCAAATTTGAGTGCGTAAATGCCTTTGATGTGCTGAAGGACTGGAGCAAGGAAGGCAGGCGCTGGGATGTGGTAATGCTCGACCCGCCCTCATTTACCAAAAGCCGGGCAAATATCAGCAAGGCTGTGGCCGGGTACAAGGAAATTAATTTACGCGGAATGAAACTGGTTAAACCCGGAGGTTTCCTGGTTACTTCAAGCTGTACCAACCTGGTGCAACCGGAACTGTTCCTGGACATTATACAAATGGCAGCCACCGATGCCAAAAGGAAAATAAGACAGGTTGTTTTCAATACCCAATCGGCCGATCACCCGATCATACGGGGGCAGGAGAACACACACTATCTTAAATTTTTAATAGTGCAGGTACTGTAATGTTCAGGGAAATTATTTAACTACCTGGAATTTACCGGAATCGATGATCTTACCGTCTTTATCCCTTAACTGGTACACATAGATACCACGATAAAAATCATCCAGGGGCATGGTAAGCTTTAAAGGCATCTTGTTTACTTCATTGATCTTTTTACCCATAAAATTGTAGATCTGCAGGGAAAAGGATTTATCATACCCATACTGGAACTCAAAATTGATTGCAGTAGTAGCAGGAATTGGATAGGGCTTTATCAGCTTTGCAATAGGTTCACCCGGTGCAGGTGTTTTTGATTGAGCAAAAGAAGTAAAGTTTATTCCAAATAAAAGAATTAGTATGTAAACAAGTTTTTTCAACTAAGTAAAAATAGGAAAATGTTTTGATTCAACAACACTTTGGGCATTGCATTTTTAAGATCGGGCGGTTTTCCACACAACACTTTATTATAAAATTAAATACAATAAAGTGTTGCAGGAACAAAAATTATGCGTTAAGTGTATCCAGAAGCTCGTTGATGGCAGTAAAATTGGGTACTTCGCCGGCATTTTCCAGCACTTCAGCATAGCGGATGACACCGGTTTTGTCAATCACGAAGGCCGATCTTTTACTTACTCCCTTCATATCCAGTATCCAATTTGTGTATAAACTGCCGTAAAGGGCAGAAACTTCCTTGTTAAAATCGCTCAAAAGCGGAAAATTATATTGCTGTTCTTCCTTGAATTTAGCGAGGGTAAATACTGAATCTACAGAAATACCCAATACCTGGGCGTTGATATTGCTGTAGCGGCTGATATCATCCCTTACAGCACACAATTCTTTGGTGCATACACCAGTAAAAGCCTGTGGATAAAAAAGCAGCAGCACATTTTTTCCCTTAAAATCTGAGAGGCTTACTTTGTTTTTATCGCTGTCGTGCAATGTAAATTCCGGAGCTGTTTGTCCAATTTCCATATGTATATTTTTTGTGTAAAGATAAGATTGTATCATTTCCATTAACAGCTGTAATAGTAAATTAGTTCAGCAGGGCATTTATAAAAGATGGTTATCCCGGCTAATAGCAAGATGCTTAAAATGCAAAAACCCCTTTAGACAAAGGGGTTTTATTGTTATCCAAACAATCCATAAAAACAAAAATCTTTAGTTTGTTAGTACACGACTTTCGTTAAGAAGATTATTTAATCTATAAAATCTTTCACAAAACAGTAAGGGGCTGTTTTGCTTAATTAATTTGTCAGGAATGAACTCGGGAGATACTGTGTAAGTGTTTTGCATTTACGGGTATTACCTGGTAATTGCACGAAGTAAAATTTACGAAAACTGGTTGTAAATGGTTACTTTTCATCATAGAGTTGGATTTAAATTTCCTTTGGTTATTGGTAAGGTTACATAATAAACGCATAATTTTTCATTTTAGTATTAATGACTGTAAAAGAATATTTTTTTTAACCGAGTACATACAAAAAGCCCACCAGAATAGGGTGGGCTTTTTGTATGTAATATTGTATTTGAATATTATGAAGATTTTTTAGCCTTGGCTGTTTTATTGCTGGTAGCTTTGGGAGCAGGAGCTGGTTTGGCAGCAGCAGCGGCAGCAGCTTCTGTTTTTTTCTTAGCTTCATTTTCAGCAACCCATTTGTCGTAGTCTTCAGCGCTTAATACATCCCCTGTAATAGTGATGCTCTTCATTTCATCAACACCGGCAAATTTCACAGTCAGGTGTTTGTCGAAATGATTGGCGGCAGCTGCATTGTAAGTAGCAGTAATTGTACCTGTTTTTCCGGGAGCAATCGGTGTTTTTGTGTAATCGCCCATAGTACATCCGCAGGTTGGATTGGCCTGCTCGATCAGCAACGGCTCAGTACCTACGTTCTTAACAACGAAAGTGGCAGTAGCGGGCACTCCCTGCTTTACTTTACCCAGATCAATTGTTTCTGATTCGAACTTGGCAACATCAGCAACAGTTTTTTGTGCAAACAGCATTGCCGAGAATGTTAATGCAGCGAATGATAAGAATAATTTTTTCATGTTCTTGATTGTTTTTGTGTTTTAGTTTTTTAAATCGTTTAATCCTTTATTTTCCGGGGCAGAGCTGCCGGGTGTTTTCCAAACTTCACCTTTGATGGTTACCTGCTTGGATTGAGTATCGTTGTAACTGATAGTGATAAATTTTGTGAAAGGCCCTTCTGCAGCGGCATTGTAACCAACGGTAATATTTGTTTTTTCGCCGGGTGCAATTGTCTTGTCCTTTTCCCAGGTTGGTGTGGTACACCCGCAACTGGCATTTACCTGGGTAATTCTTAATGGAATTTTACTATTGTTGGTAACTTCAAAAATATGAGTAACCGGTTTGCCCTGGGGAATTTTACCAAAATCAAATTCGGTTTCCTTAAGTGTAACCAGTTTGTCGGCCTCTTCAATTGAAATGGCCGGAGCCTGGGTAATATTGGTGGTTACCGTGGTCGTTTGTGGTACGGCTGTGGTGCTTTGAGCCTTTGCAGCCATTACCAGGCAAATTGCAGATAAACAGGTAAATATTCTTTTCATTTTCAGTGATTTTGAATCTTAACAGTATAAAGGTAATAAAACGCTTGTATCTGCTTTAAATTGTAACCCTGTTAGGAGATTTTTAACAAAGCTGCCCTATAATGTATATTTTTGTCCTACATTCTCAAGTTATGGATACCAACAACAACAACGATGCGGCTTTACAGGAAAAACTGAGCTTTGATAATTTCAGGAATGCAGTACTAACAGATTACAAAATTGCCTGCGAAAGCAGGGAGACCAGCCTGCTAGGTCGCAGGGAAGTATTAACCGGCAAAGCCAAATTTGGCATTTTTGGTGATGGCAAGGAAATTGCCCAGGTTGCCGTTGCCAAATTTTTTAAACCAGGCGATTTCAGGTCTGGTTATTACCGCGACCAGACTTTCATGTTTGCGAACAAGCTTGCAACAGTTGAACAATTTTTCTCCCAGTTATATGCTGATCCCAATGTGGAACATGATCCCTTTAGTGCAGGCAGGCAGATGAATGCACACTTTGCATCAAAATTTGTGAATGAAAATGGTGAGTGGCTCGATCTTGCCCATTTGAAAAATATAAGCAGTGATATTGCACCCACGGGCGGGCAAATGCCCCGGGCCTTAGGACTTGCATTTGCATCCAAAGCTTTCAGACAAATAAAAGAACTGCACCAACTCACCCATCTCAGCAACCTGGGCAATGAAGTTTGCTTTTGTACTATAGGCGACGCTTCCACCAGCGAAGGGCATTTTTGGGAAACGATCAATGCAGCAGGTGTGCTGCAGGTGCCCCTGGCTGTTTTTGTATGGGATGATGGCTACGGGATTTCAGTGCCCAAAAAATATCAGACCACCAAAGCATCCATATCAGATGCTTTGAAAGGTTTTCAGAAAAAAGATGATACCAACGGTGTGGACATTTATAAACTGAAAGGCTGGGATTATGCCGGTATGTGTGAAATACTGGAACCTGCCATTCAAAAAATAAGAGACACCCACACACCTGCTGTTTTTCATGTTGAAGAGATCACGCAGCCTCAGGGACATTCCACATCAGGCAGCCACGAAAGATATAAAACAACAGAAAGACTTGAATGGGAAAAAGAGTGGGACGGCCTGAAACAAATGAGGGAATGGATCATCGCCAATGTGCTGGCCGATGAAGAAGAACTTTCCAGGATTGAACAGGAAGCAGCACAGTTTGTGAAGGAAAGCAAACAAAGGGCCTGGAATAAATATATTGAACCGGTTAAAGCGCTGGTGGCAGAAACAGTTGAAAAGCTGTCTGCATTGCAAACCAATGAAGCAGTACAAAACCTTGCAAACGAGCTGGCAGCTTTGCGTGAACCAATGCGAAGGGATGTGATGAAAACACTTGCAACAGCTTTGGATATTGCCGGCAGCGAAGCAGGGGCTGGTGCTGTAAAGGATTTTTATGTAGAACTTAAAAATAGCAATTCAGCCGTTTACAACAGCTACCTGTATAATCAGGGCCCAAAGTCGGCATTGAAAGTGAAGGAGGTACCTGCGGTATATGCTGATGATGCATCAACCGTTAATGGCTACGAGGTACTGAATAAATATTTTGATGCCTTGTTTGCAGGCAACAGTAAAGTGATCGCTTTTGGTGAAGACCTTGGATATATCGGCGATGTGAACCAGGGCTTCAGTGGTTTGCAGGAAAAATTTGGCGCCGACAGGATCTTTGATACAGGGATACGTGAGCTCACCATCATGGGGCAGGGTATTGGGTTGGCTTTACGCGGACTGAGGCCGATAGCAGAGATACAATACCTTGATTATTTATTGTATGGTTTGCAGCCCCTGAGTGATGATGTGTGTACCACGCACTTCCGCACTGCGGGCCAGCAGAGTTGCCCGCTGATTGTAAGAACAAGGGGGCACCGGCTTGAAGGCATCTGGCATAGCGGGTCGCCCATGGGCATGATCATCAATGCACTCAGGGGCATGTATGTATGTGTGCCACGCAACATGGTGCAGGCTGCCGGTATGTATAACACCCTGTTGCAGGCAAATGACCCTGCGCTGGTAATTGAATGTTTGAATGGTTACAGGTTAAAGGAAAAACTGCCTGCTAATTTGATGGAATATACGGTGCCGTTAGGAGTGCCGGAAATTGTAAAGGAGGGAACTGATGTAACCGTGGTAACCTATGGATCCACCCTGCGTATTGTTTTGGAAGCTGCAGAAACATTGCAGAAGCTGGGCACCAGTTGTGAGGTGGTGGATGTACAAACCTTATTGCCTTTCGACATCAATCACTGCATAGTTGAAAGCCTGAAAAAAACGAACCGCATTGTTTTTGTGGATGAGGATGTTCCGGGCGGAGCAGCAGCATACATGTTCAATAAAGTGATGGAGGAACAAGGCGGCTATAAATTCCTGGATGTGTCACCCCGGACAATTACAGCCAAAGCGCACAGGCCTTCTTACGGAAGCGATGGCGATTATTTCAGCAAGCCAAATACAGAAGATATTGTGGCAGTTGTTAAAGAGATGATGAGTGAGTAGGAGAATCCGGATGCCAGCCGGTGACCTTCTGAATGCAGTTCAGATTCTAAAACTACATTCAGTATCCGGTATCACGTTAAAACGACACTTGTTTAAATAATGGATATTGGTTTTTTGCAGCTTATTGATATTCTTGGCACTTTCTCCTTTGCCGTATCAGGCGCATTCTTTGCCATGGAAAAAAAGCTGGACCCTTTTGGTGTGCTTATCCTCTCATTTGTAACGGCAATCGGCGGTGGTACCCTGCGTGATATCATGATCGGCAACCTGCCTGTAGGCTGGCTGCGTAATGAAACCGCTACTGTAGTTATTTTTATTGGCGCCATAGGCAGTATGTTCTTCGGGCAATGGCTCAAAAAAATAACAGCCACTTTATTCTTATTTGATGCCCTGGGCCTGGGCCTGTTCACCATCATCGGTATTGAGAAAGCGATGCAGCTTCATTTCAGCATCGGCGTTTGCATAGCATTGGGTACCATCACGGCCAGTTTTGGCGGCGTGATACGGGATGTACTGCTGAACAACGTACCGCTGCTTTTCAGAAAGGAGATCTATGCGCTGGCCAGCATTATCGGCGGACTGGTTTATTACCTGCTCACTCATTCAGCACTTAATGATGATGCTGCCAAGATATTGTGCATACTGCTTATTTTTGTAATAAGGCTGATCGCTGTCAGATACAGCATCTCATTGCCCCTGTTCTATTCAAAAAAAGATAAGGATCTGCCCGGCTGATTTTTTTACTGAAATTATTTGCTAAGCAGTAAATTTCAACAAGAATATTTGTAACCTAAACCACCCATGGATCATTCTGCAGCTTTCATTTTGGCACCTTCCGCAGATACCGGCGGCACAGGTATTCCGCACCTGAAAAGGCTTTGGGGTAAGGTCGTTCATGGCTTCGGCGGACAGTACGACCATGAAAATGACCTGGATGCGGCGTTGCTGAATTTGCTTGGACTGGGATTGCTTCCCGCCTACCAGTTCCTGTATGAACAGCGGCCAGGGCTGGAAGATTTTGAAGCCTGGGTGATGATGCATTTTTCGGGCGGGGTTTCTGCAGATACGATACAAACCTGTTATAAACTGCTGGGTCATGAGGTGATTGATGAAGTAAATTTTGAAGGTAATGTTTTATCACAGGAAGAGCTTGCTTTCTGGGAAACAAATGGCTATGTGATTGTGAGAAATGCTGTTTCGCCGGAAGATTGCCAGGCAGCACGTAAAAAGATTTGGGATTTTTTGAAGATGGATGAACTCGATCCGCAAACCTGGTATGATAAGGAAACCCGGTTGCAGGGCATCATGGTACCGCTGTTCCGGGATGCAGCGATCGATAAAAACAGGAATGCGCCACGCATACGCATGGCATTTGAGCAATTGTGGCGGCAACAGGGACTGATCGTTACAACCGACAAATGTGGGTTTAACCCGCCTGAAACCGAAACGGCCAAATACCGGGGTATTGGCCTGCATTGGGATGTTAGCCTGGCCCGGTCTGTGCCGTTTGGCACGCAGGGCATTTTATATTTAACCGATACAGCTGCCAACCAGGGCGCTTTGACTGTTGTGCCGGGCTTTCATAAAAAACTGGACGACTGGCTGGGGGCTTTGCCGCCGGGTGCAAATCCCCGGGATTTTGATTTTTCAATCTATGATCCAATTGGCATAGCTGCCAATGCAGGTGACTGCATCATCTGGGATCACCGGTTGCCGCACAGCAGCAGTCCCAACAGGGCAAAGCTTCCCAGGCTGGTACAATACATCAACTGGTATCCGCCTTTACAAAAAACGCAGGAGAAATGGATTTAGCAGGGGCGTTGCATTAAAAAAGCCGCTTGTCAGCGGCTCTTTCTTATTTAAGGTTGTGATATACTTTCTGAACATCATCGTCCTGCTCCAGGTTGTCTACCATCTTTAATACTTCGGTAGCCTGCTCCTCACTTAATTCAACGGTGTTGGCTGGTATGCGGGTAAGTTCGGCACTGATCACTTCTATATTCTTTTCTTCCAGTGCTTTACTCATATGTCCGAATTCGGTGTAGCCGGTGCGAATGATGATATTGCCATCGGCATCTTCACCAATCTCTTCCAGGCCGTAATCAATCAGGTCAAGTTCCAGGTCTTCAATATTCTGTCCGCTGTTCTTCACTTTAAACTCGCCCATGCGGTTAAAGGTAAAAGCCACGCTTCCGCTGGTACCCAGCGCTCCGCCGCCCTTGGTGAAGTGCATGCGCACATTGGCTACGGTACGGGTACTGTTATCAGTAGCGGTTTCCACCATTACAGCCACGCCGTGAGGTGCATATCCTTCGTACACGATCTCTTCGTAATCAGTTTTGTCTTTTCCCATGGCCCTTTTAATGGCAGCTTCCACCCGGTCTTTGGGCATATTACATGCTTTGGCGTTGAGGTAGCAGCGGCGCAGTGCCGGGTTATTCTCAGGATCGGGTCCGCCGGCTTTTACGGCAATGGCAATCTCTTTACCGATACGGGTAAAATTCTTGGCCATTTTATCCCAGCGGGCAAACATGGCGCTTTTTCTTACTTCAAATATCCTTCCCATGATAAATCGTTAATCCGTTTAATGGTTAATCCGTTAATTGGTGAACGGGTTGCAAATTTAGGGAAAATCGGCGTCCGGCAAAAAGAAAGCGGCACCTGATGACAGGTACCGCATTTCATCATTAACCATCAACTAAAACTACCATTAACCAAAAACCATATTTTTTATGCATTTAAAAAGTGAAGCCAACCGAAACTTTCACCACACGGTTGTAAGCTTTGTAATTATCATTTTTATCCAGGGAGCTTAAACCATAGTCGTAACCGGCCTGCACGTTGAGCCCATTTTCGAACTGGTAGCCAACACCTCCTGTAAGGCCCATATCCACTTTGTTGAAACGCTCTGTAATACCAAAACCGCGGTTGAATATATTGATGCCCAGTACACCCAGTTTTGCATTTAAAGTGCTTCGTACCAGGTAAGATACCTGCGGGCCTGCATATACATTGAGCCCTTTATACACATTAGCTTTCAATACAAGCGGCATGTCTATATAATGTTGTTGCACCTGGGCGCCTGCATTGATGGCCAGTACTTTTAAAACAGGTATCTGCACATCGCCTTTAATGGCATATCCTTTTTTAGAGTAGGCAAGTCCGGGTTCAAAAGAGAGCGTATTACTGATGGGGATGTTCACATAGCCACCCACATGCCAGCCGGTTTTACCTTTTGTAACAACATAGCCATCTGTTTTATTCAGCAGGTCTTCTATAACCTGCAGGTCTTCGCCCTGCCATTTGGCAAAGTTGGCGCCGGCCCTGATGCCGTATGTAACCTGTGCGTGTGCTGATGCCTGTATCATCAAAATAGTGATGATAGCGAGTAAGAATTTTCTGATCATGTTTGTTGCAGGGTTTAAGGGTCTGCTTGGCAGCTGGTAATTAGAAAATGATGCCATGCTTATTTTTTTTACAGAAGGATTTGTTAAAGGGATTTTCGTTCACCAACGGTTAACAAAAGAGCGGCTTGGTTACCTGACCACTGACCAGAGATCAAATGTCAAATTCTTTTAAAAACACGATAAGCTTTTTGAAATAAAAACTACACGTTGTGGCCTGACAACTAAAAACACTAAGTTTGCTTTTCAAAATTGCTATTATGGAAAAAGCTGTTTACTATGCAGATTACCTGCAACTGGAAAAGATAACCGGGGCGCAGGATCCTGAAAGTTTTAAAGAAGGAAGAGAAGCAGCGCACGATGAAATGCTTTTCATTATTATTCACCAGGCTTATGAACTTTGGTTCAAACAAATTTTGTTTGAAGTGAATTCTGTTATTGAGATCATGAACAAACCGGTGGTGAATGATAACAGTCCTGAAATGCAGACCGTGGTGCACCGCTTAAAAAGGGTGGTCACCATTTTAAAAGTGCTGGTGCAGCAGATCGATATCATGGAAACGATGACGCCAATGGATTTTCTCGATTTCAGGGATATGCTTCGCCCCGCATCGGGGTTTCAGAGTTACCAGTTTAAAGTGCTGGAAGCAAAACTTGGGTTGAAGTTTGAGCACCGCCACGGGCAAAGTTATTATACCTCGCAACTGAAAGAAAAAGATATTGCTATTATTAAAGATGCAGAAAGCGGAAAGAGCGTGATTGAACTGGTGAATGCCTGGCTGGAACGTATGCCATTCATTACCGAAGAATTTTGGAAGCATTACCAGCAGGTGTATGTAAATAGTTTGGCCGAAGCCGAACAAGGTAATGCAGCTGCATTTGAATCCATTTTTAATAAGGCTGATGAAAATGCGGAGAGGAGTTTGACCCCGGGAGCCTGTCGCTCGGCTTTGTTTATTATGATGTACCATGGCTATCCGATGCTGGAGCAGCCCTTTCAATTGTTAGATACCTTGCTGGAGATCGACAACCAGCTTGCCAGCTGGCGCAGCCGCCATATCAATATGGTGCAGCGAATGATTGGCACCCGAATTGGAACCGGTGGCAGCAGTGGAGCCGGCTATTTAAAGGCAGCCATGGACAAGCATTATGTTTTTAAGGAAATAGCGCAGTTGAATAGCTTTTTGGTGGAGCGGAAGAAATTGCCTGTGTTGCCCAAGGAGGTAGAGGCAAAACTGGGATATGCTTACTAAGTTTGGCTGAATAGAAATATGAAGTACAACCTTGTTCCGATGGCTTTTGGTACTGCCGAAGCTCAATAGTATTACTTAAGACGGTTTCATAAAAAAGGGGTTTACAAAAAAATCACTAAGAAAGAAAGTACAAAGCCGCGAAGAATTTCTTTGCGTAGTTTGTATAAAATTGTTGATGGATCTTGGCGAATTAACCCGTCATTGTCATATAGGGGCGTCAAACCAGTTCCTTTAGCTTCGCTACCACCATATCCACTTCTTCCTTTGTATTGTGTTTGCTAAAACTGAAACGTACCGTTACCTGGTTGGGATTATTGTTGATTGCCCGGATAACGTGACTGCCCTGGTCGGCACCACTGGTACAGGCGCTGCCCCCGCTGGCGCAGATATTATTGATGTCTAGGTTAAAAAGGATCATCTCCGACTTTTCTGTTTTGGGAAAGCTGGCACTAAGCACCGTGTACAAACTGCGGCCAAGCACATCGCCATTAAAAGCCACGCCGGGGATATTTTTCTTCAGCTCATCCATCATGTAGTATTTCAAAGTACCTATGAATGCGCTGTCTTCTTCGTAACCAGCTGTGGCAATTTCCAACGCTTTGGCAAAGCCCACAATGCCATAAATATTTTCGGTGCCTGCACGCATGTTGCGTTCCTGTGCACCGCCGTGTACAAAGGGCTTAATACGCACATTCTCGTTAATGTATAAAATGCCCACGCCTTTCGGCCCGTGAAATTTATGTGCCGCGCCGGTGATAAAATGCACGGCAGTGTTGCGCAGGTCGAAAGGGAAGTGACCAACTGTTTGCACGGTATCGCTGTGAAAAATGGCGCCATACAATTTGCAGAGTTCACCAACTGCATGTATGTCTAAAATATTGCCGATCTCGTTGTTGGCATGCATCAGGGTAACCAGTGTTTTTTCTTCGCTGGCTGCCAGTAATTTTTCCAGGTCGTTAATATCAACATGGCCATTGGGCAGCAGTTTTACCAGGCTTACTTTGGCAATGTCTAGGTTGTCGATATGCTCCACCGAATGAGAAACCGCATGGTGTTCTATCGGCGAGGTGATGATATGTTTGCAGCCCAGGTCACGCACAGCACAGGAGATGGCCGTATTGCTGCTTTCGGTACCCCCACTGGTAAAGAATATTTCAGCCGGGTGCGCATTCAGGATCTTTGCCACGCTTTTGCGGGCAGCTTCAATAGCCATACGGCTTTCGCGGCCATAAGAATAAATGGAGGATGGGTTGCCAAACTTTTCAGTTAAGTAAGGCATCATAGCTTCCAGCACCTGCGGATCCAGGGCGGTGGTGGCGGCGTTGTCGAAGTAAATTCTTTTGTCCATAGTATATAGTCAATAGTCCATAGTATTGCACATAAATCAAATAGTCTATGGACTATGGGCCATTGACTATTGCTTTACTTACATCATCTTCCCGATATCCTGCATCAGCCTTTTAGCAATATTATCTGCAGTGGTTGCAAAATTGCTTTCGGCATAAATACGAATGATAGGTTCGGTATTGCTGGTTCTCAAATGAACCCAGTCATTATCAAATTCTATTTTCAAGCCGTCTTCCTCATTAATGGGTTGATTTTTATACAGGTCTTTAATACTTGCAAAGATCGTTTTTACATCTGTTCCTGCGGTCAGTTCAATTTTATTCTTGCTGATGAAATAATCAGGATAAGTATTGCGCAATTGCTTGATGCTTTTTTTGCTCTCTGCCAGGTGTGTTAAAAACAAAGCGATACCTATCAGGGCGTCGCGGCCGTAATGCAGGTCGGGCACAATAATTCCTCCGTTCCCTTCTCCGCCAATTACTGCATTCACCGCTTTCATCTTGTTTACCACATTCACTTCGCCCACCATGCTGGGGGTAAATTCACCACCATGTTTTACGGTCACATCTTTCAATGCCCTGGTTGATGACATATTGGAAACAGTATTGCCCTTTCTTTTACTTAAAACATAATCTGCCACTGCAACCAGGGTATATTCTTCGCCAAACATGCTGCCATCCTCACATACAAAACAAAGGCGGTCAACATCAGGGTCAACGGCAATCCCAAGGCCGGCATTTTGAGAAACAACAGCGCTGCTCAGTTCAGTCAAATGTTCGGGCAGGGGCTCGGGATTGTGTGCGAAATTTCCGGTTACTTCCTTATTCAGTACAACGATATCCCTTACACCCAATGCTTTTAGCAACGCTGGCACAGCTATGGCACCCGTACTGTTAACCGCATCCACCACAATTTTAAAATTACTTTTTTTAATGGCAGCTGCATTCACCAGTTCATATGCCAGTATAGCATCAATATGTTTTTGAAGAGAACCTTCGTCCTTGGAATAAGTGCCAAGCTTGTCAACCCTGGCAAAATCAAAATCTTCATTTTCGGCAGCGGCCAGGATGAGTTTGCCTTCTTCGCTGCTGATGAATTCCCCTTTATGGTTCAGCAGTTTTAATGCATTCCATTCTTTTGGGTTATGGCTGGCTGTAAGTATGATACCTCCTGCTGCTTTTTCAAAGGTTACCGCCATTTCCACCGTAGGGGTGGTGCTCAACCCAAGATCAACCACATCCAAACCCAGGCCAATCAGTGTGTTTACCACCAGGCTGCTCACCATTTCGCCACTGATGCGGCCATCACGCCCTATAACAATTTTTTTGTTGTTTCCCTGCTGTAATACCCAGCTGCCATAAGCTGCTGCAAATTTCACAATGTCAACGGGGGTAAGGTTGTCATTCGTTTTTCCACCAATGGTGCCACGAATACCGGAAATACTTTTTATCAATGCCATTCTAGTTCCATTTAGGGATGGCAAAGATAATATAGTTAATGGTTAATAGTTAATTGTTAACAGGGTAAGCGCTTTGATATTTATGCACCTGACCATTAGCTATTAACTATTAACTTTGCCCCGTTATGCAGCAAACTTGGTTCAAAGACTGGTTCAATTCGCCCTATTATCATCAGTTGTATTTCAACAGGGATGACAGGGAAGCTGCCTCTTTTATTGATAAGCTGATCAGCTACCTGAAGCCTGCACCGGGCAGCACCATGCTGGATGTGGCCTGTGGTAAGGGAAGGCATTCCATTCAATTAGCCGGTAAAGGCTTTGATGTGACAGGTATTGACCTGAGTGAGGATAGCATCCATGAAGCATTGCAATCAGAAACTGCATCGCTTCATTTTTACAGGCATGATATGCGCTTGCCTTTCTGGATAAACTATTTTGACTACGCATTTAACTTTTTTACCAGTTTTGGATATTTCAAAACAAGGCGGGAGCATGATAATGCCATACGCACAATTGCACAGGCCATAAAAAAGGATGGCGTTTTTGTGATGGATTTTCTGAATGTGCATTATGCCGAGGATCATTTGATCCATCAATCTGAAAAGGAGATCGATGGGGTCAATTTTCTGATCACCAAATGGTATGATGAAAACCATTTTTATAAAAAGATAGTAGTGGAAGATGAGTACCTGAAAGAGCCATTGATATATACTGAAAAAGTTGCCAAATTCTCTTTGGGCGATTTTACCGAAATGTTCGCCTACCAGGGGCTGCAGATACAGGAAGTTTTCGGAGATTATGATTTTGGAAATTATGATGTGAGGAGGTCTCCCCGGATGCTGATGATCGCAAAGAAGGTATAGATGTATGGCCACTATGAATACCCTGCTACTTTAAGAATACCAGCAATACAAATGCCCCAAAATTCAGGGGTTGTTACAAACTGCCTGGCAGTTTATTTGTTCTTATTATTGATCAGCATCCACCTGGCTGTTTCGTAGATGGCAGTGGTGAGCTTCGACAGGTGAGCTTTTACCGAATCTGTTTGACGGGCAGATAATGCTGGCAGATTGTACCTTACCGGCACCAGTTCTTCTTTTTTGAACCGGATATTCTTCCTGAAAAAATAATCATCATTCACCACGCCGATCCAGCCGGGCGCATGGTAAACAATAAAAGCTGCATTTTCTTTTTTAGCCGGGTCCAGCAGGTCACGTCCCAGTGTGGTGTTAAGGTAAGGTTGCTGCATCATGCCGGCAATGGTTGGCAAAATATCGATCTGCGATACAGTCTCCATTCTTTTTTGGGGCGCCAGTAAAGCCGGGGCATAAAACAGCAGGGGTATATGTTCATCTGCCAGGCGTTGTTCTGTCCAGGCCTGCGGGTACATGGCGGTTGCATTGCCCTCCACTCCATGATCGCCGGTAAATACAAAGATGGTATTGTTGAAATTAGGAGCATTCTTTGCAGCCTCCATGAATTTTTTGATGCAATAATCTGTGTAGGCAAATGCATGATATTCCTTCAGCGATTCGAATCCGTATTTTTCAAGCTCTTCGTTGGTAATAAGGTCACGTGCAAAATCCTTGTCCTCTTCAGGGATATCGAAGGGGCGGTGATTATCGGCTGTTTGAATGATGGCAAAGAACGGCTTTTCCTGTTTGGATAAAACTTCGTTCGCTTCCAGGAAAAGGTTTTTGTCGCTGATACCCCATACATTCAGTTTTTCGGCTTTGTAACTTCCTTCTTCATACACGTGCAGGTTGCTGATGTTAGACACCAGTCCTTTAAAATTATTGAACTGGCTTCTGCCCCCGATGAAGTAATATTTTTCGTATCCATTAAAATCATTGATGATGGTACGCTGGTTTACCGATTCTTCATTTTGTGTGGAGAAGATGGAGAGCTGTACATCGGGAATGCCGGTAATGGTTGCAAAGATTCCCCTGGCTGTACCGAAGCTGGGCGAAAAGCAGCGTTCAAAGAAAATCCCTTCCTGGCATAACTGGTTAAAATAAGGCGTGCTGTTAAGCGGGTTGCCGCTCATGCTGCTTTTGTACATGCTGAAGCTTTCGCAAATAACCAGTACCACATTGGGCTGACTTTCAAAAGCCCTGCTGCCGGTGTGTACCAGCCTTCCGTAGGGTTTTGAGGGGCTGACAGGATCTTTTATTTGCAGGAACTGCGACATGTATTTGTAATAATCGCCGGCTCTGGTATTATGATCGGGGTTTACATATTTGAGCGTGGTAAAAAAATTTTGCATCGGGTTCAGGGCCAGGTTGCTTTTGAATTCATCATTCAGATTGAATGCCCTGAAAACATCCAGCGGTTTTAAGGTGAGGAAACCATATACAAACCAGCCCAATAATAAGAGGGCAGCTGCATGCCACCTGCGACGATAGGTAAACTTATGTATGTTTATGTTTTTTTCAGCTACCTCCACATGCATTTTCCGGAACATCCAGATCATCATCATTACTGCGCCTGCCAGTCCAAATAAAATCCATACCACCGGGTAACTTTGCCAAACCATTTGCAGGCTTTCCCTGGGATCCCTGGCAAAGATCAGCGCATCTGCATTAAGTCGTGCATTGATATAGGCAAACTGGCCAAAATCGGCGCCGTAAAAAAACAGCACCAGTAAAGTGGTGATACCTAAGTATGCTGTCCAGAACTTTTTACCCCTTTCGCTGGTAAAAGGCGATAACCTTGGGAATACCGAGAGCAATGCAATGGGTAATAAGATGATGGCGATCCAGCGCAGGTCGTATTTTAATCCCAGCCAGAATGACGGCACCAGGTCAGCGGCGGGAATGGAAGCCGGTTTAAAACAAATGACGGTTGCTATGCGAAAGGCAGTAAATATGCACAAGTATATGATGAACAGTTTTACTATCCATTGTATGGTTTTGGGAACACGCCAGCTTATCAGCATAGTTTTACAATTTCCTTAGCCGAACGAAGTATGCGAAAATACAAAAACTGAGCATAGGAATACGGATGATACAGTTTATCAGAGAGTTGCTCAAAATCCCGCTATTGTTTTTTCTTATTATTCAAAAGCAGATATTTGGCTGTTTCGTAATAGGCATCGGTAAGTTTTTGCAGGTGGTTCTTTTCATTTTCGGATTCTGCATTTACCGGTACGGGCTCGTTGCCTGTCATGGAAACAAACGCTGTTTTACCACTCTTTAAATTTTTCACGTAATAATATTGGTTGCTTACCAGGCCGATGGTATGCACATCATGGTCAATAACGAATGCATAATGTTCTTTTGGAAAAACAGATTTGAATTGCATGGCCGGCACTGTATCGAATAAGTTGCGCCCGAGTGCATTGTTTGTGAAAGGGATTTTTGCCAGTGATGCAATGGTTGGCAGTACATCCACCTGCGAACATACATTGCTTATTCTTTGCGGCTTTAACAATCCCGGTGCATAGAACAGAAGGGGTACATGCTCGCAGCTGAGGCCTTGTTCTGTCCAGGCATTGGGGAAATGATCCAGCTTGCCATTATATCGAATGCCATGGTCGCC
Organism: Ferruginibacter sp.; assembly: GCA_044226725.1. Lineage (GTDB taxonomy): Bacteria > Bacteroidota > Bacteroidia > Chitinophagales > Chitinophagaceae > Ferruginibacter. The sequence goes on along the minus strand of JBGAGM010000002.1, from coordinate 462,944 downwards.
CACAAAAACAAAAATGGTATTTTTAAAATAAGGTTCCTTTTTTGCTGCTTCAATGAATTTCTGAAACCCAAAATCGGTATAGCGAAAAGCATTCATCTCGTCATTGCTCTCAAAGCCAAAACGTTTTAAGGAGTCCCCGGTGAAAGAAAGGAGTTTGAATTCATCCTTGTCTTCGGCAGGTATGGTATAGGGACGGTGGTTGTCGGCAGTTTGAATAATAGCGAAGAAGGGTTTGTTTTGTTTGCTCAAAATCTTATTGGATTCTAAAAAAAGATTTTTATCGCTGATGCCCCAAACATCGATCTTTTTAGCACTATAATCATTCTCTTCGTATAGTTTCAGGTTTTTTATATTATTGGTAAGCACACCGCGGATATTTGCCCAGGTTGCGCTGCCGCCCAAAAAATAAAAATGATCGTAACCGGCAAAATCATTGATGATGGTATTTTGGTCTACCGCATTGGGGTTGCGGCTGGCTGTTTTGGGGCTTTCCACATCGGGGATGCCCGTAATGGTGGCCCATACACCCCGGGCGGTACCGTATGCCGGTGTAAAGCAGCGGTCAAAGAAAATACCATTCCTGCATAACTCATTAAAGTAAGGCGTTGTGTTTAACGGATTATTATACATGCTGCTTTTATAAGCACTAAAGCTTTCGCAGATGACCAAAACGATATTAGGTTTGCCTGAATTGCTGTCGGCGGCGGGGTAAAAGCGTTGAAAATTCAGTTTATTGCTGTCCGGTGTTCTCACATCCAAATAAGCAGCCATCAATCCATAACCATCCCGTACTTTTTTAATATCATAGGTTGAGTTCCTGAAGTTGAGGGTGCTTAAAAAACTTTGGAAGGGATTCAATGCCAGGTTTGCTTTAAAATCATCGCTTAAAGTATAGGCATCGCTCCAGCGCAGCGGGTACTGGCCAATCTTACCAAAGATGAAGATGCCCAAAAGCAGAAAAGTAAAAATGTATGTAAGCACCCCCTTTCGTTTGTAAAAACTGTCTTGTTGCTGGTAGTGAGCGAGTAATCTGCCAAAACTGATCCGGGCTACTACCAGTAATAGTACAATGGCAATACCTATTTTCAGCAGGGGATAGGTTTGCCACATCATGTTAAAAGAAATGCCGGCGTCCTGCAGGTAATTCAAAACAGTTGCATTGAGCCGCTGGTGCAGGTAATCAAAATGATAAAAGTCTGTTGCCAGCACCAGCACCATGATGATGAAAATAAACGGCAGGAAGAAATTCCAGAACTTGCGTGCATGAAGGTTTTTGAAAGGGTTTATAAAAGGAATGGCGCACAGCAGCATCATCACCAGTCCGATGATAGCCAGCACCCTTGCATCAAACCGGAAGCCCATGATAAATGCGGAGCCGGAAAATGCTTTTCCGGGCGGGTTGAATTTCCAGAAAATGAGGAAGCGTGAAAGGGTCATCACAACCAGCAAAACCAGCAGTACCGAAAATATCCAGCGCAGCAGTTTTGGTATTCGTTGTAAAAACAGCATGTATTTTTATTTAATGAGTAAACAAATTTAGTTTAATTAATTTTGGCCGGTGCTTATTTAACAGCATATTGCATTTAATGGAACAACTGCTTTCGTACGACAGGCACTTATTCAGGATCATCAACCATCAATGGAGCAACCCGTTGTTTGACTGGCTGATGCCTTTTTTGCGCAATAGTGTAATGTGGTACCCGCTGTACCTGTTTCTTTTTTTGCTGATGGCTATCAATTTTAAGAAGAATGGATGGTGGTGGACCTTATTTGCCGTTGGCACCATTGCCCTGAGCGATTTTATCAGCAGCAATATCATTAAGCAGCATATCATCAGGCTGAGGCCGTGCAACGAGCCGGCCATTGCCTCCTGGGTACATGTGCTGGTGGGATACAGGCCTCAAAGTTCCAGTTTTACCTCTTCCCATGCTGCTACACATTTTGCCATGGCCACATTCTTTTATCTTACTCTAAAAACAAAGTTTGATAAATGGCCCCTGGTATTTTTCTTGTGGGCCTTCAGTATATCCTATGCACAGGTATATGTGGGTGTGCATTACCCCCTTGATGTAACCTGCGGGGGGCTATTTGGAATACTTATCGGATATTTGTCCGGAAAATCGTTCAACAAAAACTTTGACTTAGCGTAAAATTTATGGGTCCTTTAATTATTTTATTGGTGCTGATAGTCCTCAATGGCCTGCTGGTTATGAGTGAGATTGCATTGGTAAGTGCCAGGAAGGCAAGGCTGGAAAGCCAGGCCAATAAAGGAGATGCCAAAGCCAAAGTAGCCCTGGCGCTGTCGGATAATCCTGAAAAGTTTTTAGCCACTGCACAAATATTCATTACCCTCATAGCCATTTTATCGGGTGTGTATGCCGAAAGAAAACTGGGCCCTTATGTGGAACCTTATATCGGCAGTATAGACCTTTTCAAACCTTATGCAGAAACAATTTCCACTGTTCTGATCGTGGTGGTGGTGACTTTTTTATCCATCATTTTCGGCGAGCTGATACCCAAAAGGCTGGGTATGTTGCAGGCAGAAAAGATAGCCCGGGTGGTTGCAGGCCCCATGAACTTCCTTTCAACCATATCCCTGCCCATTGTATGGCTGCTTTCGAAGATATCACACCTGTTCTTCAAATTGTTCAATGTAAAAACATCCAACGACAATGCAGTTACCGAGGAAGAAATTAAAGCTATGATAACCGAAGGCAGCGAGCATGGCACTATTGAAGAAGAAGAGAAGGAGATCATTGAAAGGGTGTTTCATTTGGGCGACAGGAATATTACCTCGCTGATGACGCACCGCACGGATATTGCATGGTTTGACGGCGACGAAACTGTGCAACAGGTAAAAGACAAGATGGATACGGTTATTTATTCGAGTTACCCTGTTTGCGAAGAAACGGTGGATAATATCAAAGGGGTTATCAGTATCAAAGATCTGCTGAAGGCATCGCCGGATGCTTTATTGAAGGATATTGCAAAACCAGCCCTGTTTGTACCAGAAAATAATACGGCCTACCAGCTGCTTGAAAAATTTAAGGAAACAAAGATCCACGGCTGTTTTATTGTAAATGAATATGGCACACTGGAAGGAATGATTACCCTGAATGATATCCTGGAAGCGATCGTGGGGGATGTTCCCCAAACCGGGCAGGATGAATATGAGATCATTGAAAGGGCAGATGGTACTTTTTTGGTGGATGCCCAGATACCCTTTTACGATTTCTTAAGCCGGTTTGAAAAAACGGAATGGATGAACGAGGATGGCCATGATTTTGATACCCTTGCCGGTTTTGTGCTGCATGAGCTGGAGCATATTCCCCAAACAGGTGAACAATTTGACTGGCGGGGCTTTGATTTTGAGATCATAGATATGGACGGCCAGCGAATAGATAAATTACTGGTAAAAATATCGGAGGAACTGAAAGAAGAAATGGAGGATTAAAACTCAAAACTGTATTTATCGTCAGGGTTTACCAGTTTGGTGCTTTTCTTATTACCGTTCACATTGGTGTGGATGATGCTGATCTGTTCTTTCTTGTACTCAAATAAGATATTGTCGGTGATGTCGAGTTTTTTTACAGCATTGATATTGTTTACCTGGTAATAACTTTCAATACCTTCTTCATCCTGCTCATAGCCCAAAAACTGCAGGGCAACAGGCTTTCCGTCCACTTTAATGATCAAATGTTTCTGCACATAATCAGCCACTAATTTATTCATCGCATTCTTATCCTTTGGCTGCAGCAGGTCAACATAGGTTTTGTAGGTGGAACGAAGCGTCTTCTCAAAGTCATCTGTAAATATTTTACAACTTATCTCCAGTGTTTTGTCCTTTGCATTGTGTTCAATTTCAGTAACACTTACAAATATGGGATGATATGTTGCAGCCGGGTTGAAAAATAAACCACCGATCAATAACCACTTAAATAAAATACTTGCCATTTAGCTATCAGGTTGATAAAAAATCGTTTCTTTAAAGATACATTGCGATACAAAACTAACGCAAACAAACAATTATAAGGCTGCCAATGCAGGATTTAGGGTTTTATTTTAAATTAGGCTGGGAACATATTATTGCCTGGGATGCGTTGGATCATTTGCTCTTTGTTTTGGCTTTAAGCGCCATTTACCTGGTGGGCAACTGGAAACAGGTGCTTGTTTTGGTTACTGCTTTTACCATCGGTCACTCGCTTACCCTGGCATTGAGTGTGTATAACCTGGTGAGCATTTCCGATAAATGGGTAGAGTTCTTAATACCCTGCACGATCATGGCTACGGCGATTTTTAACCTGCTGGAGAAAAATTTTGAGCCACGGTCATTGCGGCTCAATTATTTTCTGGCGCTGTTCTTTGGCCTGATACATGGTTTGGGTTTTGCCAATGCTATCCGGTTCATGATCGCAAGGGACGAAAGCATGGGCTGGAGCTTGTTTGGATTTAATATGGGCCTTGAAGCAGGCCAGATACTGGTAGTATCAGTAATTCTTTTTGTGAGTTACCTGCTGGTAGCTAAGGCTGCTGTTAAAAGAAAATGGTGGGTATGGGGCTTATCGGTTTCAGCTTTTATAATAGCTTTTAAAATGGCCTGGGACAGGTTCCCGGCCCTGGTATCATAAAATAAATAAACAATAAAAGTAAACATGAAACAACTAACAGCTTCTGTTTTTTTGCTTTTCATCGGTATTGCTTCTCATGCCCAGGATATAAAAAATAATCCGGGCAGTAATCATGGCAACCGTTTCGAGCAATTGGGAACCATCCTTCCCACACCCAACGAATACCGCACTGCCAGTGGTGCCCCCGGACCTAAATACTGGCAACAGCGTTGTGATTACGACATTAAGTGCGACCTGGATGAGGCCAACCGCAGGTTAACCGGCTGGGAAACCATCACCTATACCAATAACTCACCGGATGTACTTACCTATTTATGGTTGCAGCTGGACGAGAATGAACACAGCAACACAAACAACTCAGGGTACCAGGGTGGCAATAACCCCATGCCTAAAACCATTTCCGAAGCCGATATCACCCGCTTCAGCGGTAAACTGGATAAGGACAGGGAATATGGTGATAATATTACCCGTGTGGCCGATGCTACCGGTAAAGCCCTGCAATACACCATCAACAAAACCATGATGCGTGTGGAACTGCCCCAGCCATTAAAACCCGGTCAGCAGTTTATTTTTAAAGTTGACTGGAACTATAATATCATTGAAAGAACCAAATATGGCGGCCGCGGCGGTTTTGAGAACTTTCCGGAAGATGGCAACGACCTGTACACCATGACCCAATGGTATCCACGCCTTTGTGTGTACAGCGATTTCCAGGGCTGGCAGAATCACCAGTTTGTAGGAAGCGGCGAGTTTGCCCTGACCTTTGGTAATTTTAAAGTGGCTATGACGGTGCCTGCCGATCATATTGTGATGGCAACCGGCCAGGGACAAAATTACCAGCAGGTGTTAAGCGCTGCCGAGTATGCACGCTGGCAAAAAGCACAAACCGCAACAGAACCAACAGAAATAGTTACTTTGGACGAGGCGACTGCAAAGGAAAAAACCAAATCAACCCAGAAGAAAACATGGATATTCAAAGCAGATATGGTGCGTGATTTTGCCTGGGGCAGCTCACGCAAATTTATCTGGGATGCCATGCCAACCATGGTTGAGGGAAAGAAAGTGATGTGTATGAGCGCTTACGGAAAAGAAGCATATGCATTATACCGCAAATTCAGCACCAAGGCAGTTGCACATACCATTAAAACTTACTCAAAATTCACCATACCATTCCCTTATCCTGTAGCTCAAAGTATTGAAGCTGCCAATGGAATGGAATACCCGATGATCTGCTTCAACTTTGGCCGTACCGAAAAAGATGCCAGCGGGAATTACAGTGCCAACAGCACCTACAGTGAAGGAACGAAGAATGGTATGCTGGGTGTAGTGATCCACGAGGTTGGTCATAATTTCTTCCCGATGATCATCAACAGCGATGAAAGACAATGGACCTGGATGGATGAAGGATTGAATTCGTTTGTTGAATACCTGACGGAAGAACTTTGGGATAACAAATATCCTGTGGGTAAAGGTCCGGCTTATAAGATCGTAGATTATATGAAGCTGCCTAAAGACATGCTGGAACCCATCATGACGAACAGCGAGAATATAATTCAGTTTGGCCCCAATGCTTACAGCAAACCTTCCACGGGTTTAAATATTTTGCGTGAAACCATTATGGGCCGTGAATCATTTGACTATGCCTTTAAGGAATATGCAAGGCGCTGGGCTTTCAAACATCCCACACCTGCTGATTTCTTCCGCACCATGGAAGATGCCAGTGCCGAAGACCTGGACTGGTTCTGGAGGGGATGGTTCTACAGTACCGATGCATGCGATATTTCGCTGGATACCGTTAAATGGGCAGTGCTCAATACCGATGTTCCTGCAAAGACAGAGAACAACGGTCCGACCACCCGTAAAATACCAGTAGCCAAACCACAGCTGAACAACTTCGATGATATTTCCAAAATAAGGAACCGTGAAGACAAGAAGATCGTTTTTGCCACTGATGCCGATCTTTCATTAAGAGATTTTTACTGGAGGTACGATCGTGATATGGTGAAGGTTGATACCACTCCTTTTGAAGTAACCATAGCTGCACCGGTTGCAGATAACTATTCTGAAGCGGAACGTTTTAAAATAGGCGGCGACAAAAATATGTACGAGCTTACTTTCAGCAATAAGGGCGGGTTACTGATGCCAATCATCATTGAGTGGACATACAAGGACGGATCCAAAGAGATCGACCGCATTCCGGTACAGATATGGCGTAAGAATGAAAATAAAGTGGTGAAGACCTTCCTGAAAAATAAGGAAGTGGTAGCGATCAAACTGGACCCGATGAGGGAAACAGCCGATATCAATACGGATAATAATACCTGGCCTGCATTGGCAACGCCAAGCAAATTCCAATTGTTTAAGAGCGGAGCCGGCCGTGGCCCCAGGGGAGCTGCCGGAGGCGGTAACCCTATGCAAAAGGAGATTAAATAATTATCCTGCTTTAATGAGTTATGTAAACTGTCCTGCCAATTGGCAGGACAGTTTTTTTTTGCTGCTTTTAAGTAAATTACGCTTTATGAAATACAGGATACTTCTTTTTACTATTTGCTTTTTTTCTGCAAGGCTTTTTGCCGGCACGGTGGATACGGTTTCCATTTACAGCAACAGTATGCACAAAAGTATGAAGGCTGTGGTGATCAAACCGGACAGCTACCGGAAAAAGAAAAATCATTTCCCCGTTGTGTACCTGCTGCATGGATATTCAGGCAATTACAGCAACTGGATCATGAAAGTGCCTGCCTTAAAAAAATATGCTGATGATTTTCAACTGATCATTGTTTGCCCGGACGGGGCTTATGGCAGCTGGTATTTTGATAGCCCGATTGATACCGCCTATCGTTACGAAACCTATATTACCAGCGAGGTGGTTAGTTTTACCGATGCTAATTACAGAACTATTGCAGATAAGAAACACCGGGCCATCACCGGTTTGAGCATGGGAGGGCATGGAGGCTTGTTCCTTGCACTAAGGCATGCCGGCGTATTTGGAGCAGCGGGCAGCATGAGCGGAGGGGTGGATTTGAATGAGAGCAAGGGGCGCTTTGACGTTGATAAGCGGATTGGTGACACTGTTTTGCAGGCAAATAACTGGCACGACCTCTCGGTACTTAATGTGATAGAGCATTACACCAATACGGATGTGAAAATAATGTTTGATTGCGGTGTAAACGATATTTTTATTGAAGGGAACAGGAAGCTGCACCAGAAAATGCTGCAGTTAAAAATACCGCATGAATATGATGAAAGACCCGGGGCGCATAACTGGCAATACTGGGGCGATGCAGTGCCTTTTCAATTGCTTTTTTTTCAGCGGTACTTTTTATCAGGGCAATAGTAATGTGAGGTTAACCCGTATTCAGCTGCAGAAGATTGTCTTTATCCTCCGGCCGAAGTCCGGCCATCTCTTAACGCCTTTTTCTTGCCTTTGTTCTTTTTCTCCCATTCAATCATTTCGGGGGTTTTTTCCACTTCTTTCTTTTTGGCCGGCTCGGCTGCCACAGTTTTAACATTGTCGCCCGGTGTTTCCAAATGGCCACGGTCATATTTTTCAACCTTCACCAGCCGCCCGGTTCCGGCTTCATAATATTTCCATTCGCCATGTTTTACACTGTATTGTTCGGCTTTCACTACTTCATATTTTATGATCTCATTATTACCTTCACCGTATACCGGTATGGTATCGTAAGGTGCATCGGGGTCATATCCTCTCCAGGATTCCTCTCGGATCAGATCTCCCAGGTATGTATAATATTGCTGAATGCCATCTTTACCGCCACGCTTATAAAATTCAACCGCAATAATATCACCCTGCAAACTGTATTTACGCCAGATACCTTCCTTGTTATTGTCTTTAAAAATTCCTTCTTCCTCGTATCCCGGTTCGCCCCTCAGGGGTTCCACATGAATGACCCATTTGCCCTGCTTCTTATCATTTTTATCTATAGCATTCAGTGTGTCGCCTTCTGCATTCAGTTTAAAACTTTTATACTGAGCCATGCCGCTTGTAAAAAACAAAAACTGTATGATGGTGAATACCAGCAATTGCCGTATTTTTAAAATCTGCATAACCACGGATTTAATTGTTTGTATAATAAACCAAAACGGATGAAAAGAATCTCCTTCAAAATTACAATAATACTGCTTTTAATAATTGTTAATTCTGCCACTGCACAGGTAAAACCAAGTACAGCTTCAGAAAGAATGAACGGATTACAAAAAAGAAAATTGCTGGAGCAGGATACCACGCTTAACAGTATCAAATTCCGCAATGTGGGTCCCAGTATCATGAGCGGCAGGGTGGTGGATGTGGATGTGAATCCTGCCGACCCTACTGAATTTTATGTGGCTTATGCCACCGGGGGATTATGGTTTACCAATAACAACGGGCAAAGCCTGGTGCCGGTTTTTGATAAAGAAAATGTAATTGGTATAGGTGATATTGCTGTTAACTGGAAAGATGGAATTATATGGGTTGGTTCTGGTGAGGCTAACAGCAGCCGGTCTTCCTATGCAGGAAATGGCGTTTATAAAAGCACCGATGGCGGCAAAACCTGGCAATACCTGGGCTTGCCCGAAAGTCAGCATATTGGTAAAATAGTTTTGCACCCATCCGATAATAACATTGCCTGGGTTGCTGTACTCGGGCATTTGTATTCGTCTAATAAAGATCGGGGTGTTTATAAAACAACAGATGGCGGTAAAACCTGGAAACAAACTTTATTTGTTGATGAAAATACCGGGGCTGTGGATATGGATATCAACCCGAGAAATCCGGATGAACTATATACTTCGGTTTGGTACCGCACCCGGCGTGCCTGGAATTTTGAGGAGAGCGGCAAAACATCGGGTATTTATAAAAGCAATGATGGCGGTAATAACTGGAAGCCTGTAACTGTTGCCGGTAGCGGGTTTCCAACAGGTGATGGTGTTGGCAGGATTGGTTTGGCCGTATTTGCAGGCAACCCGAATATAGTTTATGCCACCGTTGACAACCAATTTCACAGACCAGACACGGCCGTTAAAAAAACTGACACCAACTATGTGCTGAAAAACTTCAAAGATCTTACCAAAGAAAGTTTTGCTGCGCTGGATAATAATAAACTGGATAGTTTTTTAGCAGATAATAATTTCAAAGAAAAGTACACAGCCGCAACTGTAAAGGAACTGGTAAAGACGGACAAGATAAAACCAACAGAAATTTATAACTACCTCTTCGATGCCAATACCGCCCTGTTTGAAACGCCCATTATCGGGTGCGAAGTTTACCGGAGTGATGATGCAGGGCAAAGCTGGCGCAAAGTGAACAGTAAAGGGCTTGACCTCTACAATACCTATGGATATTACTTTGGTAAAATAACGGTGAGCAATACCAATGAAAATAAAGTGGTGATCAGCGGGTACAACCTGATGCTGAGCACGGATGGTGGAAAAACATTTACCGGCACAGATAATGATGCAACGCATGCGGACTGGCATGGTTGCTGGATGAACCCGAACAGGGATGGCCACTGGGTAGCCGGTAATGATGGTGGTTGCAATATTACCTATGATAATGGCAGACACTGGTTTAAAGCCAATACTCCGTCTGTTGGCCAGTTTTACAAGATTGCTGTTGATGATGCAAAACCATATAATATTTACGGCGGACTGCAGGATAATGGTACCTGGTTTGGCCCGTCAACTACAAAAAATATTGACCAATGGGATTATGAAGGAATATATCCCTGGAAACAAATTGGTGGCGGCGATGGCATGCAGGTGGCCATAGATACCAGGGATAATAAAACAGCTTACTCCGGATCGCAATTTGGGTTTTATGGGCGCAGAAGTACAGAAGGAGGGAAGCGTATGTTCATTTATCCACGGCCCGACCTGGGGGAGGCCCGTTACCGTTTTAACTGGCAAACACCCATCTGGCTGAGCAAACATAACCAGGATGTTTTTTATTATGCCACTAACCGGTTTCACCGCAGTTTGCAAAAAGGGGAGAACCTGGAAGCATTGAGCGGTGATTTGACCAACGGGCCAAAAGAAGGGGATGTGCCTTTTGGTACCAGCACAACGCTGGCGGAATCGGCCCTGAGATTCGGGTTGATATATATTGGAACCGATGATGGAAATATACAGGTGACAAAGGATGGTGGCTATACCTGGACGAAAACAAGTGCCGGATTACCCAAAAATGTGCAGGGCATGTATGTTAGCAGGGTTACACCGTCGTCATTTAAAGAAGGCAGGGTGTATGCTTCCCTGAATGGGTACCGCAATGATCATTTTGGAGCTTACTTGTTTGTGAGTGAGGATTATGGCAACACCTGGACACAACTTGGAACTGATTTGCCCATGGAACCCATAAACGTGGTTACAGAAGATCCCAAAAAAGAAAATATCATTTATGTGGGTACCGATAACGGGCTTTATGCTTCGTTTAATATGGGAAAAACTTTTATGGTGCTGGATAATAACCTCCCACGTGTGCCTGTGCATGACATAGTGATACAACAGCGGGAGAATGAACTGGTGATCGGTACACATGGCCGCAGCATTTACATTGCCCGGTTAAAGGAACTGTATAAGATCTACGATAAGAAAGTAGGAGCGGCGCAATAAAGTTTAATCATTCAGCCCCCGGCCCTTTAGTATTTGAGGTATGTATTTTTCAATTCGTTGCACCCGGGTCTTTGATTGCTTTGCAGAAGCAAAATGAAGCAGGTAAGCCCTTTGCCTGCCAGGGGTTAAGGTTTCAAATGCCAGCTTTAAAACCGGTTTCGCATCAAGCCTGGCTTTAAATTCTTCAGGCATTTTAAATGCTTCGGTTTTTTTGAGCTGAACTGTAAGGCCGGCTTTCTCCACTTCAATGGCCTGGAAAATATAGGATCGTATTATCTCTTTTTGGCTAACGATCTCCTTCAGGCTGGTAAACCTTGCCTGCCGGGCAGCCTGCACATTTTCTGTTTGTTGCACCAATATGCCGTCCGGGTCCTTCAACAGTGCACCCTTAAAGAACAACAGGGCACAATACTCTTTAAATACATGTATCAATACAATATTGGCTTTCTTATTGCCTGCAATATCCAGGGTATAGCAGGGGCAGCCCCATTTAAGCTCTTCGGCAAGTCCGGTGGCAAGTGCAATGCTCCTTAATTGCTTTATTTCTTTTTGCCATTTATCATCCTTGGTGAAATAAAAATCAACTTTTGGATTTGCTGCCATAGTAATATTATTGAGTATTAAATGTAGCCAAATTAAGCGAAGGAGGTACCGGAAAATGGATGGAAGGTTGCCGGGTGTCACTTTAAAGCAAACCTTTGCAGTACCCGTTTTAAAAATAATTACTTTTGAATTTGCGTTTTACATATACATTTGTACCGCATTTTTTAGCAATGACAAAGCTGTCTTCAACAATATTTTATCATACCCCTTTCAAAGGTTCAATTTTTCTCTGTGTCTAAACATGTTAACAAGGTTACCGCAGCCGGTCTGCTGGTTGCTTTAGGTATTATTTATGGCGATATTGGAACTTCACCCCTCTATGTATTTGATGAGATCATCCATGGCAGGCCTATTACAGAGTTGCTTGTGGTAGGTTCCTTAAGCTGTATCATCTGGACACTCACGCTTCAAACAACCATTAAATACGTTATTCTCACACTAAAGGCCGATAACAGGGGTGAAGGCGGTATTTTTTCTTTATATACTTTAGTGAGGCGCAGGCGCAAATGGCTGGTTTTGCCGGCAATGATAGGCGGTGCAGCGCTGCTTGCGGATGGTATGATAACACCTCCCATTTCAGTAACATCTGCTATTGAAGGGTTGAGGATAACACCTGCATTCAGTCACGTGCCACAGTCAACCATTATCTATATTGTTATAGGCATACTGGCATTACTTTTCTTTATGCAGCAGTTTGGCACCTTAAGCATCGGCAAGCTGTTTGGCCCCATCATGTTATCGTGGTTTAGCATGCTCGCTGTGCTGGGCATACTTCATATCACAGACAGCCCGAGTGTTTTTAAGGCATTTAATCCTTATGAGGCAATCACTTTCTTAAAAGAGTATCCCGGTGGTTTCTGGTTATTGGGTGCTGTATTTCTTTGTACAACAGGTGCCGAAGCACTATACAGCGACCTGGGCCATTGCGGTCGTGGTAATATTCGTTTCTCCTGGATATTTGTGAAAGCCTGCCTGCTGATAACATATATCGGACAGGCTGCCTGGCTGCTGCAAAACCAGGAAGGTAAAATATTTGAAGGCAAAACCTTTTATGCCGTAATGCCTGATTGGTTTTTGATACCCGGCATTGTGATCGCTACTGCTGCGGCCATCATTGCCAGCCAGGCTTTAATAAGTGGTTCATTTACCCTGATCAGTGAAGCAATACGACTGAACCTCTGGCCTAAAATGAAGATCAACTATCCCACTGAAGCAAAAGGCCAGTTGTTTGTGCCCGGTATCAATACATTGCTTTTTGTTGGTTGTGTGGGTATCGTGTTATATTTCCAAACTTCCAGTGCAATGGGTGCAGCTTACGGACTTGCCATAACTCTGTGCATGCTTGCAACAACCATACTGGTGGCAAATTTCATGGTGCTGCACCGCATAAAACCTTTCCTGATATATATATTCCTCGGTACATTCTTAACGATAGAACTGAGTTTTTTAATTGCCAACCTCGATAAATTCCCGCATGGCGGTTATGTTACACTGATCGTTGGCGGAGGTTTGTTTGCGGTAATGTATATATGGTACAGGGCAAGGAAGATCAAAAACCGTTATGTGGAATTTGTGCGAATGGAAGAATATATTCCGAAACTGGAAGAACTCAGCAACGATACAACCGTGCCTAAGTATGCCACACACCTGGTGTATCTTACCAGTGCCAACAATCCCAAAGAGATAGAGCACAAGATAATTTACAGCATATTGAGTGGCAAACCAAAACGGGCGGATATCTTCTGGTTTGTGCATGTGGATACACTCGATGACCCATATACCTGCGAATACACTGTTGAACATATAATCCCCAATGATATCATCCGGGTTGAGTTCAGGCTTGGATTTCGTATGGCGCCCCGCATTAACCTGATGTTTAAAAAAGTGGTGGAAGACCTGGTGGCCAATCGTGAAGTGAATGTTACCAGCCGGTACGAAAGCCAGCAGCGCAACAACGTGGTGGGCGATTTTCGTTTTGTTGTTATGGAAAAATTCCTGAGCCAGGATAATGAACTGCCTTTCTTTGAAAGGGTTATCATGAAACTCTATTTCTGGCTTAAAGAAATTTCACTGAGCGAAGAAAAAGGCTTTGGCCTGGAACAAAATACCGTGCAGGTGGAAAAATTCCCGCTGATCATTGCCCCCGTCAGCAAGTTAAAACTTACCAGGGTATATGTAGACGAAGAGTAAGAAGAAATAATATTCTCCGGCAAAGCTGCAGAGAAACCCCGGTAATAATTAAGCCTGGTGCCACTGCAGGATTTGTTTTATATGCAATCAGTAACTTCCATAGCATTAAAGGCAATGATCGATAAAGGGGATGATATCCGGCTTATCGATGTTCGTGAACCTGATGAACACGAGGAATTCAATATTGGCGGACAGCTGATACCCCTGGGCGAAATTGTACAGCATATTGAAGAGATAGAAAAGAGCAAGCCGGTTATACTCTATTGCCGCAAAGGTATTCGCAGCCAGGTGGCTATTCAGCGGCTGCAACAAAAATTCCCATTCGTCAACCTCTACAATCTTATTGGCGGTACCGAAGCCTGGAAAAAAGAGTTTGGGGTTTGAGGTTTGTTGTTAATGACAGAATCATTAATTTAACAGTTACTAAAACTACAAACTAACAACAACAAACCTCAAGCTGCTGATTGCTGGAAATCATTCTTTATATAATCATTGGAATTGCGATCCTCTCCATTCTTGCTTATTTTTTGCAGGAAAAATTCATATTCAAGCCTGAGAAATTAAAGCAGGATTTTGTGTATAAATATGATGCACCCTTCGAGGAACTGTTCTTTGATGTGGAACCGGGCGTCCGGATCAACGGGTTGCATTTCAAGGTAGAAAAACCACTGGGCCTGGTGCTTTATTTTCATGGCAACAGCCGCAGCATAAAAGGCTGGGCCAAATATGCAAAAGATTTTTACCGCTATCAATATGATGTGGTACTGGTAGATTACCGGGGCTTTGGCAAAAGCACCGGTAAAAGAAATGAAAAGGATATGCTGAACGATATGCAGTTTGTGTACGAAAGCCTGGCTGCAAAATACCACGAGAATCATATCATAGTGTACGGACGAAGCCTGGGCAGCGGCTTTGCCACCAAGATAGCCAGCGATAACAAGCCCCGCTATTTAATTTTAGATGCGCCCTATTTTAGTTTCAAAAAGGCAATAGAACGTTTTTTACCATTCCTGCCGGTTCGTTTTGTTTTACGCTACCATATCCGCACGGATATCTGGATAAGCAAGGTAAATTGCCATACCTATATTCTGCATGGCACCAAAGACTGGCTGCTGCCAGTAAGTAACAGTGAAAAACTGCAGGCTATCAATCCGCGTAAAATAACACTGATACGCATACCGGGCGGCGGGCATAATAACCTGCCATCTTACCCGGAGTATCATAATTTCATAAGGGATATTCTTCAGTATTAAATGCTAATGCTTTCATTGGTTAATTATTTAAGCGTTATATATGATTACCTACGGGTACTTACTAATAAACTAATTCACCAATCAACTAATAAACTGGTAAACGGATTAACTTCGCTTCATGAACCGCAAAAAACTTTTCCGTTGGCTTAAAATAATTGTTTCACTGTATTGCCTTATTGGTATCGCACTTTATTATTTGCAGGAAAGGTTTTTGTTTCATCCCGAAAAACTTTCTGGTGCCTATGTATACCATTTCAATTTTCCATTTGAGGAATTGAATATTCCTGTAAGTAAAACGGATACCATTAATATGGTTAAATTCTTTCCCGCTGATTCGATAAGAAAAGGTGTGGTGCTGTATTATCATGGCAATAAAGAGAATATTGAACGCTATGCAAAATTTGCATCCAACTTTACCAAACACGGATATGAAGTGTGGATGGAGGATTATCCCGGATTTGGAAAAAGTACCGGGGAAAGGACCGAACAAAAATTGTATCAACAGGCCTTGCAGATCAGGAAAATGGCTGCTTCAAAATACCATGAAGACAGCATTATTGTTTATGGTAAATCCTTTGGAACCGGTATTGCCGCTTATGTGGCTTCTGAAACTGGTAATAAAAGGCTGATACTAGAAACGCCTTATTACAGCATCCCCTCCCTGTTTAGTTGCTATGCACCCATATACCCAACCACACAAATGAGCACGTTCAGAATTCCAACCAACGAATACCTGGCAGAAGTGCATTGTCCCATCAGTATCTTTCATGGTAATGATGATGGGGTGATACCTTACCGGAATGCAAGCAGGTTAAAAAAAGTGCTGAAACCTACAGATGAGTTTGTCACTATTGATAAAGGCACCCATCATAACCTGAATGATTTTTCTTTATTCCGGCACAAGCTGGATAGTTTATTAAACCTCCGTTAGCCGGGTTTTGGTTTTGCTTATCTTCAGTGAGTAAGTAACGCCAATTTTCAAAGCGTAATTTTCTTTACCATGGCTAACCGGAAAACCAAATGCAACCGGGTAATCATATTCAGCTATGATATCTGCTATGGCTTCATACACGGTTTTTCCAAAAGGCCGTTCCGTATCCTTCATATCGGTGAAGCCGCCAATGATCAACCCGGCCAGGTTCGCCAGCTTACCGCTTCGTTTTAACTGGTACATCATACGGTCGATATTATAGATCTGCTCACCAATGTCTTCCAGGAACAATATCTTGTTTTTTGTGTTGAGGTCCGAAAGCGTTCCGGTAATGTTTGCAAGCAAAGAAAGATTGCCGCCAATCAATTCTGCTTCAGCAGTTCCGGGTTTGTTTAAAGGGTTTGCCACGCAACTATATTTTGCTTTTTTCCCTTTGATGGCGTTGTGAAGCGACCTGATAAACTCATTCTCCCCCTCGTTGAAAGCGGCGGCCATCGGGGCATGCAGCGAGGCCACTTTTATCCTGTTGTAGAGGTGGGCATGCAAAACGGTTATGTCGCTAAAGCCAATCACCCATTTGGGGTTCTTTTTAAATTTGGTAAAATCCAGGCTGTCAATAATGCGGCCCATGCCATAGCCTCCGCGGCCAAAGAGTATGGCATTGATACGCTCATCATCCAGCATGGCCTGCAGCTCATCCCTGCGTTCTTCATCAGTACCGCTGAAATAGTTTTTAGAATTGCTGCCCAGTGTTTTGCCTACCATTACCTCAAAGCCCCAGCTTTGCAGGGTATGAATGCAAACCTGTGCTTTTTCTGCAGGCATATAACCGGCGGGGCAGGTTATACCAATGGTATCAGCTTTTTTTAAGTATGGCGGAATTTTTATCATCTTACTTCTGTTAATCTGCATTCGTTCAAATGTACACCCAGCGTATGCTGTACACCGCACTTCAGGGCAAAATTATTTTTTTGATGACCTGCAGGGAAATCAAAACAAACGGGATAATCGTATTCACTTACTTTTTCCAGCACAATATCTTCGATGCTTTTTCCAAATTCTTCGCCGGCATCGTCGGTTTTTATTTTAAAACCTCCAACGATCAAGCCTTTCAGTTTCTCCAGCTTTCCGCTTCGTTTTAAATTCCAGAACATGCGGTCGATACTGTATAAATACTCACCTGTATCTTCCACAAAAAGTATCTTGCCTTTGGTATGTATATCAGAGGCGCTTCCCGCAAGCGATTCCAGCGTTTTTAAGTTGCCGCCAATCAGTTCGCCCACAGCCAGCCCGGTTTTGTTTTTCTCATTTGGAGTAAAAAGGTATTTCATTCTGTCTCCCCTCAGGCAAAGGTTTATTGACTCAATAGTTTCTTTTTGTACAGGCTCGGCTTTATTCCAGTCATCCGGAAAGCTATTGCACATTTTTGAGTGAATGGTGGCCACCCTGTATTTTTCATTGATATGGGAATGAAAGACTGTGGCATCGCTGAAGCCAATGATCCACTTGGGGTCTTTATCAAATTTTTTGAAATTCAGTTTATCAATGATGCGGACTGCACCATAACCACCCCTGGCAAACAGAATGGCTTTGATGCTTCTGTCATCAAGCATCTGCTGCAGGTCCTGCAGCCTCTCTTCATCGGTACCTCCGAAAGTGAAATCTTTTTTGCCCACAGTTGCACCCACCCTGGTTTTGAAACCCCATTCGGCCAGTTTAAGCAGGGCCGGTTGGATATCTTCCGTTTTCATAAAACCTGCCGGGCAGCAAATTCCAATCGTGTCGCCCGGCTTCAGGTAGGGCGGTATAGTAACGGGCGACTCTTCAGCAAGGCTTGTTCTGCCCCTTGCCACAGCTCCCAACGTGGCTGCCAGGGGAATAAAGGAAGAAAGAAAGTGTTTTCGTTTCATATTCTAAAGATATTTCAATGTTTAGTAAACAGGTGGCGAATTGGTAAATAAAAATTAAAAAATTACCCAACCCTTTTAGCCCGGTAAGCAGTTATATATATTGCATGGAATCATTTCTACCCAAAAAACGCTTCTTGAGTATAAATACTGCAATACTGGTAAACGGTTGTAAGGAAAATGATGTTCTGTGTCAGGAACAGCTCTATAAGCTGTTTTATCCTGATATGATAAAGATATGTTTTCGTTATGCCAACGATATGGATGGGGCCGGAACGATCTATAACAATGCCATGTTGAGGGTTTTTAAAGCTATTGGTACTTACAGTGAGGAAGGAAAACTGGCGGGTTGGATAAAAATGATTGTTGTTAATTGCTGTATAGATTTCTGCAAATCTAAAAGCATTTTCAACAATACTACCCCTGCAATTTCAGAAGACTCGAATATAATAATGCCGGATGTGTTTGACAGGCTTTCCGGGAAAGACATACAAGAACTGATCGCACAGTTACCAAAATCAACTGCCACTGTTTTTAATCTGTACATCTATGAAGGCTTCACGCACAAACAAATCAGCGAACAGTTGGGTATAAGCGATGGCACCAGCAAATGGCATGTGAGCGAAGCCAAAAAACTTTTGAAACTAAAACTGGAAAGAACCACTGAAACTGAGTTAAAAACAAATGCAGCAGGATAGAAAAAACATAGAAGAAAAATTAAGGCAGTTGGACAATCAGCAATTGCCCGACCTGAGCCGGATGGATGAACACTGGAAGGCCATGAATGCTCTCTTGCATCCCGGAAATGACCTGGGAATCAGGAAGAAAAAATGGCTTTGGTTCATAACTGTGTTGCTGGTAGCCGGCGGAACCACTTTGGTAATGGATTACAAAAATGAGGAGAATAAAAACGGGCCGGCGGTAAAACAAATATTAACACAGCAGTTTACGGATGATGATGCCAAATTGAATGATTCAGTTATTGTGATGGCAGTGCCGGGAAATGTCTTTTCCACAAATCTAACGGCAGCAAAAATTGTTAAGAAGACAAATACAGAAATTGAAGCCGGCAATGCTGAGATAAGCTTGCCGTTGCAGTACAATCCCGGAGATTCAACACTCATAACGAACAGCCCGGAAGCAAAGAAAATATTGCAGGAACTATTGACTTCACTGGCAAAAAACACCCAGGAATTCATTATTGATAACACAAGAGATACAACCCTTTTTGCAACAGAAGGTTCTTCTTTGTTTATACCTGCCAAAAGCCTGGGAGGAAACAGTAAAGTAAAAATATCGCTGAAAGAATTTTATAAGACCTCGGATATTGTAATGAATAAATTGAGTACAACCAGTAACCAGGAGCAACTCATTACCGGAGGAATGCTGCATATTGAAGCATCTGTAAATGACAAACCAGTAAATGTTTTACCTGGTAAGGCAATTAAATGGTACCTGCCTGATACAAGCAATCAGCTTAATGAAATGCAGTTGTTTAATGGCGAAGAAAGGAATGCAGGAATAAACTGGATCAGTACAGGGCAAAAATTCAGAATGCCGGTAAACATCACCGAAGTAAGGGTATTGGACCTGCGCAATGAACCATTTAAAACAAAAGAAAAAAGAAAAGGGCTTATTGGATATTTTTCAATTGCTGACAAACCACAATTATCCCGGGAACAAATAAGAGAATTATACCGGGAAAAATATGGCTATTATAAAGTTAGGTTCAGGAAGGGATGGAAAAGAACATTAACTAAAACAGAATTAGTCGATGGTTTAACCTATTCAAACCTGCCTGTTGGAGATTCTGCATGGATTGCTAAAGAAGTGGCTGACAGGTATAAACTGCAATCAACCCAAACAAGGATCAGGCAGGGGTACGCAGAACAGTACGGGAATAATTTGGGGGTCTTAAATAGTGTTTTTAGGAGAGGTGCAGGCTTAGCTAAACAGGGAGAGGTGACTGGCTTGAAGGATACACTTCCATACAGTCATGCTGTAATAATGAACGTATCGGCGCTGCTTGAGAAAAGATATAGCGTTGATATTAATTCGCTGGGGTGGATAAACTGCGACCGTTTTTATAGCAGCCCGTCAGAAAAGGTAAACTACTTGGTTGACCTGAAGGATAGTGCCAACAACTATTTTACCATGATGGTATTTAGTGAAATGCGTTCAATGATGACGGGCAATATCATGGGCAATGCGGTTCAGTTTAGAAATGTGCCGGCTGGCGAAGCTGTAAAGATTATTAGTATTGGTGTAGACAAAACGGGCAAAACGGTAATGGCTATGAAAGAAACTAAAATAAGTAAGAAGGGCCTGGATGGGTTACCATTTGAGTTAGCCGCTTCGCCGGAAATAAAATCTGCTTTAATTAAGATTGATAGATGACAAAAACAATCGTGTTTTAAGTTGGGGTTCCAAAACGGCTTGCAATTGCGGGCCGTTTTACTTTTGGGCAATGCTTCACTTTAGAGTATTTTTGCACAGCAATGAAACAACCTAAACGATATTTAATTACTTCGGCACTGCCCTATGCCAATGGCCCCAAGCATATTGGCCACCTGGCCGGAGCCTATTTACCTGCTGATATATATGTGCGTTACCTGCGTGCAAAAAAGGAGGACGTAGTGTATGTATGCGGCAGCGATGAACATGGCGCAGCTATTACCATGCAGGCCATGAAGGAGAAGACAACACCCCGGGCCATCGTGGATAAATACCATGCCATGCTTCAAAGCAATATGGCCGACCTGGGTATTTCTTTCGATATCTATCACCGCACTTCTGAACCTATTCACCACGAAACGGCACAGGAGTTTTTTACTGTACTCAATAACCAGGGCAAGCTGGAACAAAAGGAAACTGAGCAGTTTTACGATGAGGAAGCTAAAACCTTTTTAGCTGACCGGTATATAACGGGAACCTGCCCGGTTTGTGCCAACGAAAATGCCTATGGCGACCAGTGCGAAAAATGCGGTACATCACTAAGTCCCGATCAGTTGATAAACCCCCGCAGTACCTTAAGCGGTAACCCGCCGGTAAAAAAACTGACCACACACTGGTTCCTGCCCTTGGATAAACATGAAGCTTTTTTGCGTGAGTGGATATTGGAGGAACATAAGGATGATTGGAAAGCAAACGTGCTTGGCCAGTGCAAAAGCTGGATAGACCTGGGATTGCAACCAAGGGCTGTAACCAGGGACCTGGATTGGGGTGTTTCGTTGCCGGCAGATGTTAAGGGTGGCGAAGGAAAGGTTTTGTATGTTTGGTTTGATGCACCGATTGGCTATATCAGCGCCACCAAGCAATGGGCCATTGATAATAAAAAGGACTGGAGACCATATTGGGAAGATAAGGATACCAAGCTGGTGCATTTTATTGGGAAGGATAATATTGTTTTTCATGCAATTATTTTTCCCGTGATGCTGAAACTTCATGGAAATATTTTGCCCGATAATGTGCCCAGCAATGAATTTATGAACCTGGAGGGAGATAAGATGAGCACCAGCCGGGGATGGAGTATTGAGATGGATGACTATATCAATGATTTTGTAAAAAAGGAAAACGGCGGCGATCAGTTGGTGGATGCGCTACGCTATTATCTTACCCAGATTGCCCCTGAAACCAAGGATAGTGAATTTACCTGGAAGGGTTTTCAGGAAGCCGTGAACAGTGAGCTGGTGGCTATTTTCGGGAATTTTGTGAACCGAACCTTTGTACTGATGCATAAATTATGTGGTGGAAAAGTGCCTCCCCTGCATGCTGATGTATTGGATTATGCTGATAAAATGATTTTTGAAGAAATTCAAAATTCAAAATCCAGGATCCAGAATAATATTGAGGGATATAAATTTCGTGATGCCCTGTTTGAAGTGATAGATATTGCCCGCAAGGGAAATAAATATATGCAGGATAAAGAGCCCTGGATTGTTGCAAAATCGCTGAAGGCTAATCCTGCAGGGCAAAAGCAAATTGATAACTGCCTGCATGTTTGCCTGCAGCTTACTGCAAATCTTGCCATTTTCATAAATCCATTTTTGCCTTTTGCAGCAAAAAAATTGTGTTACATGATGAAAGTGGTGGATAAAATGCTCGATTGGGAAAATGCAGGCAAAGCAAAATTGCTGAGTGTGGGATATTCATTAAGGGCACCTGAATTGTTATTCCGGAAAATTGAAGATGACGAAGTAACCGCACAGGTTGAAAAATTAAAGATCAGGAGTGAAAAAATTAAAATGAATACACAAACTTCAACCACAGTTCCGGCAAGTACAGAAGTGCCGGCTGCAAACGTAAAACCGGAAATACAATTTGAGGATTTTGCAAAGATCGACCTCAAAGTGGGAACAATACTTACCGCAGAAAAAGTTGAGAAAGCAGACAAGCT
Source organism: Ferruginibacter sp. (assembly GCA_044226725.1). Lineage (GTDB taxonomy): Bacteria > Bacteroidota > Bacteroidia > Chitinophagales > Chitinophagaceae > Ferruginibacter. Next base: position 440,424 of record JBGAGM010000002.1, on the reverse strand, counting down.
TTTAAAACTGTCTGTTGATCTTGGCTTTGAAACCCGTACGATCGTAAGCGGCATTGCCCTGCATTTTCAACCGGAAGAAATTGTAGGCAAACAGGTGGTGGTGGTTACAAACCTGGCACCCCGGAAAATGCGTGGCATAGAAAGTCAGGGTATGATTTTAATGGCTGAGGATAAATCCGGGAAATTATTTTTCATTAGTCCCGGTAGCCAAATCGATGCAGGAAGCGGGGTAAGTTGAGAAGAATAAAATTTTTCAAAATTGGATGTAAGGCAATGTGAATGTATCAGTTAAGCATTTTTATTTATTTACTAGGCGATATTTTTTTTAACCGGTTTTGCAAGTTGGCCTTATTTTTGTCCAGCCACCTTTAACCAAACTTTAATAACCATGAACAGTAAAACAATAACCATGTACAGCAAAAAATTATTGCTGATTTTATTTTTGGCAGGTGCAACTTCAGTATTTGCACAAAAAGCTGATATGTCACTGATACCTTACCGTAAAGGAGATCTGTGGGGATATGCCAGCCCGGATAAATCTATCATCATTAAACCAGAGTATGAAGAAGCTCAAAGGTTTTATGAAGGATTTGCCGCAGTAAAAAAAGGCGGGAAATTTGGGTATATTGATAAGGAAGGCAAAGTGGTGATCCCATTCAAATTCTACAGTGCTAAACCGTTTCAGTTTGGCTTTTATGGGTCTGACACTAAACCCAGTCCAAAGGACAAAGCTCCTGCCTCACAAAAAACTGTGTTGTTCGCAGGCGCTTCCCTGCAGGCAAACGGTTATGAAATTTGTATTGATACAAAAGGTAACCAGCTTACAAAATGCCCTGCAATAAATGATGCAGTTGTGGTGGATAATGATAAACCTGTAACCGTTACCACAGTAGCCAACTACAGTACTATCCAAAAAAGCGACCTTTTTGATAAGATAACAGATGACTATAAAATCGTGGCTAATGCAGAGGAGACTTACTATATCGCTATAAGAAACAATAACTATGGCGTGTTCAATAATAAATTTGATGTGATCGTTCCTTTTGAATATACTTTAATTGAAAAAATAAATATTGGCCCGATGGTTTACCTGAAAGTGGATAAGGCGGGATTGAAAGGGATCCTTTTCGGAACCGGCTCACCTTACCTGTCGGTAGATAACAGCAGGCTCGATAAAGTGCAGGCTTCCAGCGGAAATTCTTATTTCATCTTCACAAAGGATGGTAAAACAGGCCTCAAAGACACACATTATACAAACGTAGCAGAGCCTGTGTATTCCGATGTGGCTTACGATTCAACCGGCGGAGGTTTTATACTTACATCCGAAAATGTTTACAAAGGCTATGTTTTTTCAAACAACAGAGTTTTACTCCCCAGGTTTACAGAGGTGAGAGCGGTTAAAGGCGGAGAATTTGTAATGGTAAAAAATGCAGCTGGTAAATGGGGTTATATAAACAACAATCTTACAGAATATTTTGAGGACTAACATAAAAGCGAAGAAAAATAAAAAAGGCCTGTACTGCAGGCCTTTTTTATTTAAAGGGCTGATTGTTGTATTGCATTTTCGCTTTTTGCAAAAAAGCCCTGATGCCTGTTTGCAGGCGGGCTATAATAAGCGATGCATTTTTATCTGCTGAAAGATTGTGTGATAAATGAGTATCATTTTTATAATTGTATAAGAATTCGGTTTTATTGTTAGTTGTATTGAATCCTAAAATATAACTGCTGTCTGCAACCTGGTACAAACTATTGTTCACCCTCGAAAAGACGAAACTGTTATGAGAGTTGCTATCGAGCAGGTTGCTGCCGTATGTGATCACGCTGTCTTTGTAACCTGCAATTGCTAAAATGGTTGCAGCAATATCAAACTGGCTGCTCAGTGTTCCGTTATTTTTTTGGATGGGTTCTGATGGGTTGTAAATGATTATCGGAATATGATAAGCAGAGGCAGCAGTGTAAGGCCCCAGTTTTCCCTGCGGAAAAAGCCAGTGGTCGGAGCAGAAGATAAATGTGGTATTCCGGAACCAGGACTCTTTTCCGGCTTTGGTAAAAAACTGTTGCAGGCTATGATCATAATACTGCATCGCCTTCATTGGCGCCGTATATGCAGCCGGGCATCCTTTTGAAAATGTTTCAGGTATATCGTAAGGAAAATGCGTGGAAATATTATAGTGAACTGCAAAAAACGGTGATTGCTGCTGATTTATTTTCTGATAGAAAAAATTAAGCACCTGTTCATCCTGCAAACCCATACTATGTGCCGGCAGGTTTTTAAAGCCGGAGATATCCTCCATGCTATAATACCTGTTAAAGCCAAGCCAGTTGGCACATTTGGCGAAACCGAAATTATCATACTCATCACCAATGCAGAACATGGATTGATAATTGAGTGTTCTTAATGCGGAGCCAATAGGTGTGACGGGCATATTGATGTGAGAAGAATGATATAATGGAATGTCAGAGAGTGTTGGAATACCTGCCAGGATTGCAGTGATGCCTTTGTTAGATTCATGGGCATAACAAAATGCATTGCTGAAGAAACGGCTTTTTTGCAGCAACGAATCAAAGAACGGCATACTTACTTTATATACACTGGCAGTATCAAAGAAATCATAGGGTACACTTTCCATGATGAAGAGTACGATATTTTTTTTGCTGCCTGTTGCCGGGTTGCCGTTTAAAGTTTTACGCAGGGGTAACAATGAATCAGCTTCACTGTTACTCATATAATTGTTTTGTAAACCAGCTTCCCCTTTCCTGTAACAGGAGTATAAGAAGGTGTGAAAAGAATTTTGTACAAAAGGCAACTCGTTGGCATTTAATTGAACCAAAGGATAATTGGGAACCAGCAGTTTTGAAAATTCCTTCTTTAGAATTAGCGAAACAAACAATCCGATAACCAGGATTCCCGTAATCAGCATGCAGTTATTACCCCTTATGAATGAGTTGAATAGTTTCAGGTGCAGCCTGAACATAAAGAAAATGATAGCTGCAACCAATAGAAAAAATAGCAATGGAATATAAAAGGGCTGCTGCAAAAGCCGGTTCAATGGATGATCAAGCACATAAAAAAGATCGGCATTGGCCCGCTGGAAATGGAAACGGAAATAAAAGATATCTGACAGGTTCAGCACCAGGGCAAAACTGTTCAGCAGCGCAAAGAGCGGAACCAGTATCCATCCAAGGGGTATGTTAAACCTGGGCGAAATTTTCCTGGCAGCCAGGTGACCAATGGCAAGCAGCAGTAATAGCGGGGTATTGATAATAAGCAGCAGCAGGATATCTTCAGTAATTGACCACTGTAAAATTTTGAATTTCTCCGGCAGCGTAAAATCAGTTTGACTTCCCGTAAATAATAATGGCAGGTTGTACTGATAAAATATTATTTTTAAAACCAAATGCACCAATAAGAGGCTCAACAAAAACCACAGAAATGGTTTATTATTTTGCCAGGCTGCTTTACCGGAATAAGGTAAAATCTTAAATCTCATAAAACCGGATGTTCGATGCTAAAGAGGTTTGCACAAAACAAATATAAGCTAATGCTTCTTATCATTGGTTTGTACCTGTGTGCAGATGTATGGCTGCATAAGGGCCAGGTCAGGGTTCTTTTTCCAGGTAACTTCACGGGTGAGATTCATACAGCCCTGGAACCGCAAAGCAAAAGCCTTCTTATCAACCAGGACAAACATTGGAAGAAGGGGATCAATACCCGTAAACAGATTAATGAACTGGATACAGCAACAGCCGGCTTTGAATGTGATGTTTATTTTGATTCTGCAGCACATACTTTTCATGTTCACCATGATGCAGATAAAAATGCAGGTTTCGACCTGGATGATTTACTGGAGATATACCAGCGGAGAAACTTACAGGCAAGTATTTGGCTGGATGTGAAAAACCTGCATGAGTTTAATGCGGGGCAGGCATTGGAAACCTTAGTGGCCATCCGTGCCAGGTACAAGCTGAGAAACAAATTACTGGTAGAGTCAGGACATGCCGGCTTATTGTCAAACTTCAGCGACAGCGGCTTTTTCACTGCTTATTATGTCCCATTTTTTAACCCCTATCAAACTGATAGCGAAATAATGAAACAACGGGCGAATAGTATAGCTTCAGTTATCAGCAAATCAAAGGTCAATGCCTTATCAGGTTACTATTTTCAATGCAGCTTTCTAAATCATTTTTTTCCAAAATACCCGGTTTTAACCTGGGTGGAACATAGGCCCCTCAGCATTGTAAACTATTTTTTCAGCAGAAAGATGGCTGCAAATACGGCTGTTTTTGTGGAGTTAGAGCCCTGACAACACATAGTTTCAGTTTTATTTTTGGCTTAATTGCAAAAGACTTAATTTCGGTTTATTAAATAGTTGTTTAACTAACTAATTTTAGGTTATGTCAAAAAGAATCATAAAGAAGGTTGCTGTTTTAGGCAGCGGTGTTATGGGCAGCCGTATTGCCTGTCATTTTGCAGGAGTGGGCCTGAAAGTGTTGCTGCTGGATATTCAACCAAAGGATTTATCTGCAGATGCAAAGCCGGCAGAAAAGAATAAAATTGTAAATGATGCACTTGCTGCGGCTATCAAATCAAACCCTTCACCTGTTTACAATAAGGATGTGGTGAAGCGGATCAGCACCGGAAACTTCACAGACAACATGAAAGATATTGCCGATTGTGATTGGGTGATAGAAGTGGTGGTTGAAAGGCTCGATATTAAGCAACTTGTTTTTGCCGATGTTGAAAAATACCGCAAACCCGGTACGCTGATCACTTCAAATACTTCCGGCATTCCTATTCACATGATGACGGAAGGCAGAAGCGATGATTTTAAAAAGCATTTCTGCGGCACACACTTCTTTAACCCGCCGAGGTATCTGCGTCTGTTAGAGATAATACCTACACCGCATACCGATCCGGAAGTGGTGGATTTTCTCATGCATTACGGAGATCTTACCCTGGGCAAAACAACCGTGCTTTGTAAAGATACACCGGCATTTATTGCCAACAGGGTTGGGGTTTTTGGCATGATGGCAATTATGAATGCTATGGAAAAACTGCAACTGAATGTGGATGAAATTGATGCATTGACAGGGCCTGTTGTTGGACGTCCCAAATCGGCAACTTTCCGCACGGCAGATGTGGTAGGTATCGATACGCTGGTTAAAGTGGCAAAAGGGGTTGCAGATAATTGCCCCAATGATGAAGCAAGGGAGATATTCAGCATTCCGGCATGGCTGAATAAAATGGTGGAAAATAACTGGCTGGGCGATAAAACGGGACAAGGGTTTTTCAGGAAAATAAAATCAGCAGAAGGCGAAAAAGAAATTCTGACGCTGAATTTGCAAACCATGGAATATGCGGCCAGGCAAAAACCAAAATTTGCAACGCTTGAAACCGCTAAGCCAATTGAAGACCTCAAAACAAGAATAAAAGCACTATGCGCAGGAACTGATAAGGCAGGAGAATTCTACCGGCAGTTTCACTATAGCCTGTTTTCCTATATTTCCCATCGGATACCCGAGATAAGCGACGAATTGTACCGCATTGATGATGGTATGATGGCTGGCTTTGGATGGGAGATTGGAGCATTCGAAAGCTGGGATGTTTTGGGTGTTGCCAAAACGGTGGAAGCCATGAAAGCAGCAGGTTACAAAGTGGCGGCCTGGGTGGATGAAATGCTGGCCAGTGGCGCTGCTTCCTTCTATAAGGTTGAAAATGGCAAACGGATGTATTATGATGTGGTTTCGAAAAGCTACAAAACAATGCCGGGTGCAGAAGCATTTATTGTGATGAAGAACTTCGAAAATGAAACCATCTGGAAAAATGCCGCATGCCGTACTTATCACCTGGGCGATGATGTGCTGGGGCTGGAATGGTACACTAAAATGGGCAGCATTGGTGGTGAGGTGCTGGAAGGCATTCAGCGTTCCATTGCTTTGGCAGAAGATAAATACAAAGGGCTGGTTATAGCCAATGATGGTGCCAACTTCAGTGCAGGCGCCAATGTGGCCATGATTTTTATGATGGCCATTGAACAGGATTATGATGAGATAGACATGGCCATACGCCAGTTTCAAAATACAATGATGCGGGTACGTTATTCCGGCATTCCTGTTGTGCTGGCACCACATGGGCTGGCACTGGGTGGTGGCTGCGAAATGAGCCTGCATGCAGACAGGGTGATCCCAGCAGCCGAAACCTATACCGGTTTGGTGGAAGTGGGTATCGGTGTAATTCCCGGTGGCGGCGGAACCAAGGAATTTGTTTTGCGTGCCTCTGATGAAATTCATGCAGGTGAACCGGAAACAATTCCTTTGCAAAACCGTTTCCTCACGATCGCTACTGCCAAAGTAGCCACTTCTGCTTATGAAGCATTCGACCTGGGCATTTACAGGCATGGCCAGGATATGGTAAGCATCAACCAGGGCCGCCGGATTGCAGAAGCCAAACAGGCTGTTATTGAAATGTATGATGATGGTTATGTGATGCCGGTGCAGCGTACTGATATCAAAGTGCTTGGCCGCTCCATGCTGGGCGCTATGCATGCCGGTATAAATGGTATGTGGCGTGGTAAGTATGCTACAGACCACGATGTAACTGTTGGCAGGAAACTGGCTTATGTGATGTGTGGCGGCGACCTGAGTGAACCAACTTTGGTAAGTGAACAATACCTGCTTGACCTGGAAAGAGAAGCCTTCCTGAGTTTAACAGGCGAAAAGAAGACACTGGAAAGAATTCAGTCGGTGTTGAAGACGGGTAAGCCTTTGAGAAATTAATCAATAGTGAATTAACTATATTGCAAACGCCGGTTATCATATCCGGCGTTTTTTTCTTGCCCTTTAATTATACATTTGACAACAAAATAAACTTAAATGAAAAAGATCATTTTTCTTTTAGCCATTCTTATTTCAGTATCAACCTTTGCGCAAAATAAAATGCTCACCATGGAAGATGCCATGGTAAAAAACAGGACCACGCTGGCCGCCGAAAATCTGAGACAATTACAATTTCTCCACGGCAGTAATGATTATGTATACCTGAAAAAAACAACTGAGGGAGATGCATGGGTCAAAGGGAGTTTTATATCGAAAGAAGAAACAATTTTTCTTACACTTGCTCAATTGAATGAAAAATTAAAAGCTGCCGGCTATGCCGAATTGAAGGCCATGCCCGCAATACAGTTCAATAAGTCGGCCAACTGGATATTAAAGGCGGGCGGAAATAAAATTTCCCTGGACCCGGTTACCTCACAAGCACAGGTATTGATGCCAAAATCACTGGGCGAAAAAGAGAATGCAGAAGAAAGCAGCGCCGGTTATATTGCCTTCCTCGATAATTATAATTTGTTTGTTGCAAAAAATGATGGGCAGCCCTATCAGGTAACCAATGATGGCAGTAAGGATATTGTATATGCTTCTTCGGTTCACCGCGATGAGTTTGGCATTAGTAAAGGTATTTTCTGGAGCAACAGTGGTAAGTTACTTGCCTTTTACAGGATGGATCAAAGCATGGTTACCGATTACCCGATCATTAACTGGAGCGGAGACCTGGCAAAAAACGAGAACATAAAATACCCCATGGCTGGCGATAAAAGCCACCAGGTAACCGTAGGTATATACAATGCTGAAACCAAAACCACCGTGTATTTAAAAACCGGCGAACCCGCCGAACAATACCTTACCAATATTGCCTGGAGCCCTGATGACAAATTTGTTTATATCGCAGTGCTTAACCGTGAGCAAAATCACATGCGGCTGAATCAATACAATGCGGCAACAGGCGAGTTTGTAAAAACCCTTTTTGAAGAAAAGGACGAGAAATATGTGGAGCCCCTGGTACCCATGCTTTTTGTAAAAAATAGCCCGGGACAGTTTATCTGGCAGAGCAACCGGGACGGATGGAATCATTTGTATTTGTATGACGCAAACGGCAATCTTATCAAACAACTCACAAAGGGCAATTGGGAGGTAATAGAAGTGAAAGGCTTTGATACAAAGGGGGAAAACCTGTTCTATGTTTCTACAGAAGAATCCGCGATCACTAAAAACCTTTACCAGCTTAATTTAAAAACTGGGTTATCTAAAAGGGTTACCCAGGCACCCGGGGTTCATACCACACAAATTAGTGCCGATGGTACTTCGGTATTGGATACTTACAGCAGCAATGGTAACCCACGTACCATTCAGCTGATCGATTTAAAATCAGCAAAAACAAAATTATTACTGCAGGCTTCTAATCCGCTGGCAGATTATGCTATCTCTCCTGTTAACATATTTACCATAAAGAATAACAGCGGCACGGATCTTTATTGCAGGTTATATAAACCGGTGGGTTTTGACAGTACAAAAAAATATCCCGTGATCGTTTACTGGTATGGCGGGCCGCATGCGCAAATGATCTTAAATGCCTGGAATGGTGGTGCAGGAGATTATTGGTTTCAATATATGGCCGAGCGGGGTTATGTGGTGTTTACCCTGGATACAAGGGGAAGCGATAACCGTGGCAAGGCTTTTGAACAGGCAATTTTTCGCCACGCAGGCGATGCACAAATGGAAGACATGATGAGTGGCATCAGTTACCTGACGGCATTGCCGTATGTTGATAAAGACCGTATGGGACTGTTTGGCTGGAGTTATGGCGGGTTCATGACGACCGACTTTGTGCTCCATCATCCCGGCGTGTTTAAAGCAGCGGTGGCAGGCGGGCCAGTGATGAACTGGAAATACTATGAGATCATGTACGGCGAAAGATATATGGATATGCCCCGTGAAAATCCTGAAGGTTATGAAGCAACGAACCTGATAAAGCAGGCCGGTAAATTAAAAGATAAGTTGTTGCTGATCCATGGCCTGCAGGATCCCGTGGTGCTGCAGCAGCATTCGGTGGATTTTGTAAAAGCCTGTGTGGATGCCGGCGTTCAGGTCGATTATATGATCTACCCCGGGCATGAGCATAATGTTATCGGTAAAGACAGGGCGCACTTATATCAAAAAGTAACAGATTACTTCATGCAAAACCTTAAATAGAAATGGGAGAAGCTGAACTTCTGCCGGATAAGAACCTGCTGGCGATCCATGCAGTGATCATCATTTATGGTGATGCGGCCAGCGAGCCACTTGCCATTGCCATAGCACAGGATATCGAAAGGTTCTGGAATGAAGCAGCCGGCAAAGTAACCCTTCGGGATGGATGGTTCTCCAAAAAAACATACGATGTCCGGTTCGATATTGCCGGCCGTTATGAGAAGGAACTTACACCCCAGGCTGTTTTTGATAATACCGATCCCCGCAATAATTATTTCAGGGTGGAGGAGTTTGCACCGGGCGATGATATTTCCTTTGTAGATGAAATTAATTCGAACACGGGTTATTTTAAGTTGCAGAATATTTTGGATAACTCAACTACTGCCGCTCATGAATTTGGGCATACATTGGGCCTGGTGCATCCGCACAACCTCGATATCAGGGGTAAAGGAACCCCCGGGATCATGTACCCGCGGGGAACCCTGGTGGATCCGCACTTCCAGTATTCCCCGGATGCAGTTGCCGGACAAAAAGGAGGTACTTTAAATCCTTTTACCCGGAAGGTTTTGCAAAATGATATTGATGACCTTAACCTGCAGGACCTGGATTTTGATAAAAGTGGCAAAGCAGTGGTCGGCGGGTTTTCATCGGTATGGCATGAAAAATTTTTGCCTGGCAATGGTTAGTAAAATTCAATTACCTTCATCATTACTTATGTTTCAGATCTATGGCAATACTTACTATCAATAATCTTACAAAGAACTATGGTAAAATACAGGCACTGAACAAGGTGAGTTTTGAAGTGCCTGAAAAAACCGTATTTGGCATTTTAGGGCCCAATGGCAGTGGTAAAACAACACTCCTGGGTATTGTTATGGATATCATCAAACCTTCGGGCGGTGATTTTGCCTGGGCAGGCAAGGGACTGGCGGCCAACGAACTGAGAAAGAAGATAGGGACGTTGCTGGAAACACCTAATTTTTACCATTATCTCAGCGGCGAAAGAAACCTGCTGATAGCAGCAAAAATAAAAGGAAGGGGAGAAGGAGATATTGAAAAAGTATTGCGCATAGTTAACCTCTACGAACGTAAGGATTCTAAGTTCAGTACTTATTCTCTGGGTATGAAACAAAGACTGGCCATTGCTGCAGCCCTGCTTGGAGATCCTGAGATACTGGTTTTTGATGAACCCACGAACGGACTTGATCCGGCCGGTATTGCCGAGATCAGGGAACTGATCAAAGAACTTTACAGGCAGGGCAAAACCATTATCATGGCAAGCCATATCCTTGATGAAGTGGAGAAAGTTTGTACCCATGTTGCTATTATTCAAAAAGGGGTTTTAAAAACTGTAAGTTCTGTTGATGAATTGATGGACAGTGGCGCTGAAAATGCAAATACAAATGTTTTGATCGATATCAGCTCAGCAGATAATACCGCATTAGAAAATATCATTCGCCAAATGAACGGGGTGGAGCAGGTAACAGTAATTGAAAACGAGCTGCACCTGGTATGTGCCGAACAAATTACCGGGGAAGCAGTAAACCGTTTTTGTTTTGATAAAGGGATTGTGCTGAATAAAATATCGGTAAAACGGAAATCACTGGAAACCCGGTTCCTGGAGATTACCGGAAGGCAAAGCGATAAATAAACAAACTAATTAATCTTCTGAGCATGACAGAACTTTTAAAAATAGAGTGGCTAAAACTTAAGAATTATATTGCCTTTAAGGTGATGGCCATCTTTTTCGTGATTGGCGTTTTTGCGCTGAACTATATAGTGTACCTGATAAACAGGGAAGTGGTGAACAAAGTGCCCGGTGCCGGCCTGGTGGCGTTTTATCCTTACAGTTTTCAGAACACCTGGCAATCTACCAGCTATGCCACCGGTTTCATATTATTACTGCCTTCGCTGATCCTGCTGATGCTCTTTACCAATGAGTACACCTTTAAAACACACAGGCAAAATATCATTGACGGGCTGAGCCGGCAGCAGTTTATCAGTGTAAAAATGATGATGGCCCTCATCTTTGCGCTGGCATCAACCCTGGTCGTAGTGCTTTGTGCATTTGTTTTTGGGCTGGCTTCGGGTACTTCATTTTCACTGCACGGCATTGAGTTTGTGGGCTACTTCTTTCTCAAGGCTTTGTCTTATAACATGATCGCCATCTTGTTTTCCGTTTTGGTAAAACGAACCGCTTTTGCCATTGGCATTTTCTTTATTTACCTGGGCGCAGAAAATATTATTTCAAGATTACTTGATTTCCTGAGTGTGAAAATAAGGTCGGATAGCGGTAACGACCTGGGGTATATCGGGGACTATCTTCCTATGAATGCGGCAGACGGCTTACTGGAATTTCCCCCGCATATGCTTAAGACCATGAGTAAATCCATCATGCCATCAGACTATACCTGGATTGTATTTGTGCTGGCCATCTTTTACCTGGTTATTTTTTATGTCTGGAGCCGGCGCAAATTCATCAATGCCGACCTGTAGTGCTTGCCAGGTTCTCCAGTGCATCTTCAATCGTGTTATATTGAAATGTAAAACCAGCACCGGCGATCTTATTACAACTGACGGTGGCGCTTTTCAGGACTTCGATACTTCTTTGTCCCATCATTATCTTTAAAACAAAAGAGGGAACATGCACGGGTATACAGAACCTGCATTTCATTGCCCGGGCAAGTGTTGTTACCAGTGTTTTGTTGCTGACGGGATTGGGTGCCACTGCATTATAACTACCGGATAAATGCTCCTGCTCAATACCTGCAACAAACAGCCTGCACAGGTCATCAATATGTATCCAGCTTACTATTTGCCTGCCGCTCCCTAAAATGGCAACCACGCCGAATTGTAAGGGCTTTTTAAATTCAGCCAAAGCACCCCCTTCATTACTTAACACAATCCCGATCCTAAGTTTTACCAGGCGCTTGCCAGATTGTTCAACCGGTTCAATACTTTCTTCCCAGCGCCTGCAGGTATCGCCTAAAAAACTGCTGTCGGCTGTATCTGTTTCTGTAAAGGCATGTGCAGGATCACGGTCTGCCCCATACCAGCCAATAGCGCTGGCGCTTACTATTGTCTTTACTTTGTTAGGATTATTTTGCAAAGCATGGATCAGCAGTTGACTGCTTTCGGTACGGCTTTCCACAATTTCCTTCTTGTAAGCTTCGGTCCATTTCTTTTCTACCACACCGGCCCCTGCCAGGTGAATGATATGGTCTGCATTAAGCAAAACATCCGGGTCGATCTGCTGTTTTTTTACATCCCATTGGGCATACTGTACGGGCCCGCTGGTAGCTTTACCGCTTATATCCCTGGTTAGGATAATGACCTGGTACCCCTTTTCCACAAGGGTTCGGGTAAGTGCTTTACCTACCAACCCGGTACCGCCTGTTATTAATACAGTTTGCGCCATATAAAATTTCAAATATTGTATGTAAAAACAAAAAACCTTTCATCTTGTTCGGTGTAATGTACAGCCATTGGCTAATAAAATCGTAATTTTAAGTATAAAGATTTGCCTGCATGAAACGTATTTGCATTTTCCTTTTTCTGTTTTTCGTTCAACAACATTTTTCAGCAAACGCACAAACAGTTGCTATCTCAGATTTTGACAGGCAGGATACCCGGGATATGAGTTATGAGATCATTGGTAAAATGAATAACAATATACTGGTGTATAAGAATATCAGGTCGAACCACAAGATCAGCATTTTTGATAAGGACATGAATACGCTTGAAACCGTTAACCTGGACTTCGTTCCTGAAAGAACCTTCAATATTGATTTTGTTACCTATGCCGATCATTTTTTCATGATCTATCAATATCAGAAAGGGAATATCCTTCATTGCATGACCGTTAAAATGAATGCGATGGCACAGAAAATGAATGAACCGGCAGAGATTGATACCACCAGGATACCGGTTGCAACAGACAATAAAATATACACAACGATTTACAGTGAAGATAAAAAGCGGATCATGATATTCAAGATACAAACCCGCTACCAAAAATTCAATATGCAAACCCTGCTGTATGATGACGAGATGAAACTGATAAGTAAGAACAGGATGCTGGCAGAGTATAATGAGCGCAAGGAAAGCTATGATAATTTTTTGGTTGCCAACGATGGTAGCTTTGTGTTCACCTATGCCAAACAATCCGGCAACCGGGATAACAGCAATGCCCTGAGCATCATTACCAAATCGCCGGCGCAGGACAGCTTTCAGCCACACGAGATAGACCTTAAAGAAAAATACATCGATGAAGTGGAACTGAAGATCGATAACCGCAATAACCGTTACCTCATCAATACTTTCTATTATAAAAAGAACCGGGGAAGCATTGAAGGGCTTTTCACCTATATATGGGATAAAGGTTCTGAAAAAACCTTTGCATCGCAATTCACAGAGATAGATGATTCACTGCGCTACGAAGCCAAAGGGGAGGGAATGCTGCGTTATGCACTGGATAATTTTTTCATCAGGCAGGTAGTGGTTAAGGCTGATGGCGGCTTTATACTGGCAGCAGAAGATTACTCCACCGATACCCGGGGCAATAATTTCAACCGGTATGATTACCTGTACAACCCCTATTCATTATCTTCGGGTGGCTATTATTACAGTCCTTACAGGGGGTATTACAGGCCCTATAACTACCTGTCAAACCAAACCACCACCAGGTATTATGCCGAGAATATCATGATATTGAGTATCAGTAATTCGGGGCAGCTGAAGTGGAGCAGGGTACTGCACAAAAGCCAGTTTGATGATGAGGATGAGAATTTTCTTTCTTTCTCTGTTATGACATCCGGCAGCGAAATTCATTTTCTTTTTAATAACGACCGCAAATACCAGGTAATTTCTGACCAGGCCGTTACCGGCGATGGAACCATCAAAAGATACCCTACTTTAAAAAGCCCCCAGCGTGGATACGAATTCATGCCGGGGCTGAGCAAACAGGTAGGCGCCAACCAGATCATTATACCCTGTGCCTACCGGAACAATATTTGTTTTGCCAGGGTGGATTTTTAAAGGGTATTTTTATCACAAACAGTTTTCATGAAGTAATAATAATTGCGCAATTTTGCCACTGCAATTATTTTATCATTATCAACCATCTGTAAGTGACAGGCACTTTTAAAGCCAATAATTCCTATAACAACTTTTTATTGTTGGTTTACGGGCTGTTGCTTAAACTTCCCATGTTTCTGCACCCGCAGGAGGCTACCCGGCAAAAGATAGATGGTTTTTTATACAAGGCTGTTGCCGGCTGGCTGCAGCCCATTGGCAAAGGAATGCCTTTCATTTTTCCGTTAATTACATTCCTGCTTTTATATTCACAGGCCATATATTTTAACAAGCTGGTAAACGACCTGCGCATCATGCAGCGTCCGCATTATCTTACGGGCATGAGTTACCTGCTGATCACCTCCTTGTTTGCCGAATGGAATGTGCTGTCGTCACCACTGATCATCAACAGCATTTTAATTTGGGTATGGGCAAAAATGAGCGGTTTGTATAACGACCCCAACCCCAAAACCTCCCTGTTCAATATCGGGATTGCTATCGGTATCGGAACTTTTTTTTATTTTCCTTCCATAGCATTTTCAGCCCTGATCATTTTTGGTCTGGCTATTACCCGCCCCTTTAAGCTGGCCGAATGGCTGATGGCCCTGCTCGGTATCATTACACCTTATTATTTTTTGCTGGCATTTGTTTTTTTAGCCGATAAATGGCAGGGATACAAATTTCCCGGCTTTGCTGTAACATCACCCGTTTTTGATCAATCCAAATGGGCTTACCTGGCCATCGGTATTGTACTATTTGGTTCTGTTATCGGCATATTTTATATACAACAGAATTTCAGGCGCCAGCTTATACAGGCACGTAAAACCTGGAACCTTATCTTTTTATATCTTCCTGTTGCTGTATTTGTTCCCTTTGTAAATGCTACCCACTCTTTTGAATACTGGATACTTTGTGCCGTGCCCATAACAGCTTTTATGGCTGCCACTTTCCTCTATCCTGCCAAAAAATGGTTCCCTGCTTTGTTACATTGGTTAATGGTGGCTTTTGTTATTCTTATTAACTACTTCGGGTAAAAATTGAAATCCGAATTGTACATTTGCATTGCTTTTCCGGCGCCGTATGGGTACAGGCAAAGCAGAAACAGCACAGCATGAACATTGCGCCACGCACTTGTACTTTGTTGCAAAACGGGCGCCCAACCTCTAATCTTTAAATTACATTCTACATGAAATTTGGCGTTGTGATTTTTCCAGGCAGCAATTGCGACAGAGACATGATCGAAGCCCTGCAGCAGGACCTTCAGCAGGAGGTGATACAGCTTTGGCACAAGGATAAGGACCTCTCCATGTTTAATACCGGTGATTGTATTGTGCTGCCCGGTGGTTTTAGTTATGGCGATTACCTTCGTTGCGGCGCCATCGCCCGTTTTAGCCCGATGATGCAGAGCGTTATCGAATTTGCGAACAAGGGCGGAAAAGTACTGGGTATCTGTAACGGTTTCCAGATTTTATGTGAAAGCGGTTTGCTGCCCGGCGCCCTGCTGCGCAACAGCCAGCAGCAATTTGTTTGCAGCAATGTGTTCATTAAAGAAGCCGCTTCTGATGAAGCAAAGAATCCTGCTTCCCCGCTAAAGATACCGGTTGCACACGGCGAAGGCCGTTTTTTTGCCGGCAATGCCACCATGGAGGCGCTGGAAATGCACAGGCAGGTGATATACCGGTATTGTGATGAACACGGAAATATCAGTTCTGCCGCCAATCCAAATGGCACCATGCACAATATTGCGGGCATCTGCAACAAGGAAAGAAATGTTTTTGGTATGATGCCCCATCCCGAAAGGGCTGTTAGCTCAGCACTGGGTAATTGCGATGGCAGACAGGTATTCAACCACTTGTTTGGAATAAATTAACATATTCAGCAGTTAAAAGCTACATAAGTTACCAATCCGCAGTTTTATTATTACGTAAATTTGTACAAGAATTAAGCCGCTGTAAGATCTGACGTTGATCTGAATATTTACAGACTGATTGCGGCGGCCAAAAACGATAAAATAACAGATGAAAAATTTATACATGAAGAAGATATCCTTTGTATTTGTATTTGTTTTGCTGGCAGATTTTGCCCATGCACAGATCAACAACCCGGTGTTATGGGCTTACAGTGCTAAAAAAATAGCCGATAAAACCTACGAAGTACATCTCACTGCAACCATTACCGGCAACTGGCATGTGTATGCACAGGGAGCGGGTGACGGACCGGTAACCGAAGTAAAATTCACCCCTAATCCATTACTTACATTCGATGGAAAAGTGAAGGAAGTGGGCAAGCAGATCAAAGCATTTGATAAGAACTTTAACGCTGAGCTGAAGTTTTATGAAAAGACAGTTGACTTTGTTCAAAAAATAAAAGTCAGGTCAGCAGCTGCCACCGTTGTAAAAGGCAATATTAATTACGTTGTTTGTAATGATAAGCAATGCCTGCCCCCGAAAGACGTGGCATTCAGTATAAACGTGGGCGGAAAATAAAATCTTTCAAACTGGTCCCGATAAATTTCTTTGTCGGGATTTTTTTTTAGAACTATATGCTTAACAGAAAAAAGATATCTATATTATTCTCCTTTCTATTGCTTCAGCTGGCAGGCTTTGCACAGGACAGCTCTATTGTGCAATGGAAGGGAACCGGCAAGAAAACAGCGTCAGGGCAATATGAGATACAGCTTACAGGAACCATAAAGAGCGGGTGGCATATCTATGCCCAAAATAACGCAGGCCTGCAGATAGAAGGTGTTAAGCTCAGTTTCTCGGATTCCGCCATACAAAAGAACGGGGAACAGGCTGTTGCCGGTAATTTTAAAACGATCGACGACAAGGTATTTGCCGCATCCACAGAGATCACCGAAGGTAATATTTCAGTTTTGCAAAAAATCAGCTTGCCGGGCACTGTACCGGCCAGGCTAAAGGCAGAACTGCTGTACAATACAGCTAACTCAGAAACGCTTGTTCCCGAAGAGAAAAAGATAGAAATAGAAATGGAAGGCGGCGTGGATGTTGCAGCATCCAACAGGATATTGATACCAACCATTGATGTAAATAACCCCCTTGAAAAATGCGGTGATGCCGTGCCGCAGGGAAAAAATATCTGGCAGATATTCTGGATCGGCTTTTTGGGAGGTTTGATAGCATTGCTAACCCCCTGTGTATTTCCCATGATACCACTTACGGTTTCTTTCTTCACCAATAAAACAAGCCGGAAAAGGGGTATTATCAACGCCTTTATTTACGGGTTCTTTATTTTTTTTATTTACGTATTGCTGAGTGTGCCTTTCTATTTTTTACCAAAGGGTAATGAAGAGATATTGAACAGCATCAGTACAAATCCCTGGCTTAATATTATTTTCTTCGCCATCTTCATTTTGTTTGCCCTTTCCTTTTTCGGCCTGTACGAAATAACCCTGCCTTCGGCAGTGGCAAATAAGGCCGATTCAAAATCGGGCACCGGCACCATCTGGGGCATTTTCTTTATGGCACTAACGCTGGCCATTGTTTCTTTTTCCTGCACGGGCCCCATCCTGGGCAGCCTGCTGGTGGGTGCATTGGATGGGGGAGCCGTAAACCTGACTGCCGGCCTGGCGGGCTTTGGTTTATCGCTGGCTTTGCCATTTGCCCTGTTTGCCCTTTTCCCGCAATTGCTCAGGTCCCTGCCCAAAAGCGGCGGCTGGCTGGGCGAGGTGAAAGTGGTGCTTGGCTTTATAGAACTGGCCATGGCCATCAAGTTCATCAGCAATGCCGATCTTACCCAGCACTGGGGCATCATCAAGCGGGAACTATTTATCGGCTTCTGGGTATTGTGCGGTTTGTGTACCACGCTGTACCTGCTGAATGTGCCGCCCTTTAAACAGCAGTACCCGGTAAAGTTCAGCCGCACCAAAAGATTTTTTACGGCCTTTTTTGCAGTTATCACCCTGTACCTGCTGCCGGGAGTTACGAATACAAAATATGCACAGCTTTCTTTTATCAGTGGCTTTCCGCCGCCGTATTGCTACAGCGTGTACAGCAATCCTTACTATTGCGACGAGCCGCTTAAGGATTACGAAGAGGCTGTAAAACTGGCAAAGGAAAAGAACAAGCCGATCCTGATCGATTTTACCGGCTGGAACTGTGTAAACTGCCGTAAGATGGAGGAAAATGTATGGACAAAGCCTGATGTTAAGAAACTCATGGATAAATTCATCCTGGTTTCCCTCTATGTGGACGACCGGCAGAAACTGCCCGCAGCCAAACAGTTTACCTATAAATTGAAAGATGGTAGCAATAAGGAGATCATTACCGTAGGAGATAAATGGGCCACTTTTGAAACCGAGAATGTAAAGAACAATGCCCAGCCTTATTATGCATTGGTTACGCCCGATGAAAAGCTCATCAACAACCCCGTGGGCTATACCCCACAGCCCAAAGCTTACCAGCAATGGCTGCAATGCGGACTGGATGCTTTTGAAAGATCAAAAAAATAAAGACCAGATTCAACCCCAATAAAAAACCTCTCCATGCAAAGTGCAGGGAGAGGTTTTTAGTTTGAATCGGGGGATTACAGATTTTCCGTTCCTTACCGGAAGGGATCAGTTATTTATAATGCAATTTGTTTTTCGGTCATCATTTTGCGCAGGTTTATCAATCCGTAGCGCATACGGCCCAGGGCTGTGTTGATGCTGCAGCTGGTAAGATCGGCTATTTCTTTAAAGCTCAGGTCGGCATAATGGCGCAGGATGATCACCTCACGCTGGTCTTCAGGCAGCAGGTCCACCATTTTTCTTACTTTATCCTGGCTTTGGCCATTCATCATTTTATGATCGGCACCCGGCTCAGCAAAGTTTAATACTTCAAAAATGTCCCTGTCATCGCTGGTTTTGATGGTAGGGGTGCGTTTTACCTTTCTGAAATGATCCACGCACATATTATGGGCAATACGCATGGCCCAGGGTAAAAACTTGCCTTCATCTGTATAGCGTCCACCTTTTATGGTGTCAATAATACGGATGAATACATCCTGGAAGATGTCTTCAGTCAGGTACTTGTCCTTTACCAGCAGGTAAATAGAAGTGTAAATTTTGTCCTTGTACCGGTTTACAATGGTCGCAAGGGCATTGGCATCGCCATCCATGTACAGGTGGATGAGCTGTTGGTCGGTCAGATTGTTCAGGATTTTCATAAACTTCTACAGTTTTAGATTGTTAGGATATTTTTAACAGGTCCAAAAAAGGGTGAAAATTGCGTAGAAGTCTTTTAGATAGGCTTTAACGGCTTTTCATTTTTTTGGATATTGGACTGTAAAAGTAAAAGGTTGTTTATGATTTAGTATGAGTACTAACGCCCGATCTTTTAAGTTTTTTTACTTCGTAAAACTACGTATTCAGATAAAAGGGTCCGTATCAAACCAGGAAATAAAACTAACACATCCCTGCTATAATTTTTTTGGTGCAGGCAGCTTTAAGAAATATTTCACAAATAAATTTTAGCGAAATTATTTAGTAATTTTGAGTATGGCCAATGTAAAAACAACTTCTAAACCTCCAACCCACGTTCTGCAAAAAGACATATATATCAAAGGCGCCCGGGTGCACAACCTGAAGGATGTGTCTGTTGCTATCCCGCGGGAAAAACTTATTGTGGTAACCGGGGTTTCCGGCTCGGGTAAGTCATCCCTCACCATTGATACGCTGTTTGCCGAAGGGCAGCGGCGCTATGCAGAAAGCCTGAGTGCCTATGCACGCCAGTTCATGCAGCGCATGAACAAACCCGATGTGGATTATATAAAAGGCCTTTGCCCTGCCATCGCTATCGAACAAAAAGTGATCACCCGCACGCCCCGCAGTACCGTGGGCAGCATGACGGAGATATATGACTACCTGCGCCTGCTTTTTGCCCGTGCCGGTAAAACCATATCGCCTGTAAGCGGTAAAGAAGTAAAGAAGGACGATGTGGCCGATGTGGTCAATATGATCAACGCTTTGCCGGAAGGAGACAGGGTGGTATTGCTGGTAACCTTTAAGCAACATGCCAAAAGAAGCATACCGGAAGAACTGAATATACTGCTGCAGAAAGGTTTCAGCAGGTTATATGTAAACCAGGAACCAGTTAGAATCGAGGATGTTTTAGCAATGCCTGAAAAAGAAATTAAAAAGCTCTTTCAGTCAGCAGACGCTAAAACTCCCCCTTCAGGGGGCCGGGGGGTATTTCTTTTAATAGACCGCCTGGTGGCCAAAAATTTTGACGAAGATGAACTGCATCGTATTTCAGATTCAGTGAACACTGCTTTTTATGAAGGAGAAGGCGAAATGTTACTGGAGATCAATAAAGAAAGGCTGCAGCATTTTTCCAATAAATTCGAAGCAGACGGAATTGTGTTTGAAGAGCCCGTCCCCAATCTTTTTTCGTTCAACAACCCCTATGGCGCCTGTCCTGTTTGCGAGGGTTTTTCACAGATACTGGGCATCGACCCCGACCTGATCATTCCCGACAAAAGCCTGAGTGTTTATGAAGGCGCAGTGGCGCCCTGGAAAGGAGAGAAGCTGGGTGTGTGGAAAGATGAATTTGTAAGGGCGGCAAAGAAGTTTGATTTTCCGGTCCATAAGGCCATCATCGACCTTACCGATAAACAACTGAATGACCTTTGGGAAGGCAATGAATATGTAAATGGCATCAATGACTTTTTTAAAGAAGTGGAACAGAATTTATACAAGGTTCAATACCGTGTATTGCTCAGCCGCTACCGTGGCCGCACGCAATGCACGGCCTGCAGGGGTTACCGCCTGCGGCCGGAGGCTTTGTATGTAAAAGTGGGCGGCATGCATATAGGCCAGTTGTGCGAACTGCCAGTGAAGGACCTGTTCACCTGGTTTCAAAAATTAAAACTAAGCGAATTTGACCAGCAGGTGGCCAAACGCATATTGACAGAGATCAATCACCGTATAAAAACATTGCTGGATGTGGGACTTGGCTACCTTACCCTGAACCGGCTGGCAAATTCACTGAGCGGGGGCGAAAGCCAGCGTATACAATTGACCAGGAGCCTGGGCAGTAACCTTACCAACTCTTTGTACATTTTAGACGAGCCTTCCATTGGCCTGCACAGCCGCGATACGGAAAGACTGATCGCCGTGCTGAAGGAATTGCGTGACCTGGGAAATACCGTGGTGGTGGTGGAGCATGATGAGATGATGATGCGGGAGGCCGATCATATCATCGACATGGGCCCCCTGGCCAGCCACCTGGGTGGTGAAGTGGTGGCCGAAGGGAATTATGATGCCATCATCAGTAACCCGGCAAGCCTTACAGGTAAATATCTTTCGGGCAAAATGAAGATTGAACCGCCTGCACAGGTCCGCAAATGGAACCGCACTGTAAAAGTGGAAGGGGCCAGGCAGAACAATTTAAAGAACATTTCGGTTGAATTTCCCCTGCAGGTTTTTTGTGTGGTCACCGGTGTGAGCGGAAGCGGAAAAACAACACTGGTAAAGCAGATACTCTATCCTGCATTGCAGAAATTAAAAGGAGAGGGAGTTGACAAACCCGGCCTGCACAAAGCCATCAAAGGCGATGTGGATTTTATTGCACAGATAGAAATGGTAGACCAGAACCCGATCGGTAAATCATCCCGCAGCAACCCGGTAACCTATATCAAAGCCTATGATGAGATCAGGGACCTCTACAGCAAGCAGCCCCTCAGTAAAATGCGTGGCTTTCAGCCCAAACATTTTTCCTTTAATGTGGATGGCGGCAGGTGCGATGCCTGCAAGGGCGAAGGCGAACAAATTGTGGAGATGCAGTTTCTTGCCGACGTGCACCTGACCTGTGATGTATGCGGCGGCAGGCGTTTTAAGGAAGAAGTGCTGGAAGTAAAGTATAAAGACAAAAGCATTCATGATGTATTGGAGATGGGCGTGGATGAAGCCATTGAATTTTTCAGCGGCAGCGATAAGGATGCTGCAGATGTTGCCAAAAGGATACAGCCGCTGAGTGATGTGGGATTGGGCTATGTAAAACTGGGACAATCTTCCGATACCCTATCCGGCGGGGAAGCGCAGCGGGTAAAACTGGCTTCTTTCCTGGGCAAAGGAAAAACACAGGGCAGTATCCTGTTCATATTTGATGAGCCCACCACCGGCCTTCATTTTCATGATATAAAAAAACTGCTGGCCTCTTTCAATGCATTGATAGAGCAGGGGCATACAATATTAGTGATAGAACACAATACCGATGTGATCAAAAGCGCCGACTGGGTGATAGACCTGGGCCCCGAAGCCGGTGATGGCGGCGGCAGCCTGGTATTTGCAGGCAAGCCCGCTGATCTGAAAAAATGTAAGGAAAGTTATACAGGGAAGTTCTTATAGCTCACCGGTTATTAAGTAAGCCTTTTAAATATCCAGACTTCTCGCCGTTGTTGCTGTTCGTGCAGATGGCTCCTCGGCAAGACTATCACCAACAACGGAGGAACTGCGCTCGCCGTTGTTGGTGTTCGTGCAGATTGCTCCGCGGCAAAGCTATCACCAACAACAAACAGTGATTACCTTCGCTCCAATACCAGCGGTACTAACATCAACAACGGCGGGTACCAGCTACTTCAAAAAACCTTCCAGGTAATTCAAAATAGTTTGGGTTTGCATCATCAGGCTCACATGTGCCTGGGCCGGAACAATGGCCAGTTGCGATTTGGGCATGGGCGCCATGTCGGCACTGATACCACCTCCCAGCAACTGGTATGTTTTTGCCAGTTCTACCTTGTCCGTTCCGTCATTATCACCGGCAATGATCAGCACCGGCGATTTGATCTTCCTGATATTCGCATCGCCCACATTGAAAGGTACCCCCGCAAAACTGATCATCTGCATTATAAACGGCCTCCATTTTGTTTTATCAGGTGCCACTGCATCGTAGGATGTTTTAAGGGGCGTGTTATCAAAAAATTCAGGTTTAAAATCCTTGAAGCCGCCGTTAACTACGGGCAGCCAGCCACTGCTTTTATAAGTGGAGGAAATGATCACCAGTTTTTTTACCCTTTTGGGATTTTGTACGGTAAACTGGTAAGCTATTGATCCGCCCATGCTGTAACCGGCAATATCCGCACTGTCAATTTTAAGAAGGTCCAGTACGCCCTTTACATCTGCAGCAAAATTATTGAGTGATAACTGCCTGTTCGAAAAAGGACTGTGGCCATGTCCCTGCATTTCAATGGCAATCACTTTTCTTGTTTTCATCAGTTCCGGAATTAAGGCGCCCCAGTTCAGGCCGATGGTCATAAAAGCGCCGTGCAGTAATACCAGTGGCTGGCCTTCGCCATATACTTCATAATAGATCTTTGTGCCGTTTACAGCTGCATACCCGCTGTCGGCTGGCTTTAGTTGCTGCCCGTTCATACTTGTTGTTGTAAACAGTATTGCAATCAGCAGTGCCCCGGTAAGCAGCCTGCCCGTGTTGAATAATTTTTTCATATCGCTCTTTGGTTTGAATGTGATCGTAAGTGATGATACAAAACTAAAATATCCCCCGGCTTATCATGCGGCGTAATAACGACCAATTTGGGGTTAATTGCGTCGGTTCAGGTTATTTGCTTTTCTTTAAATACCTGGCGAACCTCCACCGGATGATAAGAACTAAAGCTCAAAATTGAATGCTCAATGGTTTCCTTGATGTTATTGCCCCAAATAACAGCATAGTTGTCGGCAAATTCTTCAACTTGCTTATTGTTTGCTTTACTCCGGTTTCGTTTATAAATATAGTCTACGCAATGTCCGATTTCATGTAAGAGCAATTTTTCTAAATAGAATTGCAGCAAAGAACAGAACCTGACAAAAATAATTTTGTTGTATGCGGTTTATTTAGCCGGCAAACAAAACGGATAATAGAACCGGAACTGCGAGTTTATTGTATTGACGAGATTGATAAATTTTCGGTTGAACGAGTCTGTGTAATGCTCCGGACAGTGATAGTGAAGCGACTTATAAAAATCTTTTGTTGAAATTTCTATTGTACAAAATTGTCCATCTCCTATATCATCCACAAAACCCGGGATTGAATGTTGTGACGGCAGATTCAAAATACTGGAATCTGTAAGATACTGAACCAACTTACCGATACTGTCAGTCAGCTTAATTCTTCTCACTGTAACACTATCCAAAATAGTATTAGTTTCAAAGTACGCATAATTATGGGCTATCCATTGTGTGTCCGAATATCTTAATATCCAGGCAGATTTCGGGGCAAAGACCGAATTTACCCAGATGCGGAGTTCAAAGCTGTCTGTACCATGTATAATCTCTGGCAAATTGAATTGCTTTGACCTGATCTGACTCAGGCGCAGTTCACTAAACGGCCTGTATTTCATAGAATCAGTAACAAATACCTTAAAGTGATTCCCGGAAGCATCCTTAGTCTTGCAGGAAGTACACAGGTACAATAAAGTCAGTATACACAAAAAACTTTTCATAGTATTATAGTCAATCAAGCTCTCCAAACCAATAGGATGCTGTCACGCCACCATCTATAAGAAAATCGCTGCCAGTTATGAATGCCCCGTCAGAACCCATTAGTAAGGCCGCAACATTTCCAACTTCATCTGCTGTTCCGGCCCTGCCGGCTGCACTTAGATTTATCATTCGCCTGTATATTTCTCCACGGGGACCGCTTAGTTCATCCTTAGCAAGTGGTGTGATAATAATTCCCGGACTAATTGTATTTAACCTTGCACCCCGTTTCCCCCAGCGAACTGCCTCTGCCATAACACGAAGGGAGTTCCCCCTTTTGGAAAGTTGATAAGCATGAAGGCTGTCTTTCACCTGGTCTGAACGAAGAAAATCAATTTGCAGTAAATGTTCTGCAGGTGTTGTTGCAAGTGCTTTGTTCTGTTCAATACTTAATGGCGCTAACCGGTGGCCCGATTGAGAAGCGATAACAACCCCGGAACCATTTTCTGCTATCACGTTTCCAAATAGTTCAAGTACAAGTGCAGTTCCGTAGAGGTCAACTTTTAATATAGTTTCAGGCGAAGCCTGTGACGGCGAAACGCCTGCGGCATGAATTAATCCGTGTATGCTCCCGATAGCAGTCGCAGTGTCAACAAGTGAGGATACAGATTCTCTTGAAGAAATATCAACTGCTGCCGTGCTAACCTCAAAGCCGGCCTCACTAAGCACTTTTGCAGCGGCTTCAGCGTTTTCGCTGCGCAGGTCTGCCAGTAAAATATGTTTGCCTGCTCCCACACGTCTTGCTATGGCTTGTCCGATAGAACCTGCACCAATTACAACTATTACTTTTTGAAATTTGCCTGTCATAAAAATTATGTCAATGATTTAAGTACAAAAGCCCAAAGTTACCCATCCTGCCCAAACCACCCGCAGGGCCCTGTGGAAACCCGGGTTTATCTCGGCACGGTGCTGGGACTGATGTTTACTGGTCATTCCCAACCTGCATAAAACCCAATGTTAGCGGCAGGTGTTACTGCCAAAATTTCCACCACTTTTTTTGAGTATTACTTAAACCCACTTTTTGTCTACTTAATTCCCGATTCAATTCTTCTACTAAATGTGGTGATTTAATTTTGTCAGCAGATTTATTAATTACCAATAAATTTTGCTTAATCCAAAATACACCGGAATTCGCTTGATATTTGGATATATAATCTATCAGGTAATTTTTCCCGTGCTCCCACTCATTCCCATTCACTCTACAATCGCAATCAATTTGCGAATTATCTATTTTAGACATAAAAGTTCGAATGTAATATAAGCCCGGATTACCGAATAAGGAATCTGTCATAGGCTGAAAAAGAGTTTGTTGAATTTGTTTTTGGTCTTTTTCATTTACATTAATATCCAATGTATTTAAATTTTGTGAAGCTTCTAAGCGAGGGCCAAAAAATAAGTCCCAGCCTATAATTTCTTTTAGTTCATCTGTGTAACTAACTGTTTCCGAATAACCCCCGAGTAAATGACCTGAACCGCATAAGTAGTCATGAATCGGTGTAAAATCTGAAATAATCCAGCTGCTAAACGCTTGCTCAACTGCTTTTTTATAGTTGTCTCCAAAACCTGTAGCTATTTCAGTTATCCTATCAGGTATTTTTTCATGGCGACATGAGATATTAAGTATGACTGAACTACTATCGCTGTCAGAGTTATCAACTTGTAACACTTCTGCTTCAATTGTTAAATTAAGCGGTCGAAGGAAAATGCTTTTAAGGTTATTGTCTACTGGATAACCTGCCTTTAAAAAAGACTCTGCTAAAATTTGGTATAAGTTTATCTCTGTATTCACAATATTCTTCTAAAAGGTTGGTTGAGTAAGTATTCTAAAGCCACTTACAATTGCCGCTAACTGGCAGGGCTTTATGCAGCTTGGGAAATACCATTTCTTCCGCCCACACAACCGCTGCCCGGTATTATTATTATTGATACTGAAGTTAAGTACAAAAACTCAAAGTTGCCCATCCGGCCTTAACCACCCGCAGGGCCCTGTGGGCAGCCTGGCTTTGTTACTGCACCGTGCAGGGACAGAAGATTGCTGGGCATGCCCAATTACATAAAACCAAATGTTGCCTGCCATTCAAGTCTGACCAAAAATTTCTTCTGCTTCATAACCGTCCACGGGAAATGTGTCTATCTGTGTCGACGCTTTAAAGTAAAATTGTCCAATGGTAAGTCCTGTATCAATATAAGCACTTCTTGCTTTTGCTGAAGAGTCTTCCCAAATTTCGTCATGAAAAACAAAACCTACAGTCCATGTCTGCAAATCGACTACAACTAGGTCTCCATTTAGTCCACAGCCAATAATTAAAAGACCTTCATTAATACAGTTAATGTTTTGTTCATCTAAATTTTCTTTTTCAATGTCATTTGTCTTGTTGAAATAAATGTGTCCAACTTTAAATGGTCGGTCAAAGGAATTTTGTGTCAAGAGGTTTTGTATTTCTTTTGAGATTGAGTATTTGTCTAGAAAGTCAATTGTAGCTTTAATTACAGTTTGTCTGATAGGCCTCACCTCTAATAAGATGTCAGAAATGGCTTTTTCAAAAAGTTCTTTGTCTACTTGTTTGTTCATAAAAATGGGGCGTCAATAAATGGCAGACAATGGGAGTTTGTGAAAAAACTCTTATCACCTTATAAATATACACACAATGTCAATAGCTTCAAAGCGTATGATATTTGCTATTGTAAGTCATGCAATATATACAAAGCCAGCCCCGATACATCGGGGGACAACAGCGGCATCAAACCTCTTGCCGCCTGGTTTTTAACCAGCGGCATATAATGCTGGAAAAAATTTAAGTACCTGGTACGGCGTTGGTTGAAAACCAGACGCCGGCATGCAGGCTGCCTGCAGCGTCGAAAACCCGATGTTGGGCGCAGTTGTTACTGGGGCTGGTTGACCTCTATTTTATTTGAATTGCTAATGATTTTAAAATTCGTCCAATTAGTATTTTTTGACCGGACTTCTACTACATATTTCACTGCCCATATTTCCTGTGTAAACTCTTTTTCAAATTCAAAAAAAATAGTTTCACCTTGCAAAGCTGATGAAGGAAAACTGTCTTCCTTTTTACGAGGAAGTGTAAGCTCAGTAATATGTTCAAGAGTGCCTTTTAAATTTAACTCTGGATCCTTGTGGTATGCTGTGTAAGAAACTGAAGCTGTTGGAGATTTAACGACTAAATTTCCAACGTTTTTGAATGAAATTTTTACCAAGTGTAAAAAGTGGCTTGACGGTGTTTTTATAACGTCACAAGTAACATCTATTTCGGCTTTTAATGAAAAGGTTCTTCCACTGAAGAATTTAAAGTATGCGGCAATACCGCCTAAAACAATTGCTATAGTAGTGACAATATCCTTAACTATCGTCACTTCATTTTTGTCAAGAAGAGTGACCAAACCTAATTTATCTCTAAAGAAAAAAAGCAATGCAATGGCAACGAACGAAAAAAATGCGATAAGATAATATAAACCAAATGGTCTTCCCATAAATTGAAGTGTTTAAAATTGCGCCCAACGGGAGTTTGTGAAAAAACTCTTATTAACTTATAAATATACACACAATGCTAATAGCTTCAAAGCTGTATGATATTTGCTATTGTAAGTCATGCAATATATACAAAGCCAGCCCCGATACATCGGGGGACAACAGCGACAGCAAAGCTCTTGCCGCCTGGTTTTTAACCAGCGGCAAATAATGCTGGGAAAAGCTTCACAACCTGGTACGGCGTTGGTTGAAAACCAGACGCCGGCATGCTGGCTACCTGCAGCGGTAAAAAGCACCGCTATTGGCAACAATGTTAGCGGAAGTTTATATTACTTCTTTAGCTTTATTTATCAATAGTTGTACACGTTGATCAATAAAATCTTCATAGGAAAGATCTAGTGAGTTTTCTGAGCATAGTGATCGTTCCATAATATTTTTCAAGGCTCCTGGATTAATTAATGTTTTATAAGTCTTTGGACCCTTGTTCTTGATTTTTTGATTATCTCCAGAGCTCAAAAAACAGAAATTGGCTAGCAAATTTATTTTTTTGCTTTCAACTTTATTGTCTTGCAAATATTTCTTTGGAAAGATATGATGAAATTCATTCCTATTTACCGTTTTGAGTACTTCAGCTAAGGACACATTAGCACCGGATAAAAACGATAACGGGTTCTGATAGGCTAGTAGTAGTACAAACGTTTTTGTATTTACCGATCCTGTATTGAATTGATTATTTGTGAAGAATTCAGAACTTATCTCACAATCAAACTCTGCAATTGAAATATTTTCATCTTGACTGAGACCTTTCATGGCTGCAATGTCTTGTTTATGCTTGTCCGAAATGCCACCAGTATATCTTCGAGAAAAATTTGAACGCCAAAACCATTTTATGAGCTGCTGTCTCTGTTTATGAGTGACATTTTTCCCATTTACTTTGTCAGTTGCGAAAAAATAGGATAAGGAAACGATCATTGAAGGGTAGGGAAGCCAATCTAATGAATATACATTTAATTCATTTCGTAAAAAATCAACAGCCCCTTTAATACCGTTTTTTATTCTTTCGAAATTTTTCCTAACATCTTCTCCTTTTAGACTTATAATTGAGGATGGCGATGCTTCCTCTCTAATAATACCACTACAGCACTTAAGCTGCAAGTCTTTATCGTCTGAGATATTTCCAAAACCGTATGGTTGTAGTTCGGATGATAGCTCCGAAAACTCTTCTTGCAAATCAAAATCAGAGCTCCAACTCCATGCAGTTAAAAGTTGATAGGTATCAAGAGGTTCTCCAGCTCGATTGATACGTTCAAATATTATTGCAACGCTTTCCTTATCATCTGTTTCTATTTCTTGTGATGGTAAATTAAATTCTAATAGTTTTTGATATACTTCGGTGATTAATTTTTGTTTTGCTTCATCAAGTTTGCTTACATATCTGTGAAAGTCAACAGGACGGAAAATTGCATTCATAGGGAAATGGATATTTTCATTCACATTTTCCTTTTTTATGGCAACGAAGCAGGGCTCCTGAATTTGGCCAGCTTTTGTGAAATCAAAATATATGTCTATCCATTCATAATTGTTGTCCGGGGCTAATTCAGTTTGAAATACACTGAACAACGAAGTAATCCTTTGTTGTCCATCTAAAACATAATATATCGGATGATCTTTTTTGGGCTCTGGGACAGTAAAATTCCCTAAGCTTTTTTCTGTTTCTAAACGTTCATGAGTTTTCCAAAGAAAGACTGTGCCAATAGGAAAATTTTTATAAATACTATCTAGTAAGAATGCAACTTGAGTTGGTGTCCAAACAAACCCACGCTGAAATGCTGGGATTCTAATTTCCCCTGAAATAATTCTGTCGATTACTTTTCTTATTGTTATCATACTACTTATTTTGAAAATTCTCGCTTGCGATCGAGGCTTCTGCCCCGGCTACCTGAAGCTAAATTAATAATGTCCAGCCCGATATGAAGCCAAATTGAAAAACAAAAAGATGAAACACGGTTTCCGTCAGCCCAGCTTTTGCAAATACCAATGTTAGCGGTAGTGCTTTGATAATAGCGACTCTAAATATTTTAAAACCATACATTTCAACAACTTGGTTCGAGGGAAACCAGTTCACCAAGTTTTGCTGCTATTTCTGCTAATGCCTCCTCTGCGGTACTAAGACCAGTCCGTGATGCAAGAAGTGGACTAACTTCTCGTAGAGCTTCATATGTCGTGTTATGAACAATAGGAACTAATTGGTCACGAGCAAGCAACGCAGAAAGTTCCTTGTCAGCGATGCCTTCTTGCGGTAGACGACGAATTAGTGCAGGAGTTACTAATACTAACCCTATCCGTGAATTTGCCAATCCCTTGTCAATGGCTCGCATTAACGGTACGCCAAGTGTTACGTCCTTTTCACTAAACCAAACGGAAACACCATTAGACACAAGTAAGTCATGCAGTTCTTTAGCGACACCTTGTCGGTCGTCCCATGCATGGCATAGAAAAATATCCCGAAGGTCAGGAACAGTAGCAAGATTCTCTATAGTGCGTCGAATGGGTGTGAGAGCCTGTACTTCAGCAGGTGTATAATAAACTGGCGAACCTGCTCGAGACCAGCGTGGCTTTGAAGTTCTTGCGGAGCCACCACTTCTGCTACTTGAACTACTTCCCGATGAATAGGATGGCGAATAGGAGTTTGTGTAAGACGGGTATGAGTTATAGCTACTGCGATACCCCCCACGTCTACTACATACCGGACAGGCGTCTCTTCCACTTTGAGTACGATGTCCATATCTTGGTGCTGTGCATCCTGACATAATTATTTAGTTTAGTTCTTTAATATTCGTAAAATAATAGGTTAGTTGATTAATTTAATTAAATCCTTTTTCTTTATACCTGTCCCATTTTTGCATAAATAGTTAACTACTTCTTTGCTTGAAAGTTCATGAGTTATTTTTAAGCCGCTTGCGATTAATAGAGTGTATTCCGAATGAGGTTTATTTGTTTTTAAATTGTCTTTATTGGTGAAAGTCAATATAGGGAAGCCTTTATAGTTTTTGTCCAACTGAACTATTCTATTGTAAAAATTATAGTCGAAGTCCAAAATGCCTCGCTTTGAAAGCTTGTCAAAGTCGATTGTTACTTTTTCCCTACCATTCTCTTGAGCAAACAAATGCGAAAATTGAGCTTCGCTTATCAAGTATAATTTTCCAAATGTCTTACTCTTCTTATTTTTTCTGTTTGATATAAAACCAACTCCATGTTTATTCCACGTTTTGGATTCCTTAGAAAAAAAGAATTTTCTGTTAATTGAATAAGGTTCAGAGTTTTTAGGTGTTGATGTGTCTGTTGGGCAAGCCTTGTAAGTCTTGGTTTCACCGTTTACGGTCAATTCTCCACCCTGTATGTATTTTAAAAATCTGTCCATGTCCATATTTGAACCGTAACATGCATACCATATCATATTTGAAGTCTTTTGTCGCATTACCGATAACTCATAAATACACGCAACTCAAGAAACTGCATTAACTTACGATTTTGATTTTCATAAATATACACAATAAACAACATACCTACCGGTATGCAGGTAAAAAATGCGAATATGTCAATTCTCGTATAATTAATTGTTTAATGCAAAGCAATTGAAAAAAGCAGGTTTCGATAGCTATCGGCATCAGCCAGCGGCGTACCAGGGTAACTCCGCTGCTTCCAACCCCAAAAAACCACCCGCCACCGCCCCCAAATCCCACTAAACCCACTGATTATGAATGTATAAGGTGGAATTCATTAGCAAAACTGCACAGTTCCTGTTGCAAACTGCACACCCGCTGTTGCAAATTGCACACTCGCTGTTGCAAACTGCACACTCGCTGTTGCAAACTGCACACTTCCTGTTGCAAACTGCACACCCGCTGTTGCAAATTGCATACTCGTCGTTGCAAACTGCACACCTGCTGTTGGAAACTGCACACCCGCTGTTGCAAACTGCACACTCGCTGTTGCAAACTGCACACTCGTCGTTGCAAACTGCACACTCGTCGTTGCAAACTGCACACCCGCTGTTGCAAATTGCACACTCGCTGTTGCAAACTGCACACTCGCTGTTGCAAACTGCACACCCGTCGTTGCAAACTGCACACCTGCTGTTGCAAATTGCACACTCGCTGTTGCAAACTGCACACTCGCTGTTGCAAACTTCACACTCGTCGTTGCAAACTTTACACTCGTCGTTGCAAACTTTACACTCGTCGTTGCAAAGTTTACACCCGTCGTTGCAAAGTTTACACCCGTCGTTGCAAAGTTTACACCCGTCGTTGCAAAGTTTACACCCGTCGTTGCAAACGTACACAACTGCCTGTAAAAGAATGGATTAGCGGTTTTGCTCAGGGGCCAGCCTTAAAAACGAAAAATCCCCCTGTCACGTAGTCAGGGGGACTTTAGTTCTTTGTCTCAGCAGGCAGCCGCTTACCGCAGCCGGTCGCTTTCCTTTAATAGTTTTGAGTCTTTATTGATTCCCCGGATGGCCATCACAAAGGCCAAAAGCACCAATACCTGCAGCAGGGCGGTGAGGGAGTAATTGCCTTTTACAAAACCGGTTGTTTCGTTATAATATAAAAAGAGGAGCACCAGTTGCACCAATACGCCCAGTATGCAAAGCCAGCGCTGTGTGCTGCGCTGTTTAAAAAGAAAAATGCTTACCAGTGCCAGCGCACCAACTGCAATAGTGCCCACCATAAGTAAGCTGGCCGACCTTGCATTCAGCTCGTACAGTGCAGGGTCGTTCAGCTTATTACCGCTGTAAAAAGAGAATTTAAAACCTGCAAAAGCACAGGCGGCTGCCAGTAATAACCAAACCGTTTGAATGCGTTGTATCATAAAAATTGCTTTGCACGAAAATAGCAGAATCGGTGCACAAAAAAAAGATGACCGCCATCACAGCAACAAAAATCCCGGCAAGGGTAATTGCCGGGATTCGTTTATCGGTAAGTAAGCAGTAAATATTATTGCTGCTGTACCGCAATTTTAGCAGCTTGCTTAGCCTGTGGCATTTCTCTTTTATCAGGTTCTATGGTGCTTGTTTTGGGCCTGTCGGCACTTTGTACAGGTTTTGCCTTTTGTGCAGCCTCAGTTATTTCCTTGCCTTTCATTTCTTCTTTGCCTTGCTTATCATCTGCAGGTTGCTGCACTGCTGCGGGCTGCGGGGCATCGGCCTTCTTAAAAGGAAGTGTTACCGGTTTGCCCGTTTCTTTCTGGTCGGTGGCCGGGCTTTGCACAGCCTGCTTTTGTTCGGTTTCTGTTGCAATTTGTGCAGCAGCTTTTTTGTTTTGCTGTGCGCCCGATTGCAGGGCAGCCATCAAAAAGCAACCGGTGCAGCAGGCGTATATGATCATTCTTTTCATCTTGTATGTTTTAGTATGTTATATAAATGGTTAGGTTATTTGTTTTCCAGTTGTTGCAGGCGTTTTAAAATCTGTGCGTTCTGCGCCTTTAGCTCATCAATTTCTTTTTGCTGTTTATCAATAACTTGCTGCTGCTCCTGTATGGCTTTTACGGTTACAGGAATAAGGCCGGTATAATTAACAGCTTTAAACTCCACTGCATCACCAATCTTTTTGCCATTGCTGTTTCCGCCTTCATACATGGCAGGTTGCACCGCCCTGGTTACAAGCTGTGGAAATACTTTTTCAAGGTCCTGTGCCATAAAGCCAAACTGGTCTCCAACCGGTAAATTCATATAACCATACTTTGAAAGGTTGTAAGTATATGATTTTGTCTGTAAGCTCATCAATTTCGAAAGGGCGCTGAAGCTGTACTCCTTTATATTGGTTTTCAGCATTTCATCAGAAGGGGTGTAGGTACCGGTTGTAAACACGTTTCCGCTAAAATAACCTCCCCAGTTGGTGGTAGCGCCGGAAGCGGCGCCAAATATGCCGTAGTTGGTGCTGGATGCCCCGCTGGCAGAGCCATAGGTACCTACGTTAAAGGTGGTGCCGCCCGAGCTGAGGCCATATGCGCCGTAATTGCCATTTGCAGTGCCCGATGAAGTATTGTATGAACCATAGTTGTTGGAGGATGCCCCCGAAGTGGCAGTGTAAACGCCGTAGTTGGTGGTAGCATTTACCGCTGTATTGGAGATATCAGCACCGTAATGAGTGCCGGTATTGGTAGTAACATTGGTTATGTAAAGACCTTTGGTAACGTTGCCATTTGGAGTGGCCCGGGCAGTAACTGAAGCGCCCAATGCCCATTGGCCCCTGAAATACCCGCCGTATCCCAAACCTGCTGTAGTGTTTTCATTCTCAGCCAAGATTGCTGCAGAATTTGCTCCGCTGGTAACCAGGTTCTCAACAAATAAAGTTCCGCCGTTTGCATTAACTGAAGTTGAATTATTTCCGCTGATGTAAGTAGTATTTGTTGAAGGACTGATATTATCTACCACCTGCAGCTTGGCGCTTGAAGGCGTGGTTGTTCCGATACCAACATTGGTACTTGCTGTTGCACCATTAACGCCATTGATACTTCCTAATATCAATGCATTGCTTTGCCCTGCCAAAGCCCTGTAACCGATGGCTGTTGCATTGGTAAAGTTGTTGGCAGAAACATCCGATTCGTACCCTAACAAAGTGTTATTGGTACCAATCGTGTTGAGGTTTCCGGCATTGCGCCCAATGGCAGTGTTGCCGGTACCATTGCTGTTTGCTAATAATGCCGAGGTACCTACAGCAGTATTATTGGTGCCTGTTGTATCACTCTGCAAAGCATTGCTGCCTACGGCAACATTGCTGTTGTTTTTCAAATGACTGAAAAGTGCAGCCTGCCCTACAGCCGTATTGAAGGCGCCGGTTGTATTTTGAGTAAGCGAACTGGAACCGATGGCCGTGTTTGCATTACCGGTTGTATTGGAAGAAGCAGCAAAACCACCTACTGCTGTATTAAGGCCGGTGCTTGTATCTGAAGCTAGCGTGAAAGCGCCCACTGCTACCGATTGAAGGCCGGTTCCCTTGTTGTTTCGGTACGATTGTGTACCAATAGCAACACTCTCGGTGCCGCTTAAATTTTCCTGCATGGCATAATCACCAATGGCAACATTGGTATTGGCAGTGGTAAATTTTTCCAGGGCATGATAACCCATTACATTGTTAAACTGGCCGGTGGCGCCAGTAGTGGCACCCCGCCCTGCATACGAGCCCAGGAATACATTACCGCCTATTTGTCCGGCACCGGTACCGCTGAAATAATAACCTGCGTTCAAACCAAGCCCCACATTTTCCTGCGATTGTTTATTGTTTCGTAAGGCAGAAGTTCCTATACCCACATTACCAATACCGATAGAATCCAGGTCGAGGGCAAAAAGACCCAGGGCATTGTTGTAGTAACCTGATTTTTTATGATTCATGGCCCAGGTTCCTACTGCCACGTTCTGGTTCGAATTACCCATACTGAACATGGCGCCCCTTCCAACTGCCACATTCCAAAACGTACTGTCACCGGATTCCATGGCGCCAACACCAATGGCAGTGCTTTCAGATACTTTCACCGGGTTGCGTAAGGCACGGAAACCAACTGCTACAGTGGCATACGCCGATGTGTCATTTTCCATGGCCTGTCCGCCGATAGCCGTATTCCAGTAACCATTTGCAAACTGATTTTTCAAAGATTTTAATGAGTTGAAACCATAAGCTTCGTTTGAGGCAGCAAGGTAACTATTGCCCATGGCCGAATCGCCCACCGCTGTATTATAATCAGCAATATAGTTTGCCGATAATGTAGCATGGCCCACCGTTGTATTGCCCGTACCAACAGCCCCGGTTTGTGATGAATCGCCGATGGCAGTATTGAAGCTGAGCAGGTTTTGTCCACCGGATCCGTTTGCATACCAATAACTGCCATCAATAGCCATGGCCATTGCCCGGTAGCCCACGGCAGTATTTTTTCTTCCGGTTGCATTACCCTGGTTTGCCCGGTACCCGATAGAAGTATTTTCCGTTCCGTACTGCACATTTCCTGATGCATTGGTAAACCCGATGGCATTGGCAGAAGCATAGCCCATGGCAACATTACCATCCCGCTTATTAAAGCGCATGGCAAAAGCGCCCACGCCCACATTCTGGCTGGCACTGTCTGATAAGAGCGCAGAAAAACCTACTGCCGTGTTATTTAAACCGATGGAATCATTGCGCAGGGCAGATGCACCGATGGCGGTGTTCTGACTGTTCTTCAAAAACCTGGCGGCATCATTACCAACAACGGTATTGTTGCTGCCGGTTGTGCTCTCGTACATAGCTGCATTACCCACTGCCACGTTGTTGATACCGGTTTTAAAAAGCGACATGCTGTAACTGCCCACTGCGGTATTGGCACCGCTGGTTGTAACACTATCCAAACTAAGGTAACCAACAGCTGTATTGGGGTAGGTGGCAGTGGTATTCGTTAATGCCCTGCTACCGATAGCCACATGCTGGCTTCCTGAAATATTCTTGCTCAAAGCCATGGCGCCCACCACGGTATTATCATTACCCTGGTAAGATTGTGCAGCTGCCGAATCACCCACAGCAGTGTTCCTGTTGTAATCGAATCCGAAACCATTTACCCCATACAAGGCGCCATAACCCACACCGGTATTCTTTACACCATTAACATTGGAGTACACTGCATAAGATCCCACAGCTGTGTTCTCCTGTCCGCCGGTACCGGCAAAGGCATTGTTTCCGTAGCCGGCTGCATATCCAACTGATGTATGAAAATCTGATTTGTTGTAATAACCTGAATAACCGCCGATCGCTGTCATATAGCTGGCTGTATCGCCGTAGTATCCGGCTGCATATCCCATGGTATTGTTCATATCGCCCCGCTTGTTCAGGAAATTGGCATAGCGGCCCAATGCGTTGTTCCAGTTGCCCGATGAATCTGATTCCAGGGCGCCCACACCCAGTGCGGTGTTCTCGGTTCCAACCTTATTGTTCCTTAAAGCACGCCAGCCCATGGCCACATTCAGGGTGCCTGCACTGTCAAGCTCCATGGCCTGGTAACCCACTGCCGTGTTCAGGTCGCCACGCACATGGTTCATCAGGGCATTGGTACCCACACCGGTATTTTGTACACCATTGAGGTTGAAACGCAATGCCGAAGTACCCACACCTACGTTGCTGATACCCGATGTATCCTGGTTCAGTGCATATTCTCCAATTGCTACATTGTAAGGATTGATCCTGTGGTTCTGCAGCGTGTAATTACCCAATGCAGTATTCTCTGAGGCATTGGTGGCAAATCGCAGGGAATTACGCCCCACCGCCACGTTATCAGAGCCGGAGGTATCAGCATTCAGGGCAAAAAGTCCGATACCAATATTGTTGGAACCTGTTTTATTCAGCTGTCCGGCGCCACCACCCATATAATGGTTAAAACTACCGGTGGTATTGCTTTGTCCGGCAAAGATCCCCAGCATCAGGTTATTATTGCCCGTTGCATTTTGCCCTGCCTGGTAGCCAATATTTACAGAGGAAAAATTATTATTCGCTTTTTGCCCGGCCTGGAAGCCAATGCTAACATAACCTACCGATGTATCATTTCCTGCCTGGTAACCAAAAAAGTAGTTTCCGTTATTATCATCCAGGCGGCCGTTCTTAACATTGTTCTGCCTGAAGTTCAGGGGCACATTGTCTTTGTTACCAAAGAAACTGCTGCTGTCTGTAAGGCCCAGGTTGCCATGTGTTTTCCAGTTGATGGTATCCACCAGCGGGCTGTTATTGCTCAGCCATACCCATTTGGTGCCATCATAATACTGAAAGCCTGTACTGTCGGGCGCTGTCTGATACACCAGCAGGCCGGTGGCCGGCGATGCGATCGCATTCTTTTGCGCTTTGGTCATCCGCGGCACCAGCACACCTTTGTCGGTGCTGCTTACATCCAGGATAGAACTGGGTGCCGCAGTGGCGCCGGTAGTGTTAACACTTACTGATTGTGAGAATGCGGTTTGCTGTAACGTAAATGCAAGTGTGCATGCAATTACAAAACGTAAAAATTTTGTCATGACAAAAAATGATAAAAAATAAATAAAATAATTGTTCAGGGAAACGGATACAGCTT
Source organism: Ferruginibacter sp. (assembly GCA_044226725.1). Taxonomy (GTDB): domain Bacteria; phylum Bacteroidota; class Bacteroidia; order Chitinophagales; family Chitinophagaceae; genus Ferruginibacter. Next base: position 402,283 of record JBGAGM010000002.1, on the reverse strand, counting down.
TTGCGGAATTGGGTTTAGAAGGCTGTTTGAAGACAGAAAGTTAATAAATTTTTTTAAGCTACTAAGCTTTTGATAATAAATTGTTTATTAACATATTTGATCATTCGAACAGGCCGTAAAATTATAACTAAAAGAAGTTTCAAAAAATACCCCAAGGTGGGAATTATAATGATTAGAAGTGATTTGTAGGGCAACTTTTTCAACTGTAAGCAGCAAAGCAAAAAAAAGCCACTCCAAACGGAGTGGCTTAACTGAAGTTTAGTGCTGAACCTTTACTGTTCTTTTACTGTTGCCGGCCTGGTGCCTGCAGGTTTTTGTGCTGTGCCCGCAGCGGTCTTTGCCTGTTCGGGTGTAAGACCGGCATTTGGGTTATCCCCGGTTTTAGTAAGTAAGCGGGGCTGGCCTTGTTTCATGGCTGGCGTTTCTGCTGCATTGTTTTGCGGCACCGGTATCCTGTTCACATCAACTGGTGCAGGTTGTTTCGCTTCACTTTCCGTGGCTGCCTGTGCCTTTTTTGCTGTTGCTGTTTGTGCCTTAAGAAGCGTTGATGCACACAGGCAAACAACCAGCAATACAAGTGTTTTTATATTTTTCATGTTGCTTGTTTTTAAGTTTGATTAATTATTGATACCCAGTTTTGCTTTGATGGCCTGCATATCTTTTTCCAGCTGTTCGTTTTTCTTTTGTATGTCATCGATGGTTTTTTGCTGTTTGTCGATGATCTGTTGCTGCTCTTTAAATGCATTTACATAAGAAACCAATATCGGGTGCATATCCAGGCTAAGGAACCCGTCTTTACCGGTATGCACTGCTTCAGGAAATATTTTTTGTACTTCCTGTGCCGTAAACCCATAGCCGGTTTCATCGGTTGGCAGGTTTCTTAAATTGCCGGGCTTGTAATGATAGATAATTGTATTTAGTTTAAGTACCTCCTGCAGGCCCCTGCTGTATTGTCCATCAATCGTTTTCATGTTTGCATCTGAAGTAATGAACCAGGTTGAAGACGTTGGTTTTTGAGCCGAGTTAAGGCTAAGCTCCAACTGCGTGGTTGGTGCCAATCCAATGCCCACCTGGCCTGCGTTATTTATCGTCATGCGGTTTGTATTACCTCCCGCCCTGAAATTAATGCCATTGGCTGCATTAAATATAACAGCGCTTCTGATACCGGCCGTGTTGCTCGAAAGGATACCGTTTTCATTGGCATCTGGAGTTGACATTTCGAAATAAGAATTGGCATTATCTTCCATTAATATTTGCGAACTGCCGTTAAATATGGCACCGCTGGCCCCGTCATAAACATGCAAATGTTTTGATGGGGTTGCAATACCCAAACCCACCTGTCCGCTTGCCAGCTCAATCGCTACCCTATTTATGCCCCCTGCCAGGAAATTGAATTGATCGCTGGCATCCTGGTATTGTAAACCCCAACTGGCGTTTGCCGGGCTATGAGCGATCACCATCCTGTCGGCATTTGCGATACCAGTTTTGAACATATAATTCATAACAGGTACGCTATTGTCATATTGTACTGTGCCGGAACTACCCACTAAAAAATTATCAGCAACAGAGAAAGTAGAGTCAGGGGTTGTAGTGCGTATACCAACTTTTGTATCTGAAGTGGCACTGTTTACGCCATTGATACTTCCCAGTACCATGCTGTTGCTTTGTGCTACCAGTGCCTGTGCACCAATTGCCGTTGCATTAGAAAGGTTAGAAGCAGAAACATCTGCTTTATAGCCCAGTGCCGAGTTGAAGCTGCCCGACAGGTTTGTGTAAAGCGCACTGTCTCCCAGGCCCGAATTTCCCGTACCGCTGCTCTTCACTAAGGCATTATTACCCACGCCGGTATTACTGATACCGCTGTTGGGAGAGCGCAGTGCATTGTAACCAATAGCTGTATTATTATACCCGTCATTATTGAAACGCAGTGCGGCGCTGCCCACGGCTGTGTTGCGTAATCCATTAATAGTATTGGCTGCCGCAACAGTAACACCGTTTTGATACAGGGCACTGTCTCCTACGGCCACTATATGGCTACGGTTGTAATTAAAATAATGTGCTTTGCTGCCGATAGCGGTATTATAGCTTCCGGAAGTATCAATACGGTCGGCCCAGAAACCAACGGCCACATTTTCCACACCCGAGCGGTTCTGATCTTTTGCCCCTGCGCCCACTGCCACATTCAGGTTACCGGTGGTAGTGGATCCCAGTGCACTTTCGCCCATGGCCACATTCTGGCCTCCGCTGGTAATGCCAGTGAGTGCGTAATCTCCCACGGCCACATTCGAGTTGCCGGTATTTTGGCCACTAATACCCTGTCCTGCATAACTTCCAATATAGGTATTGTTATCTCCGGTGGCCCAGTAACCGGTATTGATACCCAGTGATACGTTGCGAATTCCATTGGCATTATTGCGGAAGGCTGAAGTACCAACCACGGTGTTTTCATTACCGGTGGTATCTGTTTCCAGTGCATGATAACCAATGGCAGTGTTCCAAATGGTATTGGCCAGTTCATTACCGGCATAAGCGCCTATTGCAACATTACCCTGGTTTTTTACCCTGGTCATTGATCTGTAACCAACTGCTACGTTATCAAATAATGCTCCCGCATTCGATTGGGCTGCACCCATGGCGCTGTCGCCAATAGCCACATTGTTCCAGGTACCTGCAACACCAGAGTTCGATAAAGCTTCAGTACCCAGCACAGTATTGGATCCACCGATGCTGAAAGCCATAGCACTATCACCTACTACTGTATTTCTGCCCGTAACATAGTCATAAAATCCAAATCCGGCATCTGTGTTGGATAATGCCCTGAAGCCCAAAGATGTATTTTTATTGCTGGCCCATACTCCGCGGCCCGCTTCATAACCAATAAAGGTAATTTCCTTAGGATTAAAACCTGCCTGCGAACCTGCTGTATAGCCGGCTGCATAACCCATCGCCACATTATTGTCCTGCTGGTTATAGGAAAGGGCATACGAACCAATCGCTGTTGTTGCAGTTGCAGTATCGCCCTGTTGTGAAGCCCTGTAGCCCATACTCACATTAAAATCGCCCCTTTTGTTTAAGAAGGATGCATACCTGCCCACGGCGCTGTTATAATTACCGGATGAATCCAGTTCCAGCGCACCCACACCCACTGCTGTATTCTCAAATCCCTCCCTGGCCCCACGCAATGCCCTGAAACCCACGGCCACATTGCTGAATCCGGTTCCCCTGGCCGTACCATCCAGACCAAACCTGTCCAAAGCCTCACTTCCCACAGCAGTGTTCCAGTAACCGGCGCTGTCGCCACGCATTGCAAATGCACCGGCTGCCAGGTTCGAGTTGTTCTTTTTATGGTAATACATCGCATCCGCTCCTATGACTGTATTATAAGAAGTGCTGTCAGAGCTGCGCATGGCGCTTAAACCCAGGCCTGTATTATATATACCTGTACGGTTGAATTCCATACTGAAAGCGCCAATGGATGTATTGTAGTAAGTGTTTACCGATGAATCCCGCTGGCTGAAATAACCAACGGCTGTATTATATCCAAGCCCGTTGGTATTGTATTGCTTGGACAGTGTTTTATAACCAACAGCCACATTGCCGGTGGTGGTTAAAGCGCCACCCATGGAACTATCTCCAATAGCCACATTCTGGCTTGAAACTCTGGCCCGGCTCAAAGCTTCGGTACCAATGGCCACATTTCTGCTGCTGTAGGTTAAGCCCATGGCACTATCACCAATGGCCACATTTCTTCCTACGGTGGATCCCCAGATTGTATTGCTTGCAGTTTCATAATTATACAATGCCCTGAAACCCACACCTACGGATTTTGATCCTGCCCAGAATGCATAACCTGCATCAGCGCCCAGATAGGTTACTTCCCTGGTGGGAAAGTTAACCGGGTCAAAGTCAACGTAGGTCCCGGAGGAATATCCAAGGCCTGTGTTGTCATTGTGTTTGTTTGAATATAATGCATCACGCCCCATGGATGTGTTGCGGGATGCAGTATCGTTTGTAAATCCGGCTTGTACACCAATGCCTACATTATTTGAACCCGTAGTATTGCTGCGCAGTGCATTAAAGCCCATGGCAACATTGAACTTACCGGTGGTATTGTTTTCAAAGCCGCCCCGATAACCCATGGCGGTATTTCCGCTAATACTATCAATGATACCGGAAGGGTAATTTCTTACCTTAAAACGCAAAGCAGAATCATTTAACGTACCTAAAAAACTGGCCGAAGTAATATTGCTGTTACCGGTAATCTTCCAGGCAGTTGTATCAGTGGCAAACCCGCTGGCATTGATGAACACCCATTGTGTATTGGGCAGGTCATAATAATGAAAGCCGATACTGTCGGGCCCGGTTTGATAAACAAGCAGCCCGTTGGCCGGGGATGCAATGGCATTTTTTTGAGTTTTGTCCATACGGGGTACCAGCACACCCTTGGTGGTACTGCTCACATCAAGCATTGAACTGTTTGCGGCGGTAGCACCGGTGCTGTTGATGCCTACCGATTGAGCTGTTACTGATTGATGAAATGAAATTGCAATCATCATTGCAATCACGGGGCGTAAACGTTTGGTCATACTAAAATGATAAAAATTAGAAAATAAAAACTCCCAGGGAAATTGGGATCTTTTACAGGTATTGGGTTTACAGGTATTTTGGGTACTTAAGTTAATTTCAGCGCACTGATCAACAGGAATGCTTGTTGTTAATCAGTGATGAACCCAATTTTAATAACAAAACCGGAATGAACATTGACCCGGTAATAACTCCCAAGCGGAAAATATTTTGTCTGCATGGATATATAAAAGACAAATAAAAAACCACTTTGATTTACAGTAACCGGCTTTATTAAAACGGTGATCACTCAGTGAATAGTGAATGATCACCGTTTCTTTTAACTGCTTTATTATTGTTTCACAAAACGATAAGTTTCTTTGCTGCCGTCATCTTTTGTGATCACCAGGAAATAAGTGGCTGATGCCAGCGGCTGCACGTTAAGCACTACTGTATTGGTTGACGGTTTGATCAGGGAAATGAATTTGCCATCAACACCGATAACCTGCATCTGCACTTTATTCACATAAGAACTTGGCAACTGGATGTTCAATACTGTTGATGCCGGCACAGGGAAGATGTTAACCTGTTCCAGGCCTTTTTCAAACTTAACCGGCCTTATAGGCGAATAAGTATAGTTGCCCGACTTATCAAAGATCTTTAAGCGGTAATAGTTCCAGCCGGTGGCAGGGTTGTTGTCGAAATCCACATAAGCAGATTGCGACAATTGCCTTGAAAGCACAGTGCCGATCTTAGTAAAGTTGGTACCGGTAAGCGATTTCTCTATTTCATATTTAACAGTCTCCTGTTCGTTTGCCACTTCCCAGTTCATGCGAACTTTATTGCCATCGGCAACAGCCGTAAAGTACAGCAGTTTAACCGGCAGGGCATTGAATTTACTGAAGGTGCCCAGTGTAAACCTTCTTTCATCAAATGAATAATTGTTGGTAAGTGCCGATGAGGTTACATAACCGGAAAGGCTGTCAGGACCAATGGCTCTTCCGGTAGCCCAGCCACCCGGTGCATCCCAGGTAAATGGCGGCCTGTTAATATATTGTATAACCAATAAGCTGTCACGTACTGCAGCGCTTGCACTTACCTGGCTGTGGCCCCTCCACGATAAACTCAGCATGGCATCATCATCGGTGGTACCCTGGTTGCTGCTGCTGATCTCCCAGTACTCCACACTGCTAACATGATCTACCGGTGGATAAAATCTGTTGAGGCGGTCAAAGGGCACACCAGGTGTATATTCAGCTGTCCAGGTAGTAGTGGTGGCATTCGATTTGGCCAGTTTGACGGGGGCATATAAACTATCAGTTTTTCCAACCGGAAAAAGATAAGCTACTGCAGGATTTGGGGTGGCAGAGCCAACAACATTACCGGTCCTGCTCAGCCTGCCGTTTACCCAGCTTTTGGTATAGTTGCTGGTAGATGTAATGGCGGCAATTGCAGGATTGCTTACCAATAGGCTGTCATTACCATAGCCGGTACGGGTGAAAACAAAACCGGTATCGAGGTGCAGGTTATTCCTTACTTCGCAGGAAGAAAGCAGTGTATCGCCCACTGTATTGCGTACAAAAAGGTTATAGAACCTGGTTTTGCCATAAAAACTCTGGAGATTTGTTCCTCTTAAAAAAACACTACCGGTACTCGTTGGGTCCATAGCGCCGGCAGCAGTGGAATCAAGCCAGCCTTCAGTAGCCGTGGCAGTTGTTTTTATCACATAAACTGAGTCATCGGCGCCCACCCATTTACTGGTTCCCAAAAAACTGATCCCTCCGCCATTGATAACGGTTTTGGTTCCGGCAGTTGTAACTATCTGTACATTGCCACTGGCCCTTACTATTTGCTGGGCGTAACTTGTAAAAGAAAATAAGACAGCGATTAGTAAAATTATTTTTCTCATATCCTTTTTAGAATTAAAGACTAAAGTGAATTAATTTTTACTACTTAAACATCCCCATTTTGGGTGATAACTTAAATAAAAAGCAGTTTTATGGGACATGAATTGGACGGCTTTTGCAGGGATTAGTTTTGGATACTCCTGTTAGGAAATGTTAAATTAGTGATTTTTATTTAACCCTTTAAGGGTTTGATAAAGAATTATTTATTAACATACCCCCTCAACAATTATCACTTACAAAATTACTTTTCAAAACGGATAAAAAAATACTGCAAACTGGTAACAAACCGGCTTTACTTATAATATCAAAATTCATGCCCATTGTATATTATAAAATTCGGGCATTAATGGTATCTGCCAGTTGCGATTTAGCAAATGGTATTATTTAATGAGCATGCGGAGCTGTTTACCTTATCCGGTACCAGCTAACCCCGTTACTTTGAATGGTAATGCTTGTATTAGCAGTCAATGTAATGTTAGCAGCGCCGGTAAAATCTATATAACTACTGATGGCCTGGATTGAATTGTCCTCATTCACAATGGTATATTCCCGCCTGGCACAGGTGCTTGCTGCAGGCAAGGTAATAACCACGGCCGAGGCGGTTGGTAAAATGATATGGGTATGGTCAAATTCATCCAGCGTGGTGGAGACTGTGGAAGTTGAAATGGCATTGCCCGTGGAACCCGCCACATCCATATAACTTAAAGGTGCCGAACTGCGGATGCCCACAAAGCCGGTATTATCAATGATCATTCGGTTTACAGATCCGCCGCTGTTGAAATTGATGGAGCTATCGGCTTCGAATGTAATGCCGCTGCGCTGGGCAGTTGCAGCATTTCCTGAACGGATAAGGGCAGGAGAGCCATTGGGAGTGGAGAACTGCAAGGTGAAGATGGAACTGTTTTCAAGTATCAGGCCTGATTCGGGATGATAAGCTCCGCCGCTTGCACCATTACGTGTGATATGCAGCCTTGCGTCGGGCGTATTGGTGCCAATGCCAACATTGATTGATGATGTGGCACCATTAAGACCATTGATGCTGCCCAATACCATGGAATTATTTTGTGATGCAAATGCCTGGCTTCCTATTGCTGTAGCGTTGGTGAAATTGCTGCCGGCAGCATTGGAGTTGGCGCCAATGAATGTATTTTGCGTACCGATTGTATTGACACTGCCTGCCGAAAAACCTACCGCAGTATTTTGATTGCCGTTAAAGTTTATCAGGAGTGCGTTGCTGCCTACAGCCGTATTTTCATTGCCATTGTTGTTGTTAAATAGTGCTTCAGCACCTAATGCTGCATTACTGGTACCTCCGGTGTTGCCATACATGGCCCTGAAACCTGCAGCTGTATTGTAAGAAGTGTTGTTACTGGCCAGCGCTTCCTGGCCAACAGCCGTATTAAAACTGCCGGTCTTATTGACAAAGCCGCCACCTAACGCATTATGACCAACTGCTACGTTACTGTCGGCATTTATGCGGTAAGCCATTGCATTAGCCCCTACTGCAACATTGGCGCTGCCGGTAGTGTCATGATAACCTGCTGAAGCTCCGCCATAAAAATTGAAGAAACCTCCGGCAGTGGAAAATCCTGCCTGCGAGCCGATAGCCGTATTAAATCCACTTCCGGTATTGTTGTTCTGTAGTGCCTGGTAGCCCAAAGCAGTGGTGAAAGAAGTATTCGCATTTTCCATGGCCTTGGTGCCAACTGCCGTATTCTGGCCTCCGGTTGTATTTCTTTTTAAAGCGCCGGAACCAAGAGCCACATTAGATGATACCGTATTTTTTGCCAGGCTGCTGTCGCCCAGCGCTACATTATCTGTTCCATTGGTGAGGCTGCTTAAAGTATTTACACCAATGGCTATATTCCTGCTTGCGGCATTGTATATGGCTAAGGCACTATCACCAATGGCCACATTCCTGCTGCCGGTCGATCCCGGCCCGGGAGTACCAAACATGGAATAATAACCCACTGATGTATTCTGACTTCCGCGGGTGTTAAACTCTGAAGAACCGAACCCCACTGCCGTATTTTCCCTGCCTTCATTTAAATTGGAAGAACCAAGCCCATTAAATCCCAATGCACCATCGCCCACACCCACTATCCTGTTGCGGTTGTTAAAACCGCCTGCCGAGTTACCGATAAATACAGTAGAACTGATAGAATCTGAAGCACCCGGGAAACCACTGCCGGCGCCATTTCCAACTGCAACATTATTTGCCCCGGTCTTGTTATAAAACATCGAAGAAGATCCCAGCGCTATATTGGAATAACCGGTTGTATTGTTTTTTAATGCTGATTCGCCCAATGCTGTATTCGACTGGCCTGTTGTATTTTGATACAGGGCAAAATTCCCTATTGCAGTATTATATATGCCATCGAAAGCCGATGAAGGCTGGTTAGAAAAAAGCGCCTTAGAACCAAACGCTGTATTGAATGTAGAATAGGGAACGCCACCATTTGAAAACGACTGGGAGTATAGTGCCGAATCGCCAAAAGCTGTATTCGCCCTGCCACTCGTATTTTTCTGCCCGGCCCCGCTGCCCAAAAAATAGTTACCTGTATTTTTATTAAGCTGCCCCAGCCATCCATTATTCTGTTTCAATCGCAACGGCATATCATCTGTAGTGCCGATAAAATTCACAGCTGTGTCTGTACCTGCATTACCGGTAGTGGCCCAGCCGTTTATGTTAGTGGCTGTTGCCATCCACAGCCAGTTGCTTCCGGTATAATAATAAAACCCGGTGCTGTCGGGCGCATTTTGGAAAACCAGCAATCCGGTTGCGGGGCTTGCAATGGCATTACGCTGCGCCTTGGTCATACGTGGCGCCAGCATACCTCTTGTGGTGCTGGTGATATCCAGTGCAGCGCTGGCATTGGGCGTGGTGGTACCAATACCCACATTAATGGTTGCAGTGGCGCCGTTGATACCATTGATTGAACCCAATACCATTGCATTACTCTGATCAACCCTTGCACCGGATCCAAGAGCTGTGGCATTGATGAGGTTACCGGCTCCCACATTGGAAGCGGCTCCAACAGCCGTATTATTACTTCCTGAAACGTTTGAGAACATGGCGATGCTGCCAATCGCCGTATTTTGATTACCGGTGATATTGGCATTTAAACTGGTATTGCCTATACTTACATTAGAACTGCCACTGGTATTTACTGACATGGAATTGGCTCCAACAGCTGTATTTTGTCCGTTGGAACTGGAACGCAAAGCCCTGTATCCGATCCCTACACTTAAATTTGTAAGAGAATCATTGAATCCTGCTTCAAATCCGATATATGTATTCCGTACACCTGACTTTGCCAGCCTGTTGGCACTGCGGCCCACAGCGGTGTTTTCCTGCCCTGTAATATTATCATGCATGGCACCTGTACCCACAGCCGTATTTTCAAAACCGGTTGTGTTTAAATATAGTGCCTCACTGCCAATCGCTGTGTTTTTAAAACCGTTTGCATTGGTTGTTGGCTGATTAAAAAAAAGAGCCTTGGAGCCAATAGCTGTATTGTCCTGGTCGTAGGCTACACCTCCATTGGTAAATGACTGACTAAACATGGCAGAATCGCCCATTACCGTGTTGCGCCTGCCAACAGCATTATTTCTTAATGTATTTCCGCCCAAAGCCACATTACCAATAGCTGTTGTATTGGCAATACCTGCATTTTGCCCGATAAAATAGTTTTGATTAGCTGCATTTAATTGTCCGATCCACTGATTATTTTGCTTAAATCGCAGCGGCATATTATCAGTTGTGCCAATAAAATTCACTGCTGTATCCGTACCGGCATTACCGGTAGTTGCCCACCCGGTTGTATTATTGGCAGTTGCAAGCCAAAGCCAGGCCGTACCATTATAAAAGTAAAAGCCAATACTGTCCGGTGTATCCTGGAATATCAACAGTCCGGTTGCGGGCGAAGGGATCGCATTCTTTTGCGCCTTGCTCATGCGGGGTATCAACACTCCTTTGCCGGTGCTTTTCACATCAAGCAATGCACTGGCCGCTGCTGTGCTGCCATCGGTATTAATGGCAACCGACTGGGCCTTTATGTTTGACGATAAACAAAATAACAGGACGACGGTGAGCAGTTGCTTCATGGTTTAACTTATTTGTTGCGGGTAAAAATATTCAGACTCTGTGGTACAAAAAATCCCCGAAAGCGGGGATACTGACAACCGGGTGCGGGTTCCGTACGATTGTCAATTGTCGCAATAAATGAAAACCTTGGATTACATTTGTTTGAACCGAAAAAACTGTAGCGTGCCAAAATCCCCCTTTCTTATTTCTCTGATGATATGCTTCCTGCAGGGGGCCTGGGCGCAGCATACGGATGAAAATCCGGCCAGGGCAGATAAGCTGCTGGCAGCTATTAAAACGGCTCAATCAGATACAGTTAAGATACACCGGCTATTTGAGTTTTGTGTCACCATATCCCGAAACCAACTGCCGGAAGAACTGAACGCTTTTGCAAATGATGCATTGAATTTTTCGGAGCAGCATCAGTATACATGGGGAACAGGCGTTGCCAATTATGCACGGGGCTTTTGCAGCTATGCCAAAAGAAATTATGATGAGGCTATTAATTATTTGCTTCAGGCCCGGCAAAGTTTTGAAGGCAGTGGCGATGAAAGGAGCGCCGGCAGGTGCCTGTACCTGTCTTCTAATATACATTTTGATAAGGGCGATTATGCAGCAGCAATTTCTAATGGTACCGATGCATTAAAAAAATGGCAGGCAATCGGCTTTGCCGAACTAAATGGCGCCTGCTGCAACGACCTGGCACTGGCTTATTCCCGTACAGGCAACTACAGCAAAGGCGTTGAGTATGCTTTCAAAGGATTTAAATTCTCTGAGGCAGCCGGTAATAAAAAAGAAATGGCCCAAGCCCTGCACCTGGTAGGCTATCTCTTTTACGAGTTTAAGAACTATGAAAATGCACTCAAAAATTTTACGGCTGCAGCAGCCATTTATACCGAACTGGGAGATAAGGCCGGTTTTGCAAGGAACAACAATATGCTGGGAGAAATCTTTTTGGAACAGGGCAATATTCATGAAGCATATCAGAAATTCAACGAGTCGCTGAAAATATACAGCGAAGCAGGAATGCCGGCCTGGGGAGTTCCCTGGGGTTATTCCAATATTGGAAGCGTTTATGAAGTCGAAGGGGATTCCCTGCGCAACAGCAGAGATTCAAAAAACAGCCGGGTAAAATACGGGGAAGCAATTGACTATTATCAGCAGGCGCTTGATAAGTTCAGGATAATCAATGACCCGGCGGGTATAGCAGAGCAAACTATATTCCTGGGGAAAACATATTTTAAGATTGGCCGTTTTGCAGAAGCAAAAAAGTATTTACTGGCCGGCCTGGATATGGCCAATAAAGTGGGAGAAAAAAAGAACCTGGCAACCAGCTACCTGTATTTATCCCTGACAGACAGTGCTGCCGGCAATACTGCTTCGGCCTTTCAATACTATAAATCCTACGTTCAGTATAAAGACAGTATATTCAACCTGCAGAGTTCTCAAAGCCTTTTGCTGTATAAAACACAGCTTGACTTTGAAAAGAAGGATCATGAGATAAGCCTCCTGGCTGCTGAAAATAAATTACAAATTGCTGTTGCCGAAAAACAGGCGCAACGAAGAAATTTTGCATACCTGTTCTCTGTACTTGTGGTTGCCGTTGGGGTATATATTTTTCTCCGGTATAAAAAACAAAGTAAACTTAAGGCTGAGGAAAAAATGCTGAAAGAAAGACTGGCTATCAGCCAGGACCTGCATGATAATATCGGCTCCACCCTCAGCAGTATTGCAGTGTACAGCGAAGTGGCCAAGATACAGGGCGAACAAAACGGACAACAAAACATGCATGAGCTGCTGGAGAAAATAAGTACCACTTCCAATGAAATGGTCACTGAAATGAATGATATCGTGTGGGCTATCAATCCACGGAACGATAGTATGGAAAAGATCATAGAACGCATGGAGTCCTTTGCAAAACCACTGGCAGCTGCCAGGAATATCCGGTTTGAACTTCAGTATGATGAAGTGGTACTTTCGCTCCCGCTTACCATGGAACAGCGGAAAAATTTCTATCTCATTTTTAAAGAGGCTGTCAACAATGCCATAAAATATTCCGGGGCACAAAAAATCAGTTCAATCGTCATGGGTACAAATACTGGTTTGCAGCTGACGGTAACAGACGATGGTGTTGGATTTAACCCCGCTGCAGAAATGAGTACGGTTAGCTTGTCAGGCAATGGCCTGGCCAATATGCAAAAACGGGCAGAGGAACTGCATGGTTCGCTTACCATACAAAGCGCTGTAGGCAGTGGTACTGTTATCAGCCTGTCGTTTCCACTAACCTGATCATCAGTTTTTGATATCCCCGTTTTTGGGGATAGTTTTTTGTTACAATTATCAGAACTTTGATTTCATAAAAGAATGTATGCCTTTACGCATTGCCATATTTGATGACAACAGGAATATCAGGGAAAGCATTGCCATGCTGCTGTCAACACAAAAGGATTTTGTGATTGCCGGCTTGTTTGCACACGTGCTGGATTGCCTGGAAGATGTAAAGCAATGCAGGCCCGATGTGATACTGATGGATATTGAAATGCCGGGTATGAATGGTATTGAAGCGGTTAAGGTCATCAAAAAAGAATTGCCCGAAGTGTTGATACTGATGCAAACTGTCTTTGAAGATGATGATAATGTATTTGATTCCATTTGTGCCGGTGCCAGCGGATATATCCTGAAAAACTTTCTGAACACCAAACTGATAGATGCTATTAAAGAACTGGAATTTGGAGGCTCGCCTATGAGCCCGTCCATTGCCCGTAAAGTGCTTACCAAAATGCAGCAGATACCACAGCATGTAAGTAATATGCCGGCGCCCGATTACAAACTTACCAGCCGCGAAAAAGAAGTGCTGGCCTGTGTGGTAAACGGGTTAAGTTATAAAATGATTGCCGATCAGTTGTTCATTGGTTACGAAACCGTACGCAGCCATATCAAGCACATTTATGAAAAACTGCACGTGGCTTCGCTTACAGAAGTGGTACATAAAGCCATGAAAGAAGGAATAATATAATTCAGTTTATCGCCGCTTCTATTGTAAAACCGATATTACGTAACTGTTTGCCGCAGGATCGATGGCAGAGCCCGTAGTATTCCTGAAACGTATCTTAACCGTATTGGCAGCAGAAACCCTTGCCCAGGAAATTACAATGCCTGCTTCTATATCTGCCACCGGCGAAACAAATACCGCACTGTTACTGGTGATTGCGTTCGTTACAGTTACCGTTACATCCACTTCACTATTGGCCCCGATTAGCGGAATATCTATGCTTGCTGTACTTTTAATAAGAGCGTTGTTCACCGAACCGGAAGCGCCTAATTTAAAATCGGCGGCCACATCGAGCCGGGCTGCCGGCACGGTGGTGCTGATTCCTACTTTGCCATCGTTTTTAACGGTGATTCTGGCAGCATAAGAGCCCGTCGTGCTCATGGTATTGAAGATGAGCCTTGTTGGCACAATGCCGGCAGCAATGGCCCCGTCGGCATAAATATCAAGCCCGGCCGATAGAATATAATTAGAGCCATCATAGTTCATAGTGCTGATGGCTGATAAATAATCACCATTGTTTACGGTAACAGGTGCAGCCAACGTCCCCCTTGCATGTTGAAATACGAGGCCAGGAGCATAGCCTGAGCTGGTTGCTGCATTCCTTACAAGCAGGTCGGTAGGCGCACCAAAACCCTCCGATGCAATTTCTACCTTGGCAAAGCCATATGATGAATTGGGAGTAATGGTGCCAAAGCCCAGTGTTTTGTTGCTGAAGTCACCATAGATGATCGGAGGGTCGGTTGTGTTATTGGCTATGTATAATTTATTGGAACCGCTCGTTACATTATATCCTGCCTGGTAGCCAAGGAATACATTGTTTGTTCCGGTAGTAAGATTGTAACCCGCTTTAGAGCCAATAGCAGTGTTGCCGGCACCGGTGCTGTTAAGAAGGCTTGAATCGCCAACGGCAACCAGGTTGTTATTACTAATGTTACTGTACAAAGCTCCACCGCCTACAGCTACATTACTGTAACCGGTTGTATTATTGGATAGCGATTGTGTTCCCATGGCTACGTTATTATATCCGGTGGTATTAAGGAAGAGCGCCTTAACACCAAATGCGTTATTCCAATAACCAGTATTGTTGGCATTAAGAGATTGCAGTCCGTTGGCCGTATTCCAGTATCCGGTTGTATTTGAGTTTAATGCCTGCAGGCCGGTTGCCGTGTTGTTATAACCAGTTGTGTTGCTGGCAAGTGCCTGTTGTCCCGTGGCTGTATTGTTATCGCCTGTGGTATTAACGTTTAAGGCCTGTAATCCGGTAGCCGTATTGGCGCTTCCGGTAGTATTTAATTGTAATGCCTGAAGTCCCATTGCGGTGTTATTAGAGCCTGTGGTATTGGAAAACAACGCTCTGGAACCCACCGCTGTATTGTTGTTTGCAGTGGTATTATTATAAAGTGCATTAAATCCAACAGCTGTATTGGAGCCACCAGAACTATTGTTAAAGAGCGTTTGATATCCAATAGCTGAATTATTAAGTCCGGTGTTATCAACGGGGGAAGGAGAACTCTTTAAAGATTCAAATCCAACTGCAACATTAGTATTAGTAAAAGGAGTAGTGGTATTATTGGCATACAACATAGATTGGTAGCCTATTGCGGTAGCATTACTGCCGGCCACATTGTTGTACATGGAGTAAAAGCCATAGGCGGTATTGTTGCTGCCGGTATTTAAGATCATACTGGCATAACCTGATGCCGTGTTTTGCCCGCCGCTTACATTATCCCTGGAAGCCAGGTACCCAACGGCCGTATTGTTATTGCCGGATAGATTGGCCAATAAGGTTTGATGACCCACTGCTGTATTGCCTGCCCCTGTATTTACATTGGCGGCCTGGTAACCCAAAAAAGTATTGCTGCCAACGGGGTCAATTCTGCCGGCTTTTTGATTATTGACCCTGAAGTTCAGCGGCACATTATCTGAAGTGCCTATAAAATGTGATCCGTCGATGGTGCCTGCATTGCCGCCGGTTTTCCAGGCCAGCAGATCAGCATTTGAATTTGCGATAACCGGGCTCCAGCGTGATCCATCATAATAATAGAAGCCAACACTGTCCGGGCTGCTTTGGAAGATAAGCAAACCAGTAGCCGGAGAAACGATGGCATTTCGTTCGGTTCGGCTCACACGTGGTATCAACACACCTTTTTGGGTACTTTTTACATCCAGTATAGCGCTGGCATTGGCTGTGCTGCCATCGGTATTAATGGCCACTGATTGTGCTTTTACCATTTTAGCAGATAAGAAAAGGCTGGTAATTAGAAGAATAAGGGTCTTATTTTTCATCTGGTTTTTTTTGAGCAATTTTATAAAGAGTTTATTGTCTGCTTGCAGTAACACAATTAAGTCCGGGGAATCCAGGCGTTTTTACTGATATGAATTAACCATAATAGCCTGTATCTCAGGTTAAAAATAGGATAAATTCGTCTTTTTTTATTTTTGGAAACCTATGGGGGTTCATGCCCGTATAAGGCTGTCCCTGAAAATTTTCATTTCCACGTTTTGTAATTGCTTCGCAGCATTAAGCTATCACTGTTTTTGCAGCTTGTATTTCTCCGTTTTGCGGCTTTTATTCATCTCAATGTTTCTTCACCAGCTTTTCCAGTTCCTCCATTCTTTGCATCAACTGAATAATTTCTTTTTGCTGTTCTTTTATGGTTTCAACCAGCAGGGGCGTTATTCTTGAATAATCCACGGATTTATAGCCGGCATTATCTGTAAAAACCATTTCAGGAAAAACCTTTTCCAGGTCCTGCGCAATAAAACCTGTTTGCTGCAGGTTGTTGAAATTCATTTCCGGAAACTCATTTGTTTTCCAGTAATAATGAACGCCATTTACCAGCATCAGTTTCTGCAATGGGTTTTCAATGGATGTTATATTTTTTTTGTAACGGATATCCGAAGGACAGGTAATGCCTGATGATGAGGTAACCGTAGAGGATACATTCAGCGTACCAATTATCCTGGTATTGCCACAAACTTCCAGTTTTGATGAAGGCGCTGCAGTTCCTATACCTACGTTGCCATTCAGCAATTGTATATTTCCCTGGGTTCCTGTTCCGGTGCCAATACCCGATTTAAGGATGAGGTTTCCGCCATTTGCATTGGCAGTTGGGCATCCTACACCAACAGTACCGCCTCCCTGTATGCTGATACTGGAAGCATCTGCTGGCACCAGGTTGGCGCCACCCTGTATGTTCACATCAGAATGAGAATTGGCTGTTAAAGCCCAGCAGGATGTTTGACCGGCAGTAATGTTAATATTGCCGCCAGCCGTATTATACCCGCTGCCCGATGTAATGTTCACATTGCCCGAAGGCCCCAGGTTTCCATAGCCGGAGCCGCCTGAAGGCATATTGTTGGTAGCAAGAATATTAACGCTGCCGCCTGAACCTCCGACAGGTACGTAGGGATCGCCGGCTTTTACCGTAAGTGAGTATGCACTGCCCGAAGTAGAAGGTGCTGCCAGAAGTGTACCAGCGCCACTGAAGCGGATATTGCCATTCACTTCCAGCTTATCGCCGGGTGTGGCGCTGCCTATGCCCACATTGGTGCCCGTATTGTTATAGATATTGCCTCCCGAAGAAGTCCAGTAATTTGAACCGGTAGCAACGGACGACCAGGTGGAACCATTGTAATAATAGAGCAGGTTCAGGTCGGAATCATACACTTGTAAGCCGGTAGCCGGCGACACAATAGCAATGCGCTGCGCCGTTGTCATCCTGGGAATAAGTACTCCCTTGCTTGTACTTTTTACATCCAGCATAGCACTGTTATGAGCATTACTGCCGTCGGTATTAATTGCTAAAGACTGTGCAGGCAGATCGTGTACGCCTAATGTAATCAATATAGCGAACACCGGGGATTTGTATCGCATTTCTGTTTATTTGTATTAAAATTACAAACAACGAAAACCAATGTCAATAGCTATTTTGGGTATTACTGTTTTATGTGATGCAATCAACCCAACTGCGGATACAAAGGAAACTGCTTCATAAAATCTTTCACTTCGTCCTTAATCGTCAGAACGGTCTTTTCCTCATCAGCATGCATCAATACTTTATCGATCAGGTTCACCACAATTTCCATATCGGTTTCTTTCATACCCCGGGTGGTTACCGCCGGCACACCCACACGGATGCCTGAAGTAACAAAGGGAGATTTGTCATCGAAAGGCACGGCATTTTTGTTAAGGGTGATATGCGCTTTATCTAAAGTTTCCTGCGCTTTTTTACCGGTTAGGTTCTTATTGCGCAGGTCGATAAGCATTAAGTGATTGTCGGTACCATTACTGATCAGGTTGTAACCCCGGCCAACAAAAGCCTTAGCCATTGCCTGTGCGTTGGAGATCACCTGTTGTCCGTATGATTTAAAATCTGCTGATAAAATTTCACCAAATGCTACTGCTTTGGCAGCAATGACATGTTCCAGCGGACCGCCCTGTGAACCCGGGAATACCGCCAGGTCTAGCAAAGAACTCATCATTCTTAAATTACCCTTGGGGTCCTTAATGCCCCATGGATTCTCAAAATCGTGGCGCAGCATGATGATACCGCCACGTGGTCCACGCAGGGTTTTATGTGTGGTAGATGATACGATATGACAATGATCGAAAGGGTCATTTAATAAGCCGGTGGCAATTAATCCAGCCGGGTGGGCAATATCTGCAAAAACAATGGCGCCGATTTCATCAGCCACAGCACGTATGCGCTTGTAATCCCAATCGCGGCTGTAAGCAGAGGCACCACAAATGATCATCTTGGGTTTTTCGGCTCGGGCAGTTGCTTCCAGTTGGTCGTAATCTACAATGCCGTCTTTGGTTACACCATAATGCAATGCCTGGTAAGTTTTACCGCTGAAGTTTGCAGGGCTGCCATGTGTAAGGTGGCCACCCATGCTCAGGTCGAGTCCCAAAAATTTTTCGCCCGGCTTCATCACCGCTAAAAAAACAGCTGCATTGGCTGAGGCCCCGCTATGTGGCTGCACATTGGCCCAGCTGCAGTTGAAAACCTGTTTCAGCCTGTCAATAGCCAGTTGCTCTATTTCATCCACCACTTCGCAACCACCATAATATCTTTTGCCGGGATAGCCTTCTGCATACTTATTGGTTGGCACGGTGCCCATGGCCTGCATCACCTGGAGGCTTGTAAAATTTTCAGAAGCGATGAGTTCGATGCCTTCACGCTGACGGGTAAGTTCCTTATTGATAAGATCAAAGACCATTGTATCTTTTTGCATATGCCTGATTTTGAAGCGCAAATATACATCCCGCCTGCTATTTTACGGATTTGGTTATTAACCAATGTGTATTAAACATTGCAATTACACAAAAAGTACTACTTTCACAGCCGTTTCAAGTTTAAGAAAAACAGAATTGTGAACTAAATGCACTGCCCAAGGCAGGTTAGTTGTAAACAATGAAGGCAATCATTCCCGTAGCGGGTGCAGGTACCAAACTTCGTCCGCATACATATACGCAACCCAAAGCGCTGATTCCACTTGCTGGCAAAACCATACTTAGTATCATAGTCGACCAGCTGCATGAAGCAGGTATTAATGATTTCATTTTTATTATTGGTTACCTGGGCGAGAAGATCCAGGATTATGTGGAAAAAAAATACCCCGACCTTAACTGCCATTTTGTTCAGCAGAATGAGCGATATGGTATCGGACATGCCATCAACCTAACACGGGAGATAGTGGGAGATGATGAGGTAATGATCGTATTGGGGGATACCATAGCAGATTATAATGTTAAAGAGATCATCCAGGCCCCGGTATCAATGCTGGGTATCAAAAAGGTGGATGATCCGCGGAATTTTGGCGTGGCTGAAGTGGAGGAGGATGGCACAATAAGCCGGGTGGTGGAAAAGCCGGCTATCCCGAAAAGCAATATGGCGCTGGTGGGTGTATATAAAATTAAGGAAACAGATTTCATGTTCTCGTGCCTTGAGAAAATAATGGTGAACACTGAGCAGGGGATAGAAGAATTCAGCCTTACTGAAGCGCTGGAATGCATGATGCAACGCGGCGCTATTTTTAAGTCATTCAAAGTAACCAACTGGTTCGATTGCGGTAAAAAGGATACGCTGCTTGAATCCAATGCAACCCTGCTGAAAAAGTTTGGTGGCAATGTGTCAGAAAATCATTCATTCGAAAACACTATCATAATTCCACCGGTTTCCATAGGCGAAGGTTGCGAAATCAGGAACTCGGTGGTAGGCCCCAATGTAACCATCGGCGAAAATACGAGGCTTAACCATGCAATCATTAAAAACTCAATTGTAGGCTCTTTTTCAAACCTTTTCGAGATCGTTTTAAGTAAATCGCTGATCGGGAGCGATGCAGAAGTCAAGGGTGTAAACCGAAGTCTTAATATCGGCGATAATACGGCAATTGACCTTAGCGGTGGCGGAACAAGCCTGGGTTAAAGAGCAAAATTGCCTTACGATAAGTATTCTTTGCTTATTTTTTTCCGAAAACACCTGAAAATATAAAATAAAAAGATTTACTTTGCGTTTCAAAGTACTTTTTAGATTGCGCTAATAAACCATTTGTATGCAAAATCGCATCACCACACTGTTTAACATCCGGTATCCCATAGTGCAGGCAGGCATGATATGGGCCAGCGGCTGGCGCCTTGCCAGTGCGGTAAGCAATGCGGGGGCGCTGGGTATTATTGGCGCCGGAAGTATGTACCCGGATGTATTGAGGGAACATATACAAAAATGCCGGCTCGCCACATCAAAGCCCTTTGGTGTCAACCTGCCTTTATTGTATCCTGATATCGATAAGCATATACAGATCATCATTGAAGAAAAAGTGCCCATTGTGTTTACTTCGGCGGGTAATCCCAAAAGCTGGACAAGTATATTAAAAGAACAGGGTATCATAGTGGTGCATGTAGTAAGCAGCAGCAAATTTGCGCTGAAAGCTCAGGATGCAGGCTGCGATGCTGTAGTGGCTGAGGGTTTTGAGGCCGGTGGACATAATGGAAGGGAAGAAACAACAACGTTGGTATTGATTCCGGCAGTGTGCGATGCGGTTGAGATACCGGTTATTGCTGCAGGCGGCATTGCTACCGGAAGGCAAATGCTGGCAGCCATGGTACTGGGTGCAGACGGGGTGCAGGTAGGCAGTCGTTTTGTGGCCAGTGTTGAGGCTTCCTCTCATTCTAATTTTAAGAACATGGTAATTGCATCACAGGAAGGTGATACACAACTGTCGTTAAAACATCTTACACCGGTAAGGTTATTGAAAAATGATTTTTATAAAAAAGTTCAGGATGCTGAAAACCGCTGCGCCTCTGTGGATGAACTTAAAGAACTGCTGGGCCGCGGACGTGCAAAGCGTGGTATGTTTGAAGGTGATACAGAAGAAGGCGAACTTGAGATCGGGCAGGTAAGCGCCATCATTAATGAGATAAAACCAGCCGCGGAAATTGTGAAGGAGATGTATGAAGAATACTCAGAAGCATTAAGACAGCCGCTGAAATAATATATTATATTTGCGTCCCGATAGCTGTCGGGAAAAATAAATTAATAAATCAACCCCATAACAAATGTTACTAAACACAGTACAAATGTTTACAGGATATAAAAAAGCGATTTTTATTTTCAGTATACTATTTCTGTTTTTTGCAGGCAGTGCAAATGCACAAAATCCAAAAGATCCAAGCAGTCCCGATGTGCCGGAACTGCCCAAAACACAAATGGCGCCGGCCCAGTTGTATGATATGCTGAAAGACAAAAATGCCGAGCAGAAAAAAACCGGGGAAGATGCAAACAAAAAACTGAAGGACAGGATTGAAAAGGACAGCCTTGTAAAAGAAAAAACCCCTCAATCTGTAAACCCAACTGAAGATACATACGGAATGAACCTTTTTCGCACAGGCGTGGTTGCTTCCATAACAGAATTATCAACTCCTCCGCTGGATTATCCTATTGGTGTTTATGATCAGATCATCGTTTCGCTTTGGAATGGTGCCGAAGCTACTTTGGATTACACTGTAGCCCGGGATGGTTCCATTTTTCCTACCAGCATTGGCAAGATATATTTACAGGGATTAACTTTTGAAGCGGTAAGATCTTTATTGACACGAAGGTTCAAGGCCTTTGTGCCAGCTTCCACCAACATATCAGTATCCATCGGCCAGCCACGTACCATCTCCGTTAATGTGGCCGGCGAAGTTAAGAACCAGGGACCTGTGGTGGTATCGGCATTTACCAATGCTTTCAATGTAATTGCACTTGCAGGCGGGCCAACCAACCTGGCCAATCTCCGGGAAATCCAGATCAAACGTGGCGGAAGGGTGATTGATGAACTTGATGTATATAAATATCTTACTACCGGAGATTTTGGAAAACATATCTACCTGGAGAACAATGATTTTGTGATTTTGCAAACCGTAGAGAAAAAAGTTAAGGCAGAAGGCAAGTTCAAGCGCCCGATGTATTACCAGCTTAAGAAAGACGAAGGCATGAAAGCGTTGCTGAAATTTTCCGGCGGACTGGAAAGGGATGCCTTCTCCAGCGGCGTAAAAATTTACCGCACCCAATTGGAAAGGCAGATAATAGAAGACGTAAATGCCACGGCGATTGTAAACCCTACCAATGACCCCCGCTTAAAAAGCGAGGATTATGCTTTGGTGGATGGTGATATAGTAAGGGTAATAGCGGTAAATCCGGGCCTTTTCAATAAGATTGAAATGAAGGGAGAAATATCTTACCCGGGACAATATGAAGCCAGGAAAGGAGATAAATTGTTTGACCTGATAAACAGGGCCGGTGGTATCACCAGGAACACATACCTGCCAAGGGCTTATATATTCAGGGGAGGTGGCGACAGCACAAACATCAAGGCCAGCAGGGTGGAAGTGAATTTGTCTGGTATTACTACCAATGATACCACCAGTATCTATAATGTGGAACTGTTTGCCAACGACCAGGTATTATTATTCAATACCAACGAGTTTGCCGATAAACAATATGTTGAAATATTTGGTGAGGTAAGGAAGGAGGGTAAAGTGAATAAATATGGCGGTATGACATTGCAGGACCTCTTGTATTTATCGGGCGGATTAAAACAATCGGCTGAATATGGCAGGATCGAGATATCCAGTGTGGTTGATGTGGACTCTGCAAAAGGAATGCAGCAACCTACGAGGACAGTTCTTAAAACAATAAAAGTATCTCCCAATCTTGATCTGGACAGCGCTTCAGCAAAAATTGAACTAAAGCCTTATGACCAGGTATATGTTCGGAAAAACCCAACTTTTGAGCTGCAGCAGCTAATAACTATCAATGGTATGGTAAGATATTCAGGTCCGTATCCGAGGCTGAGTAAATCTGAAAGATTATCTTCTTATATAGAAAGAGCAGGTGGTGTAAAGGAAGAAGCTGATCTGTCGGGTGCTATTCTGTACCGCAAGAAAACGCAGTTTTTCCGGGAGAATGTTACAAACAAAGTGGCCTCGCTTTCAGATTCTATCGGCAGTCTTAAACTGGATTCTGTTAAAACAAGCATAGCGGAAGTGGCCAATGAGCCGGTAAGCATCGATCTGTACAGGGCCTTAAAATATAAAAACAGTAAGTATGATATTGTTTTGCAGGAAGGAGATGTGATCTTTATCCCTGAGATCAATCCTTTTGTAAATGTAAAAGGCATTGTGCAATCACCATTGAAACTAACTTTTGATAAAGAACATACTAATGTGGGTTATTATATTGACAAGGCTGGTGGTTATGGTATCCGGCCCTGGCGCAAAAGGATATATGTAACCTATGCAAACGGAAAAAGCCGCAGAACCAGGAGTATCTTCTTTATGCACTTCTATCCAAAAGTGAAAGAGGGATCTACAGTTAACGTGCCTTTAAGGCCCGAAGGTGCTGAGATCACTGATACGGTGGTTCAGGTTGTGGTTTCTGCCATTCCGGTTATTCTTGCAGCTTATATTGTTAACCTATTGAAGTAATACAAACACCGGTAAGGTTTATGAATAGTATAGAACTTTTAAAACAACTTATCAGAAGGCTTCAGAAATTCAGCTGGTTGATAGTTATAATTGCTGTGATATTCGGTGCATTCTTTTACTACATGGCCAAACAAAGTGTGTTATTATATACTGCAAAGTCAACCGTGTTTCCTTTAAATGGTACTTCAGATCCCAGCCCCGGTAACACCATCAGTACTTTGCTGGGGCTTGGCGAAGGAACAAAATCTTTCACCGGTGATGCCTCCATTAATATTGTGGAACTGGCCAACAGCCGCCGTACCCGGGAAGCTGTGGCGATGGTAAAAATATCCTCCATGAATAACAAATCTGTGGCGGAATTACTGATAGAGGAAAATAACAGGCATGTCGGTTTTATGCAGAATACTAAAATCGAGATGCCTAAAGATAGTTTTACCAAAGTAAATATTGCCAGCAATATGCTTAAGGGGGCATTCAGCGCCAAGATTAATAAAACAGGGATTCTGGAATTATATGTCACCAACAGTAATACAGACCTGGTAAGGGAAGTGAGCTATATATACATCAGCAAACTGTCGGAATTCTACATTAACCTGAAGAAGAAAAAAGCCCAGATCGATTTTGAATTTGCTGTTAAAAAGGCTGATTCATTGTTACTGGTTCTTAACGAACTGGATAAACGGGCCATTGCTTTGGACGAAAGCACCTTTTTTACCAATGAAGGATTGAAAAGGTACAACCTTCCCAAAATTAACCTGGCCCAGGACAAAGCCACTGTTCAGTCGCAATATTATTATGCCGTCAACAACAGGGAGTCTGCAGCTTACCGTTTGCAAAAGGAAACCCCGATCATAGAAGTGCTTGATAAACCTGAACAGCCATATGATACCGTACAAAAGTCAGGATTTACCTATTCCCTGATAGGAGGTGTTTTGGGCCTCATAATCGGCTTTTTGCTGGTAAGCTGGAAAGTGATCAATAAATATATGGCAGACGAATTGAACAAAGCCATTGAGAAAGCCTCCAGGCCTAAAGAAACATTAGCAGTGCCACAGCAAGAGCCAATAAAATAATTTTTTGCCGGTTGTTATTTCCTGAAAGCCCATTTCATCATTTCCTTCCAGCTTGGTTTTTTACCATACATCAATATACCTGTGCGATAGATACGTGATGCAAACCAGGTGGTAAACATAAATCCGGCTACCAGTAAAACCATGGATAAACCCAGTTGCCACAGGGGCACTGTATTGGGCACTCCAAATGGTATGCGGGCCATCATTACAATAGGTGAACTGAAGGGTATGATACTGGCCCAGACAGCCACAGGGCTGCTGGGATTGGCAATAGCCGGCGTCATCAGTGCTATAGAGAATATGATCAGCATGGTTATAGGAAAACTCAGTGACTGTGCTTCCCTCATGTCTTCATTGATGGCACTGCCAATAGCAGCATATAAGGAGGAATAGAAAAAGAAACCAGCCAGTAAATAAAAGATGAAGCAGCCAACAACGATCAGCAGGTTAACACTTGTGAATACAGTTTGTATCTGGCCTACCACACCATTGGCAGCCCCGCCCATATTTCCGGAAGATTTGCCCACGTTATAAATGATAAAAATGCAGGCAATCCATATCAGGAACTGGGTAAGTGCAACCATGCCTATGCCAATGATCTTGCCTATCATTAACTGGAACGGTTTTACAGAGGAAACAACCACTTCGGCTATACGGCTTGTCTTTTCTTCAGTAACACCCATCATAACCTGGCTTCCGTAAAGCAGCAATATAAAATACATCAGGAATCCGCACACATAACCAATGACAGTGGCAACGCCGGCATCAGCGTTTTTATTTTTTTCATTGTTCAATTTCAGGCTGATACTGCTGTTTAAAATTGAATCTTTGGCGGTTGTTAACCCCAGGCTATCGTGTTTTATTTTTGTCCAGAGCTGGTTTAAGTTTTTTTCAACAGGATCAATAGCACCATTGCCAAAAGACTTTTTGGTGGTTACCAAAATGCGGTTACTGTCGGCACCGGTTTTCCAGTTAAAATTGGCGGGGATAACAATATAACCATCATAACCAAGCGAATCGAAATTTTCTGTAAAGCCTTTCTCAGCTTTGTTTACCAGTTCTATCCTGCCAAGTGTGTCACTGCTGCCGGCAGCTTTAATCAGGTCCGGGGTGAACAGGCCTGACTGGTCGATCATTGCGATCTTCAAATTCTCCCTGGTTTTGTTAGCTATATAACCTGTTCCGAAAATAAGGCCAAGATAAAGCAGTGGAAAAAGAATGGTTCCGATGATAAAGGTCCTTTTTCGAACCCGGGTCAGAAATTCACGGCGGATGATCAGCAGTATCTTATTCATGGTTGAATTGAATTAATTTTTGAGGATTATGCATTCACATTTTCAAACTGGCGTGCTGTTGGCGTGCCTTCCACCAGTTTTATAAAAATATCGTTTAAAGAAGGAAGCAGCTCTCTGAAGGAAATGATATTGCAGGATTGATTGATAAAATAACTCAGCACATCATTCGGTTTATGGTCTTTGCTGATCTTTACAATAAGGGCATCCTTTTTTGTATCGATGATTTCAAAAGCCGGGCTGCTGATATTTGCAGGAACTTGTTCAAGCTGGATGCTGAAAAGGTTTTCTTTAAAATTCTGTTTCACACTTTCCACTGTACCATCCAGGATTTTCTTTCCTTTGTTCACCAGGGCAATATGATTGCAGATCTCTTCCACCTGTTCCATACGGTGTGTACTGAAAATAATGGTGGTGCCATTTTGTGAAAGCCTGTAAATCTCGTCTTTGATCAGGTTGGCATTTACCGGGTCCAGTCCGCTGAATGGCTCATCCAGTATGATCAGGTCCGGTTCGTGTAAAACTGTAATTACAAATTGCAGCTTTTGTCCCATACCCTTGCTCAGGTCTTCCACTTTTTTGTTCCACCAGCTTTCCATTTCAAGCCGTTTAAACCACTCTTTTATTTTTATGGTGGCGTCTTTTTTACTCATGCCTTTTAGCTGGGCCAGGTACAGGGCCTGTTCGCCGATCTTCATTTTTTTATACAATCCCCTTTCTTCAGGCATATAACCTATGCATTTCGCATCGGTATTGGGTTCAAAAATTTTTCCCTTCAGGGTAATCTGTCCGCTATCTGGGTAAAAGATGCCCGTGATCATCCTTATCAGCGTTGTTTTGCCTGCACCATTGGGGCCCAGCAGCCCGAAAATACTGCCCTTCTCAATGGTCATGCTGATATCATCAACCGCTTTTTGCGTTGCAAAATATTTCCTGAGGTTCTGTATTTCTAAGATGTTCATTTTTGAAAACTTGTTTTGAGATACCAAATGTAACGATGCAGCAATTATAATAAAAGTGATTTTTATCAATGGTAAGCCGGTCAGTGCAGCAGGGCCGATAATTGTCCGGAAACTTTTTCGCCGTCCATGGCTGCACTTACAATTCCGCCGGCGTAACCGGCACCCTCGCCGCATGGGTACAGGTTATGCAATTGAGGATGGGTAAGTGTTTTTGCATCCCTGGGTATGCGTACAGGCGAAGAAGTGCGGCTTTCCGTGGCAACCACCACCGCATCATTGGTAAAATAACCAGGCATTTTTTTACCAAATTCAATAAACCCCTTTGCCAGAGACTGATAAATAAAACCGGGCAATACTTCTTTTAACTGGCTTGACTGTAATCCGGGTAAATACGAATTGGAAGGAAGAGAAGATGAGTTTTTCCCGTAGCTGAAATCAGTCATTCGTTGCGCAGGGGCTACAAACTTACCTCCCCCTGCCGAATAGCACCGTTGTTCCACCCATTGCTGAAAGTGCATCATCAGTAAGGGATTGTTGAAATCGGACAGCTTATTTCCTGATTTCTTTAATTCATTGAGGGCATCCTGTTTTTCAACCTGCACCACCATGCCGCTGTTGGCAAAAGGATTATTTCTTTTAGACGGGCTCCAGCCATTCACCACTAATTCGCCTGCAGATGTAGCCGCAGGCGCAATGATGCCGCCCGGGCACATGCAAAAGGAAAACACGCCCCGTTCATTTACCTGCTTTACTAAGGAATAGGATGCAGGTGGTAAATGTTCGTCACGCACGGGACAGTGGTATTGAATTTTATCGATCAGTTGCTGCGGGTGTTCAATACGCACACCCAGGGCAAACCCCTTGGCTTCTATCAAAACCTGTTTATGGTGCAGCAATTCAAAAATGTCTCGGGCGCTGTGCCCGGTTGCTAAAATGAATGCATCTGCCTGAAAACTGTTGCCATCAGCAGTTCTTACAGATTTTATTTCCGACTTTTCAATAAAAAGATCGGTCACTTTTTTTTCAAATAAGAATTCGCCGCCGCAATCCAGGATTTGCTGGCGCATGGCGGTTATTATATGGGGCAGCTTATTAGTGCCGATATGCGGGTGCGACTGGTACAGGATCTTTTCTTCGGCCCCAAAATGAACAAACAGGTTTAGGATTCGGTCAATATCCCCTCGTTTGTTGCTGCGGGTATAGAGCTTGCCATCGCTGTACGTGCCGGCACCACCTTCGCCAAAGCAATAATTACTTTCCGGGTTTACAATACCTTCCTTATTCAGCATGGCAAGGTCGCGGCGGCGGGATCTTACATCTTTTCCCCTTTCCAGCAGAATGGGCTTAATTCCCTGCTCAATCAGGTAAAGGGCAGCAAAAAGGCCGGCAGGGCCAGCCCCGATGATAACTACTTTTTTTTCAGCCTGGTGTACCTGCTTAAAATCAAATAGCTGCCTTTCCCTTTGATGAAAGGGCTCATCGATAAAGGCGTTTACCGTAAGATTTATCCAGGTTGTTTTGGCCCGGGCATCTATTGATTGTTTGAGAATATAATAGCCGGAAACAGAACTTGTTTTTTTGCCGGCCGAATGCGCAATCAGCTTCTTTACTACTGATTCATCGGCTGCTTCGGAAGGAAGCAATTTGAGAGCGATCTTTTGTTGCATTGCATTTGGTTTTTATCCAAAAAAGCAGAAACTATGTATGTGCCTGTTGGTTAGCCTGAGGCAAGCCGGCTTTTAAAACGGAAGGTCATCCACTGCATCCGGCGGTGTGGCTGAAAATGTATCCAGAGGTTCCAGGTATTCGCTGTCATTTTTCGAGCCCGTGGCCGTTGGCAGTATCTGTTCAATTCTCCAGGCATCTAAATTGGTGATATAATTCACCTTGCCGTCTTTTTCCCATCTGCTGCCTTTAATATTGAAATACACTTTGATTTCATCACCAATATTTACCCTGTCTATGATGGCAGTTTTATCCTGCACACATTGAAACTTTACATAGTTGGTTATTGTACGACCATTGATATCTTCAGATTTTTCAACTGCAAACTCACGTGTTTTAAAAGTTTCAGTGCGTTGCACTGTATCATATTTGGCAACTAATTTGCCGGTTAATTCATAACTCATATAAATAGTTTAAGAATCAAAAATAGCTTAATTTTCCCATTGTTGCAGATGTATGCCGCCGGGCTTCATCATCATTATTATTGCCTGGCTGGTTTGTTTGCAGAAAAATTGTTCCGGTATTACTTGTTCCCTGGCATTCATTTTTTTCGATGCATTATTCTGATATAGGGATAATAAGACAAGTATTAGCTTATAATACAAAAAATGCAAACGGTTGAGTGTTTTTTTAAATTGATAGATGTTGTTTTTTTTTGAAAACGTCAAAAAATATGCTTGAATTAAAGGGTAGATTTAGTTGTAAATCAAGCTTGTTTGCCGTAATCGATTTACCGGCTTTTGAACCATTTATTTTTTGAAGATCAGGGTAAAATATCATACTGTGTTACTTTGGAAAAAAACAAATGAATAAAAAATTTTTTTTTCAACATTTTATTCGATATTCGCTGTCCTGCCAAGATTTTTTTCATGTCTGACTGTGAATAAAAATCCTAACCGGCAAGCACCAAAAGGAACAATTCTTAACTCGATATATAAATTGCAAAGGAACTAATGGAGAAAGCTTTTGAAAAAGTATGGATTAATTGTTTAGAGATAATCAAAGACATTGTTGAATGGCAGCATTTCAAAACATGGTTCGAGCCAATAAAGCCTGTAGCATTAAAAGAAAAAATATTAACGATACAGGTACCAAGTCAGTTTTTTTATGAGTATCTTGAAGAACATTATGTTTCGCTGCTGGCAAAAACATTGAAGCGTGAATTGGGAAAGGATGCAAGACTTGAATACAGGATAATGGTTGACAGCGGCAACAGTAAAAATAAACCACAAACCGTTGATGTGCCGGGGCAGGGTTACAAATCTTATTCAAACAACGAAATGGATTTTCCACTGGTCATAAACAATCCTGTAAAAAACCCCTTTGTAATTCCGGGGCTTAAAAAAATGCAGATTGATCCGCAACTGAACCAGGCTTATACTTTCGATGCATTTATTGAGGGCGATTGTAACCGGGTGGCACGCCGTGCCGGTAAAACGGTTGCTGAAAAACCAGGAACCACCTCTTTTAACCCATTGGTAATTTACGGGGGCGTTGGTTTGGGTAAAACACACCTTGCACAGGCTATCGGTAATGAAGTGAAAAGACTGCATGCCAATAAGGTGGTGCTGTATGTAAGTTCCGAGAAATTTATTAATCAGTTCATAGACCACGGACGCAACGGGGCTATCAATGATTTCATACATTTTTATCAGTTGATTGACGTTCTGATCATCGATGATGTACAGTTCTTCAACAGGGCAGAAAAATCACAGGATGCCTTTTTCTCTATTTTCAACCACCTGCACCAAAGCGGCAAGCAGCTGATCTTAACCAGTGATAAGCCTCCGAAAGATTTGGAGGGTGTACAGGAAAGATTGCTGAGCAGGTTCCGCTGGGGGCTTAGTGCCGACCTGCAGGTGCCCGATTATGAAACCAAGATAGAGATACTGGAGAAAAAGATGAAGAATGACGGCCTTGAAATGCCGCAGGAAGTGGTAAAATACATCGCCTATAATATAAACAGCAATGTCAGGGAACTGGAAGGGGCATTAATTTCATTATTGGCACAATCTTCGCTAAATAAAAGGGAAATTGACCTGGAATTGGCAAAGAAAGTACTTAGAAATTTCGTAAAATCATCCAGCAAGGAGATTACTATCGACGCTATTCAAAAAATGGTGTGCGAATATTTTGATGTACCATACGATAAGTTGCTTCAAAAAACACGTAAACGTGAAATTGTTCAGGCCCGCCAGATAACCATGTTCCTGGCAAAAGCATTTACCAAAAATTCACTGAAAACGATCGGAGAACATTTTGGAGGAAGGGATCATACTACAGTAATTCACAGTTGCCAAACAGTAAAGGACCTGATGGATACCGATAGCCTATTCAAAGAGAGCGTACTGGAGCTTCAGCAAAAGGTACATTTGGCTGCTATGTAAGAGACTTGTTTACCAATCATTGTATTTAAAAAGAGAATGGATCCATTCTCTTTTTTTATTTCTAATGGCGCCGCATATTAAAAGTATACGTGGGCTGTTATAAAACAAGCCGGGCTTTTCTGAATTATTTGCATTTATTTTCTATTTAGTTTTGGGTAGTAACAGTTTGAATTGTATTTTTGCCACCCCTTACAAAATAAGGGCAGGTTAGGTGAGGTGCCTGAGAGGCCGAAAGGAACGGTTTGCTAAATCGTCGTACGGGTTACACTGTACCGTGGGTTCGAATCCCACCCTCACCGCAAAAGTTCTTATAAATTTTTTAAATGGTTCGGGTGTTCCCAATAAACCCGTATATATTTTAGAGTTCGGGATGTAGCGTAGCCCGGTTATCGCGCCTGGTTTGGGACCAGGAGGTCGCAAGTTCGAATCTTGCCATCCCGACATAACAAGACAAGGCAGCATTATTGCTGCCTTTGTCATTGTTGGAATCTTTTAAAACCCTTTGCAGGCTTGCAATCTGTTCAAAGAAAGGATTCGCCTTTGGAGTTAGAACTGTCTCGTTTTTGGTATCGTAGATAATTCCATCAGGAAATATGAATTTCTGAAGTATTTCTTTATTCTTTGCTCCGCTGGAATCCCATACTGTATTGAGTTGTGAGGTAAAGTAAAGAGCCTTTTTTAGATTTGCTTCAAGGTTAGAACTACCGATACTCAATGATTGCAAACATCTCAGGATTTCAGCTTTTTCTTCATGGTATTTTTGATTGAATTTTTCATAGGTTTCTCTATTCATTTCATTCAGGGCAAAGTATTTTTCTTCAATTGTATCAATCTTCTTTTGAATTTCTGACAGCTTAATTTTGTATGCCTTTTCTTCATTTTTTGCTGACTGGTTTAACTGCTCAAATTCCTGTGTTAATCTGTAAGTCATTGGAGCAATATCTTCTTCACCTATAGTATAAGATTGCAGCAATTCCAGAAACTGATTATTGACGATTTTAGCATTCTTATTACAGCCACATCCTTTTGTCCTGCATTTGTAATAATGAAGCCCTTTCTTTTTGATTTCATAGCCTGTAAAACTAATTCCACATTTAGAACATTTCATAAATACTTTTAACGGAATGGCATCTTGTTCCTTTTGATGGGCAACCCCATATTTGTTGGCAGATTTTCTTACCTCATTGACATCCAGAAACAAATCTTTTGTAATAAGTTTTTCATGAGTTCCTTCCACCAATCTTCCATCCAGCATTTTAGTAGATATAATCCCACAATAAAACGGGTTACTGAAAATCATACTCAATTTCTGCTTATAAATCTTTACTCCTTGAGCAATGAGTTTTTCCATTATTTCTTCATTCTTCATTCCACCAGCTTTCCACTGAAAAGCCTTCCTTAAAAGTTTACCGTCTTTATTAACGACAATCTTTCTTTCCCCGTTTGTCAATATCACATCATAGCCCATAGGCGGTTTCAAACACCATATACCTTTCTCAAATTTTTCTTTCATACCAGCCATTGCCCTTTGCTTTCTTAACTGGTTATCAAATTCACTAAACAGGAAATGAATATTCTGTTGAAAAACCCCACTTGGGTTACTGGTATCAGTTGGTTGTGTAACAGCAAAAACCATTACTCCATGTTTCTCCCTTAAATCTTGGGCAAGTTTGATAGCCCCACCACCAGTTCTGCTAAACCTATCCATTGTATAAACAAGCACATGGCTAACCCTTCCCTTATTTTTTCTGATAAAGTCCAGCATCCTGCCGAACTCCTTTCTGCCATCTGTTTTGGCACTTTCATAGGTACCACCAAAATAGCCAAGAACATTAAAAGCGTTTCTGGAGGCATATTCATCTATCGTTTTACGCTGAAAATCCAAACTAAGATTTTTATCTGCCTGTTCCTTAGAAGAAACACGGGTATAAACAACAGCGGCTTTTCTATTAACTGCCAACAGGTTATTATCAGACTTCTTAGCCCATTTTGAAAAATTATCAATTGTAGAATTCATGCTGCAATTTTTTTTGTTTCATTTTCGTTAATGCAATTTACAACTTGTTGATTATCAATTGATATTATTTTTACATGGGGGTTAAAATCCCTCAGTATTGGAATGAGTACATCATAACATCTGAGCTTAAATTCTGCTACTTCCTGGGTGTAATTTTCACATCCTGGAAAAGTTTTTAGCAACTCAACAGTTAATGGTGGACGGCTTTTTAAATCTGCCCGGTTGTTGATATACTCCAATATATCCCTTTCAACGGTTTCTGAGTTCCAAATCTTCGGTTTTTTCATAGAGAGTTTTGAATTTTACCAAAGGTTAGAAAGTCCATTTAGGCAGTTAACTAAATAGAACCAAGTGGAATGATATTGTACCAAATAGATTCAAGTAAGGTTACTTTAATTATTGAGGTATGATTGCAATCAGGTTTGTGCAGTCATTAAGAACAAGAAACTACCTGAATCAATCTGGCTCAATTAGTTACAGAGGTATTCAAACTGAATTGATTTGCTAAAGGAATGAGCTATATTTTCTATCTTACAAATCCAATTAACCAGTAATAATGGATTTTGCTAAAGCATACTCCCTTTACAAGAATGACAAAACGCTACAAATTTTGAGGGCGGAGCAATTTCCATTAATAATCAGTTTCTTTCATTTGGTATTTAAACAACAAGACAGGATATATTATTCGCAACAAGACCTGCAAAATATTCTAAGCGACTTTATTTACTCTTTGGAGCAACAAGGGATTGATGATTTTAAAAATGAGCCTTTGGATTACCTGCAACAGTGGTCCAAGTTGGGCTACCTGCGGAGATATTATGGTACTGGTGATGAGCCAATATATGAACTTACTCCGGCAACAGAAAACGCTTTAAAATGGTTAGACGATTTAAGTAAGCAACAGTTTGTGGGTACACATAGCAGGCTGCTACAGTTATTTTCAATTTTGAAGCAGCTTGTGAACAAAACAGCATCGCCATACGACCGGGTGAAGAAATTGGAAGACGACAGGAGAAAACTTGATATAGAAATTGAAGACGCCAAAAAGGGTATTTATGAAAGACCTGATGATACAAGAATAAAAGAGGACTATTTTCTTGCTGAAGAAACTGCAAAAAGGCTTTTAGCGGATTTCAGGCAAGTAGAACAAAATTTCAGAGAATTGGATAAAGATACCCGTCAGGCAATTATTAAAAGCAATCTTGTAAAGGGGAAACTATTAGATGACATTTTCAGCAAACAAGATTTTTTGTGGAGTACCGACCAGGGAAAAAGTTTTAAAGCATTTTGGGAGTTCTTGATGAGCAGAAGTATGCAGGAAGAATTAGAAATGTTGATTTCAAAAATCAATGAACTGCCAGC
Source organism: Ferruginibacter sp. (assembly GCA_044226725.1). Classification (GTDB taxonomy): domain Bacteria; phylum Bacteroidota; class Bacteroidia; order Chitinophagales; family Chitinophagaceae; genus Ferruginibacter. The sequence goes on along the minus strand of JBGAGM010000002.1, from coordinate 367,883 downwards.
AATTCAAAAAATTAAAAAAGATACCACAATAGAGAGACTAAAGACAAATCTTGTGGAAGCCGGAGATAAGGTTAACAGAACTAATGATGGATTACTTGAACAATTGCGAAAGTTTGTTGAACAGAAAAGCCTTTTAGAAAGCAAAAGAATACTGAACAGCATAGATAAAATCGAAGCTTTATTATTAGAAGTAAAAGATACAATTGATACGGATATACCGCTTCTGAAAATTGATGGTTTGTTTAAACCTTCATTGCTGATGGAGCGACCTTTGTTTAAGCCCCCGGTTAAAATAGTATTTGAAGATACTGAAATATCAGAAGGCGAATCTGATGCTGAAACGGATGCGTTGTACAGCCAGTTCTTTATAGATATTGAACTGTTAAGAGAAAATATCAAATCATTATTGAGGCATAAGTCGCAGGTATCTCTTGAAGAAGTTTTTAGTCAATATAAATCTTCTAAAGGAATTGCAGAGGTGTTGGGTTATATGCAGATTGCCACAAGAGAAAATAAACATCATATTAATTACGATAAACGACAACAATTAATAGTTGAAAATATTGAAACAGAAAAAGAATTTTCAATTGAAATACCAGTAGTAATTTTTAATAGATAAAATATGCTTAAAGAATATTCGCTTTCTCTTATCACATTACTTAAAGGTGTTGTTTACGACACTCAGAAAGCAGCATGGGCTAATTTGATAGAATACGAACCCGATGTAAAAAAATATTTTTCAACTATTGGGCTGGATTTATTTATTGATAAAAGTGAGGGCTATGCTTATTTAAAACAAATAGAGTTTGAAGAAGAAATAGATATTCCGAAAGTTGCAGAAAAGAGGCAGTTAAATTTTCATGTATCTCTTTTGTGTATTGTATTGAGAAAGTATTTACTGGAACATGATGCACAGGGAGGGACAGTCAGGGCTATTATTTCCCAGCAGGAGATTATTAACCGTGTAAAGCTGTTTATGCCCTCCGCACCCGATGAAGTAAAACAAACGGACAAAATCATCGCTACTATTAATAAAGTCATTTTGGAAACAGGTTTTTTGAGAAAATTAGAAGACAATACAGATACCTACGAAATACACCGGATAATAAAGGGGTTTGTAAACGCTGATGAAATTGATGATACCTTAAAAAGATTAGAAACCTACGCAACAGAAAAAAACATTACTGACTAAAATACTGCCTGCTAAATTATGGACGAGATAGTTTTTGATACTGCTGATATAATTACCTCAAACGCAGGGTTCAGACTTCAATACCTTGAAGTTTTGAATTGGGGTACATTTAATAAGAATATTTGGAGGATTGAGCCAAAGGGTTTCAACTCACTACTTACTGGTGATATTGGTTCTGGGAAATCTACTTTAGTAGATGCACTTACCAGCTTATTAGTGCCTTACAACAAAATTACATTTAATAAAGCTGCCGGTGCAGATGGCAGGGAACGTAACCTCCTAACTTATGTAAGAGGGGAATACAAGAAAGAAAAAGAAGAAATTACAAAGACAGCAAAGAAAATTTATCTCCGTCCAGATGACAATACACATTCAGTTATCGTAGCCAATTTTTACAATGAAGGGTATCAGGAGAATATAACGTTAGCACAGGTTTTTTGGGTGAAGGATGGGAAAGTTGAAAAGCTTTTAATTGGCAGCAGCTATCCCCTTCAAATTAAAGAGCATCTAAGTGGCTTTAGTGAAATCAGTGAATTGAGGAAGCGGTTGAGGGGTATGCAGGGAGTAACGCTTTTTGACGAAAATTTCAGACAGTATAGTGAATACTTCAGGCATAAGTTTGGTATGACAAGCGATAAGGCTATTGACTTGTTTTATCAAACTGTATCAATGAAATCCGTAAGCAGTTTAACTGATTTTGTAAGGGAGCAAATGCTGGAAAAAACTGATGTGAAAGAACAGATTGGAATTCTGTTAAAAAGATTTGATGAGCTAAATAAAGCTCATGCTGCTGTGGTTCATTCAAGAGAACAATATAATCACTTAAAACCACTGGTTGAGTTTGCAGTTCAGTATGGGGAGTTGAACACTGAAATTGAGACAATAGAAGAAATGCTCACTGTTATTCCAGCCTGGTTTGCAGAGAAAAAAATTAATCTCTTTCAAACTGCTATTGCAGATACATCCAATGACATAGAGATAGCTAACCTTACATTAAAGTCATTGCAGGATGAAATTAAGTTGTTAGATGATAAGAGATTTGGCTTGAAACAAGATATAGATAATAATGGGGGCAAGCGATTGGAACAAATTGATGCCGAAATTAAAAATCGCACTAAACAAAAAGAGGAAAAAAATAAGAATTGGGGTGAATATGATTTGCTTGCAAAGAGAAGTGGATTGCCTTCTGCAAATAGTGAGAATGACTTTTTACAAAACTCGCAAAATGGACAAAAGATTTTTAATGACTGTCAGGCAAAAGAAACTGAACTACGGGACGAATGGGGAAAAGCAGTTGTACAAATAAGAGAAAAGGAAAATGAATTACTTGAAGAACAAAATGAATTGGATTCCTTAAAAGAAAGAAAAACACAAATCCCCAGGTGGCTGATTGGAACCCGTAATCAACTATGCTTTGATTTACAAATTGAACAGGAAGAATTACCGTTTGCAGGTGAATTATTAAAAGTTTATGAAGATGAGACAGAATGGGAAGGTGCCATTGAAAGATTATTACATGATTTTGGTATCAGTTTACTTGTTCCTGCTACTCATTACAGAAATGTTAGCAGATATGTGAATGGTAAAACACTTAAAAGCTCTGATGGTCGGGGTGTTAAGCTAACCTATCTTGAAGCTGATAATCACCGGAGGGATAACTACACAAAGCAGCTTACTGAAGACAGTGTAGTTAATAAATTGGAAATTAAGCCTGACACCATTTTTTATTCATGGATAGAGAACCATTTGAACAGAAGCTTTGGTGATTTTGCCTGTGTTGAACTGGAGGAGCTTCAGCAAATTCCTTATGCTATTACAAAACAAGGCTTAATCAAAAGCGGAAAAATCAGGCACACGAAGGATGATAGAAAAAATATCCTGGATAGAAGAAATTATGTTTTGGGATGGTCAAACATAGAAAAAATTAAAGCACTTGAAGAAACCATCCGGGAGTTAGAAATTAATGTAGCCGAATATAAAAAGGAGAAAAAAAGAATTGAGGTTGCTGAAACCGCAAATACTAATATTAAAGCAGCAGTCAGTCAAATCATTGCATTGAAAGATTATGGATTAATAAACTGGCAATTTGAAGTTGATAAAATCTACGAATTAGAAACAGAGCAGAAACAGTTACTTGACAATAATAATTTATTAAGCACATTGAAAAAAAGCCTGGAGGATGTTGAAAAGTTATTGAGTGATTCAAAAGAAAAAGAAACAAAAAAGAACCAGGATATTGGTGGATTACGAACAAAACTTGAAGGTTATCAAAATCAACTTGAACTATCTTATTCAATTATCAATTTAATAGAAGCTGACAAGAAGACTAAACACTATCCCTTTATTGATAGAAGAATGAGCGAAAAGGTTTTTAAACTGAGTAATTCTGATTCTTTTCAAGAACAGTTTAAAAAACAGTTTGAGGGTGAGAATGGAGAGCTTAAAAGACTACGGGCAAGCCTTACACGGTTATCTACAAGCATCACTAAAAAGATGAGAGATATTAAGGAACATTCTAAAGCGGAATACAGTGAGTTCAGTGAAGATGTTGAAGCCAGGGCAGAGTATATAAAGAAGTTTGAGCAGTTGGTTAACGAAGACCTGAAAAGACATGAGGAAAGATTTAAAGAAGAACTGAATAAAAATGTCATTAACAGTATTGCAGTTTTTGATACCCAGCTTGAAAAACATGAAAAAGATATACGGCAAAAAGTTAATTATATAAATCAGCATTTGCATGAAATTGAATATGATTCTGCAAAGGCTACATATATCACTATACTAATTGATACAAGTGTAAATAAGGACATAAGACAATTTAAAGAAGATTTGCGTAATTGTTATATCAATACTTTAAGCGATGGCGGCGGAATCTATGATGAATCTAAATACGAGCAGGTAAAAAAAATATTGCTGCGGTTTGCAAGCATGGAGAATATTGACCGTGACTGGACAAACACTGTTACCGATGTAAGAAACTGGTTTGAGTTTAATGCCAGTGAACGATACGCATCCGATGATAGTGAAAAAGAGTTTTATGAAGGTTCAGGTGGCAAAAGTGGCGGTCAAAAGGAAAAACTTGCCTACACTATTCTTGCCTCAGCTTTGGCTTACCAGTTTGGGTTACAATTTGGAGAGGACAAAAGCCGGAGCTTCCGCTTTGTTGTAATTGATGAGGCCTTCGGTAGAGGTAGTGATGAGAGTACGAGGTATGGGCTTGAGCTTTTCCGTAAGCTGAATTTACAACTGTTGATAGTAACTCCTTTGCAAAAAATTCACATCATAGAAAATCATGTAAATGCTTTTCACTTTATAAGCAACAGGGACGGTAATAATTCGCAAATAAGTAATCTGACTGTTCAACAGTATAAAGAAGAAAAAATAAAGCGTAATGGAATGTTTCATCCTACAAATGCAACAGCAAATTAAGTATGATTAGTCCGCAGGAAATAAAGAATCAGGCATTAAAGTGGTGGAAACAATTTCTGCAAAGTCAGTTGACTGGTGAAGATTTTTTTCCGAAAACAATAGGCCGAATCGGGAAGGTTTCGTCATCAGCAGTAAGAGAGAAAATAAATGAGTTGCAAACACAGCTTGCCGACTTGCAGGATAATTCAAAAGAAAAATTAGGATTTGGGTATGTGATAAACAGAGAAGATGTTAATTTCAGGCGAACAGGCACCCATTCGCTTCCTCAATCCATCACTTTTGAAGCAGCAGAAGATTATATTGACTTTATCGGAAAGAGAAAAGATTGGACAGCTTTTTTACAAAGCAATAATTTAATCAACCAGGAGCTTCCTCAACTTAGAGAGTGGGTTTTTATTAATGTTCTCACAGTTATTGATAACCATAAAATCTGGAGTGAACTTATCAAGGTGTGCAAATACTTTTTGAGTACCCCTAAACCAAATCTCTATTTACGGCAATTGCCAATTGATATAAATACAAAATTCATTGAGAATAATGAAGCTGTAATTAAAAGCCTTTTAGACTTTCTTGTCCCTGAACATAAGAGAGATGATTTAGAGAAGTCACTGGTTAAAAGATATTACTTAAAGTATGATGAAGCAACAATACGAGTACGAATATTAGACCCAAATCTTAGCATAGGAGGCTTTTCTGATTTACGAATGCCTTTGAGTGATTTTGAGAATCTTAAAATTAACTGCACCAATATTATTATTACTGAAAACAAAATGAATTTTCTGACTTTGCCTTCTTTGTCATCAACTATTGGAATTTGGAGCGGCGGAGGTTTTATGGTTAGCTTTTTGAAAAAAATCAAGTGGTTAGAGAAGATAAATATTTTCTATTGGGGTGACTTAGATGTTCATGGATTCCTAATTCTGCATCAGATAAGGTCTTACTATCCACAAGTAAAATCCATAATGATGGATAAGGATACATTTGACCAATTTAAAAATGAGGGATTAACTAAGGGGGAAGCGATTAATGCAGAAGAATTGAAAAACCTGACTGCAATTGAAAAAGATATGTTTCTGTATTTAAAGAAGAATAATTATAGATTAGAGCAGGAGAAGATAAAGCAGAGATATGCAGATGAGCTTCTTGTTAAGCAATTGACATGACATATAAACTGACACAACGTTTGCAATAAAACATTGCAAATGATAATTTTTTTATCGGGTTTAAGAGAATGTTACAAATTGTTATGTGATGTTTTATTTAATTTCTAAAATCATTGCTGTTTTTGTAGAAATGGACATTTTAGCTTAGATGCCCTTCTCTAAGCTGTACAATTTTCATAACCAGAGAAGGTTTTTATGTAATCTAATTGTAAGAGGCAGACGGTTTTTAATCGGACCTTTCATTGATGTAAGCAAACACAGCTTTTCCCATAGTTTCAGGATTCCAAATAGTTGAGTTCTTCATACACAAAGGTTTTTTCCAAAGATTACAAATTGGGAAAAATAATTCCTTGTCTTGTTTCAAAGAGATTCAAATGGAATCAAAAAGCTCCAATCTTAATTACGCAGAGTCTTTTAATAGAATTGTGATTGTGTTGGGTAGCAATCAAAAACAAGCGACAAGCGAAGCCGTCCTGTAGCAATTGGTTATGGAGGACTTCAAAATAGGTTGATATAACATTATCAAATTTATCTGAGGTTTTAAAAAATCAAGTTAGTGATTTTGTCTTTTTGGTTTTTGGGGCGCTATTTTTTGTACATAGGCTAAAATTAAAAAATACTCATTCTAAAGGCATCTTTTTTAGGGGTCTTTAAGAAATAGCAAGATTTTGAAGACGAGGTTTTTTAGAGTAAAGTAATTTACATGAACCGGGTTCGCTTTTTGGCGAAATCAATGGGTAGCTAATTTATTATAAGATTCATTTTATAAAATAGCGTAAATGAATTTGACTGATTGAGTAAAGCATTAATAAAATATCAATAGTTATGATTTGGTTTAAATGCAGACATTTACCGACATATTATACAGCAGTCTTCAAGAGAAATTAAAACTCATTGAGGAGAAAAAAGATGCCCCTTTATCGAAAGTTAAATTGAGCATTGATGTGTGCCTTGAATCTATGTCCAGGCTGAAGGATTATGTGAAAAAGGAAAAGTTTATAACCACAGATGCTGAAATACATTTCTTCAAAAATGAAAAGCCAAGATTTTTATCCTTACTTATCTATTATTTTTTTCTTTACAATCTTGAGTTAAATAAACCGGTTACAGATGAATCAGAAAAAATAAAATTTTATGAGGAGCAATATGAACAACTACAAGTGTTCTTTAGACAAAACCGTGATTTGATAAAATATTATCACTCCAAAAGTACATTCCTTGATTCCGAAATGTTTCTACGCAACCAAAAAAATTTACAACTTTTTACTGAACCCTATGTGTTCCAGTTTGATGAAGACTTCACTACTACCCATGACTATAAACTATCAATGGTTATTGCTTATGAGAAATTAGGCGAATACCTTGCTAAAGGAATAAAACTGCTTAAATCTCCAGAAACAGGTAATTTAACTCTTACGAGTAGCGCAAAGCTTAATTGGACATCCAGCAAGGTAGCATTAGTTGAATTGATTTACGCATTACATTCCGCAGGATGTATCAACAATGGCAAATCTGAGATTTCTGAACTTGCCACTTTTTTTGAAACTCATTTTGGTACTGATTTAGGCGATTACTATAGGAAATATCTTGAAATAAAAGACAGAAAGACTAACCAAACCAAGTTTATTGATGCACTAAAAGATTCTCTCCTGAAAAAGATGGATGCCGAATTAAAGTAGAATCACAACTGTGAATACCATGTGATTTTTGCAAGACATTGTTACATTTATTGCTTCTTACGTTTTTATAATGTTCCAGACAATTACCACTTAGTAGTATTTTTTACTGAATATTTTTTTTGCCATGTATTGGGTTGGTCTTGTGAGTTAGTAACTGCATAAAGCCGCATCTTTGCATAAAGGATTGACTACTAACCAAAATTAATTATGCAAAAAGATGAAAGCGGGGTTGCTATACAACCCTACTCCGTAAAGGACTTTGCCCGTATTTACAATGTGAGCCGTAAAACTTTCCGCAGATGGGTAGAACCCTTTCAGAAGGAATTAGGAGACCGTAACGGCCACTATTATAATGTAACCCAGGTCAAGACCATATTTGAAAAATTGGGCTTACCAGAAGCCTTTAGTGAAAATTAAAACGAGTGAATTGAGCCTGTTTGCACTATTATGATACCGTTTGATACAAATTGGGACAGTATAATTTTTGATTGAAGCATTTTGCGTCAAATCCAATATTTATGTATTCTGAAAATCAAAAGTTTCAGCTAAGACCTTATACTATTGCTGAACTTGCCGATATGTACGGCGTATCAAAGAAAACTTTTAGAAAATGGCTTGAACCTTTTCAAGAATTGATTGGCGAAAGAAATGGTTTCTTTTATTCAATCATCCAGGTTAAAATCATTTTTGATAAGTTGGGGATGCCTGGGAGTTTTTACAGCGACCAGGCTGCATGATTTGAAAAGCCCGGCGTTTGCCGGGTTTTTTAGAGTTTTTTTATTCGTCAGCCAAATATGACCCGCTCGTTTCGCCCCAGCCCCATTTTGGCATTGGCTCATTGGTGTCCATAGTATTTGTCGTCAATTGAGAATTGATAACTGCAAGCCATGTTCCCTATTCAATATACCCAACAGAAGTAAAACGAAATTCAGGGTGGCTTTTAAGTCCAACTTCATCTGCCGGTTGCTGTAACAAATACAACATTCTCTTTTTTGCTGTGATTTGTGTCCTAAAAACACAGGCAGTGTTTCGGTAACTTATTTTCTGGCACACAAAAATTTAAAGCTCCTTTATTCTTTTCATCACTTTTTCTGTCAATGCATTGCAATAGATCAGATTAAACTCAAAAATTTCATCAGTAGAATATGACTTTTCTATTTCAGATCTAAGCATTGATTTTGCCCTATTGAGCCGCACTTTTACATTGGCTTCGCTTATCTCCAAAAGATTGGCAGTTTCGGAAACATTTAATCCGGTCATTTCTCTTAAAGAAAATACCAGGCGGTAATCTTCGGGAATTTTATTTAATGATTCTTCTATGACATGCCCCAGTTCACGGTTATGGATGTGCTTATTGACATCGTTATTAGATTTGCTAAACATTGGGTTTACATTTTCATTTATTTCTGCCTGTGCATACTCGTTTTTAAAACTAAACTTCTCTTTTTTCCGGTAGCAGTTGTTAAGCATGATGCGGATAAGCCAGGTCTTAAAATTTGCCCGCTGTTCAAATTGAGATAAATTCCTGAATGCATCAACATAAGTGTCCTGCATTAAATCCTGCGTATCTTCATGATTGTAATTATATGATCTGCCAATCTTATATAAATACGGATTAAACCGCCTTACAATAATTTCGTAAAGCGGTTTTTCTCCTTTTAAAATCCGTTCAATGATTTCTGGTTCTGTAAGTTTTTCAAACTGGTTCATAATTTACCGAACTGCAATTTTAGATAATCTTGCCATTGAAAAAGCAGCAATTGCCATTACAAGGTCTCTTACTGCTACATCCACATAATTGAAACCAATCAACAAAGTTAATGCAATAACAGTAAGCCAACCGGCAACTATGTAGCCACCAATCTCTGCCTTTTTCAGCACAATAATTCCAGCAGCAATTTCAATAACTCCAACAATCATCATAAAGGTAGCTGTTGAAAAAGGCAGCATACCTGCTATTGAAGGATTGATATATTGTTGCCAATGGGTAAGTAGATTGGTAAATTTGTCTGCACCTGCTACAATGGGAACAATTACAAATGTAAACTTCAGCAGATTGAAAATTTGTGTCAGCGATTTGTTTTCCATTTTTGTTTCTTTAAATTATTTGTTGCTACTTTTTTTCGTAGATTTTCCTTCTTTAAATTTTTCTGGGAACTGCTTAATAATGCCGCTTGCAAGCACTGTGGCCATTTCTGCCATGTGCTGGCGTGCCTCATCAAAATGTTTAATAGCGTTTGCAAAATCATTTTTTAATAAATCAACTGCATAAGCGGTGGTTTGGTCAATATGTGTTTTCATCATAGATTCAGTGGTAGTGGCAGGCAAGTTCTTTGGATTTGCAGCCGTCAGGAAATCGGCAATTTCTTTGGCATTGTTATACCAGTCAGCAAGAGCTTTCTTTAAAGCGGCCTGGTCTCCATTTTTTGCAGCAGTGAGAACAGGCACAGCCTGATTGATGTGTGTGGTCAAGAGTGCGGCCAATTTGTCGCCTGCTGCTTTTCCGTATACAGGCACAATAGCAGAGCCTATATCTTTTTGGTTTTGCAATAATCTGTCTAATGATGGCTGTAAGGCTGTTGGGTTATGGAAGAAAGCATCAACCGTTGCATACGTCCAGATCATATGGTCGGCCCATAATTTTTGCATGGTAGTGTGCAGTTGTTGGGCTTTGTTGTCTTTTCCGCAAGAATCGCAAGCCATTGCTGTATTGCTACTTGCAAGTGCAGCAAGCAATACTATAGATACTATGATTTTTTTCATTTTAATAAAATTTTGATTGTTATACTTTATTAGAGTGAACAGGAAATGGAATGGTTACAATCAGGAAGCAGAATATTAAAATGCTTCTTTCACTATGTATTTCTCAGAAATTCCCAATATTGTGAAATGTTTTTCCACTGACTGCATCATGGGCGGAGGGCCACAGAGGTAAAAATATTGGGTGTTATTATTTTTGTGCTTCTTTATTAACTCTGCTGTAATAAAGCCATATTCATAATCATCCTGCTTCTCATCAGAAAGAATGTTTATGAAATTACTGCCCAATAATTTTTTGAATGTGTTTTCAAGAATAATATCTGCTTTGGTTTTATTTGCAAAAAGAAGCTTGTTGTTTCCAATCTTATCTTCCTTTTCAAGTTGTTTTAAGATAGCAATGAATGGGGTAACACCGGCCCCGCCTGCTATAAAAATACCTTCTCCCTTGTAAGCAATATCCCCAAATACATCTCCAATAATTAATTCATCACCTGCAGCAGCAGAAAGCAATTGGTTGGTAACTCCATTGTGAGATGGATAGGTCTTAATAGTAAATTCTATATAATCGTCAGCAGGCAAAGAAGTAAATGTAAACGGCCTCAGTTCATTCTCCCAGCCAGGTTTGTTGACGGATACATCAACGGCCTGTCCGGCATGATAGGTTAAACCTGCCGGCTTTTCTGCAACTACTTTCAACACATCATGTGTGAGGTGTGCAATTGAAATTATTTTAACTTGTTGTGCCATTGCGATTATTATTTGTTCCGGATATAACTGAAAAATTCCTGTTTGATAATTTCGTTTTCAAACTGTCCGCAATATTCGGCTGTTGTAGTTATACTGTTTGTATCATTGATACCTCTTGAAGCCACACATAAATGGTCTGCCTCAATTATTACTGCAACATCATCATGTTGCAATATTTCTTTCAATGCTTCTGCAATTTGAATAGTCAGTCTTTCCTGCACTTGCGGACGCTTGGCATAATACTGCACCAAACGATTCAGTTTTGATAGTCCGATAACCTGCTTACCGGGAATATAAGCTACATGGGCTTTACCGATAATTGGTACAAAATGATGTTCACAATTGGAGTAAAGCGTAATATCTTTTTCAACCAGCATCCGCTTGTAGCCATAATTATTTTCAAAAAGACTAATCTCCGGTTTGTTTTCAGGATTTAGTCCACTGAATATTTCCTGTACATACATTTTTGCCACTCTGGCTGGCGTATCAATCAGGCTTTCATCTGTTAAGTCAAGCCCCAATGTTTCCATGATTCTTGAAAAGTGAAATTGAATGATTTCTATTTTTTCATTGTCCGGCATTTCAGAGGCATCTTCAAGAAATGGTAACGGTATCACTCTTTCTAATGCTTTGTTGCTGAGAATTGCTTCCATAATAATATGACTGTGATTGTTTACTGTTTAATTAGAGTAAACGAGAAATGGAAAGGTTACAAAAGGGAAAAACTTTTATTAAAATTGAGTGGATTTAGGTATTCGCCTGACCAGATGAGAAGAACTGATGCCTTTGTTGAAGTTACATATATCTGCCCCAATTATGCCAAACCAATGTAAGCGACCGGGGTTCTTTTCATGGCTGTGTTTTTTCATATTCAGGACAGTCAACCCGCAAATCAGTTGTCTGTAAGGTTTTGTTGAGCAGTTTGCAGAAATGTTTTTGCCCCTTCCCGGCGGATGATTGGTAATGAGCACAGGAAAAGCACATACGCTGAATGGTTATTACGCCTGATTTATTCAGATGATTGATAATGTCCAATAAACTCAATAGCAAATTGGTTTTGTCGTCTGTATGCAGTTTGTCAATGGGTGTTCGGATTTTATTTGTAAACAACGAAGTTCTGTCAGCAATATCTTTTCCTTTTTTTGTCAGGTGAATGATATAGCTTCTTGTGTCATTTTTTTCATATTCTTTACTGATGAGTTTCTTTTGTTCAAGCGTTTTGATGGTGTCGCTGATGGTAGCTTTGGTCATGTTAAATTCATCAGAGAGGTAACTTACTTTTCTTTTTTCCCTGCTATGATATAATAGAAAAATCAGCACCTGCACCTGAATAGGGCTTAATGAAAATTCTTTGCTTTCCTCCCAAAGCAACACACGGAAAGCCTGTGAAATTCTTTCAAGTGCAGCAACTATTTTACTCTCAGTATTTTGATTTTGATAATCTATGCTAAAATCGGAAAGGCTCATTTAATTGCAGTTTTCTATTTCGTAAATATAGTAACCATTTTGCTTTATGGCTTCTTCCCAATGCGGTTTCACGGTTTCAATATGGCAGAAACTACATTCTTTGGCTGCAAGCGGTTGCCCATCCTGCTTTTTTCTTTTCAGGTATTCTTTGCCAAAATTGTAAACAATATTTTCATCTTGCATTTCGGCAGGCACTATAATGTCAAAGTGCATTACGGTTCTATCTTTCCTCGTTACATAAGTATCCCAAACTGCTACCTTCATTTTTTCATGTTTTTGATTTGATAAATAGAAACAGGAATAGCCAAACTAGTCCTTTGATTAAGAAGAACAACAGTCCGGCTATCCTGGTTTTCCTTAAATATAATTTCATTTTAGAACTCACTCTTGTTGATATAAGGATAAGTCCACAGGATAACAGTAAGGGTAACGGCTTTGAACCAGGCATTGTGCATTCCGTCAACATCGGCTTGCGAATGGCCTTTCTTTGCAAGAAATGATTTGATGGTGGCGGTAATGGGATAAATGAAAGCCGTCATGTAACGGTAGTGGATGATGTGCACCGTGTCCACATCATCTGTTTTGTTTTTCTTGATGCTGTGGTGCCGCTTAGCAATTTCATGCTGATAGTTGAGCCAGTTTTGGTCATAAGGTTTTTGGCAGGTGTCCAAAATCCATTGCCCGAACCTTGCTCTCACGGCTGTGAGGTAATCTACATTTGGCTGACCGTTTTTAGTAAAGTAGTGAAGCAGGTGTTCGTTGCTGCCCACGTAACCATACCACACGTCAAGAACATTGCTGGTCTGGTCTTTCAATACTTCGCCAGCCATTTTCAGAAAGCGGTCGTCATCGTCAGACCAAAGCAGTGTTTTTTTCAGCAGGGCTAAATCCTGTAAGTTAACAGGGGATTGCTCAAGTGTCGCCTTGCCATAATCGTAACCTTTGATGGTATCCATATTATTTGTTATTTAAAATTTGTAGTGGCAATATTGCCTTAACAAATATAGTTAGGAATCCTAACTAAACAAATAAAAAGTTTTGTGCCTTCGTACAGTCAGCGTTTCGTTGTTCTTCTTGGCCTGTCAAGCGACTGTTATGTGCAGACCCTTCTTCTCTGTCTGTCAATTTTGGTGTCGCTTAAAACTGCAGAAAAGAAAATTCTGTGTTGTGTCAAATGGCGTTGTGTGGTCTTCTGTTATGCAGCGTAATTTTTCAAAACCATTTTGAAGTTCTGCTGTTAATTTTTCTTCGCTGTATTGTTTTATTTGCAGTCCGCTACATTTTTCCGGGCCGTTGTCTGAAAAAGTCCCGATTGTCAAAAGCCTGAAACAGAATTTCTTGCCGTGTCAAGATACTTTGCAACTTGGTCGCCTGTTGTTAGGAAATGAAAAGTTGCTCTATCGTGCCAAATATCAAAAATTGTGTCGGGTTGAAATTCTGTGATGTCACTAACAACCCAATTTATTTTTTCTGCTTTGTCGCCCAAACGTTTTTTTGCTTTGGCAAGTGCTTGTGCTGAAATGTCAAGCACTGTAATATTTTCAAAACCTTCGTCAAGCAAATAGTCCACAAGTTTACTGTCGCCGCCACCGATATCTATAATTTTTGCGGTCTTTGTCAAACCGAAAGAATGTATAAAGTCCAAAGAAGTTCTTGGAACTTCTTGTGCCCAACTTACTTGGTTTGAGTCTTTGGTTTTATAGACGGTGTCCCAATGATTTTGTGTTGCCTTGTCCATATAATAAAGGTCGTTAAAAAATTTTCATTGTCGTGCAGGATGCTGGTTTAGGGTTACACATAACTATTATATTTGCGAAACTAAAGGTATTAACTTTCGTAAATCTGCCCCAAAAAAGGTGCATTTGCAACACCTTTAGTCCAGCCTGGCAAAAGCATGTTTCTCCTGATACAAATAATTTATAGCTGTTAATATGTTCTAATAAGAAAATTTTAGTGGAAATACTTAGGCACATATTTACTTTCTCTTTTCCAAATTCTCTTTCAGTCGGTATCTCACAATTTTTTTAATTAGGTCAACAGGTATTGGTTTATTCAATGGAAACTGAATAGTTCCTTTACCGGAAGTTTTATAGGCAGAAAAATCTTTTTCAAATAGTTTATTGTTTGCTGGTACAGGGTATAACCCTATGTGTTTTTTGTACCCTGCAAAATAAATCAGATAATGCCCGTTTAGCTTGAAAGTAGGCATTCCATAGCTGATTGTTTCTTCAGCTTGAGGAACTGTCGCTTTTATTGTTTGACGAACTTGCTTCAACATATTTTGAGTGTCCTTTGGAAACCCATCAATATATTCATCTATGTTTTTTGGAACAGGCTTTACCATTTTATTGCTTTTACTGATTATCTGTTTAATCTGATAACTTGTCTGGCTACAGTGATTGTCCATAATGGTGTAAGCAGTACAAGAATCCGGTTCATAATTCCATTAAATGCAATTGTTCCCTTTGGCAAAACTTTTTCTACAGCATCAGGTTTAACATTCATGTCACCACCCGATTGGGTGTAAGTTGTCATAAGAATAATCATGCTTACTACAAAGATTACAAGCCCAATCCAGGTAAGGTTTGCTGTCCAGATTACCGCAGTTTTTGACCCCGACCACTTAGGCATCCGGTTTAAATGTACACTTATCAGCATTGCAGCTATAGGCAAAGATAATACACCAATAAGCCCTGCAAGATTGTGCATTGGATGAGGTATTTCAAACACAGAAGCCATTGCCGAACCAATGCCCGTTGCTATCAGAAACCCTAAGCCAACTTTACCCCATTTTGTTGTTATTTCATTGCGAAGACTATAAGCCAGGAGCCAGGCATTTAATGCCCCGGCTATAAACATCAACGACAACACCCATCCAAACTGACCAAGTGCATATTCACTAATCACCCGCCAGGTTGGGTCAAACTCAGGGCTTAAAAGATGCAATGCCGCAAGGAGTAGTATTACAGTAATTCCCATTGCAATTGAAAGTTTAGCCGCAGTCGTTTTTCTCATATACGGTCTTTAAGCAAATTGTCTAATTGTTTAAATATTTCAATCAAGCCTTTCTCCATACCGCTATTAATCATTGCATCCCTGTCTTCCACTGAAAAACACACATCATGAATTGTTAGTTTGGTACGGTTATTCGGTAGCTCCTCAAACAGCATAGCTTCCATTACCACATGTCCCCTTTCCGGCAATTCCATAAATTCTGAAGTGTGAATTATTCTTACAGGTGCTTCAATTTCATGGATTGCTCCATTGAATGTACACAAGATGTTTCCTTGCTGGTCTTTATTGCACCAACTATAACTACCTCCGGTTTTATAATTATGATGATTAAATACCATCTTGTTGCCAAAGGGGGCATAAAACTTTTCAAGTATTTCAGGGGTGCTAAATGCTTCAAAAACCTTTTCTCTCTTCAAATCAAATTCCCTGATTATAAAGAGTTCTTGCTTGCCTGCTTCGGCAATAATTTTTGTCTTAATATTACTTTCCATTTTTTTTATTTTTTTGGGGCTTTAATAATTCTTCTAACCTGTTAAACCTGTCATCCCACATTTTGCGGAATGGTTCAATAAAATCTGATACCTCTTTCATTTTTTTTGCATTAAAATGATAATATATTTCTCTGCCGTTTTGTTCCTGTTTAAGTAATTCACACTCGGTAAGGATTTGTAAATGTTTTGAAACAGTTGGTCTTGCTGTGTCAAAATTGGAAGCAATAGCACCTGCCGTCAAAGTTTGTGAGGCAAGTAAAAGCAGGATAGCCCTTCTTGTAGGGTCGGCTATTGCCTGAAAAACGTCACGCCTTAATTCCATTATGAAGTTATTTGACTACAAATATAAATGTAGCCATCTAACTACACAAATTTATTTGCATATTTTTTTAGGCTTGTCAAATCAAGAGAAATTATTGAGTCAGGCAGTGTATCCTTTCAATGTTAGTGGTTCGTTCTTTTTCCCAGTGAATGATTACTTCTTTTCCACTTTTTCCGAAACATTAATCATATTCCACTCCCATGTCTTCCCATTGTCAGGAGAAAAGGCCTGGCTCCATACAGGGAAGTTGGGGTTACGTACATCCCACCGAAATACAACTATTATCTGCCGACCATTGAAAGTGTCTTTACAAAAAAAATGCCCGATATTATTTTCAAAAGAACCAACCATTGGCGGGTCAAACGCCCCGGTATTACTATCGCTCCAATATATACTCCAGAGTTTTGTTTTTGGGTTGAACAATCTTACCGCCACACCTTCGTATTTCTTTCCATTTGAGGTGTCATAGAAATTGTCTATGTTTCCAATGCCATTAAGAATTTTGGCCATTACTACTTTCGTTTCAAAAACCGGTGTCCATTCTGTACAACCACTCAGCCTGCTTTTCAGTCTTTTGTTTTTCAATTTCCAGGTGCCTTCCAAATAATCAAAGTCATGTGAAGAAGAAGTAGCCGAAGCAGAAATTTCTAGCTCTCCTTTGTCATCAAAAGTTATTTTTGGAATTTCTAAAGAAGTATCTACTATTAGTGGGTCTTGCCCATAACTATTGGTTGACAGCATAAAAAAAAGTATTATATAAATTATTTGTTTCATTTTGCAATAGTTTAGCTATTTGAAATAGTTTTGATTCCTCATTTGATTATAATATATTGATTTTGTTTGATCGCCAAATTGTAAAATGTTGGTTACGGTAGGCAAATAACAAGGCAACCCCAGTGTATCCTATTGTTACAAAAACACGAGATATTTCAAGTGCCTTGATTTCAGGTTGATTGCTAAATGACCGTGGAATATGCAACATCAACAGCCAGGTAAAAATCATCAGGGCTAAAAGAGATGCTGCTAATTTTATACGTAGATTTAAACTAATAGACAACCCGGCTGATATTAAAGCAATACCCGTAAAATAAGTCCAAAACAGGCTAAATGGAATCCATGTTGGTACCATATCAGAAACCAACTTTGCATAGACAAAATGAGCAACTCCAAAAACTATCATTGGACAAGAAAAGAGAATGCCTGCAAAAGGAGTAAGTTTTTCCAGTAACCCAATGAGTTTGGAGGTATGAATTTTTTCGGGAAAAGTTGCAGCAACTGCTAAAGAGCTTCCAGCAAAACCTAATTCCTGCACAACAGGAGCCCATTCAAGTAATACAGAACCCTTTTTACTAACGAAAATAATATACGGTGCATATACCATTATGGAAAGAGCAAGGAAAACACTGCCTGAAATAAGGGCAACTTCATAAACCTTTTTGTTAATCAAAATCGCAATGCCTGCAATGATGAATACTATTGCCCAGGGATACATCAATATTGTGGAAATGGAATGACTGGCTACAGGTGAAGGCAAAAATATAAGGTCTATAGTTCCTGAAAATATCTGTTGTATCCCTTTCCCTAAAATGCAAATACCCCAGGCTTTACGGCCTATATTGATTATTGCATTGTTTTCCATTTTATCCATCTGTTTCATTTTACTGTTATTTAGTGAACTTTACATATTTCGCTGTCAACTACGCTTGTGTTATAGGTTTCAATGCAATCCATAATTTGTTTTTCGGGCCCATTAATCCATTCGTCACTACTGTAAAACGCTTCTTGGCTTTCTTTTCTTTGTTCAATGGTGTGATAATTGCGTATTAAGTGAAAACTGTCTTCGTCAATTACTGAGAGACCATAGGCAACAACTTTTACATTCCACCGTTTGAGCATTGGTAAAGATTGTTCAGTGAAAACTTTCAGGAATTCTTTTCCCCTGCCTGCTTTTAGTTTGTAAACTCTTAGCTCTTGTATCATTTTCTTAATTTACCTTTTTATCTTTGTTCCAAAAATCAATATCAAGTTTATACTCCCCGTCTTTTTGCATTATCCATACATTTATATATTTCACCGTAGTTGTATATGTTGAGTCTTCGTAAATAACTTTTGTTCTTGTTTTTCCAGTTTCATAGATTATTTCTTTATTTCCATTGGTAGTTAGCACATCTGTTGTCATCTCCAATAATTTTGAGGATTTGAAATCATTTGCCCAAAATTTCTTGATATTAGTTATCCCTACTACGAAATCTCCTCCGTTTGGAGAAAGCTTTGCGGAATCTGTGTAAAGGCTTGCTAATTTCTCTGCATTTCCTTCTTTAAAACAACTCTCTAGAATTGTGTTTTGCCTTTTAACAATTGACCTTAACTCATCAGAACTGATTTCTTTTGGTGTTTTTTGATTGCAAGAAAATAGCGTTAAGAATAATGCTGATAATAAAATAGATTGTCTCATTCTTTAGATTTTTTTAAGTGCTACTTAGTTTAATTGCCCCTAACAGTTTTGTTATTTTATTCTGCTTGCATACATATACCAATTCCATTCCCAGGTTTCCCCGTAGTCGGCTGAAAATGCCTGGCTCCAGATTGGATTGTCTAAATCTGTTTTGTCCCAATGAAAAAGCACAATAATATTTTGACCTTTAAAGGTGTCTTTGCAGTATAGCTTACCTATGTTTCCCTCAAATGAACCAACCATTGGCGGGTCAAAACTGACAGCATTACTGTCTGCCCAATAAATGCTCCATAATTTTGTTTGCGGGTTAAAGAGCCTAATTGCAATTCCTTCAAAGGGTGCGCCGTCAAAGGTTGCTGAAAACCTGTTCATATTTGCAAACCCTTTCAGCAAATGCGTTGTGTCATCTGTGGAGTCAAATTCTATCCACTCATCAGAATTACTTAAACGTTCTTTTAATTTTCTGTTTCTGATATTCCACTTGCCGATATAAAAATCAAAGTCAGTATGTGCTGATGTTGGTGAGGCAATTATTTCCAATTCCCCTTTATCATTTATTTTAAAATCCTGCATATTTTATAATTGGTTTCATTACTCATAGACAATTTAATCAGTTGGGGCAAGCTCCTTATTTGTTACCTCAAATCATACACTTATTTTCCTTCTGTAATCACTTGGGCTTACCCCGTATTTCTGCCTGAATACCGTTGCAAAATATTCGGCACTGGTAAAGCCTGCCTGAAACGAAATTTCTGCAATCGGTGCAAATCCGTTTTTCAAAAGCATCTCACTATGTTTCAGCCTTATGTTTTGCAAATACTGATGCGGCGAAAAAGAAGTAAACTTTTTAAATATCCTGCTGAAGTGAAAAGGACTTACGCAGGCATATTCTGAAATCTCAAATAAAGAAATATCCCTGTTGAAATTTTCATTGATGTATTCTTTTGCCTTCTCAATAGTTACCAGGTGAAACTTTTTAAGAGACATATTGAGTTCTTCGTCAATAGGCGGTATTGTTATTGAGTTTACTACCAATTTAAGCAGTTCAATTATCATATCATCTGTTTCCATCTTACCTGCAGAAGCGGATTTTAATAACTGAAAGTGCAGGTACTCCATTTCTGGTGTTGTTTTCAGCATCAGGGACAGGATATTGGGGTTGGAAAAGAAGAAACTGTGTTTCAGGTTCAAATCATCAATAAACTGCCGGTAGAATGCAGTGGAAAAATTAAGAATGGAGCATTGTCCGGTTGCAGGCCGCAATCGGTATTCATAATCCGGCTTGTCTATCAGCACATGACCGGTGTGCATGTCATAAGATTCCTTAGAAAGGTCAAATTTGAAGTTCCCATTTCTTACAAAGACAACACAAAGGCAATCGTTATATCCGGAGCTTATCTTTTTTTCATGTGCAAAATCATAAGCCCAATTTTTTATTTCATAAAAATCTGACTTGAAAAGGTAATCAGAAGTTACTTTTTCTGCTTTTAATATTGAAGTATCCTTTTTGACTTGTGTACTCATGAATTTGTTGCTGGTACAAAAGTAAAATAAGAATAGGTTATTGGGAATATCAAAATGGGTTTATCCCTGAAAAAAGCAAGATTTTGAAGATGGCTCCATATTATCTTTTTTAGCTTGCACAAGTCCGGTAATCCGGCTATATATGATAATATGAAATGCCAGTTAATTGCATACCTGAATGAACCTGTAAATATTGAAACATTAGAAGGTATTATGTATTATCATGGATTTAATGCCATTGAGCAAAACAAGGGTTTCAGGGTTTTTAGCGGGCATTGTAAAAAAACTGTGTTTGAGTTTGCAGAAAGACTTAACCATGAGCTGGAAGAAATGATTTTTCATATTGAGGATTCAATATTTATAGTTTACCCCATCAAAGCAGATAAAGGGCATGTGTCATTAAGTAACATAATAATTAAAAGGAAAGGCAACAGGTATTTGAGAAAAAAACATATTGCTGGTTGCTGAGTATTTTTGCAGGGCGGCCAATAATTATGAACCAACGAAAAAAAATTAGATGATAAATAACAAAACATTTTTTGCACCACAACTGTTCATTCCGGGGGGCATTGCTGACATTTCTTTTTATAACAAAGCTTTCGGAGCAATAGAAATCAGACCCTGGCGCAACGATGATGGCAGTGTTCATGTGGCAGAACTCTCCATCAGCGGAGCTATTTTTCACCTGCATGAAGAACGGCCAGCCAAAGGACAACTTGAACCAAACAATGTTAAAGGCGTTACTACTTTAGTTGGGCTTTTTGTTGAAGACGTTGACGCAGTTATGAAAACTGCATTGGAAGCAGGGGCTAAACTTCTAAGCCCTGCACAGGACTACGACTACGGTTACAGGCAGGGAAATATTCAAGACCCTTTCGGACATCAATGGATGATACAAATGATAATTTAAAAGCAATGAAATTTTTAAACCGGCCAATTCCCGTAGTAATTGTTTCTGCACTATTCATACTTACTGGAATACTTGGAATTGCAACACATATTAATGACTTCAGAAATCCAAATATTGGCTCACTTGAATTAGTCTGGGCTTTAGTCATACGGCTCTTAGCAGTTGTTTGTGGAATTCTATTGTTGAATAAAATTAAATGGGCAAGATGGCTTGCAATAATTTGGCTGCTTTACCACATAGCGATAAGTGCATTCAATTCAGCAGGTGAAACCATTTCTCATATTGTAATTTTAATAGTAGTACACATTTTGCTCTTTTTACCAATATCTGTGGCCTACTTTAAGAGAAATAGGAAATTAGAAAATTAGGCGACTATTACTTTGAAATTAAAAGAATAATTATGACTTACGATACTATAAAAACAGAAGAAGAGCAACTGAGTAAGCTGAATAAACAATTCATAAATAATTTCATTAATGGTGATGCAGATGCTCATGCACAACTCATCCATAAAGATTTTGTGTGCATTGAAAACAACGGCAGTATAGTAACCCGTGAGGAATATTTAAAAAAATGGGCAGCCGGTTATCTTAATAGTGGTTACAGTACATTTTCTATTACGGACGAATACATCCGAATCTTTGGAGACATAGCATTAATCCGCTCAAGAACGGTTTACACAAAAATAAAAGATGGTAAAGAGGTATCAGGGAACTCCATTTACACCGATACTTATTATAAAGAGAATGGAAGATGGTGGTGTGTTCAGGCACAGATAACACCCATACAGAAGTGATGGCGGTTAAGGCTCTCATAAGCAGCAGTTATGTTTGGGTAAAGGCCGGGGGATTGAAATCTAACACCTCCGGCCACTTTTTAAAATCTTATTTATGCTAAAGAAATTAAACCTTTTTTTTGAAAGCAGATATGCTTTTGGAGTTATCATTCTCCGGGTGGTTGCCGGTTGGAGATTAATTGCCGGTGTTGCCGACTATGCTTTTGGCATAAAACCAATAAGTGAAGTAGCAGGTTTTTTTGAGCAACTGCATATCCCCGTGCCAATGCTTAGTGCAACGGTTTCTATTTATGTTCAATTAGTTTGTGGTATTCTTTTTTTAATTGGATTATGGGTAAGGCCTGCCGCTTTAATTATGATTGTAAATTTTATTATTGCCATCTTAGCTGCACATACACATGACCCGATAGAAAAATCATTTGCCGCCTGGGCATTGCTTGCAATGTCGGTTTGTTTGTTATTTACCGGTGGAGGCAAGTTGTCGCTGGAATCCATCAGGAAAAAAAGTAAAGGCAGCATCTAAGAAGACGTTCAGATAATTACATAATACTTTATTTCACATGACTTTTAAAATAATTACACTCATACTTCCTTTTGTTGCCTCAACTTTATTTGCTTCAGAAGCTTTAGCCCAAAAGAATAAGCAACTCAATAATTCTTTGTCTCAGTCATTTAACCTGGTGCCAGCACATTCAAAAGACACCCAATATTATCAGATGGAAAGCAGGGTTCTTAAATACTCACAGGATGGAACCCGTAACGGTTATGATATTTACTGTATGACATTACGATGTGTTCCTGCTGCCGGAAGTCCTGGAAAAAATGAATATATGTGTGTCAGGTTTACTGTCAAGTTAAATAATTCAGCAGAGGTTTTAATACCATCCCTTACAAACTGGAAGCACTATTTAAGTTTGGAAAACCCTGATAACAATGAATACCTGTTTGGCATCAGGCATGATATTTTTGAACAACTTACGGATGAGAAGGGTAAAAAACTGCCGCCAGAGAACGCCTATCATGTTTATAATGCTTTTATTGACTTTCATTCTATGAGTGTTTTTTGTGAAAAAACAGATACTGGCAAAGGCGCCCAGCATTTGAGGTATATTGGTGATTCAGTAATTCATTCAGCTTCTTATTCCAAGCCACCTGTTAATCTGGGAAAACAGGTCCTGGCAGGCTCTTATTTCCAAAACGGCAAAATTATCATAAGCTTTAAGGGACTAAGCAAAATAAATAACTTGCCCTGTGCAATAATTGAGTACGACTCAGGCGAAAGCAGTTTTTTTATGAACATGAAGACAGATGCAAACATGGAGATTAAAACAAAAGGCACATCACACTATTGGGGAGATATTTACAAAAGTTTAGATAATGGCTGGATACAACTGGCCAATTTAAAAGAATTGGTTGTAAGTGAGACTGAGATAATAGGTATGAATTTGAAAGTTCCAGTGACCGTTGAAAGGGCTATTGAAATTAAGAATATCTCTAAACAGATATTTCATTAAAGAATAACAAAAGTCAGAAAAAAAATTAACCTGTTGATATAATAAAACTTAAGACAAAGAAAATAAATGTCATTCTTAAGAAATTGATAACTGAAGGTTTGCTTGGAAGATGTAGGTTGTTTAATCAACCTATTTCAGGACGAGACAGTTAAGAACTGAAAGTTGATGCTTACAACGTCCAGCCACACCTTGCAGCGACCCAATGTTAGCGGTATGTGCTTTATTTTCCTGAAATTTCAATTGCAAGTTTTATCGCATTATAAGCATTCACTATTCCACCTGTTGCTGATAAAGTGTTGAACTGCACTTGAGTTTTTGTTTGAGGTTTGTTTACTATTTGATTTGGTCTGAATGTAGATTTTAGAATGATGTCTTTTACTTGTTTTATTGTCAAATTGGGAAAATATGAATAAAGCAACGCTGCAACACCGCTTATCATCGGGGTTGACATGCTGGTAGCGGATTTAAAATCATATTCATTATTCGGAACGCATGAATAAATATCACTTCCAGGTGCCAACAAATCAACATTCAGTTTTCCATAGTCTCCATATGGATGTGCTAAACGGTAATCAAATAATGCTCTATTCCAACCAACTGTTACAAAGTTAGAGGCTCTGCTTCCATTGTTATAAATTGCAATGGGGTAATGATAATTTATTGCACTGTCAATATTCACCCCGTCATTGCCTGCAGCATGAAAAATCAAAACGTTTTTCTTTTCCGCATATTTAATTGCATTGTCAATCAAGTTTTTTTCTGACGAAAATAATTTTGAAAAACTCATATTTATAATGTTTGCACCATTGTCAACCGCATAGATAATGGCGTTGGCAATGTCTTTATCTCTTTCATCGCCTGTTACAGTAGTTGCAACAATGGGCATTATCAAAACATTGTCTGCAATGCCATCAACACCTATATTATTATTTCTTTCGGCTGCAATAATGCCTGCCACATGAGTACCGTGTGTTGTGTTTGGGGTAAGTTTGATAATAGGACTTCCATAAAACCTGCTTTTAGAATTAGAAGAATCATTGTCGATTAAATTATAGGAATGAAAATCAGCATTGTAAGCAAATTGTTTCTCCACCGAATCTTTACTTGATTGTTTTTCCAAATAGTCTTTCTTGGCTCTAATGTAGATATTGTATTCTGCCTTTTCAGGGGGCTTTATTTCATTAGGTTTAAGTGTTTCAAATTTAGTTTTATAGGCAAGATAAAATTGCGTTGAACCGGATTGTTCATCCTGAACAATTGTACCGTCTTTAGCCCCTCTAAAATTCCAACCATGAATATCATCAACATAGCCATTTTTGTCATCGTCAACCCCATTATCCGGTATTTCTTTTTTGTTTGTCCAAATAACATTTTTTAGGTCTTCATGTGTAATATCAACTCCATTGTCAATAACAGCAACAATGACGGTTTTTGATTTTCGCCCTTTTAGAAGTTCATAGGCTTTGTTCAAACTTATACCTGCAATTGAATCAGAGTATGGGTCTTGTTTAAACCAATCTCGTTGAATGGGTTGTTTTGACGAAGTTTGTCCAACTGCCCATGAGGAAAGTAGAAGTAAACTAAATAAAACTAATATTGTACTTTGTTGCATTTTTTGTGTTTGCTTGTCAATAAGCTGTTTAACTGCATTGCCGCTAACTCTTGCATTGCAGCAACTTAGTTGCAGCATCTTGCGTTAATACAACTAAGATAAACTGTATTTGAGAAAGCTCAATCCTTTTCAGCCCAACTTGTTCCCACCCATTCCCACTCAAATCCAATCGGAGAACCGCTAAAAATACCCATCGCATATTTGTGTTCTATTAAGCAAACAGCATTAATATACACACTATGAGAACCGAACAAATACAAACAGACAATGTAAGCGGCAACATCCTACTTACTGGTTTCATTTTCCTGGCTAACCTTGATTTTACAGGTTACATAGACTATGCCATCAAGGCAGCTATCGGTGGGTTAATCTGGATGGGGTTTAAAGTAAGCACTGATTTTATCTGTAACAAAATAAAGAAAAAGCCATAATGAGTTTTTCCAAATTCTTATTGGGAACTGGTGTTGGCGTGGGGATATATGCAGGCATAAAGTATATGCTGGGGTTAAAGAAGATGCAGCAGGAAATAGAAATTATTCCCACCGTCAATATCCAGAAGATAGACTTAAAAGGATTGGTGATTAAGATAGATGTGCAGATGAAAAACCCAACACAAGGCACTATGAATTTACAATTTCCATTTGTACGATTGCAGTATAAGGGTTCTGTAATAGGAAGTTCATCACCCATCAATAAGTTTATCAAGATACCGGCGTATGGTGAGGCGAAGATTGAAGAAATACTCATCACCATTCCACTACTCAACATCTTTTCGTTAGGTGTTGCATTGTATAAAAGTTTGCAAAATAAAGAAACAGTAAAATTAGATGTGAGGGTATTGACAGTGATACAGACACCCATCAACAAAATCCCTTACGAATCATCAACAGAGGTATTGATAAGAAAGTAAATGCAGGCGAACAAGAAACGACATATTAAACCAGGCGCAGAATATGACCAGCTCTTTCCATCCGCAAGCGGCGGCAATGCCACCATAAAAAGAAATGCGAATGTTTATAATACGGTAGCATTTGTACCAAAAGTGGTAAAGGAAAATGCGTGGCAGACGAAAGAGCTTTCACAGTTATTAAAAGGAGAAACAGTTTACGATACCTGCCGCAACATCTGGCAATTTGTATATGAACACATTGCCTATAAAAAAGATGCAGACGGATATGAACAGGTACGCAGCCCCGCCAGGGCATGGCACGACAGGCACACGGGGGTAGATTGCGATTGTTACACGGTTTTCATCAGCAGTATCCTATGGAACTTACAAATTCCACATACCCTGCGAATAACCAAGTATCACCGTGATTACTTTCAGCATATCTACCCCGTAGTGCCTTTATCAAACGGCAGGCACATTACCATTGATTGTGTGGTGTATGATTTTGATTATGAAGAACCTTATTCAGAGAAAAAAGATTATCCTATGGATTTGCAATATTTAAGTGGTATAGATGATACCGAAGGAACAGATGACGGCATGGAGTTGCTTGGTAAGATTGTGAAGAAAAGGATGCAGAACATTAAGCAAGGCAACGCAAATTTTCCAATGCTTTCTAAAAAGACAAAACGCAAACAAAACAATCTGCCCATTGCACCTGCTTCACCCGGCAATGATGATGCACCGCCTGTTTACAAGCCAAAGAAAAGAGGATTCTTTAAAAAGATTTTGCCTGCCGTAAATAAAATCAATCCTGCCACAGTTTTATTACGCAACGGATTGCTTGCTTCCATGAAACTAAACCTGATGGGTGTGGCTTCAAAGCTGCGGTGGAGTTATATGAGTGAAAATAAAGCAGCAGCCAAAGGCATTGACAGGGCAAAACACCGCAAGCTGGTACAAACAAGAAATAAGATTGAAAAGATATTTCATACGGCTGGCGGCAAGCCAATCAATTTACGCAAAGCAATTTTAGGAGGAAAAGGAAATAAGGACAAAGCGGTAAATGGGTTGGGCTGGGTAGATGGGTTGAGCGGATTGGATGGCGTAGAATATATGAATGAGAACACTCCATTGTCTCAACTTTTAGGACAAGAAGTTTTTTATTCAGAGAATGTAGATGGCATGAACGGGTTTGAAGGTTTTGGTGAACTCGGTGAACCCATCACAGGTGCAGCCATTGCAGCAGCCACAGCGGTGGTGGCAGCGATTGCAAAAAATCTGAAAAGTATTGGTGATTTATTTGGCAAGAAAAATAAAGATGGCTCTGAAATGGATGTTACAACAGATGATGCAACAGATACACCATCACCAACCAATACGGCTGTAACAAAAACCAGTCCCGTTTCTCCCGATGATGATATACCGCCTGCTGCTACGCCTGAAGAAGCAAAGCCAGGGCAACCAATTGCAAAACTGAATAACGCTGTTACAACAACTGACGATGCCGCAGAAGCAAACCTGAGTAAAACAACCGAAAACGGAAAAACATCTGGTAATGATGACGAACCCAAAGAAACCTTTTGGGACAAGAATAAAAAATGGATAAAACCTGTTGGTATTGGTTTGGGAGCGGTAACACTTTTATACATAGGATATAAAGCAATGCACTCCGGCAATAATAACAAAGCATCACCACCATCAAAGCCGGTAAATGGTTTAGACGGTGTGAGAAGAAAAAAACATCACCACCGCAAAAGCAGGCATCACAAAAAAGGCAATAAGCATAAAGTAAAACGGGTTGCATTGCTTTAACCAAATTCTATAAAAAAACTAAAAATATTCTATGGCAAAAAAGAAAAACCGGTATGCCCAAAAAGCAAAGAAGCAAAACTTCATGCAGAATATGACGGGGCAATTAGATACCAAAGGCGACATAAAAAACTCACTCTTAGAAACGGGCAAAGAACTCCTGGTTACAGTTATCATCGGTGGTGTTGCAGGAGCAGCCATCGGTCGTCCATCACTTCTGATTGGTGCAGGCGTAACAGGCGCCGGGCATTACACAGGCAACCGCATGTTATCGTTGCTGGGTGTGGGTATGATGGCAGCCAATGGATTCCAGACCAAGAGCGGCACAAACGGACTGGAAGGTTTGGATGGTATGAAAGAACGGGTACTGGTATTCAAAGAAAACTTTTCAGAGAAACTGTACCTGGATAAAATAATGAAGAAGAAAGAAGATGGCACAAACGGTATGGGAGAAATACAATACTTCACTTATCCATCTAACGACATGAGTGGTTTGGATGCGATTGAACAACAAATTGCCAGCAGCGGCAATGACTACTATACTCAAATTGGTGCCGGTATGGGAAAGGTTGTTGATGAAGAATTTGCAGGAATGAATGATGATGAATTTTCCGGTACTGATGACATCATTATGTAACATCAATTTAAAAAATCAAGAAACAAATTTTTAAACAACTCTGTCATTCCTTTTGGGGTGAGAGTACAAACTATTGAAACTTATGTTAGGACTTATTGAAGGCGTGGAAGAATTTAACAATGCAGGCGCATTACTCGGTATTGAAGGTATTGAAGACAATGAACTGCTGGGTGCATTACGAAGAATGAATCCGATACAGCGTATGCGGCAGATTGCAAAACTAAGCAACACCGGCGGGCATAGCCGTGGCAGCCGTGGAGAAATGGAAAAACATTTTGCAGAACTGCCGCCGCATATCAAAGAGGGTTTGTTGAGAAGCGAATTGCGTTTGGCAGATTGCATTGTGTATTCCATCAAACCAGTTACATCAAAGACCATCAAGCTGTTTGAAACGCAGGATGACAAAGAAATTGGTTTACGCAATTTGAGCAATGCCAAACTTCAAAAGAACCAGGCATTACTGGTAAGCGGTATTGTATTGCTTGCAGGTACATCGGCAGATGGCAGCAAGGATAAAATTATTGCCACCAACTATAAGGGGCTTGAAGATTTTCCGGCGATTGCAAATGGTGAATTTAGTTTGAAGGCAAACAAAAAACAGATTGTACCGGAGACAAGCAATAACGTTTTCAAGACAGCGAATTTTCACAATATCCCTGTGGGTTATTACAAACTTTCCAATCCCCGTTTAATCCATGATGACATCCTGATTGAATCCACTGTTGAGTTAGGCACAGTGGATGGCATACCGCAGAATACTTATATCTATCTCGGTTTGCACGGAACCATCACTACACCCTAATTGAAAAACCAGGGCAATGAAAATGAGTGGCAGGTAATCCTGCCTGCCACTCTCATGCCCAAAGCAAAACCGCTATGGCAAAAATTGTAAAGAAGCGTTTTGATATTCAGATAACAGACGCTGGCAAAACTTTCAGCAAAACATTTGATATTGATAAAGACATCACACTCATTCATGGATTGATGTTTACTTCAAACAGGGACGACCTTGCTTATTACAGGGGAACACAAAAAGTTGAAATAAACGGAGAGGAAATTTTCCCTGATAATTACGAAACAAAATTACTGATGAGTGGATTAAATGTTTCGCCGAATGACAGGTATTATAAACTCGGCGGCATCATTCCGGGTAATGGCAAAGTAAAAGTTGATTTTACTGATAATACAGAAGACAGGATTGGCTTTAGTGCATATAGAATCTCCTTATACCTTGATTGTGAAATTTCCGGGCAATGATAGTAAAAGAACAGGCAATAGTTGAAGTAGTTGAAATAGAAAAACCGGGGCAGTTCAAAAACTTCCAGATAGGGTTGCCAGAAAATACTGTGAAAATAATTGGTGTTGAAACAGGGCTTAAAATTAAATCAGTTGCAGCATCCAGCAGTGGAGTTATTGTAGAAGTGGCTGACAGAACAAGAAGGTTATTTACACCTCCTGATACTGACCCGGCTTTTGAAATAACAAAAAGTTCAATAGCCGGAACACTTGCCCTGCAAAGTTTAAATATTGAAAATGTTTTTTACAGAAATGATGTATATGACTTTGATAAAAATATTGCTTACGCAGACTTTTCATTTTCAGGAAATATAAAGCATTGGACACATTGCAGACGCAGGGAAGAGCTAACAGTAAATGTTGATGGCAAAACACCGGTTGTTGAAGGGTATTACAAAGACCTCTGGGGCAGACCAAACATCCTTGCTGTAAAGTACAGTGTGTATGTATGCTTATGGATAGAAAAATCTTTATGCAATGAACGAAAGCCTGGCAATTGAATATATCAAGATGAGGATGCAGCAAATGGGTTATCAGAATAATTTTTATATCCGTGTTAAACATCTTGTACTTGAACCGATGGAGGAAACCGTAATAGATGCATACAATCATTTTATTGTATTAATCACACCTAACTCCGGGGTAAAAATAGAATCTGATACAGGGATGTTTGACAGCAGCGGAATGAATACAAATGAATGGAGCTATGAACACCAGGGCGAAATAAAAATTAAAAACCAAAACGCAACACAAAACAATTTACAATACCTGCAAGCAATTCCAAACCCTGTGAAACCATGCCTGTAAAAAACGAAAAATACGACCAGTTAAAAATAGACAGGTTAAAGAAATACCTGGAAGATATGGCTTCCAAAAGCCAGCCAAAGTTCTATGAAATTTTTGTGGATGGATTGAAAGCTGTGCCAAAGACAGACAACCCTGCTGACTTTGATGGATATGAATTATACATGAATGAAGACACGGAAAAAGTACGCATCCTGATTTATTATACCGCCAACACACCAAGAAACGACCAGTATTGTTTTCATGTGCAGCAAAGCGGACTGAATGGGTTGAACGGTTTGCATGGTTTGGGCAACATCAATCAAATCATACAGGAAAAATTAGATGCACAAAAAGAGCAGTTGGAAAAAGAAAAGTTGTTGCAGGAACTGGAAGAAGCCAAAACAAAATTGCAGGAATCGGAAGACTATGCTGAAATGCTGGAAGGGCAACTGGAGCAACTCAAATCACAAAAGTTCAAACTCGGCAATATCAATCTCGGCGAACTGGCATCCGTTGCAATGGAAAGCATGATGAGGCGTAATGTACACCTGCTTACAAAAATCCCTGGTGGTGCAGCACTTGCTGGTATCATTGATGATGATACAAAGGAGAAGGAAAAACAATTGCTCAATCCGGGTGCAGCACAACAGCCGGAAGAAGTAGCTGCAACCTTTCAGCCAAAGACAGAACAACAATTAGCACCTGAGCAACAAGGCATGTTTGAATTTCTGCAACAACTCAATACACATTTTAACCAACAGGAATTAGAAAAACTCATGCACATCATACAGGCATTTGCCGAAGAAAAGAAACACCTGCAAACAGTAGCAGAATTACTAAACATTAAAACTGACACCCAATGAAAAAATTTCATTACGACATGACCATTGAAGCCAACAACCAAACAGAAGCAGATGCAAAAATGACTGCACTCACAACGCTTGCTTCAAAACTAAACCCAAAAGAGCTGACAAAGCTGGCACATATTGTAAAGAACGACCCGATTAAAACAGCACTTGCCAAAAAAGCATTAGGTGTATAAAGACAAATCATATCAGCATCACGAAGACGAATTTACCCTGAAAGAAAAACTTCAGTACACTTTTCTGGGACTGATTGTGCTGGGTGGTAGTTTTTACCTCGGAAGAAAATTGATAAGAAATGTAAAAGCCACCAATGAAGAAAAGAAAACTTATGAAGATGGCAGTTCGGCAACTTATGCCAAGCAATTGAAAATGGCATTTGAAAATGATATGTGGTTTGGCTGGGGAACAGATGAAGATGCGATAAGGACAGTGATGAGAAAAGTACCAAGCAAAGAAGTGTTCAGACAGGTGATTAATTCTTATGAAAAATTATATGCCCGTAGTTTGATGGAAGATTTAAAGGATGAACTCACTTCTACAGAATACAATGAAATGCTGGCGATACTGGCAGCAAAGCCAGACAGGATAACGGGCAACTATAAGCCCACTATCGGAATGATGCAATACCAGTCCTGGGCAAAAAGATTGAAGGCTGCATTTGATATTACCTATGGCTGGTTTCCAGGAACGGATGAAGATGCAGTGAAAGCAGTGTTCATGGAGATACCAACGCAGGCAGACTTCAATAAAGTGATTGTGGCGTATAAAACAGAATATGGAAGGGATTTGATGAGTGATATTAAAAGTGAACTGGAAATATGGGAGTATGCTTCCATGATGAAAATAATACTTGAAAAACCAAAAGTGTAATTGATGGCTACCAGAAAAAAGAAAACTGTTTCCACAGAAAATAAAACTACTACCAAAAGCAGGAAAAAGAAAGTCATTCTCTGGAGTGTGGGCTTAGGCGCTACCGGTGTGCTGGGGTATTTTGGCTGGCAATATTTTAAAAAGAAGAAAGCGGATAAAAAGAATGATGATGTGGATGTGATACTAAACACCGGTAACAATAAGCTGCCCGATTATCACCGCACAGATACACCAACCGTAATCAAACCTAAAATCACCAAGCCTAAGATTAAAACAAAACCTGTATTTGAGCCTTCTTACGAACCGGTTTATACAACGGAAACACCAAAAGCATCAGTTGATTTTCCATTGAAGAATGGAAGCAAAGGCGATAAGGTAAAACTATTGCAGCAGGCATTGATAGATAATTATGGCAAAAGCATATTGCCCCGTTATGGTGCAGATGGTTTTTTCGGAAATGAAATGATTGCAGCACTCAAAAAACTCAACCTCCCATCAACAGTAAATGAAACAACTTTTAATGTGCTTGTTAAAGGCAGCAATACATCTGCAACCAAAGATGATAGCGGCAAGCTATTATATATGGCAGCAGCTTCTAAGAATTTTAATCAGGTAATGGAACTGCTAAAGAAGCTGCGTAGCAAAGATGATTATGCAGCAGCCAGTTCAAGTTTTAAGAACTACCGTTTGAATGGTGGCGTAAGGCAAACACTCGTAACAGGTATATTGAACACTTTTAGCGATGAACAACAAAAGCAGCAAATCCGCCTCCAGTTTACACGAATGGGTTTGCAGTTTGACGGCAACA
This sequence comes from Ferruginibacter sp., assembly GCA_044226725.1. GTDB lineage: Bacteria > Bacteroidota > Bacteroidia > Chitinophagales > Chitinophagaceae > Ferruginibacter. The sequence continues at coordinate 334,843 of JBGAGM010000002.1, read as the reverse complement.
AGTGGAGTTTATCAGGACTGGATGGGCTTGCCATCATTACCACAAAACCCACAATGGTTTGGCAAGATGCACAAACAGGTGTGCAAGTTCCTGCCAATATGGTTCTCGGCAATGAAGTTGCCAACCGGATGAGCTATACTTTATTTGAAAATGGCGGCAAGCATTTTCTTGTAAAATCCAATTCTATAAAATATCTCTAAACATAAATATTCCAATACTCATGAAGCGACACATTAAACACATTGTGGTGCATAGCACTGCAACCTTTGACCCGAAAATAATACAGCACTATGGCTGCTTTCATTTTGTGATTGAACGCAATGGTGAAATCAAACGCATCCACCCTGAACAAACCATTGTAAAAAATGTGGAAGCGGTGGACAATGAAGCTATCCATGTTGCCTACTTCGGCGGAAGAAACAAAGCCGGGATTTTAGGCGACACCAAAACACCTGTTCAGGAGGAAGCCTTGTTTAATAAACTGGTGGCACTCTCCATCAAATACCCAAGTGCAAAAATTGTTGGGCATGATGATTTGGATGCAAATTCCAATTGCCCTGGCTTCAACGTAAAGGAATGGTTACGCAATTATGAACCCGATTTAAACATGGCTGCCTGATGCTTTTAGAAATACAAACGCTGCTCAACCGCAGCAACTACAAAATATACACAAGACCTTTTGAACTCAATATTGTTGGCGTAAGGGCTGACAGTATAAAGCCAAATGCGTTTGATGATTCCATCAATGTGTTTTACAAAACTAATGATGGCAAATGGCAACTTCACCGTTTTCCTGCCACAACAGATCCCGGCACTTACTGGCTAAAAAATATGATGAACTCAAAAGGAACGGCTATTGTGAAAGAAGGGCAATATATCGGCTCACATGGCATCGGTATGCACCGGGGAAAGTATTTAGCCCTTACACAAAAGCGACCGCTAACAGTCATCCGTGATTATAATCGGGATGCAGTGCTTGATTTTATGAATGGCAAACAAGAGACAGGAATATTCGGCATCAATATCCATCATGCTTCTGCATGGGGAACTACCAGCAATGTTGATAAATATTCAGCCGGCTGCCAGGTGTTTGCCAATATCAATGACTTCAATTTATTCATGCAGTTGGCACAAAGGCACAAGCAATTGTATGAGAATGATTTTACCTATACACTGGTTGATGAACGGGCATTGGCAAGGCAGCAAAAGAAAGCTGCCGTTGCCTGAACAGCAGCTTTGGGCTTTGGTGCAGGCATAGCCGCCTTCACCTATATCGTAAAAACCAATATAGAAAAATGAAAAACTTTTTCCATCAACTATTGCAGGATAAGAACGGTGATTTCTCACTCCGTGAATTTATCATCGCACTGTTTACACTTGTAGTAATCACAAGCTGGTTAGCACAACAGTTTTTTAATAAAGCTGTCCCTGAATTTATTTTTTACTCTTTTATATCACTCATCGGTGCAGGATGTTTTGGCTACTCATTAGAGAAAAAGCATACCGACACCAACTAAAAACTCTTTACTTATGAAAAACTTTTTCAAATCAAAATTATTTTTTGCTTTCTCCATCGGTGTAATGATTGGTTGCTTACTGATGTCGTTTACAAAAAGGGATGGTTGCAAGCACACAGGCTGGATTAAATCTGCGGAAGTTCAAAAGCAACTTGCTGTGATGCAAGTGAAGTATGAACAAAAGGTGCAGGAGTTATCACAAAGAAATGACAGTCTTGTTACACAGTTATCACAGAAGAAAGCATCATTAAAGAAATCAGCCGATAAAGTTTTGGTGCTGCAAACACAGGTGAAGGATTTGATAAAAGATTACGCAGCTATTGACAGTGCGGCAACAGAAACAGTTGATACAGCAGCTTTGCTTACCAATTGTGAGGAGATGCAAACCAAAGTGAGTGATTTAATTGATGAAAGCAATGTAAAAGACAGCATTGCATACAGCGTTATCAGTTCGATGGAAGATGAAATAAAAAATAAAGATTCAACAATTGACCTGCATAAGTTTCAGTACCAGCTTACTAAATCAAAATTATCCGATGTGCTTACTACAAACCTGTTTTTAACCGAGCAAAACAAAGACCTGAAGAAGCAGGTACGAAAAAAGAAGTTTGGAAATTTTATGCTAAAGGCAGGTATGGTGATTTTATCCGGTATCACTTTAAAGAGTATAATCCACTAATGGCAATGAAGGAAAAAACAATTGTTTCTGCATTCACCCTCACGGCATCCATGACCTGTTATTTCTATGCAAAGTCTGTACAGAAAGACACAGTGCCTTATGTAATGGTGGGTGGATTTATCGGGGCAATCCTGGGGGAAATAATTGCAGAAGCAATAAAAGAATCAAACAGTAATAAGTAAAAATAAAATGGCGACAGAATTATACAACGAAGGTCCTTTTTTCAGGATAGTAAAAGACGGTGCTGAATTTTTGGTAGCCAAAGTGCAGATAAAGCGTATTGATATACTTGAAACAAACCTTGTCCGCATAGACAATGGCGAAGGCGCATTAAAGCATGTGTATATTGATATGTATGATGTAACAGTGCCAAATACTTTTACGAATGTAATTGTGCTGCGTGACTTACTGATGAACTGGATGAAGCAAAGCGGTGTGGCGAAAGAAATAAAACAGGATGCAGAGCTTGATGAATTGCAACTAATAAGGATAGCGATACAAAGCCTTGCCGGAGGTGGCGGTATAAAATCATCCGGTCTTTCAGACCTGCTGAGGGAAGATGAATCACAACCGAATATTACCTACAAAGGTTACGCTGCACCTGATGCACAAACTTATGATGCCGTGTGGGCAATTGTTAGGATTACAAGGTTCAAAGACCAAATCATTTATGAGTGGGCTGATGGTAACCAGTTGTATGATAATGTTTGGGACAACCGCTATTCGTTGAACTATTCAGCCGGTGTAAAAGGACCGACAAGATAAAAAACTGGCAGGTGCAAGCCTGCCTTTTTCTATGAAACAAAGCCTGCCTGTTAATGAAGAAAAATTTGTTGCTGCTATTGAACATGATTTAGCAGTAAAGAAACAGCACAATAAAATATCTGTTGAAAAGCTGGCTGTCTCATTTGGCATTACCAATAAAAACGAAGTAAAGGAACTAACAGAACTTGCCATCGTGAACAAGGCAAGATTGCTGGCTCACAGCGAAGGAACGGTGAAGCAAAGATTTGACAGGATTGTGGAACTGTATCACAACCAGGTAAACCTATCACACCGCACTTCACAAAGTATTTTATTGCAACAATATTCAACACCTGCACCTATCGGTTATCTGGCAGGTTTTTTTTGTGAGATAGATAAGTTGCAATTCAAAGGCGGCTTTGCATTTGAACCATCCGCAGGTAATGGCTTATTAACCATTGCAGCAAAACCAGAAAGGGTCTATGTAAATGAACTGGATGATTTCAGGAATAATAACCTGCGGACACAAGGCTTTGCAAATGTGTGGCAACGTAACGCCACAGAACATTTTATGGATGTGCAGAGAACATTTATGACAGTAATGACCAATCCGCCCTTTGGTACGTTGGATGAAAAAGTGATGTACGATACTTTCCCTATCAATACCCTTGACCACCTGATGGCATTGAGGGCTTTGGATTGTATGGCTAATGATGGCAAAGCTGCTATTATTATTGGCGGACATACCAATTGGGATGAAAGAGGGAGAATACAGGCTGGCAAGAACAGGATTTTCTTCAACTATTTATACAGCCGTTACAATGTTGTTGATGTAATACAGATTGACGGGCATAAACTCTATTCAAGGCAGGGAACATCATTTGATGTTCGTTTGATTTTGATTGCTGGAAGAAAATATAAAGTAGAAGGTGTTGCACCAGTTTATAATCCCGATACAGATGTTGTTGTAAAATCTTTTGATGAATTATTTGAAAAGGTAATGGATGCAATGGAATACAAACATGAAGAACAAACTATGAAGCATGATTTATCTAAATTAGAAAGAGAAGCATTGGCATTGCAGGAATTATTTGGTGAAGAATTGGGCTTACCATATCAACCTGCATCAGCAAGTAAATCTTTAGATACTCATGTGCCGGATTCCATGAGTTTTGAAACACAACAATCTCTGCTAAGAATAAAAGATGAAGTAGGTGGGGATATTGACAGGTTTGTAAAACACCGTTTAAAATATTCATCCAATACCGCATTGCACAAAGCATTTTCAGCAGAACAGATTGATGCGATTGCAATGGCAATTTATAATATTGAAGCCAGGGAACAGGGAATGATTATCGGCGACCAGACAGGTATTGGTAAAGGAAGGATTGCCGCAGGCATGATTCGCTATGCAGTGGCACAAAAATTAAAACCTGTTTTCATCACAGAAAAGGCAAACTTGTTTTCTGATATATACAGGGATTTGGTTGCAATTGGTTCAGCACATTTAAAACCATTTATCATAAACGGCAGGGAAAGTAAAACAGATATTAAAGATGAAGATGGCAATGTAGTCTATCAGGCTTTAGCACCTGCAGAACAATCAAAAATATTTGCTGACCGCAAAGTACCGGCGGCTTATGATTTTATTGTAGGCACATACTCACAGTTTAATTCACCTGATAAAAAACCAGAGAAGCCAAACTTTTTAATGACAGTTGCAGATGGCAATATGATGATAATGGATGAAGCACATAATTCAAGCGGTTCATCCAATACAGGTGAGTTTATGCAAAGAGTGGTTGCTCATACAAAGGGTGTAGTTTTTTTGTCTGCCACTTTCGCCAAGCGACCTGATAACATGCCCATCTATGCCATGAAGACTTCTATCAGTGATTGCAACATGACAAAGGATGATTTGGTGGAAGCTATCAACCGGGGTGGCGTGGCCTTGCAGGAAGTATTGTCATCGCAGCTTGTTGCCGAAGGGCAAATGCTAAGAAGGGAAAGAAGTTTTGAAGGTGTGGAAGTAAATTATATTTCATTAGATGCAAAGGCAGAAGAACATAAAGCCATCGCAGATAATATCACTGAAATACTCCGTGATATTATTGCCTTTCAAACAAACCATGTGGATGCACAGGTGGATCAACTGGATAAGATTGCTGTGGCAGAAGGTAAGGAAGTGCAGATGAGGGAAGGTACATCACAGGCAGGTGTTGATAACACGCCTTATTTCTCCAAAGTGTTTCAGGTGATTAACCAAATGCTCTTTAGCCTCAAAGCATCTTCTGTTGCTGAAAGAACCATTCAACGATTAAAAGAAGGAAAGAAACCTGTTATTGCATTTGCATCCACAATGGGCAGTTTTATTGAGCAGATGGAAAATGAAAAAGGTATGCCTGTAAGTGATGGAGACACTATTAATGCAGACTTTGCTGAAGTGTTAAGGCGTGGATTGGATGGCATAATGCGTTATACCGAAAAAGATATTGACGGCAACCCCATCCATAAAAAATTTGCCATCAGCGATTTTACACCGGAAGCACAGGCAGAGTATTACAAGATATTGGAAAGGATAAAAACTGTTTCCACAGGCATTACTATTTCTCCCATTGATGTTATTATAAGAACCATACAGGATGCAGGCTATAATGTGGCAGAAGTAACAGGGAGAAAATATGAACTTCAAATCAACCCAAAGAATAACAAAGGCATATTGCTGTCAAGAAAACGTATTAACACCAATGATGCGTTTCGCCAGTTTAATAATAATGAAGTGGATGTACTGATGATAAACCAGTCAGGAAGCACAGGTGCATCCGCACATGCGATTGTAACGCCAAAAGTAAAGGCAAGCGAAGTAAAGCAAAGAGTGATGATTGTGTTACAGGCAGAACTGGATATTAATACCGAAGTACAGAAACGGGGAAGAATAAACAGAACCGGGCAAATCTTAAAACCAATTTATGATTATGTAACATCAGCGATACCTGCGGAGAAAAGATTGATGATGATGTTGCAAAAGAAATTAAAATCATTGGATGCAAACACAACATCCAATCAAAAACAATCCACCAAAATTTTAGATGTGCCGGATTTCTTAAATAAATATGGCGATAAGATTGTAAAGGAATATTTGCTTGAAAACCCCGATGTAAATGAAATACTGAACGACCCTTTGCATATCAAAGATTCCAAAGCAGACAGCAGTAGTGATACACAAACAACCACTGAAGATGCTGCACACAGGGTATCAGGAAGGGTTGCAGTTCTTTCCACCAAAATGCAACAGGATTTTTACAATGAGATTGCCGACCGCTACAATGATTATGTGGAGTATTTAAAACAGGTGGACGAATATGATTTGGAAGTAGAAGCCATGAACCTGGATGCTGAAACAACCCACAGCCGTATCATCAAAATGGGTAAAGGTGGTGATAGTGCTTTTGGCGATGACAGTGTCCTGGAAACAGTTAAAGCAAATGTTTTAAAGAAACCATTCAGCAGAACAGAATTGGATAATCTTTTACGGGAATCAAACCCTAACAATGATGCCCTGACACAGCAAAGTGATTTAATAACGAGTTATGAAAAAAATGTGTTGGAGAAATTAGAAGAAGACAAAGCTGGCATTGATACAAAACATAACATACTAATAAAAGAAGTACCTAACGAAAAGAAAATTAAAAAAATGCAACCCGGTTCAGGAGAATGGACGCAAGCAATAAAAGAACGGGAAAAGGAATTGATTGTTGCCAAAGAATTACAATTACAAAATCTGCAAAGGACTTCTGATAACCGAAAACAATACCTGCAAAGAATCTTCAAAGCATTCCATGTTGGCAAGCTGGTAAACTATCCAGAAGAAACTTATCTCGGCGGCAATGAATTAGTGCCTTCCGTTTTCTTAGGCTTTGTGATTGACAGGAAAAAGAAAAACCCGTTTGCACCTTCTGCAATCAAACTACGTTTTGCCATCGCTAATAGTAATAAATATATCGCTATCCCTGCATCCTACTCCGAAGATATAATGAGCATAATCGGCGCAAGCACAGAAATGCTCCAACCCGACAAAGAAAAATTATTGAGCCAATGGGAAGATTATATCAAAGCAACCAATACCGACCGCAAGACCAGGCATATTATCACTGGAAATTTATTGCAGGCATTCAGCGATTTTAAAGGCAAACTGGTGAGCTATACCACCATTGATGGTAAAACAAAGAAAGGTATTCTCATGCCTGATAACTGGACACCCAATGAACAGGTGCAGGATAAAGTAGTAGTGCCAATCAGCAAGGCATTGACAATTATCAAATCGTTGGTGAACGGGCATAACATTAATACCAATAATGGCATTGGTTTTATAAAGCAGGGAGAATATTTTAAAATCATTGTGGCTGCATCAAGACAGAGGGGCGGTGATATTTATTTAGACAAAGGGTTATTAGAGCTGGTGGAGAATAATAATTTTGAAAAGGTATCTGATAAGATGGTGGCAAAGCTGCATGAAAGCAAAATTGAAAAAGCAGTTGCCATATTGCAGAACAACCACAGTTGCAGTATCACTTTAACTACTCACCAGTTAAAAGACATTAAAGACAATCCCAACAAATACAGTAATAGAAACAAAATAGAACTGCCGCCTGAAGATGACGGCAAGGACAATGATAATATCCGCTATTTAGAATTAGAGGCAGAAGCATTGGAATTAGAACTTGAATTATTAGCTGCATAAAACCCGTTACTATGATTAACCACAACAACTATTACGATAAAGTAAAGAGTATTGACTTTTATAATCTGCCGGATGCTTTGAAAAAAGGGCATGAATATGTAAATAAGGCAACCAGCAATGGTGAAAGCTGGGAAGCCTATCATGGCAGTGAAGCGATAAAGAAAGTGATTGATATGTACTTTTCAAAGCTGAATGAGTTTACTGCCAATAATCATAAAGCAGAAATAAAACAGCATAAGGAAGAACACCGCCATCAATCCGGCAAAGAAATAATGAAGGATGCCATGATAAAGCAGGGCATCACAAATCCTGATGGTTCACCTAAAAGAAAATCAAGAAAGGAGAAAGCAGATGAAGCTGCAAGCGATGAAAAATTAGTAGAACGCATCCCGGAAGAAGTCCGTTTTATCCGAAGGTTTTTAAACCTGAATGGAAAAACAAAAACTAAAGATGATATTCTTCGGTTCATCAATGCACTTCAAAAAGCAATACTTGAAAAACGTATCCGTAAAACTTCAGCGTATGTGAAAGAGATAAAGCATATCCAGGAAAGCCTGATAAAGACTTTTAATTCCATGAGAGCAAAAATAAAACTGGAGATAACTGATAAAACGTACAATGAATTTAAAGAAGCTGCCGCCGGTGAAAAAGTTTACCCTTCTGTTCAGTTGATAAAAAAGTATATCAACATGAATGGCAAACTTGGTATGAAAGAAAAAGCTGCCAAACTGATTAAACAGATGGAGAGCGCCGTCAAAAGAAAGAAGGTTACTAAAGGCGATGTGTATGAAGCACCCTTACAAAAAGCATACAAAAACCTAAGAGAATTTGTTACTGATAAAAAGCAAAAGGAATTGCAAATTGAAGCAAAAGAATTGAATGGCTTAAATGGTTTGTTGAATGGATTAGATGGGATTGGTTTTGTAAAGCCAGTTTCAAAACCGTCTGTGATGAACAGTATGGATTTTGCCAACCTTGAATTTGATACATTAGGCTTAACAGGCAAATGGCTGGAGCTAATTGGCGACCCGTCAAAGAACTTTACCGCAATGGTGTTTGGCAAGCCTAAAATGGGCAAGTCCTACCTGTGCATAGATTTTGCTGGCCACCTGGCCAGAAACCACGGAAAAGTGCTGTATGTGGCCAAAGAAGAAGGGCTGGACATGACCCTGCAAAAGAAGCTGAATGAAAAGCATGTGGCACATCCTAACCTGTATGTGTCTTCCATTATGCCGCAGAACCTCTCAGCCTACGATTTTATCTTTTTAGACAGCGTAAATCGGCTTGGCCTGCAGCCAGAGGATCTGAACCGGCAAAGGGCTTTAAACCCGTCTAAATCCTTTGTATTCGTATTCCAGACTTCCAAAACTGGAAACTTCAAAGGTTCTCAAAGTTTCCAGCATGATGTGGATGTAGTGATTGAGGTGCCGGAGAAGGGTAAGGCTGTGCAGATGGGGAGGTTCAATCAGGGAGGTGAGGTGGAGATATTTTAGGTGCATTTCCAGTGGAAAAATAATTGAACAGCAAAACATCATGTTTTGCTATTTTTGTTAAACAGTATTAAACAGTAAAGTAAACACCTGAAATGGGAGAAGAATTATTAAGTCAAAAAGCGAGAGAAGCACTCAGGCATATTAGGACTTGGGTAATGAATAATGGCAGGATTCCATCTGTCAGGGAGTTAATGAGGGAAATGGATTATAAGTCATCCCGTTCAGCTTTGTTATTGATGGAGGAATTGCTAAGTAATGGTTTTTTACAAAAGAAGGATGATGGAGGATTGATATTAATAAAAGATTTGGGATCTGAAAACAGTGTCAGAACTGTGGCAGTCCCACTTGTAGGAAGCGTTGCTTGTGGAATACCCCTATTTGCTGAGGAAAACGTGGAAGCCTTGATACCAGTTTCCACATCATTGGCTAAACCAGGTTCAAAATATTTTTTCCTCAAAGCCAGTGGTGATTCAATGGATAAGGCAGGAATAAATGATGGCGATTTGATTTTAGTGAAACAACAATATATGGCTGAGAATGGACAAGATATTGTTGCATTAATTGATGATGAGGCAACAGTCAAAGAATTTCGTCGAAGTGGTGAAATTGTTACACTGCTACCTAAATCAACTAATCCAAAACATCAGAAAATTATTGTAACACACGATTTCAAAATTCAGGGTATTGTGATTGCTGTAATTCCTAAGTAAAAATTTAAAATTTCATAAAATGGCAAACTATCATGTTTCAAAAGACAAAGGAACCGGAAACTGGAATATCCAGAAAGAAGGTGGAGTAAAATCAAGCGGTTCTGCAGGCACTCAAAAAGAGGCTGAAAAAATCGCAAAGGAGTATGCTGCTAATTCAGGTGGTGGTGAAGTGAGGATTCACGGATTAGATGGCAAAATCAGAGATAGCGATACAGTTTCTCCCGGTAATGACCCAAGTTCTGTAAAAGATACGAAGCACTAAACAACTTTGTTTTCTTTTAGTATGAACTACAACATCCCTGGCTATTGCAATGGGATGTTGTTTTTATTAAACCAATCTGAATGAAAAAAATTACATTACCCGAACTCTTAAAAACCGAAAAGTTTGGGAAAAACTTAATCAAGCAAAAGTTATTTGAAGGACGGGAATTTAGTCCGGCTTCTATTGAAGCTGCTGACACTTACTTGCTGCTTAAAAATGATGCCAATGAGGTAATATGTCTTTCTCAAAAAAGCAAGAATTATCCTTTAGGCTTATCCAAAGTTCTTTACTCTGATAAGAAACCTACAGTAGAGAACTTTTCAGATTCCTTGTTGAAATTAGACTGGCAAAAATATCCAGGCTTACAAGATGAGTTTAACCCAAAATTGAATATTGATAGTTGGGTTGGCGCATTTTCATTTAAGGAAGAAGATTTAGAGAATGACATCTATGGCTTGCGTAAGCCTCAAATTGCCGGAATTTTTAGTGTATTATCTCATTGGCGAGTTAATGATGAGATGGGAACTGTTGTTATGCCAACAGGCACCGGCAAGACAGAGACAATGTTATCGTTGCTTATTGCCCAAAGATGTTTAAAATTACTGGTAGTTGTCCCTTCTGACCCACTACGGGAACAAATCTCAAATAAGTTCATCACGTTAGGGCATTTACAAAAGCAGGAGTTTGGTATTGTTTCACCAACTGCTTTAAAACCCAGTGTGGGAATTTTATATGAAAATTTCAAAACAGTTGAAGAACTAATTGCTTTTACAGAAAAGTGCAACGTAATAGTTACTACAATGGATTTGATAAGTGCTGGCTCTGATGAAATGAAAGCAGCATTAAGCCATAGCGTAACACATATTTTTATAGATGAAGCACATCACATTAAAGCCCCAACATGGCTGCATTTTAGAAACCTTTCTAAAAAAGAAAAGATTATTCAGTTCACAGCAACACCCTTTCGGAATGATGGGCAAAACTTAGATGGGAAATTTATTTTTAATTATTCCTTAAAGAAAGCACAAGATGATGGCTATTTCAAAAAAATTGAATTAATACAAGTAAATGAATGGGATAATAACAAAGCAGATGAAGTAATTGCAGAAGCAGCCATCACAAGGCTGAAAAGCGACTTAGAAAAATATGACCATATTTTAATGGCGAGATGTAATACACAGGCGAAAGCAAATTCCGTATTTAAAATATATCAGGCATATCCAGAATACAACCCCGTGGTTATACATACTGGTTTAAATAAATCTGAAAGAGAAGAAGCAAAAAGAAAAATACTAAGCAAAGAATCTAAAATAATAGTTTGCGTAGATATGCTCGGAGAAGGCTTTGACTTACCCAATTTGAAAGTCGCTGCCTTTCATAATATAAGAAAAAGTTTACCAATCACTATTCAATTGGCAGGTAGATTTACCAGAACAAAATTTGATGAAAACTTAGGCAACGCAAGTATTATTGTCAATCTTAAAGATGCAGATGTAAAAAAAGAATTAGAGGAATTTTATGCGCTTGGGGCTGACTGGAACTCTTTGCTGCCAAGAGTTAGCACTACTCGTATTAAAAAAGAGATAGACTTCAGTAAATTTCTAAATGGGTTCACCGAATTAGAAGGTAGTAAAATACCCTTTCAAAGTTTAAAGCCCTCGTTAAGCTCTGTTGTATATAAAAATCACACAAATGAATGGGCCCCTAATAAATTCAAAGAGGGCATACCAGGCGTAGATGAGTTAGACTATTTATTCCCTGATATAAACCGGGAACAAAAGACATTGGTAATAATTACAGGAAAAAAGCAAAATATAGATTGGGGGTATTCCAGAGACATTTACGATATACTTTGGAATTTGTATGTCATTCATTGGGACACAAAAAATAATTTGTTGTTTATCAACTCAAGCGATAATGCCGGTATGTACCCTGAGCTTGCTAAAGCCATTATTGGTGAAGATGCTGAATTGATTAATAAGATAGACGTATTTAAAGCCTTTTATGGGATTGAACGAGTTCGTTTGCAAAATGTTGGGTTAAAAGAATTTTTGGGAAGAAATGTGACGTTCAGTATGCGAACTGGATACGATATTGAAAAGGCATTAGAATTAGCCGATAAACAATCAGCAGAAAAAGCATTTGTCTTTGGCTCTGGCTATGAAAAAGGAGAAAAGACTTCCATTGGGTGTTCGTACAAAGGAAGGATTTGGTCAAGAAAAAATGGTGATATTCAGGAATTGGTTGAATGGTGTCATTCAGTAGGGAATAAGTTGGTGAGAGATGATATTGACCCTAATACTATTCTTAAAGAAACACTCATTCCTAATTCAGTTTCTTTGCGGCCAGTTATTTTGCCTTTTGCTGTAGATTGGCATGAGGATGTTTTTCTTGAGCCTGAAGAAAGAATAGTATTTGAAATTAATGGCGTAGAAACTGAATTTTATAATGCCGAACTTGAATTGGTGGAAGAAACTGAAAAAGGGGATTTAATTTTTGCTTTAACTACACCTGATGTTAGCATCAAGTTTAAACAAATTTTGTTTAACAACGGCAAGTACGATGATTTTAAAATTGAAAGATTGGCAGGACTAAATGAAAAGTATTTTGTAAAAATTGGAAGAAGGCAGTTTAATTTAGAAGATTTCCTGTATCAGCATCCTGTTACTTGGTGGTTCGTTGATGGCTCATCTTTAACTGGCAATGATTATGTAGAACTTAGGCATTTGATGCCTGGCTTTCCGAAAGAAAATATTATTAAAAAGGAATGGACAGGTGTAAATCTTAGTAGTGAATCGCAAGGAATTGACCCTAAGAAAACCGATTCAATACAATTCAAAGTAATATCCGAGCTAAAAGAAGGCGACTACGATATTGTGTATGATGATGATTATAGCGGAGAAATTGCAGATGTAATTACTGTAAAACAATTTGATGAATACATAAACATTCAGCTTTACCATTTAAAATTTGCAAAAGCGGGAGTTGTTAGTCAAAGAGTTGATGATTTATATGAAGTCTGCGGGCAAACGATAAAATCTGTTAATTGGAAATTTAAAGATGCGAAAGAATTTTTTGAGCATCTATTACGGCGTGAGATTAAGAAAAGAAAGGGCAAATCATGCTCAAGAATTGAAATTGGTTCTAAGGATAAGATTTCATATTTTAAAGAAATAGCGAGGAAAGGATACCCTGTTGAGTTTGAGATTTTTATTGTTCAGCCAGGTCTTTCAAGTTCCAACCCTACTGTTGAGCAACTTAGTTTATTAGGGGTAGTTGATTCATACCTAAAAGGCAAAGCCAATATCCCTTTAACAGTCATTGGCTCTTAGTTTTTATTTATAAAAGAATCTTTAGCCGCAAGGCTGTAAAAGCATAAACAATTTTAAAAGACTGCCTTTAAGATATTAGATAAACCTTAGTGACTATGACACCAACAGAAATCTTTGTATCCAATCTCTGTAAATCTACATTCCTTTCATTTTGGAGTTTCCCAAATCCAATTGGTAAAAAATTGGACAAAGAGTTGTGTGATATTCTTGTAGTCTGCGACCCCGACATCATTATATTTTCTGTTAAGGAAATCAACATAAAGGATAGTGGAGATTATAACTTGGATTTTGATAGATGGGAAAGAAAAGCCATTGATGAATCAGTGGCACAGATTTACGGTGCAGAAAGAATTATAATGCAAAAGGAAGAAATTCTCTTAAAAGATAAGACGACAAAAATTAAGTTGCCAGAGCATGGTATAAGGAATATTTACAGAGTGGCAGTAGCCTTTGGCCGGGGAGATAAATTTCCTTTAAAATTGGGAGATTTTGGAAAAGGGTTTGTTCATGTTTTTGATGAACGCTCTATCCAAATTGTACTTGAAGAACTTGATACGGTAACAGATTTTATTAATTTTTTAAAATCAAAAGAAGAATTTACAGCAAAAGGTATTAGGCAGATTGCATTTTCAGGGGAAGATTACTTGGGAATGTATTTGGATAATGGCTTTGACATACCAGAGGAAGCAGACTTGCTTTTATTGGATAGTGACTATTGGATAAATTTCTCAAATTCTAAAGAGTATAAAAAGGAAAAAGAAGAAAATGTAATTAGCTATTTATGGGATAAGTTAATTGAAACGCTCTGTGAAGATTTTGAAAGTGGAAGTTTGCTTGACGAGATAAAAAGAAATGAACTTGAGATTGCAATACGACTAATGAACAAGGAAACAAGGTTTGGAAGGAGGCAAATGAGTAAAATGATAAGTGAAGTTATTGGGGATGGCAATACTAAGCCTAAAGTAAAAGCAAGGATTGTATATAGCGAATTGGAAAACGCACCTCTGTATGTAATAATGGTAAGACCCTTAAATGACAGGGAATTTGGAAGAAAAGAACTGCATTTAAGGTGTTTGGTAGCTCGTTCTTTGTTTAAGGATAGGACAAAAGTAATTGGACTGGCTACAGAGCATTACGAAAAAGGAAAAGGCTACTCACTTGATTTGCTTTATATGGATATGCCAGAATTAACGGAGGTACAAATCAATGAGGCGGAACAAATTAAAAATGATTTAGGCTATTTTAAATCGCCTTCAACAACACGCCTAAAATCTAATGGTAAAAAACAATAGACTCAAATGGGCTGAGGCTTACCCAATCAGTTCCGAGAGTTTCCGAATTTGCTCTAAATCTCTCAAAATCAGGTTAGAACTCTGTCTATCCAAGCCGACAAACATAAAAGCCCTTCGATTTATTTCGAAGGGTTTTTTGTTTTCAGAATTTTAAGTTTGGGGCCAGGAGGCCGCCCCGATATTAATCGGGGCCATCCCGACAAACATATGAGCCCTTCGATTTATTTCGAAGGGTTTTTTGTTTTCAGAATTTTAAGTTTGGGACCAGGAGGTCGCCCCGATATTAATCGGGGCCATCCCGACAAACATATGAGCCCTTCGATTTATTTCGAAGGGTTTTTTGTTTTCAGAATTTTAAGTTTGGGGCCAGGAGGCCGCCCCGATATTAATCGGGGCCATCCCGACAAACATATGAGCCCTTCGATTTATTTCGAAGGGCTTTTTGTTTTTATTCAATTAAACTCACCGCCCGCACATGAGCTCCGATTGCTTTAAGGAAAAAAGGGGTAAAGGGTATAATCAGGATCGGGCTGTAGCGTAGCCCTTTACAGTTTATCCGGTTAGCATTTGGAAGGCCGAAAGTTTGAACCTTACAATTCCGGCGAATTTGACCAACAGGATTTTAGCCCAATAATTTCAGATCAGGCTGTGCATATTTGTACACCTTAAAATAAATGGTAGTCTTGGTTTGATGCACCCCCTCGATCTTACTAATCTCGTTTACAAAATCAACCAGGTGGTTATTATCCCGGCACATTACATCCACTTCCAGGTCATAATCTCCGGAAGTCATTGCCAGAAAGCTTACCTCAGGCATCACAGTAATTTGTTTTGCCACTTTTTCTTTTAAAGTGGCAGGCCGCACAAAAACAGCAATATGGGCATAACACCTGAATCCCACTTTATCAGGGTCAACACGCCCGATAATATTTACAGTGCCATCTTCAATTAACTTATTAAGCCTTGTACGGGCAGTGCCTACCGAGATGTTTAATTTTTCGGCAATAACCGTAAAAGACATCCTGCCATCTTCCTGCAACATGGATAGTATTTCAAAATCGAGTTTGTCCAATACCGGTGAACCATTAGCCATATAAGTAAAAATTGCCCAAAAAATGAAAATTATTTTATTATTGTACGTGAAAATACATTATTTTTATTTTTTCGGTTAATAATTAAAAATATTTTATCTGTTCAAGTATGAAATACCCAGCAATTCAAAATTATATCGGAGGTGGCTTTGTTGCTCCACAAACGGGAAAAACGATGGATGTGGTCTCGCCTGTGGATGGAACATTTTTGTCAACGGTGCCTATGTCAACTGTAAAAGACCTTGACGATGCCGTAAAAGCCGCATCGGCTGCCTTCCCTGCCTGGAGTAAAACGCCCATTAAGGAGAGAGTGCAGGTTTTCTTCCGCTATAAAACACTTTTGGAAAAACACTTAAAAGAACTGGCCGAACTCTGCAGTGAGGAAAATGGAAAAACTTACAGTGAATCAGTTGCCGAAATTGAAAAATGTATAGAACTCACCGAGTTTGCCACTTCGCTGCCGCAACTGGTTACCGGTGAAATACTGGAAGTAAGTAAGGGCGTGGAATGCCGCACAGAACATGTGGCGCTGGGAGTGGTAGCATCTATTGTTCCGTTTAATTTTCCCAGTATGGTACCTAACTGGACGATACCCAATGCCATAGCGCTGGGTAATTGTATGATCATCAAGCCATCTGAAAAAGTGCCCCTGAGTTGCGGACGTTTGGCAGAATTGCTAAAAGAAGCGGGTTTGCCTGATGGTGTTTTTAATATTGTGCATGGCGACGTAGAGATTGTAAATGCTATTTGCGACCATCCAAAAATTGAAGCTGTTTCATTTGTTGGATCAACTAAAGTGGCGAAAATTGTTTACCAGCGTGCCACATCAAATTACAAGCGTTGCCTGGCATTGGGCGGCGCAAAAAATCACCTGATGGTATTGCCCGATGCGATACCGGGTATGACAGCACAAAATGTGGCTGCCAGCATGAGCGGTTGTGCAGGTCAGCGTTGTATGGCCGCAAGTGCCATGATCGGAGTAGGTAGTGTAGATGCCATCGTTGATAAAATTTGCGAGGAAGCCAGGAAGATCGTGCCTGGAGAAAACCTCGGTGCTGTTATCAATAAAGAAAGTAAGGAAAGGATCGAAAGATATATAAGCGAAGCTGAAAAGGATGGTGCAAAAGTGCTGGTTGATGGCCGCAACGCAAAAGTGAATGGAAAGGAGAATGGCACCTATGTGGGCCCAACTGTAATTGATTTTGTAAAACCGGATATGAGTGTGGCCAAGGAAGAAATATTTGGCCCTGTTATTTCGATCATGCGTACCAATACGGTGGATGAAGCGCTGGCTATAGAAAATGCAAATCCCTACGGAAACGCCGCTTCTGTATTTACACAAAACGGCGGCATGGCCCGCTATATCATTGATCATGCAAGTGCCGGTATGATCGGCGTGAATGTAGGCGTGCCCGTACCACGTGAGCCATTTAGTTTTGGCGGATGGAATGAAAGCAAGTTTGGCGTGGGAGACATAACCGGGAAAAGTTCTATCGAATTCTGGACGAAGCTGAAGAAGTCAACCACCAAATGGAATCCGGAATCGGGGATCAACTGGATGAGTTAGAACACGGATTGAACGGATGGAAATGGATTTTTTCTGCTACGCAAAAATTCGGATACCGGAAAAGCTATGAAACATGAAGGAATAACAGAGAAAATTATTCTGGCGTTTTATAAAGTATATAATACGCTTGGCTATGGATTTTTAGAAAAGGTTTATGAAAATGCGATGTTTATCGAACTTGAGTCATTAGGGTTTAAGGTACAAAAACAGAAGGCTATAATAGTTTATTATTTTGGAAATGTTGTTGGTGAATATTGTGCAGATTTGATTGTTGAAGATGTTGTTGCAGTTGAACTTAAAGCTAATGAACATATTGTTGAAGCAAATGAAAATCAGCTGGTAAATTATTTAAAGGCAACTAATATAGAGGTTGGGTTGCTTTTAAATTTTGGTAAAACTCCCAGGATTAAAAGAAAAATATTTGATAACGATAAAAAGCCATTGTTAAGATGAAATAGGGGCTCGGATTTGATGGATTTTCAAAAGATTTTTAACCCAAATTTTACGAAGTAAAATCAATCCATTTTTCATCCGTTCAACCCGTCAAATCCGTGTTCAAAAAATAAAATTATGAGTACAAAAACAATTTCAGAATCAACAAAGATCGTTCAAAATAATCTCGACTACACTTTGTTTAGCTGGAGCAAACAAAAGGGTATTGATCCCATTGCTGTTAAATATGGAGAGGGTGTTTATCTCTATGATTATGATGACAAAAGGATCATCGATTTTTCATCGGGACTAATGAACGTGAATATCGGCCATGGCGATCAGCGTATCACAGAAGCTGTAGTAAAGCAAATGCAGGAGGTAAGCTATGTAACACCCAGCTGTGTTACCAAAGTGCGGGGGGAGTTGGGGAAAAAACTGGCAGAGATATGCCCCGGCGATCTCAATAAGGCATTCTTTACATTGTGCGGCGCTACTTCAATTGAAAATGCGATCAAACTGGCAAGGCTCTATACCGGCAGGCATAAAATATTAAGCCGCTACCAGTCTTATCATGGCGCTTCTATCGGAGCAATATCTGCCAGTGGCGATCCCCGTAGGATTGCAGTAGATTCACAACAAGCCCCAAACTTTGTTCATTTTGACCTTCCTTATTTGTACCGCTGGGAATATGGTGAAGAAAATATGCTGAAAGAATCGGTGGCTCAATTGGAAAGAATGATCGCTTATGAAAGCCCCAATAATATTGCAGCTATTTTGCTTGAAGGAGAATCCGGCTCGTCGGGTTGTTTGCAATATCCGAAAGGTTATCTGAAAGCAGTGCGTGAGATATGTAATAAGCATGGTATCTTATTAATTATGGATGAAGTGATGAGTGGTTTTGGCCGAACCGGAAAATGGTTTGGGTTTCAGAACCATGATATTGTTCCGGATATGATCTGCATGGCCAAAGGATTAACCTGCGGTTACCTGCCTTTTGGTTGTTTGATGGTGAGTGACAAGATCGCATCAAAATTTGATGATGCGGTAATGGCATTGGGACTAACCTATTCGGCTCATCCGGTAAGTTGCGCAGCTGCTTTAGCAACGCTGAAAATTTATGAAGATGACGGACTGATAGAAAATACCGTTGCCATGGGTAAATATATGGAAGAGCAGGTTGAGCTGTTGAAACAAAAACATCCTTCAATCGGCGATTTCAGAAATACCGGTTTACTGGGTTGTATAGAACTGGTGAAGAACAGGGCGACAAAAGAGCCAATGGCACCCTTCAATGCAAAGCCAGACGAAATGATTGTAATGAATAAAGTTGCTGCCAAGCTAAAAGAACTGGGGCTGTACACGTTTGTGAGGTGGAGTTATATTTTCGTGGCACCGCCGCTTTGTGTTACCAAAGAACAGATCGATGAAGGGCTGGCTATTATCAGCGAAGCGATTAAAATAGCTGATTTGGAAATTAATTGATTTGGAGATTTGGAAATGACGAATGATATTGGCCTTTTAGAAAATCGTCAAATTACCAAATCATCAAATCATCAAATTATTTCAATGACAGAAACCAACCACGAAACTTCTCTTTATAACGAAGACCTGGCTCCCATTCCGCAAAACAAGCGCAGCTGGGGAACCTGGAACTATGCAGCGCTGTGGATCAGTATGAGTTTGTGTATCCCCACTTATATGCTCGCAAGCTCGCTGATAGAAGGCGGTATGAACTGGTGGCAGTCTATCCTCACCATTTTTATTGGTAATACGGTTGTGCTGATACCGATGATATTGAACGGACATGCCGGAGCTAAATATGGTATCCCGTTCCCTGTTTTTGCAAGAGCTAGCTTTGGAACAAAGGGAGCAAATATTCCTGCATTATTAAGAGCCATAGTAGCATGCGGCTGGTTTGGTATTCAAACTTGGATCGGTGGTTTTGCCATTTACCAGATGCTGAAATTATGGATACCTTCTTTAGCAACCTTGCCACAGCTATTCCCAACTTCATTTGGCCTGGAAACGGGCCCGGCCATTTGCTTCTTTATTTTTTGGCTGCTGAATATGTGGGTGGTTTACCTGGGTGTTGAAAGCATTAAAAAACTATTAGTGTTCAAAGCGTTCTTTCTGCCATTGGCAGCATTGGCTTTGCTGTTCTGGGCCATTAACGCAGGTAAAGGCCTCGGGCCAATACTTGATCAGCCAGCTAAATTAACCGGTTCATCTTTCTGGGCTTATTTTTTTCCTGCCTTGACCGGTATGGTAGGTTTTTGGGCAACACTTTCTTTGAACATCCCTGACTTTACCCGCTATGCAAAAACACAGAGAGCACAGATAAACGGGCAGATCATCGGATTGCCGCCATCCATGACTTTGTTCGCTTTTATTGGTGTGGTGGTAACATCGGCCACCTTTATTATTTATGGTGAAACCATCTGGGATCCTGTGGTGCTGGCCGGTAAATTCGAAAATAAATTACTGGTAAGTATTGCAATGATCGCTGTTGCTGTTTCAACACTGGCAACCAATATTGCAGCTAATATTGTAAGTCCGGCCAATGATTTTGCAAATCTTTCTCCAAAAAAAATAAATTTCAGAACGGGCGGTTATATTACCGGTGTTTTTGGCATCCTGATATTCCCCTGGAAGTTAATTGCCGATCCTAATGGCTACATTTTTACCTGGCTGATTGCTTATTCCAGTTTGCTTGGCCCGGTGGGAGGAATCATGATAGCCGATTATTATTTCGTACGAAAACAAACACTGCAAGCCGATGAGTTGTATAAACACAGCGGTAGATACAGTTTCGGTAATGGTTTTAATATGGCTGCTGTTATTGCTTTGTTGCTGGGCATACTTCCAAATATTCCGGGCTTTTTATTACAGGTAAAACTGGTTGGCACAACTGCTTTCCCTGTGTGGATATCGGATCTGTATCATTATGCCTGGTTTGTTGGCTTTTTTGTAAGTGGTGCTGTATATATATTAATGATGCGGAATTCTAAATTTCTATTGTAAATTTAAGTAAACGAATTTGCTGCTATGTCTGTATTAATAAAGAACGCTCACATCATTGGCGCTGCCGATGATTACACCGGAGATATTTTTATCCAGGGAGAAAGTATTGCTGCCATTGGGAAAAACCTTGACATCAATGCTGATAAAATAATTGACGCAACAGGATTACTTGCTTTCCCCGGTTGCATCGACCCGCATGTGCACCTGGAAATGCCATTCATGGGCACTTTCAGCAGCGATAATTATGAATCCGGGACCAGGGCGGCCCTGCATGGAGGCACCACTACAGTTATAGACTTCATATTACAAACTCAGGGACATTCGTTATACGATGCTTACAAAGCATGGAGTGGAAGAGCCGATGGTAATGCAGTTGGCGACTACAGCTTTCATATGGCGGTGACAGACTTTAATGATAATACCTGTAAAGAAATTGTTGACATGATAGAAAAGGAAGGCATTACTTCTTTTAAAATGTTCATGGCTTACAAAGGTGCTTTGATGATAGATGACAAACAGATGGTAGGTTTGATGAATGAAGTGAAGAAACGGGGCGGTATGGTAACGGTACATGCTACCAATGGAGACATGATCGATTTCTTAATTGCAAAAAACCGCGCCGAAGGAAACCTGGCACCCATCTATCATTATCTTTCTCAACCGGAAATTACCGAAGCCGAAGCATCCGAACGTTTTGCATCCATCGCAGGCTATACCGGTTGCCCCGGCTATATTGTGCACATGACTTGTGAGGGCGCATTGAATGCTGTGAGAGAAAACAATAAACACAATCAAAAAGTTTTTGCTGAAACCTGTATTCAATATTTGTTGCTGGACGCATCTCTGTATGAACAGAATTTTGAAGGAGCTAAATGGGTGATGAGCCCGCCATTACGGGAAAAGAAAGACCAGGAAGCTTTATGGGCCGGCATCAACCAGGGGTTAGTGCAGGTGGTGGCAACCGATCATTGTCCCTTTACGTGGGAGAAAAAATTATTGGGTAAGGATGATTTTTCAAAAATACCCAATGGCCATCCTGCTATTGAACATCGGGTTGAATTATTGTATAGTGAAGGTGTACGCAAAGGCAGAATAACTGTCAATAAATTTGTGGAAGTGTTAGCAACCAATCCGGCAAAGATATTTGGCATGTTCCCGCAAAAAGGCTGTATAGCGCCCGGCTCTGATGCAGATATTGTTTTGTTCGATCCTTTGAAAGAACATACCATCAGCGCTGCTACCCATCACATGAACACTGACTATTCAGCTTATGAAGGATGGAAAGTTACTGGTAAAACAAAAACTGTATTGTTAAGGGGACAGGTTGTGATTGATGATGGAAAATGCCTGGTGGAAAAAGGGAATGGAAAATTCATAAAACGTAATAAAGTATCTCAAATAATTTAAAAGAAATTACATGCCAAGAATAATTAAATCGGGATTAATACAAATGAGCCTTCCTAAAACTGAAGGGGAAGGAACCATACCGGAAATTGTAAATGCGATGGTGCAGAAACATATTCCGTTTATTGAAGAGGCTGGCAAGCAAGGGGTGCAAATACTTTGCCTGCAGGAAATCTTCAATACACCTTACTTCTGTCCCGGACAGGATAAGGCCTGGTACGAAAGTGCGGAATCCGTGCCTGGCCCCACGACAGACCTGATGGCAACCTATGCCAAAAAATATAACATGGTTATCATCGTGCCCATTTATGAAAAAGAGCAGGCAGGTGTTTTATACAATACTGCAGCCGTGATTGATGCAGACGGAACTTATTTGGGAAAGTATCGCAAAAATCATATTCCGCATACCAGTGGCTTTTGGGAAAAATTCTTCTTCAAGCCCGGGAACCTTGGCTATCCGGTTTTTCAAACCAGGTATGCAAAAGTTGGCGTATACATTTGTTACGATCGTCATTTTCCGGATGGCGCCAGGTGTCTCGGTTTGAATGGCGCTGAGATCGTTTACAATCCTTCTGCAACTGTTGCCGGCTTATCACAATACTTATGGAAGCTGGAGCAACCGGCACATGCTGCGGCCAATGGTTATTTCATGGGTTGTATCAACCGGGTGGGTGAAGAAAAGCCCTGGAACCTGGGCAAGTTTTATGGCAGCAGTTATTTTGTTGACCCGCGTGGACAGATTTTTGCGCAGGCCAGTGAAGATAAAGATGAATTACTGGTTGCCGAATTTGACCTGGATATGATTGAAGAAGTAAGAAGCATCTGGCAATTCTTTCGCGACAGAAGGCCGGAGACATATGGTAAGCTTACGGAACTTTAATGTGATAATTTGCTTATCAGCTAATCTGCTGATTCCCGGATGGCGCTTCATTAGCATATCAGCACATTTAAACTATTAAGATGGCAATATTAAATAACAGATTATCTGCACATCAATACGCCGAAAATTTCAGCGATATTCATCCGTCTTTTGAAACAAAGGATGCCGCCCTGGTGGAAGCCAATCGCTGCCTGTTTTGTTATGATGCACCTTGTATGAAAAGTTGCCCAACGAGTATTGATGTCCCCAAATTTATAAAACAGATAGCTACAGAGAATGTGAAGGGATCGGCGCATACAATTTTCTTCAGTAACATTATGGGTGCAGGTTGCAGCAAAGTATGTCCTGTAGAAAAATTGTGCGAAGGTGCCTGTGTATATAATTTGATGGAAGAAGAACCAATAGCCATAGCAAAGCTGCAGCGCTATGCAACTGAAAAAGCGATGGCTGCAAACTGGCAATTATTTCAAAGAAAGAAATCAGCAGGTAAAAAAGCAGCGATTGTAGGGGCTGGTCCTGCAGGCTTAAGTTGCGCCCATGTATTGGCACGAGAAGGTGTTGATGTAACCATTTATGAGAAAGAAAGTAAAGGTGGGGGGTTGATGACTTACGGAATTGCTGCCTATAAAGTAACACCACAATTCTGCGAGGATGAGGTGAATTATATTTTGGGCATCGGCGGTATCGAAATAAAATATAACCAGGAGTTAGGGAAGGATATTTCTTTGGAAGCATTGCAAAGCAATTATGATGCTGTTTACTTAGCAATTGGAGTAGGCCTGGCCAGGCAATTGGAGATTCCGGGAGAAGAACTGGAAGGCGTGGAAGATGCGATTAGTTTTATTTATGGGATAAGAAATAATGGATATGATCAAGTTGCAGTAGGTGATAAGGTTGCGGTGATCGGTATGGGTATGACGGCCATTGATGCTGCCACACAGGCCAGGCGGCTGGGGGCAAAAGAAGTAACCATGCTCTATCGCCGAACAAAAGAAGAAATGCCTTGTACACAGCACGAACTGGACATTGCCATGCTGGACGGATGTGAGATTGTGTGGCTGGCAGCCCCTAAAGAAATCAAAGGCACCGATGGAAAAGTAAGTGAACTTGTTTGCAGCCGGATGAAACTGGGCGAACCGGATTCCAGCGGCAGAAGAAGCCCTGTTGATACTGGAGAAACATTTTCTTTGGCTGTTGACATGGTCATCAAAGCCGCAGGCCAAATGCCTTTCCAGCAATTGATAATTGACAATGGGATAATGGATAATAATGGCAAAGTTGTTACCAGCAATAATCAGACAAACATAGCAGGCGTTTTTGCAGGAGGGGATTGTGTGAATGGAGGCAAAGAAGTGGTTGATGCCGTGCAGGCTGGCAAGGATGGGGCTGCTGCAATTTTAAAATATTTAAACCAGGCTTAAAATTTTCACGCAAAGTCGCTAAGTTAGGAAGACTCAAAAAAAAGCTATGCTTACTGAAAATTAAATTTCAAAAATAGCAGTAGGTATTTGTTTCAAAATTCATCGCCAATATGGGCCAGGATTGTTTGAGAGTATTTACGAAGAGATATTTTGTTATGAATTCAATAAGACTGGCATACCTTTTAAAAGGCAAATTGGCGTTCCGTTAATACATGAGCAAATTAAGATGGATGTTGGTTTTAGAGCAGATATTATTATTGATAAAAAGTTATACTGGAATTAAAATCTGTCGAAGCGTTGGCTCCGGTTCATTTCAAACAAGTTTTAACTTATCTGAAATTGACTGATATTAAACTTGGGTTACTTGTAAATTTCAATGTAAATCTTATAAAAGATGGCATTCATCGAATTGTAAACAAACTATAAATCTTTGCATCTTCGCTCCTTTGCGGCTTTGCGTGAAAAATAATAATCATGGCAGATATCAGCTCAAATTTCCTCGGCATAAAATCTCCCAATCCATTCTGGCTGGCGAGTGCGCCACCTACTGACAAAAAAGTAAATGTACTGCGTGCTTTTGAAGCAGGCTGGGGTGGTGTGGTTTGGAAAACTCTGGGGAGCCAGGTAAAAAATGTGTCATCCAGGTATTCGGCAGTAAATTTTGGAGCAAAGAAGATGATGGGCTTTAATAATATTGAGCTAATCAGCGACAGGCCGCTTGAACTTAATTTGAGAGAGATTGCCGAGTGTATAAAATTATTTCCCGACAGGGCCATGATTGTATCATTAATGGCAGATAATGACAGGAAGAGCTGGCATGAACTGATCAAAAAAGTAGAAGATACCGGGGCGCACGGACTTGAACTGAACTTTGGTTGTCCGCACGGCATGACGGAAAGGGGCATGGGTGCTGCGGTGGGCCAGGACCCGGAAATTGCAAAAATGGTGGTGGAATGGGTGATGGAAGCAGCAACCATTCCGGTTATTACCAAACTTACTCCAAATGTACATTCTGTTGTGCCTACCGGTAAAGCGGTTGTGGAGGCTGGAACTAATGCGCTGTCTTTAATAAACACCATTCAATCAGTTACGGGTATTAACCTGGACACGCTGGTACCTAATCCATATGTAGCTGGTAAATCCGTTTTTGGTGGTTATTGCGGCCCGGCTGTAAAACCTATTGCATTGAAAATGCTCACCACGATAGCGCAAAATCCGGTTACGTGTAAAGTACCTGTATCAGGGATCGGGGGTGTCAGCACCTGGAAGGATGCTGTTGAATTCATGCTGCTGGGTGCCAGCAATGTGCAGGTTTGTACGGCAGCTATGAACCATGGTTTCAGGATCGTGGAAGATATGATCGAAGGAATGACGAACTGGATGGATGAAAAAGGATTTAATACACTGAACGATTTTATTGGCAGGTCGGTTGAAAAAATTACGCATTGGGAAGACCTGGATATCAATTATCACCATATCGCCCATATCAACCAGGATAAGTGTATCCACTGTGGTCTTTGTTACATTGCCTGCGAAGACACATCCCACCAATCAATTAACCTCGAGTACGGGAAGCCCTACAACAAATACACAATCAAAAAAGAAGAATGTGTGGGCTGCAACCTTTGTCAGTTGGTTTGCCCTGTAACTGATTGTATTACAATGAATGAGCATCGGGTGGCCCCTGAATACCTGAACTGGATAGAGTTTCAGAAAAAGGGGATGCCACTAAATGATCATTGATGTGCATAAAAATGTGCTGAACAGGTGCAAAACATCAACGCCATAAATTTGAATCCACTGTATTCGTAAATTATCTTTATTGTCCAATCGAAAGGTAAAAGTTTATATAAAGATTGAAGTCCCTAGTAAGACGGAAATCGAAGAAAAAACCAATACTGATCGAACGGAAGCATCGGGTTAGAAAGATTATGGAATGAGCAATCAGGAAGTAAGAAATAACTTGATGCTTTTTTTATGTCCCTCACCTTTACACAACCCCGGCTAATTCCAGGCTCCTTTTGCTTATCTTTTTATAATCCACATTCTCAATAATGGCATTGGGGCAGAGAATTAAAGAAACACCTGCCTGTTTCCACCAGTCATTGGCATAAAGTTTTTCCGCATGAACAACGGCAACCAGCCAGCTATGGTTAAATTCATTGTGCCATTCTTCAATCCACTCAAAATCCTCCTTCCTGATCTTTGAAAGCTCGTCTGTACTGATGAAGACTTTCAGGTAATAGTCATTGCTCAGCTCCGTATCTGTTTGGTGAAAGATCTTTTTGTATTCATACTTATAATTGTATCCCAGCGCTGATATGTCGCTCAAAACTGCTGATGCGGTCGGAAACGCACCAGCCCCTTTCCCCTTAAAAAAATGTTCATCTGCAAAAGTGCTTTCTGTTGTTAAAGCATTGAATTCGTTTTGTACATGGTACAGATTGTCTGCAGTTGTTACAAACTGGGGTAAGACAAAGGCAGCAAGCTTACCATTTTCTAATTTTTTAGCCGTTGCCACCAGCTTTATGGTCTGTTTTTTTTCATTGGCCAGGATAGAATCAGGCAGGGAAATATTTTCAATGCCGTTGAAAATGAGATGGGATGGTTTTGCAATGACACCAAAAGAATGCGCCAGTAAAATACTCAGCTTATTGGCAGCATCATAGCCCCCGATATCCAGTTTGGGATTACTTTCTGCAAAACCAAGTTGCTGGGCCAGGGTTAAAGCTTCTTTGAATTCCAGTTGTTCTTCCAGTATCTTGGTAAGGATGAAATTGGTGGAGCCATTAATGATTCCACGGATGGATTTCAAAAGATCATTGTCATAATATTCTTCCAGGTTGCGAACAATGGGCATACTGGCGCAGCAGGCTGCTTCGTACAAAAAGGCTGCATTATTTTCCTGTTGCAGCTGAAGCAGTTCCTCAAAATGCTCGGCAATCATTTTTTTATTGGCGCTCACCACCGATTTACCTTTTTGCAAAGCCGTTTTTACAATTTCATAAGCTGCATTGGCATCATCGATGAGTTCAACTACTACGTTGATGTTCCCGTCATTGAGAATTGCATTTGCATCAGTAGAGAAATTTTCAGCAGGAATGCTTCTTTTCTTCTCCGGGTTTTTGATGACGATCTTTTTTATTGATGCCTGTAAGGTTGGTGTGGTGTGCAGCACATCGTAAAGGCCTTTGCCTACCACACCAAAGCCGAAGAGGCCAATATTGAGTTGTTTGTTTGTCATTGTTTTATTTTTCACGCAAAGCCGCAAAGGGGCTAAGTCGCTAAGTTTTTATTTATCGCTTAGATAAAAGTTCAGTAATGTTATGAAGTCAAGAGTGCCCAGATAGCTATCGGGGTCAATGAAGTTGGGCTATTCACTGATGCTTGGCTCAAAATTTTCTTTTTCTACTTTTAGTTTTGAGAAAGCCTGTTCAAGATCGTTTATTAGGTCATCAACATCTTCAAGCCCAACACTTAAGCGGATCAAACTGTCGGCAACACCGGCTGCACGGCGTTTTTCGACCGGGATGCTTTTATGTGTCATCTGCGCAGGGTGACAAAGCAGGCTCTTGACACCGCCCAGGCTTTCGGCCAGTTTAAAATAGCTGGTGCTGCTCACAAAAGCGGTTGCTGCAGCTTCGGTATCTTGTTTAAGCGTGAAGGAAACAATGCCGCCAAACCCTTTGCTTTGTTGTTTAGCTATCTCGTGATTAACATGAGTTTTTAAACCGGGGTAGTACACTTTATCCACAGCAGGATTTGTTTCGAGCCATTCAGCCACGGCCTGTGCATTGCGGCAATGCTGCTGTACCCTCAGGTGTAATGTTTCAATTCCACGGATCACCAGCCAGCTGTCGAAGGGGGCCAGGATGGCACCGCTGGCATTTTGTATGAATTTTATTTTTTCACCCAGTTCTTTCTCACGGGTTACCACCAGGCCGGCAATGAGATCGCTGTGCCCGCCTAAATATTTGGTGGCGCTATGTATCACAATATCAGCTCCCAGCGTGAGAGGCTGTTGTAAGGCTGGTGATGCAAAAGTATTATCCACGCAAAGCAAACACCCATGGGCCTTTGCAGCCTGTGCAATGGCCCTGATATCGCTTACTTTTAATGTTGGATTGGTAGGCGTTTCCAGCCAGATCAGTTTTGTTTTTGGGGTAAGGGCATTAAACACATTGGCTGCATCGGTTGTGTCTACATAGTTGATATTGATGCCGAATTTTTCGTAAATATGGGTGAAGAGACGAAAGGCGCCGCCGTAGATATCATCCACAGCAACGATCTCATCGCCGGCCTTTAATAATTTTACAACTGCATCTATGGCTGCAAGGCCGCTACCGAAAGCGACGCCCACGGTCCCTTTTTCAAGTTGTGCAATAATACTTTCCAGGGTGCCCCTGGTAGGGTTATTGCTACGGGCATAATCGTAGCCTTTGTTTACACCCGGTGCTTCCTGTACATAGGTGCTGGTTTGATAAATGGGAACACTGATGGAACCGGTTAAGGGATCTGTTGGGATGCTGTGGATCAGTTGTGTTGCATTGCTCATCTTGTTTGTTTTTTAATGTTGATGAATGATTGTTAAACAGGTTCTGAACAATCACTTAACAAGTGAGCAAATTACCGGAGTGCTTTTTACCCGCTGCCGGGCAATAAAAAAGCTCATCCGATAAATCAGATGAGCTTTTAATATTCTTGGTAGTATTATGAAGCTTTGAATCTGACTTATCTTTCCCGCTGTTAAGCGAGATGGAATTGGCACCTTTTTCCGATACAATTGGAATAGGTTGTCAAGGCTTCATCGGGCCATTACCCTCTGCCTTTCTTGATAAGTGATAATTAAAGAACTGGTACAAAGATATTAGTGAAAGATTTGAATTTCCAAATAAAAATCACACAATAATTTTAATTTTTTTTAAAACCCTTTACTGAAGAGGGTTTCAGGGCAAAAATTATTTTACATTTTTACGCATCCAGTCCTCCTGGGAATTGGCAGACTGCTCCAGGGTAACCTGTTCTGCAATTTTTTCCTGGCCGCGGATGATAGATTTTGTTACCATAGGATGCTCAATCACTTCGTCTTCTTTCATTCCCAGCATTTTCATGAGCGGTATCAGTTTATCGCTCCCGAAATGCCTGAACAGGGGCTCATCCAGGGCGCTGAAAACCATGATCTGTTTTGATTCCCAGTTTTGTATCAGTTCAAGTTCTTTCGTATGCAAAGGATAATGTTCTGTAAAAACCGGTTGTTTGTTTAACAGCTTTGAAGCATGCAGGTGATGGATGTCGGTAACCAGGTTCTCATCCAGCCCTTCCTGCCGGAAGAATTCCCTGAACCGGCTGGCTGTATCGGCAAACCAGCAAATGAATACATGACCCGGCTCTTTTCTTGCCAGATCTGCGCAGGCCTTCATTTTGGCCATTGTGGAAACATAGGCCCTGTCAACAAAAACATGATCATCTGAGCCACTCTCTTTCTTTCCAAACAGGTTAAATAACATATAGTAAATTGAAAAACAAATTTACTGAAGAGGCTCAACAAATCAATCCTAAAATTGTTAGTATCTTTACTGCAAGTAAACGAACATGGCGAAAGTAAAGAAAGCTTCCTCAGAAGAAATTACAGAAAAGGATTTTATTGAAGTATTTGGTGCCCGTGAGCACAACCTGAAGAATATCGACATAAAGATCCCTAAAAATAAATTAGTTGTTTTCACCGGAGTGAGCGGAAGTGGCAAGTCATCACTGGCCTTTGATACTGTTTATAATGAAGGGCAGCGCCGTTACATGGAAAGCTTTAGTGCCTATGCCCGCCAGTTTGTGGGCGATATGGAAAGGCCCGATGTTGATAAGATCACTGGCCTTTCGCCGGTAATATCTATTGAACAGAAAACCACCAATAAAAATCCGCGAAGCACTGTTGGTACTGTTACTGAAATATATGATTTCCTGCGTTTGCTGTATGCCAGGGTGGGTGAGGCTTACAGCTATAATACCGGCAAAAAGATGGTGAAGTTCAGTGAAGAGGAAATTGTAAGCAACATCTTTGAAAAATTCAGGAATAAAAAGATCAGCTTGCTGGCTCCCCTAATCCGGGGAAGGAAGGGGCATTACCGGGAACTGTTTGAAGACATACGCAAGAAGGGATATTTGAAAGTGAGGGTGGATGGCGAAGTGACGGACCTTGCGCCACGCATGCAGGTAGACCGTTATAAGATCCATGATATTGAAGTGGTGGTTGACA
Organism: Ferruginibacter sp.; assembly: GCA_044226725.1. GTDB lineage: Bacteria > Bacteroidota > Bacteroidia > Chitinophagales > Chitinophagaceae > Ferruginibacter. Next base: position 304,007 of record JBGAGM010000002.1, on the reverse strand, counting down.
GGCTGGCCGTAACAGATGACATGAGGGTAAGACTTAGCCAGAGCGTACAAAAAACACTGCAGTTAGGTAAAGAACTGATGTTCCTCCTTATCAACGAGGATGATAAAGTGGTACAATACAGCAAACAGCTGATGTGTGAAGAAACAGGCATCAGTTATGAAGAACCATCGCCCAATGCATTTTCTTTCAACTCACCATATGGAGCCTGTCCAACCTGCAGGGGGCTTGGAAATGTGTACACGATCGATATGGATGAGGTGTTGCCCGACAGAAAAAAAAGCGTTGCAGAGGGTGGTATTGTGCCACTGGGCGAGGAAAGGGACGCAAGTGTTTACCAGCAGGTTGCAGCCTTTTCCAAAAAGCATAAGATCAACTTAAACAAACCCATTAAAGATTTGCCGGAGCAGCAGCTGAACCTGCTTCTGTATGGCGACCAGGGGATCAATCCTGATCTGCAGCTGGACCTTAGCGATGAAACTGTACCGGAAGTTTATACCGGAAGCTATGAGGGTATAATACCCATGTTAAAACGCTGGTTTGGCTCTTCTCAAAGCACGGACGGTTTGCGCAGCTGGGTAGAAGGCTATATGCAACTGGCAACCTGCACATCCTGTAATGGTACCAGGTTAAAGAAGGAAAGCCTCTGGTTTAAAATAGATAAAAGAAATATTGCAGAGCTAAGTGACATGAACCTGGATAACCTGGCTGCATGGTTTGACGGGATAGAACTTCGATTGAGCGATAAACAAAATTCCATAGCCAGGGATGTGCTTAAAGAGATACGGGAAAGACTGCAGTTTTTGCTGGATGTGGGACTGACTTATCTGTCTCTTAACAGGCCTTCTAAAACACTGAGCGGCGGCGAATCGCAGCGTATCAGGCTGGCAACACAGATCGGTTCTCAGCTGCAGGGGATTACTTATATCCTGGATGAACCCAGTATAGGTTTGCACCAGCGGGATAACCAGCGTTTGATCTCCGCTTTGCAAAACCTGCGGGATATTGGTAACAGCGTGCTGGTGGTTGAACATGATAAGGATATCATGCTGGCCTCCGATTACCTGGTGGATATCGGGCCCAGGGCCGGCAAACATGGTGGTGAAATTGTAGCCCTCGGAACGCCGCAAACTATTTTAAAATCCAAATCGGAAACTGCACAGTATTTATTAGGAGCCAAAAAAATAGCAGTACCAGCTGAGCGGAGAAAGGGCAATGGAAAATTCATTGAACTGAAAGGTGTGAAAGGCAATAACCTGCAAAATGTAACGGTAAAATTTCCGCTGGGAAAACTTATCCTGGTTACTGGTGTAAGTGGCAGTGGTAAATCAACGCTGATCAATGAAACCCTGTACCCGTTGCTAAATAAGTATTGCTACAATTCCAAGGCAAATCCGCTTGAATACGGTTCAATAAAAGGGCTTGAAAATATTGACAAGGTTATAGAAATTGACCAGAGCCCCATCGGGCGAACGCCACGAAGCAATCCGGCAACCTATTGTGGTTTCTTTACCGATATCAGAACCTTATTTGCAGCTGTACCCGAAGCAAAAATAAGGGGCTATAATGCAGGCCGTTTTTCTTTCAATGTTAAAAGCGGACGTTGTGATGTTTGTGAAGGCGGCGGCATGCGGGTGATCGAAATGAATTTTTTGCCGGATGTTTATGTTCATTGCGAAAAATGCAATGGCAGGCGATACAATCGTGAAACACTGGAGATACGTTACAAAGGCAAATCTATCAGTGATGTGCTGGATATGACCGTGGATGAAGCAGTAGAATTTTTCCAGGCTGTACCCTTTATCTACCGTAAGATAAAAGTATTACAGGATGTGGGGCTTGGCTATATCACGCTTGGCCAAAGTGCTGTAACCCTGAGCGGGGGAGAGGCACAGCGGGTAAAACTCTCTACCGAACTTGGAAAAAAGGATACCGGTAAAACCTTTTATATTTTGGATGAACCTACTACCGGTCTTCATTTCCAGGATATTCAGCATTTGCTGGAAGTGATCAATAAACTGGTTGACAGGGGCAACACGGTTTTAGTGATCGAACATAATATGGATGTAATAAAAGTTGCCGATCATATCATCGACATTGGACCGGAAGGCGGCGATGGGGGAGGAAGGGTTTTATTTGAAGGTGTGCCCGAAGACCTGGTAAAAGTAAAAGAAAGTTTCACCGGAAAATATCTTCTGCCCGAACTAAAATAAAAAAATCCATGCCTCATAACCATGGATTTTTTAAAAGTGTAAAAGATATCAACGAAATTCAAATTTTGTGGTTTCAGGGGTAATCTTGGAATATAAAAATATTCTTAGCTCCTCTTTGGGGTCGAACTTCTGTTGTATCGTTTTACACTTAATAAGGTGAAAACTATTTAAATATCTCAAAAACAATGATCAGGCAAATCGTAAAAGCCAAAATTGCTTTGTAAGATCCCGGATTAAGCTGGTAATTGTTGCTCATGTTCTTTAATTAATAAGGTTAATAAACTGACGGACACCTTGTTTGTTTTAACACCGGGTTTTCATTAACCGGACCAAGCCTGATACCGAATTTGAGTACCAGTGAAAAATAAGTATCCCCGTTCTTCGTATCTCCACGCTGGGTTCCGGAAGGGAACCTTGTCATGCCCGGAAAGATGATCGGTTGAACTTTATCTGCTAACCTGGCCGCTATGGCTGCATCAGATGCCGGCAAATATTTATTGAAATCATTTGGGTCTATATACTTTGCACTTACATCATCTATGTAGTCGGTAAATGTTTTACGGTACAGCAATTCCGTGCTGAGATTGATGCGTTCAGAGACATAGTATTTCAAACCTGCGCCAAATGGAATATTTATTTGTGTCAGTTTGTAAGGCTTTACATTGGGATACTCTGCCATACCCTGGCCTTCCAAACGCAGTGGATGCAAAGCATACCAGGTTTTATTTCCGGCAGCATCGGTTAAAGAACCCTTGGGATTAAAATGGAAAACACCCACACCCAGCAAACCATAAGGTCTCAGTTTTGGCTCGTAGGACTTATCCATGCGAAACATCATGGTTGGGTACAACTCAAGCGCTAAATATCCTTCAAACACATTTGTTTTAAAATCCAGGTTGCGTTGCTTGCGCCATAGTTCATCTATACCGGTAGTGGTAATAATATCATCGCTCCCTTCAAGATAAGTAATATCGGCAGCCAGCCTGATACCCACCCAGCTTTTGGGATAGGCAGTTATAAAAATACCCTTCATCATTTTGGTGAATTCCAGGTTGATATCCTTAAGATCGTTGGTGCCCTTACCGGAATTACCACCCAAATCACCTAAAAAGAAACTGGGGCCAAGGTTTATACCGGCCTCCCATTTAACTTTTTTGCCAAACATGAAGGATTGAGAATATGTATCGGAAAGGATCGTGAAGCTCAACAGAAGCAGCAGAACATGCTTTTGCACAAGTTTGTGTAAATATAGCTTCATCAGGATGAGATTTAAGTCTTTCGTTTAAGATATTGGTATGGTTAGACAGTAACCTGCCTGCAAGAGAAGGGTAAAATGTACAAACCACGCTTAGAAAACGGGAAACTTTTAAAGATATTGCCTTAAGTATAAATTATTTATTTAGTATCATTTCAATATGGGGGATGCCATCCTCCAGGTACTGGATGCCCTCCGGTATAAAACCCAGAGACTGGTAAAAATCTGACAGGTAAACCTGGGCGCCGATGCGGATGCTGGTAACGCTGAACACGGACAAACAAAGCCGGATACTCTCCCTCATCAGCAGCAGGCCTGCACCTTTTCTGCGGTATGCCGGCGATGTTACCACCCGCCCAATGCTGGCCTCGGTATATGAAATGCCCGGGGGTATGATCCTTGTGTAAGCAACCAGTTTGTTGCCATCCCAGCCGCCAAGGTGCATGCACAACCGGTCTTTACCATCTGCATCCTGGTACACACAGTTTTGTTCCACCACAAATACCTCGTTTCGTAATTGCAGTATGCTGTACAGTTCATCTGCAGTAAGCTCATTGAATTTTTTAAAGACCCAGTTTAGTTGCATTTAATATTTTTTATAATACAGGTATTTGTTTTCCATGGCAGCATCGTGAAGCCTGTGCTGAGCAGAGTTGAAGCAGCACTTATTTGTACCGCATACCCTTACTGAACATTACAGGCCCTTTTTCCCGCCTTCCATCTTGAACAACATTACAGCGGCAATAGATTTTGCCCTGGTTTTGGCCAATGCTGCGATCCTGCCTTCAAAGAGTTCATCCGTAGTTGCTATAAATAAATTCACCCAGCTGTCGAAATGTGCTTTTTGTAAAGGCATTTTGTTATTCAGCGTGTAATGTACTTCCATCGCATTCTTTGTGTACACAGGATTGTCAAGCAGTATCGTTTCCCAAAAATCCACGATCACCGGGATGTGTTTTTCCCAGTCCATCTTCACCACTTCATTAAAAATAAAACCAATGGTCTCATCGGCCCTTACCTTTTCATAAAAAAGCTGTACCAGCTTTTCAATATCTGCCCTGCTTTGTATATCTGCCTTCATCTGCTATTTTAAAAAAGATAAAACATCTTTCAATGCCACCGGCTTTTGCTGATCATCAATTTCTATCACCACACAATATCCATTGGCGCCACCGGCCTTCTTTACAGCATCTACCAGTTTCTGCTGGTCACTCTCCAGCCTTTTTCCGTCAGCTGCGCTCCAGGTCTCTTTGGTACATAAGCAGCCCTGTGTAGGTGTAAGCGGGTAATAAGGTTGCTTTGCATAATAGGCCGGGTTCACCGTAGTGCCATGCGCAATGATCTCCGACCGGCCGGCTTTGCCTGCATAATAGGCTTCAAAAAACGGATAATAATTTTTCCAGGAAACAGGAAGCAGAAAACGGTAATTATCACCCAGCGACCGGGTAACGCTGTCACTAACATCTGTTGATCGTTCGTAAGGCAGCACCATTTGTATATTGGTGGTGGGGCCAATAAAACTTCCCAGCGAAACTGCGAAGCCAAATATTTTAAAGATACCCTGCGGTGTATTTCCGTTGCTGAGATAGCCCGGCATATTGGTGCAGCTGCGTGCCAGTTGCGGAACATTAAAATAATTGCCACCGGCATCTTTAATAAAATTGCCATCCCGGCTTCTTACCATTACCAGGCCGGGGTAATTCCTGTTCTTCCGCTGAAAACTATATACCACCATTTCGTTTGGCAAAAAGGATGGCGCCAGCAGATCCCGGGCAGGCGGCATTTTTAAAGCGCTGAGGGAGACTTTGCTTTTCAATACTGTAAAAAAAGGTATCTCGGTTACCATGCCGGAACTCAGCTGCATCTCGTCCATTCTTTTCAGGACTGAGTTTTTGTAAACAGCTGATTTGCCATTGGCAAAAAGGTATTCGCAACACATCGCAAAAAGCCTGGGATCAGTTGTTTTATTTGCGAGAGCAGCAACCTGGGGCACAAAGTCTTTTAAATACAACGGGTAGATCAATTGCAGCAAGGCTGTTTGAAAAGGCACACTGCGATAAGACAGGGAATCCATCACGGTGCGTATCCGGGCATCAATAAATGCTGTTCTGTAGTTCAGTAATTCCATGGCGTCAAAAGCAGTTTGCCAGTTCTCTTCTGTGCTGTCTGTTAAATTTAGCAGCAGGTTCTTATTGATGCTGTTGTCGATTAGGTTTCTATATTCCCGGGCCCGGGACTCTTTAGTAGTGTATGGTGCAGTTGGAACATTTGCTGTTTGTGCCTGTGCCGGCAGGCAGACAGAGAGGCAAATGATGCAGGCAATGGTAAAGTGTTTTAGCATTTTTGCAAAATAACCAAAAAAAACATCCTGCCGGATGACAGGATGTACATATTTAATAGCCATGAAATAATATTAAGGAACGTAAGCCGACAGAAAAGCTTCTATTTTATTATAAGTATCGGTAAATGTAGATGCCGTCCAACTGTCAACATGCCCCAGCCCCGTGTATGAATAATATTGATTGGCAACTGTGGCGGTGGTTAGTTTGTTCCTGAGTGCCACAGACTGTGTATTGGCATTTACAATAAGGTCTGCTGTACCCTGGAAAATAATGGTAGGGCATGCATTGGCTGTAGTTGCATAAGTAAGCGGACTGGATGAGTTATACAAAGCGGCATTGGTTGCCGGTGTACCACTCATTAGTGCCATGATGCCCAGTTGGCCCGGGGGGTTAGATGCATAATCAGTGTACATAGCTGCCATATCGGTAGGGCCGCAATAATCCACCACGGCCTTGATCTTGGGTGTTTGGTATTTATAAGCCTGCAGCAGGGAAAGATGGCCACCGGCGCTGGCGCCCATCAGTACAAATTTATCGCTTACGAGGTATGTGGCCCTGTTGGCATAAATAAAATCAATAGCGGCTTTAACATCATTTTCCTGTGTTGGGAAAACATTGGTGGAAGGAGGGGCTGCCAGCCGATAGTTAATATTGAAGATGGCATAGTCAGCCAGGCGTTTTTTCAGGGTGTCCAGATTTGCGCTAAAATCATTTTTGTCGCCGCCAATCCACGCCCCGCCATGAATCATAATGATCACTTTGGTAGTGGTGGTGGTTCTGTTGGCCGGCAGGTAGATATCCATTTTTTGCAGCGGGTCGGTGCCATAGGCAACATTCAGCGTGGTTTGGGCAGCCACCGGTGTTGGCGCCGGACCTCCGCCCAGGTCATCATCTCCTTTGCCGCAGGCTGTGAACAATACGACCAGTAAAACTGAAACAGGAAAAAGGTTTTTTAATTTCATATAACTGATTTAATAATTAAAAGTAAGGAATATAATCGTATCGTTTTTTAATCGGGCTCAGGCAATTTTTTGCATTTGGGTAAGCCGTTTGTAAATGCTCTCTTCCTTTTCAATAAGGTTAAAATGATTGCCCCGTTCAACAATACGGCCATCCTGCAGGATTAAAATCTCGTCCGCTTCTTTAATGGTACTTAAACGATGGGCGATTACCAGTGTTGTTCTTCCTTCCATCAGGTTATTGAGCGCTTCCTGCACCGATTTTTCCGATTCGGTATCGAGCGCCGATGTGGCTTCATCTAAGATTAAAATGGCCGGGTTTTTAAATACCGCACGTGCAATGCTGATGCGCTGGCGCTGTCCCCCTGATAAGCGAATGCCCCTGTCGCCGATATTGGTTTCATACCCATGCTCTGTATCCATAATAAAGTCATGGGCATTGGCAATTTTTGCTGCCCTGATTACTTCCTCCATGCTGGCATCCGGCCTGCCCAGTGCAATGTTGTTGAAAATGGTATCATTGAACAGTATGATGTCCTGTGTTACAAAACTCATGTGGCTTCTTAAAGATTCCATGGTATAACTCCGGATATCTTTTCCATCAATTTGAATGCAGCCGCTGCTTACATCATAAAACCTGGGCAGCAGGTCTGCAATGGTTGATTTTCCAACGCCTGAAGGCCCTACCAGTGCAATGGTCTTTCCTTTTTCGATGGTAAAGCAGATATTGGTCAAAACCGGTTTTTCCGAATAACTAAAACAGACATCCCTGAATTCCACCAAAGCATCAAATGAAGTCATTGCAACAGCGCCCGCCTGGTCGGCAACGTCTATTTTGGTATCCAGTACTTCGAGTATCCTTTGGCCTGAGGCTTCTCCACGCTGTATATTGGCCAGTGCCACCACCATCGCCTTTGCCGGACGAATGACCTGTGAGAAAATGGCAATAAAAGCAATGAATTCGCTGGCCTGTAATCCGGAAGGATTGCCATTTTTGTTTTGTAAGATCATGGAGCCGCCATAGATCAGGATGCATGCCACCACAATTACACCAGACACTTCAGAAAAAATAGGAGCCAGTTCCCTCCTCTTAAAACCCTGCAAGCTGGCTTTTCGGTAAAAATCATTTTCGCGGCTGAACCTTTTGATAATAAAGTCTGTGGCATTAAAGGACCGGATAATACGCATGCCCATCAGGGTTTCATCAATAATGGTAAGCAGGCGGCCAACAGATGATTGCATTTCCGAAGCTTCTTTGCGCAGCCTTTTGGTAACCGTGGCAATAGCAACAGCAGAGATCGGAATTATGAGCAGGGTAAACAAGGTAAGTTTTACCGAAATGGCAAACAATGCAATAAAATACCCGATCATGATGTAAGGCTCTTTAAATAAAACCTCCAGGGAGTTGGCCGCCACAGCTTCAATTTCAAATACATCCGAATTCATTCTCGACAACAGGTCGCCTTTTTTTTCTTTGGTAAAATACCCCATGTGCAGGTAGTTTATCTTTTCAAAAATAGCTTCCCGTAATTTCTTCACCAGCAAAGTGCGGGCACTAACCATACTGCGTTGTGCAAAATACCTGAACACATTGGTAAGCACAACCGATAGCACGATCAGGGCAGCAATGAAGTATAAAGCATATACCGGGTTTAATGTTTTAAGGTGGTACACCCGGTAATAAAAAAGCTCTTTAAAATAGGAAGCAGAAAATGAAAAGGACGGGGCGCTTGCATAGCGTTGCATACTCTCGGCAGTCTGGCTGTCAAATAAAAAATTGAGCAGCGGGATGATGAGGGCAAACTGGAAAATGCTGAAAAAAACAGCTATGAGGGTAAACCCAAAGAAGGGAACCACAAATTTCCCGTAAGGCTTTGCAAATTTCAGTAGTCTGTGATAAGTTTTCATTGACCGGGATTAAATTAATGAGCGATAGATTTTCCAGTATTCCTGTGCTGCAATATCCCAGTTGTATGCTTTGCCCTTCTCTATGATCTTATCCTGCATATTAAACAGTTTATACAGTTTCATTCCGGTTGTAAAAGTTTGCTGCATGTGATCGGCATTAAAATTATCAAAGTAAAAAGCCACATCGCCCCCTATTTCGGGCAGTGCTGTTTTATTGGATAAAAATAATGGTTTACCAACAGACATGGCTTCGGTAACAGGAAGCCCGAAGCCCTCGGCAACAGAAGGAAACACGAAAGCCTGGCAATGGTTGAAATACCAGGATTTTTCGGATTCTGAAACGGGGCCCACCAGCTTTATCTTTTTTGACAGGCCCATGGCGGCAGCAGTATCCAGTATGGCCTGGTAATAACCTGTGTCATCTATCCGCCCGGCAATTACCAGTTCCAGGTCATCGCGGTGTTGTACCAGGGGCAGCAGGCTGTGAAAATTCTTCTTCGGCAATATGGTACCCAGGGTAAACAAAAACGGCCGTTGCGGTTTATAAGACTGCTTTAATAACTGCGGGGTGGTAAGTGTGTTGGTTCCATTATGGATTACATGCACCGGTTTGCCCTGCACATCGCAGTAAAATTGCAAATCATTTCTTGCGTACTCACTGATACAGATGATCACATCGGCGCGGTTTACCAGCTTTTGCAGGCGCCTGAGGTTCCGTTCTTTTTTAAAGGCAGATTTGGCAGGGTCATACATGAAGTTCAGATCATGTACTGATAATACCACCCTGATGCGCTGATTGCTGAATGGCAGGTAATAACTATCCTGGTAAGTGGCATGCCAAACCGAAAAATTTCTGAGGCATGGCATTTTGAATTTATGCAGCTCGGTTTGGATAATATGCTTACCCCGGCTGCCCAGCAGGTGCTCCATACCATAGGGGCAATAATAATGCAGCTCCTCTCTTTTGCCGGGATCAGTAAATTTATCCAGGTGGTTGCCCAGGTTGAGACAGTAATGGTACAAACCAGTGTTCTCATATTTCATCCTTTCACAATCAAATACAATCCGGTTCACCATATGTCGGGGGTTAAAAGCAGAAATGATAAAATTAGTTTCTTTGGCCAAAGACCGGCTTTCAGTATTTTTAGCTGCCTTATTAAACACAAAAATTATGCAAAATAATCTACTAAGTTGATGCATAAAACATTTTCGGAAAATAATAAGAAATATATTGCCGGAAATACCTGTATCAGCAAGCATTTCATATTGTTGGTATGATTATGGCTGCATTCATTCTCTGTACAAACTGCTATGGCTAAAATTTTCCTGGACTGTGACCTTATGCGTTTTCCCGATTCGGGTCTTTACCATTATTGCCTGAACCTGGGCACTTATGTAAAGCGGCTGCTCGATAAAGAAGGAATAGACGAGATGAGTTTTTATGTGCCTGCGGCAGAAAGATATTCCTTCGGCAGGGAAGCAAGTTCTGTTGTTGAAAAAAAATGGCATGGTAAATTTATCAAACCATTTCTGTGGGATTGTGATATCTGGCATGCCCCTTTTCAATCGGGCAGGGTAATACCCGAACCCGGCAAAAAGATAAAGACACTGCTTACCATACACGACCTCAATTGCCTGCATGAGGGAAAATCGGCAAAAGAACAAAAGCACAGTTTGCAAAAGACCCAGCAACTGATCGATCGCAGCAACGCCATCGTATGCATTTCGAACCATTGTAAAAAAGATGTGCTTGAAAACCTGGAAGTGGGAAGCAGGCCGGTGTATGTAATTCATAATGGCACGCACCATGTGCATAAGCCCCCGGTGAAACCAGCCGGTTACCAGCCTTGCCGACCATTTTTATTTACGATGGGATATGTTAATCAAAAGAAGAACTTTCACACTTTAATACCTTTACTGAACGATGAAGGCCTTGAGCTGGTGGTTGCAGGAAAACTGGACGATGCAGATTATGTAAAACAAATGAAGCAGGCTGCTGTAAAAGCGGGGGTAGCAGACAGGCTGCATATCCTTGGTCCGGTATCCGAAGCGGATAAGGCCTGGTACCTGCAGCACTGTACCGCATTCCTGCTGCCATCCCTTGCAGAAGGCTTTGGGGCGCCCGTGGTGGAAGCGATGGCTTTTGGTAAACCCCTGTTCCTGGCAAAAAGAACCTCATTGCCTGAAATAGGCGGGGACGTTGCTTTTTACTTTGAAGATTTTAGCAGCGGGCATATGCAACAGGTTTATAAAGACGGCATGAACCTGTATGCCCGAAATGGAATGGCACAAAAAATAATCAACCGGGGCAAAGATTTTAACTGGGAAGAAAAGGCCCGTGAATACCTGCAGGTTTACCGCTCATTATAATAACAACATCCTGTTATGGCAATAGCTGAAAGAAAATGGAATCAAAATTTGCAGTACGATTTTGGTAAAAGAAGATCCGAACTGTGCAAGGCCATGGATTTTAAAACAAGCTGGTTCAGGCGCTGGTGCAATGAACTGGATGAACAACCCAATTTTCACCGTAAGCAATGGGAGTTTGTTTATATCATGCAGGCTTTGTGGGAGCGTGGCTGTATTGCTAAAGACATGAACGGGCTTGTATTTGCCGTTGGCACCGAGCCGCTGCCCGCTATGTTTGCCAAATATGGGGTGAATATTCTTGCCACAGACATTTTTCCTGAAAAAGGGATCGAAAAAGGCTGGGATAACGGCAACCAGCTTTGCTTTGGTACAGCATCGCTGAATACAAGAAATATTTGCCCTCCTGATGAATTTAACAGAAGGGTGAGTTACCGGGCTGTGGATATGAATGATATTCCGGCAGACCTGGCCGGTTTTGATTTTAACTGGAGCAGCTGCTCGTTTGAACACCTGGGTACATTGGAAAAAGGTTTCCAGTTTTTAAAGAACCAGCTGCGTACATTAAAACCCGGTGGCTGGGCGGTACATACAACAGAATACAATGTTTCAAGCAATGACCTGACCCAGGAAAATAATGATACAGTAATATACCGGCAGCGGGATATGGAATTCATTGTGCAGGAATTGAGGAACGACGGGCATTGGGTGGAGGAACTGGACTTTTCAACAGGTGGTTTGCCCGAAGACTTTATGGTGGATACTGAACCACACCAGCAGAAGATACATTTGAAATTGCAGGTGGATAAATATGTGGTCACCTCTATCGGCCTGGTCATACAAAAGAATCTTTAATACCCGTACTTATCTTTCCACAACATCTTTAAGAATTTTCGAAGTTCTTCCTCCCTTGCATTGTTGCCGGGTTCAAAGAAGGTGGTTCCTTTGATGGCATCCGGCAGATATTCCTGCGGAGAAAAATTGTTCTCGTAGTTGTGTGAGTACTCGTACCCTTTTCCATAGCCTTCTTTCTTCATCAGTTTGGTGGGTGCATTGCGTATGTGTAAAGGAACGGGCAAATCGCCATGCGCTTTCACAGCACCCATGGCTGCACCAATGGCGGTAGTGGCGGCATTGCTTTTGGCGCTGCTGGCCAAATAAATAGCACATTGAGAAAGAATGAGCTGCGATTCGGGGTAACCAATCTTATTCACTGCGTCAAAAGCAGCGTTGGCCAATAACAAGGCATTTGGGTTTGCATTGCCAATATCTTCGCTGGCCAGTATCAGCATACGGCGGGCAATGAATTTTACATCTTCGCCGCCTTCGATCATCCTGGCCAGGTAATACACTGCGGCATTAGGGTCGCTGCCGCGGATGGATTTGATGAAGGCTGAAATGATATCGTAATGCTGTTCGCCTTTTTTATCATACAAGGCAATACGCTGTTGTGCAATTTCCATCACAGCCTGGTCGGTAATCACAGCTTTATCGCCTAACACATCCGTAACCAGTTCTAACAAATTCAATAACTTTCTGGCATCGCCACCGGAGATATTAATAAGCGCTTCGGTTTCTTTTAGTTCTATCTTTTTTGTTTTCAGTACCTCGTCATTTTGGATGGCATGTTGCAGCAAAGCAACCAGGTCTTTTTCATCCAGCGCTTTTAAAATATATACCTGGCTGCGGCTCAGCAAGGCGCTGTTCACTTCAAAGGATGGGTTTTCGGTAGTGGCGCCAATCAAGGTAATGATGCCTTTTTCAACAGCGCCCAGCAAAGCATCCTGCTGGCCTTTATTGAAGCGGTGTATCTCATCAATGAACAGGATGGCATTGCTTTGTTTCTTTGCCAGTTCAATTACTTCCCTTACTTCTTTAACGCCGGATGAAATGGCGCTGAGCGTATAAAACGGAACCTGTAATGTTTGTGCAATGATATTGGCAATGGTGGTTTTGCCCACCCCCGGCGGGCCCCATAAGATCATGCTGGGTATCTTGCCATGTTCAATGGCTGTGCGTAATATGCTTCCCTTGCCGGTAAGGTGCTGCTGGCCAGCCAGCTCATCCAGGGTGGCAGGGCGAAGGCGTTCGGCGAGTGGGGGAAGAGAAGTCATAATTATACTTCTATTAAAATGAGTTGTAATTCTTTTATTCTTTTAAATCCTTTGTCGGCAGTTACCAAAGTCAGGCCTTCTTCAATAGCTGTTGCGGCAATAATAGCATCGGGCAGGGGGATCTTAATTTGTCTTTTTATTGATATGGCCCTGGTTTTGATTTTATTTGTAAACGGGATAACGCTGCAAAATTCAATTGCCGCTTCTCTGTAACTTAGTTCATCTTCAGTAATTTCTTTTACGCCGAGGATTTCCATTTCAGTTATAACCGATATGAAAGGATTTGAACTAAAATAAGGCTTGACATAAGCCAAGCCTTTCAAAGCATAAATAATAATATTAGTATCTAACAAAAGATTATTTCCATTCACTGCGTACTTTTTTTTGATAAGCTAAACCATCTTCAATCTTTGGAAGTTTTCCAAAAAAAGCATCGATGTTTTTTTTGGCACGCCTGCCGGTTCTCTTTTTAAGAAGCCCTTTTATTTTTTCCGGGGAAGTGCCTTTGGGGATTTCAATAACCATAAGTTTCGTTTACATAAAGTTAATAAAAATCTATATTAATCTTGACTGATCAGCGCCATCAGCATCTTACGCTTTCAAATCCAGCTTTATCTGCAACTCGTTCAATTGCTTCTCTGCAACCTCACTCGGGGCATCCAGCATTACATCGCGGCCACTGTTATTTTTAGGGAAGGCGATAAAATCACGAATGCTTTCGCTGCCACCCAAAATAGCGCAAAGCCTGTCGAAGCCAAAGGCAAGGCCACCATGTGGTGGTGCTCCGTATTCAAATGCACCCAGCAGAAAACCGAATTTGTGTTGTTGTTCTTCAGCATCCATGCCCAGGGCCGCAAACATCTTCTCCTGTAATTCTCTTTGATATATACGGATAGAACCACCGCCAAGCTCGTTGCCATTCAGGATCATATCATATGCATTGGCTTTGATATTGGCATAAGGATGTTCAAGGTACTTATCCGGGTTTTCAACCTTGGGCGAATTGTTGATCATCATGTCTATATCACCTGGCTTAGGACTGGTGAAGGGATGGTGCCTGGCCACCCAACGGCCTGCACCGCCACCATCCTGGTCTTCCAGTGCAAATTCAAACAAGGGGAAATCGAGCACCCACAATAATTTGAATTCATCGGGTTTGCGCAGTCCCAGCTGTGTGGCCATATACATGCGCAGGTCGCTGATGGCTTTGCGGGTGCGTTCCTCCGAACCGGCCAGTATTAAAATAAGGTCACCAGGTTTTGCATTAGCAGCATCCGCAATGGCTTTTAATCTTTCTTCGCTGTAAAATTTATCTACGCTGCTTTTGTAAGTACCATCGGCATTACATTTAATGAACACCAGTCCCTTCATGCCAATCTGCGGGCGCTTCACCCATTCGGTGAGCTCATCTGTTTGCTTGCGGGTGTATTCAGCACAGCCCGGTGCGGCAATGGCCAGCACGGTTTCGGCTTCGTCAAAAACTTTAAAGTCGGCGCCGTTTATTAAGTGTGCTGCATCCTGCTTGCCAACAAAAACACTGGCAGGTTTTTTCAGATTCAGTATGCTGATGTCGAAACGAATATCCGGTTTGTCGTTTCCGTAACGCCACATCGCATCTTCCCAGGTCATGCGTTCCACTTTTTCGGTATAATCGATGCCTTTTACATCTTTAAAAATTCGTTTTACCAACCCTTCAAACATATTGAGGATATCTTCCTGCTCCACAAAACACATTTCACAGTCTATCTGCGTAAACTCGGGCTGGCGGTCGGCACGGAGGTCTTCATCCCTGAAACATTTAACGATCTGGTAATAACGGTCGTAGCCGCTCACCATCAGCAGTTGTTTGAATGTTTGCGGACTTTGGGGCAGGGCATAAAACTGGCCCGGGTTCATTCTTGACGGAACCACAAAATCCCGGGCGCCTTCCGGGGTGCTTTTGATGAGGAAGGGCGTTTCAATATCCATGAAATTATTTTCGTGCAGGTAGTTCCGGGCGCTGCGGTTTACCTGGTAGCGCAGTTCCAGGTTCTTTCTCACGGCATTCCTTCTCAGGTCCAGGAAGCGGTATTTCATGCGGAGGTCTTCGCCGCCATCGGTATCATCCTGTATGGTAAAGGGCGGCACGGCCGATTTGTTCAGTATTGTAAAATCGCTCACCAGTATCTCAATTTCACCGGTGGGGATATTGGCATTCTTGCTGCTGCGCTCGTTTACTTTGCCATTTACCTGCAGTACAAATTCACGGCCCGGCGGGTTGGCATCCAGTTGTGCATTCAGGTTCTCTGAAAATAACAGCTGGGTAATACCGTAGCGGTCACGCAGGTCAACAAAAGTAATGCTGCCGAATTTGCGAACGGTTTGCACCCAGCCGGCCAGGGTAACTTCTTTATTGATATCGGTAACTCTTAATTCGCCACAGGTGTGAGTTCTGTACATTGTTGTTTTTTTGGTTTTTTATTTACGGATTGCAAATATAAGCCTGTTCGGGAAAGGAAAAGCCCCGGGTTGCGGATTGCGGGTATACCAGTCAGCGAAAAAAGCAAGCCCCGCCTTGCCTGTTTACAGGATTGCCAGCCAAAGGCCGGGGTATTCCCGGCCAAACCATAGGGCAACCGCCTTTGGCCAGGCCCCCCTACCTTTTAGCCAGGCCCGCCTACCTTTTTGATAGGCACGCCTACCCCTGTAGATAGGCCCGCCTACCTTTTTGATAGGCACGCCTACCCCTGTAGATAGGCACGCCTACCTTTTTGCTAGGCACGCCTACCTATTTGATAGGCACGCCTACCCCTGTAGATAGGCACGCCTACCTTTTTGCTAGGCACGCCTACCTATTTGATAGGCACGCCTACCCCTGTAGGTAGGCCCGCCTACCTTTTAGCTAGGCCCGCCTACCCTTATAGCTAGGCACGCCTACCCCTGTAGATAGGCACGCCTACCTTTTTGCTAGGCACGCCTACCTATTTGATAGGCCCGCCTACCTATTTGATAGGCCCGCCTACCTATTTGCTAGGCACGCCTACCTATTTGATAGGCCCGCCTACCTTTTTGCTAGGCCCGCCTACCTATTTGATAGGCCCGCCTACCTTTTTGATAGGCCCTCCTACCCCCTTTAGGTAGGAGGGCCTGTCAACCTTACAGCCGGGCCTGCCAAAACGGTAAGTGCGCCAGTTTGTATTGAAGACCTGCCTGCCGGCAGTTTTTTTCTTGTTTTATCAAAAAAAAGAAAAGAAAGAAAAATATAAGGCGTTGCCTGGCTTCGGGGCTTCATTTAAAACCTATAAGGTCTTGCGAGGCATGGCGGCAGGCCTGATAGGTTTTATTTCAGTTCCCTGATGGGGGCAGTTCAAGGATTTAAGTTGCCTCTGGTATTTTTAATAGTGACTGCTTTTAGTTTAAAGGATACCCATCGCAATTTTTAACTGATGCTGAATGCGCCCCTGGTATTTTACTTCCTTGCTGTTACCGAGGCCCATACTTCAAAACAGTTTGCTGGATAGGAGAGAGTGGTTGTATTAGATTTATAACAGAATAATGCTGTAGGGCTAAACTTTGGTTTGTGAGGTATTGAGTTATTTACAAGAAAGCTATATTTCTATTTTGTGGAGTGTACAATAATATCGGGGATCACAATCGGAAATAGTGCAGCCGCCTAAAAATATGAGGCCTTTTTTTGCTTTTTTCATCATTTTTTTTGTAGGGTAACCATACAATATCCTGACTATTTTGTCGGTATGATTGTATGGACATTCAGGCGCCAAACCTTGTGTATAAATAAATTTGCACGGCCCCGGGTAAATAACTTTTAAAACTGTGGTGGAATCATTGAAGACTTTTACACTATCTATATAAAGTATTCTTGAGCGAGACTCAAACGAATGGAATTCGAATTTATAGTATCCTTCCGGAAGGTCTTTTATTAAGTAAACTCCATCTTGAATTACGGTTATTTTAGAAACAATTTTCTTTTCTCTCCAGGCAAAAATATCCAGGAAATAGGGTTTAACAGTATCAGTAATTGTGATACCAATCTTTACTTTTCCTGTTTGGCAAAATGCAAAAGAATTAAAGCAAATAAGAAATATTGTAATTATTGTTTTCATCTTTTACCACTTTTTGTATAATACATACCTGCTCTTTATTTTACCTATACTGATTTTGGTACAACAGTGACAGCTTTTTAAAAGCTGTCACTGCTAACAAGTTCATGAAAACACTTGGCAGCGCCGGAAGCAATTTAGCGGATGATCACAGTTTTTGATAATTTTATTTCTTCAAGTTTCGCATTTGGATTATTATTTAGAAACGGATTAATCACATTAAATTCCGCACTTCTTCCTCCAATTCTTATTATTGTTTCATTATTAGGAGAGTTGGCAAAATATTCCTCTGTCACTTTCCAGATTATTTTATACGATTGAGTATCGAAGAATTTTTTTTCTACTGTTTTGTTTTCATTTGTAAGCTCGATATATGTGTCATCCCATTTAACTACTGTAAGCAAATGGCGAATAAAGGCAATGGGCAAGAATATCACAATTTCCGTTGCTTCCTTTTGTTCAATATTATTATCTGTTAAAAATTTGATTGCATCATTATCCTGGTATAAGTCCTCCTTTTCGCCCAGGAGTTTAATTGCTTTTTTAACTTTTAAGTCAAAGTCAGATGAAAGGACACATTCAATTTGCTTTTTGAAGAAGATTTTTTTAAAAAATTCCATCTGAGGATGTTTGTAATTTTAAATATAATCAAATTAATCCTGTAAGCCAATCTCAATACTTGTTCAGAAAAAATCCACTTCAATAAAACTCCGGCATAGCTCCGCCGCACAAGTCCCGAAGTGAATTCCGGATGCCGATTTAACATCGGCATGTGCATAACGCCAATGAAGCCTAATAACATTTCTATCGCCCGGTACAAAACAAAAAAGCCCCCGAAGGGACTTTTAAGATTTTTAACCACTGTCGGGGTTTATCAATCCGCTTGCGGCTTATCGTTTTTCTTTGTATCCATCATCTCCATCAGCTTCATTCCGAGTAAACCGTTGATACCGCCTTCGGTGCCGTTGCCGCCGCCGATGA
Organism: Ferruginibacter sp.; assembly: GCA_044226725.1. Taxonomy (GTDB): domain Bacteria; phylum Bacteroidota; class Bacteroidia; order Chitinophagales; family Chitinophagaceae; genus Ferruginibacter. The sequence goes on along the minus strand of JBGAGM010000002.1, from coordinate 285,771 downwards.
GGATGTCGGGGATTATCTTGATATTGCCTTTGGCGATCTCTTCGGTTATTTTGTAACGGGTGAAGTTATCGCCGCCCATGGCCTTCACCTGCAGCTCGTAAGCTTCAGCAGTTGATTTACCAATCGCCATGATCTTTTCCGCTTCGGCCAAACCGGTCTTGCTGATCTTCTCTGCATCGGCGCTGGCATTCAGCTTGGTGGCTTCGGCCTGGGCGCCTGCACGCATTTTTGTAGCTTCTGCTTCAGCGTTTGCACGCATTTTGGTGGCGGTGGCTTCCGCATCCACCTGCAGTTTTAAACTATTAGCATCACCTTCCGCTTTTTTAACGGTGGCATCGGCCGTGCGCTGGGCAATCTCCACGCTCTGCTGTGCTTTTACAATTTCCTTCTGCATATCGGCAATAGCCGTTTCCTTTTCCATACCCTGGCGTTTTTCCTGTGCCAGTCTTTGCGTGGTGTAGGTCTTTTCTTCTTCCTGTGCCAGCTTACGGTCGGTAAGGGTTTTCATCAGTGATTCAGGCGGAACGATATCGCCTATCAGCGTATCAACTGCATTCACGTTGTATTCGTCCAGCACATTTTTAATATGCTCCTTGGCAGCGATCTGTCTTTCTTTACGGGTGCTCAGGAAGGAGATCACATCACTGTCCTGCGCTGAGTTACGGAAGTAGTTACCGATGGTAGGTTCCAGTACCTGGCTCACCAGGTTGTTCATGCTGCCGAAGCGTGCAATTACTTTGGGCGCTTCGTTGGCAGGTATGTGTATGATCTGGCTCACGTCGAGGTTGAACGGGAAACCATCCTGCGAACGAACGGTGATGGTGCTCAGGTTCTTATCCAGCTGGTGCGATTCACTTCTTGCATTGGCCCAGTTAAGCACCAGGTTAGTGGTGGGCACCAGTTCTACTTTCATGGTGTATTTGTTGATGGGGTATTTACCGGGGCCATAGGGCTCCATCCATACGCCGCGGTTTCCCTTGGCCACAATATTGCCGTGCTTGAAGCTTTCGCCGGTAAGGTCCTGCCCATCCTGGCCGATATAGCTGATGACCACACCTACATGGCCAATGGGCACATCAGTCATGGGAACTTCCTCGATCTGGATAGCCCAGGGGTTTATATTGTAACTACCTGCCAGTATGATGGAAGGCTGCAAACCACGGTTACCATTGTTCTTCAGGAACATATCGAAGTCCTGGAAATTATTATGCCCTTCAATGAATTTACCTGCAATCTGGCCGCTTTCGATGGGCTGCCCGTCCAGGCTGGTTACGATGCCCACCATGTTCTCGTGAATGATGATCATCGGGCTAACGGTAACTGTAAATGCATAGGTGTTGATGCGATAAGTACCAGCAGTGATGTATGCTGTCTGGCGGCCTTTTTGTCCGCCATTGTTCAAAAATGCCACGGCATCCTGGAAGTTATCGCTGTCTACCTTGCGGCCAAGAATAGAGCCGGTGGGTATTTCGGCGCCATCATTGGCCAGCACGAGGCCGATATTGCCTTCGGGTATTACCAGGAATTGCTGCATGGTAACCCCGTATTGCCAGGGCCACATGCCCCAGTATAAACCGGGTGCCAGGGTTTTGCCCTGGAAACCTGCTTCGCCTTTGGTAGCGATGATCTTACCATCGGGCAAAGAACGGTTGGCGCCAAAAAGCACGAATTTTTTGGTAACCAGTCCGATCCTGTCTTCGGGTACGATGACCATACCAAACAGGAAGCGCAGGATGAACTTGTAAAAAACAAGTGATAAAAGAATTACCAGTATCCACCAGTAATTAGTCAGAAAATTCTCCATTTTGTAGGGTTTTAGTTTTTGTTTTGGTTAAAGCCGGCGTACACTCCACCCGAAGGCCCGCTACGCCTGTTCATTATACAGGGTAATAAATGATCATCAAGCTACTGATAATTATTAAAGAACCTGTTAATAAATCCTTGCTGTAAATTAATTGTGGAAAACTGCCGGCGGCTTTACTCTCTGGCGAAAGTTAAAGAGGGGTGCAGCAATGAGTTGGTACATTTGTCATGGGAGCGAGGCTCCATTTATTATTGAGACATAAAGGTATAGGGGCGGATATTGCTGCGCAATATAATCCGGTAGGAATGGATTTTTTATTTTGCCAAATGGTAAAGTATGTGTGATGAGTGGCATCTAATCACCCTGCGGGACAATTATTATTGTTGGAAGATGGGACACAAGGTATTGGATTAACCCCATTTAGTAATGAGTGTTAATGGAAAATAATACTGCTAAGTATTACCTAATTAAAGAAGATTGTCCTGTTGATATTTTTGGTGAATTTTTAAACACTGGCAAATTGCCTTTAACCTATCTTAAAGAAGTTAAAAAAGAAGAATCTTTAAGCAATCTTAGTAAAACTATAACATACGGACTCACTGCCGAGCAAGTCAAAGCCCACTGCAGTGGCTCTAAATAAATATTCTTTATTCCCCCAACCAATATAAAAGTCTTTGCCACTTATACGGGTTTTATATTCACCTCCAATTCTTTGACCGTCTGACCTTTCCCAACACATAGAGCCTACATCTTTTCTTATGTAAGGATCGAACATTACTTTATTACCTTTACTGTCCTTGTAATAAGTTGCATATTTTGTTTCCCATTCTAAATTATCCATTGCGTAATATTTATTCGCTAAGGTAGCACTAAGGCTTTAATTCACTTTTGAAGTTTGTACTACTTCTTTTTGGTTGGAGTTTTGAGAGTAACTAATTCTTTTACTAAGTCCTCAAATGAACCGTTTATCTGCGTATTTATTAGCCTGATGAGTGGTTGGTAAGCTGTAAGCAGCAAAACCTGCCTGACGGACGTCATGTATACGGGAAAAAGGATTCGCTAACTTTGTATTTATATTTGTCATTTAACAATAAAAAATCGGCCGGCAGGTTACAAAACAGGTGCCGGCGTTTACAAATACTTTATCAGATGAAAAAGATCGGTACAGGAAAATTACAGGGGGTGTTCAGTCTGCTGTTGCTGGCGGGCACCATTTTATTTGCCGGCTGCGGCAAATCAGACAGTGGTACAGGCAGTACCCCGGCAGTGTATAAACTGGCCTATGCCGATTCGGTGCTGTACCCGCAGGGAGAAACTTCCAGCACACAGATCGTTAATCCGCTAACACCCAGAACGGGTATTTACACTGCCTTCCCGGAAGGGCTGCAAATGGATGCCAGCACCGGCGCCATCAATATCCACGAAAGTGAGACCGGCATCAAATACCGGGTGTATTACCGGTCGGCAGACGGATTGATAAAAGATTCAACCCTTATCACCATTGGCGGTATCAATTTTTTAGACGGGGTTTATAACCTCACCACCCTGGATTCTATCATCAGGCCGGTATATAATGCGGCAATAGGAAATGTGCTGCCCGATGCTACCCAGGGTTCTGTTTTTGATGAGGGAGGGGGCTGCAATGGCGATGGCTGTTCCCTCAACCTCAGCAATGCAAAGATCAACCTGGCACAAACTGTTCGCAATGGTGTTTTTGGGGCAATACCCACGAACGGATCTAATAAAGAATTCACCCTTAATTTCAGGCTGAACGACCGCAGCGGCAAGGGTGGCAATAAAATAAAGTTCAAAATATTCTACTTCAACAAACTGAGTGATGTGAGCCAGCAGGTTTGGGACCTGCTGAATGGACGAAATGGCACAGTTATCAATAACTTCAATGACGCCAATAACACGCCCATACAGGGTTTTACCGGTGGCAATATTGTACAGAACAGTAACTCGGGCAAGGGCAGAAGGCCGCCCTGTGTGGTGATTCTCAAACAATAGTAGCTGCAGCAGATTAGTGTAAACATGTGTTATCTTTATAGCACAGGTTTACTATGAAAAAATCAGCCGGCATTTTTCTGCTATTTTATTTATTTATCCTGCTGGTACTTTGCGGCCAGCAAAACCGTTCTTCCGGCTGGCAATCCGTTTACGCTGCCGCAGAGCAGTATTACAATGCCGATAACCCTACCGCATCCACCGACAGCCTTGCACTGGTTAATTATCAAAAACTGATCGCCTTGCTGGTAAAAGAACCATTACAGGCTTCCGTTTTGGCGGAGTGTTATTTTAAATGCGGTATCCTTTACCAGGCTGCTACAAAAGACTCCCTGGCTATTGGCAGTTTTACCCGGGCCATTGGATTAAGGAATACTGCCGGTTTGCCCGATTCGCTTTTCTTTCAACCCATACTTTTTGCCGGGGCTTCTTATTACACACTCAACAATTACGACTCGGCCCTGTACTATTTTAAACAGGCCGAGCAGATAGCCAACCGCTATGCGCATATGCCCGAACTGGAGCGGCTTTACAATAAGGTGGGCGCCCTGTATTATCAAACAGGCAATTACCGCCAAAGCATCAATTATTTCAATAAGTCGGTAAGTCTGCTTAATGCCGGTTCTGATGGCTATACTGACTTCCTGGTACAGTATAAATCGAACCTGGCATCGGCTTTTGTAAAACTGAGGGAATATGACAGGGCCATGGAGATTTATGAAAGCCTGCTGCAATACCAAACTGCCACCCGGCCATTGGTGCTTCATAATATCGGCAATATTTACCTGGAGAAGGGCGATTATGCTAAAGCGCTGCAATACCTGGAGCGGCTCGAATATAATCATCAGCTTAAGCTGGTAGACCTGGCCCGCATCAATACCGGCCTGGGGAAAACAGAAGCGGCTAAATTTTACTTGGACAGCGCCCTGGCTGAAAACAAAAAAATAAACGGCCGGCAAAAGAATATTACGCAGGGGCTGGCACTTAAATATTATGGCGATTGGGAAATGGCAAGGGACCATGTGCAGGAGGCCTTACAATATTACCAGCAATCAGTGATACAGCTTGACCCTGATTTTTTTGAAACTGATATTTTGAAAAACCCGGCCCAATTCAACGGGCTGCATTCTTCCTTCAATTTATTCAACAGCCTGGTGGCAAAAGCCACTGCGTTTAAAACTTTGTACTTCAAACAAAAAAATGCAGCTATGCTGTCAGCAGCACTGGATGCCTACCAGGCAGCCTTTAGCCTGGCCCAGTATGTTGAAAGGTTTTTAGATACTGATGAGGCACGCCTGTTCCTGAAAGAAAATGTGGAAGGCACTTATGCTGCTGCTGTTGAAACAGCCATATCGGCTTATGAAATAACCCATAAAAAGGAATACCTGCAGCAGGCTTTTGTATTCAGCGAAACCAGTAAGGCATCGGTGCTGCAGGTTAACAGGCAGCAATTGCAAATAGAACAGATACCAGGTATACCGCAGGAACTGCTGCACGAAGAACACAATATAAAAGCAACCATTGCACGGCTGACCCTGCAGGCAGCAGCTGCAACAGACAGCATGGCGATGGGGCAGGCACAGCAACAGATCAGTAACCTGGAGATCAAATTATCCAAAGTGCAGGAAAAATTAAACGAGAACCCCAGGTACAACCTGTTGCGGTATAACAACAGCAGCCTGTCGGTAAAACAGCTGCAGGATGATTTTATTGGAAAGAACACGGCGCTGCTGAGTTTTTATTTTACCAGGCAGGCACTGATCAGTTTTGTTATCAGTTCAGACGATATCATATACAGCCGTTCAACTGCAGATACCGGTCTCCGGTCGGGGATCATTGCTTTAAGAAGCCTGCTTGAACCGGATGGCGACAGCTATGATAAGATACAATCGCAGAACATAGCCAGGCAACTTTTTACACAGCTGATAAAACCCGTGTATGCCAAAGTGGAAAACAAAAAACACCTGGTCATCATTCCGCACAACGAACTGCAGTATATCCCTTTTGAAGTGCTGGAAAATACTGCCACCGGAAATTTGCTGTTAAAGGACTTTGCGATCAGTTATAATTATTCAGCTTCCTTTCTTAGCAAAGGCAAAGAGGCTGATCCGGATGAGCAGGTATTGTCATTCGCTCCGTTTACCGGAAAAACTACTGATGGTGAATTCAGCCAGCTGACGGCATCGCTGCCTGAAGTTGAAAAACTGAAAGGCAAAGTGCTTACGGATACCGCTGCAACCAAGGCCAATTTTATTAAGTATGCTGAAAATTATGGTATCATACACCTGGCCACCCATGCCAATGCAAATGACAGCAATCCTGTGCAATCCTACATTGCCTTTTACCCTCAAAAGGGAAGAGGCATGGAAAGTAAATTGTATGAACCGGAGATATACAACCTGAACCTCTCAAAAACATCCCTGGTGGTTTTAAGCGCCTGCGAAACAGGCCGGGGGCGTTTGATAAAGGGAGAGGGGGTCATGAGCTTATCAAGGGCATTTTCCTATGCAGGCTGCCCCAGTGTGATCACATCCTTGTGGAAAGCCGGGGATAAAGCCACCGCCTTCATCATGCAGGAACTGCATGCCAATTTGCAACGGGGCCTGGCTAAGGACGAGGCTTTGCAGCAGGCCAAGCTTGCTTATTTGAACAGCAGTGAAGTGGATGCAGGATTTAAAACCCCGGGCTTTTGGGCCAATATAATTTTAGTGGGCGATACGGAAGCGGTATATAAAAATAATAGCCAGCTTTTATACTGGCTACCGGGGGTTACATTTTTGGTATTGGGAATATTTTTATGGCGCAGGTACCGTGGTAAGCGCCAAAAGATTTGATGCTTTTTCTAACGCTTCTTCCAGCTGAGAACCCGGAGCTTTTTTAAGAACCAGCTGCTTACTTTACTGTTGTAGAGATGTTGTTTGTTATCCTGAATTTTTTTGAAGATATCCAAAGCCTGCCCGGGTTCGTTGTTCTTTAAATAAGTGAGGGCCAGGTAGTACTCAGCGTCATCCAGCAATATGCCGGTATGGGCTGAATCGTTCTTTGCAATTACAGTTTTAAATGCGCCTGCTGCTGCCGTATAATTCTCCCTGGCCAGCCAGGCCTGGCCTGCAATAAAGGTTTCTTTTATGGTGGCCTGCTGCAACTTTTGGTAATTGCTGATCACTTCATCGTATCTTTTTTCAGTGTATGCCTTCTCTATCACTGATATTGTTTCATCTCCCCGGAAAGTGGTGAGGGTATAGGCATTATACTGTTCGTTATAAAGTTTATCAGATGATAAGTCAAAGTACTGGTACAAAGAGAATAGCCCCAGCAGCAAAATGGCAACTGCTGCATATTTCATTACCCGGGCATATAAAGGCCTTACAGCTGCAATGGGTTTATTGGGAACGGTATCTGTTTCGGCCATCATTTTTTGGTGAACACTTGCCACCTGGCTTGCCAGCCCGTGATTTTTTACCAGGTCCCTGGCCAATAAAAGATCGCCGAGTTCTTTTTGCATGGCTTCATTTGTTGCCAGTTCTGTTTGAAACATGGCTTTTTCAGCACTGTCCATATGATCATCTAAATAATCGATAAGCTTTTCGGTCTGTGATTGATCATTGCTCATGTTGTAAAGCGTTTTTTAAGGTTTTTGCCAAAACCGGGTCGGCGGTTAATATTTGTTCCAGTGTCTTCAGGCATTTATGCTTTTTATTCCTCAGTACCTGTTCATTATCGTAACTCATGGTTTGTACAATTTCTTTCATTGACTGGTTCTCGTAATAAAAAGCCAATAATATTTTCTTGCAAACATCACCTAGTTTATCCATAACGTCCATTATCTGCCTGCGGGCTTCCAGTGCTGTGATGGTATGACTGCTGTCTTCCGCTACCAGCTCTCTGGCCGTTTCAAATTTTTGTTCCCTTACCGCTGCCCGGCTCCTTCTCTTCAGTTCGTTCATCCACATATTCCTGTTAATGGCAAATAAAAAGGTCTTTATGCTCGATTCTCCCCTGAATTTGTCTTTTTGCACCAACTCAATAAATGCCACGATCACTTCCTGAAAAATATCCTCAGCATCCTGCCTGCTGCCCTGGTTTTGCTGAATATAAATACTTAAGGCAGTAAAGTGTGTCCTGTATAAATAAGCTATCAGTTTGTCTGTAACCGTATTTGTTCTCAGATCCCTGATCAGTTCCTCATCGCTGTAGTTGCCCTCAATATGCATCCGGTACCCAATTAATAGTAAGTGACGAAATATTTTTTGTAACCATTTTAACAAAATTATTTTAACCTGTTTACAATTTAAGCATAAAATAATTACCCGGCCGGGATGGCCGGGTAGCTGTAAAAGATAACCGGCTAAAAAAAATAAAAAAAGCCTTAACACCGGTTACATTTTTAAAACCTGCTGTTACCAATATCTATAACAAGCATGTTTAACCTTTAAAAAAATAGTTTATGAAAAAGACATTAGGCGCATTACTGGCAATCATTTTAATTTCCCTTGCATCCTGCCAAAAGGCTGATCCGGGCACTTCGTCCACCGTTCCTGAAGCAATAACTGTAATTCCGCAATCTGCTGTTCCTGCGGCAGTGGTTGCTACTTTTACAGCCAATTTTGCCGGGGCAACCGAAGTGGAATGGCATAAAAGCAGCAGCAGTTTCCAGGCTGAATTCAACCATGGCGGCCAGCGTCATTCATCCAGTTACGATAACAGCGGCCACGAAACAGAACACCATGTTACCTGCACCAGCGCTGCAGTGCCCCAGGTGGTATTGACTGCTTTCAGGACCAGGAACCCTAATGACAATGTTTGGGAATGGAAACTTACCAGCAATGGTGACTGGAAAGCTCATTTTACCCGCAACGGGGTACAGTGGGAAACCACTTTTAGCGCTAGCGGAACATTCATTAAAGAAGAGCATGCGTAACCATTAATATCCAAAGATCCAACAACCTAAAAAACCAAAAACCGCTATAAGCGGTTTTTTTATTCCAATGAAACAGGTGACAGCTTTTAAAAAGCTGTCACCTGTAAAATTTCTATTCTACGGTAACCCGGATTCCTTCGCTATGACTACTAAATTCAGGGGCATACATACATTGTATGGTGGTGATGCCATTGCTGAAATTACCGGCATGTGTTACAAACATGGGGTATTCAAAAACATAACTGCCACGGGCAAGCCAGCTGAAGAAGAAATTGGTACTGGCATCTTTAGTGCTCTCGTAATAGCCCAGTCCGCCCTGGTATTTATATTCACTCAGTACATTCACCGGTTCCATGCAGGCGGCACGCATATCTTTCATGTGTACATATTCCATGTCACGGTCAACTTTTAATTCTATGCGTACTTTAATCTTATCGCCCACTTTGAGTTGTGCGCCATCTTCCAGCGCCACCAGCACCGGACCTTTTTCGGTGTTTTTTTCAATGAATAATTTCTTCACCAGTTTGAGCGGTGTTTCGGCAGGGGTTATCTTGTCCAGGTCTTCGAAGTATTGCCAGTAAACAGCTCCCCAGGAAGTTGATGTGTTGATTTGTTGATTTGCTGATTGGGTAATGCTAACGGTGATATTGCCCATAGCTGGTTTTACATCTTTGCTCTCCAATCTTTTTTTGAAATAACCGGTGCCGGCTTCGGTTGCATCATCTGTACTTTTAATGATTGTGTTGCCGAGAGAGATGGTAACTTCTTTTTCTTCAGCCAGCCAGTTGTTGCCGCCCAGCAGTAATGCATAACAAGCTTCAGCAGTGGCTTTGGTTGTTTTCCAGTTCTGGGTTTGCTTTTGCTTCAGCAACCAGGTCTTCAGGTCATCAACGGTATTATTGTTTTTGTCTATGTCGGCGAATGCTTCTATCATCATGGCCTGGCTTTCAATGGGTGCCTGGTACCAGTAATAACCGCCGGTTGTCCATTCTTTCCAGTACATGCCCATCTCTTCTTTGCTGATCGCATTTTCTTTTAATGACCTGATGATGGCTTTAGGGGTGGCTGCATCATTGCTTCGGTACAAAGCCAGGGCTATCATGGCCTGCATGTATTTACTGTTGCTTAGCCAGTATTTTTTTGCCTGGCCGGTATAGTAATCAACTGCTTTTTGCGAAGTTGCCGCCACTTTATATTCGGGGAAGAAACTGCGCATGTATAAATACTGTACCTGGAAGCTGCCCAAATGATTGTCTTTTAGTTTTGCCTTGTATTTGATCAGGTTGTCGTAATCTTCTTTTATTTTTTTATCCAGGTAAGGGATCGCATTATCAATGATCGTTTTGATATTTTGATAATTATCGCCGGTTAAGGCATTCAGTTTTCTTAAATGACCAATACCGGTTGCGATGTACTGGGTTATATACCTGTCATCGGGCCCGCCTTTGAACCAAACCAGGCCGCCATTACTGCTTTGCATTTCTTTTAGTTTGCCGAAGGCCTTGTTTTGTTCACTGCTCATGCGCACCATATCAAACAGCAGGGCGATGTTCTTTTTTTGCTGTGCTTCGTTTTGCGCCTCCAGCACCCAGGGGGTTTCCTGCAGTAAAGCAGCTTTCAATTCTTCATTCTTTTGCAAATTCGAGAGCAGTGCTGCCGTGTCAGTTGTTTTCCATTTTTCAAAAACCGCTTTTATTTTGGGAGTGCTGTTGCTGATATAGCCCGCAAGTGTATTTGCATAATAGCGGTTGAAGGTTTGCTCGGCACACTCATAAGGATACTCCATTAAATAGGGCAGGGCCTGTACGGCATACCAGGCCGGGTTGCTGGTATATTCCACCGTTAAAGCATGGTTGCTGATTGTTTTGCTGCTGCCGCTGTTCAGTAATTTGTCGAACCTGAAAGCCTTTGTGTTTTGATTGCGCAGGTTGATGGGCATGGTTTCGGTTACCAGCATGCGGTTGGTTAAAACAGGAATGGCCATTTCTTCTCCGTCAGAAAATTCACCGGCTTTGGCCACGATGCGGTAAGTCATGGCCGAATTGAAATTGAAGGGAATTTCCATCGGGAATTTCACCGCCTGGCTTTGTCCGGCTGCAATGGTGAAATACTGGTTAGGAAAAACATTCTTGAACCAGCCATCAACCGGTTTATTAGTGGCTGCATCCAGTAATTCCAATGTGGCAATACCGGCAACTTCTTTCTCACTGAGGTTCACAATTTTTGCACTGAATTCCATATTATCCCCCTCACGCATGAAGCGGGGCGCATTGGGCTGCACCATCAGGGGTTTTTGTGTAACAGTTGAGTTTTCACTGTAGCCACTGGCTGCATCTTTGGTGTGCGCAAGTGTCAGCAGTTTCCATTTTGTAAGCGCTTCGGGCATGGTAAAACTAAATTCCACATTGCCATTGGCATCTGTTTTCAGCTCCGGGAAGAAGAAGGCGGTTTCGTTGAAGTTTTTGCGGACCTGAACTGAAGGACCGTTGCTAGTTGCCACTTGTTCTTTGCTGGTTACCGCAGAATCTGCACTAACTTCTTCATCCTTCACAATTTTTGGAGGTGTGAATTTTACTTGTTTAACTTCCACTTCTTTTTTTACAGTTTTTACAGAAATTACGGCATCTTCAGAAAGCACTCCTGGAGCGGGTGGTGGCGGGGGAGTTGCATTTGCACTTCTCATCACCATACCTCCTCTATAATATCCTCCACCATACTCGTAGAAACTTAAAAGCTGATCATAAGACTTAGCTGCTGCAGTTAAATATTCATACTCCATTTTATTAAACTCATCCGAACTGATTTTTGTAAATCCATTCTCATTCCAGTAAATAGTATTGTACAAACCCGGCCATATATCGGGCCTTTGCCAGCCATGCGGCTTAAACTGATCAAGGCTTGCATCATACATAGCAGCAAGCATTTCAGCAGCAACTTTTTCTCCTTTGTTGCCGGTAATTTTCACTTTCCATTTTTCAGTGGCGCCGGGCAACAGTTTGTCGCGGAAGGTTTCATAGCTAATGTTCAGGTCCTTATTACTCCAGGGAATGCTAAAGCCCAGGTTGCCCTTGTAAACCCGGTTATGTTTTACAAATGCATAGCTCATGGCCATACCGCCCCGGTCTTGTTCGCCCACAGCTATTGCAAATTGCGCAGACTGATTGCCTGTGACTGTTTTATAAGTGAATGTATTGCTCTTATCCATTTTGCTTAGCGAATGAATAAGCCAGATATTATCAAAGCCAGTGGCGATATTGTATTTGATCTCCTCACCCGGTTCAGCATTTGCTTTGATTGCATCTACTTTTACAGCATCATAAATTTTTTCGCCGGCATTATTGCCGGTAAGCTGAATATATTTCTCAGCCTTTACCAGTTCACCATATTTGTCTTTTGTGGTGGCAACAATCTTATACCAGCCTGCCGGATATTTTGAAGCTGCCTGGCCGGCAGGAGGATTTTGAATTTTGAATTTTGAATTTTCCGAAGTACTGTCAGTTATGTCAGACACTTTTTCTCCCAGCGGCCATTTGTCTTTCCGGTCTTCATCCTTATAAATGTCATAAGGGAAATATCCCTCGTATTCGTTCCTGCTCATGATGAACTGATCGGGCATATCCCAATACCTTTCCCGGTAAACTTTTGCGGGTGATTGAACTTTGGTGATCGTAACATTCACTTTTGCCTTTTCAAAAATATCATTGAGGTTCTTTGACGAAATGACCAGGTTTTTCAGGCTGTCTGCCGGTAATGCATCCGGCATGCTTATATTCAGTTGAATGGCCTGGTAGGCAACTGCCACTGACGTATTGCCGCTTCTGGTTTCACCATTGATATCAGTTATATCGGCACTTACTTCGAAATAAAAGACAGGCTGATCCTTTTTATTCACCGACTCATCAGGTATGGCTTTAAATTTTACCCTGAACTCACCCCTGGCATCGGTAGTGGTTATGCCATTGGTAATTTCGGTTTCATCACGGTTGCCACCATAGTAGCTTTTGTAATATCCCCATTCCCACCAGATGGGATAACGAACTTTACGTACCACCCGGTAACTTACTTTGGCGCCATCTATATTGTTTCCTGCATAAGCTTTGGCAACTCCGGTTACCTCAATACTATCATTGATACGATAAGTGCCTTTGGGTTTTTGTATCTCAGTGAAAAACTTCGGGCGTTTGTACTCTTCCACACTAAAATTTATCGATGATTTGGTTTCCATATCATACAGGCTGAAATTTCCGTTCATCAACCCTTCAGGCAGTTTGAATGTGCCATTATAACTGCCGTATTCATTCGTGGTAACAGTTAACTCTGCTGCTTTTTGGCTGTTGGCATCCTTTAATTGTATGGTGGTTTTAAAGTTGGGAACAACGCCACTTTTGGCTGCTTCTTTTTCTTTGGAGGTAACAATGCCTTTGAAATAAACTGTTTGGCCCGGCCTGTAGATAGAACGGTCAGTAAACAAAAAACTATGTTTTTCTGCTGCAGGCGTTTCGTAGCTGTTGTAATTATAGGTTGATATGTTTTCGCCTGTGAACAACTCGTCGGTACCATAATTTACCTGCATAAAAAAGTTCCGGTATTCCTTGCTTTCTTTCAGTTTGAAAAATCCATTCTTATCGGTACTGTATTTCTCGGCTTTAATATCCTCATAATTATTTTTGGTGTAATTGTATTTTTGCTCCCATAACTGTACCTGTGCATTGGCAAGGGGTTGTCCGTTATCACGGTCAATCACATAATAATCGTTGTTGTTGGTATGTATGCAGCTGATATTACTCACATAGGTTTGCTGCCTGGCAATGATGTTTTTGCTGAGCGAAAAAGAAGGATCAATACTGGCCAGTATCAGATAAACACCGTTGGGAAGTGCATCGGTCTTTATTTCCACACTGTGTTCCTGGTAATCCTGCAGGTCGGGCAGGCTGATGCTCCAGCTTTTTACCGGTTTCATGTCAGTATAAGCTTTCCAGAGTTTTTCATACTCCCGCCTGTCTAAGTTCTTTAATTCTTCCCGGCTTGTTTTTACCACACGCAGGTAAAGTGTTTTTATATTTTTGTACTTCACCAGGCTGCGAAATGGCTGCAGGGGCACATTCACCTGCTCTGTCTCCATATTTAAAAAAGGTTGTTCAATTTGCAGGATAGTGTTTTTGGCATTCACGCCTCCTTCTGATTTAGGGAACCTGGTATATATGGTCTCAAATAGTTCTTTGGCCCTTTTAATTTCGTATTGGTTCTCTGTCTTGATAAAGGGTTTAAATTCCTGGCCCCTGTTGTAATAAATGCTCCCTCTTAAAAACATGGCTTGTGCAATAGCCGGGTTTGCAGGAAATTTCTGTTCAATGGCCAGCAATGCTTCTTCAAATAATTTTTCCTTGTTTTCAATAACGGCATTTTGGTTTACAAAATTCAGCCTGATAAGATCTGCATCGATCAGTGCATCCGGGTTTGCATCTGATAAATGAAATTTCAGCAGGTCCCGGAAGATAAGTAATGCCTTGTATTGCAGGGAAGTGTTGTCCTTGGTTGTAAAAGATGCTTTTACAAAATCAGGGGCTGCGGCAAATGCCATTGCATTATCTATTTTGAACTGGTAAGCGGGTTTGGTAACCCCGTCCTCATCGTTCATAAAAAATTCCAGTGCCCGGTGTGCAAGGAAATCATATAAGGTTGGGCGCAGCTGCCGGGTGTTCTCCCCTTTGATGATGATGGCATCCAGTTCTTCAAGCCTGGCAGATTTCAAAACTGCATCGTTTTGCAGCGATGCCTGGTACATTGCGGCAATGGTGGCATAAAGCTTATCTATGCTCCAGGTAGTAATATCCTTACTTTTCTCTTCCAGCAATTTGGTGCGGTCATAAAATTTCCAGCGATTATTTTGCAGGTATTGCCAGAACATTTCAGCCTGCATACTCTGCAGTATATTTTTAGCTGGCCCTGTGGCTTTGACGATCAGGGTATCCACAAAGAAGATATTGTTTTCACGGCTGTCTTCTTCCACCATGTTACGGTATTTGATCTGGTACATGCAGCTCCTGATCTGCTGTGCATCATTGCCATCTTTGATGGCCATGTTATAAATTACCAATACTTCCTGCAGGGCAGATTTGGTCAGACCTTTCTTTTCAAAGGCTTCAACTTTTTTCCAGTTGGCAGCGTAATCGTTTCTTATCTGGCTCATAAGGGTTATTGATGTGCCGGTTACTAACAATATAACCAGCATTATTTTCTTTATAAACATAATCGGATATTTAAATACAAGATACAATTTGTTATGGATGAGTTGTATCCCCTGTGATTAAAATCATTTGCATAAGCAGAGATGTAAGGTTAAGTTGCTTTGCACAAATTCCGGCCCGATTATTTTTCTTTAACTTTTCTTTAGGTTTGCAACTGCAGCTGATGGCATGGCGTTTGAAAACAGTACGTTTATAAAACCTTAAACATTTATGAAAAAATTTTTTACCCTTTCAACAGCTTTACTTTTATCAGTCATTCTCTTTGCACAGTCAAAGCTCACCATATCGGCAGTTGGTAATGCCGATCTCAGGGTTATGGTGGACGGAATGAAATATGCTTCCAATGGCCGGGACATAGTGATCACTAATCTTAAGAATGGGAACCACTCGGTCAAGATATTCAGGATTGGTGCCGGCCGCAATGGCTATTACAGCAATAACCGTAATAATGGGTACCAGTTGATATACAGCAATATGGTCTTCGTTAAACCTCAGTACCATGTTGATATCACCATTAACCGTTTTGGCAAAGCGTTTGTTGACGAGCAGATGATCAGCGGAAATTATTATGAAGAAGATGATGACTGGGGCGTGGACAACAACGATCAGTATTATGATAACTACAACAGGCGGGCAATTGATAAAGCCAGTTTCGACCAGTTGAAGGAAACGATCCGTAAAGAGGCTTTTGACGAAACCCGCTTAAAAATGGCCAAACAGGTGGTGAGCACCAACTATTTTAATGCGGTGCAGGTAAAGGAACTGGTAAACCTTTTTTCTTTTGATGACAGCAAACTGGCACTGGCCAAATTCGCTTATGATTACACGCTGGATAAGGGAAACTATATACTGGTCGGGGATGCTTTTGCTTTCAGCAGTAATAAAGACGCTTTGCTGAATTATATCAGTAACCGTAAATAACAGGCTAAACTTTCATGGCTATACTTTGGCCTGCTGGCGCAGGCCGGGCCGGGGCGAAAACCCCGGTTTTTTGTGCATAAACGAACAACAAAAAGCCCGGCATTTGCCGGGCTCCCCTTATAACTTATTACTTATAACTTATTACTTACAACCTCACCCCTTCATCACTTCAGCAATGGTCTTGCCAATATCGGCAGGACTTGCCACTACGTGGATACCACATTCAGCCATGATCTTCATTTTTGCTGCAGCTGTATCATCCGCACCGCCAACGATGGCACCTGCATGGCCCATGCGGCGTCCGGGAGGGGCCGTTTGACCAGCGATAAAACCTACTACCGGCTTTTTATTACCGGTAGACTGTATATAGCGAGCGGCTTCTGCTTCCATGCCACCGCCAATTTCACCGATCATTACAATGGCATCGGTATCAGCGTCATTCATAAATAGTTCAACTGCTTCCTTGGTGGTAGTGCCAATAATAGGGTCGCCGCCAATACCAATCGCTGTTGAAATACCCAATCCTGCTTTTGCAACCTGGTCGGCCGCTTCGTAGGTAAGTGTACCCGATTTTGATACGATACCGATCCTTCCTTTCTTAAAAATAAAGCCCGGCATGATACCCACTTTGCATTCCTCCGCAGTAATTACCCCGGGGCAGTTTGGCCCGATGAGCCTGGTTTGTTTTCCTGCCAGGTAATTTTTCACCTTCACCATATCCTGTACGGGAATGCCTTCGGTGATACAAACCACCAGGGCAATGCCTGCATCGGCTGCTTCCATCACTGCATCCGCAGCAAATGCGGGAGGCACAAAAATGATACTTACATTGGCGCCGGTGCTTTTTACGGCATCAGCTACCGTGTTAAAAACAGGTTTATCAAGGTGCAATGAACCGCCCTTGCCCGGCGTAACACCACCAACCACATTACTACCGTATTCGATCATTTGTGTGGCATGAAAAGTACCTTCTGTACCGGTAAATCCCTGCACAATAATTTTGGAATCTTTATTTACTAAAACAGCCATTTTGAAATAGGAATTAGTTATTAGGAATTAAGAATTGCCGCAAAGATAGGGGAGAAGTGCTGATTGACGAAACGGATATTTTGAGCAGAATTTTAGGCTCTAACAGGTATGACCTTAGCCACAATAGGGAACATCAATTAACATTTTCAAAAATGTTATTTAGAACCGCTTTAACAGGGTTTTTCTATTGCCCTTCTACCTTTGAATGCTAAAACAAAAACTTTATGAAAAAAACATTTCTACTCTCAGTTATCGCCATTGTGGCAAGTTTAACCGTATCTGCCCAGATTAAAAAAGGCGCCCTGCTCATTGGCGGCCAGCTTTCCTTTACAGGCAGCAACAGCCAGTTTATAAATACGCAACGGGATGTTAAATACAGGTCGGGTTTTTACAACGTGGCGGCAGGATTGACTGTAAAGGAAAATAAAGCCATTGGTGTCTACGCATCCTACGGCAATTTTAACTACGATTACACCAATAATACGAACGGTACGGTTTACTTAAACAGCCGGGGAGATAATTACAAGTTTGGCGTGTTTTACAGGCAGTATAAGAAGCTGGCAAAGGATTTTTATTTGTTTGGGCAATTAAATACCGGCTATACGGGCGGCAAGCAAACCGATACTGACCTTCCATCCAATAACAAAACAAGTTTTACCAGGTCGGGAGGCGAATTGTATCTTACACCGGGCATATCATACCGTCTTTACAAGAAATTGCATGTGGAACTTTCTATTCCCGAGCTGGCGGGGGTAAGTTATTTCAGGGAGAGCCGTACATCAGCGGCCACTCCGTCTTCAGATTATAAACAAAACTCTTTTAGATTCAATACCAGCCTGAACACAACTTTCCTCGATAACCTGGGACTTGGTTTCAGGTTTATTTTATAAAGAAAATAAAGTGATGATCAACACGGGGACAGGCTACACCAGTTTGTCCCCGTTTAGTAACTGGTCCATATTCCTGTCATCGCTGATCTTTCCTTTGGCTTCCAGCATGCGCATGTCTTTGGCATCCTGCAAAAATTCCGATGCGAATATGAAGTTATTGAGGCGTTCATTTTTAGAGAAGATGATATCATTCTTATTACCCGTCCATTCATTTTTTCCCTGGTACATGTAAAGGATATTTTCACCAATTTCCATTACACTGTTCATGTCGTGTGTATTAATAACAGTCGTCATATTGAACTCCCGGGTGATATCAAAGATCAGTTTATCGATCACCATGGAAGTCTGGGGGTCCAGACCGGAGTTCGGCTCATCGCAAAAGAGGTATTTGGGATTCAGCACTACCGCCCTGGCAATACCCACCCTTTTTTTCATACCACCACTCAGTTCGGCCGGGTATTTTTTGTTCACGTCTTTTAGGTTCACCCTTTCCAGCACTTCGTTCACCCGTTTTAATTTCTCACTGAAGGATTTTGATGTAAACATGTCTAGCGGGAACATGATGTTTTGTTCCACATTCATACTATCGAACAGGGCTGATCCCTGGAAAAGCATTCCAATCTGCTGGCGCAGTTCTTTTCTTTCATCAATGGTCATATCGGTAAAGCTTACTCCGTCATAGATGATCTGGCCTTCGTCAGGCTCAAATAAACCCACCAGGCATTTTTGAAGCACCGTTTTACCGCTTCCGCTCGATCCGATGATGAGGTTGCACTTACCAGTTTCCATAACATGGCTAACGTCGTTAAGTACTACCTTATCGTCAAACTGTTTCTTTATGTTCTTAAACTCGATCATTCAATTAATTACTTGTTCAGCAGTAATGCGGCAAGCACATAGTCCGCAAATAAGATCATCACACAACTTACCACCACGCTTTTGGTACTGCTCCGTCCAATTTCCAATGCGCCCCCCTTCACATAGTAACCATAGTAGGAAGGAATGGAGCTGATGATGAAAGAAAAAGTATAGGCTTTCACCAGTGCAAAGAATACATTGTAGGGCACAAAATTCATGAGTAATCCCATATCATAGGTGTCTGCAGAAATGATATTGGTAGCTGTTCCTGCCAGTCTGCCGCCAATGATCCCCAATACCATCGATAATACCACCAGCATGGGAATGGTAATTAAACAGGCCGCTATCTTGGGCATTATCAGGTACGACTTGGTATTGATACCCATGATCTCCAGTGCATCGATCTGTTCGCTTACACGCATGTTGCCCAGTTCACTGGCGATCTTGCTGCCCACCACACCTGCCAGTACAATACAAACAACCGTAGGGGCAAATTCGAGGATTACCGTATCACGCACAATTTGTGCAATGGTGGTGGCCGGTATAAGCGGACTCACCAGCTGGTAGGAAGTTTGTACAGCACTTACTGCACCCATGAATACAGAAATGATAATCACAATACCCAATGAACCAATACCGATTTCAACGCATTGGTGCATCAGCTCTTTCCAATACATACGCATGTTCTCGGGGCGGGTAAACATGCCTTTCAGCATCAGGATGTATCGGCCAAAGTGATTAAAAAAAAGCATGCGTAAAATATGTTCGGTGTACTTTGTTAGCTGTACGAAAGTAAAATAGTTTAGCCTGTTTAAGTATGGCGTACATCGTACATTAAAAAATCATACAAAATTAAGAATCCTGTGTGTTGCGGCTTTTGCGTTTCCACCATTTGCTCTTTTTCACCTCTTCCCTGGTATCGGTCTTGCATTTGGTTTGTGCGTCTACCACTGCTACCAGTACCATGTTGAATATGGCACGTATAGAACTGCCCAACTGCAAAACGTGTACCGGTTTGTTCAATCCAAGCAGGATAGGGCCAATGGAGTCGGTGCCACTCACTTCCTGTAACAGGTTGTAAGCAATATTCCCTGCTGCCAGGTTGGGGAATATAAGCGTATTCACATCGCCGTTCAATAATTCGGTGAAAGGATAGTTCTCCCTTAAAATTTCTTTATTGAAAGCCAGTATACCCTGTACATCACCATCGCATATCAGCGAAGGGTCTTTTTCTTTTACAATCTGCCTGGCCCTGCGAACCAGGTTGGCTTCAGGAGAATCGCTGCTTCCAAAGTTGGAGTAAGACAGCATGGCAATCCGTGGCTTGATGTTAAAGAGTTTTACTTCCTTGGCAACCAGCAGGGTTATTTCTGCAAGTTCTTCTGCGGTTGGGTTGAAATTTACTGTTGTATCGGCCAGGAATAAAGGCCCCCGCTTGGTAAACATGATGTACATACCGGCTATCTTTTTAACGCCGGGTTCGGTACCAACAATTTGCAATGCAGGACGGATCGTATCCGGGTAGTTACGGCTCAACCCGCTGATCATACCATCTGCTTCCCCGTTCTCTATCAGCATACAACCAAAGTGGTTGCGGTCTTTCATTGCCTTATAACTTTCGTATTTATTTACACCCTTGCGCTGTCTTTTTTCAAAGAACATGTCACCGAATTTCTTTCTTATGTCTTCATGTTCATCATCGGCAGGGTTCATGATCGGCATGCCATCAAGGTCGATACCATTTTCCTCGGCCAGCTTTCTGATCTTGTCGGGTTTGCCCAGTAATATGGGATAGGCCACTCCCTCTTCCATTACCAGCTGGGCCACTTTTAATATTTTGATATTTTCAGCATCGGCAAAAACAATACGCTTCGGATCTTTACGTGCCTTGCTGCCAATCACCCGGCTCAGCTGGTTGTCCAAACCAAGGCGGCTGTTCAGATTCTCTTCATATTTATCCCAATCTGTTATAGGGTATTTTGCTACCCCGCTTTCCATAGCAGCCTTTGCAACAGCAGGAGCTACGGTCGACAATAAACGGGGGTCCAAAGGTTTTGGAATAATATAGGTAGGGCCAAACGTAATGGTCTTTTCGTTGTAGGCCAGGTTCACAATATCCGGGACCGGCGCCTTTGCCAGTTCGGCCAAAGCCTTAACGGCAGCAAGTTTCATGGCTTCGTTAATGGCGGTGGACCGTACATCCAAAGCGCCACGGAAAATATACGGGAACCCCAGTACATTATTAACCTGGTTGGGATAATCACTGCGGCCTGTTGCCATAATAATATCCTTGCGGGATGAAACAGCCAGCTCATAGCTGATCTCCGGGGTTGGGTTTGCCATGGCAAAAACGATCGGGTTGCGTGCCATGCTTTTCACCATTTCGGCAGTAACCACATTGCCAACACTGAGGCCAATGAATACATCGGCATCCTTCATGGCTTTGGCAAGATCATAATCCTTATACTTTGCATCCACACAAAATTTGGATTTCATTTCTTCCACATCGGCCCTTCCTTTGTACAAAATGCCTTTGCGGTCAAATACCATAAAATTGCTGTGTTTTGCACCCAGTGATTCGTACAGCTGTATGCAGGCAAAAGCGGCAGCACCGGCGCCATTCACCACAAATTTTACTTTGTCGATCTTCTTCTTTTGCAGGGTAAGTGCATTCAGCAAAGCAGCGGCGCTGATGATGGCGGTACCATGCTGGTCATCATGCATGATGGGGATTTTGCAGCGCTTCTTCAGTTCCTGTTCAATATAAAAACATTCCGGTGCTTTGATGTCTTCCAGGTTGATGCCACCAAAAGTAGGCTCCAGCGCCTGAACGATCTGCACAAATTTTTCAGGATCGGTTTCATTGATCTCAATATCAAATACATCTATGTCTGCAAATATTTTGAACAATACACCCTTACCTTCCATAACCGGTTTACCGGCTTCGGGACCAATATTGCCCAATCCCAAAACAGCAGTGCCATTACTGATAACTCCCACCAGGTTTCCCTTGGCAGTGTACTTATAAACTTCTTCGGGATTGTCTGCTATTTCCAGGCAGGGTTCCGCCACCCCGGGCGAATATGCAAGTGAAAGGTCTCTTTGGGTTTTGGCCTCCTTGGTGGGTATCACCTCAATTTTACCCGGCCGGCCTTTTGAATGATAGTCTAAAGCTTCCTGCTTTCGTAAGTCTTTTGCCATAAAATATGTTTACTCCGGTTTCAACTGATCGTACCGGATGGATTTAATCGCAGATTAAATTTTAATTTTTTGAAACAAGCATTTATAATTCTGTTCAGCTTCATTGGCGTCATGCACTTGCCGATGTTAAATCGGCATCCCGAATTCACTTCGGGACTTGTAAAGTGTTCTTTTTTGAGCTTTTTTCAACTGGTCAATTAGTTCTTTATTTTACCAGGGATGTGCAATTTACACAAATAGGTGGATAGTAAGCTTATATCAGGGTATATTAGATTTAACTTTAAAGCTCCAGGTTACAGCAAATTCTGCCACAATTTCCCCATTGCTGTTTCTGCCATAAGACTTTGAGGTGATGATCTTTCCTTCATTGCTGATAACGGCATCTTCAATGGTTCGTTTTATTGCGTTTCCGTCTTCGCAGGTAAATACCGTAATGCCTGTTGCTTTTTTGAAGAAGTTACCTTCGATTTTTACCACCAGCATGCTTACAGCAGGTTGCCGCTTATGTAGGTGCATCATGCAAAGCAGGCCTGTACTCATTTCGGCAGCCATACTCAGGCAGGCAAAATAAGTGCTTTTGAAAGGGTTTTGACTAAGCCATTTGTAAGGGACTTTTACAGCGCATTTGCTTTCATCCGCATCCATCACCCTTACCCCGCAAAAAAAAGCGCTGGGCAGTTTGGATAGCATGAACAAATTGAATTTGAACGGATGCTTAATGAGGCGAAGGAATTCAGCTGTGTTACTCATGCGGTATTTGATATGGGATCTTCAATATCTACTTGCCATACATTTCCGGGGCCAGCGCCCTCGGGCTCCACATTTCCAAAAAGGCTTGCACCTTATTGTGGTCGTAACTTTTCTTTCCATCTTCAAGGTATTCGCTGTTTTGTGTGTGGATGCGTTCGCCCTTCTCATTCAAAATAATGAACACCGGAAAGCCAAAGCGCTGGGCATAACCATATTTGGCAAACACCGCTTTGTTCTCATTCTCTTTACTGTAATTCAAATGATACCAGATAAAGCCTGCATTGATCACCGAATCAATTTTGGGATCTGCTTTGGCAAAACGGGCAAATTCAATACACCAGCTGCACCAGTTGCCACCGCCCTGCAGCAATACATATTTATGCTCGGCCTTTGCTTTTTTTATTGCTGCCGCAATATCCTTTGTTGCATCCGCATCGGGATGGTATAATTTATTGCCTTCTGTTTGTGCCTTGGCTGTATACGCTGTGATACATAAGGCCAGGATGATTATTTTTTTCATGTTTTACTTTTTAACTTCAACAACACAAAGTACTGCATTGCTGTTTGCTTTAAAATTAATGGTACCGTTGCTGCCGGCAGCAAACTGCACACCGTTTACAGCATTTTGCTGCAAAGCCGCCGCTACTTTTGCCCCGTAATCGGCCCCCTGACTTTTGGTAATGGCATTGTTTACCGCATACCAATCCAGTGGTTGCTTTGTTACTACGATCGCAAACACATCTTTGTTACCCACATTATCGGGTACCAGGCTTTTTCCGCGTGGAAATAAACGGTAGCCGGTTATACCGCAATAGGGTGAGAATGCGGTTTTGGTTGGATCTTCCTTGGAGGGATAAGGAAACAGTGTATAGCTGCTTCCATCGGTCTCCTGGCCAAAAATATAAATATTGCACTCAGTTGAATTCTTTATCTCCATTTTGAATTTAGTTCCGGGAGCGACCGTGTTCACCGTTTCAAAAACATTGGCTCCTTTTAATCGTAATGGAATGTATTGCTTGTCCTCGTTCTTCACCAGGCCAATAGCTGCTTCAAAACCAACATTTACCGCAGCGCCCCGCTTTGGCATGGGGTCCACGCCATATGCTTCCCTCACAAATTCCTTGAAGTCGGCATACCGTACCCAGCCAATACCATTCTTGCCCCATTCAGGCCCCCAGCTGTTCATGATCTGGAAAGCCTGTTTGCGGTCATCGTACCCGATCACACACATGGCATGTCCGCCAAAGCCGGCCTGTGTGCGGTCTTCATCAGTTGGCGCCCACATTTCTTTTCCCATCATGCCCTGCATAAAAGAGCCGCCCACCATCATGCCAATAACTACCGGAGCATCTTTGGCAAGATGTTCTTTTACAGCACGAACATTAATGCCCTGCACACTTTCACCATCGGTTAGCCGGGTGAAGCCATGCAGTTTATTCTGGGCTGCCTTTTGCTCCAGAGCAGCAGTTGGCTGCCTGCTGCAATCCTGGTCGTCGTATGGAAAATCATTGTAAGAAACCACACCCCGCTGGCTCATGAATTCCATGGCATTTTGAATATAAGCACCCTGGCATCCTTCGAGGCCAATCTGGTTGTATACAAAGGCCGGACTGTAAGCTGTGCTGTTACCGGTTTGCCCTGTTGATGCTGCTTCCACAATAGTACGTGCAGCATACACACTGCTCCATGCCACACAGGATCCCTGCTGGCCCTGGTTTTGCCTGTCTGGTGCAAATTTTAGCAGCGATACGCTTTCGGGTAATGGGTTCTTGGTATTGTCATCAGCCAGCGCTTCATAAACATTGGCTTTTTTAAATTGCTCGGGACTAAAACTATATCCGCTTTGCGAGAACAGGCTTTGAACCGCACTGCTTCCGCTGCAGGACGCACTTTTATTGAAAAAGAAAAAATAGGCTGCAGCTGCGGCAACCAATAACAATATTATTTTCTTTCCTCCGCCACCCCCGCGGAATAAGGTGAGTAATAAAGGCAAAAAATTAAGCAACCCGCCTCCGCCAATTCCACCACCTCCGCCACCTCCCGAAGTATTACTGTCATCAAAATCCTGTTGATCCTGCGGATCATCTTCCATACGTATTGGCATAGTTAAAATTTTAGAGATTAAAAGTAAGTATTTTTTATAATCATTTTAGTGGATGTACAAATCCACAGGTTGTAATTTGCCGGTTCTGATCAGCGGTTTTCTTTCTCTAATATCTCAAACTCCCTGCTCACACTTACACCATTTTCATCCACCAGGGTTAGTATGTGTTTTCCCGGCGAAGGGTTTAATCCAAGCTGATGGAAATTTTGGGTGGTTCCAACATACTGATCATCGATGCTCCAGAAAATTTTGGCGCCACTGCGGCGGTGTGCGGCGGTGAAGACAGTTTTGCCCCGCTCTCCGTTTATTTCCAGAGGTACATAAATTTTTGCATCAGCCTGCGGGTAAATGATCTCCATTAATTTTCCTGTTTCTGCAAACTCACAGCCGGGCTTAAATGGAGGCAGGGGTATATAATCAATATTGCGCTGCTTATAATAGAATTCCATAGCCGGAGTAAGAATAAACCAGCTCCTGTGTTGCATAGCGGATGGGGATTCGCAGGCTTCTGTTACACGGAACATACCAGTGGCATCCAGGTGAATGATCTTATGGTAAGGGCAGAGTGATGATCTGTTGGCATTGGGCGGCATGAAGAGGGTATCCACATCGGGGCAATCTATATTGGCCCTGAAACCGCTTTGCCTGCATACAGGAATGTAGCTATAATTGTATACAGGTTTTTCAAACCATTTAGCATTGGGCAGCATACGGAATATATCAAAGAGTATGGGAGCCGCGGTTTGTATACCCACCAGCCCGGGCCTTCCTTCACCATCAGTATTGCCCACCCATACCGCCACCACATTTTTGGGAGTTAAACCAATGGCCCACCCGTCGCGAAAGCCAAAGCTGGTGCCTGTTTTCCAGGCTATTTTTTGCGAAGAGGCAAACTGTTGCCACAAACCTTCCTCACCCGGCCGCATCACTTCCTGCATGGCATTAAAGGTGAACCAGATGGAAGTCGCATCAAGGGGAATGTTCCTGGTTGCCCGTTGTTCCTGGTCCGGGATACTGTATCCTCCCACTGTTGTCCAATATTTCGGGCCGTGAAAATCTGTTGCTTCAAGCTTACCATGATTTTTTGTTTGATGATTCAGGGAGCGTGCCAGTGATGCATACACAGCGGCAAGGTCCCACATGCTTACTTCGCAGCCACCGAGTATCAAACTCAATCCATAAAAGTCGGCATTCCTGTTAAGTGTTGTGATGCCGCATTGCTGCAATGTTTCATAAAAGCGCTGGTATTTATATTGCTGCAATATTTTTACCGCAGGCACATTCAGGCTTCGTGATAATGCCCTGCCGGCAGGTACTGCGCCATCATAACCGAGGTCAAAATTCTTGGGAGCATAACTGCCGATCTGGGTTGGGATATCCGGGATCAGTGAGTTGGGTAATATCAGCCCATCACTGAGTGAAGCGGCATACAACAAGGGTTTTAAAGTACTCCCGGGACTGCGTGGAGAGGAAATAACATCCACATCAGCTTCCATTTCCCGGTTGTTTGCATCAGCAATATTACCAACATAAGCCAGTGTGTTGCCGGTTTCAACATCGAGCACCAGTGCACAGGTATTGTTGATGCCATTCCCTTTCAGCACAGACTGGTGCTGCTGTAAAATAGTTGCCACATTTCTTTGCAAAGCGCCGTCAATCGTTGTTTTAATTTTTGTTCCCTGCTTCCATTCTTTATTGTCCCTGATAAAACGCTGCAATAAGTGCGAAGCATATTGAGGAAGGCGATAAGGCTCCTGCGGCAGAGGCTCCAGTTTTGACAAGCGTGCAGATGCTTCATCTATTTTTCCCGCCTGGAGCAGTGCGTCCAGCAGTGCATTTCTTTTTTTCAATAAAATGTCCCTGTTTTTTCCCGGGTGTACCAGTGCAGGTGCGTTGGGTAATACAGCCAATGCTGCCATTTCGCCCCAGCTTAATTTATCGGCGCTGCGGCCATAATAACGCCAGGCAGCTGCATCCAGTCCAACAACATTGCTTCCGAAAGGTGCATTGCTGGCATACAGGGCCAGAATGCCCTTTTTGGAATAGGATAATTCGAGCCGCACCGCCATGATGCTTTCTTTTATTTTATTCCAGATACTCCGCTTATCATCTTTATTGGAAAGCCTGATCACCTGCATGCTGATGGTGCTGCCGCCCTGCACCACGCCTTTGTTCTTTATGTTTTTGATAACAGCCCGGCCAATAGCAACAGGGTCAACGCCCGGGTGTTTGAAAAAGCGCCTGTCTTCAAAAGTGGTGATACAGTCAATAAATTTCTGCGGTACATTTTTATTAAAAGGAAACCGCCATTGCCCGTCGGATGCAATAGTGGCATTGAGCAGGTTGCCATCCTTATCTTCAATTACATAACAGGTTGGCGCACGAAATAGTGTGGAAGGCAGTGCAAGCCAGAACCAGGCGAATAAGCCCAATAGTACGATCAGTTTTATTTTGGCTGAAGTACCGGCGTTTTTTAGTTTAAATAATATTTGAGATGTAGTATCCAGGTTATTTTAGAATAGCATAATTAAAGCTGCATAAAGATATGCCGTACAAGTGAGTGACACAACGATGTTAAATAGCAGTACTAAAGCCTGTAAAAAAATCTTACCAGCAACCATTGGTTGCTGGTAAGATGATAAAAATCTATTGATTCACAACTTCCACCCATCTTCCGTTTACTCCCGCTGTAATGCTGTTATCATACATTGCCTCGCAATAAGTACCCGGCAGGAAGAAGCGGCCGAGATAGGAAGCGTTGAGCTGTATGTAATATGTATGTGTTTGATTGGGTGCAATATCAAAATAGGTATATACCCGGTCATCACGGATATCCTGGTAAGTGGAGGCTGAAGATTTGAAAGCTCCTTCTCCGTCCATCATCCGGGCGTTTAGAATTTCCCACCCGCTCGGGAATATCTGCGATAAGGCCATTTGGGAATAATAACCACGTTTGCCGGGATTGGTGATAGTAACTTTTGCTACAAAATCGCTTCCCTGAGTAAGTTTGCTGATATCGATAGCACCGCCGTTTTGATTGAGGTAACTTACATTCATAACGAGGGTGCCGGGATTAGCGGGAATTTTTATACTGTCGCCCGCCAGCGGCTGCCCCTGCACGATCAGTCGTACATATAAAGTATTACCGCCTTTATTGGTTATTGCAATATTGCTGCTGCCTTTTGCAAACAGGATCGGTAGCTGTCTTACCGAAGTACCGGCATTGATGTCCACATTTTTACTATCCACCGTACCATTTACAATGATCTTGGAACCAGATGGATTTTTACCACAGTATTTGGCAATGGCAATTAAAGCGTAAGCAGTTGTTTGGGTGCTGTACCAGTAATCCTGCGAAAGCCTGGCTGCAATGGTTGGCAATAATTCAGCAGCTTTTGCTTTACGGCCCATGATGGTGAGTGTTTCCAGTATCATAGCCTGGTCCCGCAGTGCAGAACCAAATGTAATGCCCGGGGAACTTCTTTCTTCAAAGCTGGTTGGCAGCCCGCTGATAAGGTCCAGGGCTGTATTATCCTGGCCCGCCAGTTTATAAGCTGCCGCCAAACGCCATTTTGCTTCGGCGGACAGATATTTGAATTCTTTTAAACGGTTCATAGCACCCAGCTCAGGGGCTTTGGCCAGGGCAAGCCCATACAGCCTGTATGCCTGTGTAAGATCACCTCCGTAAAAATTAGTAGTGGATGGTTGCCAGTTGTTTGCCTTGCCTCGCTGGTAATTCTTCCAGCTTTGCAGCATGTAATCACTAACCAGGTAGCCATTATTTTGTGCTTCCACTAAAAAATGACCCGCATAGTTGGTGCCCCATTCATCGCTTTGGCTGGCGCCCGGCCAGTAACCAAAGCCGCCATCAGGGCGCTGGAAGTTCTGCAGCCTGGCAATACCCGATTTTATATTCCTGTCAACCTGTGCTTTCTTCTGATCATCCAGGTCGGTCAGTTGATTCAATACCAACTGAGGAAAAACGGATGAAGTGGTTTGTTCCACGCATCCATGAGGATACTCTATCAGGTAACTCAATCGTTTCTGCAGGTTCATGGCCGGTACGCTGGATATCTCCAGCACTGCAGTACTGGAAGCAGCCACACCAACCGGATTTGCAACCGTTTTCCATTGCTGCCCTGCACTCAATGTCATTTCTGTAACCTGTGTTACCGGCGGATTGGGATTACGGATATCCAGTTCCACTTCATAATCTGCTTTTTCGCCGCCGGAACTTGCCAGCAGTTTTACCTTTCCAATGCCGGTTGTTGGTTTTACACGAACATCGAAATAAACCATCTGTTCGCCATTTTGTGTAAAGTTCACCTGCTGCGCATTTGTGCCAACTACTTCCAGGAAGGGATTCGCCTGTAATGATACATTCACTTTGCGGATATTGTTCTCCATCGCAAAAACTGTAACCGGTAGTTTGATGGTTTCACCGGGCCCCAGCACACGTGGCATGGTTGCCAGCATCATCAAAGGTTTTTTAACGGCCACAGTTTTTTCAGTGGCACCATAACTTCCATTGTGTGCCGCAACAACCATCGCTCTAACCGAACCAATATAGGATGGTAGTGTAAAGGATTGTTTTTGTGTTTGCCCCCGACCTAAATGAAATGGCCCAAGGTATTTTACAACCGGTTTAAAACGGTTAGCAGTTTTTTGCTTGCCGGGACCAGCTTCATTATCGCCCCCGATGGTCAATATCCTTTCCAGGTCGCCGCCCCAGGCGCCAATTACGTAATCAAAGAGGTCGAAACTTTTAACACCGAGTGCTTCCCTTGCATAAAATGCTTCATGCGGATTGGGTGTTTTAAACCTGGTAAGATCAAGTAAACCTTCATCAACAATGGCCACGCAATAAGTCATCTCTTTTCCGTTTTGCTCGCTAACCGAAAAGGATACATTGGTTTCGGGCCGGATGCTGGAGGCCATGTTCAGGACAGGCTGCAAAACAGTGTTTTTATCTTCCACAAATATGGGAATGGATCCATACATGCGTATAGGCAGGTCGTTGATCGTTTGCGAATGTGGCTGCAATAAACTTACAGTTGCATACACATTCGGCGCCATGCCTGCTTCTGCTTTAAATTTTACATCGGTTTGGCCCTGCTTTGTTTCCTGCCAGAAAGACTTGATAACCCTGCTGCCATTTTCGATACTCACTAAAACTCTTCCGCCTTTGCTGCTTGGTATCTTTAATGAAACCTCATCACCCACATTGTATTTTTCTTTATCGGCCTGGAAGGAAAGCATGGAAGCGGCCGTCTGATCTTCTTCACCGGCACGGGTTTGCCAGTAAGCGTCTTCGATATAAAAAGCTGAGCCGGTAGTGTGTCCGCTTTTCAGGTCTTTCACTAAAATCAGGTATCTGCCCCATTCATTTTCTGATGTGCCGAATGTCCAGTTGCCCCGGCCATTATTCAGCTTCACTGTTTCTGTTTTCAACAACTTGTTGTATTCATCCTGGGTAAAATTGCTCAGGTTGTCACCATTGTTATCCCACCACCAGCGCCATTGAATGCGGTAGAATTGCACTTCCACATCGGTGCTGCCCGCCAGCAGATTTCCTTTGGCATCCACATCCACAATCTGCACAGTATGTTTTTTGCCTGCCATCAGGTAATCGAAAGGTTTCTCGCCATCAGGTAATTTAATACCGGCATAGCTGCTGTAAGGGCTGTATGGCATTGTTACATTATCAATGCTGAAGCTTCCCCCAGGTTCAAATACCTTCACCAGCATATTGGCACTTAACATGCCCGGTGCCGATTCATCAATTTCAAAATTTGTTTTTAATGCAGCATTGCCCTGCTCATCCAGTGTGCCTTCATAAATGGTTTTGCTTTGAGTTGTATAATTGGCGGTTGGGTTATCAAACTCAAACCCGGCGAATTTGGGGAAACTGGTACCCCTTGAAGAAAGTGAGGCGTCAATTTTAGCTTTTAAATTCTTGCCCAGGGCGCCAAAAAGCCATTTGGCGTTTAGGTTCCCGGTTTCAGTATTTCCTTTGCCCAGCACAGGGTCTTTGCCAAAGTTCAGGTCTATTTTCAGCCTGTTGGGCATTACTGTTTCCACCTTTACACGTTTTTCAAAAACAGCACCACCCACTTTTACTTTTGCCAGCCAGTTACCCGTTGGAGAGGAGGCATCGGTATGGGTTTTAAAAAGATAGAAACCGTCTTCGGCCCCACTTTGAACATTGTGCGTGAATAGTTGCCCCTGCGGCGTGAACAAACTAAACTCAACCGGGTGATCTTTAGGCAATTTGCCTTCTTTATCTTCCACAATAAAATTGAGGTACATGGTATCTCCGGGCCGCCACACACCACGCTCACCAAAAATAAACCCTTTGATTCCGTCTTTCACTTCCTCACCGCTTACATCAAAACGGCTAAGTGCCAGTGAACTTCCGTCATCCAGTTTTAAATAACCCCGCTCGTTTCCCTTGCGTGCAATCAGAAGGAAGGGTTTTCTTTTCAGGTCAATACTGGCAAAGCCATCGCCATCACTTTTTCCTTTGTTGATGATGGTTTGCTGGTAATCCATGATCTCAATATCCACACCACTCATGGGTTCGGTGGTAAGTATATTGCTAACGGCAACGGTAAGGCTGTTATCATTGCCCCGCTTGGCAGTGAGGCCAATATTGCTGGCCAGTATATTCCGGCTGGCCCAGCGGTCTTTGTTATAGTAGGATTTGCTTCCGGGATCATCCCTGCGTTCCCAGTTGTAGCCAAAAGGGTAGTAGGTATCATATCTTTCCCAGAAGGCATCATCTTCATCAACACCACTGTTGCTGTTGCCATAATCATCGCCATAATATTCTTCACCTTCTTCTTCACTATCGGCTTTGGCAGCACTTGTATCGGTTGACTGGTATAAGGAATATTCCGGCCTGAAGCCGATGGTAACTTTGTAAATAGCGCCCTGCTCGGTTTTCAGGTATTTATCAATATCTAAAGAGAAGTGTTGTTTTTTATGCAGGTCAAGGGTTTTGTCGTCATCAAGCCTCAGCGTTTTTTGTACGATGGGTTTGGCAACCCTTCTCAGTTCAGTATTTCCTCCCAGATCGTTTTCCTGCAGGAACTGAGGAACATTGTTCTCAAAAATTTTGATAATGCTGATGTCCACAGCATTAAGGTTGATAGATTCAAAGGGTAGTACCAGCCTGCCGCTGTTGGGCAGTATGTTGCCTTTCCCGTGGATCTTTACAGAGGGCATCCTGTTTTCAAAATTTATATTGGCTGCAAAGCCTTTGTCCAGTACATCTCCCCAGGTATTTTTTACACCGGCATTTACATTCACCGTAAAATTGCCGTCTAATTTTCCATTGCCAAATACCTTTACTTCGCTGCCATTGATGGTGTACGAAACATCCGACTGCCCGCTGATGCTGATGAGGCCGGTCAGGTCCTGGCCAACAGCTATCATATCGCTGAATTGTACAGAAGCAAATTGCTGCACATCATTAACGGCTACCACGTTCAATACTTTAAAATCGCCGGCAGCAGGAACTGCAATACTTTCATTGCCTTTCACATCCATGTTCATGGGGCTGCCATTCCAGCTAAGCTCCAGGTTGCTTACAGATTTGCCCCGGTCAATATTCTCAATGGTATAACGGTGTGTTTTGGCCGCATCATTGTGCTGCCAGCTTATTTTAAGTGTGTTGTTATTTTGAGAGGCTGTGAGTAATTTTTCAGTCAGCTTTCCGTCTTCGATATCAGCAGTTTCCAATTCGCCGCTAAGGCTCATCTTATTTTTAACGCCGGTACTCCTCAGTCCGTCGTTGCCCACTTTGAATGAGGGCTTCACCGTTTTCATGCTGAACTTGAAATTGGAAAACTTTGATGGCGTTTTGGTTACTTTGCCCAGTTTAAAACTAACCTGGTACATCTGGTCAGGCTTCAGCCAGCTGTCAGGTTTAAATTCGATGGTGCGTGCATCTATCCAGTAGGCTTTACCCTTTACAGACGGAGAAATATCGAACAGGGATTCCTTTACGGCTTCCCCAACCGCATGTGTGGTGCCGGCTTCCTGGGCCAGCCTGATGCGTACGGCAGAAGTTTTGGAAATGGTGCCTGTTGTGTATGCATCGATGTATTTGCTGAAAGCAGGGTCCACATCGATCCATTTGTCGTTTTTGTTACAACTGTACAGGCAGATGGCGGCAAACAGGCATAAGGATGCCTTCAAAAAAGTTGTGATGAACTTTTTGTTACGGGGTTCACGGTCGTGTTCCATAAATGTGATTGGTTGTTGAAGTTGGTTGACAGTGCTGGAATCAGCACTATCGGCATTTTTGATTTGCTATGTAAATGTGAAAATAAAAAATGAAATCTCCAATAGGGGAAGAAATTAAATTTAGTTAAAAGATATGTAAATCGGTATCCGTTAATTGTTATTGTTTAATCGGGAGCGATCGAAGTTTAATGCCCGCATTCTTATAACTATTGACCATTAGCCAATAACTTGCCTAAAGCTTCGTTACTGCTACATTATAGGTTCCGTTCGTAAGGGAAGAAGTGGTTTCCTGGGTATAGCCGCTGTCGCTGGTTCCGGTGATCCTGACCTTTATTTCCAGGCCGGGCGGAAAATTGATCTTATTCTCATTCCGAAGTACTTTGTCCAGTCTGAGGGTGTAGCTGCAGTTATCCTGCCAGGTGATCCTGAACCTTACCACGGCTTTCAGGCTTTCACTGGTTTCGGTTTGATACATGCTGTTCCGGTCGGCAATGGTAATTACGCCGGCACGGGTATCGGCAATGCGGAATTTTCCTTCCCGGAATTTGAGGCAGTCCGGGGTTTGGCTGAAGGAATTCAGGCCTGAGAAAATAAAAATTAAATAAGAAACTATCTGCTTCAAAATTCTGGACTATTTTAATTTTCAACACTTTTACTAATGACAAAGGTTTTAAAATCTTTTGAGAATTCCAGAGGTCTTTTTAAGCAGGAATCTTCAGTTAAGGCGCCTTCTTTGTGAATTACTTTTCCATTTGAAAAATAAAAAATGCCTTTTTTACAATTTTTTCTACTGGTACAATAAGTAATATAAAGTTTAATTAGTTCTTCCTTATGAAAATAGTAAATAAACCTGAAGTAATCGGAGAACTTGTCTTTGCTCCCTGCATAGTAGCCATTAATAATTTCAACCGCAAGCAACTGTTTACTCTTTTTATCCAGGTAATAATACTTAGATAGTGATGAATCAAGGGCCCTGTAACGTATCATATTGTTTTTGGCCCTTATAGCCCGAAATATACTATCAATACTTTTAACGCTTAATGTTTCGGAATACTGTGCCATGCTACAAGAGTACATAAAACATAGCAACAATATTAAAACGACCATTTTCATTTTATTAATTTTTTAGAACACCTGATTCCTGAGCAGATCCTCAAAATCATCCTTCCTTCGTATCAGCTGTGCCTTTCCGTCTTTTACCATCACTTCGGCCGGCTTTTGGCGGGAATTAAAATTGCTGCTCATTTCAAAACCATAGGCACCGGCATTATAAAATACCAGCAGGTCGCCTTCCCTCACTTCGTTCAGTTTCCGGTCCCAGGCAAAAGTGTCTGTTTCGCAGATGTAGCCCGTGACAGCGTATTTCTTTTCCGGCCCGGCCGGATTGCTGATATTCTCAATCTTATGATAGGCATCGTAAAACATAGGGCGTATCAGGTGGTTCAAACCACTGTTAACTCCTGCAAATGTGGTATTGGGGTTTTCCTTGATCACGTTTACTTCGGTAATGAAATAACCAGCCGCACTTACCAAAAATTTACCTGGCTCAAACCATACCTGCAAGTGTTTATCGTTTGGGTTTGGATGGTTACTGAAAGCTTCAGCCACTTTTTGAGCCAGTAAAGGCATATTTGTTTCGGTATCACCTTCTTTGTAAGGTACTTTGAAGCCGCCACCGAGGTCAATCGATTCCAGTTCTTTAAAATGCGGAATGATATCGAACAGTACTTCAATTCCTTTTACAAAAATATCCACGTCTTTAATGTCGCTTCCTGTGTGTATGTGCAGGTTTTGAATGTGCAGGTTGTATTTGGAAACTGTTGTAAGAATTTGATCCAGCTGATCCACGGGTATCCCAAATTTACTTTGATCGTGGCCGGTGGATATTTTTAAATTGCCCCCTGCCATGATATTGGGCCGCAGCCTGATACCTGCGGGATAACTATGTCCGAATTTTTGCCCGAATTTTTCCAGGTTGCTCAGGCTGTCGATATTGATGTGCACACCCAGTTTTTTTGCTTCTTCAATTTCGGAGAAGTGGATACCATTGCTTGTATACAGTATGTTCCCGGGCTCAAAACCTGCCAATAGCGCCAGTTTTACTTCATTAACCGAACTGCAGTCAACATTGCAACCAATACTTTTTATGTGTTTTAATATGCTGATATTGGTAAGTGCCTTGCAGGCATAAAAGAACCGGGTATCTGTTTGAGCAAAGGCGCTGGTTAGCTTTTCGTACTGCGCAGTAATATGGCCGGCATCATACACATACAGTGGTGTGCCAAACGCTGCAGCAAGTGATTGTAATTGTTGATGGGTTAGTGACATGCTGCGAAATTAAGAAACGAATTGCTGATTGCGGAGAATAGTAGGAAGTTAAGCTGTGTTTTTCGGGAATAAAAAAACTGCAAAGTTTTGCTTTGCAGTTTTTTAAGTAAAATAATCCGTTTAAAATTTGTCATCTGCAGTGGGGCCGTATAAACCAGGAACGTTGTTGCCTGTGGAGCGCAGGTAAACTACCAGTTCGCCGCGGTGGTGGTACAGGTGGTTGAATAAAAAGCTACGTACAACCTGTATCCTTGGCATGACCGGGAAAATGGGCTCATCACTGCCAGCCACCATTTTCCAATTCACAAACATACTGTCGTCGGTTGCAGTTTCAAGCGCCTTCCTTGCGTTTGCAACGTTTTCTTCGAATTTAGCAACAATATTAGAAGCTTTGCTGATGTCACCTTTATCATATTTATAAGCTGCCATATCTAATACATCCTGGTGCAGGGTAGGCTGGTACCAGTTATAGCATTCTGCAATATGCGACGCCAGTTGCCCGGTTGTCCAGTTTTTTTCGGATGGCTTGTAATCTAAGGCGCTGTCCGGGATGGCGCTTAATAATTTGCGGGTATTTTCGGCTTCATGCTCAAATTCGCCCAGTAAAGATTTTACAATCATAACATTTAGTTTTAGAAGTGATGAAAAGGAAAATAAATCTACTGTTTTTGTTATGAATCCTGCCGGAATTTTTAAATATTAATAATTTGCTAATTACACTATTCAACCAGGGCAACGATCTGTGTAGGTTCCAGGTTTGCGTTGCGCATGGCAATTCCCCTTACCGCATTGGCTGCAAAATCGGTGAATGCTTTTTTGGTGATTGCATCGCTGCCCACCATCACAGGAACGCCTTCATCACCGCCTTCACGTATGCTTTGCACAATAGGTATTTGGCCCAGGAATGGGATATCAAATTCATCAGCCAGGTTCTTACCACCATCTTTTCCAAAAATATAATACTTGTTTGCAGGTAACTCTGCTGGCGTGAAGTAACTCATATTTTCTACAAGCCCGATAACGGGTACTTTCAATTGAGCCTGACCAAACATGGCAATTCCTTTTTTGGCATCGGCCAATGCAACTGTTTGTGGCGTGGTAACCACTATTACGCCAGTTACCGGAACAGTTTGTACAATGGTTAAATGTATGTCGCCGGTGCCCGGGGGCATATCAATAACCAGGTAATCCAGTTCGCCCCAGTCAACCTCGCTCACAAACTGCCGGATGGCACTGCTGGCCATAGGGCCACGCCATACCACAGCCTGTTTTTCATCTATCAGCAGGCCAATGCTCATCATTTTTATGCCATACTTTTCTATCGGTACGATCATGCCTTTGCCGGTGTTGGTACCGTCATCTTTCATCATGGGTCTTTCGCCCCTTACGCCAAACATAATGTGCTGGCTTGGGCCGTAAATATCAGCATCCATTAATCCAACTTTGGCACCACCCTGTGCAAGCGCCAGTGCCAGGTTGCTCGATACGGTGCTTTTACCAACGCCGCCTTTTCCGCTCACCACGGCAATGATATTTTTTACGCCGCTCAGCAACGCTTTACCATCCTGGCGGTTGCTGCTTGTATTGCTGGTAAAGTTTACTGTAACAACGGCCTCTTTATTTACCAGTAATTTCACAGCATTGATACAGGCATTCATGATCATGTCTTTCAGCGGACAGGCAGGTGTGGTAAGTACCACTGTAAAAGAAACTTTGTTACCATCAATTACAATATCCTTAACCATGTTCAGGGTTACCAGGTCCTTGCCAAGGTCGGGTTCCTGTACATTGGATAAGGCTTTTAAAATATCTTCGTTGGTCATCGTTCAATTATTTGTTAAAAAGTATAGGAATCCGCAAAATTAAACATTGATGCCCTTACTTTGTTTATTAATTAAGGAATGTTGGTATTTTTGAGAGCAGTGAATATAATGGCATTGCCGGTGCAGAGCGAAAACAGAGAAATCCGTTATTCCAGATATCTTTTTTAATGAAAAAATTTTTACCATACTTTTTAACTGCTGCCTTGTTTTTACCCGCTGCCGCCAGGGCCCAGTTTGAAACATTTAAGGATTCTGTTGTTCAGTTGTATGGTATTGTGATGACGGCCGACAGCCTTAAAGGCCTTGAGTCGGTAAGTGTTGTTGTAAAAGGCCAGAACCGCGGAACTATCACCAATAACAAAGGGGTTTTCAGCATCGTGGTTTTAAAAGGCGACCAGGTGGTTTTTTCCAGTATAGGATACAAGCCTAAAACAATAACCATCCCGGCAAACCTGGAAGGCAACCAGCATAGTGTTATTCAGTTAATGACCACTGATACTGTTTATTTGCCTGCCACTATTATCAAAGCAAGACCTACACGGGCACAATTTGAGCGGGATTTTCTGAACGCCCAGGTGCCTGACGATTATATCACCATTGCCCGGAAGAACAATAATGAAGCTACCAGGCGTTTATTGGTTGCCAGTCTTCCTACTGACGGGCGTGAGAACAGCAGTAATTATTTAAGACAAACTGCCAACAAAGCATATTATACAGGCCAGGCGCCTCCCATGAATATCTTCAACCCTTTTGCCTGGGCAGAGTTTATCAAAGCCTGGAAACGGGGGGATTTCAAAAGTAAATAAGCCGCCCTTCTTTCAATTTGGTGTGTAACAAAACTGTTCAGTATACTTTTCATTTTGTTTCTTTGCTGTTCAATAAGTCTGATAATATTCATATTTAAACAATCCGGGTATGAGCAGCTCAGCTGTGCCATCAAGTAAAATTTTCCTGATCGGTTTTATGGGAACCGGCAAAACTTACTGGGGAAAAAAGTGGGCTCAGTATGAAGGCCTGGATTTTTACGACCTGGATATGATCATTGAAAAACAGGAAGGCAAAAGCATCGCAGATATCTTTGAAAAAAAAGGAGAAGCATATTTCAGGCAGACTGAAAAAGCGTGTTTGCGCAATTTTTTAAATGTGGAACGGGGAATCATTGCCTGCGGCGGCGGTGCTGCCTGTTTTGATGACAACATGCAATGGATGAATGAAAATGGTATAACGATCTGCATTACGGCTTCACCGGCTTATATTTTATCAAGGCTGGAGGCCGGTCAGCACAGGCGCCCCCTGATAAAAAAGTTTAACCAGGCAGAACTGCTTTTTTTTATTGAACAAAAATTAAAAGAACGGGAGCCTTATTACAGCCAGGCAAAAATAACACTCCAGGCAACAGCATTAGAGGAGAACAGCCTGCAACAGCTTGATCTTAAAACATCTTAAAAATATGCACAAGGGATTTTTAAAAACTGCGGCAATTATTGGCGCCTTATCTGTGGCGCTTGGCGCATTTGCAGCGCATGGTCTCAAAAAGATCTACAGCCCTGATAATCTGCAGGTATTTGAAACAGCCGTCCGTTACCAGTTCTATCATGTGTTTGCCTTACTGGCTGCAGGAGTGCTGTATGCATCATTTCCGGGCAGGCTTATAACCTGGGCCGGCCGGCTTTTTATAAGCGGGATAATACTTTTTTCGGGGTCATTGTATGTATTGTGTTATGTAAAGCATAGCGAAATGCCACTGACCTGGATTGGTGCAATAACTCCATTGGGGGGCGTTTGTTTTATAGCGGGCTGGCTGATGCTCTTTTTGGCAGTATTGAAAAAGCGTTAAAACTGTTGCACTTTTCGGTGCATGGTAATTAAGGTGCCGTTATTATTCTCGATGGTAAAATCCACCTGGATATCAGACATGCGTTTTTTCATATTTTTTAACCCATTACCAAACTGCCTCAGCTTATCCATGTCGATGCCTTTGCCGTTGTCGTGAATATACAGGGTAAGGCCATCCCCGGTCCTTACAAGTTTTATACTCACTTCGGTAGCTCCGGCGTGTTTAAGGATATTGTTCAATGCTTCTTTTACCACCAGGAAAACATTCCTTCTGATCTCGCCGATAACTTCTATATTCGGCAGTTTCTCCGGAATATCTATCTTGCATTGCACACCGGTATTTTCAAAATATTCCAGGGCATAGCTCCGTATGTAGGCAATCATGTTCCCCAGCGAATCATTGCTGCTGCTCATACTCCAGATAATTGCGTTCATTTTATTCAGCAGGTCGTTGGCCGAAGCGGATATCTTTTCTATTTCGGGTATCGGGTTGTCAGATAGTTTGCGTTTGGCAAGTTCACTGTACAAACTGATGGTTGTCATACCGGCGCCCAGGTCATCGTGCATATCGGCACTAATGCGATTACGCTCTGCCTGCTGGGCTTTTATGACGGCAAGCTGGGTCTCAAATTCCTTTTTTTCTGCATCCAGTTTTAAAGCTTCCTGCACCTTGATCTCCTTAATTAGTTCCCGCCTGTTCTTATAAGTTAAGCCCAGGATAAAGAATACCAGCTCCAGGATGATGCCGGTATTGTAATAGAACAGGGAGGCCAGGAAAATCCCTGTTGGCTTTACATTCAGGATCATAAGCATTAGCGAGACTGAGGAAAATATCACCAGCATAGCATTTCCGGCAGCTATGTAATTAAAAAGCGGGTCTTTACGCTTTAGCGCCAGATAGATGAAGGCAATGCCCAGCAGCAAAAACGAAATCTTCATTATACTTTCCAGGTAAAACTGGGGTAAAAATGTGTCTGTAAAAAAATTCAAAAAAGTATACAGCGCCAGTAGCAATAAAATAAACCGCTGGGCATATTTTAAAATGCGATCCAGCAATGTGTAATTGTTTTTAGTATCAAGAAATTTCCTGGTGAAAGAAATATAGAAGATGGTGCCAGTAACCAGCAGGAAAAAATCCAGATAAGAATAATAGAAATTATTGAAAGGCGTTGTCAGTCGCTCCACGGTGGAATTAAAATAAATAAGGATGAACATGCATGCTGAATACAATGCATTGTACAGGAATTCCAGTTTGCGGCTGGTGACAAAATTGGCAAGCATGAAAAGGATCATCATGAATAACACGCCACTTAAAATGAGCCCGAATATTTGTATATCGGTTTTGTACCTGGTTGCATTAAGGGTATGTTTTTCCAGATAATCTGCATGAAAAAATACCGGGGCCAGGCTGCCGAGTTCAGTTTTGAGTGGTTTGATCTTAATGAGGAAATACGCAGTTTCCCCTGCTTCAATCGTTATTTTTTTAAAGCTGGATGTGTTTCCCGGGTCCTCTAAGGAAGCGGAGCCCTGCCTGATCCTGTAAATGCTGTATTTGGTAAAATAGATACCGGGGTCTATATACCCGGTTATATCCCGGGCGGTATTATTTTTAAGCCAGAGTTTCAGGCACAGTGTATTGCTGATCATGTTTGGCATAACCCTGAACTTAGGATAGGTGCCTATAAACTTTTGAAAAGGCTTTTCCAGCAAGGCTGATACGGGGAGGTCGCTGCCATCAAAATAATATATGGTTTTGCTTAGGAGGTTGCTTTCATTTTTAATATCTGCAAGTAATACGGTATCAGACTCTGCGGGTACAGACTGTCCCTCACAAAGGCATACAGTAAACAGGAGCAGCAGGGTGATAAGCTGTTTCAATAAACAGTTGTTTTTTCAAACCTACGCAAATTTTGGCAAAGCCAATATTCCCGGGCATGGCTTTTTGAGTGTATTTGAAGCAATGGTTTTCTATATCTTTGTTACCAATGGCGAATAAACTGAAAACTGTTAAGACAAAGGCACCTGATCCTGATCAGCTAAAGCAGGAAAAAGATGAAGTTGTGGAAGTAAAGCAATTGCTTCAGGATGAACGTACCCATAAAATTGCAGGCAGCATTTTGTTGTTACTGGCCTTTCTGTTCTTTGTAGCTTTTACCTCGTATTTATTTACCTGGGGAGAAGACCAGGATAAGTTCAGCTACCGCATGCTGCTGGCAAATGATATAAAAGTTCAAAACCTGCTGGGCACTTTCGGGGCTTTTATTGCAGAGATATTTGTGCGTTTTGGTTTTGGAATTGCATCCTATCTTTTATGCACTACCTTTTTTGTTTTTGGCATCAATCTTTTTTTTGGGAAGCGGGTATTCTCCGTATCCCGGAATATCAAATACCTCATCGTTGGGTTGCCGGTACTGAGCGTAACTGCAGCAGTTATTTTCAGGGGGAACCCCTTCCCCTGGGGAGGTGCGGCAGGAGATCTGATGAGAGACTGGATGTACAAAACGATTGGGGAAATTGGAACAATAGCCGTGCTGGCCGTTGCGGTATTATCATATATCATCTGGCGCTTCAACCCGGCATTTAATTTACCTGCAAAAAAAACAGAGGTGCCGGCCACTGAAGAAATTGTGCCGGTAAGTGAAGAAATATCCGAAACGATAGAATGGCCGGATAATACAAAAGCTGCTAAAGGGAATTCGGTGAAAGATGTTGGCCCGATGCTCAACATTCCAGTGGTGGAGAACCCGGAACTTAATCATGACCTGAATATGGTGGAGAGGGAAGAGGAGGAAAATGCTCCTGTGGTGGTGCCCCCCGTTCCCGTTAAGGAAGAAAATGTAATACTGCCTGTATCAGAGCCGGTTGTTGTTGCGGTCAAACCTGCCGGGCAGCAAACTGATCTGGCACTGGAAATTAAAACAGTTCCCGAAAAAGAGGAAGAAACAGAGAAGCTTGCTGCTGCAGCCAAAGTAGCTGCCAGTAAGCCTTACGACCCTATCCTGGATCTGAGGGATTATAAATACCCATTGCTGGAATTACTGGCCAACCATGGCAGTGATAAAATTGTACAGGATGCCAATGAACTGGAGAATAATAAGAACCAGATCATCAGCACGCTGCGTAATTATGATATTGAGATACAAAAGATATATGCAACGGTTGGTCCCACGGTTACCTTGTACGAGATCATCCCGGCTGCGGGCGTACGTATCTCACGTATCAAAAACCTCGAAGACGATATTGCACTCAGCCTTGCAGCACTTGGCATTCGCATCATTGCACCCATACCCGGTAAAGGAACTATCGGTATTGAAGTGCCCAATGCTAAGAAAAGTGTGGTAAGCATGAAGACCCTGTTGTCTTCTGAAAAGTTTCAGAACAACAGCTTTTCACTGCCCATCGCTATTGGCAAAAAGATCGACAACGAAAATTTTATTGTTGACCTTGCCAGTATGCCGCACCTGTTGATGGCCGGTGCTACAGGCCAGGGTAAATCTGTTGGGTTGAATGCCATACTGGTTTCACTGCTGTACAAAAAGCATCCATCACAATTAAAATTTGTTTTGGTGGATCCTAAAAAAGTGGAACTGAGCATTTATAAAACGATAGAGAATCATTTCCTGGCAAAATTGCCGGGAGAAGAAGACGCCATTATCACCGATACAAAAAAAGTGGTTCATACCCTCAATGCACTTTGTATTGAAATGGATAACCGCTACGATTTGCTAAAAGAAGCGGGCTGCCGGAATATAAAGGAGTACAACGAAAAATTTGCAGCAAGAAAACTGAATCCCGAAAAAGGCCATCAGTTCCTGCCATTCATTGTGCTGGTGGTGGATGAATTTGCCGACCTGATCATGACAGCCGGTAAAGAGGTGGAAATGCCAATAGCCAGGCTGGCCCAGCTTGCAAGGGCGGTGGGTATCCACCTCATCATTGCCACACAAAGGCCGTCGGTGAACATCATTACGGGTACCATTAAAGCAAACTTCCCTGCACGTATTGCATTTAAAGTGAGCAGTAAGATCGACAGCCGCACTATCCTGGATGCAGGCGGTGCCGAACAGCTGATAGGCAAGGGGGATATGCTGATAAGTTACAATGGTGATATTGTGCGCCTTCAATGCGCTTTTGTGGATACCCCCGAAGTGGATAAGATCGTGGATTTTATTGGCGAACAACGCGGCTATCCGCAGGCGTTTTTATTGCCAGAATATATTGACGAAAAGGAAATGGAAGGAAAAGACTTTGACCTGGGTGATAAGGATGCCTTATTTGAAGATGCCGCCCGTTTGATCGTTGCCAGCCAGGTGGGAAGCACGTCCTTATTACAAAGAAGAATGAAGCTGGGTTATAACCGTGCAGGCCGGTTGATGGATCAGCTGGAAGCAGCTGGCATCGTTGGCGCAAACCAGGGCAGCAAGGCAAGGGATGTATTGGTAAAAACCGAAGCGGAGCTGCAACAAATGTTAGATGTTAACCGTGATTAGCTTATTGTAAAAAGTATTTACTGCAAACTGATCACCATTAACCATTAACTATTAACCATTAACATTCCCCATGTCTAAATTTTTATTTGTTGGTTTGGGTAATATTGGTGCCGAGTATGCAAACACCCGGCATAATATAGGCTTTGATATTATGAATGCTTTTGTGCTAAAGCACGGCGGCAGTTTTACTGTTGACAGGCTTGCTTATGTTGCCGAAGTGAAACTAAAGGGCAGGCAGATCATCTGCATTTGCCCCACGACCTATATGAACCTGAGCGGGAAGGCATTTAAATACTGGCTGGATAAAACCAAAGTGCCGCTGGAAAATACATTGACCATTGTTGATGAACTGGCCCTGCCCCTTGACAGGTTGCGGTTACGTGCAAGCGGATCTGCAGGCGGGCACAATGGCTTAAAAAGCATTCAGGAGGTGTTGGGAACAGATCAATACCCAAAACTACGGTTTGGGATAGGTAATAATTATCCCAAGGGTATGCAGGCCGATTTCGTTCTGGGAAAATGGCTGAAGTCTGAAGAACCGTTAGTACTCCTTAAAATATCCAAATGCCTGGAACTAATGGAAAGCTTTGTGCTGGCAGGTATT
Organism: Ferruginibacter sp.; assembly: GCA_044226725.1. Taxonomy (GTDB): domain Bacteria; phylum Bacteroidota; class Bacteroidia; order Chitinophagales; family Chitinophagaceae; genus Ferruginibacter. The sequence continues at coordinate 241,707 of JBGAGM010000002.1, read as the reverse complement.
GAACAAACCATGTCAGCATTCAATAACCTTTCCATTAAGCCCCTGGCATAAACCTTTAGGTACATCTTGTAACATATAATTGGTTTTTTTTAGTCATTTGGCTATATTCGTGCTGAAACTTCTAGACCTAAAAATCGTTTAATGAAAATTATTTGTGTAGGACGTAATTATGCGGACCATGCCAAAGAGTTGGGAAACAGTATTCCGGACGAACCGGTAATTTTTATGAAACCCAAGAGTGCTTTACTACAGGCACACACCCCATTTTACTATCCTGAATTTACCAATGAGCTGCATTACGAATGCGAAATTGTTTTACGTGTTAGCAAGAATGGAAAATACATCCAGGAACGACATGCAGGTAATTACTATGATGCTGTTACCGTTGGCATTGATTTTACGGCCAGGGATTTGCAGGATGAGCTTAAGAAAAAAGGGTTGCCCTGGGAAAAGGCAAAGGCATTCGATAATTCTGCAGTAGTCGGAAAATTCATTCCCGTAACACCGGATTTTAACCGCAACAGTATTAATTTTTCATTGTTAAAGAATGGAGAAAAAGTGCAGGAAGCCAATACGAACCAAATGATCTTCAGTATTGGGAAGATTATAGAAAATGTATCCAATTATTTTTCGCTGAATATTGGCGACCTCATTTTTACAGGTACTCCTGCTGGTGTGGGCGAATGCGTAACCGGTGATGTACTGGAAGGTTTTATCGATAAACAAAGCCTGTTTAGTGTTGAGATAAGATAAGTTCTGAATAATATATTTCTGTTACATTAAGAACCGCTGTATTAATTGAACCAGCGGTTTTTTATTTATACCTTTACACCCATTTTTTACTACTGTTTTTACCACAATAAATGATAGATAAGGATATATTACTGAAGGCTTATAAATTGATGTGCACAGCTAAAGCAATGGCGGGTACGTATGAAGATAACCGGTCCATTTGCAAATATGTGCATTCTACCAGCCGCGGCCACGAAGCTATTCAGCTGGCCACAGCCTTTCAGCTAAAGCCCTGCGATTATGTTAGTCCCTATTACCGGGATGAAAGTCTATTACTGGGTCTTGGCTTTACCCCGTACGAGCTCATGCTGCAGTTACTTGCCAAAGGCAATGATATTTTTACAGGCGGCAGGGAATATTATTCGCACCCCAATTACAGGGGAGATGATAAGCCCACCATAATACATCAAAGCAGTGCTACCGGTATGCAGGCCATACCCACCACGGGTATTGCACAGGGATTGAAATTCTTGGAAAAGACAGACAACGCACAACGGACAACAAACGACAGCGGTCAGCAGTCAGTGGTCAGTCGTCCAATCGTAATCTGTTCTCTCGGCGATGCATCTGTTACCGAAGGAGAAGTGAGTGAGGCATTTCAGTTTGCGGCTTTGCACCAATTACCAATCATTTACCTGGTGCAGGATAATGAATGGGGTATCAGCGTAACTTCGGAAGAAGCGAGAACAACCAATGCCAATGAAATGATAAAAGGCCTTAAGGGTATCAAACGGATCAGCATTGACGGAAGTGACTTTATACAGAGTTATGATGTAATGAAGAATGTGGTGGAAGAAGTGAGAAGAGATCGTCACCCTTTCCTGGTTCATGCAAAAGTTCCCTTGCTGGGTCACCATACCAGTGGTGTGCGCAAAGAGTTTTACAGAACAGAAGCGGACCTGGCAAAACATTTTATGGATGACCCGGGCCCTAAACTCAGGCAAAAATTACTGGAAGCTGGTTTGGAGGAAGCCGTTTTGGCAGATATAGAAAAAACAGCCGAAGAGGAAGTGGCCCATCACTTCCAGGGCGCAGTGGCCGCACCCGACCCCGATCCTTCTAAGGTTAGTGAACATGTTTTTGTACCCACACCTGTAACAAAAGAAACAGGAGAACGGTCGCCATTGGATAAAGAAAAAGTACTGATGGTTGATGCAGCACTGTTTGCTATCAGGGAGATCATGGAAGATCATCCTGAGTCGCTTTTATACGGGCAGGATGTAGGACGCAGGCTGGGCGGTGTGTTCAGGGAAGCTGCTACCCTGGCCGAACAGTTTGGCGACCACCGTGTTTTTAATACAGCCATACAGGAAGCCTATATCATTGGTTCCACGGTAGGGATGAGTGCAGTGGGACTGAAGCCGATCGTGGAAGTGCAGTTTGCCGATTATATCTACCCGGGACTGAACCAACTGGTAACGGAAATATCGAAGAGCTGTTATTTAAGCTGCGGAAAATTTCCGGTGCAAACTTTGATCAGGGTGCCAATAGGTGCCTATGGCGGCGGCGGTCCTTACCACAGTGGTTCTGTAGAAAGCACCCTATTAACCATCAAAGGCATCAAAGTGGTGTACCCCGGCAATGCGGCCGATATGAAAGGATTATTGAAAGCTGCTTTCCTGGATCCCAATCCCGTGGTGATGCTGGAACATAAGGGCCTGTACTGGAGCAAAGTGCCGGGCACGGAAGAAGCAAAAACAACGGAACCTTCCAGGGATTACATCATACCATTGGGAAAAGGGAATGTGGTTTTGCAGGCTGATGCCGATTGTGTTGATAATGGAGAAAGCTGCTGTATCATTACTTACGGTATGGGTGTATATTGGTCCAAAGCCGCTGCAAAGGATTTTGCCGGAAGGGTGGAAGTGGTTGACCTGCGTACCTTGTTTCCCCTGGATGAGGAACTGGTTTTTGCAACGGTAAAAAAACATGGCAAGTGTTTAATAGTAACCGAAGAACAACAAAATAATTCCTTTGCCGAAGCGCTGGCAGGCAGGATATCGAAAGCCTGTTTTAAATACCTGGATGCACCGGTGGAAGTGTTAGGCGCTTTGAATTTACCGGCTGTGCCAATGAATGTTATCTTGGAAAAAGCCATGCTGCCGGGGGCAGAGAAAGTAGCCGCACGGTTAGCAGACCTACTCAACTCGTAATACATGAAATTATTCGGTTCTCTTCTTTTGTTATTGTTTTCCGTTCGGGCAGATGCGCAGGTGAGCAGAAAAGACTTCACCCAATATGTGAACCCCTTCATTGGTTCAGCATCAAAAGATACCAATAGTTTATCCGGCAGCGTGTTCCCCGGGGCCTGCGTACCGTTTGGCATGGTGCAGCTTAGTCCCGATGTGTACGATGCACCCGAAGACCCGGCATCGGCCTATAATTACAGGGAGAAGACCATTGCGGGTTTCAGTCATACACATTTGAATGGAACAGGCGTGGGCGACCTGTATGATGTGATGGTACAACCTTTTACCGGAGCACCCATGTGGCAGCCGGGCGATGCAGCAAAACCACGAAGCGGCTACCGTTCAGCTTTTGACCATGCTACAGAAAAAGCTTCGCCGGGTTATTATACGGTTCAGCTGGATGATTATCATATCAAAGTTGAATTAACTGCTACAGCGCATGCGGGCTTTCATAAATACAGCTTTCCGAAAACCGATAGTGCTTATGTATTAATCGACCTGGATCATACACTGGATAAAAAAAGGCCTTACTGGGTCTGTAAAATTGTGGCTGCACAAATGAAACAGGTCGACCCTTACACTATTGAGGGTTATCGTATACTTACAGGCTGGGCCAGGTTGCGCAAAGTATATTTTGTTGCAAAATTCAACAGGCCGATCCAGCAATCAATTTTTGCAAATGGCAAAAGAGTTTTTACTGATGCAAATATTGTGAATGGCAACGCAGCAAAAGCTGCTTTACGTTTTAATACAAAGCAAAATAGCGATGTGGAAATGAAGGTTGCTTTATCTGCAACCAGTGTTGCAGATGCCTTTAAAAACCTGGATGCAGAATTACCGGGCTGGGATTTTGAAAGAACAGTTGCAGCTGCAAAAGCCGCATGGAACAAGGCCTTATCGGTTATTGATGCAGAGGGTACCCTGGCACAAAAGCAGATCTTCTACACCAGTCTTTACCGGAATTTTATACAGCCTAATAACCTGGCTAATGCCGATGGTACCTACTCCGGAACAGACTTTACGGTGCATACAGCAAATGACAAAACACATTATTCCACCTTCTCCCTCTGGGATACCTACCGAGCCACGCATCCTCTGTATACACTGACAGCACCTCAGAAAGATGCAGCTTTTATCAACAGTATGCTGCGCCAGTATAAAACCTATGGCTACCTGCCCATCTGGCAATTGTGGGGAGACGAAAATTATTGCATGATCGGCAATCATGCCATTCCGGTTATTGCCGATGCTATGCTTAAAGGCATCAAAGGCTTTGATTATGAAGAAGCCTACAAAGCCTGTGTGGCTTCTTCCACAACTGACCATCCCGGGGCACCATTCAGTGTTTGGAATAAATACAAATACTTCCCGGAGAATATTCAATCGCAATCAGTATCGCTTACTTTAGAAATTGCTTACGATGACTGGTGTGTGGCACAGATGGCAAAAAAACTGGGCAAAAAAAGAGATGAAGTATTTTTTACCGAAAGATCTGCCTGGTATAAAAACCTGTATGATGATAATTCAAAATTCTTTCGGGCAAAGAATGATAAAGGAGAATGGATTACACCTTTCAATCCGCTAAAGTACGGAGGTAATGGGGGTAATCCATTTACCGAAGGAAATGCCTGGCAGTATTTCTGGTATGTGCCGCAGGACATTGAGGGTTTAATTGCTTTGACTGGTGGTAAAGATGCCTTTAATTCCAAATTAGACAGTATGTTTACCCTGCAGGCAAAAGGTGAAGATGTGGATGGCAATGCATCGGGTTTCATTGGCCAGTATGCACATGGAAATGAACCCAGCCACCACGTGGCATACTTATATAATTATAGTGGCCAGCCCTGGAAAACCCAGTTTTATACCCATAAAATACTTACTGAACTGTATGATAATACCATAAGTGGTTTACCCGGCAATGAAGATTGCGGACAGATGAGTGCCTGGTATATTTTCAGCGCTATGGGCTTTTACCCGGTAAATCCGGCGAACGGCGTATACCAGATCGGATCACCCCTGCTGAAACAGGTTACAATCCACCTTGATAATGGTAAAACATTTACTATTGAAGTAAACAATGCCGGCAAAACCTATATACAATCTTTAACACTGAATGGCAGGCCCTATAACCGCCCCTATATCAGGCACAGCGATATCCTGAACGGGGGTACTTTATCCTTCGTGATGGGTGACGAACCCAATAAGGGATGGGGTTTTGACAACTAAGGCCCTTTTTAAATAAAATCTCTTCGGTTTCAAACCTGATTTTTGCCAAAATCGCCTATATTTGCACCCCCGTTGAAACATACGGGATTTGCCGGGGTATCCGCCCCGGCGGATGGTTAGATCACAGGATTCATATCCGCCGCGGCGGACGGCAGTTCAGGTCCGGAATGAAAAAAAATATTAGCCGGGGTAGCTCAGCTGGTTAGAGCACAGGATTCATAACCCTGAGGTCGGCAGTTCAAGTCTGCTCCCCGGTACATTAGCCCCTTTCGAGGGGCTATTTCATTTAGAGCACAGGATTCATATTTACTGGCGCAGATATGCGGCATGGCTTCGTGCGTTGCGTATCTGTGCCTTAGATTCTCTTTACTGCGCAGATATGCGGCATGGCTTCATACATTGCGTATCTGTGCCTTCGATTTACTCATGTATCAAAATGTACAAAATCAGTGGGTGTATCAGATTTTGGAAGTATTTGACGGCACAGATACGCACCTCACAATGCTGAGCCGCATATCTGCGCCAGTGCGGACAAATTCAGTATAGTTATCAGGGAAGACTGCACTGTCAACCCGGCAACTGAAGCCGTCCTGATGGCTATCGGGCGAAAAATGGGAGTTGAAGTTAATAACTAAATGTCAAACCTGCCTGCCGGCAGGCAGGTAGAATTCAGCCAGGCCAGATATTAGCTGATAGTAGTACAACTGCCGATTGTTATTCCTTCCGCCAGCCTTGTGGCAAACCTTTAGTTGGTGACAGTAAATCTCAATCGTAATAGTTGGACTTCCAACCAATACTTTTTTCTACTTGCTCAAATGTTTCGTTGCCAATCTTTATTATTTGTCCGGTCTTATTAATGTAGCCGGTCTGTTTGCATTCAATCATGTAATGTTTATCCTCGTTTTCACCTTTGCAACACCACAGCACTTGCTGACATTGTCTGCCGATAATTGCTTTGCTTTTGTAAAAACTGGATGCAGCCTCAAACTGTGGCTTTATAACAATTTGTCCTTTGAAATTAGCAAACCCAACTTTACCGCTGTCATTAGTTATGCGTATCATTCCTTCTCTTAATTCGTCTGGAGATGGTTCACCGCTGCTTGTATTGAAAACTTCAAAAAGAGGCTTTTCGTTTTTATCAATTGCCCACCAACCTTTTTTACTTTTTATTCCAACAATTGCAAAGTATTGTATCGTGTCGCTGAAGCAAACATAATATTTAGCTGTGTCAAGTCTTGTTACTGTGTCCCCTCGTTGATTAGTAAAAACATAAGCAAACTTTTGTTTACCCGTTGTGTCATACCGAACAACCATATAGTTCTTTGGGTTTTGTCCATAAGAAACTGTTACTGATAAAAAAGAGATTATGAAAAGTAGGGTCTTCATTTTATGGCCACAAACGTTTGAGTATTTGCGAAGGCAGGGAATTCATTGTTCGCCCAGCCCGGAACAAATGCCCATTTGAAAATATATTGTTGAAGTTAAGAACTAAAGCCGAGCATTGAACGTCGAGCCCGAAACGCTGCTGGTGCATGCACATAGCTGATGTTACATTGTCCAGCCCTGCTTTTGCAAATACTTTGTTAGCTGCTTTGTCGTCGTCTTAGTTTGTAAACTGCTGCAAATACTAATAAGCCAATTACTGAAAAAATTATAGTCCTGTATGGTATTTGATTTGCTTTTGTCGTTTTCGTGTCTAAGGGTTTGATAGGCTGGCTTTGAAACCTACCCATAATTTGATTAATAGTTGTCGTGTCAACCGTTGGCAAAGTAACATACCAACTATAATGTCTTACTGTGTCAATTTGTTGAATAGACTTTATTTTATTAAAGTCAAGAGCAGCAAAACGAATTAGCTTCTCAACTTCTGTCCAGTCTATTTTTTTACGATAGTCAATATTGTAAATAATTTTAACCCCGACTTCTTTAAATGCCCTCTTGTCATCTGTTGCATTAATATTTAAAGGGTTTGGTCTTGATTGGTCTGTACTACCATATCTTCCATAACAATAGCGATTAATGAAGTCGCTATTCATTTCTCTTAATGTGTCTATTCCAATTGAAGTAAAATAGTCTGGAGTTCCCGAAAAATCATAATATAAGAACTCAAGATTTACAAGAACTAAAATTTTGTATGAAGTGTCAACCCGATTTATCTTATTTGCAAGCTGATTTACAAAACTGTCCAAAAAAGATTGGTACTTTCCAGAGCAAAGTGATGTAAAACGAATAGTTATTCCTGATTTACTGGCTGTATAGATGCAGTCCATATTTGCTTTCGCAGAAAAGGATACCGTCACAATAAAAGCTGATATGATTAGCAGGGTCTTCATCAAACATTGCAGCTAACTCATAAATATACGCAACTCTGTAGAGTGCATTAACTTATGATTTTGATTTTCATAAATATACATAATAAAAAAGTAAGTATGCGAAAGCTCCAATTTTCGTATAATTAATTGTTTAATACAAAACAATTGAAAAACGCAGGTTTTAAAAGCCTGTTTTTGCGAAAAACTACGTCAAAGGGGCCAGCTTCATTGGTGATTACCTGCGCTTCCAGGCCAGCAGCAGGAACTGCAACAACGGCGGAAGGGTAGCGGATACCGGGGCAGTAAACGCCTTGAATTGACCTGTAATGCCTATTGATACTATATTTCTTCATAGATATCCCGTGTATATCCCGTATATATCTCGTAGATATCCCGATATATGGGTGCCGGGTAAAACACGGGATATATACGGGTTAACTATGTGATATTATAAATTTAATGCATAATCAACCTTAGCAAGCTTAACAGGGCATCCGGGTTTTACCGGCAGCCTGGGTAAAAGTAAATGGCGAAGAAATGGCCAGGAAAAGAAGAAGGGCTCCAATAGGTTTACCCTGGAAAGAAATCTAAATCCTCCGTACCGGCCACATTTGCTTGTTGTTTAAAGCAATTGTATATTTATAACACAACTGTTTATTCTTATGGGACTCGATAGCGTTGAACTTATTTGTGATGTAGAAAAGTATTTCTCCATTTCAATACCCGATGAGGAGGCGGAGAAAGCCTATACCGTGGGCATACTGCTTAATTGTATTGCCGGCAAACTGCAGCTCTCCAGGTTCGATTTCACGCTGAGGAATAAAGTCTTCAGTCTGCTTACAGAAAACCTTTCCATGGTCATTGATGACCTGGGCACTCCCTCAATAGAAGACAGGATCGGCAATATCTTCGACGAGTTTGAATCAAACAAAAAAGCAAGGGTGGAAGCAGCCCTGGGCATGCAATTACCCGGCATCCGGCCATTTCCCCCTTCGCGTAGACTGACGGGCCGGCTGAAGCACTGGCTGAATTTTGAAAAGATCTATGATCTAAGGAATACCAGGTGGAAGAAATATGTGGACGTGCTGCTGGCCTCCAATGTGAATTTGAAAGAACCGCCGGCTCTTTTTCCTTCCAAATATGAAGTGTACATTGCCCTGGTGCAACTTATCGTTGATAAGATCGGGGTAGATTATTTTGATATCGGCCTGGAAAAAATATTCACCGATGACCTGGGGATCGACTAAAGCGTTAGCAAAGCACACATGAACTAATGAAGTACCCGGATGGTACCAACTACTCTCGTACCGTTTGCTGGTCTTCCAATAAACCTCTAACTTTCGCTGCAATAAAACCTTTCAGTATTGACAGAACATTTCAGCCTTACCACAACAGACAAGCTACGCTTAAGTGGGTTTCATTTTCCAACGGCATCGGCACCAAGGGCCGTCCTGATCATTATTCATGGCATGGGTGAGCATATTGGCAGGTACAAACATGTCGTTGAATTCCTGAATGGTATTGATTGTGCAGTGGTTGGCATGGATCACCGCGGACACGGAACTTCAGAAGGGAAGCGTGGACATATTGAAAGTTACGGACAACTGATGGCTGATACAGAGCTGCTGGTAAAAAAAGCCGAATCGCTGTATCCTGGCATTCCCCTGGTAATGTATGGCCATAGTTTGGGCGGCAATATCGCTGCTAATTATGTGCTGCGCAATAAGCCTTTTTTGAAAGGACTGATCATAACAGCACCTTATTTTAAACTGGCTTTTGACCCGCCTGCCTGGAAGCTGGCTATGTCTAAAATAATGGCAAAAGTACTTCCATCCCTTACCCTGCCAACAGAACTGGAAATTGAAGCACTGGCAAAAGACCAGGCAGTTATTGATGCATATAAAAATGATCCCCTGGTGCACGACAGGATTAGCGCAGCCTTTTTCAAGAATGTGCATGCTGCAGCCACCTATCCCATTGAACATGCTGCTGAGCTAAAAATCAAAACCCTTGCCATGCACGGGCTGGAAGACAGGATCACCTCCTACAAGGGTACTGCTGCTTTTGCTCAAAATAATCCGCAAATGGTAGAACTAAGACTATGGGAAGGACTGTATCATGAAATTCATAATGAGCAGGAAAAGCAACAGGTATTTGATCATATAGCAGGTTGGATGGAAAGACTATTCAGTTAAGATCAGTCTGCTGATGCACAGGCATACCAGCTGGTTACTGTATTATACAATAACCCTCTTCATCCGGGCAAGACCCGGGCTGTAAGTTAGATACCTGTGATGAAAAATACAGGTACAGGCTTATGGAGTTGTGTCATCCTCCTGCTGTTCCTGCTGGTCATTATTAGACCATTCCTGCAAGGCATCTTTCACTTTATCAAAAAATCCTTTTTCTTTAGGCTTTTCTGCACCTCCAGGTTGAGGTTCTGTGCCCTGATTTTGCGCATCACCGCTGTTATTGCCGGTTCCGCCATCGGCTGTATCACCCGGCATCAGGTTAAGATCAATGAATCTTAGTTTCATATTATGTGGTTTAAATGAATGTGTTATTAATTCCGGGTGCAAAAATTATGCAAAAGATACCCAAAAATTTCCTTAAAGCAAAACCAATATGCTTTGAAAAACAATGATGATTATCATTTTGGTAAATGACAGGCACTATATCCGGAATCAACGGAAGTTGGCATCTTTGACAATATCCCTGAAATTGAATTATTACAACCTAAGTGGTTGAAGAAGAATTTATATTGCTGATTAGATATTTTGCAAAGAGTATGATTTTTTACAGATTGGTATTTAACTTCCCGGAAAAAATGGGGAGAAGAAAAAAAATCTTATCTTTTGCCCGCAAACGATTGTGATACCAAACGAACATATAAAACATTTGCTGGGCGAAATTGCTTTGCTTAACAGCGAAAGGGCTTATAAAGAGCTGTTTATGCAAATGCATGAAAGCCTGCTTGACTTTGCCTATGGGATTTTGCGCTCTCATGAAGATGCGGAAGAAGTGGTATCAGATTTTTTTATTGTACTGTGGCAGCGAAGGAGTTCATTGCCGGCTATTGAAAATCCCAAGCTTTATTTCTTCACCGGGGTGAAAAATACGGCATTCAATAAGATAGCTTCACGGAGGCGGCAAAAAATACCACTGCCCGATGAATGGCATACCTCTCTTAAAAGCATATTTTTCAATCCCGAGGAATTATTGCTCTCAGCCGAAGTTGTTAAAGGAATCATGGCAGCCATCAATGAGCTTCCGCCAAAATGCAGGATGATCTTCAGGTTAATCAAGGAAGAAGGATTAAAATATGCAGATGTGGCACAATTACTTGATATATCCCTGAAAACCGTTGAAGCCCAAATGGCTATAGCCATCCGCCGCCTGAAAACACATAGTGAATTTAAAAATGACTTCCCGGAACTGCATTCTATCCTGACGAAAAAAAAGTAGGGTTTCTTTTAGGGGTAAACTGTAGTTGATGCTGTCTTATTAGATAGCTATATAAATTGCCTGCTTTGAAAGAAGAAAAATACTGGATTTTACTGTCGAAAAAGATTACCGGTGAAGCCACAGCCGAGGAGCTGGAAATGCTTAGCCAGCTGACAGGCAGTAATCCGGCATGGCAAACAATCATGGAAAACCTCCAGGAGCTCTGGAATTCCCAACCTCAGCAAGATACCTTACGGCAAAAGCAAAAGACCGAAGATGCCTACCTTTTACATATAAGCAGGCTGAAGGAAAAAGCCTCAGATTTTACAGAAGTACCTGATAAAGCACTTGTTTTCTCCGAGTCGTTGTCTTTGAATACAAAAAAGCCATTTTATAAACGTTGGGTAACTTATGCAGTGGCAGCTGCAATACCAGTCGCAATATTCCTGGTATTGCCTTTGATGAAGAGCAGCCATCAAAATAAAGACACAGCCGCTGCTAACAGCCCCGTCAATGAAATCACCATCAATCCCGGGTCAAAGTCCAAAATAAGACTGCCGGATGGTTCCCTGGTATGGATAAATTCAGGCAGTAAGTTAACCTACCATAATTCATTTGCCGGAAGCACCCGGGAAGTGCAACTGGACGGAGAAGCGTATTTTGACGTTGTAAAAGACGCCGCACATCCGTTCATTGTGCATACTTCAGGAATAGATATTAAAGTTTTGGGAACTGCATTCAATGTTAAGGCTTACAAAGCTGAATCATTCATTGAAGCCACCCTTATACATGGTTCCATAGAAGTTATCAATAAGAACCGCCCCGGGGCACCAACTGTGATGCTGAAGCCCCACGAAAAACTGGTTTATAATAAATTTCAGGTTAATGACCCCCGTGACCAAAGGGCTGATATCAGTATTCCTGCCGAATCAGATTCTTATTCAATTACAATTAAGCCACTGAGTAAGAATATTGCAGACAGCGATATTGTTGAAACCGCATGGGTATATAATAAATTAACTTTTGAAGACGAACGTTTTGAAGACCTGGCCCGCAAAATGGAAAGATGGTATAATGTGAAGATCAGCCTCGACAATGAAAAGCTGAAGAATCACCGGGTAAGCGGATCATTTGTAAACGAAACCGCTGAAGAGGCTATTAAAGAATTACAGTTCCTGATACCTTTCCGGTATTCGGTAAAAAATAGCGAGATATTAATTTTAAAGAAATAAAAACGGGAAATGTTGGCGCATTTCCCGAAAAACTGTAACAAGCAAATCCGGCAGGAATGCCGGGATTGGTTGTATTTTTTAACGACAAAACCAAAATTATGCAAAAAAGTGTACTTCAGGGCCATAAAATTTGGTCAGGGACGCTTCTAAAAACAGTGCTGGTTATGAAGCTTGCCATTATTATCATTTTAACGACAGTTTTGCAGGTAAACGCCACTCCAACCATGGGTCAGCGGGTAAACCTGGAGTTAAAGCAAACCGAAATCAAAAAAGTATTGAAGCTGATAGAGAACGACGGTTACTATCGTTTTCTGTACAATTCAAAACTTAAGGCGCTGAAAAACAAAATGGATTTTTCGGCCCAGGACCTTTCCCTCACCGAATCACTGACTAAATTATTCTCAGGAAGCAACCTTACGTATAAAGTGCTTGAGAATAATGTGGTAGTGGTTTTCAGCACCGATGAGGAAGAAAATGACAAAATTAAGATCACCGGAAGGGTAACAGGTACCAATGGTGAAGCAATTGCAGGGGCCTCTGTTTTGCAAAAAGGAACCGGCGTGGGAACTTCCACAGATAACAATGGCGTGTACACATTAACGGTTGATGGCGACGCCACCCTTATCATCAGCAGTATTGGCTACGAATCGCAGGAAGTAAAAGTTAGCGGCCGCTCTGTTATTGATGTGAAGCTGCAGCCTTCTCTCAAAAAATCTGATGAAGTGGTGGTTATCGGCTATGGTACTGCCAGCAAGCGTGACCTTACCGGAAGTATCACTAAATTAAAAGGAGAGACCATTGCAGCACAACCCAACAGCAATGCCCTGTCTTCTTTACAAAATAAAGTGGCCGGTGTTAATATTGTAAACTCGGCCATTCCGGGTTCCACTCCCGATATCAGGATCAGGGGTACCATCAGTGTGGGAAGTATCCGTCCTGTATACATTGTGGATGGTATCTTCAACGACAATATCGACTTTGTGAACCCAAGCGAGATCGAAAGTATTGAAGTATTGAAAGATGCTTCTTCTCTGGCCATCTTCGGTATCAAAGGTGCGGCAGGTGCAATTTTGGTAACTACCAAAAAAGCAAAAGCCGGCCAGTTAAATATCAATTTCAATACTACCTACGGAAGCAAGAAACTGGTTGACAAGATAGAACTTGCCAATGGCGATGAATTCCGCAACCTGGCAACTTTTGAAGCAAACAACCGTGTGTTTGATGACCCGGGCAACACTTCTTACTTAAGTTTCGTTAACAATGTCGGAGGCCCTGGCTTATCAGCTTTCCCTGGTAATACCGACTGGATTGATGCTGTTACAAGAGCAGCAAAATTCAGCAGTACCAACCTGAGTGTTGATGGAAGTACAGACAAAAACAGGTTCCACTTTGGCCTTGGCTACACTTATGATGAAGGCCTGGTGAAACATGTGCGTTACGACCGCCTGAACCTTAACCTGAATGATGAATTTAAAGTAAGCAAAAGGCTGAAGATCGGCTTTGGCGTTATTGGTTCAAAAGAGAAACTGCCTTACAACAGCGGTGCACTTGAAAATGCAAGGAGATCTTTACCGATCGTTCCCGCTGATACCAAATCATTCTATACTAAGAATCCTTATGGCGTTGATTCCGGGTACTTCAACCTGTATTCCAACACACCTATTATACAAAACTCTGAAACCAACCCAATGGCAACATTGGAGAACAACTGGGATAAGAAGATCGATGACAAATACCGCCTGGTTGGTAATTTCTTTGTTGATCTGAACATTACTAAAGACATCAATTTCAGGAGCACCTGGTATGCTGATATGAGCTGGAGAAATAACAGGGAATATACTCCATTATACGACCTGTATGATCCTACTGCAACAACCCCTTCAGCTTCTATCTTTCATAAAAATGCACTTACTGCAGTAAGGGAAGACCTGATCAATCAGCGTAATTTCCAGCAGGATTATATTGCAACTTACAAGAAGAAATTGAGGGAACACTCATTAACACTTACAGCCGGTTTCACTACTTTCTATCATTACTACGAGCAGGTTGCCGCAACGATTGGACAAAAGACACAGGGAGTAAATATTATTCCTAACAACAAGAGATTCTGGTACCTGAACTCAGGTTTTGGCGACGCTACTACCAGAAGCGTTATTGCAAACAGCACTTTCCAGGATGAGTACTCAACTGTATCCGGACTGGCCAGGCTGATGTACAATTTCAAGAGCAAATATTATGTTACCGGTAGTTTCCGCCGTGATGGATCAAGCCAGATAAACCGTGAATATTCCAAGAAATTCCAAAACTTCTGGGCAGTAGGTGCCGGTTGGGAAATTTCAAAAGAGAAGTTCATGGAGAAGCTGAAGTTTGTGAACTACCTGAAATTGAAAGGTTCTACGGGTGTGCTTGGAAACTTCACAGCACAGGGTAAATCATATCCTGCTTATCCAACTGTATCTTCCAATTCTTCCGCAGTATTCGGCGAGAACCTGGTGCCTGTTATTGTTCCGGATTATCAGTTCGATCCAAACTTACATTGGGAAACAGTTAACTCAACCGAAGTTGGATTTGAAGGGGATTTCTTAAATAACAGGTTGCATTTTGAAGCGGCTTACTATCATAAAAAAACAAAAGATCTGATCGTTCTTTTGAAATCATCAGGAAACCTGGAAACACTGACCAACAATGGTTCTATTGAAAATAAAGGTTTTGAATTCACAGCCGGATGGACACAGCCCATCATCAAAGATCTGAAATTGGTGGCTACCGGTAATTTAACTACATATAAGAACAAAGTGCTTTACCTGGCATATCCAACACGCCAAAACATTTCATCAAGCGAACAAACGCCTAACCAAACTGAAACAGGAATGCCTATTGGCTACTTCTACGGACTGGTTGCAGATGGAATTTATCAATCTTATGCAGATATCCTGGCTTCTCCTGTAAATACCATCAATGGTGGTGGTGTTAAACCCGGCGATATTAAGTACAAAGACCTGAATGGAGACGGTATCATCAATGACCAGGACAGGAAGATGATCGGTAACCCAACACCGGATTTCACCTATGGCATCAACCTGGCATTTACCTATAAGGCATTTGACCTGGGTATTGACCTGGCAGGAAGTTATGGTGGCGAAGTATACAGGGTTTGGGGTACTTCGGAGCAAAAGAACTCTGTGTATAACTATCCTAAATATTACACTGAAGCATGGACAGCAGCTGGTTCATCCAACTGGGTACCTATTGTTAACTCAAGTCACCTGGTTAACCGTGCTCCATCAACCTATGGTATAGAAGATGGCAGCTATTTCAGAATAAGGAATATCAGTGTGGGATATACCATGACCAAGCTTCCTAAAATTACCGGTATTAAAAACCTGCGTTTGTCTGCTTCCGTACAGAACCTGAAAACCTGGAAGAACAATATTGGTTATTCTCCCGAGTTTGCAGGCGATGCGCTTAGCTCAGGAATGGACTTCGGAAGTGCCAGCAGTGCAATTCCCCGTGTAATGACTGTTGGATTAAACGTTAATTTTTAATTTTTTAAAAAATAAATTTTTTGAAAATGAAACTATATAACAAGCAAATAGTGAGATTCCTAGTTGCAATCTCGGCTGTTGCCCTCTTTGGAGGATGTAAAAAATTCCTTGACAGGCAGCCCCTGCAGGTAACCCAGGATGACCTGAACGTAGGGGCCCTGGAAAGTAAGGCGGTTGGTTTATATGGCGCCATCCGCAGTTCATCAGCAGAACCTTATTGTGGTGATGGTTTTCAGAACATTCCATGGGTAGCCATGAACGGCTTCCGTTCAGATGACGCTGAAATTGTAGCAGATCCCGGCGCTTCGGCCTGGCATCAAACCTATGACAATTTTCAGTACACCAAGGATGACTGGGGTGCTGGCTTATACTGGGATAAGCACTACATCTTCATCGGGCTTTGTAATGAAGTGCTTGATGATGCAGTTAAAGGAAACTACACTGATCCGGCTTCTGTGATCAATGTTGCAGAGGCGAGGTTCTTCAGGGCCCTTGCTTATTTTGATATGGTAAGAACCTTTGGGGCAGTACCTAAGATTGATTTTAAAATAACCACCCCCACGTCAGGAAATGTTGCCAAGTCGGATACAGCTGCTATTTATGCCCTGATCCATGCTGACCTGACCTTTGCAGAACAAAACCTGCCTTCAACCTGGAACCCCAAATTTGCAGGCAGGGCCACTTCCTGGGCTGCAAAAAGTCTGCATGCCAAAGCATTGTTACAACAACACCGCAATGCAGAAGCACTGGCGCTTTGCAGAGACGTTATCAACAGTAATCAATTCCAGTTATTTACACCTTACTGGAAAATATTTAAAAAAGAGGGAGAACTGTGCAGTGAATCAATTTTTGAGATACAGGCATCCAAAACTGCTGGTGATGGTAACACATACTGGAGCAGACTTGGCCAGTGCCAGGGTGTGAGAGGTTCTGGTACCTGGGATCTTGGATGGGGATGGAATACACCTACCGCCAGCCTGGTTTCAGCCTATGAACCAGGTGACGTAAGAAAAGATGCAACCATACTTTTCTCAAATCAAAGCGATGGTGGTACCAATACAGGTGGTTATGGAGCAACTGTTCCAAACCTTACCAATGCTTTGTACTGGAACAAAAAAGTTTATAACCAATACAGCGATTACCTGGCAGCAGGCCTGGGTACTCCGGACAACGAAGCCCAGAATACCTGGATTAACCAGCGTGTACTGCGTTTGTCAGATGTATTGCTCATGGGTGCTGAGGCAGCCAATGAACTGGGCCAGGGTAATCCCGATGCAGTAACCTGGGTAAACCGTGTGCGTAACAGGGCAGGGCTGGGTAATATAGCCTATGTAAGCCAGGCGCAGATGAGGGCGGCTATCAAGCAGGAAAGAAGAATTGAATTTGCAATGGAATATGAAAGGTTCTTTGACCTGGTAAGATACGGTGATGCAACCAGTGTACTGGGAGCTAATGGGTATCAAAACAAGCACCGCTATTATCCAATACCAACCTCGGCTTTGAGTGCAAACCCGGCCCTGGTTCAAAATCCTGAATGGTAATATTCTTAATAATTTTTAAAAAATTAACGATCATGCAAAAAATGATTCTCCAAGTTTTCACAGCAATCACCCTGGTGTTGTTTGTGACTTCCTGCCAGAAGATGAGCAGGCCCGAACTCGGTAATTATCCTGTTGATGCCAACTCACCCACAGGACCGCTTAAGTTTTATGTTGCTTTCGACGGAAGCACCAGTAACCCGCTGATGAATGCAGTGGACAGTATTCGGGCAACCTTTCCGTCGGATAATCCTTTTACCAATACTACAGGTATAGCCGGCAGTGGCGTATCAGGTGTAAACCAGAAATACATCAAGTATCCATCGTTCAACACATGGGCCGGCAGCAGCAGTATGTCGATATCCCTGTGGTTCAAG
Organism: Ferruginibacter sp.; assembly: GCA_044226725.1. GTDB lineage: Bacteria > Bacteroidota > Bacteroidia > Chitinophagales > Chitinophagaceae > Ferruginibacter. Next base: position 224,052 of record JBGAGM010000002.1, on the reverse strand, counting down.
CAAAACGGGCAAACCAAGAATAACAATGGTACCAATGGCCCGGCTCAGCTCATTAGTTTAAAAGCGGTGGATGGTTTCCACTGGAGCGGCTCGGTAGGTATGGTCTTCCTGGAAGGAGATAATACTGCCTGCGCAGTTAAAACCATGTTTGTAAGCTACGATCCTGCCAACACCAACAACCCCTGGGATAACTGGGTAACCTGGGAAGGCGGTAACAGCATTGCCGGTTTGTGCAATAATCAATGGCATCACCTGGTGTTAACGTATGATGAAACAACCAGCAAAATGAAACTGTATATTGATGGTATACAAAATCCAAATGTGGGAACCTGGAACAATCCAACAGGTGGGGCACACGGTGCATTCCGCCTGGCCACACACAAAATATCAGAATATCGCGTGGGCGCCGGACCTTCAAACGGGTTTGCATCTGACGACTGGCTGGCTTGCAGCTTCAAAGGGCAGCTCGACCAGTTAAGGATGTATGGTTCGGTTTTATCTGCGGCAGACATTCAGGCTTTGTTTGCAAGCAAACGTTAATAGTTCATCTTAGTTTCATAAATCAAGCTTCATGCGCAATTAAGGGGGCCGAACAATTTTGTTTGGCCCCTTTTTTCTGACAATCTAACCTCTTTACATGCCTGGAAAAAAAGGATCAGTTATTTCATTAGCGAGCATTTTTATTTTTGCTATAATGCTTTTTTCCTGCCAGGAAAAAAAACAGGATAGTCTTTTTGAACAGCTCCCCGCATCAGTAACACATATTACATTTGAGAATAAGCCCGAACAACATGACGGGCTCAATATCCTGTATTACCTGTATTATTATAATGGTGGTGGTGTTTCTACCGGTGACATCAACAAGGATGGGTTGCCCGATATTTATTTTACAGCCAATAACAAAGGAGGCAATAAATTATACATCAACAAAGGCAATTTCCAGTTTGAAGATATAACAGACAAAGCCGGTGTGGCTGGCACAGCAGACTGGTGTACAGGCAGCACTATGGCCGACGTAAATGGCGATGGTTTGCTGGATATTTATGTGTGCACCATCAGCAATATGTACGGACTGAAAGGGCACAACGAACTGTTCATCAATAAAGGTAACAACGTTTTTTCTGAAGAGTCTGAAAAATACGGACTTAATACCTCCTGTCTGAGTACCCAAAGTTCATTTTTTGATTACGATCATGATGGTGACCTGGACTGCTTTATTATAAACCAATCCCACCATCCCCATGCTAATATTTCAGATACCTCCAACCGCAGAAAATATGACCCGCTATCCGGCGACAGGCTTTACAGAAATGATATAGCCACCACCGGAAAGTTCACTGATGTTTCTGCGCAGGCAGGTATTTACCAAAGCAGCCTGGGCTATGGGTTGGGCCTTGCTACCGGCGATTTCAACAACGATGGGTGGGATGATATTTATGTAGGGAACGATTTTCATGAAAATGACTACTACTATATTAACAATGGTAATGGTACATTCACAGAATCCGGAGCCAGTCATTTTAAACATTACAGCCGGTTCAGCATGGGCAACGATGCTGCAGATTATAATAACGACGGCCAGCTGGATATCATTACGGTAGACATGCTTCCGCAGGATGAAAAGGTTTTAAAAACCTATGGCAGTGATGAAAATCCTGATACATACAAATACAAACTGATGGGGCACGGATACCAAAACCAGTACTCTAAAAATGCCCTGCAGCGCAATAATGGAAATGGAAGCAGCTTTAGCGAAACGGCATTGCAAAGTGGCGTGGCTGCAACAGACTGGAGCTGGGCGCCATTGTTTGCAGATTTTGACAACGATGGGAATAAAGACCTCTTCATATCAAGCGGTATTGTAAAAAGACCGGTTGATATGGACTATATACGCTTTGTGAGCGACATGGTCATGAAAAAGGAGGATGCAAAAACAAGTGACCTGGATAATAAGGCAATTGAAAACATGCCGGAAGGCAGTTCGCATCCTTACTTTTATAAAGGTGATGGAAAAATAAATTTCAGCGACGTAAGTAAAACCTGGGGAACAGGTGACATGAAAGGATATTTTAACGGGGCCTCTTATGCAGACCTGAATAATGATGGCAACCTGGATATGGTCATCAATCAAATGAATGCACCCGCTGTGATACTAAAAAATAAGTTGCCTGCTAAATATTCGATAGATCTTGTTTTTACAGGCAATGATTCAAATACAAATGGAATTGGCGTGAAAGCCTGGGTATTCACCAAAGGCAAAATGCAATACCAGCAATTAATGAGCACCCGGGGGTTTCAATCTTCCTGTGATACAAAACTGCATTTTGGATTGGATAGCACCAGGTACATAGACAGTATGCTGATAGTTTGGCCCAACCAAAAAATTCAATGGTTCAAAAATACGCCTGCTAAAGGATTGATTGAAGTGAAACAGGTCCAGTCGGCCGGCATATTTAACTACCAGGCTGTTTTTCCGGCTGCAAAACCAATGTATACTGATATAAGTGCACAGGTGCAATGCAACTGGGCACACCGGGAGAATGATTTCCTGGATTTCGATAAGCAATACCTGATACCACATATGGAATCGACCCGCGGCCCGAAGATAGCAGTGGGCGACGTAAATAAGGACGGGCTGGATGACCTGTTTGTTTGCGGGGCTGCGGGGCAGGGTGGTACACTGATGATACAATCTGCCGCTGGAAAATTTGTACCTGCTGATACGGCTGTGTTTGCGCAGGCCAGGCAATCTGAGCAGGTTGATGCCCTTTTCTTTGATGCCAACAACGATGGCGCCCCCGACCTGTACGTGGTAAGCGGTGGAAACCAGTATGATGATGGTGCTCCCTACCTGGCCGATCACCTGTATATGAATAATGGCAGCGGGCATTTTACCGAAGCCATATCTGCCATACCTGCCTTATTAAAAAACAAATCCTGCGTGGCAGCGGCAGATATTGATAAGGATGGAGATATCGATTTGTTTGTTGGGGGGCTGGCCGATTCTAAACGATATGGTTTAGCACAACCTTCTTATTTGTTGTTGAATGACGGCAAGGGTATTTTCAGAACCGCTGATGTTTCTGTAATAAAACTTGATAACCCGGGCATAGTTACCAGTGCATCCTTTGCAGATGTAAACAATGATGGCTGGATTGATTTGGTTATCGCAGGGGAATGGATGCCTGTGAAAATTTTTATCAACAGAAATGGTAAGTTCAGCAATACAGATATTGCTTCCTCTTCAGGATTATGGCAAACCATTTGTACCACCGATGTGAACGGAGATGGGTTTACAGATATATTGGCTGGGAATTGGGGCCATAACAGCAAATCGTATGCAGGCAAAAATGGCCCTTTGAAATTGTATGTAAAGGATTTCGACAATAACGGATCGGTGGAACAGGTAATGGCCTACACGATCGATAAAAAGGAATATACATTTCTTGCAAAAGATGAGCTGGAAAGGTCATTGCCCGTTTTGAAAAAAACTTACCTGAAGTACAGCGAAGTAGCAGGCAAAACAGTTGACTATATGTTTTACAACCTGTTTAAGGATTATACCGAACTTAAAGCTGAAACTTTAGGTTCCTGCCTTTTCATGAATGATGGCAAAGGCAATTTTACAAAGCAGGAATTACCGGAAGATCTGCAAATGGCGCCGGTTTTTACTTTTTGTCCTTTATTGACCAGCGGCACTTACCTGGCAACCGGAAATTTTTATGGGGTAGTACCTTATGAAGGACGATATGATGCTTTATTGCCAACGGTATTTTCCTTCGATAAAGTCCGGCAAAATTTTGGTTCACCCGCCACACTTCCTATAGCTGAAGCTGAGGCCCGGGACATGAAGTGGATCCGGTATGCAGGCGGCAGGAAATTACTGGTGATTGCTCAAAATAATAAAGGGCTTACCTTTTTGAAGCCGAATGAATAAGCTTCGGAAATTGTCTTTGAGCTATACTGAAACCAACCATGTTTATGTGGTATGCTGAATATTTAAAAAGAAAACAATGAAAAAACAACCTCAACTTATCTGGCTGATTCCTTTATGTACGCTGTTTATGTTTGGCGATTGCTCCAAGAGCAGCAACAACGGGAGCGGGGGAACACCCACTCCCACACCTGCTACCAATGATGTGGATATGTGGCTGACCAGGGCCGACCAGTCTGTATTGCTGCAAAAGCAAACCGGTACCCTTTCCTTTGTGAGTACTGTAAACAGTTACCCGGTCATTTCAGTTGATTCCTCCACTTCCTATCAAACGGTGGATGGTTTTGGATACACGCTGACAGGAGGAAGCGCTTATCAGATCAATCATATGGATGCAGCCTCCCGGGCCAGCCTGCTGAATGACCTGTTCAGTACAGCGGCCACTGGTATCAGTTACCTGCGTGTAAGCATCGGGGCTTCCGATCTTAGTCCGCAGGTATTTAGTTATGATGATCTGCCTGTGGGGATGACTGATCCCACTCTGGCCGGTTTCAGTTTGTCGAAAGATACCACCGACCTTATTCCTGTGCTTAAAGAGATACTCGCCATTAACCCCGGTATCAGGATACTGGGCTCACCCTGGAGCCCGCCGGTATGGATGAAAAGCAATGGAAATTCAGTTGGCGGGTCCTTATTGCCGGCCTACTATCCGGTGTATGCAAAATATTTTGTGAAGTATATCCAGGCCATGCAGGCCAGGGGTATCCGCATTGATGCGGTTACAATACAAAACGAGCCGGAACACGGAGGAAATAATCCCAGTATGCTGATGACGGCTGCAGAACAGGCTAATTTCATAAAGAATAACCTGGGCCCGGAATTTGCTGCAGCTGGCATTACCACCAAGATCATTGTATGGGATCATAATTGTGATAATCCTAATTATCCCATCACGGTACTGAATGATGCGGCGGCCCGTGCCTATATTGATGGCTCGGCTTTCCATTTATATGCCGGCGATATCAGCGCCTTATCCACGGTGAAAGCAGCTTATCCTGATAAGAATTTATATTTTACAGAGCAATGGACGGGCGCCAGCGGCAGTTTTGACGGCGATCTGAAATGGCACATCAGGAATGTGGTGATTGGGTCCATGCGCAACTGGAGCAGGGTGGCGCTGGAATGGAACCTGGCCAGTGATGCAACCTATGGTCCGCACACCCCGGGAGGCTGCACGGAATGCAAGGGTGCGCTCACCGTGAACGGAACCCTGGTGCAAAAGAATGTGGGTTATTATATTATTGCCCATGCCAGTAAGTTTGTACCTCCCGGTTCTGTTCGCATTGAAAGCAGTATGCCTGCCAACCTGCCCAATGTGGCTTTTAAAACCCCTTCCGGGAAAAAAGTGTTGCTGGTATTAAATGAAGGATCTTCAGCTGAAGGGTTCAATATAGGATTCAAAGGAAAATATGTATTTACATCTCTGAATGCAGGAGCTGTTGCAACTTATACCTGGTAATTACGGACATCATTGGCCGCTATATGAAATTAAAACAAGGATATAACAGCATTGCGATCGTAGTGGGCCTGGTGGCCACTGTGTTCGCACTTGTACAGTGTATGAACCGGAAGAAGATTGAACCTGCCCGGGATCTTTCCTACAATGCATATGCGGGTTCGGAAAAATGTATGAGCTGTCACCAGGATATATATAACAAGCATATTGAAACGGCGCATCATCTTACCGGTCAGCCGGCAATGGAGAAGTATATTACCGGCAGTTTCCATAAGGATAGCAACAGTTATTATTATTCTCCAGATATCCTGGTATCAATGCAAAATAGGGACAGCGGCCTGTACCAGGTGATCTATTATAAGGGAGAAGAGAAAATGGCCATGCGAAAGGATATCGTGATTGGCTCCGGTGTGATGGGCCAGTCTTTTTTGAACTGGAGGCACAACCGCTTGTTCCAGATGCCGGTTACTTATTTTACGGCAGCTGCGCAATGGTCCAACAGTCCTGGCTTCCCTTCCGGCAAAGTAATGACTGACAGGCCAATCACTGCACGCTGCCTGGAATGTCATGTAACCTATGCAGAAGGTATGGATGCAGATACCATGGAACCGGTGAATTTCAGCCGGCAAAATATCATCTACAGTGTAGGCTGCGAAAAATGTCATGGACCGGCGGCAAAGCATGTTGAATATCAAACTGCAAATCCGGGAGTAAAAACTGCCAGCTTCATTATCAATCCTGCAAAACTTGCCCGTCAGCAGCAACTGGATGTTTGTGCCTTATGTCATGGTGGCAAGATGCACAAGACAAAACCATCCTTTCAATTTACGCCGGGTAAGAACCTGGCTGATTACTTTATCATCGACAGTGTGAATAATCTGTCACTGGCAGGAGGCGAAGTGGAAGTACATGGTAACCAGTACGGGCTTCTGAAGAAGAGCAAATGTTTCAGGGCCGGCAACACAATGACCTGCAGCAGCTGCCACAACATACATGAAAAGGAAAGGGGAAAGGAAGCGCTTTTTTCAGCAAGGTGTATGAGTTGCCATCCGGCAAATTCGGCAGTGCTTAATACCCCCACACATATGCAGGTGAAGGGCTTTGAACAAAAATGTATCAGCTGCCATATGCCTGCCCAGGAATCAACTGCCATAGCTGTGTACCTGCAGGGAGAAGAGAGGCCGAGGGCTGCAAAAGTAAGAACGCATTATATCAGCATTTATCCGGCTGAAACAAAAAAAATAATCAACAACGAAAATAAATAAACATGAATATCATAAAAATAGGCCTGCCCCTCTTATGCGTAATGATCGCATCCTGCAAGGGGGATCAAAAATCGACCGTTTCCAATGAAGCTTTTAACAGCAACGGAAAGAAAGTTTTGGTATACACTACTGCCGACAGCAGTAACCTGCGGCTTACGGTTACTGACACGCTAGAGTTTAAAGAAAAAGGGCAACCGTTTGAGAATGAGATCACCGTTTTTGTGGATCCTTCCAAAACCTTCCAAACCTATTTTGGCATTGGCGCTGCATTGACCGATGCTTCTGCTGAAACCTTTTACAAACTCCCCAGGGATAAACAGCAGGAATTGCTGAACGCTTATTTTAACAGCGAAAAGGGCATTGGATATACGATCGGCCGCACCAATATCAACAGTTGCGATTTCAGCAGTGATATGTACACCTACGTTAAGGAGGGCGATAAGGAACTGGCATCATTCAATATTGAACATGACCGCAAATACAAAATGCCCTTCATTAAAGAAGCCATGAATGCGGCCGGAGGTAAACTGACATTATTTGCCAGCCCCTGGAGTCCGCCGGCTTTTATGAAAGACAATAATGATGTGCTGCATGGTGGAAAGCTAAAGCCTGAATTTGCAGCAAGCTGGGCTCTGTATTATACTAAATTTATTAAAGAGTATGAGAAATCAGGCATCCCGGTTTGGGGCATCACCATACAAAACGAGCCCATGGCAACGCAGCGCTGGGAAAGTTGTTTGTATACCGCAGAAGAAGAAAGGGATTTTCTGAAGAATCATTTAGGTCCCACCATGGAAAAAGAAGGCCTGAAGGATAAGAAGATCATTGCCTGGGATCATAACCGGGACTTGTTGTACCAGCGGGCACAGACTTACTTCAATGATCCCGAAGCCAGCAAATATATCTGGGGACTTGGCTTTCACTGGTACGAGGACTGGAGCGGGGGCACGCCCATGTATGATAACCTGAGAAGGGTGCATGAAGCATTCCCCGATAAGAATCTCTTTTTTACTGAAGGATGTGCCGAAAGCTTCGATTCCACCCGCTACAATGCCTGGGTGCTGGGCGAAGAGTATGGCCGCAGCATGATCAATGATTTCAATAATGGCATGGTGGGTTTTACCGACTGGAATATTTTGCTGGATGAAAAAGGCGGCCCGAACCATGTAGGCAATTTTTGTTTTGCGCCGGTGCATGCGGATACAAGAACCGGGCAGCTCAGGTATACCAATTCCTATTATTACATCGGTCATTTTTCAAAATTCATAAAGCCCGGTGCAAAAAGAATTATCAGCAGCAGCAGCAGAAGCCAGTTGCTGACCACGGCTTTCAAAAATGAAGATGGAAAGATCGTAGTGATCGTAATGAACCAGGGCAATATCAAAACACCATACAACCTTTGGATCAATGGAAAAGCTGCATCCTGCACGGCATTGCCCCATTCAATAGCCACGCTTATCTTTTAAAATCACTTTATGACATTACTAAAAAGGATCACGGTATACGCAGCAGCCATCATGGGTTTGTGGAGTTGCAGCAAAGGAGACAGTGGTGGCGGAGGTACTCCCACACCATTGCCCCCAACGCCCATAGCCCTGGTAAATGCCCGGGTGGATAATGCTGCTGCCTTAACCGGGTTTACCAACTATAACATCAGGCTCAGCCCGGTCATCCGGCTCTCGTTCAACAATGCAGTTGATCGTTCCACAACGGGATCGATCGCTGTAAAGGAAAACGGTAGTACTCCAATCAGTGCCGGTATCAGCTACGAGAATGGTGACAGTACGGTTGTATTGAACCCGGCAGCAGCGCTGAAAGCATTAACCCGTTATACCGTTGATGCTGCCACCACGCTGAAATCGATAAAGGGCGGGGCACTGTCAACCTCCTTCAGTATAAACCTGGTAACGCAGATCGATTCTTCCGACAAATTTGCCATTATCAGCGACAATGCATTGCTCGACCTTGTACAACAACAAACCTTCAAATACTTTTGGGATTATGGCCACCCCACCAGTGGCCTGGCACGGGAAAGAAGCAATGCAACGCCCGAAACGGTTACAACCGGCGGCTCCGGTTTTGGAATCATGGCCATACCTATTGGCATCAACCGGAATTTTATCACCCGTGCACAGGGCCTGACACGCATGCAAACTATCGTTTCATTTTTGAAGAACACGGCACAAAAATTCCATGGTGCTTTTCCGCACTGGATGAATGGAACAACCGGTGTGGTGATCCCTTTCAGTACGAAAGATGACGGGGCCGACCTGGTGGAAACATCCTACCTGATGGCCGGCTTATTGGCTGCGAGGCAATATTTTAACGGAGCGGATCCGGCCGAAACTGCGTTGCGGGGCGATATCAATACTTTATGGAATGCAGTTGAGTGGAACTGGTTCAGGCAGGGAACACAGAATGTTCTGTACTGGCACTGGAGCCCTAACTATGCATGGCAGATGAATCATAAGATAGAGGGATGGAATGAATGCCTGATAACCTATATCCTGGCTGCATCTTCCACCACATTCGGTATTCCCCAGATCGTATATAAAGAAGGCTTTGCCCGCAATGGTGCAATGCAAAACGGCAGCACCTACTACGGCTATCAGCTTCCGTTAGGTGGCTCCAATGGTGGCCCCCTGTTTTTTGCACATTACTCATTTCTGGGTATAAACCCAACCGGACTGAGTGATGTGTATGCCAATTATCAAACTCAAACAATCAACCATACTAAAATAAATTACGAATATTGTAAGGCAAATCCGAAAGGGTATTTTGGATATAGCAACCTTTGCTGGGGCTTAACTGCCAGCGATGTTCCGGGCGGGTACAATGCCAATGAACCCAATAATGATATCGGGGTCATATCGCCCACTGCAGCCATTTCTTCCTTACCATATACACCCACTGAAAGTATGAATGCGCTGAAATTCTTTTATTATAAACTGGGCGATAAGATATGGAAGCAATATGGTTTTGTGGATGCCTTTTCGCTAAAAGACCTTTGGTACGCCGATTCTTTCCTGGCCATTGACCAGGGCCCCGAAATAGTGATGATAGAAAATTACCGCAGCGGCCTTATCTGGAATTTACTTACCAGTTGCCCTGAAGTAAAGAATGGAATGAAGAATGTGCTCGGCTTTTCAGCACCGTATTTATAAATCAAGTAAGCCCATGTTCAAACAACAACAAAGCCTTATTTTATTTGCTTTGATATTGGTCACTGCGTGTAAGCAGGGACAAAGATCGGCTGTAAAAAAAGTTGAAGCCAATCAATATGTTTCTCTTGCCAATGCAGATACGGCCCTGTTCCGCGAGGTACAGCAGCAAACCTTTCAGTATTTCTGGGATGGCGCCGAGCCAAACAGCGGGATGGGAAGGGAAAGATTTCATGCAGATAATATTTATCCCGACCATGACAAACATGTGGTAACCAGTGGTGGCAGCGGTTTTGGCGTGATGTCCATTTTGGTTGGTATTGAAAGGGGCTTTGTGACCCGGGAAGCAGGAAGGGCGCATTTGGAAAAGATCATACATTTCTTAGAAACAGCCGACCGCTTTCACGGGGCCTGGCCGCATTGGTTCAATGGGGAAACCGGAAAAGTAGTTCCCTTCGGAAAAGTTGATAATGGCGGCGACCTGGTGGAAACCTCTTTTATGACACAGGCCCTGCTTTGTGTAAGGCAGTATTATCAAAATGGCAATGCTGCAGAAAAAGAACTGGCAGCAAGGGCAGACAAGTTGTGGAAGGAGGTGGAATTTGACTGGTACCGCAATGGAAAAAATGTGTTGTACTGGCACTGGAGCCCCGAGTATGGATGGAAGATGAATTTTCCTGTGCATGGGTACAACGAATGCCTGATCATGTATGTGCTGGCTGCATCATCACCCACGCATGGCGTGCCTGCAGCAGTATACCAGGAGGGCTGGGCAGAGAACGGCAAGATCAATGATGTAAACAAACCGGATGGCGTTGCAGGAACTTATCCTTATAAATTACAGATGAAGCACCAGGGTGATGCCTGGAATGGAGGGCCTTTATTCTGGGCGCATTATTCTTATTTAGGACTTGATCCGCATGGGTTAAAGGATAAATATGCTGATTACTGGAAAGAGAATACCACACAGGCACTAATCAATTATCAGTGGTGTGTGGACAATCCCAAAAAATTTAAAGGTTACGGGGCTAATAACTGGGGGCTTACCTCAAGCTATTCAGTAGATGGGTATGCAGGACATGCACCAACGATGGACCGTGACCTGGGTGTGATATCGCCCACAGCAGCGCTGTCTTCTTTCCCCTACACACCCAAGCAATCCATGGCAGCTATGAAACACTGGTACAACGATATCAAAGATAAACTATGGGGCCCTTATGGTTTTTATGATGCCTTCAGTGAACAAAATAACTGGTACCTGCCTCGTTACCTGGCCATCGACCAGGGGCCAATCGTGGTGATGATGGAAAACTACCGCACCGGAATGTTGTGGAAATTATTCATGAGCTGCCCCGAGATCAAAGCGGGATTAAGAAAACTGAATTTTGAAAGTCCTTACTTACAATAGTATGAAAAAACAATTGATTGCCTGGCTGTTCTTTTTGTGTATGGGTTTGTTTGCAAATGCACAAACACCGGTTTCCATCATGAGCTATAATATCCGGCTGGAGCTAAAAAGTGACGGGGAAAACTGGTGGGGTATCAGAAAAGATAAAGTAGCCGGGCTGATGAACTATTACGAAGCTGATTTCATCGGGCTGCAGGAAGTATTGCATCAGCAATTGCTGTATTTAAAAGACAGCCTGCGTGGATATGATTATATAGGGGTGGGCAGGGATGATGGGAAAGAAGCAGGAGAGTATTCCTGCATCTTCTACAGAAAGGATAAATACAGCCTGGTTCAGCAATCAACTTTTTGGTTATCGCCCACACCGAATGTGCCGTCAAAGGGCTGGGATGCTGCCCTCAACCGGGTTTGTACCTATGGCCTTTTCAGGCACCTTAAAACAAGACAATTGCTTTGGGTATTCAATACCCATTTCGATCATATGGGTAAGCAGGCCAGGCTGGAGTCTGCAAAACTCATCATTAAGAAAATAAAAGAGCTGAATGTAAAAAACTACCCCGTACTGGTTTCGGGCGATTTTAATTCGAGACCGGAAGATGAACCGGCCCTGTACATGATGGAGCATATGAGGAACAGCCGTAACGCCGGCAAACTGGTGTATGGCGCCGCAGATACCTGGAATGCCTTTAAGTTCCATGAAAAGCCGGACGGCTGTATCGATTATATTTTTGTTCCAAAAGAGGAGCGTATTACGGTTTTAAAATTTGCAACCATCACCGATTCGTATGATATGAAATATCCTTCGGATCATTTTCCCATACTGGCAAACCTAACGATCAATCAATGAGTAAGAATAACCTGCTGCTGGTAATTTGTTTTTGCTTTTGTGTAACTGCGGGTGCACAGCAAAGAACCTATTGCAACCCTGTGAACCTGGATTATGGCTATACACCCATTCCAAATTTCAGCGAATGGGGCAGGCACCGGGCCACCGCCGATCCGGTGATCGTGCTGTATAAAAATGACTATTATCTTTTCAGCACCAACCAATGGGGTTACTGGTGGAGCAGTGATATGCTGAATTGGAATTTTGTTTCCAAAAAATTTCTCCGTCCCTGGAATGGAAATGTGTATGACGAACTCTGTGCGCCCGCCGTAGGTATCGTTGGAGATACCATGATCGTCTTTGGTTCCACCTATACCAGCAAATTCACCATGTGGATGAGTACCAATCCCAAAGCAAATGAATGGAAGCCGTTGGTGGATTCTTTTACTATAGGAGGCTGGGATCCCGCTTTTTTTACAGACGATGACGGGCGTTTTTATATGTACAATGGCAGCAGTAACCGCTATCCCATGTATGGTATCGAACTGAACCGCAAAACTTTTGAGCCAATCGGAACAAGGGTTGAAACCTATGCGCTTGAATACTGGCGCTATGGCTGGCAACGTTTTGGTGAATACATGGATAATACATTCCTTGATCCTTTTTTGGAAGGATCGCACATGACAAAGTATAAGGGAAAATACTACCTGCAGTATTGTGCGCCCGGCACAGAGATGAGTGGTTCGGCAGATGGGGTGATCGTGGGAGATGGCCCACTGGGGCCTTTCACACCTCAATCGGATCCGTTCAGTTTTAAACCCGGCGGATTTGTGCGTGGCCCAGGCCATGGAAGTACGTATACCGATAAATGGAATAACTACTGGCATACTTCCACACTGGGTATTAATGTAAAGAATACTTTTGAGCGCAGGATCGGTATCTGGCCCGCAGGATTCGACAAGGATGGTATAATGTACATGGATGGCGCTTTTGGGGATTACCCCACGTATTTACCAAATGGACCGGCCGATCATTTGAAAAGCAGGTTCACCGGGTGGATGCTGCTTAACTATAAAAAACCGGTTACGGTATCTTCCACACTGGGCAGCCATTATGCAAACCATGCGGTTGATGAAAGCATCAAAACATACTGGAGTGCGGCAAGTGCCGGTAAGGGAGAATGGATACAGACAGACCTCGGAAATATCTCAACAGTGAATGCTGTGCAGATCAACTATGCCGACCAGGATGTGGACAGCAACCGGCTGGGTAAGTGGAACAACCAGTATCACCAGTACAAATTGTATTATTCTGCAGATGGAAAAAAATGGACCCTGCTGGCAGATAAAAGCGATAACCAAAAAGATGTTCCGCATGATTATGTTGAACTTTCGCAACCGGTTCAGGCAAGATTCATTAAACTGGAAAATATTCACATGCCTACCGGTAAATTTGCCATCAGCGGCTTACGGGTATTTGGCAATGGTAATGGCGCCAAACCGGATGCCGTACAAACCTTCTTTGTACTGCGTACCGAAAAAGACAAACGCAGCGCCTGGATAAAATGGAAACCTGTGGAGAATGCATACGCTTATAATATCTACTTTGGAACCGAGCCTGATAAGTTGTACAACTGTATCATGGTACACGATGCCAATGAATATTATTACAAGGGAATGGACCTCATGAAAACCTACTACTACAGCATTGAGGCCATTAACGAAAATGGGGTAAGTGAAAGATATAAAACAATAAAAGTGGAATAAATGAAGCTGACTAGGAAAATATGCTTTGCCTGGCTGTTGCTATTAACTGTTTGCAGTGCAGTAGCCCAGCCATTTGCTGATGAAATTGCAGCGTTTAAAAAACAGGACTCAATCTCATTCCCCCCAAAGCATGCCATACTTTTTGTTGGCAGTTCCTCTTTCAGGTTATGGAAGGATGTACAGGATTATTTTCCCAATTATACTATTATCAACCGCGGTTTTGGAGGTTCTTCTTTTCCCGATGTGATACGATATGCAGATGAGATCATTCTGCCTTACAATCCAAAACAAATCGTGATTTACTGTGAGAATGATTTTGCAAATAATGATAGCTTACAAGCTGCAGATGTTACCGGTCGGTTCATTGAGTTGTTCAATATCATCCGAAAAAAGTATAAAAAAGTGCCCATTGCTTTTATTTCAATGAAGCCAAGCCCGTCAAGGGTAAGACTGATGCCAAGATTTGAAGCAACCAATGAACAGATAAAAAAATTTCTGGCAACCAAAAAACGCACTGATTATATAGATGTGTACCACGCCATGTTGCAAACTGACGGAACGCCTATTCCCGATATTTTTATACAGGACAAACTGCACATGAATGCGAAAGGCTACCATATCTGGCAAAAAATAATAGAACCATATTTACTGAAATAATAAAACCACCGAACATGAAATTGTTACAAAGACTGATGATCGTTTTATTGCTGGCGGGATATTTACCTGCAACAGCCCAGGATGCAAAGATGAAAACCTTTATTGATGCACTGATGAAGAAGATGACCCTTGAGGAAAAACTGGGACAACTGAATCTGCCCGGCTCAGGTGATATTGTAACCGGTCAGGCTGCCAACTCGGATATAGCTAAAAAGATTGAACAGGGAAAAGTGGGAGGTTTGTTCAATATCAAATCGGTAGCAAAGATCAAAGAAGTTCAGAAGCTGGCTGTTGAGAAGAGCCGCCTGAAAATTCCTTTACTTTTTGGTATGGATGTAATACACGGGTACGAAACGGTATTCCCGATACCACTGGGATTAAGCTGCAGCTGGGATATGGACCTGGTGAAACGAAGCGCTCAAATTGCTGCCAGCGAAGCCAGTGCCGATGGTATCAACTGGACATTCTCGCCCATGGTGGACATAGCCCGTGACCCACGCTGGGGAAGGATTGCAGAAGGAAGCGGGGAAGATCCATTCCTGGGTTCGCAAATAGCCAAAGCCATGGTTACCGGTTACCAGGGAACCGATTATTCAAAGAACACCAGCATCATGAGCTGTGTAAAGCACTATGCATTATATGGTGCAGCCGAAGCGGGACGTGATTATAATACAACCGATATGAGCCATCAGCGTATGTACAACGAATATTTCCCACCTTATAAAGCAGCTGTAGATGCAGGAGTGGGAAGTGTAATGGCT
The DNA here is from genome assembly GCA_044226725.1 of Ferruginibacter sp. Classification (GTDB taxonomy): domain Bacteria; phylum Bacteroidota; class Bacteroidia; order Chitinophagales; family Chitinophagaceae; genus Ferruginibacter. The sequence goes on along the minus strand of JBGAGM010000002.1, from coordinate 208,758 downwards.
TCTTTTAATGAAGTGGATGGGGTGCCCGCAACTGCCAACAAATGGCTGATGACTGATGTGCTGCGCAAACAATGGGATTTCAAAGGTTTTGTTGTAACTGATTATACAGGTATCAATGAAATGGTGGCGCATGGTATTGGTGATTTGCAAACTGCCTCTGCCCGTGCGCTGATGGCAGGCATCGATATGGATATGGTGGGAGAAGGTATATTAACAACAACTGAAAAATCACTGAAAGAAGGAAAGGTTGCACTGGCGCAAATTGATGCTGCCTGCCGCCGGATACTGGAAGCAAAATACAAACTGGGATTATTCGACAATCCTTACAAATATTGTGACGAGAACCGTGCAAAGAATGAGATATTCACCAACGCCAACAGGGCCGAAGCAAGGTCTATTGCTGCACAAAGTTTTGTGTTGCTGAAAAACAAGAATAATATACTTCCGTTAAAGAAAACAGGGACCATCGCACTGATCGGCCCGCTTGCGGACAACAAAGAGAACATGCCGGGTACCTGGAGTGTGGCTGCTAATTTTTCTAAAGCAACATCTTTATTAACCGGGTTAAAAGAAGTGGCTGGTAACCAGGTAAAAATATTAACTGCCCGTGGAGCCAACCTGGATGAGGACAGTTTGTTCGAAGACAGGGCTGGTATGTTTGGCAAATCATTGCACAGGGACAGTCGCCCTGCAGCAGTGATATTGCAGGAAGCGCTGGAAATTGCTAAGCAGTCGGATGTGATCGTTGCAGCAGTGGGGGAATCTGCGGAAATGACTGGTGAATCCTCCAGCCGCAGTGATATTTCCATACCAAAATCGCAGCAGGATTTATTGAAAGCATTATTGCAAACAGGAAAGCCCGTGGTACTGGTATTATTCACCGGCAGGCCCCTGGCTTTGAAATGGGAGAACGACAATGTACCTGCTATCTTAAATGTATGGTTTGGTGGCAGCGAAGCCGGTTATGCCATCGCAGATGTACTGTTTGGAGCAGTTAATCCGTCCGGCAAACTTTCCACCACTTTCCCTCAAAACGTTGGCCAGGTGCCACTTTATTATGCTCATAAAAATACCGGCCGCCCGCTGGACGAGGGGCAGTGGTTCCAGAAATTCCGTTCCAACTACCTGGATGTTTCCAATGATCCTGTTTATCCATTCGGTTACGGTTTGAGCTATGCCAATTTTAAATACAGTGATCTTACGCTCAGCTCAAAAACTTTAAAAGGAAATCAAACCTTAACAGCAACAGTAAATGTTACTAACACAAGTGGTGTGGATGGAAAAGAAGTGGTGCAGTTATACATTCGTGATGTGGTAGGAAGCACCACCAGGCCGGTGAAAGAACTGAAAGGGTTTCAAAAAGTAAATATCAAAGCGGGAGAAACAAAAACAATCAGTTTCCGCATTACACCCGAGGACCTGAAATTCTATAATTACGACCTGAAGTATGACTGGGAAGCCGGTGATTTTGAAATTATGATAGGCACAAACTCGGGCGATGTAAAAAAAGCTACGGTTAACTGGCAAAAATAAAAATGATGAAAAGATTTTTGGTACAGGCGATCTGCCCGCTGGTAATAACATGCCTTGCAGTGCAATTAAGCAGTGCACAAAATAAGACCATCGACCAGCGGGTTGATTCTGTATTAAAACTGATGACGCTGGATGAAAAAGTGGGCCAGATGAACCAGTACAATGGGGACTGGGCTGCTACGGGCCCTATCACCAAAGACGGCGATAAGCAAAATCAAATACGTAAAGGCATGGTGGGTTCCATGCTGAATGTAACAGGTGTTGATCATACCAAAACATTGCAGGAGGTAGCTATGCAATCACGCTTGAAAATTCCCCTGTTGTTCGGCCAGGATGTGATACATGGTTATCGAACGATCTTCCCTATACCATTAGCTGAAGCAGCAAGCTGGGATATAGATGCAATAAAATTGTCTGCACGTGTTGCGGCAACAGAAGCTGCTGCAACCGGCGTGCACTGGACTTTTGCGCCGATGGTAGACATTGCCCGTGACCCACGCTGGGGCAGGGTAATGGAAGGGGCAGGAGAAGATACTTATCTCGGTTCCATGATCGCAAAAGCAAGAGTAACAGGCTTTCAGGGAAAAGGTTTTGGAAATACCGATGCCGTGATGGCCTGCGCCAAACATTTTGCAGCCTACGGAGCTGCCGTTGGCGGCCGCGATTATAACAGCGTGGATATGAGTCTGCGCCAATTGTATGAAACCTATCTGCCTCCTTTCAAAGCTGCGGCAGATGCAGGAGCAGCCACCTTCATGAATTCATTCAACGACCTGAATGGCGTGCCTGCAACGGGAAATGCATTATTACAACGAACCATTTTAAAAGGCCGGTGGAATTATAAAGGTTTTGTAGTGAGTGATTGGGGAAGTGTGGGAGAGATGATCAATCATGGTTTTTCTAAAGACAATTATGAAGCAGCGATGCAGGCAGCCAATGCCGGCAGCGATATGGATATGGAAAGCCGCAGTTATATTCAGAACCTGCCAAAGCTGGTGAAGGAAGGAAAAGTAAAAATGACAGTTATTGATGATGCAGTAAGGAGGATACTGAGAAAGAAATTTGAAATGGGGTTATTTGAGGATCCCTTTCGTTTTTGTAACGAAGCAAGGGAGAAGGCGCAATGGGATAATCCGCAGCATTTGGAATCAGCAAGGGATATGGCCAAAAAGAGTATTGTGCTGTTGAAGAATGAGAGGCAAATATTACCACTCAGCAAACAAACAAAGACCATTGCATTGATAGGACCTTTTGCAAAAGCAAAATCAGATAACCTGGGTTTCTGGAGCTACGACTGGCCTGATGATAGTGTAAGAATAACTTCACTTTGGGAAGGGGTACAAAAGAAAATGAATGCAAATTCAAAATTGCTGTACGCAAGAGGTTGTGGTATTACCGACACAAGCAGGGCCGGTTTTGCTGAAGCCATTGCTGCAGCAAATGATGCAGATGTGGTGGTTGTAACGGTTGGTGAGGCAAGGGATATGAGTGGCGAAGCCAAAAGCCGCAGCACTATTCAATTGCCGGGTGTGCAGGAGGAATTGGTAAAAGCTTTATATGCAACAGGCAAACCAATTGTTGTACTGATAAGTGCCGGCCGCCCGTTAATTTTCAACTGGACAGCTGATCATGTACCTGCCATACTATATACCTGGTGGCTTGGCACCAGGGCAGGAGATGCCATTGCTGATGTTTTATTCGGTGATCATAACCCATCTGCAAAACTACCGATGAGCTTCCCCATCACCGAAGGACAAATACCCATTTATTACAATCATTACAACACCGGCCGCCCCGCACAAAATGACAGCGATCGTTTTTATCGTTCTGCATATACCGATCTTTCTATCTATCCAAAATTTCCTTTCGGGTTTGGCCTGAGTTACTCATTGTTTGCTTACAGTGATATTTCATTGAGTGCAGTTAATTTAAAAGCGGGGGATAAGCTTACGGCTTCGGTTCGCATTACCAACACAGGTAAATATGCCGGCACTGAAACCGTACAACTGTATCTCAGAGACCTGGTTGGCTCTGTCGTTCGCCCGGTGCAGGAATTAAAGGGTTTTCAAAAAGTAACACTGGCAGCAGGTGAAACCAAAACAGTATCGTTTTTGATCAGCAGTGAGGACCTGAAATTTTACCACGATGACCTGAAGTATGACTGGGAAGCGGGCGAATTTGAAATTATGATAGGGGGCAGTTCGGCAGATGTAAAAAGATCGAAAGTAAACTGGGCCAGATAAAAAACGCCGGCAATACCTTTATCGGTTTAAATAGCGGCTCCCTTCAGCAACCATACCTTTTTTTAAAATTGTAAGTCAACGGTTTTTTTTATAGAAATCGAAACAAACTAAAATGAAAAGAGTAATCAATATTTTATTATTACTTACATTTCTTATCGGGTACCTGGAGTGGGGGAAAGGGAGCCATGTGTTTATATTCCAGGCAGAAGCCGACCTCTTTGTAAAGCTGGTAGCCGACCCGTTGTCAGTTTTGCACCCGCTCATCATCATTCCCTTCCTGGGGCAAATACTGATACTGGTATCAGTATTTCAGCGAAATCCGGGCAGGTTGCTGACGCTTTTGGGGTTAGGATGTTTAAGTATAATTATCCTGTTCTTATTTTTTATCGGAATTATTTCACCCAATTTCAGGATACTTATTTCCACGGTGCCTTTTATAGTAACAGCAATTTTTGTTCTAAAATATTTCCGGAAGCGGGGCGTATAAAAAATACCGCCCCGTACTCAAAAAAGCCGGGGCGGCAGACCAGCTTAGGCTGGCTTAATTAACAGCAATCTGCTTTGCTGCATTTTTGGGGGTTTCCTCTTTGCGGGGTAAGGTAATCTTAAGAACACCATCTTCATATCTCGCCTCAATTTTTTCCCTGTTCACCTCTTCAGGTATGGTAAAACTGCGGCTGAAGGAAGTATAGTTGTACTCCTTTCTTGTGAATTTTTTCTCTTTTTCTTCATGGGTTTCTTCTTTTTGACTGCTGATGGTTAGCATATTCTCATCCACGTCTATCTTAAAATCATCTTTCTTCAAACCAGGGGCAGCCAGCGATACCAGGTACTCATTTTCCTGTTCCGTTATATTCACAGCAGGTACGTTCATTGTTTTACCCCATAATCCTCCTTCAAACCACTCGTTCCAGGGTTTAAAATAATCGTCAAGAAGAAATGGCATTCTCACATTCGCTTTTGTTAATGCTTGAGTTTCCATAATTACCTCCTTTATGTTTGGTGAATAATTAATTTCTGTACTAAGTTAAATTCAGGAACAAGGCAAAAACAAAGACACTGGTCATAAATTTTACTGATCCTTGTCAATTTTTTACCCCTGCATACCGGGAGCTTATAGCCGTATCATTATTTACTCTCAGATAATTCCGGTACCGCTCTTTTGAAATCTCAATTTTGGTCTTTGAGATTGATGAGGAGGGTCAAGCCTGTTTCTGACCGTGCTCATTATTAAACAGGCAGTAGCGGCATTAATTTTGAATGTAGTTCTTGTAAACAGTAAAAACAAAGATCATGCAGGACAAACCACACCCGCCGAAGCCGCCATACGAGATCCCCAAACCCGGAATTTTCCCTGAAACCCAACCGCCGGTTGTACCCGAATACCCTGTAATTCCCGAAGAAGATCCTGATATTATACCAGATGAGGAACCGGAAATGCCGCCCTATGAAATACCAGCGCCCGCTGAAGGGCCGTAAAAGGCATAAAAATCGTTTTACCACTTCAAGTATAGATACCCTTTTTGCAGCTATGCAGAACGGTTGTATAGGCTTTTTTTTAAAGTGAAATAAAAAAAATAAGTTTTTACTTGCATTTTTTAATTTCAATATGTATGTTTATGGTAATTCGAAAATACTCCTGCAAAAAGCCATCCTAAAATTCTATCCACAGCTTAAGTCTTTTCAGATCAGCATCGGACGCTTGTCAAATGTTTGATCAGCAATAAATGATTTTATTGAACTCAGCATATCTACTGTGACTGAGGAAAGCGAAGCTGCGCTGTAAACATTTACTGCTCTTGTTCCTGCAATTTTTTTTCTCATATTCTTCTAATTATAAAAATCTACTATTATGCCAGTATTACCAACCTATCCGGGAGTTTATATTGAAGAGCTGTCAAGTGGTGTAAGAACCATCACTGGTGTGGCTACTTCTATTACAGCTTTTGTGGGCCGAGCCAGAAAAGGGCCCATTGATGAACCGGTTCAGATCTTCAGCTTCGGTGATTACGAAAGGAAATTCGGTGGCCTTTGGGAAAAGAGTTCCATGAGTTTTGCTATTCGTGATTTTTTTCTCAATGGAGGCGGAATGGCCGTTATCGCACGGGTTCATAAAAATGCAACAGCATCGGAAATAAGGATACCAACCGGTGATCTTGATCCCAATGACGAATTACAACTGGTGGCCGTAAATCCCGGAACCTGGGGAGATAAATTAAGTGTGACCATCGATTACAATACGAAAGACACTTTGGATACTAGTCTTTTCAATATCTCAATTTCTGAAGAGGGGGGAGCCAATGAAAAATTCTACAATGTTTCAGCAGACAGTACTAAATCAAGCTATCTGCCCAGGGTACTTGAGAACGGGTCGAATTTAATGCGTGTGCTAAAGGAAAGCGGTGTTTATGTAATGCCCAATGTTCGTCCCCTGGAGACCAGCGCTGCTGTAACCCCGCTCAGCCCGCCTTCAAGCCCGCCAATGAGTCCGCCGGCCTCCGGTAACGGAGGCAGTGATGGCGATCACATCACTGATACTGAGATTTTTTCAGGGGCCGATATGGAAACAAATAAACAGGGATTGTACATGCTCGAAAAAGCCGACCTGTTCAACATATTGTGCATTCCGCCTTACGCTTCATCAGATCCGGACAATCCCGATATTGCTTCACCAGATGATAAGCCAACCGATGTTACCACAGCACTGATAGCGGCAGCAGAAGCCTATTGCCAAAAAAGAAGGGCTTTCTACATCATAGATGCTCACAGCACCTGGACATCCATGTCTGATGCAAGTGCTGGTGTTTCTGGCGGTGTATATCCAAATACCACCAGCAATTATAGCGGACTGTTCTTCCCCCGACTGAAACAGGCAAACCCCCTGATGAAAAACCAACTGGAGGAATTTGTACCCTGCGGCGCCATTGCCGGCATATTTGCCAGAACCGATGGCCAGCGTGGCGTATGGAAAGCCCCGGCAGGACAGGATGCCACATTGAAGGGAGTGGATCAGCTGACGGTACCATTAACCGATTCTGAAAATGGGGTTTTGAACCAGTTGGGTATAAATTGCCTTAGAACCTTCCCCGTTTATGGCAGGTTGGTTTGGGGAGCCAGAACCCTGGAAGGAGCCGATCAGCTTGCATCGGAATGGAAATACATACCGGTGCGCCGCACAGCGCTGATGATAGAGGAGAGCCTTTTCCGTGGTACCAAATGGGTTGTATTTGAGCCAAATGATGAACCCTTGTGGGCACAAATAAGGCTAAACATCGGGGCATTCATGCATAACCTTTTCAGGCAGGGAGCCTTCCAGGGCAAAACACCCCGGGAAGCTTATATGGTGAAATGCGACAGTGAAACCACCACGCAAAATGATATCAACTCAGGGATCGTGAATATCCTGGTTGGTTTTGCTCCGCTAAAACCTGCGGAATTTGTAATGATAAAAATTCAGCAATTGGCTGGTCAAATTGAATCTTAAAAACAAATCAAATTATTATGGCACAGTTTACAGTAAATGCAGAAAGGTTCGATCCATACAAAAACTTCAAATTCCGGGTTAAGTGGGACGGAAAATATGTGGCGGGATTAAGTAAGGCAGGCGGACTGAAAAGAACCACTGAAGTGGTTAAACACAGGGAGGGCGGCGATCCCAGTACAAGCCGTAAATCACCGGGACGCACAGAATATGAAGCCATCACGCTTGAACGCGGGGTTACGCATGATACCGAATTTGAAAAATGGGCAAACAAGGTATGGAACTTTGGTTCGGGGCTTGGCGCAGAAACTTCATTGAAAGACTTCAGGAAAGATATCATACTGGAGTTGTACAACGAGGCAGGCCAGCTTGCAATAGCTTATAAAATATACCGTTGCTGGGTTTCGGAATTCCAGGCAATGCCCGACCTGGATGCCAATGCCAATGCCATCGCTATTCAGCATATAAAGCTGGAGAATGAAGGATGGGAACGTGATTATGAAGTGGCAGAACCATCAGAACCATCCTTTACCGAGCCACAGTAATTTTTATGAGAGCGTTATCTGCATCTGAACTGCTCACCGTTTGGGAAGAAGGGCTGGATCAGTCACTGTCTGAAAAAACACTCAGGCTGCTATCCCGGGCCTGCGCAGTAAACGACTATGCTGATATGGGGTTTCTGAGCATTGGTGAAAGAGATGCAAGGCTATTGCAGCTGAGGGAATGGATGTTTGGATACAGGCTTATGAACATGGCAAGCTGCCCTTCCTGTTCAGGAGTGGCAGAGTGGGAAACAAATACACAAGATCTTTTACTGCAGCCTGTTCCGGAAAAACCTGCCATACGGACATTTCTGTTTGAGCAGGATGGATATTCAGTTAATTTCCGGCTGCCCAATACACATGATATTGTTTATGCCATGTCTGATGAAATGTACCGGGCCAGTCCGGGTAAGGTGCTTACAGATTGTGTGATGGCAGTCAGCTATAAAGGAGAAGAGTTGAGCAGCAGCCATTTACCGGAAAATATCCTGGAAGCGCTTGCCCGGCGCATGGAGGCAGAAGATCCGCAGGCAGATATACAAATGAAAGTTGAATGCCCTGCCTGTAAGCATGCATGGGAAGCCGGTTTTGATATTGCGGGTTTTCTGTGGGCCGAAATAAATAACTGGGCACAGCGGGCCATGCAGGAAGTTTGCATACTGGCCCGCTCATTCGGATGGAGTGAAAAAGAAATTTTAAGTATGAGCCCAAGACGCAGGCAACTCTATTTGCAAATGATAGGTTCATGAGTTTGTTCATTAATAACATTCTTTCGCGGCATTTAAACCAGCAGGCAAACATACAGCCACGCTTGCCCGGAAAATTTGAGCCGGTTCAATTTGCTCCAACGAATGCGCCCGAAATTTTTGCAGCAGAATCAGCTGCGGAAACAATTCCTGCTGCTGGTATCAGCAAACAATCTTTACAAACAGGGAATGAGACCACTGGTTCAGACAATGGCATTGCAGCAATCGCCCCGACTGTTCAACAAGCCAATCTCAATGCTGCGGCGCCGCAAAATGTTTTTAAAGCGATGCATACCAGCGAATGGCTTAATGAACACAACCAGGAAGTGAAGGAAAATGCAGCAACAACAATGGCTGAAAAAATGCCTGGCGAAAAAAAGGAACACATACAGGCCTTGAACGAGCCTGGAAATTCAGGGGATCAGGAGCTGACTTCCCCGCTGAATACCCGGACCCTGCAAACAGATTCACTTAAAGATCCCGCTTTAAATACAGTTTCATCAATCCGTGCAACCCCAGTTGCCGGATTGATGAACAATCCAGTGATTGAACCTGAAACTGGAACGGAGTATGATGAATTACTAAACAGGAACCTTACTCAACTCAGGCAGAAGATAAAAAAAAATCAGCCCGGAAAAAAAGGCAACAACATCTATCAATCACCTGCCGCAGAAATAAATAATTCTATGCAACCGTCAATGAATTTACAGCCTCAAATGAAAGCGGCCGCAGCAAATGTAACATTGGGCGAACAGGTTGTGAACTCTGTGGTAAAGATCTCCATAGGCCGGATCGATGTACGTGCTGTAACAACACCCAGCCCTGTTAAGGTTGCAAAAAGCCAGCCGCAAAAGCTCAACCTTACGCTGGATGATTATTTAAAAAAAAGAAATGGTAATTTAAAATGAGTTCAGCCTTACGCATAGCTTCTGTAACGCATGTGCTGAAAGATCTGCTCAATAATGGCCTGATAGACCACAATGTTTCTGATGCTGTTCAGGGTAGCATTGCAGTAACCTCGCTGCCTCCCGATAAGATTGACACTTCAGACAAAAATGAACCAAGCCAGCTGAATTTATTCATGTACCATGTGTCTTACAACCAGGGATGGCGTAATGCAGGGCACCCGGTATTTAATCAAAAAGGGGAGCGTGTTAGTAATCCCCCGCTGGCAATTGACCTGCACTATTTTTTAACGGCTTACGGATCGGAAGATTTACATACTGATATTCTGCTTGGTTATGGAATGCAGTTATTGCATGAAACAACAGTCCTGGACAGGGAAGCTATCCGCAGATCCATTGCACCGCCATCCCTACTTGAAGCAGGTTCGCTGCCTGATTCTTTAAAATTGTTATCTGCTTCCAACCTGGCAGAACAGGCAGAACAGATCAAAATAACACCCGAGGTTTTAACGATTGAAGATATTTCAAAATTGTGGGCGGCATTTGGTGCAAAATACCGGCCCACAGCTGCATATAAAGTTACTGTTGTGCTCATTGAAAGCAACAGGCCGGTGAAACCCTCATTGCCTGTAGTGAATACAAATATTTATGTTAAGCCTTTCAAAAGACCTGTAATAGAAAAGATCATGTCTCAATCGGCTCCCGGGGAAGAAGTGACAGAGGGACAAAAAATATTGACAGGCTACCGCCTTTTTCTGAAAGGCAATCAATTCAATAATGAGATTGTAGGTATTAATATTGATGGAACCGGCGTGGATACAAATGCCGCAGGATTGATTGTAAGTGATACCGAACTTTCTTTTGATTTGCCGGAAGACCTGGGAGCAGGGATTCACCAGGTACAGGTAGTTCACCCGGCGCTGATGGGAAGCCCTCCGGAAGAACATGATGGAGTGATGTCAGCATCGGCCAGCTTTATTTTAACACCTCAGATAACAGGCTCTCCCGCTGCAACCAATATTTCGGAAAGCGATGGATTGGTATCCGGTACTATAACCTGTACGGTAAGCCCTGGTATTTATACTGGACAAAAAGCAGTACTGTTCCTCAATGAATTGGGTGGTACAACGTCTTATAGTTTTGCATTGTCCCCGACAGTGTTATTAAGCCCGCCTCAGCCGCTTGAAGAGGTAAGTATTGATATCAGCGGTGTTAAAAAGGCCATCTACCTGGTGCGTATGCAGGTGGAGCATGCAGACAGCCCGCTGCTACGTAACAGTTCAGGCGAATTCATTTCTCCTGTAATTGATCTTTCATGAACATAATGAAGCAATGAATAACTGGAGTGCATTAAACCAGCGATACATAATGGGGATGATCAGGCTGATCAGGATGCAGCTTCAATGGTTCTCTGATAACCCGTCAGACCCTGCCGGTTACAAAAATTCTGACCAGTATATTGCCGGGGTAAATGAGGTTAATGAGATACTTACAGCAATAACAGCACCACCGGCAATTGAAAACCTGGTTGTTAAATTCGGGTTGTCGGTTTTTGAACGTGATATGCTGATCATGTGCGCCGGAATGGAACTGGATGCCCGGTTTGCCGAACTGGTTGCTTCTATCCAGGGCGAACAGTTCCTTTTTCAGCCCACATTCGGACTTGCACTGGCAACCCTGCAGGATGCACACTGGAGTGCAACTTCCCCGGGTGGTGCACTCAGGCACTGGCGTTTGATAGAAGTGAATAAAGCACAGCTGATCACCAAAAGTCCGGTAAGGATTGACGAGTATATATTGCATTACCTGGCCGGGATAACAGAACTGAATGAAAAATTGAAAGAGAGTGTTGTGCCGGTTACAGCATCAGCCGATCCAATGCCTTCCCAAACTATACTTGCCGACAGGGTTTTAAAAAGTGTTTCTGAAAGTATTGTAAATAACCAGGTTCCGGTTGTGCATCTTACCGGTAATGATCTTTCCGATAAACTGCTGACAGCCGGTTATATTGCCAGGCAGTTGCATTCGCAGCTTTTTATTATTTCAGCCTATGCAATCCCGGTCTATCCGAAAGAAATTATGGAACTGGCAAGGCTTTGGAGCCGCGAAGCAAGGCTTCATAACTATGTGCTGCTGGTTGATTGTGCCGAATTTGATGGAAACGATAAGAGCAGGATGCAATCTGTTCTTAGTTTTATTGAACAATCAGATGGCTTGCTTTTGCTGAACAGCGAGCAATGGACACCGGCTTTGAAAAGAAGACTGTTAGCTTTTAATGCAGAAAAGCCTACTAAAAAAGAACAGTTGTTGCTCTGGAGCCAGGTGATAGGGGAGGGCATAGATCCGAATATTGCCGGCCTGGGTTCGGTGGTTTCACAATTCAACCTGGGCGCCGATACCATCAGAAAAGCAGGAATTGAGATCACTGATTATCTTTCTGTTAATGGAAACAGCCAGCCAGAACATTATGGCGATTTGCAAAAAAAGATATGGAAAGTGTGCTGCAGCCATACCCGTCCTAAAGTGGATGACCTTGCACAACGCATTGAACCGGTAGCTACCTGGGACGATATTGTGCTGCCGGAAATGCAAAAAAATATTTTACGCGAAATTGCCGCCCAGGTAAAGCAGCGTATTAAAGTATATGATGAATGGGGCTTTGCTGCAAAAGGTAATCGCGGGCTTGGCATCAGTGCATTGTTTGCCGGGGAAAGTGGTACCGGCAAAACAATGGCTTCCGAAGTGCTTGCCAGCGAACTGGGTTTGGATGTGTATAAGATTGACCTGAGTAAAGTGGTTAATAAATACATTGGCGAAACTGAGAAAAACCTGAAAAGAATTTTTGATGCAGCAGAAGACGGAGGTGCAATCCTTTTATTTGATGAAGCGGATGCGTTGTTTGGAAAACGCAGCGATGTAAAAGACAGTCATGACCGATACAGCAATATAGAAGTTAGTTACCTGCTTCAGCGCATGGAAGCTTATAGGGGTCTTGCTATTCTTACCACCAATATGAAGAATGCACTGGATAAGGCCTTTATGCGGCGCTTGCGGTTTGTGGTCAACTTTCCTTTTCCTGATGCTTACCTGAGATCTGAAATATGGCGAAGAGTATTTCCTGCCAATATGCCCAGGCATGAGCTGGACCTTGAACGACTGTCAAAACTTACCATACCGGGCGGCAGCATACGTAATATTGCATTGAATGCCGCTTTTTATGCAGCTGATGAAGACAAGCCGGTACGTATGTCGCATATTTACAAAGCAGCCCGTACCGAATATGACAAGATTGATAAACCATTCAACAATATTGATTTTAAGTCATGGCAATAAATCAGCAATCTATTGAATTACACATTGAAGAACTTGTACTTCATGGTTTTGCACCGGGACAGCGGTACCAGGTAGCTGCCGGTCTGCAGATGGAGTTAAACAGGCTGTTCGCAGAAAAAGGTTTGCCTGCATCATTTAACGGCGGTTTCCATATCGATCAGTTAAACGCCGGTAGTTTCCTGGCTAACGATACTGCGGATAATACATCAGCCGGCAACCGAATAGCCGGGGCTGTTTACAATTCCTTCATGCCTTCCGATAAAAAGTAACTGACCGGTTAATAAATCAAATTGCTTAACCGCATAAAATAACAACCTGATTATGTCGTCATTCCCCGGCTCGCCTCATTTAGTTAAAGGTGGTATTGTACTTATCAACCCTGAAACCTCTGCTGTTGAAAAAATAATCACCCTGCAGTATAATCCCGATACACTTACACGTACACTGCAGGTAAATGGTGTTGGCGGAGAAGGTGCCGGGCAGCGCTCAGAGCCGCTGAGATTAGCCGGTCCGCCTGTTGAAACATTGAAGATAGAGGCAGAGATCGATGCAACTGATATGATGGAATCCGGTGATTCAGTTACAGCTGAATCGGGCATTCAGTCTCAGTTGGCTGCATTGGAAACAATTATCTATCCGTCAAGCACGCATCTTACGGCTAATAACGATCTGTCAAAAAGCGGAACTATTGAGATCAGTCCCATGGAATCATCTCTTACACTTTTTGTTTGGAACAAGAACCGGATATTGCCGGTGCGCCTTACCGAATTCAGTGTAACAGAAGAAGCTTTTGATATTAACCTGAACCCGCTAAGGGCCAAGATAAGTTTGGGCATGCGGGTGCTCAGTGTTGATGACCTGGGCTTCTCACACAAGGGGGGAAGTTTATTCATGAGTTATTTGCAGAATAAAGAAAAACTATCCAGGTCCTTTAGTTCAGGTACCCTGAATGACCTGGGAATAAAATCAATCTGATGTCAGATATTTCACAATCCATTTTACAACAGCTGGGTGTAAAATCAAGCTCCTTCTCAATTTCGAGCAGGTACAACACTACTGAAACCACTTCAATGGAAGGCAGTGACGGGGAATCGGTTGTCTATTTACGCAGGCGCTTTGTACCTCCGTCCGAAAGGTTTTACCTGTTGCAGGAATACCGCATCAAAGAGGGCGACCGGCTTGATAATGTTGCTGCGCAATACCTCGGTGATCCGGAACGATATTGGCAGATCTGTGATGCAAATGATGTGACAGACCCGGGAAAGCTGCTTGAAAAGCCCGGCAATAAAATTAAAATCACTTTACCTGAAGGTATTCCTGGTAATTCTAATGCTTAAAGGAATTCATCTTACATTGCTGATCGGCCCTGCTGTTCCTGTGGTGGCGCCCAAAGTTGTAATGGATGCATTGAGCAGCATTCAGGTTACAAACAGCAAAGACAGGAGCGGCTTTCAGATCAGCTTTAGTGTTTCAAAGAGTTCGCCGCTGATCACCAGCATGTTGCCTGCAGGTTATTTTGATCCGATAACCACCCGGGTGATCATCATTGCAACACTGAACGGGATGCCCAATGTGTTAATGGATGGACTGGTTACCAATCACGAGCTCAGTCCTTCAAACGAAGCCGGCAAATCAACACTTACCATCACCGGAGAGGATATAAGTTTGGCAATGGACCTGGTTGAGCTGATTATGCCATACCCCGCCATGCCCGACTATGTGAAAATTCTGACATTGTTTGCACCTTATGCTTTTCTGGGAATAGTTCCTGTTGTTATTCCTCCTGTAATTTCGCCTATCCAGATACCCATACAAAAATGGGAGACACAGGTAAAAAAAACCAGCAAGGCTTATCTTAATTTTCTGGCACAAAAATGCGGCTATGTTTTTTTTGTGCAGGCAGGGCCGCTTCCGGGTCAGAACATTGGCTATTTCGGGCCCGATATAAATCTGCCTGTTCCGCAGCCGGCGCTCACCATTAATATGGATGCCCACAGCAATGTGGAAGCGCTGAGTTTTTCATTGAACGGCATGGCAAAGAAGATCAACATTTACACCATCTTCGATCCCGTTACACAAAAAATTCCGGTGCCCATACCGGTTCCTAATATCAATGTACTTAAGCCGCCGCTGGGATTGCGGCCCGTGCCACCATCCAGGATCGGCTTTGCAGATGATGGCACTAAGCTGGCGCCCGATAAAGCCGCTTTAAAGATCATTGGTGACCTGATGAGCAGCAGCAATAACCCTCCCTCAGTAACAGGAAATGGTTCCCTGGATGTGATGCGCTATAACGGGCTGCTTCGGGCCCGCATGCTCGTGGGTGTGAGGGGGGCAGGATTAACCTATGATGGAATGTATTATGTTGACAGTGTTACACACAATATCAAACCGGGAGAATACAAACAGAACTTTACACTATCAAGGGATGGTGTAATATCCAACACACCAAAAGTACTAGTATGAGTGAAGGAAAATATTTTGGAAAATACAGGGCTACAGTAATAAATAATATCGATCCCGAACTGAGGGGCCGGTTGATGCTGATGATACCGGATGTTTTAAACCTTATCCCTTCCACCTGGGCAGAAGCATGTGTGCCTCTGGCAGGGCCCACTGGCCCGCCCATGGGCGTTTATATGGTGCCTCCCATCGGCGCCGGTGTGTGGGTAGAGTTTGAGAACGGCGATCCGGATTATCCCATTTGGGTGGGATGCAGGTGGGGCGCTGCTTCTGATGTGCCGCCACTGGCTCATGCAGGCTTGCCTGTTGCTCCCAATATTGTTATACAAAGCTTAGGGCAAAATTCGATTGTGGTAAGTGATTTGCCGGGCCCGGTTGGAGGTATTATTTTAAAAAGTCTTACCGGCGCTTCGATCATCGTCAATGATACAGGGATTTATATTCAGAACGGAAAAGGGGCAAGCATAAATATGATTGGCCCTGCTGTAACGATCAACAATGGAGCGCTCTCAATTATTTAATTAAAAATATGCCAGGATTTTTACTGCACCTTGGCGCTACTGTATTGTGTGCACATGCAGGACAGGCGCAACCCACTTCGCCCAACCCAAGGGTGCTGGTTAGCGGACAACCCATTGTAATGCAACCTGCTCCCTGGGTAATTGCCGGATGCCCCTTCAGTACACCCGGTGGCCCCATGCCCTGTGTAACTGCTAACTGGATAACGGGAGCTATAAGGGTTACATCAAACGGAATGCCTGTATTGCTACTCGACAGCCAGGCAATTTGTGCACCCAATGGTACACCACTGTTAATAACCGTAACTCAAACCAGGGTTACAGGAACATAAAGTATGAATATTAAATTTCCATTCCAGGTCGACCATAAAGGCCGCATTGCGCAAAGTGATGATGAAGCGCATATCCGGGATATGATCGAACAGGTATTGTTCACCTCGCCCGGCGAAAGAGTAAACAGGCCCACTTTTGGAAGTGGCCTGATGCAACTTGTTTTTCAGCCCAACAGTGATGAGCTGGCTGTCACCACCCGCTTTTTGGTGCAGGGGGCGCTGCAACAATGGCTGGGCGACCTGATAGAAGTTAATAATGTTGAAGTTCAGCATATTGATTCCGCCCTTTTAGTAACGGTTGCGTATACCATACGCAGTACACAGGAAAATAAAGTAGCAGCTTTTAACAGAACAATTTAATGAGTACAGCTTTTTATTGTAAGAACAGCGACAGGCAGAAACTGGTAGCCAAAGAAGGGTCTGTTATCAATGGTATTGATTACCTGGAAGTGATCACGGTTGATCAGCGTACATTAAGAGTTTATTTCCTTCAAAATCTTCCCGGACAGCCAGGTGGGGTACCTGCGGCTCCTCCGCTTAAAAAAGAAAATGTCTTTATTGAAGGCGGGGTTCGGGTAAAAAAAATAAATGTTACTTCTGTATCCAGCAATAAAAATGTACTTACTGTTAAGGTGGATAATACCGGCGATTTTTCGATGTACACATTGAAGATCGGCACTTCTTCCATAAAAAAAGATACACCACCTGCAGGCTTTGACCAACAGCTTTCCTGTATTGATTTTTCGTTCAAGATAAACTGTCCAAATGAATTTGATTGCAGCCGGGAAACGGTTTGTGTACCTGATATAACAGAAGAGCCTTCAATAAACTACCTGGCAAAAGACTATAGCAGTTTTAACAGGCTAATGCTCGACCGGCTCAGCATCATCATGCCGGACTGGAAGGAACGTAATGCTGCAGATTTGCAGGTTGCCCTGGTGGAATTGATGGCTTATATGGGCGATCATCTCAGTTATTACCAGGATGCAGTTGCCACCGAAGCTTACCTGCATACTGCCCGGAGAAGGGTTTCATTAAAACGACATGCCCGGCTGCTAGATTATTTTGTACATGATGGCTGTAATGCAAGGGTGTGGGTGCAGGTAGAGATTGAAACAGGTGGTGATGCAGAAAATGTAACCCTGGAGAAGGGAACAGTTGTAATGACAAATGGACTTGATAATGAAGTTGCAGTCCTGTCTTCAAAAATGGACAGGTTTATTTATGAACAGGACCCGGTGGTTTTTGAAACCATGCATTCGGTAACTCTCAATGGTGCACATAACCAAATATCATTTTATACCTGGGGCGATTCAGATTGCTGCCTTCCTGCCGGTGCTACCTCTGCAACACTGAAAGACGATCCCCCATTGGATATTAAAGTCGGGGATGTACTGGTCCTTCAGGAAATGTACGGGCCGGCATCCGGAAAAAAAGCAGATGCCGATCCATCGCACAGGCATGCAGTAAGGCTTAAAAAAGTAGGTAACCACAGTAAGGACGAGCTTACCGGTACCGCTATCATTGAAGTTGAATGGTTTGATGAGGATGCTTTGCCATTCACTTTGTGCATTACTAATTCCCTTGAAAATGAAGATGCTGAAACAGGCACTGAAAAAAGTTTTGCCCGGGGAAATATTGTACTGGCCGATCACGGGCTAACAAAGAAAGGCGGGCAACTTAATCCTGCGGCTGTAGTGGAAGGAGAAAAGTATTATCCGGAACTGCCGGAAATAGATAATACGGTTGCCGTTGCTTACAATCACCAGGAAGCCAAAACCCTGGCTGCAAGCAATGCAATTGCACAGGATGCACACCAGGCTATGCCGGTAGTTAGTTTACAATACGAGCTTGAAGTATGGACAGCAAGCCAGGACCTGCTGGGCAGCGACCGTTTTGCTACTGAATTTGTGGTGGAAACAGAAAAAGACGGATCATCTTTTATTCGCTTTGGCGATGATATATGCGGAAAGAAACCTGCAACAGGCTTTGCACCTGCGGCAACCTATCGCACTGGTAACGGCAAAGCTGGTAATGTGGGTGAAGGAGCTATCAATACGATCGTATACGACGGGGCAGGCATTGCTTCGGTTAAAAACCTGCTGGCTGCTTCCGGAGGAACGGATGCCGAAACGATGGAAGAAGTGCGGCAATTTGCACCGCAGGCTTTCAGAACCCAGCAAAGGGCAGTAACAGCAGCGGATTACGTTGAAAAAACAGAATTGCATACAGAAGTACAAAAGGCCGCCGCTAAATTTTATTGGACGGGAAGCTGGTATACCGTTTATATAATCATCGACCGTAAGGAAGGAAAAGAAATTGATGAATCTTTTAAAACGGATATCAAAAAGCACCTGGAACGGTACAGGATGGCAGGTTATGACCTTGAGATAAGAAAGCCACGTTTTGTGCCATTAAGTATTGTACTGAATGTATGTGTAAAGGCCGGGTATTTTAAAAGCAACGTTAAAGCATCATTGCTACAGGCCTTTGGTAACTACGACCTGGGCAATGGTGTAAAAGGATTTTTCCATCCGGATAATTTCACATTCGGGCAGGCGGTTTATCTGAGTGCCATTTATAAAACGGCAATGGAAATCCCGGGTGTTGCTTCTGTTGAAATAAAAGAATTTAAACGCTGGGCAAAGCATGCAGGTACAGAGATACACGATGGTTATTTAAAACCGGCTGAGCTGGAGATCATAAGACTGGATAATGATGCCAGTTTACCTGAAAACGGGAAAATTAATTTTATAATGCTTGGAGGATTATGAGTAATAAACATCAGTCTGGGTGCAGTTGCGGCTGCTGCGATGATACGGATAAAATCACGCCGCTGAGTGTGGAAAACGATCCGGGATTATCTGCCCTTACTTACCGGGTAGGCACGCACGGAAGCTTTAAGCAGTCGATGCTTAAGGCGCTTTCTGCAAAAACCGCACTTCAAAAATTAAGTTCGAGATATGATGACGACCATGCAGTTGCAACGCTGGATGCATGGGCAACTGTACTTGATGTACTTACCTTTTACCAGGAACGCATCATCAATGAGGGTTACCTGCGCACGGCCACTGAAAGACTTTCGGTGCTGGAGCTCGCCCGGCAAATTAGTTACCAGCTGAAGCCCGGCGTTGCCGCATCAACATACCTGGCCTTTGGCATGAATGAATCTGCCGGGGCGCCGGCAACTGCTACTATACCCGCCGGCACAAAAGTACAAAGCGTGCCTGAGCAGGATGAACTGCCGCAATTGTTTGAAACTACAGAAGAAATTGTAGCAAGAGTGGAATGGAATGGCATTAAGGTACAATCAGTAAGAAAATATATCCCGGTTTATGGTGATAAAGAAATTTACCTGGAGGGAATAACCACCGGGCTGCAGATTGGCGACGGGATACTAATGATAGGCGACGAGAGACTGAATGATAAGGCCAGCGAAAACTGGGATTTCAGGAGAATAAAAACCATTGAAACAAATACGGATAACAATTACACAAAAATAACCTGGCAAAAGGGATTGGGAAAGTTTAGTCATAATGTAAAAGTATTACCTGCAGCCAGAAATTTTAAAGTGTATGCTTTTAAACAAAGGGCCAGCCTGTTTGGATATAATGCCCCGGAATGGCGTGTTCTCTCGGATGATGTTCGTAAACGTTTTGATCCGAACAACAATAACGGCAGCGGCGAAGAATGGGCGGATATGAATATACAATCGATATCCGGAGATGATGACACCATTTACCTGGATGCCGTTTACCCCAAGATCATAAAAGACAGTTGGGTAGTGGTTTCGAAAGATGGTTATGAAGAAGTCTACCAGGTTGATGAAGCAACTGAATCTTCCCGGAAAAAATTTGCACTCACTTCAAAAACAACAGCACTGAAGCTTTCCGGCGAAAATTTGATTAAAGAATTTAATACACATATCAGGGATGCAGTGATCTACGGACAGAGCGAAGAACTGGCAGTTGCTGAAATGCCTGTCGAAGATTTTTTACAAAACGACCGGGAGATAACACTTGAAAAACTGATGGCAAACCTGGAGGCTGAAAAGAACATAATAATCAGCGGTAGAAGAAAAAGGCTGCAGATCAATGAGGCATCCAAATATCCCAGGTTTATTGTGGAGGATAATAGCCAGGTGACAAGGAACCTGGTTGCGGGCGACTCTTTAATTGTGGTAAAAAAACCTGAAGAAATTGCAGGTAATAAAACAAAGTGGACCTTAATAGACAGCGCCGGTTTTGAGGGAACCATTGAGGGCGACAGCAGTAAAATAGGTCTTGATGTGGCCTGGCAAACAGGTGGCAGGGTTACCCTCGTTGCTTCCGAAAGTACAGATGAAACGGTGAATGAATTTCATACCATTGCATCTTTAAAAGACGAAGCTGACCCAACAGTGATTGTATTGGAGGCACAGGTTTCCAATTTATTTGACCCGCCAACTGTGGCCATTTACGCCAATGTTGCTGCTGCCACGCATGGCGAAACAAGAAACGAAACATTAGGAAGTGGAAACGGCTCACAGGTGTTTCAAAAATTTGCACTTAAGCAAAGCCCGTTAACTTTTGTATCTGCCGCAACTGCCAGTGGCACTCAATCCACGCTCGAGATCAGGGTAAATGATATTTTATGGTCTGAAGTTTCAACTTTTTATGGGGCATCTTCAAAAGATAAAGTGTACATCACCAGCACAGATGATGACGGAGTTGTAACGGTTCAGTTTGGTGATGGCATAACAGGCGCCCGGCTTCCAACCGGAACAGAGAATGTGAAAGCTACCTATCGTGTGGGAACAGGATTGGATGGCATGGTCAATGCAGGTCAGTTATCGATGTTGTTGACGCCGCAACTGGGTGTAAACAAAGTTGTAAACCCGTTGGATGCATCGGGGGCAGATGACCCGGAAGAAAGAGATGATGCAAGAACCAATGCCCCCCTTACTGTACTAACACTCGACAGGATCGTGTCTGCCCGTGACTTTGAGGATTTTACAAGAGCATATGCAGGCATTGGAAAAGCAAAAGCCGACATTTTGTGGAAAGGCGAACAGAAAATTGTTTACATAACCATCGCAGGCGCTGATGAAGAACCTGTTGACAAAACTTCTTCCCTGTATACCAACCTGCTGAGCTCAATCAGTCAGGCGGGCCACTCTAATAATGTTGTTCTTCTTGAAAATTACCAGCCTTTAAGTTTTTCCGTGAAAGTAAATATCCTGGTGGATGAGGCCTATGAATTTGAAACGGTGAAAGCCGATGTACTTGCTGCGCTGACAGAGAATTTCTCATTTGAAACCAGGGATTTCGGGCAGGATGTTACTCCTGCGGAAGTAATTGCTGTTATACAGGCTGTGGAAGGTGTGGTGTACACAGATCTTGAGTTGCTGAACAATAAAGATCCGTTTGCCAAAGAACATTTCAGGCTTGTTTCAGAAATAGCCAGGGTGCAGGCCGGTACCATGCTGCCGGCGCAGCTACTGGTCATTAATGAAGATGATATTACCATTACACAAATTACCGGATGAGTTTTAACGAAAAGAATATCTACGAGTTACTTCCTGCTTTTTACCGCTTAAGGGATGCAGAGGAGGGCGAGCCGCTGAAAGCGCTGATCGGGATCATTGCAAGAGAAGCGAAGATCACCGAAGACAATATAGCCCAGCTTTACGAGAACTGGTTTATTGAAACCTGTGAGGAATGGGTGGTGCCTTATATCGGAGATTTGATGGGGGTTAAAGGGATGCATGCCATCTCCGGTTCGAATGCTGTGAGCCAGCGGGCCTATGTTGCCAACACGCTTGGATACAGGAGAAGTAAAGGAACAGCGCCGGTATTGGAACAACTGGCGTTGGATGCCACGGGCTGGCGTGCACATGTAACAGAATTTTTTGAACAACTGGCCACCACGCAGTACATGAATCATATCAGGCTTCACCGGCAGGTAACACCAGACCTGCGTAAAATGAACCAGCTTGATCTGCTGAACTCTGCTTTTGACACAATGGCTCATACTGTTGATGTCAGAAATATTGCTTCAGGCCGGGGAAAACATAATATTCCGAATATTGGTTTATTTGTATGGAGGTTACAGGGTTACCCGGTTTCTGTTTCTAATGCCAGAAGTATCAGTTGCCCGGCTGCTCCGCTACTTAGTCCTCCGCTAAGCCCGCCAACGGCTACGCATTATTTCACTTTTAGCCCGCTGGGACTGAACCAGCAATTGTTTAACAGACCGGAAACAGAAACAAGCATCACGCATATCTCAGAAGAAATAAATGTACCCGCCCTGTTGCGGATGCGCATATTGCATGAAGAACTGGACCGGGTGAGGCAGGCTATTGCAAACGGTGAAACGCCGGTATATAATTATTTTGATGATAGCCCGGTAATTGAGGGCGACCCCTCCACAAAAAGGCATCCGGTATTTGAAATATATCCGGAAGGAAGTACAGATCCGGTACCTCCTGCGGAAATTCTTATTTGTAATATCGACGGCTGTTGCCGGCCTCCCGGACATATTGCCTATAAAAAATTAAAAGATAACGGAACAGGGTACGATACTGTTTTGATGCCAATATCCGTTGCGGTGGATCCGGTAAAAGGACGTTTTATATTTACTGATCCATTTGTTGAAGAAGCAACAGTAAGTTATTCTTACGGCTTTAGTGATGATACAGGCGGAGGTCCATATAACAGGCAGTCATCGGTTACAGCTTTTGATGAACTCCTGGAATCGCTGAATGAAGAAATTACAAACCAGGTTGGAGTAAGTAAAACACTGGAAGAGCCCGGTGGTGTGCAGACTATCGGAAGTGAAACGATCTATAAAACACTTACAGAAGCCATCAATGACTGGAACAGCCAGGATGCCGGTGCTGTTTGGGTGATCACCATTATGGATAGCCACAGTTATGAGGAAGATATTGAAATAACGATAAAGGAAAACAGCCGCTTGCTGATCATTGCAGCAGACTGGCCCGTAAGAGAGGATGCGGATGGCAATGTTGCAGAAGAAAGACTGGTGGGCGATTTGGCGGCAGATGGATTAAGACCACACCTGTTGGGAAATATTAAAGTAAAAGGCACAGCAGCTGTGGATGAAAAGACAGGAGGCAGCCTGTTCATTAATGGACTTCTCATTGAAGGCAGGCTTTCTGTTTTGAAAGGAAATCTGTCAGAACTGAACATGGCTCATTGCACACTGGTTCCGGACAAAGGGGGGCTGGTGGTTGGAGCAGGTATTTCGCCTTTGGACAAAACATCCAATCAATGGCTTACTGTTAATTTAAGCAGGTGTATTACAGGCCCGGTAAATCTCAATAATACCAGGGCTGTATGCTTTGAGGCTGGGGATTGCATAATAGATAATAAATCAGCAAGCGCAATCAACAGCCCGAATACAGCAGCTGTAATAAAACGCAGTACTGTTTTTGGAGAAACACATGTTAAGGAGATCACAGCAGAGAATTCTATTTTCAGGAGCATTGTGATAGCGCAACGCCGTCAAACCGGCTGCCTGCGTTTTTGTTTTGCACCCATAACCGGGTCTGCAACACCACGCAGGTACCGCTGCCAGCCCGACCTGGAGATTAACACTCAAATTGAAGAAGTACAAAAACTTGGGTTTGTTTCCAATGCAAAAAAAAGCAAGATAAGGGACAGTGTGATAAGGTCGTTGTTGCCCGGGTTTACAGCTATAGTTTATGGCCGTCATAATTATGCGCAGCTGAACAGGAATTGTCCGGAGCAAATCAGCGCAGGGGCCGATGATGGTTCAGAAATGGGGGCATTTTCTTCCTTAAAACAACCACAAAGAAAAGCTAACCTGCTAATTGCACTGGAAGAATACCTGCCGCTTGGTCTTGAAGCAGGTATCATCTACGTGACTTAGCGATCACTGCATTTAATTATTATTCATTTACGTTCTTAATAAACAAGGAGGAGAATTATGAAAGGAGATTTTTCTAAAGATACATTCAGGAAAAAGAAACATTTTCATGATGTACATATGCAACAGGGAAGGGTTATGCTTGATTCGGACTGGAATGAACAGGCAGATATTTATGAGCACCGGGTAGAGACGGAAACATTGGATGTAGTGGGAAAGGCCGGTGTACCTTATCATGATGCAGGATTTGATATTGTAACAGTTGACAATGCAGGAAACCCGGTGGCAGCTCCTGCCGCAGGTGTCAATATTAAAATTTCTGCAGGCCGTTTATATGCCGACGGTATAATGTGCGAAAATGAAGAGCCTGTTTTATTTGTAAACCAGCCTGATTATGATAAAACGGATCTGCCCAAAGTGGCAGGCAGGTATGTTTTTTACCTGGATGTATGGCAAAGGCATATTACAGCACTTGAAGATGAGGAACTTCGTGAAGTGGCATTGGGCGGACCTGATACAACCACCCGTAATAAAACAGTGTGGCAGGTAAAATGTGAGCCCGTTAAGCCGGGTACTAATTGTACAGATCCTCTTCCCGTAAAAATCACAGATGTTCCAACGGGTAAGTTGATGGCAAGAACAGAGTTGCCAACCGGCACAGAAGACCCTTGCGGACTTGCAGTTAGCGGGGGATACAGGCGTCTTGAAAATCAGTTGTACAGGGTTGAAATTCATAAAGGGGCAGCCTCCAGGGCCGCAGCTACTTTTAAATGGTCGCGTGATAATGGTTCTGTTGTGGTTAGATGGGATAGTGTGGAAGTATCCAATACAGACAATTATGTGGTAAGCAGCGGAGGCCGTGATGAATTGCTTGGGTTTAAGAGCGGTGACTGGATTGAGATGATTGATGACAGGACTGACCTGCTTGGCTTACGTGGGCCGATGGTGCAACTTTCTAAAGCGGATGGCAATGTACTTACCATTAACCCGGCAACCATTATAGCCGGCGATGTAACTGTAACTGCAGGTGCAAAAAATGCACGAATAAGAAGATGGGACTCCGCAGGAGAATTAAAACCAAATACCAATAATAGTGATTGGATAGAACTGGAAGATGGTGTGCAGGTGCAATTCAGGGAAGGAAGTTTTCGGACTGGTGATTACTGGCTGATTCCTGCACGAACTGCAATTGCTGATATTGAGTGGCCATTTGCAGACCCCCAGTCTCCGCAGGGTATACAACATCATTACGCCAAATTAGGCATTGCAGACCTGGTAACAGGCGCAAATCCGGGGTGGGTAAAAATCGGCGATTGCCGCCTGATATTTCCACCACTTACTGAATTGACTGAACTTTTTTATGTAAGCGGGGATGGGCAGGAAACGATCCCTTCTACAATATTGCCGGCTCCGTTAAAAGTAGGAGTATCCAACGGATCATGGCCAGTGGTTGGGGCAAAAGTTAAGTTTGAAATTTTATCAGGAGGCGGAACCCTGAACCCGGTTTCCGGAATAGTTACAACCGGATCAATTGACGGGGTTAATAAGGGAATTGCAGAGTGTGGCTGGATATTAGGCAATAAAGCATCTTCTAAAAACCAACAGGTTAAAGCTACATTACTCGATGCTGCAGGTAATGCAGTTCATTTGCCGGTGATCTTTAATGCAAAGCTTGTACAGCCGGCCATGTTCTGTGTGAGTGGCAGCGGGCAGCAGGCAATGCCACTGGTATCCCTGCCTTCACCGCTTAAAGTAGGTGTGTCTTACGATCAGTTCCCTGTTGCCGGTGCAAAAGTTGAATTTAAAATCGTATCCGGAGGCGGTACAATAACGCCGGTTAATGCAGGAATTACCAATGCGGCAGGAATTGCTGAGTGTAGCTGGAGTCTTGGAAGCGCCGGCGTTCAGCAGGTGAGTGCAAACCTGCTTGATGCTGCAAATACTCCTATTCATGTTCCAGTAATCTTTACTGCTGATCTTAGTGTGGCCGGTAATGTTTTTTATGATGCAAGCGGCTGCAATAATTGGGGCGCTTCACTGCCTGCAAATGTTGCAGATGCATTAACAGCTTTATGCAAACGTACTGATGGTAATAATTGTGCTACCTATACGGTATCTCCCGGAGATAATGTGCAGGCAGTTTTTGATCAGGTACCGCCGGCACAGGATGCTCATGTTTGTTTCCAGGCTGGTGTTTACCCGCTTGCCAACAGCATATTCATAAAAAATAAAGGGAACCTGAAAGTGACAGGCTGTGGGCCTGGTACAAAGCTCATTGCCCCGAACACTGAAGCAGCAATGATATTTGATAATTGTAAAACTGTGATTGTGCGTGACCTGTATGCTGAAACCAGGATTACTGGCGAGAATGCAAGTGATATGACCAGACACCTTAATGGAACTTTGGTATTTCTTAACAACAATGCAGTACAAATTGAAAGTGTGAATCTGAGATGTGGCTATAACGCCAGAAAAATGGCTAGCTGTATTACAATAAGAAACGAAGATGCAGCGGTGCCATGCTCAGCAACTATAAGGGATTGCAAATTACAGGTCGGATACATGCAGGAAGGTATTTTACTGGTGAATACCACAAGGGCAACAATAGAAAATAACGAACTGAGCGTTTATAAAAGGCCTGCCGATATGAGTTTTCAGTCTCTTCTCAAAGACAAGTATTTCAGGGCAGGAGTTCGTAGTTATTTTGAGAACAATACGCCCGTTGCAACAACACCAGGCAGGAAAAGTAAAGCAGCAAATGATATCCCCGTTGCTGAATCTGATGTAAGAGCATCTCCTGCGGCTAATAAGGAAGCATGGGCAAAATTATTAGGTGCAAAAACAATAGCGCAATTTAAAAACACAAAAACATTCATAGCGTATGCTGAGAATACAATAGACCGTTATTTGAAGAATGAGAATTTAAGAAAGAAGGCAACAGAATTCAATGCCAGTTTCAGATTACTTGATGAACAAAGTGAAGTAGGTATAGGTACGCAGGGGATCACAGTAGGAGGAACAGTTGCCAATGATATACGCATATTAAATAACACAGTCAGTGGTTTTTTACAGGGCATACATGTGGGATTGAGTCACAGACGTACGCCCCGGCAGGAAAGGACAGATGATATTGCTGATGCAGTTAGTATTGTTGGTAATACGGTTTATGTAATTCTTCCGGGCTTTACCGGTAAAACCGAACGCCATGGAATATATGTTGGTAATTGCAATGATCTGATAATAGAAAACAATATTGTTAAATTAGAGCGCATGCAAGGTGCTATCGAAGTGCGTATAAATGGTATTGAGGTATGGGGGGTATTTGGCCAACGGCTAATGGTGACTAAAAACACTGTTAAAAGTGTTCTTCCGGTAATAAACATGGTATCCGATCTTCATGCAGTAAGATTTAGCAGTTTTGATATAGGTATATTTATAAAACTGCTTAAAACCACCTGGTCCATTTCTCAATTTGCAGTTTTATGGAATGTTGTGCCCAGCAGGGTTCAGGGTGTGTTCACAGATCCATCAGATCCTCATGTTATGTTTGTACAAAATAACCGCGATTAAAAGCCGATTTTATTTTGAATTTGGAATAAAAGTTTATTAAATTTACATTGAGTACCAGCAAACCTTTGGAGGCATTCCGGTTGGGAATGGGTGTTCGAACCACCGGTACTTATTTCTTGCGGAACAGCGTTAGCTGTTACGCATTTTTTTTTAACAGATATTCGTGAACAATTTCCCACTTGTTTCCTGCATAATGCCCACCTGTAACAGGCGGGCATTTGTGTCTAATGCAATCGCCTTTTTCTTACAACAGGATTATAGTAATAAGGAATTGGTCATTGTTGATGATGGTTCGGATGCGATAGAAGACCTGGTTCCTGTCAATGAACAGATCAGGTATATCAGAATAAAAAAAAGCATGACCCTTGGCGAGAAAAGAAATTTTTGTGTGAGAGAAAGCAGGGGCGACCTAATCATGCACTGGGATGATGATGACTGGATGGCACCATACCGTATAAGCTACCAGGTAACAGAACTGTTGAAAGCGAGGGCCGAAGTTTGCGGATTGCAGCAAATGTATTTTTATGAATACAGTACTAATAAATGCTGGTTGTATAAATATCCGTCAAATGCAAAACCATGGCTGGCCGGCGGGTCGCTTCTTTATACACGTGCGTTTTGGGCAAAAAAGCCGTTCCCGGACATTCAGGTTGCCTCTGATACAGAATTTATTTTTTCAAGAACACTGAAAGCCTTCTGTGTATTAAAAGACAGCGGCTTTTATGTTGCCTCAGTACACCCCAATAATACAAGCCAAAAGAAAACGGCCAATAAACTCTGGCACCCGGTTGAACCGGATCTGCTGAAACAGGTAACAGGAGAAAAAGTACTGCAATTGATGCAGCAGTACCGGGAAACTAAAATACCACCGGAAAAATCAACAAACATGAAGAGAAGAGTGGCAATACTTATAACTACCTGCAACCGGGAAGAAAGCCTCAGGCAAATGATTGCAGATTTAGAAAAGGAAAATGCTGTCTATGATCTCAAATTTTTTATTGTTGACGACGGCATACTAAAAAATGGCAAAAGAAATTACTGGAAGACAATTAACCTGTTGTGGGGTAAAATTAAAAATGAACAGTTTGATTATTATATCCAGTTGCCGGACGATGTAAAACTTGAAGCCCATTTTATTCAAAGATCCATTGATGCATGGCAGAAAATAACGGATACTAAAAAGATATGCCTGAATTTATTTTTCGACAATCTCCGCAAAGGAAAAACCTGCTGGACGAATTTCTGGCCCAGGCTTGTTTCGTATCAAAATAAAAGGTACCTCAAAACGCAATGGATGGACCTCTTCTATATTTGTGAAAGGAATTTCTTTACTCAATTACAATTTACTGTTCAGCCAATTCCGGCATCAAGGTGGGCATATAATCCGGAATTTTCCAGTGGTGTTGGCCAGCAGCTATCATTAAGGCTTCATACTAAGGGTTTTCATCTTTACCAGGTAACGGAAAAGCTGGCAGAGCATATTGGGGATGTTTCGATAATGAATCCTGGTATCAGAAAAAAAGAACCAATAGAATCCGGGGAACTGCCGCTTATTTATGCAGGTATGGCAACGGTGCCCGGCCGGGAAAATCAATTAAAAAAAACGATCAGCAGCATTGAGCCATATATGGATCATTTGTACCTCTACCTGAATGGCTACAGTAAAGTTCCTGATTGGATCAGTGGGCATGAGAAAATTACTCCTTTTTTAAGCAGTGCCGAAAATTCTGACATGGGAGATGCCGGGAAATTTTTTGGCTTGAACAAAATAAGCGACAAAGACTATTATTATTTCACACTGGATGATGATATGTTGTACCCGCCGGATTACACATGGAAAATGGTTGAAAAAATCGAGCTGCATAACCGGCTTGTTATAGCGGGCTGCGGAGGATACACCATGAAAGAGCAGGTAAACCAGTTTTATACTGATCGTAAGGCAAGCTGGCATATCAGTACAAATAATACGCAGGACAGGCCTGTACACATTTTGCATACTGCTTTAACTGCATGGCATTGTTCTGCTATCGATTTTAAATATGAGGATTGTGAAAAACCCAACATGGGCGATATCTGGCTTGCAATAGCTGCACAAAAACAGGAAGTGCCCATGATATTGATTGAAAGACCGGCAAATTGGGCTAAACCGCTTCCCATGCCGGTGGCGGAAACTATTTATGGCCGTTTCAGAAATAGCTGCCATGATCAGACGGCAGTTTTTAACAGCTGGAACAACTGGAAAGTAATTCCATTTGAGAAAGCTAAAGTTCAAACTGCAGCAAGTTCTGCTTAAATAAAAAATCAGCCTTTGATAGCTCATTCACAAAAAAAGCGACCGGCTGACGGTCTTATAAAAAAGAATGATAATGGTTTGAATGATTCATTCGTGGAAGGTTGGTTATCTAAAAAAACTGTAAGCAGTCCCCCTGCTTCACAAACCCTTCACAGCTATGGTAATATATCGCTCTTTTCATCTAATACGATGATACAGCCAAAACTATCAGTTAATGCTCCCGGTGATAAATATGAACAAGAGGCAGATGCAATTGCAAATACTGTGATGCAGCTATCAGGAGAAACTGCCTCGCAAAATAAACCTGGAAGTAAAGAGCAAAAGTTAAAAAAGCAAGAAGCATTACAACCGCTTTCAACAGATATTGGCGCAGTAATGCAAACAAAAGCCGATGCGGGCGGAACAATGATTGATTCAGTACTCGAGGATAAAATCACGGCTTCACAGGGATCTGGAAATCGAATGGATATAGTTACTGAATCCTTTATGTCAAACAGATTCGGTACAGATTTTAGTGATATTAGGATTCATACGGATGGCGAGGCTGTAAATCTGAACCGGAAAATAAATGCGAGAGCTTTTACTTTTGGCAGGGATATTTACTTTAACCAGGGAGAATATGATCCATTTGCATCAACTGGAAAATACTTGCTGGCACATGAACTGGTTCATACCATACAGCAAGGGAACAACAAAAACTTAATTCAGCGTTTTGCTCCTGAAGATGCATCTCAGGAGATGATTGGCAAGATTTTTTTATTATCTATCGATATAAATTTTAAGGGAAAAACTTATCCTAAAGGCGATACGGTTACAGTAAAAATCTGGGATAATACAAATGAACGGGTAACAGTTGAGGCTATTGAGAAGCCTGCTATGACCAAAGTAACTTTTACTGTAAAAAAAGATTGGTTAACACCAATAAGAGATAAAGCTTCCGGCCTATATCAATATACAGCAGGTGTTGCAGCAGCAGAAACAAAATACTGGGGCATTGAAACAAAAATAAAAGCTCAGCAAAAGGTTATAGCAGATTGGAGTGCAGAACAATCAAAATATACAACAGCCAAAGGCCAGGCCGAATGGCAGAGGCAAATGGATGTGAAAAAAACAGAGCTAGCCGACCTGGAATATAAATTAAACGGCGGCGGAGGTTACACTGCTTTAACTTTGCCACAAAGACTAAAGCGGGAGACAAAGTCAGGGTCAGGTGTTTGGGTACCACTCACACCTCAAAGTGTACTGGTTAATCAAAAGATTATACAGGAAACCATGTACAATACCTTTGACGCAAGTGTGGTAAAATGGGTGAAACATTATGAGACACTCATTGGAAAGCCAAATGGTTGGTCAACCCTGGACCCGAACATTGTAAAATCCATGTTATTCCAGGAATCGCAGATGGGCACATCTGGCAGGTATTTACATCAGCCGCCCTATCATAGTTACGATGTTATGACAAGGTTCAATATTCCGCAGGCAGTTGATAGCTGCGGACCGCAGCAAATTCTTATGATAAAAGAAATAAGTCCGGCTATTGACACAAAATATAAACTGGACGATGTAACCAAAGATATGTGGGCTGCCCAGGCCCGCAGTAAAGAACTCAAAGCAAAAGGAAGTACTATTACTACTGTTGAGCAAGCTGAATTGGATGAATTAAACAGGCGTTCAGGTTATAATAGCGTTACTGATAAATACCGATGGAATGACTATTATTTTACAGACCCAAGATGGATAGCTGCTGTTAAAGAATTTTTTGCTGAAACTTCCAATCCCCGCAACCTGGATTACGATTTCTGGATACGAACGGGTGTTAGGTGGTTGTACGAAAAAAGAAAAGGAACGAGTAACTGGGCCGAAGCTATTAAGGCCTATAATGGTGATACAGCAAGAGCTGAAGCCTATAAAGATGAAGTGATTAAGAGAAGAGATGATGCAAAAACAGCTTCAGGTGCAGGAAAAGAATTTTCTCCGGGCTAAACACTTCTCTTTTAATTTCGATTTCCTGAATATTATTTATGAATGGTGCATTAGCTGAAGTAAGAACAAATACTTCAGAAGAGTCTTTGCAATTATCTGAAAACGTTTCTTCCCGTAAAATTGAAGAAGCAGGTAATGATATGCAACATGCACTCATAAGCGGCAAAAGCGTTGCAGGCGGCTTTACAGGAAAAGCCAGCCTTACTGGTTCTGTAAAAAAAGATATGAATACTGTAAAACCTGCACATCATTTCGCAAACATTTCGGTATGCCAAAAGATTCCTGCAGGTATTCAGCCAAAATTATCAATCAATACGCCCGCAGATGAATATGAACAGGAGGCAGATGCAGTTGCTGATAAAATTATGCGTATGCCTGAGAGTGGACCGGTTAAAGCCAGCCCTTCTCCGGTAAAAATTCAACGCAAGTGTGCCGGCTGCGGAAAAGAAGAAGAACGTGAAGAGGAGGCTGAAGATGTTGAAACCGGGTTAATAAAAAATATTCAGCGTAAATGTGCAGCATGTGAAGAGGAAGAAGAAAAGCAATTACAAAGAAAGGAATCGGATAATAAAGCCCCCGCTGTCTCTGCCAATGTACAGCAGGTAATACAATCGCAGGGGCAGCCATTAGACAAGCAAACCCGTTCATTCATGGAAAACAGGTTTGGATTTGATTTTGGCAAAGTACAGATACATAACGACTCACTTGCACATCAATCAGCAAAGGATATCAATGCATTGGCTTATACACACCAGCACCACATCGCTTTTGGTACAGGGCAATACCGGCCTAATACAGAAAGCGGGAAAAAACTACTGGCACACGAGCTAACACATGTAGTGCAGCAAGGGGCATCTTTTCAGCAAAATTTAATACAAAAAGCAGAGGGAGGTGATCCACAAGTTGCTACTGTAAAACGGCCAATTACTATTCCGCCCGGATTGAACTCTGAACAGGAACTTGATCGCTATGCAGAAATACAAATATTCGGTAGAGTTGTCAATAAAAAATGGAGACAGCTTGGCCTGGACGTCAAGAGTAAAGCGGGTAAAACAATTAATTACATTGTTCCGGTTAGCGACCTTAATAATTATGGTGAAGGACCAGGTGAAAAAGAGAAAAAGCAAAGTGCTGCAGAATACGCCGCCACTTCCGGTGAATTGAGAACAGGAATTAATGCAGAAATAGACCGGCGCTATTATCAAAGTACTGGCATACCTTCTGATCAGAAGATCAAGTCGAAAAATGAAACGGGGAATATTGCCATATGGAACAGCCTGCGTGATAAGGTAATGGCAGAGAAAAGACTTATTGAAAATATGCCCCCTGCTATTAAGGAATTATTCAAAGGGCCTAATCCTATTACTCCTGATAATTATGAACAGGTAGCAGGCATCATTCAAAAATTAATGAGCCTTAGTAATGCAGAACTTGCTGACTATAAGAGCAAGATAAATGCTTCTACAACAAATTTTGATGAATTTGAAGCATCAATAGATCAATATATTTCAGAACTGAAACAACGTAAAATTGAACAGGAAAAACTTGAAACAGTA
Source organism: Ferruginibacter sp. (assembly GCA_044226725.1). Classification (GTDB taxonomy): domain Bacteria; phylum Bacteroidota; class Bacteroidia; order Chitinophagales; family Chitinophagaceae; genus Ferruginibacter. Next base: position 175,370 of record JBGAGM010000002.1, on the reverse strand, counting down.
CGTGCACAATTATATGGTCTTGATGAAATTTATGTAAAATATAAGGAGTACAAAGCTCTTGAAATAAGTTCGCATGGCACTACCGGCTGGGAACGTACCGGTGATGGTCCGAGAATGAAATATACTCCTGCCTCTAAAAGCACGCTTGATAAATTCAGTCAGGCAGAGCTTGACCTGACTGCAAGCCTGCAGCAATATAAAATCAACAGTATTGGAGAATTCGAAAAGCTGATAGCTGAATTTGAAAGTTCATTTGTAACGGAAACAGTGCATATCGCTAACGATCTTTTGTCAAAGTACGAACATGTATTGTACGAAGAAGAACAAAAGTTCAATGATCCTGCCTATATAAGTCAAATCTATTCACAACTTAGCCAAACTAAGGCAAAAGAGAAGTATAACGAGGCGGACAGTAACCGGAGTACGGCTACTATGATCATGCCGGCTGACCCCGGCAAATATGCCCCGGGCGACATAGAACTGAAAGCCAAGCTTCGCACTGAAGCTAATTCGCTCGAAAGATCAGCAGAAAGTGATGTGTCGGGTATTGCTTCTGCAAGCCCATTGATGAAAAATAAAGATTTTGACAAGCGAGAACTTGCTTTTGCTGAGCAGGATGAAATCAAGTCAATAATGCTTTCTTACATAGCCGATCGCAGAGAAGATATTGCTACTACCCGGGAAGACCTTGCTGATGACCCTATGCTGATCTTTAAGCTTGATGATCTGTTGAAAGCTGCCTATGAGCAGCAGCAAATTGAACCCGGAGGTATTCATGATCAGATCATTACTGACCGGCGAAGGCAGATCAGCAGAGATGAAGCTATTATAAAAATATTGGTGGCAGTATTTGCAGTAGCTCTAGGCTTGTTAACCTTTGGTGGTGGTACCATAGCAGTGATAGGAGCTGTTGGGGCTTTTGGTATCAGTGCATTCCAGGCCATCCAGGAATTTAAAGAATATGAAACCAAACATGCGGCTTATGGTTCCGGTTTGCTATCCGATGATCCAAGTATAGGTTGGGTGGTAGTGGCTGTTATAGGGGCAGGGCTGGACCTTGGAGCTGCTGTAGCTGCGGTTAAAGCTTTGGCACCTGCAGCAAAAATTTTAAATGAAACCGGCGATATTGTAACTTTTGAAAAGAGTGTATCGCAAATAAAGGAAATTGATGCAGTAACAAAAGCAAATGTTGTAAAGGCTGCAAAATTAGAGGCACAGTATAAATCTGTAATGGCAGTGCTCAATCCCGGAGCAAGGATGTCAATAGGGATAGATCTGATACCCACATACTCTGCTATGGCTTATTTTGCAGTGCGCCGCGGTATAATAAGATTTGAACAATGGTTGCTAGAGTTAAAAGGTTTAAAAGTGATTGAGGATGCAGCTAATCTTACGCCGGAAGAGCTTACTATATTAAAGCAGGCTTTTGAAGAGGCTAAGGCCACAACAAAAACACTCGAAGAGGTAACGCCGCAGCTTCAAAAATCGATTAATGATTTTAGAAAATCGACGGGTATAGGCCGCACAGTAACATCTGAAGGCGTTAAAGGCGGCACAAGCGCTGCTGCTAAACCTAAAATAGAAGGTTTTGCAGAAGAAATCATTACTGAAGGTTCTACTAAGTCTAAAGGTGCCAGTGCGGCTACTGTCAGAAATAACCCCCGTTACCAATCTCCCCAAAAATTTGGGGGCACAAAAAATCATGCAGAACAAAATGTACTTGGCGATCTTGCTGATAAACTGGATGCAACCTTTACGTCTAAAACTGATGCAAAGGGTAATGTTTATGTATTAGTAGAGCAGGAAGTGTGTAGTGCATGCCGGCAAGGACTTACCAATCCCGAAGTTGATGCAGGAGTTGTGAAGCAATTTAGCCAGGAATATCCTAATATTACACTCATTGTAACCAATAACAGAACACCGGAAGTATTATTCGTTAAAGGTGGAAAAATTGTAAATAGAGCTACACCATGATAAAGGAATTTGATACAACAACTATTACTAAAACTGCACGTATTGGATTTTTACTAGCTTGTACGACAAGAGTAAAAAAAATATTTCAAGGTTACCCAAATACAGCTCTTTTGATTAGCCAGTTGATAAATGATGGCTGGAGCTGGCTGGAGAAAAGAGAGCCTGGTTGTTCTTCTATTTACTGGACACATAATCCCAAACTAATGGAGCAGGAATTATTGTTCCATGAAAATCCATCATTGCTGAAAGCATTTCATGTTATATTATACATGCATTATTATACTATTCAAAAAATGCATATTATTGAATATTTTGAAAGTGGTGGTGTAGAACCATCTGTTGGAAGTGATGTATTTGATGTAGATGAAGATTACTTTTTTAATTGTATCAATGGCTGTATCGAAGTGTCTGATGATCCTGCCGTAACGCAAAAATGGATTGAAGATATTATTGCTCGTCTTCAAATTGAAATGGCACCAACAAATCCTGATGATAATGGCCAGATAATAAGCCAGGATTATTTTCTTTAGAAAAGTATAATTCAAAAAGGCCAAGCAAGAAATGATTATGACTCATTCCATTGTAAAACCTCTGGATATGCATTGATCCGTATACTGTTCTAAAAAAATGCTGTGTTTCATATTCTGTTAAGGAATGAGTTTTACACAGTGGCGGAAAGCCTGATTTTAGCATGTCAAAAAATTAGTTCTTTTTACGTAGTAATTGTTGTATATTGTAAATAAAAATATAAACAATGTCGGCATATATTTCAACTACTGGTAAGAGCGAAAAAGTGAGTTTTGCTGCTGCCGAAAATAAAACTGCTTTTACAAAAAGTTTACCGGCTGTACAAATGCTGGTTGAAGAAGAAGAACCTAAGCAGGCAAAATTTGATACCATTCAAAAAGCAGGTATTGAGGAAGAGAAGGCATTGCAGGGTAAATTCACTCCGGTTCAAAGAAAAGCAAATAATACAGGATTGCCTGATAATTTAAAAACGGGAGTTGAAACACTCTCAGGGCTTTCCATGGATGACGTTAAAGTACATTACAATTCATCGCAACCGGCACAATTAAATGCACTTGCTTACGCACAGGGAACAGACATACATGTGGCGCCGGGGCAGGAGCGGCACTTACCGCATGAAGCATGGCACGTGGCTCAACAGAAGCAGGGCCGGGTGCAACCCACCATGCAGATGAAAGAAGGGATACCGGTTAATGATGATGCAGGCCTGGAACATGAAGCGGATGTAATGGGCGCAAAAGCAATGGCATTGTAAACGTCCGGTTTTTAATAGACCAACCAAGTTATGTGAAAGGGTAATTCAACACAATGAATTACCCTTTTTTAATGCATTTAATGGTACATGAATATCGTATAGTCTGCTTGATAATAGTCCTCAATAAACCTAATATGTGTTGTTAATTTACTGCAAAAAGCCATGATGTAAGCCGGGTCATATGCTTCCAGGAAACCTTCTGGCGGGTCGATCGTTTTTAATAAATTGAAACCAAAACCGATGCGGCTTGTATTGAATAGTTTTTCAATGGTCTTTAAAACAAACAGGTTATCGCTGTTGTGATAGTTCAGCGATCCGCACGCTATCACATAATCAACCATGGGCAGGTCAGCAGCGGAAAAGTCTCCTTCAAAAAAATAAGTGCCCGGTCTATGACTGTACCTGCTTAGCGCCTCGTTCAGTATCACGGGCATCTGCTCAACACCATAATAACGAAGACGGGGATAGGCAGCCTGCAGATAGTCGTAGAGATCGCCATAGCCACATCCGGCGTCTAATACAGAGCGATCAGTAAGATCACCAATGCCGGACAATACTTTAAATCGTGCAAGCTGCCCGCCGATATCATTCCATCCCAGTGCATCCACCGTACCGATACCATAAGCATTGATCAGTTGATTATGAAAACGAAATATATTGGCTTTGTCTAAAAGCTCCATACACATTTATTTTATTCTGTCAGGGTTTCTCGTATCGCTTGAGCATAGGTAATAAAAGATATCTTGTTAAAATGCCGCCTATGATCAACCCCAGTATCATAATACCCAGTAAAGTTTGTAGCGGCATATTGATACAATCCGAAGCAGGATCTTTTACACAATAATCAAAGGTGCTGGAACTTAAGATGCCGGGGGCGCTGTTGTCTGTACTGTAATCTTTTGAATATCCTGATTTATCAGAAGCTGCTGATTCAAAAAACAGGATATTGTCACTGCAGAATAAATAAGTGAACAAAAAGAGGACAATCAGGATTGAATCTGCCAGGAGCAACCTGGCAATAAGTTTCCTTCCATTCCAGTTATCCCCAAGTGATTTTGTTTTTAGAAAATAAAAGATACCAAGGGCAAGCAACAATAATACAAGTATAGCAGTTATGATAAAAATAGTACGGGTCAATTGTTCATTTACGTATTGAAACTGGCTTCTGTAAGGAGAGGCGCCTTCTTTTAGCCGCTCAGAGTTTGCAGCTTTCATTTTTGCATAAATATCAAGGTCCAGGAGATATTGCTGTATCAATTCATTTTGAGCAGAGTCTTTAATATTTTCAAAGCATATTTCACAGGGGTTTTGTAAAATGTAATTGTATAGGGTCAGTTGCCTGTATAGCTTTTGAAAAAAGCCGAGCCCCTTTTCCTTCACAAGCGCCTTCTTTACAAGGCCATTCAGTAAAACTGTGTCTGGGGTTGCAAATGCATAACTCATTTCATCCCAAAGCCCCGAATAACCATTGTCTTCACCCAGTGCATTTACAGCAACTCCTTTAAAGCCATTTTTCAAGATAAAATCATACTTAAAACCAAGGGAAGATTCGTCATCATAATATATCCTTCTCAAAGTATCTTTTTTAAAACCAACAGAATCCATGACGGAAGTGACAAGGGTTTCATCCAGGTAATTGATATAGCCAGGAAAAAGACGATAATTTTTACGTAAGGTAGCATAGCTTATGTACTCAATAAACTTGTCGGGGTTGAATGGATCTGTGCTCCACTTGGCGCCATGATAGGGAACACATACAACCAATTTTTCAGGAAGCACTTTTGATTTGATGAAAAAAGCGATTGTCTCTTCCATCGCAGGCAGCCCCATAAGCGGGTAAGCAGGCTGAAGATAAGTTGTATGATAATACTGGCTGAAATCAACAATGATCCTGTCGGCAATAACACCCAATTGAGCAAGCGGGTAATAATTACCGGCAGTAAGGGCGGGAATGGTAACAAGTAGTGAATAATCAGCATTGTCCTGCTTTAAAGCGGTATTAAGGTTTTTTATGAAACCAGTGAACTTTACTTCGTACTCAGGTTGAAAATTGTAGAATGCAATGTTTATCATATTAGCATTCCTGAATTTCATAAGGTAAACAGCAGATTTAATAAAGTTTACCTGTGCATTATTATTGTTCAGAAAATCCTGGACATTGTTTGGATTTTCAATGGCAAAACTAACCGCCACTGAGCAACCGGCATTTTGAGCCATAGTTACTATGGACGAGGTATCCCAGCCATTCAGATCTTTTATATCACCGGTTTTACTATTGATATAAAGGTTGGAATAAATGAGAGAATTGAGATAGTTAAGATTGCCGGATTGAAAAGAGCCTTTGCTTAAGTAATTATAAAAACCATAAACTTCGATCTTGTTCTTTGCACGAATGCGGAAATATTTCTTTTCGCCAGTAGCAGCATCTGTCATTTCACGCACAATGCCTGCAGAATCTCTTATGTTTTTCAGCAAAGTGAGCTTTGCAATTTTTTCAGCAGCTTTTTTAATATCCGTTGAAACAGATATGATAGGGAAAATCTTACTGGCAAGGATGTTCAATTCCTTATCAGATACTAGCCTGCTTGCATACTTATCCAAACCAATTTTCTGATAATCCTCATTATATTTATCAATGATAGCCATTCGTTTCTTTAAGTCTCCCTGTTCTGATTCCAGGTCACTTATATCATTGTAAAGGTCCTGCCCGCTTTTTTGAAGAAAATAAATGAGTGAATAGAGAGAGTCAATATTTTGATTTACAGTATCAGTAAGGTACTTATTCAGGAATGCCACATTTTGCTGTGTGGCCACGATGGAGTCTCCAATGTTAAGCTGGTTTAGCAAATCAATGATCCTGTTCTTTTCATTGAACCGTGCAAATTTTTTAAATTTAAACACATTACCCAGTCGTTTCAACAAGCTGGCAGTGGTATCGTTTGTTTTTAATTTCTTATAACTAAAAGGAAGGGTGTCGGTGTTCTTATAACCCAAACGGGGCGGAGCGCTATCATTGATATAAGTACTGGAGTTCAGGCTGCTGCTAAGTTTCAGGCTGAAGTGAAGTTTTTCTTTTTGGGTAAACCCCGATAAAGAAAAGCAGGCAATAGCCAATAGAGTAATAGTCCGAACTGCAAAACGATTTGTTTTACTTTTCATGATAGTGAGGCTGGTTAAAGAAATTTAGTGGTGTTGGTTTTACAAGGAAATCTAAAGTATAATTTTTTTTTGAAAATGTATTATTTATTTTAATACACTATTTTTTGTACTTTGGTTTGCATTAATCAGTATTGTATCTGACGTTTTGCAGCGTTTGATCTTTCACTATAAATAGCAATGCCATGATAAATGAAGCCTTGAAATGTTTGGTGTCGGAGCTTAATGAATTCCTTAAAAGCCAGCATATGTTTGGCAATGACCTGAAATCAAAAGTGTTATTATCCGGCATTGTTGACCAGGCCGGGCAGGTGGCTATCAAGGAGGAGAATACAATAGTGGTTACACTGGTAAATATCGAAGAAGAGCCGGTTTCCAAAAGTTATAACCCGGGAAACAACCGCACCACAGAAAATATGAACAACCCGGTTAGCATTAATCTTTACGTTCTTTTTTCTGCCTATTTTGCAAATTCGAATTATGACGAGGCGCTTAAATTCCTTGCGCTGGTAATTTCTTTTTTGCAGGAAAAAAATGTATTCACAACAGCTAATTCCCCAACCCTCGACAGCAATATTGAAAAAATGTCTTTGGAAATGGTAAGCCTTAGTACAGAAAAGTTGAATAACCTTTGGGCTACGCTTGGGGCAAAATATATGCCCTCGGTATTGTACAAGTTGCGGATGCTTTCCTTCAGCAGCAATCAGCTGAAGGAATACAGGCCTGCCATTACATCTGCTAATGAGAGGAACCCTTAATTCTAACGTAATTAACAAATACAAACCGCACAATGAATTTTCATTACGAAGAACTATTCAGGGTCGAATTCCGTCACAGGTACTTCAGTGGCGATGGTTTGTTTGCCGGGCTTAAAGTGAGCCCCGCAGCAGAAACACAAAAGATCATGCTTGATAGCCAGATGCTGTTCAAACCATACGGAACCGGTTTCCTGGTGGCTTACGAAACAGATCCGGGAAGCTGGCAAAAAAACAGGGAAGCATTACTGCAGACAAAGGCGATGCTTAAATTTCGTATTGATCTTTTGGACAGCAATTTCTATAACTACACTGCCGGCATTCCCCCTGTCATAAGTAACCTGGTGTTTCATTTCTGGAATTATAACTCTGTTGATGCCTTGTACAGGCCAGGCGGAAAATTGCAACAGGATGAGCTTATTAGTGGGGCAGATATGAATGACATCAGGCTTTGGGCACAAATGAAGGAATATGTTACCAGAAAAATGATTGCCGAAGGAGCCGATATCTCCAATAGCGTCATCTTTGACAAAATGTTTGCAAAGGCCCTGAATGAAGATGTATTCAGGAAAAAACAATACCAGGGTAATATAACTTTATTGGATTCTTATTTTTCTAAACCTTTCGGGCAGATTTCGATCAGGCTCAATCCTGATCCGGCTTACGATTTTAATCAAAAAATTATTTTGCAGTTCGATGCGCTGTCAACTTACCGGCAATATATTCTCAGAAGCCCGCATTTTCAAAGCCTGAAAAATCCCGCAATTGTTGACAATACCAACCAGCCTGTATTTGAAGAGCCTGTGCCTGTTGGCCTTCCCGGGGGGATGACTGCCCTGTCAATAGTGTCAAAAAAAAGTATCCCGCTTTCAAACAAACCTATGCGCAACTTCAGGCTGGTAAGCGATTTTGACGTACAGAACAGCAGCTTTAGAGAACTGAATCCGCCCATGATCCTTCCGGATGCTGATGTTAATTTAATATCAGGAAGAATTGGAACAGATGAGCATAACGAGGAAAAAAAAATTTCAACAATAATTTTATAATGCGGATTATAGTATTATATTTATCTTCTCTTTCAATTTAATATCCTTCCGGAATTCTTTTTATTTAACCTGACAAAACCTCACATCATGTCAAGTAACTTCACAAGCTTCAACGTCCCCGTTGAAGAGAAAAAATGCATTTATTGCTGCAAAGGAAATTATTCCTGGCAAGTAATTACACTTACAGGTTAGGTTCGGTATTCAAATGTCCTAAGATCCTTTCACCTCAGGAGTATCTTAAGTATTAACCTTTAATAACCTCACCGTATGTTCAATCTATTCATGCCAGCCCGTGTATGCACGGAGCTGAAATTGACGCCTGTCAGTTTACCACATATTTCAGCTGATCCTATCAAGCTTTTCACGGGATAATCAGAGAATACTGAATACTGCTTCCTTTAAAGATGTGATCATCTTTTTACAAATTATTTATTTAACCAAATAAACCTCACATTATGGCATCTACCTACATGACACCCGGCGTTTATATTGAAGAAAAAAACGCCTTCCCCGGTTCAGCAGTTGCAGTTGAAACAGCTGTGCCGGTTTTTATTGGCTATACCGAAAAAGCTGAACGAAAAGGCATTTCGCTAGTTGGCGAACCTGTGCGGATCAGCTCATTTGCAGAATATGTTCAATGGTTTGGACATGGATATCAACATAAATTTGGTTTGACAAATGTTGCCGGCTCGCCACCGTCTTCTCCTCCTGCCGCTATCACGAAATTCAATGCAGATATGGTTGTAAAGCCTGCCGAAATGTTTTATTTCTACAACTGTATCCGGCTCTTTTACCAGAATGGCGGAAGCAATTGTTATATATTGTCGATTGGTACTTATGGAGAAGGAGAAGATAAAAAAACTGCTGTAGATATATCGGATCTTCCTGACACAGTCTTTGAAAGGCTTAAAAAGACATTTGAACCTACTATGGTTGTGATCCCTGATTTTGTTACTAAAAGGGACGATTGTTACAACCTGTACGTAAAGGTTTTAAGGCATTGTCACGAAACACAAAGCCGTTTTGGAATTTTTGATGTGATACCGGATGCCGCAGATTCAACAATGGAAGACACTTTTTTAAAATTCCGTGATGGTGTTGGATCAGAGGCGCTGAATTACGGGGCCGCTTATTATCCCTGGTTAAATACATCCATTGTGATGGCGTCTGAGATTAATTTTACTAACCTCGATGTTTCGGTTGATGAACTGAAAGCAATCTTACCAGAGCCGGAAGTTGCTGAAGTGATTGACAAATGGAATGAGGCCAAGAACAAGGCCGCTTCTCCGCCAGCATCGCCACCGGCAAAAGCTGAAACTGCAGCAGAAGTGCAAAAGAGGATTGACAGGGAAATTACAACCCTGCACCAGTCATTGATCGCTTCAAGCATTACCTACACACAAATAATGGCAGAGGTAAGGAATAAGCTGAATCTGTTGCCTCCAAGTGCGGCTATGGCTGGTATTTATTCACTTGTGGACAGTACCAGGGGTGTATGGAAATCACCAGCCAACGTTTCTCTTTCCATGGTTAATTCACCGGCTGTAAATATTTCGGGCGAAGAACAGCAAAAGATGAATATCGATGCTATCACCGGCAAATCGATCAATGCTATACGTCCGTTCCCCGGTTTGGGAAGTTTGGTTTGGGGTGCCCGAACACTTGATGGAAACAGCCAGGACTGGCGCTACATCAATGTTCGCAGAACCATGATCATGATAGAACAATCACTGAAACTGGCCTGCCGTGCATATGTGTTTGAACCAAATGATTCTGCAACCTGGGTTACCATGAAAAGTATGATGAATAATTTCCTCAACAATTTATGGAAACAGGGCGCACTGGCCGGTGCCGTTCCCGAACAGGCTTTCGATGTTCAGGTGGGTCTGGGCGCCACCATGACGCCAACAGACATCCTGGATGGATACCTGCTGGTAACGGTGAAGCTTGCACTGGTACGTCCTGCTGAATTCATTGTGTTAACATTCCAGCAGCAACAACAGCAATCTTAACAGAAATCAGTTCACTCATTTTTATTAATCAAAAACCTTTAAATATTATTTTATGGCAGAAACAGGTAAAGAGCAATCGAAATCAACATGGCCGTTGGTAAAATTTCAATTCTCTGTTAAAATAGGCGATAAGGAAGCATTTTTTCAGGAGGTAACCGGGTTAAGTGCCGAGATACAGCAGATCGAATATCGCCAGGGCAACAGCAAGGAATATTCAACCGTAAAAATGCCGGGCATCAAAAAGTTCGGAAATGTTACACTGAAGAAAGGAATCTTCAAGGATGATAAGGGCTTTTGGGACCTCTACAAGCAGGTAGTGATGAATACTTTTGAGCGCAAAACAATAACCATATCATTGCTGGATGAGAAAAACGGTGTTGCTATGTCATGGACACTGGCAAATGCATTTCCGTGCAAGATAACCGTTACCGATATGAAATCGGATGCCAATGAGCCAGCAGTGGAAACGATGGAACTGGCACATGAGGGATTGGCGCTGGCATAAGCAGGTCCGGTAATTTAATGGTATAATCTTAAGCATAGCACCTATTTTTCAATGGCTGACAATCAAAGAAATGATCCACCTGTTGTATTTTATTTTAAGGTGATTGTAGAAGGAGTAAATGGAATGTATGAAGCAGGCTTTGAAAATGTAAGCGGGCTTGATGTTAAGATTGAGACAGAGACGATCCAGGAAGGTGGCGAAAACCAGTTTTCCAGGAAATTACCGAAGGCCGTTCAATATTCAAACCTCGTCCTTAAAAGGGGGCTCCTGCTGGGGTCTCCTTTTATGACATGGATCAATAAAGCGATACAGAACTTTACGTTTGAACCCAAAATGGTGAATGTGATGCTGATGAACGCAAAGGGCGATCCGCTCGTAAACTGGGCATTCCACAATGCTTATCCGGTTTCAGTAAAGGTATCAGACCTTAATTCCACTGAAAACAAATATGCTATTGAAACACTGGAGCTGGCCTATGATTATTATGAAAGAACCGATCAGAAAACCAATGTATAAATTATGCCACTGGAAATTCGGGAGTTGATCATTAAGGTAACGGTGAATGAAAGTAATGAGCCGGCCGGAACGGACAACAGGCTGCTTGATCATAAACTGTCGGAAATGAAAAACCGGATCGTCAAAGAATGTATTGAAAAAATAAAAGCAGGATTACAAAAAAACAGGGAACGCTGATGGAGCTCAAGAAAATAAAGATAGAGTCGTATAAAGATGCAGATTGCAGCGGAAGTGCATTGGATAAGGTTTACGCTTTTATTAATCCCGGCCAGTACAGCAGCAAAATTGCCATGACCTATGAAAATACAAAGACTGTTGGGAGCCCCAAGTCTACTTATGTGTTTACCAATGCAGGCGAAGAGAAGCTGGAATTGGGAGAGATCATTGTGGATGGAACCGGCCTGGTAAAATTAAAAAAGGAAGTGGAGGGATATGTTAATACAGATGTTGACGGGTATATCGAGAAATTCAGGAAAGTGGTATGCGGATATGTGGGAACCTCTCACAGGCCGCCATATCTGAAAATATCCTGGGGCAAAATGGTAAGTAAGTGTGTTTGCAACGCCTTTGATGTGACCTATACTTTGTTTAATCCGGATGGTACTGCATTACGTGCTAAAATAAAACTTGGATTGCTTATTACGGCAGATTTTGATTCAAAATTAAAGGAAGCAAAATTGTCCTCGCCCGACCTTACACACTGGCGAACTGTTAAGGCCGGCGATACCTTGCCTTTGATGACATACCAGGTTTATGGCGACAGTTCTTATTATGATCAAATTGCCGGTATCAACGGGCTTGATCATATTAATGCGATTGAACCCGGAATGGAATTGTATTTTCCTCCAATAAAAAATTAAGGCATGGCAAATACACCTTTTACCGGATTGGAAGATACCGCTCTGCTTGTTAAAATAAAATTGGACGGCGCCGATATGAGTGACGCTTATGGTATACAGTCAATTCATATAAATCATACCATCAACAGAATATCCACTGCCGAAATCATACTGATTGGAGAAGTGGAGATCGATTCAGGAAATATACCCATAACAGACAGCAGCGATTTCGATCCCGGAAAAAAGATTCAAATATTCGCAGGATATGTTGGATCGGAAAGCACCAGTCTGTTTCAGGGAATCATTGTTAAGCACAGCGTACGGCTTGATACTGAAACGCATTATTCATTCCTGCTGGATTGTAAACACGAAGCGGTTAAGATGACTTTCAACAGGACCGATCAGTATTTTGAGAACCAGACAGATGATGCAGTTATCAATAGTATAATAGGCAACTATGGTATCAGTTGCACCGTTGGTTCCTGCTCAGTTACTAATGAGGTACTGTTTCAAAAAATGGCTACCGACTGGGATTTTGTTTTGTCACGCTGTGATTTTAACGGCTTCATTGTAACGCTCGATGGTGATTCCGGAATGGTATTGGACAAGCCGAAAGTGGATGCATCTGCAGTATTGAAAATTGAAGCAGGAATATCACTGATGTCTTTTGAAGGAACATTGAATGCAGAATTTCAGCCGTCTGGTATCAAGGCTTCGGCCTGGGATCCCAATACACTTGCACTGATCAATGCCACGGCAGCTGAGCCATCTGTTAATACACAGGGAAGTATTGCGCCTAAGGATCTTGCTTCAAAACTATCGCAAAGTGAATTAAATGTGGTTTCAGCAACACCTATGTCAAGTGCTGCATTGCAACAATGGGCTGATAATATATTGCTGCGCAAGCGGCTAACTGCTTTTACCGGCAATGTGCGTTATTTTGGTAACGGGCTTGCTAAAACAGGCAGTATCATTGAAATTGACGGGGTGGGTGAAAAATTAAGCGGAGAGGCATTCGTGTCGGGAGTAACACATACTATTGATTCTGCCAATTGGAATACTTCGGTTTCATTTGGGCTGGATAAGGAATTGATGCATGAAAGCCCCGGGTTTTCCTATCCTCCTGCAATGGGCCAGTTGCCGGCCATGCAGGGCTTGCAACTGGGTACTGTAAAGAAGATAGACCAGGACCCTGATAACCTGTACCGGATACAGCTTGAGATACCATCCGTTTCCGGAAAGCCTAATAATACCTGGGCACGAATGGCTCATTATTATGCATCAAATAAATCCGGGTCTTTTTTTCTTCCCGAGGTTGGAGATGAAGTGGTATTGGGCTTTCTTGATAATGATACCAGGTTTCCGGTGATACTTGGATCATTGTACAACGGGAAAAATGCTCCGGCATATACACCCGAATCAAAGAACAATACCAAGGCATTTGTAACAAGAACCAATATGAAAATTGAATTTGATGAAGAGAAAAAGAATATAAGCATACTTACCCCGGGAAATAATTCAATTGTTATTAGTGATGATGGAAAATCAATAGAAATTAAGGATCAAAACAGCAACAGCATAAAATTAAGTTCAGATGGTATAATCCTCGACAGTGCCAAGGATATAAAAATTTCTGCCAAAGGGAATGTCAATATCAGTGCAGTAGCAAAAATTTCGGCATCTGCACAGCAGGACCTGGCGCTGTCGGGACTGAATGTGAATGCTACCGCCCAGGTGGGCATTACGGCAAAGGGCAACGCTACGGCCGAGCTTTCGGCCTCGGGGCAGACAACAGTGAAAGGCGCAATAGTGATGATAAACTAAAAAGATAAATGGGAACACCAGCCGCAAGATTGACAGATATGCATACCTGCCCGATGGTAACACCGGGCGTGCCACCTGTACCGCATGTGGGTGGCCCAATTGCAGGACCGGGTGCCCCGACTGTATTAATTGGAAATTTACCGGCAGCTGTACTGGGAGATAGTGCTGTGTGTGTTGGCCCGCCCGATTCAATAGTGAAAGGCTCTGCAACGGTGATGATTTGCGGCAAGCCGGCAGCCAGGATGGGAGATACAACAGCACACGGAGGCTCAATTGTTTTAGGGTTTCCAACCGTTTTAATCGGAGGATGATCATGATAAAGAAAATGAAATCTTTTTTGGGCACAGGCTGGGCTTTCCCCCCTGTATTCAGCAAACTTACCAATGCGGCTGAAATGATCTCTGATGAGCAGGATATTGAGCAAAGCATACGTATCATACTGGGTACATACCCCGGTGAGCGGGTGATGCAACCCAAATTTGGTTGTTATATCAGGGATTGGTCTTTCGAGAATATAGATAATGAGTTATTGATAAAGATCAACGAAGAACTTAAAAGAGCTTTATTGAATTTTGAACCCCGGATAATATTTATAGATTCCCGGATGGCCGGACGTGATGACATGAATGGCCTGATTCTGATTGAAATAAATTACAAGATCATAATAACAAACACAAGGCACAATATTGTGTATCCGTTTTATTTTAATGAAGGCACTTTATTGCCCGGATAGCTGATATTTCAGAATGAGCAGAAACAACACATATATGACCAATGGAATAAGCCAGCGTGACAGGTTTCCGGCGCAGCTCGATCCGGCTTATTTTCAAATAGATGAGCGGTCAGTTGACGACCTGCTTTTATTTGTAACAGAACTTGCAGCTAAGTTTAATTATTACAATCAAAAAAACGAAATTGACGGGGATTGGCTTGATTTTTTTCTTTCAGATGCAAACCTTTTACTGCGCCTGCTTTCAGCTTTTGATTTTAAACGCTATGAACTTCAATATAATAAACACAGGTATGCATTACTGAATCTCGCCAGCGAAGAGGAATTTAATAAAGAACTCCGGGAAACATTTGAGCACATTTACGAATTCATCCTTTTTCAATATGGTATATTCGAAAAATTCAAAAGGGATATAGTAGAGGCCAATGCGCCCAGGCTATTGATTTGTGCAAAACTGATAAATTTTGATAAGGAATATGAAGCAGCCAGGATAGCTTTTTATTCAGCATCACTTTATTTTCAGAATGATCCTGCATATAATTTCCAATATAAAAACAAAGAGGCTATTGAACAGATTATCCGGGAAGCAGAAGTGAAAAGCCTTGGGCAGATAACCGCAGCACAATTACCAAAAAATGCCATGCTGGTTACTGAAGTGACAGGCATTTTTGATACACTGTTTATTAAGTTTGATATAATGTATAATCAACTCAGGATGGTGGTTGATTATCTTCAAAAAGAAAACCGGCAGGAAAAGATCTGGTATAAGCCGCATATAAGCATGTTGCTGTCTTTTTTTGAGCTATACCAGGTTCTGAAAAAGGAAATGAATTCAATAACGGGAAAGCACCTTGACTTTTATTACCGGCAATTACTGGAGATCGAAGCCCGGAAACCTGAGCCGGATAAGGTGTCTGTGATAGTTAATCTTAATAAGGAGATAAACGAATTTTCACTGGAAGCCGGAGAATCTTTTCTGGCAACTCTGCCGGGTATTGCAGAAAAACAAGTTTTTAAACTAAAAGAGGATACTTTTTTTACCCGTGCAAAAATAGCTGCCTTACATAGTATTTATAAAAAGAGCCGGTATCACGGACTTTCTCAAAATAATAATGATGAGGCAGCCATAACGGACTGCATGGTATATTCTGCTACTTGCCCTGTTGCTGATGCCGCTGCCATTACAAAAAAGAAAAGCCGGGACAGGGGCTGGCCGCTTTTTGGAGAAGATCAGAAATATCTTTCCCGGGAGCAGGCGTCAATGCAACTGGCAGAAATGGGGTTGCTTATAGCCTCTCCTGTTTTATTAACAGAGGATGGAAAAAGAACATTCAATATCACACTTTACCTCAAGCCATCCGGGGGTGGGAACCAAACTTCAAAACCTGCTTTTATTAAGAACAGGGAAGAGGTGCGGAAAATTTTGACCAATGCTTTCATTATTGATATAACGGGTGCTCATGAGTGGATACAGGTATCAGAATATCATGTTAACTACTCGGCTGATAAAGCAGGCCAGTCGGTTAAAATAAAATTCATACTGGATACGGATGATCCTGCAGTAGGTGTTTATCAGCCAATAGTCCACGGCAATGATATGGGTTTCAGAAAACCTGCAATCAGGCTCATGCTCAACTTTAACAAGCTTCATAATCCTTTTGATTTTTTCCAATGGTTCGAAATTGATCGTATCTCATTCCATATTGATGTTCGGAACAGCTGCTGTTTGCAATTAAAGAATAACAATGGAAAAGCCCTCCCCACGGTCCCTTTCCAGCTATTTGGCCCCGTACCTGTAATTGGCAATTATCTTGAAATTTCCAACTCAAATATTTTTAACAGGTTTACCAGGACCTTTGATATTGTTCTTAAATGGGATGGGTTGCCACTGAATGCGGATGGTTTTACCACCTACTATGCAGGATACGAAACCGGTATCACAAACGACTCGTTCAAAGTTTCAGTTAGTTCCACCGCTGCGGGATCGGATCAGGGCAGGAAAAAGGACGATAAATTGATCAACCTTTTCAGTATGAATGATGAGGAGCTTTCACAATATCTTTCAGGCTATACAACGCTTTCTCAAAGCCAGTTCCCTAAAATACGTTTCGATAATGAGATGAACCTGGAAAGCAAGCCAGGGGCAGAACCGGAGCCCGGCACCGGCACTGTAAGGATTGAACTGGCAGCTCCTGCTGTGGCATTCGGGCACCAGTTGTACCCTGTTGTATTCCCGAAAGTTTTGATGCACAATTCGAAGTGGTATGTATTTAAACAAAAGCCAACACCCAATCCGCCATATGCTCCTGTGGTAAATTCAGTGCAGGTAAATTATGAACTGGAATATAGCGAGATCATTTCTGGCACAAAAGGCAATGATGCAAAAGGCCAAATTGAGCTTTTTCATATATGCCCTTTTGGGTACAGGCAGGTTTATCCGCAGCTGATACAGGAGCCCGTAAAAGTAGTTCCCTTTATTTCCAGTCAGTGCAACCTGTACATAGGATTGCAGGATGTGACCCCAGGTAAGGTAATCACATTTCTGTTTCAACTGGAAGAAAACAACTATGATGAACTGGAAAAGAATATCCAGCCATTTAACTGGCATTTTCTGCGCAGGAATAAATGGGAAGTGATAGACAGGGAAAATATACTGGAAGATAATACTTACGGGTTTAAAGGAACCGGAACAGTAAAACTATTGCTGCCGGAAAATATCAGCAATGGCAATAGCTTATTTGACCCAGCTTACTACTGGATAAGGATTTCGGGGAATAACAAGAACGGATCAAGGGTGAAGGCCATTTTTACACAGGTGGCCACCGTGGTAAGGCATATTGGCAATGAGGAGATTAAAGAAGCACTTAGTATGGAACCGGATTGTGTAAAAGAACTTTCCAGGAAGATCCCGGAGATAAAGGAAATTCATCAGCCTTTTCCTTCATACCACGGGCAAATATCAGAAACTGCCAATCAGTATTATGCAAGAATAAGCGAGCTTTTGAGGCATAAAAACAGGGCTATTACTGCAACAGATATCTCACAAAAAATACTGGAACAATTTCCGCAGGTGCATAAAGTGCTTTGTTTTAACAGCCACTCGCAACATGCAGGGAGCGGGGATGTGGAAAATATAAGGGTATTTGTTATCCCAAAAGTTGATATAACCGATAACGGTGATACAGACAGATTGTATGAACCTAAGATAAGCATATACGGTCTCTACAAAATTCAGAGTTATCTTAATGAGATCGTTTCGCCTGTTGTAAAAGTAAATGTATATAACCCCATTTATGAAAAAATAAAAGTAGTGTGCAGTGTCAGGTTCAAAAAAGGGAAGCGGTATGAAAATACGGGCATGCTGGTTCAAAAATTAAACCTGGAACTGAGGATGTTTATTACACCGTGGCTTTACAAGCGAAACCTTGATATAAATACAAATAGCGGAATTTATCCCGGCGAAATTTTGAATTTTATAAAAGACCAGGTTTATGTTGATATGGTAAAAGGCTTTAACGTTATCCATTTTTATGAACATACTGATGCTGGCACAGGCAAAACCGGCGGCCGGTTAATGGAGTCTCATTATTTCAATAAGAATATTCACAGCAGTTCTTTTGAACCTAAAGTGCCGGATCACAACATGAAGCTCATCTTAAAGGGATCCAGGCCGGGGGCAATTTTAATCTCATCCAGGCAGCACATGATAACTGTTTTGGATGAAGAACTGATTGAAGCAAATGCACAAAATATTGATAAACTGATAAAATCAAGATCTGGTATTGGCCGGCTGGCAATTGGAGAAGAGTTCCTGGTAATGAACCCATATAGGGTATCTGAATATCCGGGGATATCGCAAACAGAGACACAGGCTGATGGCGATACTTTTGATTTTATATTTTAAAGCAAACATAATATTGCAATGGCTGGAAGACCGGTTAACATACTTACGAGGGATGACCTGGAAAATCTTTTTAAAGACGGAAATATTCCGAAGGAGGCCGATTTTAAATCATTGATCGATTCGATGATCAATATCCAGGATGATGGATTCTCCAAATCTGAACAGAATGGGTTTGAAATAAAACTTACCGAGCAGAAATATCAAAGGTTCATTTCATTTTTCAAAGACGTAAATGATTTTAATTTTTTCTTTTCGATAGAAAAAGACGAAGAGTCTTCAGCGATCATTCTTAAACCGGGTGCCGGGGATGAAAAAAGAGCAGACAAAAAAATGTCAGCCGGATTCTATTTCGGGCATGATGGAAAATTTGGAATCGGAAAAAAAGCAGAACCGTTTTTGCACCTGGATACAAATGGGTTTGCCGGCATGAAAGGACGTGTTGGCACTTATAAATCCCCTGTACAGCTGGAAGAGCCACTGGCAGATGGCAGGTGGCATACTATAATACCAAACCTTGATCATTGCAACGGGTTCGAGATCATAGCACGGGTGGGGATCGTTGGCAGTGGTAAGTTTGCTATGTTGCATGCCATTGCATTGGCAACATTCGGCCGCTCCAGGGGAAGGATCAGGAAAACTTCTTCTCACTATGGTTTTTTCTGGAATAAGCTTAACCTGCGGTGGAAAGCAAACGGCACGCATGATTATTCGCTTCAAATAAAAACAAACAGTAACTACGGAAACGGAGCCGTTATTTCATATAAAATAACCCAGCTTTGGGATGATGTGCTTTTTAATGAAAAAGTAAATCTTCAGAAATAGCCTTCTGCATTTTTTTTATTGATGATATGGACAAGTTAAATAACATAGAGCAATACACAATAGAAAAAAAGACAACTGCTGAATCGGCATTGACTTTCGAGAACCTGCGCTCTCTTGGAATAAAATTGACTCAGGATTTTTCAGCCGAAACCTGGACAGATTATAATTTGCATGATCCGGGTGTTACTATACTCGAAAATATTTGTTATGCCATTACAGATCTGGCTTATCGTACCAAATTTAAAATTGAGGATATTCTTGCTGATAATGATGGGACAGTGGACAGTAAGAAGAATTACTTTATCCCTCCCCGCGATATTTTGGCCACGAACCCTGTATCAGTGAATGATTTCAGGAAATTACTCATTGACACTTTCCCTGAAATAGAAAATGTGTGGCTTGAGCCTAATGTGCCTGCAATACCAGTGGATCATTGCAGGGGTTTGTTCCGGGTGCTGATCCAATACAGGTATTCACTGATGAATAATAATAAACAGGAGTTTGAGAAATTAATTTCGTCCGGAAAAAAGAAAATAAGCAAGTTTATCAGCGGTTGCAGAAACTTAGGAGACTTGTTTAATGAAATTGTTTTCCTGGAGCCTCTTGAGGTGGATATTAAAGCAAACATACTTGTAAAAGATAACCAGCTTGCTGAGGACCTGCTGGCGGATATAAATGTTGCTGTTTATCGTTTTCTTAATCCGCCTGTGAAATTCTATGCAGCTTTGGATATGAAGCAAATGGGCTACTCATCGGCCGAAATGAATCAGGGTCCCTTTTTAAAAAATGGTTTTTTGCAGGATAGTGTTTTAAATTCAAGACAAACACTGATTGATCCTACTGATATTGCCAAAGTTATTGCGGCCATTCCCGGCGTTTTGCGGGTAAGAGATTTTTCTTTTATTATTAACGGAACGGAATACGAAAGAGAGACCTTTGTGTTAGATAAAAGCCAGAAGGATTGCTTTTTATTCTTTAACTATGAAAACGAAACCAAGAAGATCAATCTTTTTCAGGATGATTTTAAGATACCTGTAAAAAACCAAACCCTTATTAATAAAACAAAAATTAAACTTGATCATGCATCAACCACAACCAAGCTAAAAACTTCAATTGGTGCTATCGGTCAGGAAGATGGATCAAGGCCTGTATCAGGAAACTATCGTAACACGAAGCAATATCACTCCATTCAGCATCTCTTCCCGGGGATATACAAACTTAAGCTGAGGATTGATGAACTTGAGAATAGCAGAGGAAGTAATAGCCTGGCGGAAATTGCCGCAATAAACCAGCTGAAAGCATATTTAATGTTCTTTGAGCAGGTAATGGCAAATTACCTGGCCCAGCTTTCCAATATCAGCAATATTTTTTCATGCACAATGGATGAGGGTAAGATGCAGACCTATTTTTTTCAACCCGTTTACAATATCCCGGGGGTTGAGAGAATACTTAATGACTTTAATTCAAAAACAAGCGACTGGGAATCATTTAAAAAGGACACCGATAATGAATATATCAGTTTCCTTCGGCAGAAAATTGAATCGGATACTTCATTTTTAAACAGAAAGCATCGGGTGCTCGATCATGCATTAGCAAGATTTAATATCGACCTCAACATTTATCCGCTTAAATTATACAGTGAGCTCTATGATAAATACAAAGTGGAGGGAAGAAAAACGAAGTTACTGTTATGGAAAAAGTTCTTGCTGGAGAATATTGTTACGCTGCTAAGAAACAGGAACCAGGCATATGATTTTTACCAGCAACCGGATGAAATGAAGATATGCGGATTTCAGCATTTGATGCAGGCACTGCTCTATATAGGCCTTGATAACGAATCCGGAACCATCAACAGGGTGCAGAAAAAACTTAGCCCGGTATTTAATGCCGGAACCGGCCCCGAATTTTCCACCGGAGGCGACAAGGCCATGAAGCTGCCGCAGCTGGACGGACCTTTGGTGTTTAAAAAAATGAACATAGCCTTTTTTTGCAATGGACTAAATCCCGATAACTACCAGATAGTATCTGTGGATAACGGACAGATCCAGTTGTTGAAATTTAGAAATTCAAATGAGCATGAAGAACACGATATTGGTAAATTCTCAAGTTATTTTTCGGCAATCGCAGCAAGAAATAAGGTTATAGAATATCTGAGGAAAATAAATATTGAATCGGAAGGGTTTCACCTGGTTGAACACAATTTACTGCTGCCGCCTTATAATGAACCTATTTCTTCCTTTGGTTTTAAGGTTGTAAACCGTCACGGACATATTTTGTGCAGGCACAATGAATGCAGCTTGTATGGACAACGAAGTGAGATTATAAAAAAAATATTGGAAGCAGCAAAGAAGGGTAGTTCAGCGTTTACGGAATTTATGAAAAAGGAAGGCGGGCATTATTGCAAATTTCCGCTGGAATTAAAAAATGACCCGGCTCATTACTACAACTATTCCAGCATTCAGCATCACTACAGGGATGATGAAAAAAAACAACTTAGTGTACTTGAAGAATTAAGGGTATGCCTTGTGGAAATAGCTGAGAAAACCCAATCCGGCAGCCGCATCGTTTCGCTTGTAAAATATGGCAATGATGCACTGGTGGAGGAGGATTTTTTTAGTTTCCGGCTTTCGGTTGTTCTGCCATCCTGGCCTGCCCGGTTCCAGGATGATAAATTTCGCCATTATCTTGAAAAGACTTTTATAGAAAATACACCGGCGCATATCCGGCTTTTCTTTGTCTGGCTCGATTTTTCGAAGATGGAGCAGTTTGAAACAATTTATTTCAACTGGCTTACTGAAATAAACAAAAGCCGGCTAAGTCTCCCTGCACTTGAAAGTTCAAATTCACTGATCAGATGGCTCAGCAAAATAAACCCCGGTACATCAAGATAATAATGTGACAGAGCATACAATTTCCATACAAAAAAAAATATTCGAGATTGGGGCCTTCTCTAAAACACATGTACATGAACTTCAAAACAGGGTTAGCAATCTGGTAAATTACCGGTTGCAGAAAAGTATGGAGGATTTTTTTGAAGAAATAATTCCTGAAGAGATATTGCTGAAGGTAGAACGTCTTGAAGTTGATATCGGCACTGTTAGCTGGGCCGGGCTTGAAGATGAAATCGAGGAGTTGCTTATGAGCCGTCTCGCCGAAGCATTCTCCGGTATGCTGCAGATGCTCGACGGTGAAAGAGGGGCTGTATATCCGGGTATAACTGCAGAGCCAACTTCGCATGGCAAGCTTCATTTTTTTTCTTATTACCTGGCAAATGGGATAGTTCCCTGGAATGCAGGAAGCAGGAAAAGATATGACATAGATGAATTGTTTGAAGAGCTTTACATGCAAAATCCCGAAGAGATTAAAACAATAATACGCAAAGGCGGAAAACAAATTAACACAAGAAAGCGGATTGCCTATCAATTTGATGAAGCATCTATACATAAGGTTGTCCATATAGCTGAGCCGGCTTCAGCGGGCTATATTCTAAAAACGCAGAAGAAAATTCTGGAAGTGCAACAGGAAAAGCAAATCGTAAGGGCTTCAGAAAAGGATTTTGGAAATAATTTGTGGCTGTTTATTTTGAACTATTTATTTGGAGAAATGAGCAGCAGGTTTGAAGAAAAAATGTTCATCAAAAGCAGTCTTTCACAACTGGCTGCCCATTATAACCTGAACTATAAACAACTGTTGTATAGCTTTCATGATGTGCTAAATAATGTAAAGCAGGAGGAAGCCTTTCAGCCACTTACAAAAGCCGTTAATGAGCTTTTCATAGATGAAGCTAATGTATTGCCCGAAAAAAAGATACCTGAAACTAAAGCAGGGTTAAGTGCTGATAGCAGTGTATCACTTGCAAAGGCAATAATGCTCTTACAAAATTACTTGTTCACCGGCACCTTGCCGGTACTGCACGAACAAATGCAACGATCTGATATTCGGCAATTGCTTTTGAGTACAGCAAAAAATGCCCCGGCCACCCTTCATAAAATATTGTTTTTGTTGTCTAGGCACCATAGTGGCATGAACAACCTTAATCAGATCGTTGATGAGGGTGATAACGAGTTTCTTGTCATGGTTTTAATGAAGGACAATGAAAAAGAGATTAGGGACATTGTTGAAACCATATTAGAACTTCATCAGCTTAACTCTTCTGGCAACCTGAGCCGGCAGGAACTGAAGTTAGAGATCTGGCAAAATCTGCTGAAATATTTTTTAACACAAAGCAGAGCTGTCTTTAACGCATTTGAAATGACAGATGAAATAATTGGTTTTATTGCCAGGATTACAGGCAAAGGGAAAATGAAAGTAGCAGAAGATCTGAAGATATCTTTTCAAAAAAAATATTCTCTGTCAAGTGAATCATCAGCCACCCTAATTTTATTTGAGGAAATATTTGAAAGTATGGGGCCCGAATCAGTTTCTCGCCGTGCTAATGAGGAAGTGGCTGATTTTGAGAAATCGATTTTCACACAGCAGGAACCATTAGCTAAGTCCTACCAGCAAAGACGGCTTTTCAATCTTATTCATTATGTTCTTAAATATGGAGCTATGCCCTGGTGGGGTCAGGAATTTTATCATATCCCCCTTCAACATTTGTTAACTGATTTATACGAGCAGGATTTTGAGTCTCTCAGACTGATATTTCGAAAAGCTGCAACATTCACCCCAATGAGGTCCCGGCTTTTGCAACACATACCAATTACTATACTTAAGGATTTAATTTTCAATCTTCCAAACGGAGATATTGTAAATGCATCAACCAGTGAGTTGTTGCGTATCTTACATAAATCAAAATTGCTGCAATATTATACCAGTGATTTTATTGAAAAAACAATTTTTACAATTGCGTGGAAAATAAATGCAAATTCCGGATACAATCTTTTTTCCAATATACTTTTTTTCGAAGAGAGCATTCATCAGTTTTCCCGCATTTTAAATATAAGCCGGGATGATTTTATTCAAGCACTTCTTAAATCAGCGGAAAATGAACCTGAAGCCGGATTTATGCTTATGCTAAGGACCTTACAAAAGCTGCAATTGAATATTGAGAAAAAAGCCCTTCAGGGAGTTGATGAATACAATAACAGGGAAACAGACCAGCCCCGGGAAACATATCGTAATGCTGAAGCGGATAATACATTAGCAGACGTGAAACGGATAATGAACGAGTTTTTCCCCACTGAAATAGCTGATGAAGAGATGTACGATCAATTGACCGGCCTGCTGCAGTATTTTCTGCGATGGAACCGGCTGCCGGATATCTTTAACAAAGCAGACAAGCTGGAGCAGCGGCAATTGTTGCGCCGGTTAATTAAAGCGCTTTATGAGATAAATCCCCGCCAGTTACAACTTTTGATCAAAACCACTAACAGTTCGATTGTTTCCGCAGCGTACCTGGCAGAACTTTTTGTTGAAGAAGAGGGCATCGAACAGAAGCGGATAGCTCAGTTATTATTAGAATGCCTGGGTAAATTTATGTTGGAAGATAAAATTGAAACAGGAGGGTTAGTGCGGACAGGTATATTGGAAAATAAAACCCTTGAACTTACCCATATTTTTGATACTGGAGAAGCTGACAAGAGCGATAACCGGGAAGAGAAAATACTCAGCGAAGCAAGGAAGGTTATGGGATTCTTTTTACAGAATAACCGTCTGCCTCCGGGCATTAATAAGAATAGCAGGGAGGATCTGCACAATTTACTCTATCTGTTAATGGTCCACCTGCTTGAAAGAGATAAGGCCTTTTTAGTTGAACTTTTTAATGATACCGCTAACAGCAGGGAAGCAAAGATTTTCCTTTATGATTTGCTGGCGATGCATAAAGAACTTCTTAGCGACCAATTAGCAGTACTTATAAAGGATTTGATGGAGCATGATCTGAAAGCTGTATTTTTAAAAGATGCAGGGGTAAAAGAACCGGTTTCTGAGTATGAGTTTCGTGAACTGGTAATACAACAGGCAGCTGAAATAAAGCCCGGGGCAATTTTGGGAAAGCGATATGCTTTTCTTTCTTCACCAGCCTTTTCGAAAATGCTGCTGGATAAATTTGGAGAAGCGGTATTCCTGGATTTGCCAACTGCAAAAGCACGTTTTGAAAATATGCCTGAAGCCCTGGTGAAGTGGTGGTATCATTTTCTGAGAGAAGCAATGCCGGAAGGGTGGCAAAGGGATTGGATGATGAGGTTGTTTTATCGGTTTAATATCCTTTTTCTTTCGGAAGGAATGAATGTACATACTGCTGAAAACTATTCAAATGCTTTGATAAATTATTTAACTGAAGAAAGCCATTCTGAAAAGGCATCGTTGTTAAATAAGATACTTGAGCATGCAATGAAACAGGGGGGAGGTTTGGAAGAAAAATTAACTGAGCAAAATGCACTTATAATACAAAAACTCCCGGATCTAATTACAAAGCAGGAAGAGGCGGAAATACTCAGGAAGGCTTTGCAGTCAGAAGAAGAAAGGAAATTTGCAGTATACAGCAAGCAGCACGGCATTATTTCAGAGGCTGAAGTGATAAAGTCAGTTCAAAATGAGATTTGGGCGTATAAGCCTGAAGAAGGTGAAAATGATGGAGATAACAACAGGTTTATAATTGAAAGCGGCGAAAGTATCTATGTGTCAAATGCGGGTCTGGTATTATTTCATCCTTTTTTAGATACTTATTTTTCCAGGACCGGTCTTATGGAAAATAACATTTTTATTGATGATGAATGCCGAAACCGTGCAGTGCTGTTACTACAATACCTGGCAACAGGAGCAACCGCTTGCGAAGAGCATGAACTTGTATTGAATAAAATACTTTGCAATGTGCCGCTTAATGAAGCAATACCTGTATCTTTTACAGTATCTGAAATTGAATTGAACGTTACCCGTGAGCTGCTTGAAGTGATAATTGAAAGGTGGGAGAAAATGAAAAATACTTCCCCGGATGGATTTCGGCATTCATTTATAATGCGTGAGGGGGTGATGAATTTTAAAGAGGATTACTGGACTTTGAAGGTGGAACAAAGAGGATACGATATATTATTACAAACGCTTCCCTGGGCATTTGGATATATTAAAATGTCATGGATGCAGCATAATTTGATTGTAGAATGGATATAACAAACGCAAAAGCAAATGCCAGGACTTTAGCGGCAGAGTTGCAATGGCTCAACCAGGTTATCAATGCCCGTATGAATTTGTACTGGGGAAAAACTGCTCACTACAAAACTATTTACGACATTGAACCTCCCGATCTTAGCAATGACAGTTCTTATTATGCGCAGGTGGTGGCACATTACAATATGGGTTTTGATGAAAGGATAATCTTGATATTGTCGCTGGTGCCACATGTGCAGCCGCAATTGCTCGATGTTTTTTTTGTAAAGAATGCAGATTATGACCGGGGCTTCACCGAGTTGGGTGGTGTTAAAGGCAAGAATCACTCAGGCTTTATACCAACAGGTGAAACAGCAGCATTTATACTGGCCGCAAGCAGCCTGGAAAAGCGTTTTCATGTTACTGAAATTTTTGGGGAAGATCATTTTTTTAATAAACATAAGATATTAAAACTTATAAATGCAGCTTCGGATGAACCTTTCCTGAGCGGCATTCTGAATATATGCACCGAGTATCTTAATTATTTTACCAGTGGCGAAGCACACAAACCTGATTACAATATCAATTTTCCGGCGAAGCGTATCAGTACTTTGCTGGAATGGGAAGACCTGGTGCTTGAAGACCATACTTTAAATGAAGTGACAGAAATAAGTGACTGGATAAAGCATGGAGACCGGATATTGAATGAGTGGGGTATGAAGAAAAAAATAAAGCCCGGTTACCGTGCATTATTTTACGGACCACCCGGTACCGGGAAAACACTGACAGCCAGTTTACTTGGCAAAACGGCCGGGCTTGATGTTTACCGTGTTGACTTATCTATGGTGGTTTCAAAATACATTGGCGAAACAGAAAAGAACCTGGCCAATATTTTTGACCAGGCCGAGAATAAGAACTGGATATTGTTCTTTGATGAGGCTGATGCCTTGTTTGGCAAACGTACACAAACCACCAGCAGTAACGACAGGCACGCTAATCAGGAAGTATCGTACCTGCTTCAGCGCATTGAAGACTATCCGGGTGTGGTAATTCTTGCTACCAATTTAAAGACCAACCTGGATGAAGCTTTTACGAGACGTTTCCAGGGCATGATATACTTTGCCATACCCAATGCCTGGCAGCGCAAAAAGCTTTGGCAAAATTCTTTCTCAGATAAAACGGTGCTGGAAGAAAAAGTTGACCTGGATGATATAAGCACTAAGTACGAACTAACCGGCGGCGCCATCATCAATATCACCCGTTTTGCTTCTTTAATGGCTATGAAAAGAAATGGCAATACTATTTTATTGAATGACCTGATGGAAGGAATACGAAGGGAGTTTGGAAAGGATGGGAAGATAGTGGGGAGGGGGTGATGAAAAGACCGGATACCCGTAATGAGTTATGAAATGAATAGTGCTGTGTTTATTGTTGCCCATCTTGTTCCTGGTGTCCGTGTAAGGCAAGGATACGAGTCATAAAAGCAAGAGCATAATCCCGCCATTCTCCAGGCGGTATCTTTGTTGTTTGGTCTCCCCGCCATTCAAATATACCAGCGGTTTCATCTCCTCCCTGACCAACGGCTTCGGTACGCTGACCAAATTCTCCCATTGATTCTGCATCATTGATGCCGGTAATTCTATCATTTCCTGCAAGAATGTCTACAAGCCATTGTCTCACAGTGAACCCGGCATGTCTTTCCAGTGCTTGCTTTTGTTGTATAAGCTGGTTACGTTCATCTTCCCATTGCTGATGTTCTTCTTGGAGTATCATTCTATCCCGGAGCAATCTTTCCTGTATGGCACCCAAGTCGTCAAGCGTGGGATCGTTTCTTAATTTAGACAGGATTTTTTCTTTGAATCCTTGCGGAGACTGGTAGTTTTGTAAGGCTTGGGTAGCAGCAACCACCTGGGCATCTAAAACGTGCTGATCCGGTTCGTTCCTGAAATTGTGAATCTGAAGCCGCAGACGCATGTGTTCATCACTGTCATTATCACTTACAACTCCCCTGTGAAGCAAATCTCGGTCTGCAATTCCTGCCTCAAGTCCTGCAGCCTGTAACACATCTGATACCCAATCATCAGGATTAGCTATATAATGTTGTCTGCGTTCCGGTTCTATCAAAGCAAAAAGGCCAACAAAGTCAGTTCGGGCCAAAAGAGGCTCTGCCATTATTTTTGGATATGACATTGGTGCTCCTTCTGATGCGCCACGATCTACATATTGCCCGATAAGTTTTGCCAAACCATAAAATGCCGGGTTTTGAGGAGGCTGCTCGGGCATACCTTTACCCAGTATGTTGGGTATCATTTCAAGTTTCACTGCTGTGGTTGTTTGGGGGCCGGCTTTCATTTGGGCATCCCTGGGTGTTACAATTGTTGACTCATCATATTCATTTCCGGTTACTTCATCTAAACTAAATGATGCCCCGAATTTTGCAAGTAACTCACCAGTAATAACTTCCATATTTGTCATTATTGCATCCAATCGGTTCTTTCCTTCAAAGCTTTCAGCTACCGGGGGCCTCACTACAAACTCAAGCTCGCTGCGCCCTTCTTCAGCTTCATCTGCCTCCATTCTAAACCCATCATGGTTGGTATGACTTACTACATCTTTTTTTTTGAACGGAACAGGTTGAGGTATTTGCCCCATATCATCGAAACCAACAGGCTGTTGAAAATCTACATACCACCCGGTCTCAAATTCAAAGCCTACTAATCTTTGCACCACGGGTAAACTGCCTTCGCTTTTATCCTGTTTACTTGCAACTGATTCGTGACCTGCCGTAATTCCATCTTTAGGCTGAACTACAGGTAGTGTTTTTATATCAACAGCTTGCCTGCCCATTACATCCGCTTCTGTCTCCAATTCCGCTTTATCATTTACAGCTATATCACCCTTCATCTGCACCGTTGGCTTTACCCTTCCCTGCTTCTGCTGTACCACATGCCAAGCTTCATGAGGCAGATGCCTTTCCTGCCCACTTGCTAAATGTATATCAGTTCCCTGGGCATATGCATGGGCATTCAATTGTGCCGGCTTATCAGAATTGTAATGCACTTTCACATCATCTAAACTATAACCTGAGATGTTCTCAACGCCTGATTTTAAATTGTCAGGCAGACCGGAATTATTTTCTCCAGGGTCTGCCTGGGCCTGCAATTTTCTTTGCACAGGGTTAGATTTTTCCTGTACGGTTTCTTTAATTGCTTTATGTCGATTTGAATTGGGTGTATGATCATTCACCACTGCTTGTACAGCTCTAAATTGTTTTACCTGCATGCTGCCATTAGCTAATGCCTGTATGGCTTTTAATTGATTTGCCTGCTCACTGTTGTTAGCAGCCTCCTGTATTTTTCTTTGGGCGACCGTTTCGGGACGGTCATCTTTCAATTGAATGCCCTCATACTCTGCACCCTGCTTCAAAGTCACAGCATTAGCAACAGCATTGCTGCTGGTATCGCTTGTTTTATCTGTGTGGGTGTTCATTAATTAATTATATACCCATGTTTAAATTTTAAAGAGCCCTATTAGTGCGCCCAGTTCACAACAGCCACTGCTGACCGGGCCACTTCAGTTCCTGCGCCATTAACCACCCTCAGTCTGAAACGCCAGCTGCCTCCATTTAATTCGGCCGGCCACTCAATGCCATCCCGGTATTCAAAAACAAACCCGTTTGCGCCATCACGTCTGTAGCGTGATCTGACATCTCCGATTGCAACCCCTTCCTGGCTCCTGTCTGTAATGAAGTCGCTTGCCTCGCCGGCAACAACATGCATGCCCTCGTGCCCAACAGGTGCCACGGCAGCATCCCAGGCTATTTCATAAATAACCCGGTCTGTTTCCTGCAACTGGCTTGCCCTTACATCAATAGAAGAATAGGATTTGCCAAATTCAAATGCAACACCCCGTGAAATACAGGTTGCAATACGGGGCCTTATTTCTTCCATTTCAATATCTTCCAACTGTGCTACCTGTATTCCCGAATGTTTGTTGGCCATATCCTGTATGGTTTTTAGTTGCCTAACCTGCTTACTGTTGTTTACCGTTTCTTGTAGTATTGTTGCTGTTGTCCTGCTATCTTCCGAATGAAATGCTGTCGTCCCTGCACTTCGCTGCACAGCAGAATTGTTGGCATTGGCCCTGCCTGGCTGATCATTTTTTTGTACTGTTAAGTGTTTGGATAGAGCCATACAATATTTTCCTTAAGCGGTTAATAATAGTTGGGGAAACTGGATAAGTAAAACCGTATTAAATGTATGCAATTAATACGAATGTGAAATACTCTTTATAAATTTAAATACCTGGAGTAAATTAGTATTAATGTGGTTTAAAATGCAGCTCAATCGTTGATTGGTCATGTGAAGTTACAATGTTAGCCAAAGGGGGCTTGCTTCCTTCCTCGGTGTTGTGGTATTGAATGCCCAGTTCTTTGACCCTGTTATAATATTTGGAGCCAATCTCACCAGGTGTGCCCCCTGCTTTTTGATAAAGACGTTTAAGTGCATGTACAGGATTGAACCCCAAAAAAGTTTCCCTCTTTTGTTTCATATCATATAAAGCATTATCCCAGGTATCTACAATCTGTTCCCGGGCCCTTACATCATCATTAACATGATGTTGTTCGTGCTCCTGTGTGTGCGATACCATGGTGTTATCGCTGGGAACTCCTTTCACGCTCAACGCCGTGTTCCCAACACCATTCATATACGGTGTAAGGTCAATGTTAAAACGTTCGTTTGCTTCCGCAAAATATGTTCCCCCAACCTTGGATTTAGAAACATTAGCTGTCCATGGCGGATCTACCGGGATTTCCATTCGGGTGCCAAGATAATTTTCAGGCTCTTTTGCAACGCCAATCTCAGTTAATCCTAATTTTGTTTTTTCTACAATAAATTCAGCACCGTTCAAAGCCTTTTCCTGGTCTTCGGATCCGTTAATAACAAAATGGGTAAATCCCCAATCATCTAAAGGAGGCATGGCAACTTGGATCGGGTTTTTAGTGGCTACTTCCTCCTCCCTCCAGTCAACCATGCGTTGTACGACGGGCAATTTTTTTTCTTTCCGTTCATCTGCCAGGCGCTGAACAGCTTTGATTTGCTGTATCTTCGGACTGCTCGTTATCAACAACTGCAGCGGATGCTGATTATTACCTGGCCGTAATGCGTGCGTTAGTTGAAAAACTTTCTTCCCCATTGGATACCTGGCTGCAGTATCATTAGCTATTGCCCGATTGCCTGCATCATTTTTTTTATCTGTATAAAGGTTCATCAGCAAAATATTTTTTAATCAACTGGTTCATCGGTTGCATTATGCCGGTTACCGTTGCCATCAATTTTATGACTGATTCTTAAGGTACGGATATATTATGATAAACAAGCCTGTAGTGTCAATGATATTTTTCACTGCTTTTCACCAAAAAACTGTTGGAAATTCTTTGTTAACCGGCAATATGTCCGTCAATGAACAGTTGCGTAGCTGCAGCATCAGCAAAAACACGACCTTCACCCTTAATAACTGACGGGTCTCCGAACTTAGCTTTTTCAAAAGGTTCGATCACACAACGATTATCCGGGAAAGTGTAATAAGTAATACCTCTGTAAACGGCTGATCCGTTTGATACAATAGCAGCAGGAGGCGGGGTTTGCATAAATAATATATCATAGTTGGTACCGGCTGCTACTGCCCAAAAATGTTGCTGAAAATACCAGGCGCCCTGGTCATGTGTGTTGCCTGTTGTGGAACGTCCTTTGATTGGTTGTGCCGCCACCAGTTGTTTTCCGGGCCTGTCTGCCAGTACAGCAGGAATACCCAGGTTATTGGCAACAGCAATATATATCCTTGCCAGGGTACCACAGTCGCCCTGGTGTGCTGCAAGGCCAACTTCAGGCGGTGTTCCTACCCCTGTATACCGGAAACGAAGATTATTATTAAAGTTCTGATGAAGTTTTAATGCCTTTGCTGCGTTGCCAACCTGTAGCGCAACACCATCAGATAATTCAGGCGGAATAACCAATGGCGGCCTTTCGACTAAAAACTTATTTGCAAATCTTTCGCCAATAATATCTTCTTCCTCATCTCTGATCGTGTTTTCCAGCTCAGGCAATATGCCCCGAATATTATTTACTTTATCTCCGTTCCAGGGCCTTATGGGATGGTCAGTGTACCATTTGGTAATAAGTAGTTTGATGGCATTTAATTTTCCGGTTCTTGCTGAAAATATAAGGTCGACATGATTTGCACTATTATATAATGGCTGATACTGGTCGCGGCCAAAGGCTATGTAATTATTAATGGCTGTTTTTATTTTTTCCCAGGTACTGCCACTTTCTGTAATCCCGCTTCTTTCCAGGGCAAGGGCTCTGGCAATCACATCGTTAGTTTCCCATGTTTTCGGTGTTCTTTGTACAACAGGCGCAGTTTTACTAACCTCTGTTGTTCTTACTTGCTTTATACTTTTATTATTAACGATTGATTGAATGAACCTTGCCTGGTTTACCTGCTCACTGGCATTGATGATTTCCTGTATTTTTCTTTGTTTAAGTGCTTCCGGCCTGTAACTTTTTAGTTGTTTTTTTTGCGGGTCATTGTTTTGATTGACAGAGGATATTGATGAAGCAGAATCGCTTTTGGATATTTTATCAGTGTGCGTATTCATAAATGGGAGGTTCAATCCGGTTAAACTTGTATGTCAGGGTTTGAATGGAACAAACAGGCTGCTGCCAACAAATGTAACGGCGTTTTTTCACAAAGCATTCCTAATGGGATTGAATTTTAGAATAATGCCCGTCAATAAAAGGTGATTACTCGTTTAAATCTTTCTCATATCAGGTTAACCTCCGTCCCTTATGACCATACCCTTTGCGTGACTACCTATCACCACCCAATCTTCACCAAAAACTTTGCCCGCTTTATCGTCGGAACTAATAGAGCAATAGATGTCGGGATCGCTGATGGGCACATCTTTCCCAATTGTTTGTCCGTTATATCCTGCTACTTCATTTTTATCGAACGCACACTTGTAAGTAATATCGGCCTTGGCTTTATCATTGCCGTCGAACAAATTTTTATACATACCCTCGGGGCTCTTGTGCTTTCCGTTCAGGGCTTGCGATCCTGGTGCAATATTCCCGTCTTTTGCGCCACCCAGTCCCCCCCATTCCATGTTCACCACGTGCAGTTGTGTGGCATTGTTATTCGTGCCATTATCTATCAGCCAACCTTTCCAGTCAGCATTACCTGTTGCTGAGCCGCTTTGCTTTTTATCTCCCTTATCGTAATGTACCTGATTGAATGTGCAGATATCAAAAGTGACACTCTTATTATTGGTCTTTGTACTCTTCAGGGTCACCGACTGATTTATTCCCCTTTGATATGTATATAGTTGCAGAGGTTTTTCTTTATTGATTTGACCGGGCCGATCTGTGTTATGTGTAATTTCATTCGCCAGTACCTGCAAATCCTTCATTTGTTTCACCTGTCTGCTGCAATCGACCATGGCCTGTAATTTTTTCAATTGCCGTACCTGCACACTCTTGTTTGTCACTTCCTGCAGTTTCCTTTGAACAGCCGCTTCGGTGCTGTTATTGCGCAGCTGTAAAGGCTTTGTATTAATGGGCTGATTTTGTAATGAACTATTTATTAACTGCACTCTTTTGTTTTCCTGTTGTTTTTGAATCTGTGCGAACATGTATTAAACTGAATGATAATTTTTTTATGTTTTGAAATAAGTGTTTATAGACCCCGCAAAATAGAAGGTCGTTTTAAAAATAATAAATCATTTTGATGTTTTGTAATTTTTTGTACAGGAATTTTAGTCATTTACACAGCTATTTTTTTCTAAAAAATCCCGCACTTCTCAATACCTTCACATAAAAATTAACTCATGAGTTTGCGTTCACAATTGCAGGGTACAGGGGTTGCCATCGTTACTCCCTTTAAAGCCAGTATGGATGTTGATATGGATGCGCTGGGAAAGCTGATAGATTTTATCATTAATGATGGTGTTGAGTATATTGTTAGCTTAGGCACCACCGGCGAAACTCCTACCCTTGATACCGAAGAGCAGTTTGATATCATTCATTATACCGTTGAAAAGGTTCACGGGCGGGTGCCGGTTGTAGTGGGTGTAGGCGGCAATAATACCAAGGAAATAATGGAAAACCTGCAAAGCTACCCGCTTGAAAAAGCGACAGCCGTATTATGCGCCAGTCCTTATTATAACAAGCCATCGCAGGAGGGAATTTTCCAGCATTATAAAAACCTGGCAAGCGCCAGCCCAAGGCCTGTACTGCTCTACAACGTGCCAGGGCGTACCGGCAGCAATATCAGCGCCGAAACCACTCTGAGGCTTGCCAACGAAGTGGAGAATATTGCCGGCATTAAAGAAGCCAGCGGGAATATGGTTCAGTGTATGCATATTTTGCGTGACAGGCCTGAAGATTTTTTAGTAGTGAGCGGTGATGACCATATTACACTTCCGCTGATAGCTTGTGGAATGGATGGCGTGATCAGCGTGGCGGCTAATTGTTTTCCTAAAGATTTTTCTGATATGGTAAGGTTTTGCCTGAAAGGGGATTTTGGATCGGCAAGGCCTTTGCATTATAAATGCCTCGAAGGAAATGATCTGTTGTTTGCAGAAAACAATCCTGCGGGTGTAAAGGCCTTCTTACATGAAATGGGCCTGATAGAGAATGTGCTGCGCCTGCCACTGGTGCCGCTCAGCAGCAGCATTCATCAAAAAGTGAAAGCATTTCTAAATAAATAAGGATGAAATACCTGTTGTGCCTTGCTCTTTTATTGCCGGCATCACTGGCAGGCGAAGCACAATTTACTGTTCGGTTCAAACTGGGCAGGTACCCCTTGCAACATGTGCAGGACAGCATTTTCATTGCTGCAAATTTCAACGACTGGAATCCCCGCAATAACAGTTATGCCCTTACAAACGGGGATGATAATACAATATCCCTGTACACCAGACTGCCTGCAGGCGAATACGAATTCAAATGCACCAGGGGCAGCTGGAAAAAAGTGGAATGCCAGGATCATGGGTACGATATTGAGAACCGTGAATTTGAAATTTACAGTGATACCACCATTGAAATAAATATTGAAGCCTGGAAGGACGACTTTTCCGGTGTGAGCCGGAGGCATACTGCCAGCAGGCAGGTGCATATAATGGATACGGCTTTTTTTATACCTCAATTAAACAGGTATCGCCGCATTTGGATTTATTTGCCCGATGGATATGCCGATTCCAGAAAACAATACCCCGTTATGTACATGCAGGATGGACAGAATATTTTTGATGCAGCCAGTTCTGCCTTTGGTGAATGGGGAGTTGATGAATGTCTTGATACATTGATCAGGTCTGGTAAACCTGCATGCATAGTGGTGGGGGTTGATAACGGGCCTCAGCGGTTGAACGAATATAACCCATACGAGTTTCAAAATTTTGGAAAAGGCGAGGCAGAACAATACCTGGCATTTATTACAGAGGTACTGAAGCCCTATGTAGACAAGCATTACAGGACATTGTCCAACAAAGAAAATACGCTGATTGCCGGAAGTTCGATGGGTGCCTTATTTGCCTATTATGCCATGCTAACAAAGCCTGCTGTTTTTGGAAAGGCAGGAATTTTTTCACCTGCATTCTGGACGGCACCAGGCATCAAACGCCTTACCGATTCCCTGGCAGTGAAGAATACCGGTAAATTCTTCTTTTATACCGGCAGGCAGGAAGGCGAATCGTTTGTAAAAGATATGCAGGATATCCAGGAATCTTTGGGTGAAAAATCAGCTGCCCAGGTTTATGCTGTTATCGATCCTAAAGGCAGGCATAACGAAAAAGCATGGCGCAAATGGTTTGCCGAATTTTATAAGTGGATAATAGCCGATGGGTTCAACTATGTGATCAAACCGGATGAATAGTTATACCATAAAGCAACTGCCTTCAATGGCCAGTTCTGTATTTTCAAAAACCTCCCTTGTTTCGGTTAAAAAGTCATCAAGCATTTCGTACTTGGACGAAAAATGCCCAATCAGTAATTTCTTCACACAGGCTTTTTTGGCAATGCTGCCTGCCTGCACCGTGGTGCTGTGAAACCGGGCTGCTGCCCTTTCGTGCAGGTCTTTCAAATAGGTGGTTTCATGATAAAGCAAGTCTACATCTTTTACTTTATCAGCAAGGCTCTCATCAAAAATCGTATCTGCACAATAGGCATAGCTTCTTCCTTTTGGTGCGGCAATGGTCACTTCCTCATTAGGTACAATGGTTCCCTTTTTTGTTATGTAATCTTCCCCACGCTGAAGGTTCTCATAAAATGCAGCCGGTATCTCGTATATTTTCGCTCTTGCCGCATCAAGTTTCCTCGGATTTTTTTTCTCCCTGAAAAGAAAACCCCAGCAGTCAATCCGGTGTTTTACTTTAAAGCACTCTACAGTCATTTTATTGCCGTCCACAATCAATCCCTCATTTTCCAACGCATGAAAATGCAGGTTGAATGAAAGGTGGGTTGACGCAAAATCAAGCTGCAGTTTTATTAGTTGTTCCAGTGGGGGCGGGGCATGCAAATGAAGGTCCTGCGTGCGGTTGAGCAGGCTCATACTGGTAAGCAAGCCAATTAAACCAAAATAATGATCGCCGTGTAAATGAGAGATGCAAATGTGATTAATCTTACTGCGTTTGATCTTATACTTTGCCAGCTGCATCTGGGTTCCCTCTCCGCAATCAATCAAAAAACTCTCATCCGGGGTTTGCAAAACCTGGGAGGTGGGATTTCTGTCAAAAGCAGGTATGGCAGAGTTGTTTCCTAGTATAGTTACCGCAAGCAAGTTATTTTAGTTTGTTGTTTAGGGTTTGTTGTTTTTAATATAAGACCGGGTTTTATTCCTGAATGCTGCTTAACCACAAACCATGAACTACCAACCTCAGACCTGATCATTCATCTCCCAGTATCTCTCTCTCTATCTCTTCCATCTGTACAATATCCCAGGCTTCGCTCTCGGAGGGGGTAACGTTCATGAATTCAAGCAGTTCCTTTTCTTCCAATAATTGTACCACATTCTGCTGCAAACCACAAATCACAAAAGAGCAGTTTTTTTCATAAAACCGCTGTTGCATTTGCGCAATATTTTCTGCCATGGGTTCATCGGTTGTTTTTACAGCCTCCATGTTTAAAATAACATGCGGTATGTCTTTTTGCAGGTAAGTAAGCAACAAATTGTTCAATTCCTCTGTCATATTTACAGATAAATGCTCAGCTTCGGGCGTAATAACAGTAAAACGCTCTTTGGTATCTATTTTGACATTCATAAACTTAGATTCAGGATTTTAATGACCGTTCTTTGTAAAGTAAAGCAAATTTAACAAGCTGGAAAACCAATCACCAATAAAAATATTGAATGGTTATCAGTATGTTAAGATGCAGAAAGCAGTTTGTTATTATTAGTAACTTCATCAGAGTTTTAATTTTGAACATATTAACATTTGCACTTTACGGCCAACAATATCTTTGAAATAATCGTTATTATTGTACAAGCAAAATTCAATATAAAATGGATAATAATTTTTCGGCACAGGTAAAAGAGATCATCTCGTACAGCAGGGAAGAGGCATTAAGATTGGGAAATGATTTTATTGGAACCGAACACCTGGTGCTGGGTTTGATACGTGATGGGGAAAGCACAGCCATCAAAATACTAAGGTCGCTCAATATAGACCTTGCAGAGCTTCGCAAAGAGATAGAAATTGCCGTTAAGGACAAAACCGGTAAGAATATCGCCAATATCAATTCACTGCCATTGACCAAGCAGGCCGAAAAAGTGATCCGCATCACGGTATTGGAAGCAAAGGCACAAAAAAGCGCCCTGGTGGAAAGCGAACACCTCATGCTCTCCATTCTCAAGAACAAGGAAAATATTGCCACCCAGATATTGAACCAGTTTGATGTGGACTATGATGTATTCAAAAATGAACTTGGCTTCGTAACCAGTAACCCTCCATCGGCCGAATTTAGTGATGAAGGTGAGGATGACTTTGATGAAGAAAGAAAACAATATGGCGGACAAAAATCCCAGCGTCCGGGAGTATCCAACCAGCCAAAGACCAAAACTCCTGTATTGGATAATTTTGGCAGGGATATAACCCGCCTGGCTGAAAACGGTTCTCTGGACCCGATCGTAGGGAGGGAAACCGAGATAGAAAGGGTATCACAGATATTATCACGCCGCAAAAAGAACAATCCTATTTTAATTGGTGAGCCGGGGGTGGGCAAAACCGCCATCGTAGAGGGTTTGGCCCTTCGGATTGTACAGCGTAAAGTTTCCCGTGTATTATTTGATAAAAGAGTAGTAAGCCTGGACCTTGCAGCATTGGTTGCCGGTACAAAATACCGTGGACAGTTTGAAGAGCGTATGAAAGCTATCATGAACGAACTGGAAAAAAACAGGGATGTGATCCTGTTCATTGATGAGATACATACGATTGTTGGTGCCGGCGGGGCCAGTGGTTCACTCGACGCCTCCAATATATTTAAACCTGCGCTGGCCAGGGGCGAACTGCAATGCATCGGGGCTTCCACCCTGGATGAGTACCGGATGCATATTGAAAAGGACGGGGCACTCGACCGCCGTTTTCAGAAAGTGCTGGTTGAGCAGCCATCGGTGGGTGAAGCCATTGAGATACTCAATAATATCAAAAGCAAATACGAAGATTATCACAATGTTACTTATAGCCAGGATGCAATTGAAGCCTGTGTAAAATTAAGTGACCGCTATATGACCGATCGTTTACTGCCCGATAAAGCAATTGATGTACTGGATGAAGTAGGGGCCAGGAAGCATATAAAAAATATAAATGTGCCGGATGATATCATTGAACTGGAGAAGAAGATCGAAGATATTAAGCTGGAAAAGAACAAAGTGGTAAAAAGCCAGCGTTTTGAGGAAGCTGCTTCATTGAGGGATACTGAAAAACGCCTGCAGGAAGAACTGGAGGCTGCCAAGAATGCCTGGGAGGAAGAAAGCAAACACAAACGCTACCCCATTGAAGAGGAAGATATTGCCGAAGTGGTACATATGATGACTGGTATCCCGGTGAAAAGAATGGTTCAGGCAGAAACTGACAAGCTGCGCCGCATGGCTACGGATTTGCAGGGTGCTGTTGTGGGGCAGGATGATGCCATTTCAAAAGTAGTGAAAGCAATACAGCGTAACCGGGTAGGGTTGAAGGATCCTAAGAAACCAATAGGTACTTTTATTTTCCTGGGCCCGACGGGTGTGGGTAAAACTGAACTGGCCCGTTCACTGGCCAGGCATATGTTTGACAGTGAAGATGCGCTGATACGTATTGATATGAGTGAGTACATGGAAAAATTCACAGTGAGCCGTTTGATTGGCGCACCTCCCGGATATGTTGGGTACGAAGAAGGTGGACAGCTCACAGAAAAAGTACGCCGCAAGCCTTATTGTGTAATATTATTAGATGAAATTGAAAAGGCGCACCCGGATATCTATAATATTCTTCTGCAGGTATTGGATGATGGTATGCTGACCGATGGTATGGGCCGTAAGGTTGATTTCAAGAATACACTGATCATCATGACATCCAATATTGGTGCAAGGCAATTGAAGGACTTTGGAGACGGAGTGGGCTTTGCAACAGCCAACCGCATAGAAAATGCAGAAGAGAACAACAAGGCCGTGATCGAAAAGGCATTGAAACGTACATTTAGTCCGGAGTTCCTGAACCGTATTGATGATGTGGTCGTATTTAATTCGCTCAGTAAAGAAAATATCTTCGAGATCATTGATATTGTAATGCAGGGTGTAATTAAACGCCTTACCAATCTTGGACTGGCTATGGAGTTAACACCGGAGGTAAAAAGCTTTATTGCCGATAAAGGCTATGATTCCCAGTTTGGCGCAAGACCGTTGCACAGGGCCATTCAGAAATACCTGGAAGACCCCCTGGCAGAAGAAATATTAAATATGAGTGTGAAGAACGGGGATATTATGGTGGCCGAGATGGATGAAAGCGGTGAGAAAGTAAAATTCACCTTAAAAAAAGAAGAAAAGAAGAAAGAGAAGAAATCTGAGGCTTAGAATATTTTATTAATTCTTATGTAAAGAGCCACCTGGTTTACCGGGTGGCTCTTTAGGTTTTGGCAGCCAGTTGATATAAAGTTAGCATGGAATTATCACCGGGTTACTATGGAGCTACTCTTCTATAACTCTTCTATATGTCTTCTATAAGTCTTCTATAAGTCTTCTATAAGTTTCCGGTACCTGGTCTGTTACCCCGTAACCACCGGCAAAAATGTTTCTAATACCGGAGAAATGTGCTTTTTATAACCTTTCATTTTTATTATTGTTCAGTTTTGATGATTTTTGCAACAATGAAACGAATTATCATTACGATCGATGGATGGTCCAGCTGCGGCAAAAGCACTCTGGCTAAACAGCTGGCAAAGGAACTGGGTTACATATTTATAGACAGCGGGGCCATGTACCGGGCTATAACACTCTACTTTTTAAGAAACCATATCAACTGGCTTGACCCGGCGCAGGTAAATGCAGCATTGGCTGAAATTACGCTGGCATTTAAATTCAATAATAAATCCGAGCAGTCGGAAATATATTTGAATGAAGAAAATGTGGAGTATGTAATTCGTGACCTGGTAGTTGCCGAAAAAGTAAGTGACATTGCCGCCATCAGGGAAGTAAGGGATTTTGCAGTTGCCCAGCAGCAAAAAATGGGAGAAAAAAAAGGGATTGTGATGGATGGCCGTGATATTGGGACTACTGTTTTTCCTGATGCAGAGCTTAAATTCTTTATGACAGCCGATATAGCTGTACGGGTAGAGAGAAGATATATGGAAATGTTTGAGAAAAATCCAAACGTATCCATTGAGGATGTGAAGGCAAATCTTGAAATGCGTGACTATATTGATTCCAACAGGGAAATTAGCCCGTTGCGAAAAGCAGCTGATGCCATTGAACTGGATAATTCGAATATCAGCATCGAAGAGCAATTGGAACTGGCACTTGGCATTGCCAAAAAGAAGATTGCCTGAATATAATTTTATGTATTAAAAATAAACTGAAAAAAATTTGGTTTATTTGGAATTTGTTATATTTTTGTTTCCGCTTTACCATTTTACCACATATCCCATCTATAGGATTTTGACATCCTATCACAAAGACCACCCTGATTTTTAATATTCCTGAATTTCCAACCACCCCCCATCGGAACATGTATTAATTCCCCGTGTGCGTATGTGCATGCACGCAGGTTATTGTAACTATTAAACATGTTAAGATCATGACACAAGCATTGGTTATCAGAAAAATTAACTCTTTGAAAAATTCATTTTTGGCAAAATGTTTTGGAACAGCATTCCTGCTTTTCCTTACGTTATGCAGTTTCCCCTCAGTAGCCCAGTCTGTTACATCCGGTGCGATCAGCATCTCAAAAATTGATGTAATTAATGAAACATACAGTGGTGCTATTGATGGCAAAATTCAAGTTACCATCAATGATTTGAATGCTGCACCATCTCATTATCGCATTTCCTACGATTTTCTTACCGATGGGAATAAGTTTGTTTCGGAAGAACTGACTGCGGTAAAAGGTGTATTAACGCTTAAAAATGCTAAAATCGGCAATTATTATAACCTGAGGGTAATCAGAACAGCTGATAATAGAAGTAGTGAATTCAGTTCTCCTGTTTCACTCAAAAATTCAACAGTAACTGCGATCAATGGCTTTCAAGATCCTACTCCAACCAATGTGACTTGTTCAACAATAGGTTATACTGATTGTGCAGGTACAGCGAGAAGTATAACAAATGCAGAGTCGGGCAAAGGATATTCAAGCTTTAGTGACTGGCGTCCATGTGGTTTCGAAATCACATCCAGCTGCACCATTACTCAAATCGGAAGGTGGCATTGTATTGACGGGAATCTTTCCACGCCTCCTGCCAGTAACAAATACAATATAACTGACTATACAGGTGTGGGTTTAACAGCTTTGCAGGCATGCCGCCTCAACTGGATCGTTTGTAACTATGCTTATAATGCTGCTGACGTTGCCAATGCAATCTGGTACATATGTGGTACAGGGGGTGTCAATAATACGATTGCCCAGGCTGCTGTTTCGGCAGTACCTGCAGCTAACGGAACAGAATCACTGATAAAATTTTATAAATCAATAAATGGAGCCTATCAGGATGCGATTAAATGGGAGTGTAAAAATGTTCCTTGTTCCGGAGGCCGTGTAACTGGTTTGTATTTTAATGAATTAAATGGCGGAACAGATTTACCAATTACCAACGGAGCCAGTTTTACAGTTAACCAGTTAGGGTTATTGTATAACCTGGAAGCTGCTACAAGCGGAACAATCGGAAGTGTTAAATTCACCATTTCTGGTCCTTCAGCCACTTCAAATATTGAAAATTTTTCTCCTTATAATAGTCCTGCTACCGGTGGTGGCGCCTGGACTGGCGCAGTAGGTACTTACACGGTAAATCTGAAAACATATAGTGAATCAGGGGGTGCTGGTAATCTGTGTCATGATACTACCATAACTTTCTATGTAACCAATCCTGACTGTAGCTGTGTTACATCAACCAGTAATTTGCTTGTCAATCCAAGCTTCGAGAATGGAACAACAGGCTGGAGCTGGAGCGGCGGTAGTTTAACCACGGGAACTGGTTATGTAACCTGCGGTGCTGCCAACGGGTTCAATAACTGGAGTTCCGGTACTTCAAAGGTATGGCAGGATGTGACCATGACACCGGGTTCTACTGTAACTTTCAAAGGTTATGCAGGTACCCATACACCGGGTATCAGTTGCAGCCCGATGCTTAGCCTGATCTTCCTGAATAGTTCAAATGCAGTTCTTACTCAAACAAACGTTACAG
Organism: Ferruginibacter sp.; assembly: GCA_044226725.1. Taxonomy (GTDB): domain Bacteria; phylum Bacteroidota; class Bacteroidia; order Chitinophagales; family Chitinophagaceae; genus Ferruginibacter. The sequence goes on along the minus strand of JBGAGM010000002.1, from coordinate 131,997 downwards.
TTACCAGGGATGTGGATGTAAATAACAGCAAGCTGGAATTATATACTATTACAGCGGTGGCACCTGCCGGTACTGCAAAGGTCAGAGTACAAAACTCAATTACCTGCAATACTTTGAAAATTGATGCATTCTGCTTAACTGCCACACCAGGATGTAATATTAATGCAGGAACTGATGGAAGCACAACCGTGTGTGATAATTCAACCACTGCAATCAACTTATTTAATATTATAACCGGTGAACAAAGCGGAGGTACCTGGTCGAGGGTATCAGGAACCGGTGGTACGTTCGTTGCCGCTTCAGGAACATTTACTCCTGCAGCCGGCGCTACCACTTCAACCTTCCGTTATGTGGTAACCGGTACAACTGTATGTGCCAATGATACCTCAATTGCTACTGTGGTTATCAACCCGCAGGCAAATGCAGGTGCCGATGGAAGCACAACTGTTTGTGATACTTTAGCCACAGCAGTTAACTTATACAACCTGATCAGTGGTGAACAAAGCGGGGGTACCTGGTCAAGGGTGACCGGTACCGGCGGTACTTTTAATGCAGCTGCGGGTACATTCTTGCCAGCAGTAGGCGCTACCAATTCTACTTTCAGGTATGTGAAGGCCGGAACAGCTCCCTGCCCGAATGATACTTCAGTTGCTACTGTTAATATTCAGTCTTGCCAGCTTTTAACACTTGGAAACAGGGTTTGGTACGATGCAAATAATAATGGTCTGAATGATGCTTCAGAAAATGGTATCAGGAATGTTTCTGTAAAATTATATGCAGATGCTAATAATGATAATGTGGCGGATGGAGCGGCTATAGCAACCACTACTACTGATGTAAATGGTAATTACTCATTTACTAACCTGGTTCCCGGCAATTATATCGTTGGTGTTGTTGTGCCTAATGGCTATATGAGCAGCAGCGTTAATGGCGGCGATCCCGATAATAATATTGACCTTGATGATAATGGCCAGGTTGTGAGCGGTAATGAAGTAAGGGGCCTTGCTATCACATTAGCTTCCGGCACAGAACCTGGCGGAAGCACCAACAATACTTATGACTTTGGCTTACTGCCAGATTGTTCTTGCCCGAATTCAGCATCTAATTTACTGGTTAATCCAAGTTTTGAAAACGGAACAACCGGCTGGAGCTGGAGCGGCGGCAGTCTGACTACCGGAACAGGTTATATAGCCTGCGGAGCTGCCAATGGTTTCAATAACTGGAGTACGGGTACTGCTAAAGTTTGGCAGGATGTTTCTAATGTGGCTGTCGGATCAACAGTTGATTTCAAAGCCTTTGCCGGAACTCATACACCAGGTATCAGCTGCAGCCCGAAACTGAGCCTGATTTTCTTAAATGCTTCTAATGTGGTTATCAGCCAGACAGATGTAACAGTGACCAGGGATGTTGATATTAACTACAGCCAGCTTGAGCAATATTCTATCAGCGCTGTTGTTCCTGCCGGAACTGCTAAAGTGCGTGTACAAAGCTCCATCACATGCAACACCATGAAGATAGATGCATTCTGCCTGGTTGTAACGGCTGTTCCTTTAGGTTCAATCGGCGACAGGGTTTGGAACGACACAGATGGTGATGGTATCCAGGATGCGGGAGAAGTAGGAGTGGCAGGTGTTACACTGGTTTTATTAAACTCAGCCGGTCAGCCAATTGCAACCACTACAACAGATGCATTCGGAAATTATAAATTCAGCGGATTACCTGCAGGAAACTATTCTGTAAGGGTAACTCCTCCTTCAAATTATACTTTATCAGCTAAAACGCAGGGTGCTGATACTAATTTAGACAGTGACTTCGATCCAATAACTTATACAACCGGAACGGTAACATTAGCTGCGGGCCAAAACCGTACGGATATTGATGCCGGTCTTAAATTTACACAACCTTCAACTGCCAGCGTTGGCGACAGGGTTTGGTATGATGCCAATGCTAATGGCAACCAGGACGCAGGCGAGCCAGGTGTTTCCAATGTGCTGGTAACCTTATACAACAGCAGTAATGTGGCTGTTCGCAGCACCTATACTGATGTAAATGGTAACTACCTGTTTACAGATGTAACACCAGGTTCTTACACAGTGGGTGTAAGCTTGCCACCGGCTTTCGTATTTACCACCAACAGCGGAGCGGTGAGTGGCGCAACCAACAGTGATATTGTACCTGCTACCGGCAGAACTGCAGCATTTACTGTAAATGCAGGCGACCAGATCACGTATGTTGATGGAGGTATCAAAGCGCAAAATTCTGCAAATGGCAGTGTGGGTGATTATGTATGGAATGATATTAATAAAAATGGATTCCAGGAACCAGGAGAGCCGGGCATTGCCGGTGTAACTGTAAGGTTGCTGGATGGAACTACCAATGCTGTTATAGCAACAACAACAACCGATATCAACGGTAAGTATATCTTCAATGATCTTCCGGCCGGAAACTACAAAGTTGAATTTGTAACTCCTGCTGGTTATACCACCACCACCAAGCTGAACAGTAATGTAACAGCTTCCGGTGTTGACAGTGATGTTGATCCGGTAAACTCAAGAACTGCAACATTTGCTCTGGCCGCTGGTCAGCGTATAACCACCGTGGATGCAGGATACTGGTTAACCACTCCTCCCGGAACCGGAAAAATTGGTGACCGTGTATGGCTGGATGCTAATCAAAATGGTATCCAGGATGCAACAGAAGCCAGTGTACAGGGCGTAACGGTGACCTTATATGATGCTGCAAATACTGCTATTAAAATGGCTGTAACAGATGCTAATGGCAACTACCTGTTCACAGACCTGGCTGCAGGTAATTATACAGTAGGCTTTAGCAACCTGCCTGCAGGATATACTTTCACTACACAGGGATTGGGTACGGCTGCAAATGGCAGCGATGCAAACCCTGCAACCGGCAAAACTGCAACCATTGCTTTGGCAGCAGGGCAGATAAACCTGGATGTTGATGCTGGTATCCGCTCTTCAATGGCAGGAACCGGATCAATCGGAAACAGGGTTTGGGCCGATTTAAATAACAATGGATTACAGGATGCTATTGAGCCGGGAATACAAGGAGTAACAGTTGAATTACTGGATGCCGCAGGCAACCCGATCGATAAGGATCCAAATACTGCTGGTGTGCAACCTACCACAACTGTTACCAATGCTTTGGGCGAATACCTGTTCACAGGGTTGGCAGCAGGCGATTATAAAGTACGATTCAGCACATTGCCTGCCGGTTACAATGCTTCACCAAAAGCGGCAGGAACCAACAGGGATATAGATAGTGATGGTAACCCGATCGCTGCCGGTACATCAACAACAGATGTAGTGAGTTTGGCAGCCGGAGAAGAACGCCTGGATATAGATTTTGGCTTATTCAACCCAACTGCTCCACTGGGCCAGATCGGTGATTTTGTGTGGTTCGATTCTAATAACAACGGTGTACAGGATGCAACAGAACAAGGTGTGCCTGGTGTAACGGTTACATTGATCAATGCTTCAAACACAGTTGTGGCAACAACAGTAACAGACGGCAATGGTAATTACCGTTTTGTGAATGTTGCTGATGGTTCTTATACTGTTAAATTCAGCAACCTGCCCGCAGGATTTACATTCTCAGCAAAAGATGCTGGTGGCAACGACAATACAGATAGTGATGCAGATCCTGCAACAGGAACTACCGGTACATACACTATTTCAGGCGGAAACACAAACCTTACCGTAGATGCAGGTATTTACTCAACAAGAGCAGCCCTGGGTGATTATGTATGGTTTGATGCAAACAGCAACGGAACACAGGATGCTGCTGAGAAAGGAATTCCGGGTATCACTGTAACACTGTATGATGCAGCCAATGTTGCTGTTACTTCAGCAGTTACTGATCAGAACGGAAGGTACTTCTTCAGCAACCTGAATGCAGGTACTTATACAGTTGGTTTTGGAACAACTCCTGGTAAACTGGTATTCACAACTAAAGATGTGGTATCAGCAGGTGATGCTGCAGATAGTGATGTGGATCCTGCAACCGGCAAAACAGGTTCTTATTCCCTTGTTGCCGGACAGGTTAACCTGACTGTGGATGCAGGTTTGAAGCCACTTGTACCAGCTACTGTGGGAGATTATGTTTGGTTCGATCTGAACAGGGATGGTATCCAGGATGCTGATGAGCCAGGTGTACCAGGTGTACTGGTAACATTATACAATGCTGCCAATCAGCCCGCAGGTTCTGCTGTAACCGATGGTAACGGCTATTACCTGATAAGCAATGTTGCTGCCGGTAACGGATACTACACTGTATTCAGTAATACACCTGATCCTGCAGCTCCATTCACATTGCAAAATGTAGGTGGTGCAGCTGCAACAGATAACAGCAAAGCTGATGCAACCGGTAAATCAACTCCTTTCAATGTTGCTGAAGGAGAAAATGTAAGCAATATCGATGCAGGTATCTATCGCCTTATTAATATTCATGGAAATGTTTGGAATGATGCGAATGGTTTAACTGACCTGCAGATCAACAGAACCGGTGTGCAGGCCATACCTAACTCGCTTAATATTTATCTTGTTGATGTGGCAACAAACCAGGTTGTACAGGCAGAATCTATCAACCAGGATGGTACGTACAACTTCTTCAATGTGGATGTTAATCATTCTTATGTGGTTGTGTTAAGTACAATCGTTGCATTCCCTGGCCAGGCTTCTCCAATTCCATTCCTGCCTTCAGGATGGCAGCGTGTGGGTGAAAACCTTGGAGCAGGGCCGCTTTCAGGAAGCGATGGCGTACCTAACGGATTATTATTTATCGATACAGAAACCAGCGATATTTTCGATGCAAACTTTGGAATCAGGGTTAGCAGCGGAGAGGTGATTGTTGGTTAATAAACTTGAGCTTGTTACAATTTATATAGAATTAAAATTTGGTTATCACTAAAAACAAAAAAAATGAAAAAAACTTTAAAACCTCTGATGCTTGTTGGGATGGCGCTTTTAGCCGTTCAGGGACTCTTTGCGCAGTCGATCCCAACCATTGAAATGCCGAGGCTTCCAAACGTCTTAGGTAATTCAAATTATGGTGTTGGTGCCAGTACAACTCCTGTTGTTACAGAATTTAAGAACGACAATGCAAACAGCAATGTGTTCACCAATTATGTACCACAGTCAACTTTCTCTGTTTCATTTGCCAATCAGCAGTTTACAGGCTTAAACTATGGTACTGCCAATTACAATGGAACAGGTGTAAGTACTGTACAGACAACCGGTTTGGTATTTGGAATCGGACCTTCACTTGTAACAGACCCTTCACCTCAGGGTGGTAATCCATACAGTCGTTACAACATCATTGGTGAATATGGTGGAAACGGCGGACCTACCAATTCTATGTTTACATCAAACCCTACAGCTACAGGTGCCCAGTTAGGTACAGGTATTAATGTGGCCAATGCTTCCAATAATAACCTGAACGGTGCTGTTGAAGTATTTACAACTGCCCAGGCTCTGTATAACAACCCTGCTTATCCTATTGGTTCAAGGGTGTATTTTGGTGACCTGGTTTTAACTTTTAATCAGCCAGTTAAAAACCCGGTTATTCATATTGCAGGTTTAGGAGGTTCTTACAGGTACCTGCCATTCGGAGCTGCCAATATACCTTCTAACTATGTTTCAACTTTCTTTTCAACTGAACTTGAATTAGCTACCCCCGGTCTTACATCTACCTTAATGTCCGGAAATCAGTTCATGACCCTTTCCGGAAACAATATCTTAAATAACAATGACGCCAACCCTAATGGCGGATCAATAAATGACCCTACAGAATTTATCAACAATCTCGGTGCTGCTACCGGTAGTATCAGGATCAATGGTACTGTGCAAACCCTTGTTTACAGGGTTTATTTACAAGGTGGCACTGCGTCACAGTTTGCCTGGTCAGCGCCCGGCAGCCTGGTGTTGGGCCCCGGTTCTCCGAGAGATCCTTTTACAGGTGATATTTGGTATGTGGCAGCCAGTTACGACAGGCCTGCATTCCAGGTAATTACTGGTAATGTTTACAATGATGCTGACGGATTGGCTGATAACAATGTTTCAAAAACACTCACTTCTGTAGGACCTGTTGATAATCCTAAAACTAATGCAGGTGGTTTGATATTTGCCAATTTAGTATCTGGCGGAGTGGTTGTGGCAACTATGCCTGTTGCAGCCAATGGTACATTCCTCTTTGATAATGTTGCCGTGGGTACCTATACTGTTCAGATTACAACTAACCAGGGTGTGGTTGGTCAGCCTCAGCCTGCAACAGCATTGCCTTCAGGTTGGATCAATACCGGAGAATTCAATGGCGCAGGCGCAGGCAGTGATGGAACTATAAATGGCATATCTGCTCCTATTGTGGTGGCTGCCGGCGAGATAAAATCTGACATTAATTTTGGAATTGAGCGTTTGCCGGATTCAAAATCATTTACAACGCTGATCACAACACCATTGCCTGGAGAGTCAATTGCATTAACAACCCCAAGTGGTCAAAGATTTGGCAACCTGCCTATTTTAACCGGAACAGATCCGGAAGATCAGCCTGCTGAAGGTGTGTTAACCGGTAAATCAGTTAAAATCACTTCCCTGGCACTTGTAGGTTCAGATAACCAACCTGCCACCCTTAAATACAATGGTGTAGATATTACCCTTAACCAGGTGATACCTAATTTTAACCCATCACTGTTAACTGTTGTATTACCTGTTACCGGATGGGCTGGTACCGGACTGAGATTCAATTATGCTTATGTAGATGCAGCCGGTCAAGTTGACCCGACCCCTGCAATATACAGACTGGTTTGGAGCAGTGGCGGGCCTTTACCAATTACATTGTCAGAATTTGTAGTTACTAAAAATAGCTGTACTGCCAGCCTGAACTGGAAAACCTCTTCAGAGTCTAACAGTGACAGGTTTGAGATTGAAGTTGCTACAAGCGGAAATCCTGTTTACGGACTTGCCAGTACGGTATCTGCAGCCGGAACCAGTTCAACTGTAAAAACTTACCAGTACAGTTTCTCTATGCAACCTGGTGTTACTTACTATTTCCGCCTCAAGATGATCGATAAAAATGGTTCTTTCATCTACAGCAATATTCAAACTGCAAGTTGCGGCAAAAATGGTGGTGGTATCACAGTTGGCCCTAATCCAACTTCCGATATCTTCACAATAAGGGGTATGGAAGCTGGTAAGAACCTGATCGAAGTGTATGCTTCTAATGGTCAGCTGGTAAAACAACAAAAGAGTTCACAAACCCAGCAGGATGTAAGTATCCTGAGCCTTGCGCCAGGTGTTTATATGGTGAAAATTACCAGTGAATCAGGTAATACATTCGTAACTAAAATGATAAAATACTAAGTTTTAATAAGAGTTTCGATAACCAAGCACAAGCAAAAGATGTCCCCCCGCCTTAACCGGGGGGCTCTTTTTTTTGGGGAAAGCCATTTTTTTTTTGAGTCTCTAAATATTTGATAGTTAATTATTTGTGGGCCAGCTTTTTTTTCCTGAGGAAAATATTTTTAAAATTATTAGGAAATGTAAAAACTGTTTCTATATATTTGTATCCCCTAACGACAGTAATTTTACTTACTTCCACGTGTTTTCTCCCTTATTTTAAGTAAGGTTGGATTATGTTATTACACAATTCAATCGATTTGCCAGGAGGCTTTTTCAAATCTTTTCTCTACAACTACTTGTAAGGATCGTAATGAAAATATCAGTTGGCAAGGCTTTAAAGCGATCCAGTATTCTTTTATTTTTGAAAACCAGATAATATCCCCCAAGGGATCAAACCTCTGAAAGAAAATAAAATGAATAAAAATTCTACTCACAAGAGAACCGAAAAGAATGAACCATTAATTCGGGGACTCTTTTATAAGTTATCAGTTACTGCAATACAACCTGCATTGCATGCTGGTATTTTTTTGCTGTTACATTTCCTGTATGCAACCAGGATCTTCTTATCATCAAAAAAAATATTATTCTTTTTGGGGTTTGCTGATAGCTTCAGCAAGACTGATGTAAAACCTGTTTTGCTGCCAGTCAGAACAAATCATGCAACCGGGATGAAATCAGTTTACAGCAACTTCAGTAAATAAATAAAAAATAAAGCCAAAAGCTAAAACCTGAGATGATACAGAATAAAACCATACAAAAAATAAAAGAAGCAGGCTTCGTAAAAGCACTGCATCTTTTTGTTATGGTTATTCTGCTGATGACGGTCAATATCACCCAAACTCAGGCCCAATCAACATTTCCCGGCGTAAATACAAGTATTTCGAAAGACTCTGCAGCTATAGTCTCAGATTCAGCACAGGCAGTAAAGGACTCTGTAAGTGTTAATAAATTTGCCTCTCTGGGAGATTTTGTATGGATCGATAATAATGTAAATGGTATCCAGGATGCCGGTGAACCAGGTTTGCCTAATATTGAAGTGGTGCTGTACGATTCATTGCTGAATGTACTTGACTCAAAATATACTGACGACTCAGGCTATTATCATTTCAATAAGATCGATATTCCTGATGGTGGTTCAAAAACATTTGTGGTTGGGTTTAGTAATATACCACCCAATTATGCATATACCAACCTCGTAACAGACAGTATCATGCAATTCGTAAACAGTAAATCCGATACCATATCGGGCAGAACCAGGCCTTTTGTATTGCGTGGTGGTGATGTAAGGAAAGATATAGACGGAGGCATAAAGAACGCACCGGGAGTGGTGTTGCCGTTAATCGTCAATCAATTCAATGGTAATTACTCAGATGGTATTATTCAGCTGGCCTGGAGCACATACTCGGAGATCAATATCGATCACTTTGATATTGAAAGAAGCACCGATGGCAATAATTTCAGACAGATAGGCAGATCTAATGCAGCCAGCGGCCAGCTAAGCAGCAATGCTAATTACAGTTATTTGGATATAACAGCGCAGCGTGGTACTAACTACTACAGGCTTGCAATGGTGGATAATAACGGGAATTATACCTATAGTAAAACCATTATGGTAAATGTTGATATTAAAGGTATCAGTGTAATGATCGTATATCCCAACCCATTCAGTAAAAGGGTGCAGATACGCATCAACTCGGATAAAGCAGAAAAAGTGGCGATCAATATTATCAACGGCAACGGCATTTTAATGAGCAGCCAGGATGCACAAACCCAGGTTGGTGATAATAATATAACTATACAAAAAGTAGATGCTTTGCCCGGAGGTGTTTACTATATTGAAGTGGTAAGCAGCACACGTAGCTTAAAAACCAAAGTAATGAAACTTAACTAACCTTTTTCTTACCTCTAATAATTACCTTAAAAGCCTTGTCGTGTACAAGGTTTTTTTTTGATCTTAACCAGCGATCTTCAGGATATCTTCAAACGGTTTATCTACATTGAAAATTTCTTTCAGTTTATTGATAACGCCTTCCACAAGCGCATCGGGACAGCTGGCCCCGCTTGTCATTAAAATGGTGACCGGCTTACCGGCCGCAAGGAAATCTTCCGTAAGTTTCTCCGTTTTTGAATGAATATCGTAGTGCAATATTGAGTTGCCGGTAAGTATCTTTTCTTCATTATTTATAAAGTAGACCGGCAGTTTTGCTTCGCATAGTTCTACCAGGTGAGTGGTATTACTGCTATTATACCCGCCAACTACGATGGCCATATCGGCTTCTTTCTCAAGCAACCCGTATACGGCAGACTGGTTGTCGTTGGTTGCATAACATAACGTATCACGGGTATCAGCAAAACGGTCTTCTATGTTTTCCGGCTTAAAGGTTGCAAGCATAACCTGCTTAAGGTGATCAGCTATTTCCTGTGTATCACTGGCCAGCATAGTGGTTTGGTTAACCACACCTATGCGCTGAAGGTCTTTGAAAATATCAAAACCATCTGAATATTTTCCTTTGAAGTCAGCAGAAAATAATGAAGGGTCATTTTCACCACTGATGTATTTCCCCAATTTAATCGCCTCCTGTATATCGTTAACAATAATAGTGGGTGTATTTGCAGATGCATGAGAGAAAGTGGCCCTTGTCTCCTCATGGGTGGGTTTTCCATGTACCACCACGGTGTAATTCTTCCTGGCTATCTGTTCACTGCGGTTCCATACTTTTTCCACAAAGGGGCAGGTGGTATTGTATTTATAAATTTCAATACCAATACCAGTAAGTTTTGCCTCAATATCCAGTGTGGTGCCAAATGCAGGAATAATTACAATATCGTCACTCGTTAAGGATTCAAAAGGAATAACCTGTTTGCCATATGTGTCCTGTAAAAATTGCACCCCTTTGGCCAGCAGGTCTGCATTTACCTGGGGGTTGTGTATCATTTCACTTAATAAGAATATCCGTTTTCCCGGATTTTCTTCGATGGTACGAAAAGCGATTTCAATGGCATTTTCAACACCATAACAAAAACCAAAATGACGGGCCAGGTATATTTTAAGGGGGCCATAATCCAGCAGGGTAGGACTAAAATCCTTTTTCATTTTATCCATTTCCTTACGCCTGCTTTTAATAGCTGCAATTAAGGGACTGCGGTAAATGATTGGTACATCAAACTTTTTCATACTAAATATAACAAATGCAAAGGTACATTGTTGCCGGTAAAGCGTTGAACATTTTAGTGATACTGTATGTACATTTGGTATGAAAATGTAAACCGGATAAAAATGAACAATGGATCTTTCGAAAGGGCAGACTGGATAGCCAGCACCAATATATATGAAGTTAATTTACGTCAATACAGCACTGAAGGCAGTTTCAATGCTTTTGCCACTTCACTGCCAAGGCTAAAAGATATGGGAGTGGAAACTTTATGGTTTATGCCTATTCACCCTATTGGGAAAACAAACCGTAAGGGAACTTTAGGGAGTTATTATTCTATTGCTGATTTCAAAGCAGTAAACCCCGAATTTGGAACTGTGGATGACTTTAAGAACCTGGTGCAGGCGGCTCACCAGCTGGGCATGAAAGTGATCATGGACTGGGTAGCAAATCATGCTGCCTGGGATAATGTGTGGACGGGGGAGCATCCTGAATATTTTGTGAGGGATGAAGCAGGGAATTTTGTAACCCCTTACGACTGGACAGACGTAATACAAATTGATCATAATAGTGAATCAGAGCAGGACGCCATGATCGGGGCCATGCAATACTGGGTTACCGAATTTGATATTGACGGATTCCGGGCTGACCTTGCGCATCTTACCCCGCTAGCATTCTGGAAGAAAGCCAGGACCGCCATTGAACCTTTAAAACCGGGACTTTTCTGGCTGGCCGAATCAGAAGAGATCAGCTATCATGAAGTATTTGATGCCAGTTTTACCTGGGAGTGGATGCACAGCACCGAAAATTTTTATAAAGGGAATGCAAGCTTTAGCAGCCTTTACCAGGTATTGGCAAAATATGATGCTGAATTTCCGGGGAATGCCCACAGGATGTATTTTACCAGCAATCATGATGAGAATTCCTGGAATGGTACGGGGGCTGAAAAATACGGGGACATGCTTTCATGCCTTGCTGTTTTCAGTTGCACCTGGAATGGGATACCGCTTATTTACAGCGGGGAGGAAATGCCTAACCCAAAACGTCTGCAGTTTTTTGAGAAAGACCCGATCGGGTGGAACGGGGAATATAAACTGCATGATTTTTATAAAACCCTGCTAACCCTGAAAAAATCAAACCCTGCACTCCGTTCAGCTGACGAGGCTGTGACCACTTTTCATATTATCACAGAAGGAGCTAAGCAGGTGATGGCCTTTTTACGCAAATCTGATATGAATGAAGTGCTGGTATTTTTGAATCTGAGTAAAGATGCTGCCGGATTCAGCATTAAGGACCAGTTAATCAATAACAGCTACAATAATGTATTTACCGGCGAAATAAATTTCCTGGAGCCGGGAACTTTTTTAAAAATGCAGCCCTGGGACTATTTGGTTTTTGAGAGAAAATAGTAGTCAATAAAAAAGGGCAACAGATGTTGCCCTTTTTTATTGACTACCGTTAATATTAATTCTCATCCAGCGAAATAGGATATTCATATACACCATCATAACCGGGATAGAAACCACTGATGGTGATGCTTTTGCTTGAGCCAACAGCTGCTTTCATTTCATCCACATTCTTCACATCCTTATCATTTACTTTTAAAATGATGAAGCCGTCTTTCATACGGGTTTGATCGTTCAATGCCCCTTCGTTTATCTTCTTTACAATAACGCCACCCGGCACACCGTATTCTTTTGCTTTTTTGGCGTCAAGCGTGGTAAGTTCGGCGCCCAGTGCTTCGATCAGCGCATCAGCTTTTACGATATCATAATTACCAACTTTGTTCTTTAAAGTAACCAGGGCCGTACCTTCTTTTCCATTCCTTATATAGGTTACCGGCAGCTTATCGCCGGGCTTCTGGCGGCTGATGATGCCCTGCATTTCTCCCCCATTAGTTATTTCGATACCGTTCAGCTTTTTGATGATATCTCCCTTGCGCATCCCGGCTTCGTAAGCGCCACCATCTTTGGGCACATCAGTAACGTAGATACCTTCCGCACTGGTTGGTATTCCCTGTTTTGTTTTGTCGTCATCCGACAGATCACTGGCATTTATATAACTAACTCCTAAAAAGCCCCTTTGTACTGTTCCGAATTTGATCAGGTCGTCCACCACTTTCTTTACAATGTTAACCGGGATGGCATAAGAATAACCTGAGTAGTAACCGGTAGGTGATGCAATGGCGGAATTGATCCCGATGAGCTTTCCATCGGTGCCTACCAGGGCGCCGCCGCTGTTACCCATGTTTACCGCTGCATCTGTTTGTATAAATGATTCAACACCGGATTTTGTATCGCCATTCTTGTCTTTATTTAATCCCAGTGACCTTGCTTTTGCACTTACAATACCTGCAGTAACGGTTGCTTCCAGGTTTAAAGGGTATCCAATTGCCAGTACCCATTGGCCGATCTTTACGTCGTCTGAATTGCCATAAAGTAAAAATGGCAGGCCAGCCGCTTCCACTTTAATTACTGCCAGGTCGTAGGCCGGATCGGTACCAATCACCTTGGCTTTGTATGTTTTCTTATTGCTGAGTGTAACGTCAATCACATCGGCATTTTCAACCACGTGGTTGTTGGTAACAATATACCCGTCATCGCTGATGATAACACCTGAGCCACTTGCCCGTTGTTCTGGTATGATGTTGCGGCCACGGCCACCAAATAACTGGTTGAACATATCATCATCAAACAGGTCGCTGAACGGATTGTTGGGCTGCCTTTTGGGCAAACTGTTGTTCACCTGTTTGGCATTTGTTTTTGTTTTGATGTGCACTACGGCCGGCGTGGCTGCTTCTGCTGGTGCCGTAAAATCAACGGCTGTACCCGGAGGTGCCGTATTTCCATCGAACAAGCCTGCGTATTTATAATTGGCCGGCATAACGCCAGCTTGCTGCCCCGCATAAGTATTGCTGCTTTTTACATAGGTACCATAACCCCACATAACAGCAAGGGCTGTTACTGCACTGATTGCAACTGTAGCGAAAATCTGCTTGAGTTTCATTTTTCTTAGGTTTTATTTGTTCAACAATTTTTGTAAACTTTTTGTTTGCCAGGCATTTCATACATCAAGTCCTGTGCCTGCTGATGCAAAATAACGAAGCAATGACAAAATGCTATTTACCAACTGACATGTTTAACAATTAATTAGGAAGGGTTTCGTAGATGCCTTATGCCCACTGAAATACCTCTGAAATTTCATGCTGTAACATTCATCAAAGGGCGGGTAATTTACGATCTGCTGTTATAAAGTTAGCAAAAACTGCATCGTATCCACACCATCCGCATAATCCATAAGGGACGGGCACTGGGCCTGCCCGAAGGGAATCCCCCCTAAGCCGCAAATACACTGGATGTCCTCATTGTCTTTCAACATTTCCAGCACCTTGTTTGCATCCGTGTAATAGCTGTAGTTCAGCTGGCTGATGGGAGAAAAAAAGGCGTCATTTTCCAGCAGCAGGGCAGAACCATTGGTCATGTAAAAAATATTATTCAGCAGGGCTATGGAAAGCTGGTAATCGTAATTGTTTTTGAATTTGTGGTGATCGGCAAACCAGGAGTATTTGTTAAAAGCCTGCAGCAGGGGGACAAAATCGTATCCTACTGGTACAAACAACCTTGTGATATTCCGGCACCCCATGCCAAAATACTGGTGTACGTCATCAGCAAGCAGTTCAAGTTCGGCTGCAGTCTCCCTGTCGGTCAAAATACCTGCTGCTGTGCGGTTTCGACGGATAATATGGGGGTATTTTGAAAAATACTGTTCAAAGTACCGGGCCGAATTGTTGCTGCCGGTTGCAATGTAGGCATCGCAACCTTTCAGCATTTCGGCAAAACTGATATACTCCCTGAGTGCGGGTTCCAGGGAAATCATTTTTTCCACCAGGTGCTTCAGCAGTATATCATCTTTCGAGGATAACTTGATTGTTTGCTTATGGCCGCTGATGAATACGCATAAAAAATCGTGAAAACCCACCAGCGGAATATTACCCGCCATCACAATACCTATATTTCGGCCGCTGATATTATCATCGAGATGATAATGGGCAGCCCATTGTTCCAGTTTTTCTTTTTGCAGAAACTGATTGCATATATTTTTTACTGCCAGGTCAATAAATTCTTCCGTAAACCATCCGTTAGTAAAAAATGATCTTGATTTGGCCAACTGCCAATCCTGCTCATTGTTTAATAAATATTTTTGGAGTGCCTGTAAAATTTCAATTCGTTTTTGTAAATTCATTTTGTTATTATTAAATTGCACCTGGCCTCCATAAGGAGGTTTAAAACCCAAAATTACGATAGATGGCTATAAAGATCACAGAAGAATGTATCAATTGCGGTGCCTGCGAGCCCGAATGTCCAAATAACGCCATATACGAAGGCGGCGTGGAATGGGCAATATCAGACGGAACCAGTGTTAAAGGTTCGTTTACCTTGATGGATGGATCAGTAGTGGATGCTGACCAGCGCCAGGCACCTGTAAGTATGGATATTTATTACATAACACCTAACAAGTGTACCGAATGCCAGGGTTTTCATGAAGAACCGCAATGCGCTGCAGTTTGCCCGGTAGATTGCTGTGTGCCTGATGAAATGTATGTTGAAACAGTGGATCAGCTGATAGCGAAGAAAGACAAAATGCATATTTGAGGACTGATCAAACGACTGAAAATAGAAAGAGTTTTTAAGGCTGAAAGGCCTGTAACAGGCAGGTGATATTTCCTGCAACATGGCGAGGGTATTGTACAATACTTTCGCCTTTTTACTTTCGGGTATTTGATTTAATTTGTTGTATGAACAGAATTTTACTTGTTGTTGTGTTTGTTCTTTCTTTTTGCTCCTGTAAAACCGGAAATGACAAGACAGACAAAGCTGATGCATTTGCCAAAATGGAACTGATGGATGCTGACAGGCAATTCTCAAAATTGAGTGAGCAAAAGGGAATGAAGAATGCATTTATTGAATACCTTGACAGTAATGGTGTTTTACTGAGACCTGGCCACCTGCCCATTGCCGGCGCTGATGCTGTTGATTTTCTGATACAGCAAAATGATACCGATTATACGCTTACCTGGGAACCACAAAACGGCGTAATTGCCAAATCAGGTGAGTTGGGATATACTTATGGCATTTATGCCCTGCGTCCTTCATCGGGCGATACTGTTATCTATGGCACCTATGTAAGTATTTGGAAAAAAGAAAAAAGCGGATCCTGGAAATATGTTTTGGATAGTGGCAATGAAGGTATAGGTGATAGCATGCCCGAACAGTAAGTATATGATTGGTTGATAAAATGTTAAATCAATTTAAAAACCGCTCCCTGCAACTAAAAATTGTTATCCCTGATTGATATTTCGTTTCTTTGTAAAATAACCTTTAGCATTCCAGATGAAGAAAAAAATAGCATTGATTACCGGGGGTTATTCCGGAGAAGCAGTTATATCCTATAAAAGTGCCAGCAACATTGAAAGGAACCTGGATACCGAAAGATGGGAAGCCTACAAAATCGACATCAATCCTGCCGGGTGGAACTACCTGGCGCCGGGCGGTGAAAAAATACCGGTTGATAAAAATGATTTCAGCATCACGATTGAAGGGAAGAAAGTCAATTTCGATGCCGTGTTGGTAGGGCTGCACGGCACACCCGGTGAAGACGGGAAGCTGCAGGGGTATTTTGACACTCTTAATATTCCGTACACCAGTTGTGATACGGCTACATCTGCACTCACTTTTAACAAACGTTATACGGTTGCAGTTGCTGCATTTGCAGGCATACATGTGGCTAAATCAGTTCATCTTTTTAAACATATACCGGTAACCACTGAAAGTATCCTGGCCACATTGAAATTGCCCGTGTTTGTTAAACCAAACAATGGCGGAAGCAGCATTGGTATGAGCAAAGTGAAAGAGGCTGCTGAGTTGCAGACTGCACTGGACAAAGCTTTTGCAGAGGATGACCAGGTGCTGGTGGAGGAATTCATTAAAGGCAGGGAGCTGACGATCGGCGTATTTAAATCAAAAGGAGAGATCATTGCATTGCCCATCACCGAGATCATTGCAAAAAATGAATTTTTTGATTACCAGGCCAAGTATGAAGGAGCCAGTGAGGAAATAACCCCTGCAAGATGCGATGAAAGCATTGCAGAAAAAATAAGAACGGAAGCAAAAAAGGCTTATGCTGTGTTTAATTGCAGCGGTTTGGTCAGGATCGATTTTATTTATGATGAAGATTCCGGCTACCCTTTCATGCTGGAGATTAACACCGTGCCCGGCCAAAGCGAAGCCAGCCTGGTGCCCCAGCAGGTAGTTGCCATGGGCTGGAGTTTGAAGCAGTTTTATTCGGCCTTGCTGGACGAATGTTTTGTAAAAAAAGAAGCATAACAAATAAAAATATTAAATTAACAGCGTGTTTAAATCGATTACGAATAAACCCTTTTGGGTAAACCTTGCAGCAGCCATTTTTTTGGCAATACTGATCGTTTTCCTGGTATTAAAAACACTGGGATGGCTTACCAGGCATGGCGCTTATTTAAAAGTGCCCGCAGTGACCGGTATGAAAACCAATGAGGCGGTAAAATTGCTGGAAAAACAGGGCTTTGATGTTTATATCCAGGATTCTGTTTACACCGACACGGCCGCCAGGGGTATCGTATTAAAGCAGTTGCCGGATCCTAATGCTACCGTGAAAGTGAACCGTACCGTTTTCATAACGGTAAACCGCTATGTGCCACCTATGATTGAAATGCCCAAACTGGAAGGATTGAACCTGGCATTTGCAATAAAAACGCTTGAGCGATATCATCTGAAACTGGGTGATACCACTTTCCGAAACGATTTTGCCCGGGGATCGGTGCTGGAAATGCAATATAAAGGGGCCAAAATAACGGAAAAGACAAAAATACAATGGGGAAGCACTATTGACCTTGTGGTTTCGGGCGGGCTTGAAGACAAACAGATGGCTGTTCCGTCTTTGATTGGAATGACTTATAATGAAGCAAAGACCTACCTGGATGAGAACGGGATAAGCCTGGGAGCCGTTATTGGGGACGGGGCAATTACAGATACTGCCTCCGCCTATATTTTCAAACAAAACCCTGAGCGCCTGGACCAGGATAATATCCTTGTGTATATCCGCTCCGGGCAATTAATGGATATCTGGATTTCGCAGCAGATGAAAGCACCTGTTGAAGATTCCTTACAAAAGAAAAAACTAACTCCTAACAAGAAAAAAGAAGACACGCCATGACAAACATTACTGCAGAAGAAGTAAAAGCCCGCCTGGATGCAGGTGAAAAACTAAACCTGGTTGATGTGAGGGAACCGGCTGAAAATGCTGAGTTCAATATCGGTGGTACATTATTGCCCCTTGGTAAAATACAAACCATGCAAACAGAGGATATCGAGGACCTTAAAACAGAAGAGGTGATTTGCTATTGCCGCAGCGGCGCCAGGAGCATGCAGGCCAGCATGATGCTTGAAACATTTGGCTTTAGCAATGTTAAGAACCTTACTGGTGGCATGATGGGCTGGAAAGAGAAATATGGGGGATAGCAGCTGCCGGATTTAAGTTGTACATTTCAATATTAATTAAAAGTATATACTGCCTCATCCGGCATCCCGCTTCCGATACCACTTTTAAAACTTCAAATTAACACCCAGCATAAAGTTGAATCCGGCCATGGGAAAATAGTAATTCTCTGTGGTTAAACTCCCGCCATAAATATAACTGAAACTATAGCCATTGGGCTCGTATTTCTTATTAAAAACATTGTTTAGCTGCAGGATAATGTCAGTTGCTTTTACAATTTTATTTGGTAATGAATAACTCAGCCTGATATTCTGTAAGTAATAGGGGTCCAGGCTTCTTGAATGCTGAGAGGTATTATCAAGATACTGCCTTCCAACATACTTGCTTATCAAATTGATCTCTGCATTTTTTACCGGCACAAAATTGATGCTTCCGCCGGCAATCACAGCCGGAGAAAATGAAATATTTGTTTTGCTGTAAAATTTCATTTGCTGGCCGCCATTATCATAATCATCCAGGTATTCGGTAAAATTTTTGATCTTATTCCTGCTTACAGTAAAATTGGCAGCCAGGTTCATCCATTTGTTGAAAACTACTTTGCCCTGCAACTCGATGCCGGTTCTGTAGCTTACGGGGATATTGGTTCTGGTATAAGCGCCCACATCGTTTATCTTACCGGTAAGTACCAGTTGGTTTTGGTAGTACATGTAAAAGAAGTTGATGCCAACTGCATAAGTTGCGCTGTTTTTTTCAAAACCCATTTCCAGGTCATGCAGTTTTTCCGGCCTGGGCAACTGGGTTGCACCGGCTTCAAAATCATCACGGTTGGGCTCTTTAGCGGCCATGGCGTACGACAGGTACCCTTTCCAGGATTTGTTTGTGTAAGTGACACCAATCTTTGGATTAACGAAAGCATAATTTTTATCAATCTCAATACCGGGGTTGTCCCTGAACCCGTGGATGCGGTAATTGATATTTCTAAACTGAACATCAGCGAAGCCCTCCCAGTAATTGTTTAGCTGTTGTGTCCATTTTGTATAAAGAGAAAAATCTTTTTTATAAGCTGTCAGGCTATACCAGCGGTAATTGGGTGGTACAGCAGCCTGCACAGCTGCCCATTTAATATCACCATAATGTTCTCCATCGTATGCATTGTACCCGCCTCCCATAATAACCTGTGTTTTTTTCTTTTGATACTGTAAAGAAAAAATAGTTCCGTAAAAATAATTGTCCAGCCAAAGCCTGCGTACCAGGTCGGTCCTTTTAATGGTATTTACGCCGTCAAAATAATCGGGAAGATTGTAATCTGCCAGTTTTTTATTGGCCTTGTACTGTTCATAATATCCTTTACCCCTGGTTAAAAAAGCAGCGATATTACCTTTCCAAAAGCCATTGAATTTGTGATTGTAAAAAAGCTGGTAGTGTGTTTGGGTATAGTTATCAGTTTCATTATCATAGGGCATGCCGGGCCTTTCAGTGCCGCTGGAATTATAAGTCCGGTTGGTATCCAGGTAATATTCAGGCACGCCATTCCATGCCTGGTAGGTTTTTTCCCTGCCTGAAAAAACATTCAGACGCAATGAATTGTTTTCATTGATGAAGGCAGGGCTGAGATAGAATGACTGCAGTTTGGATTTTGCACGGTCAATATACCCATCGCTGCTGATACGGCTGAGCCTGCCGTCAATGGTAATATGTTTTCCGAGCAGGCCACTGCCGAACTGAATATTATTTTTAAGCGTATTGAATGAACCGAAACTATTATTGGTGGAAGCATAAAATTCTTTATTCAGTTCATTGGTGCCAATATTGATGGTGCCACCAAAAGAGCCGGCCCCGTTGGAGGAAGTGCCCACGCCCCGTTGCACCTGTATGCTGTTGGCGGAAGATGCGAAATCGGGCAGGTCAACAAAAAAAGTTCCCTGGCTTTCAGCATCATTGTAAGGTATACCATTGAGTGTTACATTGATACGGGCAGCATCTGTTCCGCGTATGCGTATACCGGTGTAGCCTACGCCATTACCTGCATCTGAGTTTACCACTACAGAAGGGGTTTGATCCAGGAGAAAGGGGAGGTCCTGGCCCAGGTTGTGCTTTTGAATTTCTTTTTTTGTAAGATTATTTTTGGCAAAAGGCGCATTGTCTGCCGCCCTTACTGCCAGCACTTCCACCGGCTGCAGGTAGGCAGTATCATTAAATTTCTTCTCCTTTTGGGCCAAAGTGCCCAGGCCGGCTGTACACAGCAGTACACAGCTAATTAATGTCTTCATCAGTAAAAATTTGAGCTGAAAATCCGGGGAGTAGAAATTGGCCGCCTTCCTCTTCCCAAAAAGATTGGAGGAAATCATTTACTCCCTTCGCAGGCATTATCCTGAGCAGGTTATCGGGTATTATCTCAGCCGCTTTTGCCTGTTATTACAAAAGCAGCACCCCGGAAATTCAAACGGTTAAAAGAGCTTTAAAACACAAAGGTAGGGGAGTTTTGAATATTTTTAGTAATCGCTGTAACAAAAGATGGGCATTGAACGTATCAAAGGGTAAGTATAGCCACGAAATGACCGACCGGCCAACCGGTTTGCTTAAACCGGTTGGGTTGGTTTGCTGTTTCGTCTTTTTTTAACCTTAAAAAATTATTAAAGATGAAAAAACTATTGTTTCTGTTTGTTTCGATGATATCCTTTGCCGCATTTGCCCAGGATACCAAAGTTATTAATGATGCTAATGCCGTAACCCGCAATGTAAATGGAAGCTTTACAGGAATTTCAGTTTCCACAGGTATCGATTTGTATCTTACACAGGGTGATGAAGAGAAGGTGGCAGTAAGCGCTTCTGAACAAAAATACCTGGACCATTTGGTTACAGAAGTGGTCAACGGCACGCTTAAGATATATTACGAGAACAAAGGCATGAGCTGGAAGCTGGGTAATAAAGCCAATTTAAAAGCCTATGTTTCTTTTAAAACCCTCGAAAAGCTAAATGCTTCAGCCGGCGCTGATGTGATTGCCAGTGGTGGTATAAAAGCAGATAAACTGGAAATGAAGGTAACCAGCGGTGCAGATTTTTCCGGAACTGTACATGCCAAAGAACTGGTTGCTGAAGTTAATAGCGGTGCAGATGCCACAGTAACCGGCAGTGCCGATAAAATAACTGTAAGTGTAAGCAGCGGCGCCAGCTTTAAAGGTTATGATTTTGCGGTTGACTACTGCGATGCCTCAGCCAGCAGCGGCGGGGATGTTAAGATCACTATTAACAAGGAACTAACTGCAAAAGCCAGCAGCGGCGGAGATATTCAATACAAGGGTGCCGGGCTTATCCGTGATATTCAAACCAGCAGCGGTGGTGGTGTAAAAAAAGCTAAATAAAATGAAGAAGTTTTTATTATTCATGTCAGTTGTGTTCCTGACTTATTTTGCAAAAGCGCAAAATGAAATTGTTGTTGATCCCAATGCATCGCTCAGGGAGATATCGGGTAGTTTTGATGCTATAAAGGTTTCAGGTGGTATCGACCTGTATCTTTCACAATCTGATAATATAGCAGTGGCAGTGAGTGCATCCGGTGAAAATTATAAGAATGGAATAAAAACTGTTGTGGAAAACGGTACGCTCAGGATATTTTATGATGGTGAAAGGGGATGGAGCAAAAAGGACCGTAAGCTAAGGGCATACGTTTCCTATAGCCAGCTTAAAAGGATCGATGCTTCCGGCGCCTGCGATGTGGTGGTGACGGGAAGTATGAATGTTCCTGCTTTGGAATTGCATTTGTCCGGCGCCTGCGATTTCAGCGGTATGTTGAAAGTACAAACCCTTGATATAAACCTGAGCGGTGCATCTGACGCAAAAATATCCGGAACAGCCGGTACTGTAAACATAAAGAGCAGTGGCGCCAGCGATTTAAAAGCCTATGAACTGGTTGCGGATATTTGCAATGCCAATGTTTCCGGCGCATCAGATGTGTACCTGACCATCAATAATGAACTTACAGCTTCTGCAAGTGGGGCCAGCGATATCAAATACAAGGGAAATGCTGTGATAAAGGAAAAGCACAGCAGTGGTGCAAGCAGTATTGAAAAGGTTAATTAGTTGATTGGATAATCCGTTAATCCGTTAATCCGTTAATTGGTTAATCCGTTAATCCGTTAATTGGTTAATCCGGTAATTGGTTAATCCGTTAAGTGGTTTGTGTGCCAGTTAACGGATTAGCCTTTAATCATTTTCTTTTTACTTCCCGAATGACCAGATCAAAAATGCCGGTAATTGTTTGCTCCAGCTTTCAAAATCATGTTTGCCTTCAGGGTCTTCCACCAGCCTGATGTCTTCAGGCAGGCAAATATTCTTGCCCTTGATTATTTCAACAAGGTCCCTGGTATCATCAACCACATCTGTGATGCCATCATTATCCCGGTCGCCGGGTTCTTCCCTGCCGCCGGTATAAAACCAGTATTTTAAAGTTGCTTTTTTGCGGGAAGCTTTGATCTTGTTTAACATGATGCGGTTCTTATCATCTGAATAATCATTCGCTTTATCATCCTTATCACGCCACCAGAAGGAACCCGAAAAAACTCCCACTTTATCAACCCAGGTGGCGTTGTTCCAGGCAATATCAAAGGCAGACAAGCCGCCCTGTGAACAACCAGCTATAACTACCGATTTAAACTTACGAACCGTTGCCATTTTTTTTACATAGGGATACAATTCCTTGTCTATAAACTCGTCATAATAGCCTGCCTTGTCACCTCTTTTCAAAAAGTCAGGATTGCCGCTCACGCCATATTCCTTCATTCGGTCGCCGGCATGAACCCCAACAATCAGCAAGGGCTTTATCAGTTCTTTTTTATACAGGCTATCGACCACTTCTTTTATCCTTAGCTGACCCATATCCTGCCCGTCGTTCAAAATCAATAAATTCAGATCGCTCTTTTCATCGGGCAGGGGAGTGCTGATTATGGTTAATTTAACCTGTCTTTGCAGGTGACGGCTGTATATTTCATCTTCCTGCTGTTTTATTTTCTTTTTACAACCAATGGCTAAAACCATTGACAGTACAGCGATTGCGGTGTATGTAAGTTTATTAAGCATAGCCAAATGTAGTAAAATGAAGTTTATTTTTTGGAAGCGAGTTTATAAAAGCCTAACTTTGCAGTGCGAAGTAGAGCAGCGGTAGCTCGTCGGGCTCATAACCCGAAGGTCACTGGTTCGATCCCAGTCTTCGCAACAAAAAAAATCCTCAGATCAACAGGTTTGAGGATTTTTTATTCTTAGCACAGGTTTTTGGCGCTATAGAATTTGACTACCTCCTTTTCAATTCTCTTCGCTAAATGCTTGCAGCTATCAGCTAAAAGCGCATCATGAAATCAGGTTTTGTAAACATATTTGGTAAACCCAATGCAGGTAAAAGCACCTTGCTGAATGCACTGATGGGCGAAAAAATGGCCATTGTTTCGCATAAGGTGCAAACAACCAGGCACCGCATCAAGGCTATTTTAACCGAAAAGGACTACCAGATCATTTTTTCTGATACCCCTGGTATCATTGAGCCCAAATACAAGCTCCACGAAAAAATGATGGAGGCAGTGAAAGGGAGCCTTGAAGATGCAGATGTAGCTTTACTGATTACGGATGTGCGGGAGAATAGTGAAGAGAGCCATGCCATTTTCAGCGCCCTGAAGCTGAAAGCCCCGGCAATTGTAATCCTGAATAAAGCAGATACAGTAAATGGTGAACAACTGAAGAGTTCGGCGGCTTTTTTTGCTGCACAGCCTTACTGTAAACAGGTGATAGCCGTGTCTGCATTAAAGAAAACGGGTATTGATGAATTGATAAAAGCCATTCTTGCTTACCTGCCTGAGGGGCACCCTTTTTACGAAGGTGATGACCTGAGCGATATGCCAACAAAATTCTTTGTGAGCGAAATTGTACGGGAAAAAATATTTACGTTGTATGGCGAAGAGATCCCTTATCATGCAACCGTACTGGTGCAGGAGTTTAAGGAAAAAGCAACCCTGATAAAAATAAGTGCCGAAATAATAGTACAGCGGGAAACACAAAAAGTGATCATTCTCGGCAGTGGCGGCAGCATGATCAAAAAGCTGGGTACCGAAGCAAGGAAAGATATTGAAGCGTTTTTGGGAAGAAAGGTATTTCTGGAGCTTTTTGTAAAAGTAAGGCCCAGGTGGAGGGATAACGAGATGCAGTTGAAGGAATACGGATATTAGAATTCGGTTAAAAGTTAATGGTTAATTGTTGTTTATGCAACCGGCTTACCATTAACAATTTACTATTAACGATACAACCATGAGTTTTACAGTAGCAATAACAGGTCGTCCGAACGTGGGCAAAAGCACATTCTTTAACCGCTTGCTGGAGCAGCGCAAAGCCATCGTTGATGATGTTAGCGGGGTAACCCGCGACCGGCAGTATGGCGTAGCCGAATGGGCCGGAAAATCTTTCAACCTGATAGACACGGGCGGCTTTGTGGCTGGAAGTGATGATGTGTTTGAAAAGGAGATACGCAAACAGGTGGTGATAGCTATTGAGGAAGCCAATGCCATTATTTTTATGGTGGATGCCTCAACAGGTATAACTGAACTGGACAATGCCATGGTTGATTTATTGCGCAGGAGTAAGAAACCTGTTTTTTTAGCAGTTAATAAAGTTGACAATCACGACCGCCTGATAGAAGCCAGTGAATTTTATGCACTGGGACTGGAAAATATTTTCTTCATTTCATCCATCAGCGGCAGTGGCACCGGTGAAATACTTGATGCAATTACAGCGCTGATAACAGAGAAGGATGCAGAACAGGCTGCTGCCGAAAATAACCTGCCTAAAATTGCCATCATTGGCCAGCCAAATGTTGGTAAGTCGTCTTTGCTGAATGCATTAATAGGCCAGGAGCGTACCATTGTAAGTGATATAGCGGGCACAACCCGTGATACCATTCATACGCACTATAATCTTTTTAACAAGGAGTTTGTACTTATTGATACAGCGGGTATCAGGCGTAAGACCAAAGTGCATGAAGACCTGGAGTTCTATTCAGTGATACGTGCTATCAAGGCGGTGGATGAATCGGATGTTTGTATGCTGATGCTCGATGCCGGTAAGGGGATCACGGCGCAGGACCTTTCCATATTTGCCCTTGCAGTAAAAAAAGGCAAGGGGATGGTGGTGCTGGTAAACAAGTGGGACCTGGTTGAAGATAAGAAAACGAACACCGCTAAGGATTACGAAAAGGAACTTAAAAAGAGGCTGGCACCTTTCAGTGATGTGCCCATCATATTTATTTCTGTTACAGAAAAACAACGCATATTCAAAAGCATTGAAATGGCCCTGGAAGTTTATGATAACAGGCAGCGAAAAATTCCCACCTCGCAATTGAATGAAGTGATGCTGAAAGCCATTGAAGCTTACCGCCCTCCTGTGGTACGGGGAAACCAGCTCAAAATAAAATATGTAACTCAGCTGCCTACCTTTATTCCCAGCTTTGCATTTTTCTGCAATTATCCTGATGATGTAAAAGCATCTTACAGGAATTACCTGGAAAACCAGCTGCGTGAGAAGTTTAATTTTACGGGTGTGCCTGTGAGGTTATTTTTCAGAAGAAAGTAATATGTGTTCAGAAAATCCTGCTTACAATTACATGCATCCCTGCATGTGCATTCGTGTCCCTCTGTATCAATATGAATTTGTTTGTATGGTCTCTGGTAACAGCATTAGCAAAAAAAATATATTTTCAGCCTGATTGCTAAGTAGACAATATCATATATTTTGTGTTGTTCAAGTTTGTATCTCTTCTATCCTTCCAAAAACCAGAGAATCCTTTTTCTGACGAATTGCCGGTGATGCCGTTGTAATGAACGGCTTTTTTACTTAGAGAATGTGTGTTCAATAACAGCTATATATTAAACAGAAAACCTTGAAAAGGAATCCAAAAAATCAGGCATGAAGAAACTTTACTTATTACTTATTACAGCATTCATTTTTTTAAAAGCATCAACAGCTCAAACTGTAGTGGTTGCGGGAGCAGATGCCGCAACAGTAGCAGGTAATCCGTACACAACATTAAAAGCTGCTTTTGATAATATTAACCTGTCTTCCCAGGCTGGTAATGTGATTGTGATCACCGTAACAGGAGTGACTACCGAGTCAGCTTCAGCCGTACTGAATCAAAGTGCCGGCCCCTGGACATCTTTAACGATCGTTCCTGCAGGGGCATCTCAGATAACCGGAAATATAGCCGGTCACCTGGTGGACCTTAATGGAGCGGATAATGTTACGATCGACGGTTTGAATGCTGCGGGTAATTCACTGGCAATTAATAATGCTAATTCGGGTAACGCCTCCAGCACTATTCGCTTTGTTAACGACGCCACCAATAATTTAATTAACAAAGTGAATATTCTTGGTTCGGCAGGAAATGCTTTAGGCTCAGGTTTTGGAGTTGTATATTTTGGTACTGGTACTACAACCGGAAATGATAATAATACCATCAACCAATGTTCTATTTCTGCATCATCGAATGGTACGCCATTAAATGGCATTTATTCTTTTGGAACCAGCGCGGTAATCGATAACAGTAATAACACGATCTCTGTAAATAATATTTCTGACTATTTTAATCAGGGTGCGGCATCCAATGGAATGAATATTAATTCAAATAATTCAGGTTGGACGATCACGAATAATGCACTTTATCAAACTGCCACCAGAACAGCTACAACTGCTGCTACACATAATGGTATTTTTATCACATCTGGCTCCGGTTATACCATTTCAAATAATGTAATTGGTTTTGCGACTCCAAATGCAACGGGAACTACCAATTATATCGGACTTACATCCGGCTCTTTAGGAGGTAGTTTCCCTTCATCTTTTACCGTGGGTGGGGCAGCCAATGCAACCCGATATAATGCCATTAACTGTGCCTTTACAACGGGTGGTGCAGTATCCTCCATTCAAAATAATACCATTGGCGGAATTGCGCTATATACCAGCAGCGGTGCAAACACTACCTTTGGGGTTATCTGCGGCATTGCAGTAACCAGCGGTAATGCCAATATAGGAACCGTAACCGGTAATACCATTGGTGCCGCAAGCGGCACTAATTCTATTTATGTTGCCAGTACCACCGCCGGGGCAGTGGTTTCGGGGATTTACTGCACCACCACCAATACGATCAGCATTCAGAATAATACGATTGGGGGTATAACTGTTTCCGGAACTTCAGCCTCTACAGCAGCCGGGTTCAAAGGTATTGAGGGTGCCGGGGCCGGTAACTATACTATCAGCAATAACAGCATTGGAAATGCCACGGCAAATAATATCCGCACCGGTTATTTTCTTACCGGGGCTAACCTTTCCAATACCGCCACTACGGCCACTACAGCCACGGGAACCTCTGCCATACAGGGTATCCTAAGCACTGCAACTGGTACAACCATGAACATTATGGTGAATACCCTTCAAGGCTTTCAGTTAAGTGGCTCTGCCACTACTTTTACGGGCATTAACAGCACCGGGGCGGTAAGCGGCACCATTCAAATTAATGGAAACAACCTGGGTACATCAGGCACCAACCTGCTGGCGATTGCCTTCGCCACTTCGGGTGGCATACTGTGTATCAATAACTCAGGAGGTACTTCAGCCTGTTCACTTTCGATGATAGGTAATGTGTTCCAGGGATTGAGCTATAATAATGAATGTACCGGTTCTTTCCGCTGTATGAACAATTCCGCCACAGTAGCATCCTGGAGTGTACTGGGGAATAATTTTAATAATATCACCGTAAACACATCAGGCAGTACCATTGGTTTCCTGGTAGGTGCCACGAGTGCCACCCCTACTGTGAACATCACCGGCAACTTTGTTACCAGCCAGTTTACTAACCTGAGCACTACAGGGGCCGCCAACTTCATTGCTATAGGTTGTGCGGCAGGTGCCCCAACCACCGGCTCCACCACTATTACGAATAACAATCTTTCTAACATAACTTATCGTACCACGACCAGTTTGGGCGGTGCGATTTATTGGGTGAATGGAACCGGGGCTGCCTGTACGCACAGTATCACCATCAGCAATAATGTTATCAGCAATGTGGTCAATAATGGAACCGCTACCACCGCTGCACAATATGGTTTAACGGTAGGAGCCGGTTATCTGAATGTGATCTCTAACAATACCATTACCGGAATTTATGGAAAGGCGCAGGTAATTGGTCTGCTGACAAATACCGTAAGCCCCAATGCCGCCGGCAGTTTTTCTGTAAATAACAACACCGTGTTCAACATCAACTCCTCTACAGGTACATCGCAGGCTCAGGGCATACAGTGCGCCGCAGGGCCAACACAAAACATTTTCAGGAACAAAGTGTATGATGTAAACTGCACCGGTGCCGGCGTAGTGATTGGACTGCTTGAAACAAGTGCAGCTGCAGGAACCACCGCCAATATTTACAATAACCTCATTGGCAGGTTGTATGCACCCAACAGCGGTTTTTTTCAGGCAGTCAGAGGCATTACTTTTGGCAGTAGCCTGGCCAATACTGCTAATGTTTATTATAACACGGTTTACCTGGATGGTAATTGTGGCACCAATTCCTATTGTGTGTATATGAATAATGCAACGCCTACCTTTAATTTGAGGAATAACATTCTTATAAATAATGCTGTTGCCACCGGCGGGTTTGAGCAAATGGCAATTTTCAGGGTTGGTACTTTAACAGGAACATATGCCACAACTTCCGATAACAATATTCTATATGCAGGTACGCCAGGACCTTTGCACCTGATCTATGGTGATGGTGCTGCAGGTGCAATCACCAATGCGCAACAAACCCTTGCATCTTTCCAGGCTTTTGCCACACCCCGTGATGCGAACAGTAAAACAGAGTTAACGCCCTTCTTTACGACATCGCCAGGCAGTCATAACAGTTACCTGCATATCAACTGGGGTGGCGGGTCGCAGGCAGAAAGCGGTGCTGTGAATATCGGAGGTTTTACCGATGACTTTGATGGCGAAACCAGGCAGGGCAATGGAGGATATACCGGCACAGGTACGGCGCCGGATATGGGCGCAGACGAAATGGATGGTTCGATAGATAAACTGGCCCCGGACATTTATTACACAACACTGAGCAATACCACTTGCCTTACGAACCCCACATTTACAGCCACAATAAAAGACACCAGTAATATCAATACCCTGAGTGGTACCAGGCCCCGGGTCTATTTCAAAACCTCTTTAAATGCAAACAGCCTCGGTGCCACTAATGATAATACAACCAACGGCTGGAAGTGGGTGGAAGCAAGCAATTCAACCAGTCCTTTTAGTTTTACGATCGACTATTCACTGATCTTTGGAGGGGTAGCTGCAGGCAGCAATATACAGTACTTTGTGGTGGCACAGGACCTGGCCCCCACACCCAATGTGGCGATCAGCAGCGGGGCTTTTGCTGTGGCACCATCCAGTGTTGCTTTAACAGGTGCGGCATTTGCAATTACCGGCCTTATCAATAATTATGATATCAGAACAGGAATACCAACCAGTGTAACCATTGGGGCCGCAGGTACATATACCTCATTGTCCGGTTTAAGCGGGTTATTTGCAGATATTAATGATAAAGGACTTACGGGAAATACAGTAGTAAACATCATTGATGCCAGTGTAACTGAAACGGGTTTGTATGCATTGAACCAGATGGCCAACGGATGCGGCCTGGCTAACTATACATTGACGATTAAACCCAATGCAGCTTCCACCACTTTAACCGGTGCACTGGCCAGCCAGGCGCTGATAAGAATTAAAAGTAATAATGTGATCATTGATGGTTCCTCCAATGGTACCAGCAGCCGCGATCTTACCATTACCAACACATCGGCTACTTCGCCCAATGTTATCCTGTTTGGGTCTACTGGCACTACAGCAATAACAAACTGTACTTTGAAAAATTCTGTTGTTACCAACGGCGCTACCACCGCAAGTGCTGTACTTATTGGCGATGCGTTTTCACCCGGTACACAGGGCTATTTCAATAATATCACTATTCAAAACAACCTGATACAAAAAGACTATATCGGTGTATTTGCAGTGGCTGCACCGCAATCGGGTAATGGCAGCGGGCTAAATATAAACTCGAACAATTTAAATTCAGTGGGTATTAACCAGTCCAGGTTAATGGGTATTTATCTCCAGGGTGTGGACGGTGCCACTGTACAGGCCAACCAGATTGGAAATTTTGAAAACGTAAATGCAGAAAATGATATGGGTATCTGGCTGGCATCGGGCACCATTAATACTACCGTATCTGATAATATCATTACCACACTTGGATATACAGGGACTGCTGGCAATGCCCCAACCGGTATAAATATAACATCCGGATCAGTAAACAGTGGCAATGTAATTTCCGGTAATAACATCACCGGTTTAAGTGCGGCAGGCACTGCTACAGTAAGTGCTATCAGCCTTAGCTTCGCTACATCAGGTGTTACCATCAATAAGAATTATATCAGCAATATCAAAAACACCAACGCTACCGGTTATGGAGCCAATGGTATCAATCTCAGCAGTACATTAACCAGCAATGCCGCTACTGTTTACAATAACGAGGTGTCGGATGTGGCAGGTGCAGGCTTTGCCGGAGCAGCAATCAATAATAATGGTTATGGTATTGTTGTAAATTCGGGTGGGGGGTATAAGATCTATTACAACTCGGTACATATGAATACCGACCAAAGCAATGTTGCGGGTCTGCCTGCTGCTATCAATATCACATCAGGTGTCACTGCGCCATCTTCTATAGACCTGCGGAATAATATTTTTTCCAATACACAGACAACCGGTACCGACAGGTATGCCATCTATTCCGGCGCCGCCAATAACGTTTTCTCTAATATCGATTATAATGACTATTATACTGCCGGGCCCAATCTGGGTTATCTGGGAGGCAACCTGGCAAACCTGGCCGCCCTGCAAACAGGGTTTGGTGGTAATACCAACTCTTTGAATGTTCAACCTGTTTTTACAGCTGCCACCGATCTGCACCTGGATGCAGCAAATAACTGCCGCCTGGATGGATATGGTATACCAATTGCAGGTTTTACAACCGATTATGATGCGCAAACCCGTGATGCGGGTGGGCCAGACATGGGAATGGATGAATTCAGCACCAGTCCTGCACCTTCCAGCATGGCAACTGCTTCCAACTGCGATATAAAAAATGTTTCACCTTCCGGAACATTATACCTGGATGGATCCTGCAACCTGATCGCCAGAGTGCTGCCATCGGGCGGTAATGCAGTTGCAGGTAAAATCAGGACCTGTGTAACCATCGACGGAACACAGCAGTATTTTAATGGCCAGCCCTATGTGCAAAGGCATTATGATATTGAACCCGAGGTTGCCGACCAAACAACAACTTCTGCCACCATTACCCTTTATTTTACCAATGCCGAGTTTGTGGCTTATAATACCAACAACCCTGCATGGCCGCAGTTACCAACAGCAGTATTAGGAAATGCGGATCCCAATATAGCCAATGTGAAGGTTACCCAATTTCACGGGGTGGGTTTTGGTAGTCCGACTGCTCCAGGCAACTACCCGGGTGTAAGGGTTTTGGTTACACCGCTTACCGTTTTTTATAATGGCAGTTTCTGGGAAATAACTTTCAATGTTTCAGGCTTCAGCGGATTTTATGTACACACAAATAATTTCAATTCTCCGCTGCCAATACTGGTTAATTATTTAACCGGCCGCAGGCAGGGAAGCAACCATTTGCTAAACTGGAAAGTTACCTGTGCTGCCACGCCACGTGCAACGATGACCCTGGAACGAAGCAGCGACAGTCGCAACTTTACCGGCATTAATACCATTACAGCCGATGCAGCACGCTGCAACTCGCCATTTGATTATACCGATGCCAGCCCATTGCCCGGTATGAATTACTACCGCCTTAAAATCACCGATGCCGACGGGCATATAACTTACAGCACTACCGTGGCATTGCTGAATGCAGTGAAAGGCTTTGATATCATAAGCATAGTGCCCAACCCGGTTGTAGCAGATAAATTTAACCTGAATATAGCCAGTGCACAGGCTGGCAAAACAGAACTAAACATTTTTGATATGCAGGGGCGGCTTATAAGCACACAAAGCATTACACTGGTTGCCGGCTTCAACAGCCTGCCCGTTAATGTGGCTGCCCTGCCTGCGGCAACATACACTATCAGGGCAGGAATGGCCGGGGAGCAGGCAAAAACCATGCGATTTGTAAAACGATAACCAGCATATTCCAGCATGTTAGCCCCGGCCTGTCCGGGGCTTTTTTACAGGCCAAAGGCAGCATCCTGGTTAAAATGGGCCTCATTTTCATTGACATATAAAAACTTATTTATAAATTGCGTCTCTTTTGAAGAATCCGGTACTATTAAGTGATGACTTGAATTTTCAAATAAATCTTACCTCGATACAAAGAACCCGAATTCATTCAAAATATAGATTTAATGGCAGCACCCTGTATGCTGCTGATCTTGTATATCAGGCTATGAGAAAAATTTACTTATTACTGGTCATCCTTATTTTGTTCAGCGCAAAATCACAGGCCCATGCACCTGCAACTTTTGCGGGTAAAAATAGCGCTGCACCATTAGACCTGGTTGGGCCGGTAGTAAGCTATACATTATTAGGACAATCCGGCTGCACAACCATCCGGACTTTTACAGCTACCATAACAGATGTTGACGGTGTAAATACCACACCAGGCACCCGGCCAAGGGTGTATTATCAAAGAGTGGGCGATGGGAATGTACTGCTTGGAAATACCAGTGCTACGCTGGGCTGGAAATACACAGAATCGACAGGGAATGTGGGGAGTACTTTTACATTTAATATTGATTATTCGCTGCTGAATGGGGGTGTGGTATCGGGGCAAACCATACAGTATTTTGTTATTGCACAGGACCTGGCGGTCACACCCAATATTGGTGTTGGCAGCGCCACCACATTCAATACCGCCCCAACTTCCGTAGCGCTTACAGCTGCAAATTTTGGTGTTGGCGGAGCTATCAATGCATACAGCATTGTAAATGCATTGCCTACTAATATTACGGTAGGCAGCTTCGGCGATTTCAGCACGCTCTCAACTGCCGGCGGTGTATTCAGTGCTATCAACAATGTTGGGTTATCGGGCAATACCACGGTTGAACTTATTGATCCGCTCATTACAGAGAATAATGCGATCCAGTTAGGCCAGATACAAAACACCGGCTGTACTGCGGGCCCTGTAACCCTTTTAATTAAACCGGCAGCAGGTATTTCCACCACGCTCACCGGCAACGTGGGTACCAAACCTATCATTACCATCTTAAGCAGCAATGTAACGGTTGATGGCTCCAACAATGGAACCAGCAGCCGCAACCTTACGCTGATCAATACCAATGCCACCGGCTCCAATGTAATAATGATCGGCTCATCCGGGCTGCAACCCACCAGTAATTCAACCCTGAAAAATACAATCTGTATCAACGGGTCCAATAGTACCAGCGCCGGCGCCGTGGTGGTGTGCGATGTTGCTACCGGCAGTGTGGGTTATTTCAATAATATTACCATTCAAAATAACAGCATTCAAAAAAGTTATATAGGCATACTGTGTACTGCCGTGGCAGGCCCTGGCAATGGCACCAATGTTATAGTAAGCGGTAACGACCTGAATTCATCTGCCCCGAACCAGCTAGGCTTGCTGGGTATCTATACAGAAGGACTTGACGGAGCCACCATCAGCAATAACAATGTTGGCAATTTTGAACCAACCATAACAGGTCCCCGCTATGGCATCTACCTGAACAGTAATACCATTAATTCCACTGTATCCAACAATATCATTTCAGGTATTAATTACAGCGGAACCGGCTCTGCAGCAACCTATGGTATCAACCTGGCACCCGCAATTGTAAACAGCGGTAATGTGATTTCAGGAAATACCATCAGTAATATCACATCGTCTTCTAACGGTACAGCCGCACAGCAAATAGTGTGTGGCATAAATGTAACCGGGGCATCAGGCGGCATCAGCATCTTAAAGAATAAGATCAGTAATGTAAAACATACCAATGCATCCGGTTTTGGGGCATATGGTATCGGGCTGTCGTCAACTAATACAGCGTCTAATATTACCGTATCCAATAATTTTATTTTTGATGTGGCAGGCTATGGCCTTGCAACGGTAATCCGGAACGGCGTTGGTATTTTCATGGGGGCAGGCGGTGGCTATAAGATTTACCACAACAGTGTGCATATGAATACCAATCAAACCAACCCGGTGGCGGGTGTTTCGGCAGCATTAATGGTGAGTGGTGTTACAACTGCATCTTCTGTTGATATCAGGGATAATATCCTTGTGAATTCACAATCTTCAAATGTGCCCGTGGCTGCACGTTACAGCATTTACAGCGCCAATGCCAATACGATCTTCTCTAACATAGATTATAATGATTATTACACGGCCACCGGCACCAACCTGGGTTTTTTAGGCGGGCAAAGAGCTGCACTTACAGATATACAAACCGGCTTTGGGTCCAATCTTAACTCACTCAACATACAACCCAATTTTGTTTCTTCCACCGATCTGCATTTAACCACTGCCAATTGCGGTATAGATAATAAGGGAATTGCAGTTGGTGTAACTACGGATATAGACGGTGCAGCCCGTGACCTGGGCACACCCGATATGGGTGCCGATGAATTTACAGCAACATTAAGCGGTGCACTGGCAGGAATTGTATCAGCAGCCGTTTGCGATAACAAAAACGTTTCGGTAAGCGGTACAAACTTTGTGACCAATGCCTGCGACCTGATTGCCACGGTATTGCCTTCAGGTGGCAGTCCGCTATCGGGTCTTGTTAATGCCTGTGTAACAAGGGATGCAAGCCAGCAGTATTTCAATGGCGAACCTTATGTGCAGCGCCACTATGATATTGAACCTGCCACCAATGCGGCTACGGCCACAGCCACGGTTACGCTGTATTTTTCTGATGTGGAATTTCAAAACTATAACAGCCTGAACCCGGTGTGGCCCCCATTACCAACAGTGATCGGTGGCGCCAACAGCGATCCCAATATTGCCAATGTGCGCATTACCCAGTTTCATGGAACACCTACCGGGGGCCTGCCCACCACCACACCGGGAAATTATACCGGCGCCCGGTTGCTTATAATACCCACATCCGTTTTCTGGAACGGCACTTACTGGCAGGTAACCCTGCCGGTATCAGGTTTCAGCGGGTTTTATTTACATACCACGCTTACCAACCTGCCGCTGCCGATTGTGATAAATTATCTTACCGGCCGCAGGCAGGGCAGCGATCATTTGCTGAACTGGAAAATAACCTGCACCAGCACCCCCCGTGCCACAATGGAATTGCAGCGCAGTGCAGATGGCCGAAATTATTCCGGTATCTTTAATATTACCGCCGACGCTTTGCGGTGCCAGCAACCTTTTGATTTTACTGATACAAATCCGTTAGCGGGAATGAACTATTACCGCCTTAAGATCACTGATGCGGATGGCCATGTAACCTATAGCAGCACGGTGGCCCTGCTCAACGCAGTTAAAGGATTTGATATCATCAGTGTGGCACCCAACCCGGTTGTAAGTAATGATTGTAAACTGAACATAACCAGTGCACAGGCTGGCAAAATGGAGATCATCATTTTTGATATGCAGGGCAGGATGGTGAACAGGCAATCGCTTACAGTAATTGCCGGGTATAACAGCCTTCCGGTTAACGCCGCAAATTTATCCCCGGGTACCTATATCATCAAAGCTACCAATACGGTTGATGAAACCAGGGTGACCAGGTTTGTAAAGCAATGATCATACTGTTATAACTCGGGAATTTCTGATATCTACTACATATTGGGTATATACTAAAAAATCAAAGCCGCTTATTTTCGGGTAATGTCAATGCCCGTTTATGCATAAGGTAATTTTAAGTATAGCATTTGCAGCCATCATCCATTTTACAACTAACGGCCAGGTGACAGTTTCGGTTACCAACCCTGCCAATACTACGCCCAACCTTGCTGCCAGTTATACATCATTGGCAAATGCTGTTACAGCTGTTAATGCAATTACAGCTATGTCGGGTCCCGTTACACTCACCTGCGCTGCTGGCAGTGAAACTGCACCTGCAGGCGGGTTTAGCATAAACAGTCCTGCCGGTACATCCGCAATCAATACCATAACTTTTACCACCAGCGGAACTGTAACCATTACCGCATCCGCTGCGTTAACAGCCGGTTCGCTTACTGATGCCCTTTTCAAATTGACCGGGGCCGATCATATAACCATCAGCGGGTTTACCCTGAGAGAGAACCCGGCTAATACAACAACTGCAACAGCATCAAACAATATGACCGAGTGGGGAGTAGCCCTGCTGTATGCCAATACTGCCAACGGGGCACAGTATAATACCATAGAAAATAATACGATCACGCTCGACAGGAATTATCCAAACAGCTTTGGCATTTACAGTAATACCAGGCACCCGGCAAACAATACCAGTTTGAATGCCGACATTGCAAATAATACCACAGCGCCAAACAGTAACAATAAATTTTACAGCAATACCATCAGTAATGTAAACAATGGTATTATGCTGATCGGTTCAGGTATATCGGCCAACCAGGACCAGGGCAATGATATCGGGGGCAATACCGCCGCTACAGGGAATTCGATCAGCAATTGGGGCGGCAGCACAGCAACAGGTATTTTTGTTTCTGCTCCTTCCTTTTCGGTAACAGGTATTTATGTAAACAATCAATGCAACGATAACATTTCTTATAACACACTGGTGAGCGCCACCATAACACTGGCTGCCAATACAGGGCTGCAGGGAATCTATAAGTTCTACAGCACCCAGCCAACAGGTACAATAACATCCGTCATCAGCAACAACACAGTAACCATCAGCGACAACTCCGCATCGGCTTTCAGTTTTGTTAATGCAATCCGAAACGAAGGAATAACCGGGCTAAGCACGGCCACCATCAACATCAATGATAATACCATTTTGAATTGTTCCGAAACCGGGGCCGCTTCAGCAACCAGCTGGTACCTGATTCAAAACAATTCTGCAGCCGGTGTTGTAAATATCAATAACAATATCATTAAAGGCAATACATCCACAGGAACGGCCTCTTCTTATACGGGCATCTATAATGCCGGCGCAGTTATCACAACACTCAATATAAAAAATAACCAGCTGGGGGTAGCCGGTACAGGCTTTTTCAGCTGGACAGTACCCAATGGCGGAAACCTGTACGGCATCTGGAATGCAGCAGGCACAGCTACCACCACACTGAATATCGACGCTAATTCCATTGATGGTATCAGCAGCCAGAACTCCGGCTCCGTTACCGGTATATTTAATTCAGGATTTGGAACGCCGCCCGGAATAACTAACATTATCAATAACCAGTTGGGTTCAGTAACAGGCAGTTTTGTAAA
Organism: Ferruginibacter sp.; assembly: GCA_044226725.1. GTDB lineage: Bacteria > Bacteroidota > Bacteroidia > Chitinophagales > Chitinophagaceae > Ferruginibacter. Next base: position 94,399 of record JBGAGM010000002.1, on the reverse strand, counting down.
CTTTAGTGCAGCACAATCGAATAGCGTGACCGGCATTCAGAATTTTTGGTTCTCTGCTGCTTCCACCTTACTGATACAGCATAATGATATCAGGGGTATCATAAATGCGGTAACAGCAAGCAATGGACAGAGTTATATCCTGTGCAATGGCCCGATAGCATCTCAAACCGTTACTGGCAATACATTCACCAATATAACAGCCAATACAACCGGCGGGGTGGTTTTTATTTCCGGTCCTTCAGGGATGACGGCCGGGGATTCATGGTCGTGCACCAATAATAATATCGTTGGTGCATTCAATAAAACCGGAACGGGTGGAACCATCTACTGTATCAGTACAGGCGGTACCTGGGCCAATGGTTCGGCGATGACAATAACAGGAAATGATTTTTCCAATATGACCATGACGGGTACCACATTCTTCGCCGGCATATACGACCAGGCCGGAACTTTCTCCGGCGGACCTTCCAAAACGATCACCGGCAACTCATTCAGCAATATTAACTTCGGCAATGCTTCGGCTTATGGCATTTCGGTGGATTATGGTTCGCCGGTAACCTGTTCCTCCAATACCATTACCGGTTTTAATGGTACCGGCATCTTTACCGGTATCACGGCAGGGAGCAATATTGCCGGCAATATGAATTGTGCCGGCAACACTATTTCAAATATTACCAGCACTACTATATTTTACGGAATAAGAGGTGGTGGCAGCAATATTCCTGTTTTCAATATCAATGGAAATAATTTCAATTCCATCAACTGCCCGGGCACCACAGTCATGTATATTGAAGAAGGACCGTCTGTAAATATCTACGACAATAACATTTCGAACCTCACGAGTGCAAGTGCTGCTGCCATCCTTAAAGGTATTCATGTTCTCAGCTGCAGTGCAGCCAATATTTACCGTAATGAATTATACGGGTTCAGTGCCACGGCCACAGCATCCGGCGGGATACCCTGCATTTACGGTATGTATTTTAACAGCGTGGTGGCAACAACCGTAAATGTGTATAATAATTTTATTGCCGGGTTTTCGGCGCCCGGGTTTAGCGGTACCGACCTGATAAGAGGGATCCATGTTGGGTCTGCCACCGCTTCCACCACTTACAATGTTTATTACAACTCGGTTTATCTCAATGCCGGTTCAACGGGAACAGATTTTGGCACCTGCGGTATTTATCACCTGGTAAATTCAACTGCCACCACCAACTCACTCAACCTTATTGATAATATCATCGTTAATACATCCACGCCCGCAGGTACGGGCAAAACAGCTGCTTTCAGAAGATCGTCGTCAGTATCACTTGCAAACTATGCGGCTGCATCCGATTATAATTTGCTTTATGCCGGAACGCCATCATCTTCAAGGCTTATTTATTTTGATGGCACCAATGCTGACCAAACCCTTGCCGCATTTCAAACAAGGGTTGCGCCACGGGATGCGAATGATATCAGCGTAATGCCCAACTTTGTATCGGCTACCGACCTGCACCTTACTGCCGGTAACTGCCAGCTGGATGGGAGGGGTACCCCGCTGCCCGGGTACACAACTGATATTGATAATGCTGCCCGCAATGCAACAACGCCCGATATGGGAGCCGATGAATTTACCGCCGCACCCGTCACTGCGCTGGCAGGTGTTACCGGGGCAGGCGTTTGCGAAGACAAAAATATTTTGCCTTCCGGCACCACGTATATCTCCAATGCCTGCGGCATGATCGCTACCGTGGTGCCGTCGGGCGCAAGTCCGGTGGCAGGCAACGCACATGTATGTGTAACATTGGATGCCACCCCGCAGGTATTTAATGGCGACCCTTATGTACAAAGGCATTTTGATATAGAGCCATCAACAAACCCGGCTGCTTCCACAGCTACCGTTACATTGTATTTTACCGATGCCGAATTTGTGCAGTACAACAGCAATAACCCCGCATGGCCGCCATTACCAACCAATGGCGCAGGCAATACGGTGGCTAACAGAAATAATGTAAAAGTTACCCAGTTTCACGGGGTTGCCGGCACCGATCCCTCAGGCCCGGGCAATTACCCCGGTACAAGGGAACTCATAACACCCGGGGCAGCCAATGTGGTATGGAACGGGCTTTACTGGGCAGTAACCTGCAGTGTTACCGGCTTCAGCGGTTTTTATGTTCATACCAACAGCTTCAATGCGCCGCTTCCGGTGGTGTTGAATTATTTTACAGGGCGCAAAGAAGGCGGGCAGCATATCCTTGACTGGAAAGTTACCTGCATCAGCTCACCCCGGGTAACCATGGAGCTGGAACGCAGCGCCGACTCACGCAATTTTACAGCCATTACCAGCATTACTGCCGATGCAATACGATGCGATCAGCCATTTGATCATGCCGATACCGATCCCCTGGAGGGTATAAATTATTACCGCCTCAAAATGACAGATGCAGATGGAAAGATCACCTATAGCAGTATAGTAGCTTTACTTAATGCACTTAAAGGTTTTGATATCATCAGTATTGCCCCCAACCCGGTGGTATCTGATCATTTTAGCCTGAATGTGGCCAGTGCAAAGGCCGGCACGATGGTGCTCGGCATTTTTGATATGCAGGGCCGTATGGTAAGCAGGCAGCATTTGGTAGCGGTTGCGGGGTTCAATACTGTGCCGGTAACGGTAAGCAACCTGGCAGCCGGCACCTATCTGTTACGATGTAATATGGATGGCGGGGAGGCTAAGCAGCTCCGTTTTGTAAGGACTGCCAAATAACAGAATAGCCCGGGAAGCCCGGCAACCCCCGGGAAAGTATTTTGTATTCCCCGAATAAATCTTTTTATACCGCAAAAAAAACCATTAATGCCGGATAAAGCCATTTTATAGCCGGATAAAACAATTTTTTACCAGGATGAAATCATTGCTTACCCGGATAAGATCATTTTGCCCCGGATAAGATCTTTTCATCCCCGGACAAATTCATTTTATCCCTGGTCAAGAACATTTCGCCCCGGCGAAAATCATTTCTTCGCCCGGCAAATTCTTTTCGTCCCCGGACGAGATCATTTCGTCCCGGCAAAAATCATTTCATCCGCGGATAAGATCTTTTCATCCACGGTCAAATACTTTTCATACACCTGAAAAACGCTTCATTTACGCTGAAAGACAAACGTATAATGGTAAACTTCCCGGGAGCAGGCAGCAAGCTTCGTCCTGAAAAGGGAAGCCGGTTATATAAGCCAAACTCCGTATATTTTAAACCCTGGCTCCGTACTCTTCAAATTGTGGAAATCTTAATGACATCTTAATCCCTTGCAGAGCAACTATTTTCTGCAAATAGGTATCTTGCATTCAAATCCCGGCACTTTTTTTGTCCGTAATTATCCTGTAAATCACCAACCGTATTATTGTAACTGATAGCATTGGCATTTTTGCCCAGGTGTTGTTATTTAAAACCAATATTAAATAAGATGAGGAAAATTTACCTTTTGATTTGTTTGCTGATTAGTGCCACCGTAGCCAGTTCACAAACTTCTTACACATCTACTGCTGTAACAACAGCTTGGAATACTGCCAGGTGGAATAATACGGCTGATGTGGCTCCTTATACATCAGCATTTACTGCAACCAACAACGCAAGTTTTACTTCGGGTGCTTATTCTTTTGCTGGACAGGGTTCAACTGTTGTAGTGGGCAATGTAACGGTAGCTGCGGGTGTTTCTGTAAATTATACTGCAGCTGCCAGCACGTTTAGCACAGGTGGTAACGTACGTACTTTTGATATAGGAGCCGGAGGAATATTTGATTTTAGTACCCAGGCGATTTCTACAGCAGCAGGTACCGGATTTATTAAAAATGGTGCAGGGGTTTTTGCAACTGCCGGCGCCACTTATCCCGGTGGTTTTACACTAAATGCAGGGACTGCCGTTGCCCGGGGAACAACTGCTTTTGGAGGAGGGGGAACAAATACATTAACAATTAATGGAGGCACCATTGCTGCCAATGCAAGCAGATCATTCGCAAACACACGTTTTCCGGGAGGTATAGTTGTGGCGGGTGATTTTCAGTTGGGAGAAGTACCGGCAAATGTTTCAATAGTATCCAACACAGCCAATCTTCAGTTTGATAATAATGTTACCCTGGGTGCTGCAACAAGAACAATAACACTGGGCAATGCTGCAACAAATACTTTTACAGGTGTTATTTCAAACACAAGCGGGGGATTAACCCTTGCCGCCAATGCAAATGGTACTTCGGGTACACTGGTGCTTTCCGGTGCCAATACATTTACCGGGGCGCTTACCGTTAATGGTGGTACACTTGCAGCAGGTGCAATCAATACCATACCTTCCGCAGTAACCATGTTTCTTGGAGGCGGTACTTTTAAAACAGGAACTGCAGCAGGGTTTAGTCAGACAACCGGTCCGCTCGTTCTAAACGCCAGCTCCACCATTACATTAGGAACGGGTATTCATTCACTTAATTTCTTAAACAGCAGTGCCGCTTCCTGGACAGGTACGCTTACCATCACCGGCTGGACAGGCGGATATGATGGTACAGCATCAGCTACTGCAGGCAGAATATTTTTTGGCACTGATGCCACCGGCCTTACTGCCGGCCAACTGGCACAGATCACTTTCCGTGATGCTTCCAATAATCCATTCCCGGCTGTGATATTGTCAACAGGCGAGGTGGTGCCTGGTCCGGCAGTTACCATACCGGATATCACTTTAGCTTCAAACAACCCGGCGGTTGCCGCAGGTAATATTGCACAGGGCAGCACCAATAATGTTATTTACAGTTTCAGCCTGGCGGTTACTACTGCCAATGCAACATTAACAAGTGTTACCATCAATACAGCAGGAAGCTACATATTAAATGACTTTGTGAATTTCAGGTGCTGGTACTCAGCTGATAATATTTTTAATCCTGCAACTGACGTGTTATTATCCACCATTACCACTCCGCCTGCAGCCGGAGCACAAGTATTTAGTCCTTTAAGTCAGACTATCAATAATGGAAGTACCGGGTATATATTTATTACTGCCAACGTTGCCTGTTCGGCAGTGATAGGGAACACGGTTTCTGTAAATGCTATTACCACAGCCGATATCAGTTTCTCCAGCGGCAACAAAACAGGTACTGCCTTTGCCGGCGGACTGCAAACTATTATTGCGGCAACGCCTAATGATGTTACCACCCCGGCTGCATCTGTTGCCAATGCCAGTACCTCGCTAACATGGACAAACCCTGCGGGATGTTATACGGATGTTTTGATTGTTGCGGCCACAGCGCCCAATACCTGGGTTCCTACCGGAACCACGTATGCCACCAGCCCGGCCTATGGTTCGGGTACTGCTTTGGGAAATGGTTTTGCGGTTTACCAGGGAACCACTTCAGGACAACCCGTTACAGGATTAACGAATGGTACACCTTATTACTATAAATTCTTTACAAGGCTTGGCTCTACCTGGAGTGCCGGTGTGGAAGTAACAGCCACGCCAGCTGCAATTACCGTTGCAACAGACTATTTCCGCTCGGTGGCTTCCGGCGACTGGGCTACACTGGCTACCTGGCAAAGTTCATCTGACAGTACAAACTGGATCGCCGCCACGCTGGTGCCGGGCGCCACTGCATCGCATGTAACTATACAAAGTCCCGATTCGGTTTACATCACTGGCGCCCGTACCACCATCAACCTTACAGTAATGTCGGGTGCAAAATTTGATGCAGGAGCCACTACACTTATACTTACAAACAGGCTGAATGTATTGGGAACCGGCGCATTCTACCAGGGTGGTACAACCAGCGTGGTACCGGGTGTTGTGCGTGTACTTGACCCAACCAGTAATTATCATTTTAACGGAACACAGGCAGGTGCCAATGGCGCTTTCCCCGAATTCGGCAATCTTTTCTGGGAGCCTGTTGCTTCGGGTAATGGCACACTTCAAAATACCATTACCACCACAGTGCCGTTCACAAACGGACTGGTGATCAGGGGAGATATGACCATCAACCTGCGCAATGCCGCCCCAACAGAAATTCGTTTTGCTACCGGTGCATCGGTGCTTCGTTCGCACCTGATTGCCGGTAACCTGAATATCATCAGCGCCAATTCAATTGCCGTGATACAAAACGGAACGCTCGCAATTTTATCGTCTGTAACAGTTGGAGGCAATATCAATATCAGCGCCGGTATTTTACGCGGCGTTGCCAGCACCGGCAATGGAATCATCAACCTGTCGGGCAATATCAATAATACAGGCGGTACCATACAATCGGGTGCCGGTTCAGGTATCTTCAGCATTAACTATGTTGGTACGGGTGCTCAAAGCATCAACAATTCGGGCGGCACCATCACTTTTGCAGCCAACCAGGCAGATTCAATCAACAAACCATCCGGTACATTGACCCTGAATACACCTATCACCCATGCAGGTTCCATCAACTTTTTATCGGGTATTGTAAACACATCATCTGTAAACCTGTTGACGATGGCCGCCGGTTCATCCGTTTTAAATGCATCCAATGCCAGCTTTGTTTTTGGACCGGTTAAAAAGATCGGTAACACTCCGTTCATTTTCCCTGTGGGCAAATCAAACGGCTATGTGCCAATTGGTGTAAGTAATTTTACCGCTGCATCAGCAGCAACAGACGAATTTACTGCTGAATATATAAGATCAAGCGGTGCGGCATTGGGCCCTGTTACAGATGTATTCCTCAACAGGGTAAGCGGATGCGAGTACTGGACACTCAATTTGAACAACGGAACTCCTACGGTTGATCTTACTTTATACTGGAATGCCAATAATCCATGTGGCGGCACGTACATAGCAAATACAGCAGATCTTGAAATAGCTCATTTCGACGGAACCAACTGGAACAGCAGCAGCACTGGATTTAGTGCATTAGGAGGGGGCAGTACTAACGCAGCGGGTAATATTACCTGGGCAGGTGTAACAGTCTTTAGTCCTTTTACATTGGCCAGCAGGTCAAACGCCAATCCGCTTCCTATTATTATCAATTATTTGAACGGTACAAAAAATAACGGCAATCACTTCCTGAATTGGAAAGCAACCTGTGTTAGTGTGCCCAGCGTAACTATTGAACTGCAACGCAGTACCGATGGCCGCAACTACAGCGCCATATACAGCGTTTTTGCAACAGCCACACGTTGCCAGCAGCCATTTGATTATACCGATAACCAGCCTGCAAAAGGTATTAATTATTATCGCCTTAAAATAACGGATGCAGATGGTAAGATAACATACAGCAGCATTGTAAGTCTGATCAATGCGGTGAAGGGTATTGATGTGATGAATATTGCACCCAACCCGATCGTGAACAATGCCTTTAACCTGAAAGTTAGTTCTGCATCAAAAGCAAGTATGCAAATAGTAATTACCGATATGCAGGGCAGGATATTGCAGCAACAGGCTGTGAACCTGGCTGCAGGCTTCAACAGCATCCCGATGAACGTTGCAAAACTGGCAGCGGGTACCTACCAGCTGGTGGGCAATACAGAGGATGGAAAAACAAGGGTGTTGAGGTTTGTGATCCAATAGAATTGATTTAATAGAACAAAAAAAAATCCTGCCGCAAGGCGGGATTTTTTTTTGTAGATTTATAGCACTTTGTTGCAGTATCCCCTGAACAGCCATTAATAAATCACCGCCTGTCATGAAAAAGCTGTTTGTTCTTATTGCTGTGATGATCTTTTTCGCCTCTCACAGTGAAGCATCTTCACCAACTGATTATTTTCGTACTGCTCAAAACGGGGATTGGTCTGCCCTGGCCACCTGGGAATCTTCTCCTGATAATTCAAACTGGTTTGCTGCCACTTTGATCCCAAACAGTAGCGCCAATACGATCAGTATCATTGCTCATACAATAACAGTCAGTACCAACCAGGATATGGACCAGGTACTTATTTTCCCGGGCTCTGTTATTGAACATAATGCCGGTACACTTACCGTAAATGATGGTGCAGGGGATGATATACAGGTATTGAGCGGGGGTATCTTTCAACTGAAAGTAAATCCCGGCCCTGTGTTTTCCGGCGCTGCCACCATGCGTATCTCAGCTGCCGGAACACTGATGCTTTCTGTTAGCGGACTAACCGGCGCAGGAACAGGCGTAAATGCAACGAACTATGTATACGGGCACCAGTCTATACTGGAATACACACTGTCGCTTGCTTTTTCTACAAGCGGGGTAACCTATTTTCCCAATGTAAGTCCCGATACGATCCCTGTTTTCAGAACAACCAATAACATAGGCATTGTGGGCGCCATTGCCAACACCACATTCAATGGTACATTTGAAGCCAATGGCAATATTACATTCGCCAACAGTGGTAATAAGATATTCAGGAACGGTATTGATGGTACGGGTAATATTGATGGCTCAGGCTCCGGTAAATTCATTATAAATGGAAAGACAGCCGTTTTTGGCGGCTCCGGTGTTTTAACCGTGCCCGCTGTTGCAGGTATGGATATCGGCAATGGCACAGGTTGCAATGTGTATATGTCTTCAGGCAAAACAGTCAACAATAATATTACGCTGCTAAACAACACCTGGTTTTATTTACTGGGCAGTAGTTTAACTATGAATGGCACTATCAGCGGCGGTTCGGTTAATGCACACCTGGTAACCAGCGGCCTGGGAACACTTATCATGAATAATATTGGAGCAACGCCGGTGGGCTTCCCTGTTGGTGCCACTGCCGCAACGTTTAACCCGGTATATATTTACAATGGGGGCGGACTAAACTATGCTGTAAGGGTGGAGCTGGGAATCAATCCGGCCATCGCTGTACCTGTGAATGCAGTGAACAGGACCTGGTTCGTTACTCCATCCGGAGGCACACCGGGTACCGTAAATGTAAATTTCTTTTATGCAGCCGGGGAAGCCAATCCGGGGTTTAATTACGCAGCCAACCTTGAGCTGGGCCAGTTCACCGGTGCCTGGAATGTGATACAAACAGGCCTGGTACCTGCCGGCAGTTACCAGGTGCCAGCAATCATCAGCACACTGGCAGAAGATATTGAAGCCCCGCTGGTATTAGGAAACCTGGGGGCCATACTGGCCGCTGATGCACCGGTTACCATTAATTATTTCAAAGGGGTGAAACAAAACGGTGCCCATAACCTGCAATGGAAGCTAACCTGCAGCAGCAGCCCGGTAGTGACAATGGTTTTAGAGAGAAGTAATAATGCAATGAATTATGAGGCTGTTTTTTCAGAACAGGCAACGGATATTCAGTGCCGGCAGCCTTTTAATTTTATCGACAGCAATCCTGCTGCCGGTACAAATTATTACCGGCTGAAGCTTACAGACATAAACGGCAACATATCATACAGCGCAGTGCTGCAGTTAATAAACATCATAAAAGGAATTGAATTAGTCGAAATTGCTCCCAACCCGGTTGTAAATAATTTCTTCCATTTACAGGTCAGGAGTCAATACCCTCAAAAGCTAAAGCTGATCATTATTGATATACAGGGCAGGGTGGTGCTGGTAAAAACTGTAAGCGTCCATGCAGGCTTAAACAACATTCCAGTGTACAGCACAGGACTTACTGCCGGCAGTTACCGTTTATTTGGAGAAACAGGAGATGGTAAAACGGGTGTGCTGGGATTGGTGGTTCAATGATAAAGCGATGGCAGCATATTATCATTAACCCAGGTATTTTTTTATAACGATATACGCTACAATGATCAGCAGCAACAGGGTAACAATAGTAATATAAACCCAGGGCTGTTCTTTGATCCTGCGTTTTTCCTTTTTTGCTTTCTTTTTTTCCGTTTGTTTTTTTAACCCGGCATTCAGTTGCTGAACAATTAAAGAAACATCTTTCTTGTCTTTAAAACTTTCCAAACCTTCCACAGCATCATTCATGAATTCATCCTCAGCCATCTGCTTCTCCAGCTCATGGGCTTCAGCAGCAGAGAGGTTTTTATTCAGGTAGTTAAGCAGTTTATCCTGCTCAATATCCTTGTTCAGGTTTGATAATATGTCTTTTAAATGGTCGCTCATTTGCGTAATGCTTGTTTACTTATAGCCGTTACTCATCTTGTCCATGATTATTTTTAAATTCCTTTTCCCGTTTTGTATATGGCTTTTCACCTGGAGTATGCTGAAACTGTTTTGTTCAGCTATTTCCTGGTAGCTTTTTTTCTCCAGGTAAAACAAAGTTACACATAGTTGCTGTTCTTTGTTAAGCTGCAGTAATGCAGCAGCGAGCTTATCCAGGTTTTGATCTTTTTCGATATGTGCCTGGTTGTTTTCGGGCTCCGCAGCTGTAGAAAACGTTTGCTCATTTATCTCTGCACTAAACCTGCCTTTATCACGAAGCTGCATCAGGCAATGGTTTTTAGCAACCATATACACCCAGCTTTTAAAATATTCCACTTTGTATTTGTGCAATTCGTTGATGGTTTTTAAGAAAACCTGCTGCACGGCATCCCTGGCTTCTTCCTCATTTTTGAGATACTTCATGCAAACACCCAGCAATAGCATGGTGTAGCGTTCCAGTAAAATGCCCAGCCATTCATTATCATGATCGGCATAAAACCGGTTTAGCAATTCGTTATCACTGATATGACTGTTAATATTCTTAGACAAAGCCTGGTTGTTGATTCTGTTTTCAATTTACAGATTAGTTCAAAAATAAGTTCATTTTAGTTCACCTGCTGAAGTTTCTGGCTGTTTTTTAATACCAGGTATTCTAGCCACAATGCTTTGTTGTATGCCGGGCAATAAAAAGAATAGATCAGGTAATTCCAGTGCAGGAAGATCTGTTTGACCGGGGTTGGCTGTGCAAAAGCAGCCCTGGCCTGGAAGAATACGAACTCGTTATGATCTGTTCTTTCAAAATCAGCGATGCTGCCGATAACCAGGTCCGGCGCAGCGGAGCCCAGTCTGATCAAAGCTGTTCTTAAGATGATACGGTCCATGATATTAGTTGCCCCCGCCAGCAGCCTGCGGGCATCTGCAATTAATTGTTCTTTGTAAGGTTCCAGTGCAGTAAGTTTAAAGGATCCCATCAGCCGGCTTACATGATAAATAAGCACGGAAGGTTTATTATAACTCGGCGATACATACACGGGCCGCTTCATATATTCCCTGTTCTTCAAAATTTCAGCCAGTAACAGGAGGGTGGCACTGTCTTCTGTTACCAATGGCAGTTTCTTTTCAAAATTAAAATACAGGATATTACATTGAACGGCAAAGTCAAAGTCGGGATGCATTTTTTCGCCCAGGTAAGTGCTGTAAGCTGGTATGTCCCTGTACTTTTTAAAGGTTGAATTGATCTTTCTTTTTTTAAGATTGCTTACCTGTACCAGTCTTTGTTTGAGCGCCTGGTTATCGCTCTCATTATTGTCTGAAGCCATTAATATCATCACACTGTCATCGGCATCATCGCCCTGTGCAAAAATTCCATTGAACCGGTTGATGAAATAAGAATGAGGTAAAATGCGGGCATTAGCAGGCCAGAAACTGAAATAAGGTTTACCATGCTTATTGCGGTAATAAGGATAGGCTGAAGAAGTATGCTGAACGATCCGGTTAACCGCTTCCCGGTTAGCTTCGCTGAGCTTTGGTGCAAGGTTCTTTAAAGTAAACGCAGTGATGGCCGAGAAAAAAATATTATTGTCAGGCTGATAATTATGCGGAAAACCTGCACACTGCCGGTAGCCGGCAAACATGCCTTTGTAAAACTCCCCGTCCTGTTTGTGCTGAGACGATTCAATGTCTTTTACCAGGGCATCAATCAGCATGGAGTCTGTTTGTGCAAATGAGTCGCCTGCAATAATTAAAAGCAGGTATAATGAAAAACAAAACCTTCTCATGCTGTCAGCGGGGCTCATCATTTTAATACGGGAAGTTTGAAGGCATAGTACAGCCATTTCCAAAAATTGCGTGGTTTTTCCATATCCACGATCATGTCGCTGCGCTGCATTTTCCACCAGTCTGGCTTTCCGCCTGTGCGTTGCTGTGTACGTATGAACTGGTCAAGCGCCACCAGCGACCTGGCATTGATACTGTTCATGATAAAACAAAACTCCTTTTTATTTTTTTCAGGATAATTCAGTTCGCCTATCTTCCTGTTCTGTAATTTAACACGCTCCAGGAAGGATTGCCTGAACGACGGGAAATCATCACAGGTGTTCACCAGGGTATAAATATTGTCACGTACATCTTTGTACAGGTCAAAAATATCATTCCCCAGCTGGTACAGGCTGCCTGTTACAAAAAGGGCCTCTTTCATACTGTCTCCTGCAATTTCATCCAGGCATTGATGATAAATGATCACGGATGCTGCCCCCTTGTTATAAGTTATGAATTCCAGGTCCTGCTTCTCAATAGCAGGATTGGTTTGCCTTGACGTTGCTGCCTGTATCTCCAAAACCTGCCCGGAAGCTTCCAGGTAAGCTGCCTGGTGGGGCACATCCTGTAACATAAATGCCTGTATTTCTCTGGCAACTTTTGCTGTAAATGAACGGGCAATATAATTTTCCGGATCAAATGTAATGGCACGTATGTTTTCAACATCAAGCTTGTCCTCATCAAACAGATCGTCGCCAACAGGCGTTAATATGCCAAATAAAGTTGCCCGCTTCCTTTCAGCATCATTGAGTTTTCTACCCTGTAACCTTTTATAACTGCTGCATAAAAAAGCTGTGATGAACAAGCCGTAATAATCGCAGATCTTTTTCTTTTGCTCTGTAGTGAACCTGCCATTGTATTTTAGTTCAAGCTCCTGAAGGTAGGGCAGCAGGAATAGCTTATTGTACCGTTTCTGGGTCTTTATTTCCCTGTAGATCCTTACGATAACACTGAAGTAGATAAATAGTCTCATGCTAAACTGCTCCTTGTTTCAAATATACAAAGATCAGCAGCACCCGGGGCATGAACTTTTTTGTGTACCACATTATCTCTTATTTTTGGCCAGTGAATCATTTAATATTACCGGATATGGATTATGCTGTTTGTTGTGTTCCCGTGGCGCCTGTGAGGGCTGAACCCGACCATCGCTCCGAAATGACCAACCAATTACTGTTTGGAGAATGTTGCAGGATAACGGCAACAGGTAAAGACGGCTGGGTGAAAATCGGGAATAAGCTGGATGGATATACAGGCTGGTGCACCAGTTCTCAGTTCAGTGAGACAGATGCGGCTTATTATGATGCTGCTGATACCAGGCTGGCTGCGGACTGGGTAAATGAGATTATGTATAAAGGCCGGGCGATGCAGGTACCGTTCGGCAGTTTTGTAAGGGATGTTGAAACAACAAATGTTTGGATGGCAACCGAAGCAAAGCAGGATGCGGGTACACTGATAAAGGTGGCTGGCAAATTTCTGAACAGCAGTTACCTGTGGGGCGGCAAATCGGTATTTGGAATTGACTGCAGCGGGTTCACCCAATCGGTGTTCAGGTTCCTGAATATTTTCCTGCCCAGGGATGCGCAGCAGCAGGCTGCAGTTGGAGAACTGGTCAGTTTTATACAGGAAGCCCGGTGCGGCGACCTGGCTTTCTTTGATAATGCAGCAGGTCAGATCATTCATGTTGGTATGCTGTTAAACAATCATGAGATCATTCATGCAGCCGGAAAAGTAAGGATTGATAAGATAGATCACGAAGGCATTATACATGCTGAAAGCGGGCAACGTACCCAGCGCCTGCGCATCATTAAGAGAATAATGTGAAGATCAGCCTGTATGAGAACGGGTGCCGGATGGCGGTTGCAAATTGGTTGCAGCTGCTTCCTTTTTGGGCTTGTCAAAAAAAAGCATCTTAATAGCCATAACGATCATCAATATGGCAAATATCTTTTTAACAGTATCCTGCGGCAGGCTCAAGGCTATTTTGCTTCCGAAAAAACTGCCAGCCACAAACCCGATAGCCAGCAGGCACACAATCCGGAGATCAACATGGCCCTGCTTGTAATATTGCAATACGGCCAGTATACCTACCGGAAGCAATATCAGCGCAAGTGAAGTTCCCTGCGCTGTTTTTTGGCTGAAACCAATAAAGTAAACGAGTGCAGGCACAATGATAATGCCACCGCCAACACCCACCAACCCGCTGAGCATACCTGCTGCCAGTCCCACCATAATAATGATGAGTATCGTTTGTAAATCCATAGCTTTGTTTTTTATGGTCATTTTGAATAGCTGTTTTTGTACAGGGCAATGGCGTCATCAATGATCTTGTAGGCGGCCTCTGCATTTTGAAATTCATCAATTTCCACCACTTTGTTCTCTAATACTTTGTATTGCTCAAAATAGTTGCGCAGTACTGCAATGAAATGTTTGGGTAACTCATCTACCGAACTGATGTAATTCACCTGGGGGTCTTTGGCAGCCACGGCAATGATCTTGTCATCCGCCACACCTGTATCTATCATTTGCATATTACCAATCACCCTTGCTTCCACCAGGCAAAGGGGTTCTATGCTTTCGCTGCACATCACCAGTATATCCAGCGGATCGCCGTCAAGACCCAGTGTTTGCGGGATAAATCCATAATTGATGGGATAGTGAAAGGAGGAATAGATGATACGGTCCAGTTTGAGCAAACCTGTTTTTTTATCAATTTCATATTTGGTTCGGGAACCCTGGGGGATCTCTATAAGACCATTTACAACCTGCGGGGCATTTTCTCCATAGTGGGCGCCATGCCAGGGGTGAAGAACATACATAGACTTAATAATTAAATTAATTTTTTATGATCAGCTGGTATCCTAAAAAGCTGGCAGCAATACCCAGCAGGATACTTGTAAAGATATATAGGAGTGCCATTACCGGTTTCCCGTTTTGCAGTAATCCCAGGTTCTCCAGGGAAAATGCAGAGAAGGTTGTAAAGCCGCCGCAGATACCGGTTGCCAGGAACAATCGCCAGTTGTTGGAAATGCCGGTTTCTTTAATACTGAGTGCAAATACTGCACCAATAATGAAACTTCCGATGATGTTCACCGAAAGCGTTGCATAAGGGAATATTTTTGATGTTACCAGTAAAGATGCCAGGTAACGAAGAATGGATCCCAGGCATCCACCCAGCCCAACTATACATATGTCTCTGATCATATTTGGTTAAAGGTTTCCGGAGAATGTATATTTCAGGTCTACCAGCCATTTGCCTTCGGGCCTTACCAGCTTCAGAACAGTTTTATCAGCTGGTTTGTAACTGTTGCTGTAATTGAAAATAAATACACTGTCTGTTACATAGCTGGTCTCATTCACCACAATATCTGCACCCTTGTATTTGTCCAATACTTCTTTGCTTTGCCTGTTATATTGCTTTTGGAAACGCTCAAACAGCTGAAGGTTAACCGAGTCCTTTAAAAGATACCGTTCTGCATCTTTAAAATCATTATTAAGCAGATCACGCACAAAGCTGTTGGCAACTTCAATATCTGTAACAGGTTCTTTTTTCTTTTGTGTATTGCAGGAATAAATTGCCAGTACAAGTATTGCTAATGACAGGTATCTTTTTATCATAGCTTAAAGGTAAACATCTTTGCCGTAAGGCAAAAAAAAGCATCCTGTTTTAAAGGATGCTTTTTGAGTAGTTTAGAGCCTAGTGTTTTTCCTCTTTCATCTTTTCGCCCAGCGAGTCGAGTGCCTGCAACCCTTTTTTTAAACGCATCTTTAAAGAATCGGGGTTCATCTTCTGCAGCCTTTCAAGGCCTTCTTCCAGGTCTTTAGTGTCTGGCCCCATATTACCTTTCATACTGTTGAACATATTGTCGCCACCTCCATTCATCAGCGCTATTTTCCAGGCCCCATCTTCTTTTAACAGGTTAAATGTATGCTTGTCCACTTTACCTTCGGAAGTAACTTCTGCATCAACAGTGGCTTTGTCGCCATCGATCTTTTCATTTGTAAGTGTGTACTTCACGTCCTTTACCTTATTCTTAAATTCATCGCCCATTTTGGTTTTTATCTTTTGTATAGCGCCGGAATCAATGCTGTTCATCAGTTTTTCAGCAGATTCAAGCATCTCTACATCCCTTTTGGTAATGAATTTTTTAATGTCGTCCATATTCCCGTTCTTCATGGCGGTAAACATGGCATCAATGGCGGCTGTGGGAGAACCCTGGTCGGTCTTGCTGTTGCAGGCTGCAAATCCAATTGCCAGGCAAAGCATCAGAATTACTTTTTTCATGGTTGATTACATTTAGTTTAGTGGTAAAATTAGTTGTATTTTTCTTATGCAAGCTCTTTTTACCGGAACAAAAAAAGGCGCCTGAGGGCGCCTTTTTTTGAAGGTTAGTAAGTGTCATTTCTTAGCTGCGGCATCCTTTTGCTCTGCTGAACGCACATCATCCTTATTATAGGCCTTGATTATCTGTTTCACCAGCCTGTGCCTTACCACATCTTCCTCATCCAGTTCTATATGAGCAATACCTTCGATATTCTTTAATATCCTGGTTGCTTTAAACAAACCGCTGGACTGGTTTTTGGGCAGGTCTATCTGGGATGGGTCACCGGTAATAATGGCTTTGGCATTTGGCCCGATCCTGGTCAGGAACATTTTTATCTGGAGGTCGTTGGTGTTTTGGGCCTCATCCAGTATGATAAACGCATTGTCCAGTGTGCGGCCACGCATATAAGCAAGCGGCGCTATCTCAATGGTACGGGTACTCATATAATAGCCCAGTTTGTCGGCTGGTATCATATCATCCAGTGCATCATACAGCGGGCGTAAATACGGGTCTATTTTTTCTTTCAGGTCGCCGGGCAAAAATCCAAGGCTTTCACCAGCTTCCACAGCCGGCCTGGTAAGAATGATCTTCTTAACGGATTTATTCTTGAGTGCCCGTACGGCCAGTGCCACGGCAGTATAGGTTTTGCCCGTACCTGCCGGACCAATGGCAAACAGGATATCGTTCTTATCACAGGCTTCCACCATTTTTTTCTGGTTAGCAGTACGTGCCCTCACCGTTTTACCATTGGGCCCAAATACCAATACATCATTGGGGTTGCGGTCTATGAAATTATCCACTGCACGTTCGTCATCGCCCCCCAGTATCTGTTCAAAATAGTTGGCACTCATGTGCCCGTTGCGTTCCAGGTAACGGAGTATAAGGTCTATCTTTTCCCGGGCACCTTCTATTTGCTCGGGGGCGCCGCTTAATTTTATCTGTGTACCGCGACTGAGAATTTTTAATAAAGGGAATTTCTTTTTAAGGATGTCTAATTTACCGTTATTGACGCCGAAAAATTCAATAGGGTTTACGGTTTCGAGATTAATGATCGTTTCTGTCAATGGATTTTAGTTTTGCCACTGCTTCTGTCAGGCCACCATAAACTGGCATACATAACAGCGGTTAGTTATCAATAAAAATACATTTGCTTACTAACTTGTCCTTTACCAAATATAACTAAATGCTCTTAATAGGTTACGTAATTACTTATCAACAGTATGTTAATTAAACAGTACCATTTTAAATCAGCTTCTGTTATTTTAATCTCAAACAGCATGCCGGATAACAGGCTGTTTTTTCAATAAACTTTTGCATAAGAAATTCCCAAAGGTCTTTCTGCAAATTAAGTAGGTCTGTACCGGATCAAGCAGTTTGATCTTGTTATTTTCTGCTTTTGTTTTTCATGGTTTTTTATTAGATTTGGTACATACTGTTCCGGCGCAGGCCGGCACTCTATTATCCCCATTAATTCTTAAGCATCCATTTCCTGCCTCTGTGAAAAATGATGAGGTTTATTGTAATCAATGACCGATATCAGGATTTTATGCTGACCCTGCTGCTACCTTTAACCAGTAAATGATTATTACCAATACGGTTTCTTATTTAATAATACCTAAACTCTATCATTATGTATACAGAAACACAACACCGCACTATTCTTGATGAATGTAAACAATGGGTGAACGAACTTGTAAATTACAAAGGCAAGATCAACGACCTCAAAAATGAACTGTATTATTTTGCTCCGGGAAAATCCGATCCTGAAGTATTACTGGGTATCGAGCATTTTCACAACCAGTTCCATATTCAGCTCATCAATATTCACGACCTGAAACATAATATAAGGCACCATGTACATGAAGCCGAGAAGCACCCGACCTTCGGGCACCAGATACCACATCACCATATCAAGGAAAAACTGGACATGCTGCTTGCCGATCTTGAAAACCTGGAAAATGAATTTCACAATTTCATAAAAAAATAAATTCTGAATATGCCAGCCAGCCTGTAAAAGCTGGCTGGCTCATTATTATACTGTTCACATTTAAACTATTATGTTATGGCAACCTACGATTCCAAACATGTAAAAAATATTGCCCTGCTGGGGCATGCCGGCAGTGGTAAAACCAGCCTTGCTGAATGCATGCTTTTTGATGCAGGCATCACAAAACGCCGGGGCAGCATTGCTGCAAGAAATACGGTAAGTGATTACCACGAACTGGAGACTGAAAGGCAGAGCTCGGTATTTGCGTCTCTGCTGCATACCACCTGGAAGGATTATAAGATCAACATCATTGACACACCCGGCTATGATGATTTTGCCGGTGAAGTGATCAGCGCCCTGCGGGTGGCTGATACCGGCGTAATGGTGTTAAATGCTGCGATGGGAGTAGAGGTGGGTACTGACATCATTTGGGAATACAGCAATACTTTTAAAACGCCCACCATATTCGTTGTTAACCAGCTGGATAATAAAGACGCCGACTTTGAGCGCACACTGGCCGATGCCCGGTCACATTTTGGGGCCAATGTGGTTGCTGTGCAATATCCTGTTCAAACAGGCGAGGGCTTTAATGCCATAGTTGATGTATTGAATATGGTCATGTATAAATTTCCGCCGGAAGGAGGCAAGCCTGAAAAGCTGGAAATACCAGCAGAAGAAAAAGCCAGGGCAGAACAGCTGCACAAAGAACTGATCGAAACCATTGCCTCCAACGACGAAGGACTGATGGAAAAGTATTTCGATAAAGGCGAACTGACCGAGGACGAAATGAAAGCCGGCCTGCATGAATCCATGATCAGGCATGATATATTTCCGCTGTTCTGCGCAAGCGCTGAAAAGAACATGGGCGTTGGCCGCATCATGAGTTTTATAGATTATGTGTGCCCGGCTGCTTATGAAATGCCCCCGCAAAAAACGAAGTCCGGAAATGAGCTTTCCTGCGATGTGCAGGGACCTGCCTGCATCTTCATTTTTAAAACCATCATTGAGCCCCATATTGGGGAACTGAGCTTGTTCAAAGTATACAGTGGCACAGTAAAGACGGGTATGGAGCTGGTGAATGAGAACACCGGCGTTACTGAAAAGATCAACCAGTTGTTCCTGCTGGAAGGCCATAACCGTGTTCCGGTGCAGGATCTTGTAGCAGGCGATATTGGAGCTACTATAAAATTAAAATCCACGCATGTTAACAACACCCTGCACGAAAAAGGAGCAAACCTGGAACTGGAGCCGATCGATTTTCCTGTCCCCAATGTTTCGGTTGCCATTGCAGTGGTTAATAAAGGTGATGAAGAAAAATTAGCCAATGCATTGCACACTTTAAGGGAAGAAGATGCCAGCATGCATTTTGAAGTGTCTCCCGAGATCAGACAAACACTGTTGCATTGCCAGGGCGAACTGCACCTGAAAGTATTGCAATGGAAAATAGAGCATATTCATAAGCTGGATGTGAAATTTGATAAGCCCAGGATCCCTTACCGGGAGACCATCAGCCGCCGGGCTGAATCCAACTACCGGCACAAAAAACAAAGCGGTGGTGCCGGACAGTTTGCTGAAGTATATATGCGTATCGAGCCCTGGTACGAAAATATGCCCAACCCTGAAGGGCTCAACCTGCGCAGCCAGGAAGTGATTGACCTGGACTGGGGAGGTAAGTTGGTGTTCTGTAACTGTATTGTCGGTGGTGCGATTGATGCCCGTTTCCTTCCGTCTATTTTAAAAGGCGTGATGGAGAAAATGCAAAATGGCCCGCTCACCGGAAGTTATGCAAGGGATGTGAGGGTGAGTGTGTATGACGGTAAGATGCATGATGTGGACAGCAACGATATCTCTTTTAAAATTGCCGGGCTGCATGCATTTCGCCAGGCATTTATGGAGGCCGACCCGCAATTGCTGGAGCCCATTTATACCGTGGAAGCATTTTGCCCCGATGAAATGGTAGGCGCTGTTATGGGAGACCTGCAGACCCGGTTGGGTGTGGTGGAAGGAATGCAGGCAGAAGGGCATTTTGAGAAGATAACTGCTAAAGTGCCACTGGCACAGCTGCACAACTATTCATCATCTCTCCGCAGTATAACACAGGGCCGTGCCCGTTTCAGGATGTATTTTGATTCCTATGCACCGGTGGCATACGAAGTGCAGCGGAAACTGGTGGAGGCTCACAGTAAACATGAAGTGTTGCAGGATTGATCCTGGTCATACGAAATTTCGGGTCAGTATTGTTCAACAGTAGTATGTTGTACAGTCTGGCCCGAATTTTTTTGGGAGATAGAAAGGTGCTTGTTTTTTTGAACCCCGGGCAATTTATTTTGTGGCCCTTCTGCGGATAAAAAATTCTGTAAGCAGCAGCGCTGCAACAAAAATCAATAACTGGGTTATAATGCCCCAGGTTTGTACCTGTTCAGCAGCGGAGGCAGGTGCATTTGCAGGTAACTTTACGCTCCATAACTCACCTTTCATTTTTTCTTTCATTCCAAATAATGTTTGCATCAGGTTCAGCGCCACATGTATGCCTGTTGGCATTGCAATGCCTTTTGTGCTGGCGGCACTTAAACCAAATACAAGCGCCCAAATGCCGGGGCCTAAGAAGGCAATCTGCCAGTTCCAGCCCTGTGCCATATGATAGAGGGCAAAAGCAACTGCGGTGATCAGCTGGGCGCTACGCAGCCCGAATGTTTCATTGAGTTTTACAAATGAAAAAGAACGAAAAGCAACCTCTTCCATTAATGCCAGCGGGATGATTGCCAGGTAGCCTGCCAGCATTGCCGGATGCCAGTCATTGGTATTTTGGCTGAGCCTGAGATCAGTGAACGAGCGTAATATCAAAATGATGAGACCAAAGGCTGCAGCGCCGATGATCATACCTTTTATAAACCTGCTGATCGTATGATGCTGCCAGCCAAGACCAAAATCGGAAAATGACTTTTTCTCAATTTTCAACAATATCCATAAGGCTGCAAATGCGGCGAGCGTGCCGGTTATTCCATATACATATCTCTCCCAGCTTTCGGGAAACATACTGACAATATAAGCCCCTGCAATAAAAAGGAACAGCAGGAATAATATCCAGTAACAAATAACTTTCAATAATACAGTAAGGCCTTTGTGATTGGTTTCATTCAGCATACTGATGGCGTTTGGTATCAAATGATTATTGCTTTGCGTAAGCTACAGCAATTTTGGCACCCAGCGCAGCATTGTTCAGGATCAGTGCAATATTGGACTCCAGGCTTTCACCACCGGTATGATCGGCCAGGTATTTTAACAGGAAGGGAGTAACGGCCTTACCTTTTACCTGTTGTTTTTCTGCTGCATCCAAAGCAGTGAGTATATGGGCTTCCATTATATTCGCAGGTATTTCCTGTCCGGCAGGAAGCGGGTTAGCGATCAATACAGAACCCTCCAGGCCCATGGTCCATTTGCTGTGCAGCAGGGAGGCTATTTCTTCTGCACTGTCCAGGCGAAGGGGTGCAGCATATCCGCTTTTCGATGAATAAAAACTGGGGAATTCATCCTGACCGTAACTAACTACAGGAATACCTTTTGTTTCCAGGTACTCCAAAGTAAGTTCAATATCGAGAATTGATTTTACACCGGCAGAAACAATGGCAACTGATGTTTGTGCCATTTCGGTAAGATCGGCAGAAATATCCATACTCTTTTCAGCACCGCGGTGTACACCACCAATACCACCGGTTACAAATATTTTTATACCGGCCATGGAAGCAATACGCATGGTGGCAGCAACCGTGGTAGCCCCATATAATTTCCTGCTGAGTACATAAGGGATATCGCGGAGGCTTACTTTCCAAACATTGCCTGCATTTCCAAAAAACTCAAGCTGTTCGGGAGTTAAGCCCACATAACATTTTCCATCCATGATGGCAATGGTGGCCGGTACTGCCCCGTTGGCCCTTACCCTGTCTTCCACTGCTTTTGCAGTTTCCACGTTTTTGGGATAAGGCATGCCATGGGAGATAATAGTGCTTTCCAATGCCACTACAGGATTACCATTCTCCAATGCATTTTGTACTTCAGGTAAAATATATAAGAGCGGATGGGGCATTATTCTTCGTAGTATTTGGATACCTGCTGTAATAATTTTTCCTGGGTAAGATGCGTTGCAATGGCACCTTTAACCTGCAAAATTTCAGCCGATAAAGTGTGTGCGGTACGCAGGCTGTTGAGGTTGTCTTTACCGAAATATTTTGAAAGAATAAAACCGCTTACAGAGCCATCGCCTGCACCGGTACAATCTACCACGCTGGCATTGGGTGCATTCAGTTTAAGGGTCTCGGTTTTTTTGTAGAGCGCTGATCCTTCTGCCCCCTGGTGCAGCCAAATGTATTGAATGCCCCTGTCAAGCAGCTCCTTTATCTGTTCTTCTGTTGTGGTGGCTTCTTCGCTGCACAAAGCCGGCAGTTCATCCTCATTGGGGGTGATCAGGTACAGCCCGTCGAAGTGGGCAGCGGCAATTTTCTTTGCAGGTGGTACGGATGCCGGTTCGATGATCATCCTGATCTTATTGAGGTTGGTAAAATGTATCAGCCAGTTAACCGATTCCACACTGATGTTGGCATCTACCAAAATATAATCTGCGTTGCTCAGCAGCGCTTCTTTCTGTTGTAAATATTCCGGGGTTATCAGGTGCAATGCGGCATTAATGATAAGGGCGGTGAACATGGAGCCATCCGTATTAATGATGGCGGTGTATTTGCCGGTAGGCACATCGGCCGTGATGGATGCATCCAGTTGCATGCCGGTATCGGTACATTCCTTTTTCAGCCATTCGCCGTCGGCATCATTGCCAAAAACGGAAATGAGCTGAACCGGAATGTCCAGCAGGCTAAGCTGGTGGGCAATATTGCGGGCCACACCGCCTGCGGTACGGGTGCTGCTTACTTCATTGGTGGTATGCATCAGCATTTTTTCTCTTGCATGAAAGAGCTCGTCCACCAACGCAGCACCTATGCAAATAACAGGTTTTGACATGGGGGCAAATGTACTGAAACTTATGATTGTTTGACCAGTTTGCCATTGCCGGGTTTCCCGGGAAGTTGACCTCTAAAGCAAGGATAAACATCAGTTTTTTTGCTTACTGAAGTCATACTTTCCGAGGTGGTTGCAGGGTATTTTGTAGTAACAATTTTTATTACCTAAAACTGATTTTATGAAAAAGTTATTATTACTGGTACTGTGCTTTCCGGTAATAGCCGGGTATGCACAAAAATGGGAAAAGAATTACGACTATGTAGATAATTGTGTGTGCGGGCTTTCCAAGGTTAAAAAGAATGGTAAGATAGGGTATGTAACCAAAACGGGAGAGGAAGTTATTAAGCCACAATACGATGATGGGCTTACTTTCAATGATGGTTATGCAGCAGTGAAAAAAGACGGTAAATGGTTATTCCTGGACAGTACCGGCAAGGCAATTACTGAAGCTGTTTTTGATGATGCTATGAGTTTTAAGAACGGATATGCTTCCGTATCAAAAAATAACCTGTACGGATTTATTAATACCAAAGGCGAGCTGGTAATACCCTGTACCTTCAGCAATGCCCGCAGCTTTTCAGAAGGATTGGCACCTGCATCCAATGCGAAGGGTTATTGGGGCTATATCAATGATAAAGGAGAATGGGCGATAAAACCTGAATACGATTTTACTGATAATTTCGAGAATGGTGAAGCAAGGGTTATGAAAGGAGAGAAGATGTTTTACATTGACCCGCATAATAAAGTGCTGCACCAGTAAAGTATTTAAACAGGTCCGGGCAAACAAACCTGTTACCTGGCATGAATCATATATTTTCAGGCAGATAATGCTTCTTCCTATTTTGAAAAACAAGGCAATACATCTGTGCTGAAATACGGTGCCTGGTTTGCCCAGAACATGTAACTAACTTTTAAGAAATCTTTGGCAAATGCGTGCAGCAGCGGGACAAGATTTTTGTGTGCCCCGCCCTGTGTATCTTCCTTTTCATCGCCGGTTTGCCCAAAGTAGTTACCATCCTGTACAGCAATGCCTATTGGAACAGTATAGGTGCCTTCGTGCATAAATTTTAAAGCGTGATGAAGCTGGCCCCTTCTGGTAACCATCAGGTCGGGGCCGCCCAGGCCAACACCTATCTGCTCGCCAAATGCATATATGCTGCGCAGGTAACCTTTATCTTGCTGCGGCAGCCATTCGCCCGGCATGAAATTGGCATACTGCATGGTAACAGAACGAGGGAATGCCCTTTTTAAAGCCAGCATATTTTCTTTTAATCCTTCAACATAACCTTGTTCTGCAAAGCTGCTGTCGGTTTGTGTGCTTACACCTATGGAGCTTTCCTGCAGGTTGATGCCTGCAATTTTTCCATCGAAGGCTTTGCCCAGTGCAGTTAATAGCAGTGCAAACCTTTCTCTTACTTTTTTGTTCCAGCGCTTGGCTACCCAGCCTTCCGGTTTTCCCTGGTCGTTGTATTGCAGGGAAGCTCCTCCGTTATATTCTTCAGTAAACAAATAATCCGGCACTGGTTTATTTTTAGGATTGAAGGAAGCATCCTGCAATTCAATGAAAATGGTTTTGCCAAATTTTTTGAGGTAGTCGTAATCCTTTCTCAAAACGGTAAAATCATATTTTCCTTTTTCCGGTTCCAGTTCCTTCCAGGCATACATTGCCTGTGCACCTTTGAACATGGGATGTGTAAGAAAAGGATGGTTGATGATGGCTTCCCGGTCCCTGGCAAAATATACAAAATGCTGAATGCTGTCTTTTGTTACGGGGTAGGCGGCATCCAGGTATTTCTTATAGGCATCTGCATATTTTCCTCCACCCTGGGCATATACAGAGGGGCACAGGATGATGAAGGACAGGACTGTGTAAAATATTTTGGGCATGTTGAATTTGAAGGCAATATAAAAGATGTCTTTTGAGAACATGGTAATAATGATTAAAAGGTCAGCCTGCGCATTACGGTATTGAAAAATGCAGTTCCGGATGTTGGTGGAAATCTTGCAATGCCGGGTTTTCGCTTATCTCATCCTTTGCAGTTTTAATATACAGTTTATTTTGGAAACAGGTAATAGGCCCTTACCAGCAGCAAAAAGCCTGTTACGATTATTCCCCAAAAAAGATAAAAGAAGGTTGCATTGGCATGTGCAGCAATGAGGTAAGAAAAGTAGTTGATGTAAATTCCGCCCACAATAAAAAAGCTGCCCATCAAAACCAGTTTCCGGGCATCGGACCGGTCACGGATATCGCTTTTTACATTCTCTATGATCATTTGTGCATAGCTGCTTTCTATTCCTTCTTGCTTAAGTTCTTCTGTTATCTCATCTTCATTCATGCCCTGCCTGATCAGGCCATGTGCTTTTGCATGCAGTGCTTTGATCCGGTTGTCAGTATCGCTTTTCATACATATTATTTTGAAATAACAACAGCAGGTATACTGTATTTTGCCACTTCATTCCGGAGAGTAGCTTTGGTAAGTTTCAGGGCCTGCAGAAAAGCATCGATATCATTTCCATAGCTTCGTACGCTTACTCCAAACAACATAATTCCTTTTTTACCCGATTTGTCTGTGAAGGTTTTATAACGGTACACATTCCTTTCAACGATTTCCACTTTTTTTCCATCGGCTGAATTAGCGCTTAATAAAAAGTCCAGCAGATACTCACCGTTTTTTTGGAAGATCTCATAATTGACCAGCGGGTTGGTTTCTTTCATTTTTTTTAGCTCGGCTATTTTGGCGCCCACCATATCTTTCAACTGGAAATTTCCCAGGCTTACATCCAGTAAAACCATTGAAGTAAACTTGTCTGCATTGTCGCCGGCAGGTATGTATTCCTGTTTATAAAAGCCTGCCGTGGGATTAGATGTCCAGCTTAAAAGATGTGTTTTGCCGTTAATGGAAACGGGGCCGGGCACATTCAGCCTGTCAACCGGTTTTTGAGCACACAAAACAGATGAAGACAGGAGGGCTGCAAAAAGTATTGGTTTCATGAAATTATGTTTTAAGGTTTTTTGCTTTGCTCCATCAGGTACTGCATTAGCCTGGTGGCGCTGTTTAGCGGCGCACCTGCCAGCGGGTCGTTAAAGAGCACATTCATAGGGCCTTCGCCAAAATAGAGACCGTCGGTAAGCAGGAAACTAAGCCTCACATTCCCTTTTGCAGGATATGGCTTGCGGGGCTGGTCCCAGGGGCCAATCTGTTTTACTACAGCTTCACTTTTTTTGAACAGGTCGTCTTTTAATGCGTTGGCAGCAGCATCATCTGTATTTTCCCAAATGATCATTTGGCCTGTATAGTTGATGTAGCGTGCTGTACCGTTCTGAAACGATGCCAGCACATCAAGCCCTCCATCCAAACCAACTTCCACAATGACAGCCAGCAGTTCTTTAGCCGGCTTCTCTCCGGTAGCCAGCAGCCTGTTGGCTGCCAGTAATTTTATCCTGGGTTCTGAAGCATCATCTGCAATGATCTTTTGCAGGTCTGTGGTTTTGGGCGATTCATCAAATAAAACATCGAGCGGATAGGCGTAAGGAGGTTTGATATTTGATTTGAGCAATTCCGGATCATCACAAAAAAGCAGTTCATATATTTTATTGGCAGCCTCTTCTCTGTAAGGGCCTGCAGGTACAGCTTCTTTTTTACGAAAGTTAAAAAGTCCCATGAGCAGATGATTGGTTAATAAATGTTGATCAATTATAGTGAAATATTTTAAATTCTAACAACAAAAAACTGGCACACAATAAAGCTACGCCTTAAGATTGGCGGCAGGGCCACTAACGGCCCAAAAAAAATCCCATCAGTTGATGGGATTTAAAATATTTCAATTTTAGGGCCAACTCAGGGGTTGGATTTATATATCCGTTGCTTCTCCATAAGCCACAGCGGTAGCTTCTTTCAAAGCCTCGCTCATGGTTGGGTGAGGGTGAACTGCATTCAAAATTTCATGGGCCGTTGTTTCCAGTTTGCGGGCCACAACTGCTTCAGCAATCATGTCAGTAACGCCGGCGCCAATGATATGGCAACCCAGGAACTCACCATATTTTGCATCGTACACCACTTTCACAAAACCTTCGGTAGCGCCTGCAGCCACGGCTTTACCGCTTGCTACAAATGGGAACTTACCAACCTTCACTTCATAGCCGGCATCTTTAGCTGCTTTTTCGCTATAGCCCACACTGGCAATTTCAGGACTGCAGTAAGTGCAGCCGGGAATGTTGTTGTAATCCATTGGCTCGGGATGATGGCCGCTTAAATGTTCAGCTGCATTGATGCCTTCCTTGCTGGCCACATGGGCAAGTGCCTGGCCAGGTGTGCAATCACCAATGGCATATACACCGGGCACACTGGTTTGGCCATAGGCATCCACCACTATCTTGCCTTTATCTGTCTTGATGCCAAGCGCTTCCAGTCCTATATTTTCAATATTGGCAACAACACCCACGGCACTTAATAAAATATCAGCTTCCAGTGTTACTTCGCCGGTTGGCGTTTTTACTTTGGCTTTCACGCCGGCGCCGCTTGTGTCAACACTAAGCACTTCACTGCTGGTCATGATGGTCATGCCCTGCTTCTTGAAATTCTTTTCCAGTTCCTTACTGATGTCTTCATCTTCAACAGGTACCAGCCTGGGCATAAACTCAACCATGGTAACCTGGGTGCCCATGCTGTTGTAAAAATAAGCAAACTCACTGCCGATGGCACCGCTTCCGCATACGATCATGCTTTTTGGTTGTTCAGGCAAAACCATGGCTTCACGATAACCAATAATTTTTTTACCATCAATAGGCATGCTGGGTAAGGCACGTGCCCTGCCACCGGTTGCGATGATGATATTTTTTGCTTCCAGTGTTTGTTTGGTTCCGTCTGCTGCCGTTACTTCCATTTTATTAGCGGCAACCAGTTTGCCGGTTCCCATCACCACATCTATCTTGTTCTTCTTCATCAAAAACTGTATGCCCTTGCTCATTTTGTCGGCCACGCCGCGGCTGCGGCTGATAACGCCACCAAAATCGGCTGATGGATTTGCTATATTAATGCCGTAGCTGGAAGCATGTTTTGCATATTCATACACCTGGGCGCTTTTAAGCAGGGCCTTGGTGGGAATACAACCCCAGTTGAGGCAAATGCCGCCGAGGCTTTCACGTTCTACAATTGCTACTTTTTTACCAAGCTGGCTTGCCCTGATCGCTGCGGGGTAACCGCCGGGGCCGCTTCCAAGTACTATTACGTCGTATGCCATGAGAAATTAAGAATTAAGAATTAAAAATTAGGAACTGCGAAGCTTCTTAGCTGGCAGGGTGCAAATTTAAACTGAAACAGGGGATTAGCCAAAAGCTAATTTGAGGTCAGTTTTAACGTTTTGCAGGGAAAGCCTTAAGCATTTCTGCGTATTTTTAAACATGATGAAAAAAACAGTTTTTGCCCTGATACTTATTACCATAACTATGCAGGGCATTAGTCAGCAGATTCCCAAATGGAAGATAGAAGATGTGGTAAGATCTTTTTCCGGGGAAAATGATACCACTTATGTAGTTAATTTCTGGGCTACGTTTTGTAAGCCTTGTATTGCCGAGATACCTGATTTTATAAGCATAGTTGATAAGTATAAAAGTAAAAAAGTGAAGCTGCTGCTGGTTAGCCTTGACCTGCCTTCCTATTATCCTGAAAAGATCAAAGCATTTGCAAAAAAGAATAATTATAATACCCATATTGCCTGGCTGAACGAAACCAATGCCGATCATTTTTGCCCGGTGATTGACCCAAAATGGAGCGGTGCCATACCCGCTACGATCATTGTGAACAATAAAACAGGGTACCGGAAATTTTTTGAAGACCAGGTAAGTGCAGGCGATTTTGAAATGGCTTTACAGGAATCTATAAAGGGCAATGTAAAGAATAAGTACCTGGCGCCGATGAATGAAGCGAAAATTGTAGATTATAAATCAATTCAGTCATCATGTCCTACCGGATGTTTCCCAATGGAGTGTATAACTTTCAAATCGAAAGACAGCTCAGTTTATTCGGTTGCAGCAGGCAAAGTAAGTTCGGTAGTTCGTATTGAAGATATGAATGTTGTCATTATTCAAAAGGGGGAGATGTTCTATACTTATTCAAATCTTGGAACTCTTAAAGTGAAACGGGACGATATAATAAAACCTAGCCAGTTGATCGGCTATGCAACTAAAAACCTGGATGGTGAAATTGCACTTGATCTTTATGTAAATGATGCAACAGGAAAGCCAACAGAACTTTCAAAAGATAATTTTATTACCAGGAATATTAAATGATCCTTTTATTTAGTGATCCCCGCTTAAAAAAGGTACTGATATAAATTAAAAACCAGTTTGCCAATGCTGACAAACTGTTCTTTTATTATTCCCTTTGCATGATATTAATCCATAAGCACAAACGACCAACTACCAACCATCAACTCATATTTCCCGGTTCAAAGATTAGTCTGCCCGCTTGATGGAACATCCAACGCTGCGGCTTTCTTTTACACTAATAGCACTGCCTGATACCATCTCTTTTATGGCAATCTGCAAATGGTTACGGCTGATGGCCGTTACATCTGAAGGGCTGTCATCAATAGCTCCGTGATAGACCAGTTTCAGATTTTTGTCGAATAAAAAACATTCGGGCGTGCGGTTAGCTCCAAATGCATCTGCAATGATATTGTTTTTGTCAACCACGTAATTCCATTGATAACCCTGCTCTTTGGCATATGCCTGCATGGCAGCATAGCTGTCCTCATCACCACGCAATGCTTCATTGCTGTTTAATATGATAACACCGACTTTGTTTTCGATGGCATATTTGCTTACCGCCAGGGTGCGTGCCTGGTTTTTGATCACATACGGGCAGGTATTGCAGCTGAACATTACCAGCACGCCATTTTCTTTTTTTGCATCCTGCATGGCAATTTCCTTTCCGGAAATATCCTGCATTTTCAGATCGGCTTTAGGCATCGTACTTCCAACAGGCAGGGGATCGCCAATGGTAAATGCAATTGTTGCCAGGCATGCAAGAATGGTTAATCCAAAGAATATCCTTTTCATGATCATTTCTTTTTTCTTAAAGTTAGAAAAGCAATAGAGAATTGTAAAACCACTCATGTAGTTTATTGTTCGGACTGCTGCAGTTTTTCCCTGGCTTCCCGTTTTTCGGCATAGGCTTTCAGGGTTTTGATACTTACATTAAGCTCGAAGCCAATGAGCAGCACCAGGGAGTTAATGAAGATAAGCGCCATTAAAACGATGATGGTTCCAATTGAACCATAAAGGGCATTATATCTGCCAAATGCATTAACAAAGGCCGAAAAACCAAGGGAGGCAATAATGCATAAAAAAGTGGCCAGTATGGCGCCGGGCGAAACGAGTTTCCATTTTTTTTGAACGGCAGGGGCATACTTATAAATGAAAGCTACTGAGTAAAAGACCAGCGCAATGATCACCAGCCAGCGCACATAGGCTATAAACTCAAGCCAGGGGCCACTGCGAAGCCCGAATGTTTTTAATACTGCTCCCTGGGTTATCAGTATTACCAGGCAGCCAAGCACCAGCCCGAAAATGAGAACTGTAAGGCGTATCGCTATCCAGCGGTTGTGCAGCCCGGCCCTTCTTTCAAAGCCGTGGTAATTTTTGTTGAAAGAGCGCATCAGGCCCATCATGGCATTGCTTGCAAAGAACAGGGCCAGCAGTAAACCAAAAGAAAGCAGCCCGAAAACAGGTGTTTTAAAAAAAGTCTTGTCTATAAACGTAATGATGGCGCCATTATATCCTTCGGCCGGGATAATATCTTTAATGATAAGGGAGAGTTGTTTCAGTATCTCTCTTTTTTTAATGAATGGCAGGTTGGGGATCAGCGTGAATAAGAATAAAAAGGAAGGGGGGATTGCCATTACAAAGTTGTAAGCAATAGCCGAGGCCCTTTCCGTGAGCCCCACTGTTTTGACCTGCCGGTAAAAAAAGCGTACCACATCATACAACGGCACCCCTTCAAAACCGGGTAAATACCAGTGCTTGCTTTTATTGAGAACAAAAGCAACAGGCAGGCTGGATATTATTTTCCGTTCTAGTTTGGTCATGTAAACTGCTTTGCAATATAGCAATTAATGCTTTGCTGATACAGCGGTTATGTGCCCCTGGCTTATTTTATGTTTACACTGTCTAAAAAGTGCTGGTAATTTCTGGCATTGATCATATGCTCTTTATCGGAACTGGTAAAGTTTGACAGGCCTGACCAGTCCGGCTTTGCCACAAAATAAATATAATCCGTTTGCGGGGCATTTAAAACAGCATCGATGGTTTTGGTAGATGGTGTGCAGATAGGGCCGGGCGGTAATCCTGCATTGAGGTACGTGTTAAAAGGTGATTCATACGCCAGGTGCTTAAGCAGTATCCTTTTAAGGCCAAAATTTTTCATGGCAAATTTCACTGTCGGATCGGCCTGTAACTTAATACCCTTGTTGATCCGGTTCATATATACACTGGCAATCTTTCCTTTGTCTGCTTCTTTATTGGTCTCTTCTTCCACAATACTGGCCATGCTGTAAACCTGCTCCGGCGTAAGGTTTATGGCTTTAGCCTTTGCCAGTCTTTCGGTATTCCAGAATTTTTCCTTCTCTGCATACAGCTTGTCAATGATCTTTTGCGGGGAGGTATTCCACATGATGCTGTAGGTGTTTGGTATAACAATCGTCATCAGGGTATTTTCATCAACACCGTATTTTTTCAAGGTCTCAGTATTGTTGAAAACATCCATCACACTGGCAGAGTCACATTCAAAATTAGCGGCGATCTTTTGTGCCAGGTCTTCCTTTAATCTTAGCTTATTGATGACCAGTTTCACCGGGGTTTGATTGCCGGAACGCAGCATACGAAGCAGGCTAAAGATGCTGCTCCCATCCTTTATCTGGTAACGACCTGCCTTAACCAGGCGTGGGTATTTGAGTTGTTTTGATACGATATCAAAAAAGGAAATATTATGTATGATCTTCTCATCTATCAGCGCCTGCCTTACATCGTTGTAAGAAGAACCTGTTTTAATGAAAAAGTATTTGTTTGCCGGTGCAGAAACTGTGGGGCCAAAGATCTGCCAGGCGCCATAGCCACCCGCAAGCGCCACTACCAGTAATATTGCGTAGATCAGTTTTCTCTTCATGATTGGCAAAGTAAATTAAAAAACCCCGTCGGTTAATGACGGGGTTTACAATTATTTTATAAAATATTATTTTTTACCAGCACCGGTATCAATACCAGCCGGGGTAGCAGTGTTGGCAGGAGTTGTTGCTGCCGGCACTTTTGAATTTACATTTTCCATGATGGATTTGTCAGTAGCATTTGCTGCTCCTTTTTTAGGCATAAAAACTGGAGACAGTATGCAAAGCACACCCACAATGGCTGCAAATAACCAGGTTCCTTTTTCCAGTACATCGGTTGTTTGCTTAACACCCATGATCTGGTTGCCAAAACCACCAAAGCTGCTTGACAATCCGCCACCTTTTGGATTTTGTACTAAAACGATCAATCCAAGTATCACTGAAGCAAGTATCACTAAAATTCCGAATAAAATCAACATATTATAATCCTTTTAAGTTTTCTAATTTGGCTGCAAAGTAAGTGCTTTTGGCAGGATTGAGCAAACTTAATTTTTGGTACACTTCCCGGGCCTTGTTCAGTTTGCCCTGCCTGGCAAAAACTTCGGCCATGGCTTCGGTTAAAACTTCGGTCTCCGAATTGCTGTTCTCGGCCAAAACCTGCACGCTTGCATCGGTTTTGGGCGCATTTTGAGTGTCAGTTTCCGAATGTACCTTTTTCATGGTCTTCAGCCATTCAGTGAAGCTTTTCAGCTGTTTGCCCAGTTTATCTGCCACCTGCGCATCTTCCGAAAGCTTTATGCCCTGCGATGCAAAATAATCCACCATGTGCATCGGTTCAAAAAGCATGGCTTCATCCAGGTTGCCGTTCTCTTCAGGCATTTTCAGTTCAATATGCATAGGTTCAATCTCTTTTTCCTGTTGTATATCCGGTTCGGCTATTTCGGCATCCGGTGGTAATGCTTCCGTTACCACTGTGGCAGGCCCTGTTGCAATTTCCGGGGCAATTACGGGTTCGTGTTTTCCATTTTCAGTTGCCGGGCCGGTTTGCTTAAGCTGAAAATATAACCAATGGGGATTATTAAAAAGGATATTCGTTCTTACAGCCTGCTTCTCAAATGCAGCCTCTTCACCTTGTTTTTTTTCAAGCAGAAAAAACTGCGCTGGTGAAAAATAGGGATGTTGGTCCACCAACGCTTCTAAAAATGCGGTATTGCCGCTATCAGAAAAATCCCTGTTAAAGAGCGATTCAAAAATTTGCCGGTTATGCTGCATCATGCAAATCTATATTACCAATTGGAAAATATCTTATTAAATATGGCGTCGGACAAATTTTTTGCTATTTCATCCCCCTTGGACTGCTCCACCTGGCTCAGGCTCAGGTTGGCATTAAAGTCCAGGCTGTACGTTACATCTGTCTCAAAACTCTTTTTCTCATCAAGTGTATTCTTAAAAATAAGGTGAAAATTCGCTGTCAGGCGGTTAAGGCTGGTATTATTCCCACTTATACCGGTGGTGCTGGTATAGTAAGCCGAAACATATCCGCTGA
Organism: Ferruginibacter sp.; assembly: GCA_044226725.1. Classification (GTDB taxonomy): domain Bacteria; phylum Bacteroidota; class Bacteroidia; order Chitinophagales; family Chitinophagaceae; genus Ferruginibacter. The sequence goes on along the minus strand of JBGAGM010000002.1, from coordinate 60,572 downwards.
TATCATAATGGGCATCGTCTTCATTGGTTTGGCGAAGCCGGGTGGTACCAATGATCTTTTGTTTCAGTTTTTCGGTTATCTGCGGACTTAATTGCGGGTTTTTATATTCGGCCCTGTTCTCAAAATAATTCACCCTAAAAGTTCTAACTTCAGTGGGTAAGGCACCTGTATCATTAAAACTGTATTTGCAGGTTGCAAAGCTGCAGGTGGCAATTATAAGAAGGCCAAGGACAACAGACCACAAACTACTTTTTGTTGCCGGTAGTCCGTTGTTCGCAGTGTATTGATTGTTGTCCATTGACAATGGTCTATGGACATTCTTACTCTTCAATATCATACTCTTTTAATTTACGGTACAGGGTACGTTCGCTGATGCCCAGGTCGAGCGAAGCATCTTTGCGTTTTCCCTTATGTTTTTTCAGCGCCTTTATGATCAGTTCTTTTTCTTTGTCGATGATGCTTAAGGATTCTTCCACATCCTCGTGATGATCGATGGCATCGGGGGTATGCGGAAGGAATACCGGTTTGGTAACCCCGGGCACGGCTGCATTATTATTCAGTTCTGCAAAAGCCTGCTCACCAAAAACCGGGGCATGTTGTGCCATCTCGGGGTGCTGCAGCAGGTCGAAGAACATTTTCTTAAGCTCGTTCACATCTTTCTTCATGTCGAAGAAAAGTTTGTACAGGATATCACGTTCATTGGCAAATTCGCTTTGGCTTACCGAACCTGCGCCCCCTGCCAGTACAGGAAGCCTGGAATAATTGTGCTCGGGTAAAAAGCCCTTCATGGTATTAGCATTGATTACTTTATCCTGGCTAAGCACCGAGATCTGTTCTGCAATATTCTTCAATTCACGCACATTACCCGGCCAGGGGTAGTTAATTAACACGTCTTTGGCTCCTTCATCAAGCTGTACGGGCGTGCCTTTGTAGCGGTCGGCAAAATCTGTTACAAATTTCCTGAACAATAAATAGATATCCTCCTTTCGGTCTCTTAATGCCGGAACCCTGATGGGGACAGTGTTTAAGCGATAGTAGAGATCTTCCCTGAAACGGTTTGTCTGTGTATGTTCAATCAGTTCCTTATTGGTGGCAGCAATAACACGTACGTCTGTTTTTTGCACTTTGCTGCTGCCCACACGGATGTATTCGCCCGCTTCCAGCACCCGTAATAAACGTGCCTGTGTGCCCAGGGGCAATTCGCCTATCTCATCTAAAAAAATAGTGCCACCATTCACCGTTTCGAAATAACCTTTACGGCTGTCAACGGCACCGGTAAAAGATCCCTTTTCATGCCCAAACAATTCCGAATCGATAGTACCCTCCGGAATGGCCCCGCAGTTAACTGCAATAAAAGGATTGTGCTTACGGGCGCTTAAGGAGTGGATGATCTGTGAAAAGACTTCCTTACCCACACCACTTTCGCCATTGATGAGCACACTGAGGTCGGTATTGGCAACCTGCACCGCAATGTTCAATGCATGGTTAAGGCCCGGCGAATTGCCGATGATACCGAAACGGTTTTTTATTGTTTGTAGTTCCATGTTATTTTTTACCACGAAGACACAAATGCACGAACCTGTGCTAAGTGTTTTGTTTAGTTATTTAATTACTGTTCCCAGCAGTGTGCCTGCCGTACATGTATTTATTTTTACAGTGACGTATTCTCCTATGGCTAAATTTCCTTTTTCAAAAACAACCACTTTGTTCTGGTCTGTTCTTCCGTACAGATCGTTCTCACTTTTTTTAGATACACCTTCGATCAGTACTTTAAATGTTTTGCCCACATCACGCTGCATACTTTGTAAAGAATGGATGCGGTGCAGATCGATCATTTCCTGCAGTCTTCTCTTCTTTACCTCCAGCGGCACATCATCTTCAAACCTGCGGGCAGCAAGGGTCCCCGGCCTTTCGCTGTAAAAATACATATAGGCCAGGTCGTATTTACAGTATTCCATCAGGCTTAAGGATTCCCGGTGGTCTTCTTCTGTTTCGGTACAAAAGCCGGTGATCATATCCGTGGATATACCACAATCGGGAATGATCTCCCGGATGCGGTTGACTTTGGCAATATACCATTCACGGCTGTAAGTACGGTTCATCATCTGTAATACACGACTGCTGCCGCTTTGTACGGGCAGGTGTATGTAGTTGCAGATATTCTCGTACTTAGCCATAGTATATAAAACATCATCGGTAATATCCTTAGGATGCGAAGTGGAGAAACGGACACGCAGCAGGGGAGAGATCAATGCTACCTGTTCCAGCAAGTTTGCGAAAGTTACAATAGTTGGTTGTTTGTGGTTGGTTGTTTGTTGACCGTTGTCTGTTGTTCGTGATGTATCGTCTGCAAAGTAATAACTGTCCACATTCTGCCCCAGCAGTGTCACTTCCCGGTATCCCTGTTCAAACAATGTTTTGCATTCGTTTATGATGGATGCAGCATCCCGGCTTCTTTCCCGGCCACGGGTAAAAGGCACCACGCAGAATGAACACATGTTGTTGCAGCCACGCATGATGCTTACAAAAGCAGTAACCCCGTTGCTGTTAAGGCGAATGGGTGCAATATCAGCATAGGTCTCATCACGGCTCAGTAGTACATTCACGGCTTTCTGGCCGGTCTCTGCTTCTTCTATTAACCCGGGCAGGGTACGGTAAGCATCGGGTCCCACCACCATGTCCACCAGTTTTTCCTCTTCCAGGAACTGCGCTTTCAGGCGCTCGGCCATGCAGCCCAGCACGCCAACCAGCATACCCGGTTTTTGTTTTTTTAGCTGTTTGAATTCTGTGAGACGTTTTCTAACCGTTTGCTCGGCTTTTTCCCGGATAGAGCAGGTATTGATGAAAATGAGGTCGGCCTGCTGATAATTATTGGTGGCCCCAAAGCCATGTTCCTGTAATATGGATGCCACCACCTCGCTGTCGGCAAAGTTCATGGCACAGCCATAACTCTCAATATAGAAGTGTTTTTTGTAATGATTAGGGTTAAATGCAAAGGGGGCAAATGCTTCTCCCTGCCTTGCTTCATCATGTTCTTTATTTGCAGTCATATTCAGCATTTACCGGCGCTTTTTTTAGAAGAGCAAAGATAATGCAATTGAAAACAATATGACAGGATGACAGGCGTTTTGTTATTGTAATGCGGCATCTTTTACCTTTTGTTTGAAGGAAGTTATCATGATGCATTTACAGCGATTTTGGGTACTATCCATGCTTTAACCATGCTTCAACCATGCTCCAACTATGCGGCAGCTATGCGGGAGCCATGCTCCAGCCATGCACCAGGCATATTGTTTAGTTGCAATAAAATACAACTTGTGCAATGTATCTAGAAAAAGAACGCCCCGGTTTACCGGGGCGTTTCAATATTAAAAATGTCATGTTTTACCAGATCCTGGTTCTTTTTTCAGGCGCTTTATACATTTTGTCGCCGGGTTTTACATCAAATGCCTTGTAAAAAGCTTCCATATTGGTGAGCGGCCCGTTGGCACGGTACATGCCAGGCGAGTGGTTATCAGTTAAGATACGCTGGGCTGCTGCTTCAGGAAGGATATTATTACGCCAAACCTGTGCCCAGTTCAGGAAGAAACGCTGGTCAGGTGTAAAGCCATCGATCTTTTCTGTGCCCTGTCCCTGTTTGGTGTTTTTAAATGCCTCGTAGGCAATGCTCAATCCACCCAGGTCGGCCAGGTTTTCGCCCAGAGTTAATTTACCATTTACATGCATAGTGTCTAAAATGACATAGCCATTATATTGCTGCACCACTTCATCGGCACGTTTCTTAAATTCATCAGCATCGGCTTTTGTCCACCAGTCCTGCAGGTTTCCATCGGCATCAAACTGGCGGCCCTGGTCATCAAAACCATGGGTCATTTCATGGCCGATCACAGCGCCAATACCACCATAGTTGATGGCATCATCTGCATCAAAATCAAAGAAGGGGAAGCGCAGGATACCGGCGGGGAATACGATCTCGTTCTTTTGCGGACTGTAATATGCGTTCACCGTTGGCGGTGTCATACCCCATTCGGTCTTGTCCACTGGTTTGCCAAGCCTGCTTATGTTCTCATTGTATTGCCACTGGCTGCAGCGCTGCAGGTTTCCAAAAAAATCATCTCTTTTTATTTCAAGTCCGTCATAATTTTTCCATTTATCCGGGAAACCGATCTTTTTTACGAATGCATGCAGTTTGCCCAGTGCACGCTGTTTGGTAGCCTCACTCATCCAGTCGAGCTTTTTGATGCGGCTGTCAAATGTGTTTTGCAGGTTGGTTACCAGTTCCAGCATACGTGCCTTGGCAGCCTGGTTAAAGTAACGGTTTACATACAACTGACCCAGCAGGTCGCCCAATTGGCGGTCTATCAGTCCGCTCATACGCTGCCAGCGCGGGGTTTGTTCTTTTTGTCCGTTCAGCGATTGGTTGTAGGCAAAGTTTGCATCCACAAAAGCACTGCTCAGGAAGGGTGCAGCATCTTTCAGCACACCCCATTTCAGGTAGGTCTTCCAGTCGTCCAGCGAAACTTTGTTCAACAGAGAATCCAGGAACACCATAAATCTTGGAGTGCTTACATTCACACTGTCCTGTTTAACCTTGTAGCCCAGTTCAGGCAAAATTGTTGCCCAGTTCAGGTTAGGTGTTTTAGCAGTCAGCCCTTCTATCGAGAATTTATTATAAAGTTTATTGGGGTCACGCATTTCAACACGGCTCATCTGTGCCTGGGCCATTGCAGTTTCAATCTGCATGATGGTTACCGCTTTTGCCATGGCATTCACACTGGTTTCGCCTGTAAGACTGAAGAGTTTGGTGATATAAGCAGTATAGTCTTCCCTTATTTTCTGGCTGCGGGCATCATTCTTTAAATAATAATCACGGTCGGGTAAGGTGGTTCCGCCCTGGCCAATACTGATGATGTATTTGGTTACATCTTTGGCATCCTGTCCCACACCGATGCGGTAAAAGGGAGAGCTAACCGATTGTGCACGCAGGGTATTTGCATATTTTAATACCTGAACTTTTGAGCTCAGTGCCGTGATAGCATCCAGGTAAGGTTTAATGGGCTTATAACCCAGCTTTTCAATAGCAGCACTGTCCATAGCGCTGGCATAGTAATCGCCCACACGTTTCATCAGTTCGCTCATGTTAGCGCCATATTTCGCATTGTATTCCTCTTTCGATTCCTTACGTTCCCTGGAAGCTTCTTCCAGCAAACCCTTTAATGCCTGTGAGCTCTCTTCGGCAAGTGCATCAAAACTGCCCCAACGGGTTTTTGAAGCGGGGATAGGAGTCTTTTTTATCCAGGCCCCGTTTGCATATAGATAGAAGTTATCTCCTGGTTTCACGGAAGGGTCCATATTGGCCGGATCGATGAACTTCCTTTTATCCGGATCATTATCTGCAGCACCCACCACGGTAGAAGGACCGCTTACGGTTACAGGGCCATTCTTTGTGCCGGCAGCAGGAGCCGGTGCATTTTTGGCGGCCTCGGCAGCCCTTGCCTTTTCCTGTTCAGCAGCCCTGGCCCTGTTTTTGGCGCTTTGCACCGGATCGGGATCCACACCTGTTTGTGCATGGCTGACAGCAGGTAACAGCACGGAGCCGGCTAAAATAATCGAAATCACAATTCTCTTCATAAATTTAATTTTTTGGTGGATAAAAATAAGCATACTGGCATAAACCACCATAAGAAAATATTTTAGTGGCAATTATCCCATATAAACCAGTGCCGGAAACGATTACCACTTAAATAATTTTACGACCCGGCCGGGCTTCAATGTTTAATTTTGCGCTTCAAATATGAAGAATTTAGCAATATTTACCACCCTGCTGTTTTTTGTACTACCTGCCCTTTCGCAAAATAACAGGCCAATTGGCGGCATCATTATTGGCAATATCCTGGATGCAGATAACAGCAAGGCCATAGAAGGAGCTGCACTAAAAATAACACTGCTTTCGGATACAACTCATCCCCTGAACCAGCTTAGCCAGAAGAATGGTGAATTCCTTTTTGACAAACTTGCTTTTGGATATTACCGGCTGCAGGTTACATCGGCGGGGTACAGCACGATGAATATCGACAGTATCTATATCAGGGCTGAGCGATATGATTTTGACCTGAATGATATTAAGCTGAATAAGAATCAGAAGACGATGAACGAAGTGGTGGTGTATGCAGAAAAACCGCTGATAGAAAACAAGGACGGCAAGATCATTTTCAATACGGGAGAATCGGCCTTAAGTTCCGGCGCCACCACCAACGAACTGCTAAAACAAACACCGCTGGTGAATGTGGACAATGATGGCAAGGTGCTGTTGCGTGGAAAGGAGGTGAAGATATTGATCGATGATAAACCAGTGGAACTTGACAGTAAGCAATTGCAGGACCTGATGGAAAGTATGCCCGGCAGCATGATAGAAAAGATAGAAGTGATGACAACGCCCCCGCCACAATACGCAAACGAGCGGGGAGGCGTGATAAATATTGTGACCAAGAAGGGAAAGGTTGGATTCAGCGGCAGGGTCAATGCCAATTACGGAACCAGGGGCGAGGCAGCTGTAAGTATGAATATCACCTATCGGAGAAATAAACTGGCGCTGAATTTCTCTGCCGGTTTTGGATATGGTGAATATACCGGAAGCAGTTACAGTAACCGCCAGAATTTTTATACCGACTCATCAAACTATTTTAATACCAATGGTGCAAACGGCAGCAGCAACCGCAGGCCAAATGTACGGCTGAGCCTGGATTACGATTTTAACAAAAGACAGAGCATGAACGTTACGGCTCAGTATAACAGCAGCAATGCTGCCAGCGATAATGAGATAACTTACAGTAATTTGGACCGGTACAACCAGGTATATAAGCTTAGCAACCGCATAACCGGCACCGGCAACAAAAGCTGGAGCCCTGCTTTTAATTTTACTTACAGCATTAAGGGTAAAAATCCCAGGACACTGCTGAAATTTATCAGCGGATTTAATTTTAATGCCAATAATAACGAGCGTGATTTTTACCAGCAATACCTGAACCCTGATAACACAGCAACCGGTTCAGATTCAACACAGGAACAAAATACCTATAGCCGGAACAACAACCTGAGCCTGCGGGTGAATTATGACAAACCACTGGGCAAAAAAACTTCGCTGAGTACCGGGGCCAGTTATACACGGTACAATAACCACAATGTGCTGAACACGGCTTTTATGAAAAAGCCTGACAATGTTTTTGTGCCAAACGACCTGCTCAGCAATGATTTTCTTTTTCATCAAACCATAACTGGTATCAGGGCTTCGGCCCGGTACGATTTTATGACTGATTTTTATATCAACGGGGGGGTGCTGGCTGAGTATACCCAAACGCATTTCGATATTAAAAACAACAGCAACCGTTACCTGAACAGTTACTGGAGCATGCTGCCCTTTGCCAACCTGGTAAAAAAATGGAGTAATGACATCAGCGTAACCTTCAGTTATAAAAGGACCGTGCAAAGGCCCAGGCTGAACGAGCTGAACCCGAGCCTGGATTATGCCGACCCCTACAATACACGTTCGGGCAATCCATACGTGCAGGCTTATTATGCCGATAATTTCGACCTGATATTTGGTAAGTGGAATAAGAAGTACAATTTTAATATTTCGGCGGGTTACAATGCGCTGCAGCATATTTACAGTTCCATCAGAACCCTGCAGCCCGACGGAACCACATTTACCACCTGGCAAAATATAAGCGGCCGTAAAGAATATGAAGCCAGCGCCTGGGGCGGGTACACATTTACCAAAAAAGCAAAAGCAAATCTTAGTTTTGGTTACACGTATAATGTGTACAGCGCTTACGACCGTGCAGTAAGGTATTTCAGGAACGGGGGATCTTTTTACTCAACACTGAATGGCAGCTACCAGTTCACCGATCTTATTAACGCCAATGCCAGTTTCACCTTCAACCGCTTTGCAAATCCGCAGGGATCTGTAAGAAATACACTGAGCATGAATATCGGGGTGCAGAAGAAATTCTTTGCAAAGAAGGTCACTGTAACGCTTAATATCATCGATCCTTTCCGCCAGCAGCAGAACAGGTACTTTACGTACGGCAGTAATTTTAACCTGGAAAGCTACAGCACCACCAATACCCGCAATTACAGGCTGGCCATTGCTTACAGCTTTAAGAAAAAAGAAAAGAAATCGGGGAGGGAAGCGCTGCTTAAGAAGTTGCAGCAAAAGTAAATCGTTTGCCCAGCCAGCTTTCTTTAACTGGAATGATCCAGCTTTCAAGCATTTCCTTTTTGGTTAAAACTGTATTGTTGAAGTACAATGTACCGGCTGTAATAAAATTATTTTCAACTGCATATTCCAGCTGGTTAAGGGGCAACAGCTGAATTTTATCCTTTACCACAAAGGCCAGGTTTTGCCTGTCGAACATCTGTACCTTATACTTTTCTTCTATTGATTTAATAAGATGCACAGAGCTGTCGGTACTGCAACCGCTAACGCCGCTGGCAGTTTCATCGGCCATGATCACTATGAACTGCCCGAAAAACAAATTAGCATAACCTTTTACAGGGGTGCCATGGCTTTTCCAGTTAGCCACAAATTCGTTCAGCATCTCTTCCATTGCCAATGCTTCACTTATAAAAAATAAACGGCTGCTTTGGTATATCCACACACGGGAACTGTCAGCAAAGTTCCCAGGAATATGTTCTGTAAAATCTAAATTCATTTTTAATTCTTCACCTGCCTGCCGGCAGGCAGGTTTTTAATTGTTCATTGATGCTGCTACCAGCTCTGCAATATCCAGCACCTTTACTTCGTCTTCTTTATTGCTGTTCTTTACACCATCCATCATCATCGTATTGCAGAAAGGGCAGGCGGCTGCTATTACGGTAGCTCCGGTTTCAATAGCTTCATTGCTGCGTTCAATGTTGATACGTGTTGCTCCTTTTTCTTCTTCCTTGAACATTTGAGCACCACCTGCGCCACAGCATAAGCCATTGCTGCGGCAGCGTTTCATCTCTACCAGCGAAACATCCAATGCTTCCAGCACTTTCCGGGGTGCTTCATAAATATCATTGGCACGGCCCAGGTAACAACTATCATGATAAGTGATCTTTTGTCCTTTAAAACTTCCGCCCTCTGTCATTTTTATCTTTCCTTCATCTATCAGTTGTTGCAAAAATGTTGCATGGTGTATCACTTCGTAATTGCCGCCCAGTTCGGGATATTCATTTTTCAATGTATTGAAACAATGCGGACATGCAGTAACTATTTTTTTGATACCATAACCATTCAGCACCTGTATATTCTGGTAAGCCATCATCTGGAACATGAATTCATTGCCGGCACGCCTGGCCGGGTCGCCGGTGCACATCTCCTCTTTTCCCAGTATGGCATAGTTGATACCCACTTTATCCAAAATGGTTACAAAAGCTTTGGTTATTTTTTGTGCCCGCTGATCAAAACTGCCGGCACAGCCCACCCAAAATAAAACTTCCGGACTTTCGCCCTTTGCCATCATCTCTGCCATTGTTGGAACATGCATACAATATTTTTTTATCCCTGAAAGTTAGTTAAAAAGCGATAGTGCTTTATGCAAAAATAAGTTATTCATGCCATCTCTCATTACGTGGCCAGGTATGCGGGGAAAAACGCCGGAGCCCTGGCGGCTTTGGTGAAACAGATTTCTTTTAAATATCTTTGCGGCAGTGAAGAAACTCTTTAAAAGAATTACAAACTGGGAAGCCTGGCCTTTTAAATTGCTGTATGCACCAATTGCCCCGTTTTGGGTATGGTATATGCTGAAGTCCCGTGCTGTATGGTTTTTTACGCCCAGCAATCCAAAGATCACTTTCGGGGGTATGGATGGGGAGACGAAGATGGAAATGTACAACCTGCTCCCCCGGCATTTATACCCCGCTACTTTTAAGGTATTACCAGCAGATGATTTCAATAGCGTAAGATCGGCACTGGAAAAAAGCGGCATCCGATATCCCTTTATTGTAAAGCCCGATATCGCCTGCCAGGGAATTCTATTCAGGAAAATTGATGATGAGGCTGCTTTGAAAAACTATCATCAAAAAGTACCTGTTGATTATATTGTGCAGGCCATGGTGCAATATCCCATGGAAGTAAGCGCCTTTTACATCAGGCACCCGCAGGAAAAAAAAGGCAGGGTTACCGGCTTCCTGCATAAAATACCTTTGCAGGTTACCGGCAATGGAAAGGATACGCTGGAGGCATTGATACTGCAACATCCCAAAGCAAACAAAAGAAAGGAAGAAATGTTTGCCAGGCATTCGGCCCGCCTGCAAACCATATTACCGGCAGGTGAAAAATATATGCTGAGCCATGCAGGTAACCACAACCGCGGGGCCCACTTCATCGACCTGAAGGAACATATTGATGATAAGCTGGTTGCTATTTTTGATGAGATCAGCCTGGGCATCAACGATTTTTTTTATGGCCGTTACGATATCATGTGCAGTAGCGTGGAAGACCTTAAGAACGGAAAGAATTTTTCCATACTGGAATACAATGGCTGTGGCGCCGAACCCAATCATTTTTATGACACAGGTTACAGTTTGCCGGGCGCATACAAAGAAATATTAAAACATTGGAAGGCATTGTACCAAATCAGCAAATACAACAGCAGCATTGGCATTAAGCCCTGGCCTTATCAAAAGGGAAGAAAATTCATGGCTGAAACCAAAGCCCATTTTGCAGCGATACGACAGGCAGATGCAAACATCCCTTAACTGCTTAAGCTTCCGGTTGTTTTTTGAAGATCAGTGAATAGGCCCTGCCAACACCCCAGTTGCCCAGCGGGAAATACAGGGCAAAGAACAGCGCCATGCCCAGGCTGAAGTTTTGCGGGCTGAAGAGTTTATCGAGTATATTATCGGGATAAGCATAGGAACTGCGCAGGGCATAGCCGCCAAATTCAAGGAACCCCATCGCCACCAGCCCATAGGCATACTGTGCATGAAAAGGCAGGTTGCGCAGCAGCAGGGAAATGGGTACCATGTATAAAATATAACAGGTGATCACCTGCCACCAGTAAGTAAACTTTGCTATCTGCATATAACTTCCAAAATAATTCATGCCCATGCCCCAGGCGAAATAAATGATCACATACAGCATGATCAATCTCTTATCTGCTTTTAATTGTGTTTTTACGAAATCTGCAAACCTGTTCATAATTGTTAGTTAATGGTGAAAGCGGCAAACCTTCCATGATGCGTTATGGACAACGGCACCGGTAATTTATCGCCCTGCTTTAAAAAGGGTATGCCGTTTTTGTCTTTTGATATACTAATATTTGTATTGTTGTTTCCATACACGGACTGATAGTACTCAATAATTCTTTTATGGATATACTCCTGCTGCCCTTCATAAGCTGTTTGAGGAAGGTAAAAAAAACTATTGATAAAGCCTGCATTTGCAGAATCGTTCCAATGTGCTATGCTGTAAACATAGTTTTTTGTTGTGCGGGTAATTGTGTGACAACTAAAATTTTGAAATGTTACCAATCCTTTGCCGGCGTTTAGCAGTGTGCAGGTGAATTTTTGAGGTGCAAAAAAGCGGCCGCCATATAGCCTGCAAAAGAGTTTGTAGGCGCTTTCTTTCATGCTCCATAATTTCCAGGTCATTGCGAAGGGATTGGCCGAACCATTGATATAGCTTTGCTCCCGGCTGGTAAAAAGCTTTTCAGCAAAGCCCTTTCTTTGCCAGTTACTTTCGGCAGCTGCCAACAGCATATCAACCACATCATTGCCCGTCATTCTCCGCCAGTTTACTTTTAATGATATCCATAGCAGTTTTTACATTCAGCATTTTCTCCATCGATTCATTGTCGATGATAATGTTGAATTCGTTTTCTATATCCAGTATCACATCCACCAGGTTAGCCGAATTGATCCTGAGGTCATTCAGGAAATCTGTTTGCTCATCCAGGTTGCTGAAAGCCTCTTCATTTTTTACATAGGGTTTAACAATGCCCTTTAGTTTCTCTGCTATTTCTGCTTCTGTCATGCACAATATTTTTTAAAGATGATACAGGTATTAACATCGCCAAATCCAAAGCTGGCTTTGGCAACTACCTGCAATTTATCATTTTTCAGAACCTGCCGGGGTATTTTTTGAGGATCGATGATGGCAGCAATATCCGGGTGCACATCTTCACAATTAATGGAAGGGAAGATGAAATTTTCATTTAAACATAAAATAGCGGCAACACTTTCTATGGCGCCTGCGGCACCTAAGCAATGGCCTGTCATGCTTTTCAGCGAGTGTATGAACGGGAAGCCGCTGCCATACCTGTTCAGGGCAATTGCCCAGTTACTCACTTCAGCACTGTCTTTGCCGGTTGCCGTTAAATGACCGTTTATCAGGTCGATCTCTCCGGGTAATATGCCGGCATTACTAACTGCTTCTTTGATGCAACGCTGTACAGCTTCATTGTTGGGTGCCGTCATGCTGCCACTCTTTCGCTGGCCGCCTGCATTGACAGCGCCTCCCAAAACTTCTCCGTAAATTTTTGCCTTCCTTGCCAGGGCGCTGCCGAGCGATTCCAGCAGTAATGCACCTGCGCCACTGCCCGGTACAAATCCATTGGCTGTGGCGCTCAAGGGGCGTGATGCTTTTGCAGGCTCATTATTGTATTTATAAGCCATCACCTTCATAGCATCAAAACCTCCCCAGATATAGGGCCCGTCATCGCTGCAGCCACCAACCAGCATGCGTTTGGCCCGGCCGGATTGTATCCTTTCGAAACCCATCAGGATGGCTTCTGTTCCTGTGCAACAAGCCGATGAGTTGGTGGTAACCATGTTCCCCAGCCCCAATATGCCTCCCAGGTACGCTGAAATACCACTTGCCATTGTTTGCTGCACGGCTGTGCTGCCCAATTGTTTTACCTGGCCTGCATCAATTTTAATAAATGATTCACGCAGTTTTTCAACAGCGGAGCTTCCGGTGCCAAACACTGTGCCGCTGTCCCAGTCAGTATCACTTTGTTCGTCAATGGATAAACCTGCATCTCTCCAGGCATCTATACCGGCAATACAGCCGTATAAAATACCGGCACTGTTAAAGTTCTTTAGTTGAAGCGGAGAAAGGTATTGCTCTTTAAAATTGGCTGAGATATCCGGAATGCCACCAATGCAACAGGAAAAATTAAGGTCTTTTAGTTGTTGCAGAAAACGAATTCCTGAAATGCCATTCCGGATAGCAGCAGTAAAATCAGGAATGCCTGTTCCGTTTGGTGCCACCACACCCAGTCCTGTTATAACCACCCGCTCACGCACAGGGCGCAGTTTTGATGATGCCTGAAATATTGCCGCTGCACACCAATTTACCTTCGCTGTTTTTCATTTCCACATCGCAGCTGAGTTTGCCGAAGCGAAAATATTTTTTTTGAGAGCTTACTATAACCTTTTCGCCGGGGAAAACCGGGGCATAAAAACTGATCTCCATAGAAGTAAGTGCAATCTGCGGCATGGCTGAATTAGCCAGTTTTTCCCTGCATAAATAAATACCCAGGGGCACTACACCGATCTGTGCCATCGTTTCTGTGAGTATAACACCCGGCGTAATGGCAAGGTTTGTAAAATGCCCTTTGTAGAAATATTCATCCTGCCTGTAAGTGTATATTCCTGATGCTCCTTCTTCTGTTATTTCCAGTAATTCATCCACAAATAAAAAAGGTGATGAATAGGGGAGCATTTCCAGTATTGCTTTGGTTGTCATGGTTCAGTTTATATGTTCACCGCCATCGGCGATAATGGTGGTTCCATTAATCCAGGCAGCTTCATCTTTACACAAAAGGTATACAACATTGGCCACATCTCCGGGAGTGGTTAGCCTGTTAAACGGATTGCGCTGTAATGCTGCCTGTTCAAGTATTTCGTGCCCTGGTATCATCCTGAAGGATAGTGTATCGGTTACCCCTGCCTGGATGCAGTTTGCTTTAATTCCATAGCAGGCAAATTCCAATGCAATGTTCCGGGTGATGGCTTCCAGCGCTGCTTTGGCAGCAGAAACTGCTGCATAGGTCTTAAAGGCTTTCTTATTTCCTTCACTGGTAAAACTGATAACCCTTGCATCTGCTGCAAATAATTTATTTTCAAAAAGCAGTTTTGTCCAGTCGTACAAACTGATGGCCATGGATTCAAGCGTCAGGTGAAAGTCATCGTTTTGCAGCATTGCCATTTCCCCGGATACCATTGGTTTTAAATTGCCTTTGGCAATGCTGTGCAGCAATAACTTTATTTTGCCGTTATTGCGGAGTTTTTCCCGGATCTCCTGAATTATGATTTCTCTTTTTTCAACAGACATGGCGTCTTTATTAAAAGAGATAAGATCAACCCCGGTTGCTTTAATGGCCTCAAATTCTTTTTCAATGATACCTGCATCGGCCCTGCTGTTGCGGTGAACGATGATGATGTTCATTCCATGGGCCGCCATCTTTTTGGCAGATGCAAGTCCAAGGCCGGCAGAGCCACCCAGTACCAGTGCCCAGTAATTCTTATTTGCAAATTCTTTTACCATTGTAATAAAATGCTCTGAGCAGTGAAGCCCGGCCCAAAGCTAAGCATCAATCCTTTATTACCCGCCGGTAAATTCCTGTCCAGGAACCTTTCCAGCACATACAGCACGGTTACGCTGCTCATGTTACCATATTGTTTCAGTATCTCCCGGGTGTCGTCAATATTTTTTCCCAGCGATCCAAAGAGTTCTTCCACGGTTTGAACAATTTTACGGCCACCGGGATGAAAGATCAGGTGGTTGATATCCTCAATGGATGTATCGTTCCTTTGCAGGAAGGGGTGAACGATCTTTGGAAAATGTTCGGCAATGGTTTCAGGAACCGTTTCATCCAGTATCATCCGCAGGCCGGTGTTGGTAAGCCTGAAGCCCATCATGTATTCAGCATCATAAAAATGATACATTTCCTCTGCAATAATTTCCGGCCCTTCTTCAGCTTCGCACGAGGATAATAATATGGCAGCAGCCCCGTCACCAAATATGGCGGCGCTTACGATATTGGCCATCGAATAATCGTTTAACTGAAAAGTGGCCGTGGGAGATTCCACGGCTATCACTGCCGCTTTTTTACCCGGATTGGCCTTTAGGAAATTCCTGGCATAAATAATGCCTGAGATGCCTGCTGCACAGCCCATTTCGGTAACAGGCAACCGTACAATATCCTGTTTCATGCGCAGCCGGTTAACCAGGTAAGCATCCACCGACGGGATCATAATGCCTGTACAACTTACGGTAATGAGGTAGTCGATTTCCCCGGCCTGCCAGCCTGCTTTATCCAGCGCTTCCTGCAGGGCTTCTTCTGCAAGCCTGGTGCATTCACGCACATAGATATCATTTTTTTGTTCAAAGGAAGTGCTTGTAAACACTTCGTCAGGGCTCATAATGGAATATCGTTTGCTCACCCCGGCATTGCCGAAAATTTTTATCACCTTGCGGATGAAGCGCTCATCCTGTCCTGCCAGCCAGTTTTCAACAAGGGGCAATATTTCTGCTGTTTCCCGTGAGTATGCCGGTAATTTTTTTGCTACTGTTTTGATTCTTACTGCCATGCTTTTCTAATTATCCATTGATACCTGAAAGCCCATTTCCAATGGATGGTACTCACTGAATTTGTTATTTTTTTACTTAGAGAAATTAGTTCATTTTTTTTAAAACCGCGTAAAACAGAAACTGCCCCGTCATTTTTTGTCATGGGGTTTTTAATAAAGAGACTAAGCGCTTTAAAGAGATAATATGCCAGCCTGTTTCGGTGCAAATCATTTACAACCACTCCCAGCCGGCTTTTTGGTACCATGGAAGAGAGGAGTTTTTCAATTTGCTGATCTGAAAAATGATGAAGGAACAAGGTTGCAATAACCGCATCAAATGCCATGCCCGAAAAATCATCGCTTAGTACATCCATTTTGATATAACTGATCTCCGGGTAAGCTGCCGACAATTTCCTGGCATAATTTACCGTGTATTCATTTGCGTCAATGCCAGTCAATTTAAATGTATAGTTTTTCTTTCTGCCAAAATCGGCAATTGCCCGCAGCATATCCCCATTGCCACAGCCCAGGTCGGCAATGCTGATCTGCATATCCTTAGCTTCGTTTTGTAATAACGTGCCGAGGCCATTGATGGTTGCCTGGTTGCCTCCCAGCCACTGGTTTATGGCGGCAATCTGGTCCAGTGTTTTTTGCAGCATATCTCCTTTCATCAAAAGGTCGTCCATGATCTCTGTTTCTGTACTGCGGTATTTTGTATTTACTAACATGTTATTTTTCTCTTGTCAAAATGGTCAGTAAGATCCTGAACAGGGGTACTGATTGCAACCGGTACCTGTTTATTTGGGCCTTCTTTAAAACAATAAGCCATTCGTTTCTATTGAATGATCTTTTTATTGCCAGTAAGCCGTCTTCTTTTGCCAGTTTACTGATGGGTAACAGGAAACTGCCGAATTTAAAAAGGAATATGGCCAGCCGGTTGCGGCACAGTTCGCTGATAATAATTGCGGTTGAGATTAATGGGGCGTTCTTTCTTAAAAAGTCTGCCAGCTGTTCTTCCGAAAAATGATAAATAAAATGACTGCTTACTAAAATATCGCAAGGCGGTATTTGAAAATCCTCATGCAGGATATCAGCCTGCATAAAATCAATATGATCAAAACCACTGTTTTTCTTTTGCGCAAACTGCAGTGAATTCTCATTGCCATCAATGCCGGTAATAGTAAATTCAATTTTATGCTGCTGAAGCGATTTGGCAATGGCTGCGATAAGGTCGCCGCCTCCGCAACCCAGGTCAATGATACGTAGCGGCCTGTCCTGTTTTTGGTAAAGAGCCAATATCGCTTTAATAACAGACCGGTTATTGCCCAGCCATTTGTTTATCCATGCCAGGCTATGCAATGCCAGCTCAAGTGGCTGCCCCTTCAGTTCAAGGTCGTCAAGTTGCTCATTACAAATCATCCTGTTTTTCATACTACAGGTACGTTTAAAACCCGGCCATGGGTTTGCTTTATAATCGCCGGCAAAACACCCGGAATATGGGTTAGCCCGTACATGATTGCTTTTGCCAGGTTGTCTTTTCCAAAAAAAGATTGCAGTATCCGGCCTGTGATTATTCTTTTCCTGAATTCATGGTTCCACTGCCTGCTGTAAAGCTGTTCCAGTTCCTGCCTTGACCTTATTTTTTTATTGAAGTAATCAAGGATAAGTTCGGATGCTATTTTGCCGCTGTGTATAGCCATAGCCATGCCATTGCCGCTTAAGGGATGTATCATGCCGGCAGCATCACCGCACATCAGCATATGATTATGAACAGTTGTTTTATCTGAAAAGGAAACCTGGCTGATGGATAAGGGGTTTTCAAAAACAGGTGTGCAGCTTTCAAATACCTGCTTTAAATGAGGATTCCTGTAAAGAACCTCCTTGTTGAATGCATCGATATTTTTGTACTGCTGAAAACTTTTATAATTGGCCAGGTAGCAAACATTCAGGTTGCCGTTCTCCACCTGCGAAACACCGCAATAACCCCCGCGAAAATTATGCAAAGCCACCAGGTCTTCCGGGAACGTACCCTGCATATGTGTCTTTACGCCTACAAACGGAGATTTAGTTTTTATAAAATCCCTGTCAAGTGCCACATCCAGGTTACTTCTTTTGCCAAAGGCGCCAATCACCACCTTAGCAGATAAATGAAGGCCCTCCCGGGATGATACATGGAATGTATCACCCTGAAACTGTACATCAGTAACGGTATCCTGTAATACAGCAGCATTGTTCTTTATGGCATTTTGCATCAGAAAATGATCAAGGGTATACCGGCTTACGCTAAAACCGCCAAGAGGGAGAACAGTTTCTGTTGTTTTGCCGCTGGTGGTACTTAAGAGAAACCGCGATATCTTTTTGGCCCCGGTGACCATTGGGTCGGCGCCCAGGTATTGGAGGTAGGGCAGCACTTCGTTGGAAATATACTCGCCACATACCTTATGCTTTGGATATGCATGCTTTTCCACAACAATAACCGATAATCCCTGCCCTGAAAGGTGGATAGCGCTTACAAGTCCGGCCAGGCCGCCTCCGATAATAATAATATCTGCCGAATGATTTTTCAATGATGGATGATCACTTTACCAAGTATAAAAAGATGCTGTCAAAGATAGGGATAGTTTGCCCCCGGCTTTCTGAATCTTTTTTTAATTTTCAAAGTGAATATGTGCCGGAAGGATTTTTAAATGCTGTTAAGAAAATGGTAATTTAGTATTCCTGTTTTAGTACGGTATGTTAATTGAATAACTTGTTTAAACATCAAATCATAAAAATGAAAAAAGGAATTTTACTTTTAATAGCTGTGTTTACAATCAAACTGGGTATTGCCCAGTCATCTTTAACTCCTGTTGATGCAGACAGCAGGGTGCATTTTGTAATTAAGAATTTTGGTATTAAAACCGGTGGTGATTTTAAGGGACTGAAAGGCAATATTCAGTTTTATCCTGCCAACCCTGCTGCATCGGTATTCGATGTTACTGTGGATGCTTCTACCATTAATACAGATAATGAAAGCCGCGATGATCATTTAAAGAAGGCAGAATTCTTTGATGTGGCTACCTATAAAACCCTGCATTTCAAAAGCACCAAGGTCACTTTTTCCAGCACTGCGGGCAGGTTCTATATGTTTGGAGACCTTACCATCAAAGGTGTCACCAAGCCGATTGAGTTTGGGTTTAGCGCTACGCCCAAGAACGGCGGCTATGTTTTTAATGGTGAGTTCAAGATCAACCGCAGGGATTTTGGTGTGGGGGAAAGCAGCATATCCATGTCAGACAACCTGAATGTTTCTCTGTCGGTATTTGCAAAATAACCGCTTGCTGAAACCTATTTATTTTCCTGTTATTGATAGTACCTTTGTGCAATGCCAAAATTGCTACGTGTATTTCTCTGGGGCCTGCTCATAAGTTTCCTTGGATCTTTGCCATTGGGTACCTTAAATGTGGCTGCCATGCAAATTGGCATACAGGAGAGTATAATCCATGCCATGTATTTTTCAGTAGGATCTTTATTGGTGGAAATGTTCTACGTACGCATATCACTGGTAGGTGTTGACTGGGTGCGCAGGCAGAAAAAACTGATGAAAGCAATGGAATGGTTTACACTGCTTATCATCATTGCACTGGCCGTTGGCAGTTTTATTGCAGCCACCAAAGAAGGCGGAGCCGGTAAGAATGTGTTGCTGCAAAATAATATGCACCGCTTTTTGCTGGGCATGTTTATGTGTGCCATTAACCCGGTACAAATACCATTTTGGTTTGGGTGGAGCACGGTTCTTTTTTCAAAGAAGATACTGGAGCCCGTAAAAAGCCAGTACAACATCTATATCATTGGCATCGGGCTTGGTACCCTGGCAGGTAACTGCGTTTTTATATTTGGTGGTAAATGGCTGGTGCAGCGTATTGCCAACAGCCAGCAATATTTGAACTGGGTGATCGGCGGTATTTTTGCACTTACTGCTTTGATACAGGCCATCAAGATGATCAGGCACAGGGATGCCGTTCATAAATTCACGCATGCTGAAGATGAAAACCTAGTCAACAATAAATAAAGCACAACCCTGTTCGGAACGGCTGCGGTGTGCATCGCTATTATCCCCCACATGGTATGTCATACCTGAAGATAAAAGAAATTCCCTGCCATCTTCCAGCTCAGTAATCATTGACCCGCTGATGCAATAGATTATATGGCCTTTGATGCACCAGTGATCTGCAAAATAGCCGGGTGAATATTCAACCATCCGGACCCGGATATTCCCCATGTTGAAAATTTTCCATAAAGCCTGGCCGGTTATTCCCGGATGTGTTTCTGCTTCAAGGTTCGTCCAGTCAACTGTTTGAAAAGGGAATGCACTTATTTCCATGGTCAATCGTTTTTTCCAAAGTTCAGGTATAAATAACAGGGGCAGAAAAAATAGTTACAACTAAAATAATTAGTATTTTTATGCCTGATGAATTACGCAATAGTTGATATTGAAACCACAGGCGGCCATGCGGCTGGTAATGGTATTACGGAGATATCTGTGTTCATTCATGACGGAAGCAGGGTGATAAAACATTTTGAAACGCTTATCAACCCCATGCAAAATATTCCCGGGTACATTACCTCACTTACTGGAATTGATAATGCCCTGGTTGAAGACGCACCTTTATTTGATGAAGTGGCAGATGTTTTATTTGAGATGCTGAATGAAAATATATTTGTGGCACACAATGTAAATTTTGATTACTCTTTTATAAAGCACCAGCTTAAGCAGTCAGGATATGATCTTACCGCTAAGAAATTATGTACGGTAAGGCTTGGCAGAAAAGTATTCCCCGGCCTGCCATCCTATAGCCTGGGTAATCTTTGCAGGGCCTTAAAGATACCTGTTGAGAACAGGCACCGTGCCGGCGGTGATGCCAAAGCCACGGTAAAACTCTTTGAATGTATGCTGGCAAACGGCGCCCTGCCTCAGATTGACCAGATGCTGAAAAGGAATTCTTCAGAACACTGGCTGCCGATGAACCTGGATAAGCAGGTGATTGATAAGCTGCCTTCCAAACCAGGTGTCTATTATTTTCATAACAGCAAAGATAAAATCATCTATGTTGGTAAGGCCGTTAACCTTAAAAAAAGGGTGAGCAGCCATTTCACACATAACGACCCCGACCTGAAAAGACAGAACTTTATTCGCCATATTCACAGGGTTACTTTTAAACAATGTGCCACAGAACTGGAAGCGCTGGTGCTGGAAAGCACCGAGATAAAACGATTGTGGCCAAGGTATAATAAAAGTCAGAAGCAGCCCCTGATTAAATATGCACTTTATTCTTTTGAAGACAACCAGGGATATATACGCCTTGCTATTGAAAAAAAGAAAAAGCACCTGCCGCATATTTATAATTTCAACCTGCTGAATGAAGGATTGGTTTTATTGAAGAATATGGTATCAGAATTTGAACTGGACGCAAGATTGTGCTTCATAGATAAAACATCATTTTCGCCGGAAGAGAGAGCTGCACTGGAACCTCCGGCTGTGTACAATCTCAGGATTAAAAAAGCGCTGGATGCTTTAGCAACCAGTCTGCCCACTTTTGCACTGATTGATGAAGGGATAACAGAAGATGAAAAACTTTGTTTACTGGTGGAACGTGGCAGCTTTTGGGGAATGGGCTACATACCAAGATCCTTTGCTGTTAGTAATGTACCTGAGTTAAAGAATTTGCTTAACCCTTATGCAGATAATGATTATATCCGAAACAATATTTACTCTTTCGCAGATGCGAACCCGGATAAAAAGATATCATTGCAGTAATTGCTGAAGTACAGCTTATACTTTTTGGTTTTGTATCTTTGCATCTAATAATTTCAGGATTGCAAAAAGCATTATATAATCTGAAGATACAGAAACGCATTGCAGCGCTTTCTATCCTTTTGCTGGCAGGCAAGATCGTTGCATGGTACCTCACGGGCTCGGTGGCCATACTGACAGATGCATTTGAAAGTATTGTGAATGTGGTTGCCGGACTGATAGGTGTTTACAGCCTCTATGTTTCTGCCAAGCCCAAAGACCAGGACCATCCCTACGGGCATGGCAAGGCTGAGTTTGTATCTGCAGCAGTGGAAGGCACCCTGATCGCAATAGCCGGGCTGATCATTATCTACGAAGCTTTCAACAATCTCATTCATCCGCATACCATCAGGAAAATTGATTATGGTCTTATACTGGTTGGGGCGACCGGGCTAATCAATTATTTTGCAGGCGCCATTTGTGTGCGTACAGGCAAAAAGAATAACTCACTGGCGCTGGTATCAACAGGTAAACATTTGCAAACTGATACCTGGTCTACGCTTGGAATTATAGCAGGATTGATACTGATTTGGGTAACCAACCTGCTTTGGATCGACAGCGTGGTTGCCATAGCGCTTTCTATTTTCATCATTGTAACCGGCTACAAAATATTACGTACCTCGCTGGCCGGCATTATGGATGAAGCCGATGCCAGCCTGCTCAAACAGATGGTGGAGATGCTGAACGCAAACCGAAGGGAAAACTGGATCGACCTGCATAACCTGCGTATCATTAAATACGGCAGCACTATACACCTGGACTGCCATCTTACTGTACCCTGGTACCTGAATGTACACCAGGCCCATGATGAAATTGATGCTTTATCAAATCTGGTAAAGCAGGAGTATGGTGAGACTGTCGAGTTGTTTGTACACTCAGACGGATGCCTTGATTTTTCGTGTAAGATCTGTACCAAAACGGATTGCCATGTTCGTAAGCATGCTTTTGAAAAGAAAGTGGAATGGACAATGGAGAATATCAGCAGCAATCACAAGCACCAGGTGTAATATTGAATATCGAATTTACAATTTTGAATGTGAAATTTCGATTGATTTTCTAACTTCAGGGCTCCGCTATTTTCGCGTTTTCTCTATTCGCAACCCACATCCGCTCATTCGATATTTACCAATTACAAATTCTAATGCCCCTCAAATAATTTGGCAACACCAAAGGCTGCTGCAGCTGCTACAGCGCCGATCAGGGTAACTTTTAATGCGCCCATCCATGCATTTACACCGGTCATTTTGCTTTTGAAATATCCAAAAATGAAAAGACATATCAGGGTGGCTATAACAGATACTTTTAAGGCATTTACCGAACCGTCAATAAAAAAATACGGGCTCAGCGGAATGATGCCCCCGGCAATATAAGACAAGCCGATATTCAGCGCACTTTTGGTGGCACGCCTCGGGTCGGGTTTATCCAGCCCCAGTTCATACTTCATCATAAAATCAACCCACCGGTCTTTGTCACGGGAGATTTCCTCGGTAGCCTGATCCTGCAGGGCAGGGCTAAGGCCAATATTGGCAAAGAATTCCCTGGTTTCCTCAATTTCTCTGTGCCGCAGGTTTTCCACTTCATCATACTCCCGTTTCACCTCACTTTCATAATGGTCCTGCTCGGTTTTTCCGGCAAGATAACCACCAAGGCCCATGGCAATGCTTCCGGCAGCTATTTCGGCTATGCCGGCAATCACGATGATACTGCTTTGGTCTACTGCGCCGCTTAAACCGGCTGCCAGTGCAAAAGGAACGGTAAGGCCATCGCTCATACCAATTACAACATCCCTTAACAGGTCGCTGCTTTGTAAATGTTCTTCTTTATGACTGTGGTGAAGGTGTGTGTCCATATAAATAATTGAATCACTAAGTTAACTTTTTAGCTAATAAAAAAGCCGCTGGAATTTGCAGCGGCTTATCGTTATCAGTTTAAATCATTTGGTTCAAACTTTTTTCTATGATCCCCACGCATTCCATCACCTGTTCTTTTGTAATAACCAACGGAGGAGCGAAGCGAATCTTATCGCCGTGTGTAGGTTTGGCCAGTAATCCATTTTCTTTTAGTGCCAGGCAAAGTTCCCAGGCAGCATCGGGGTTGGCATGCTTAATAACAATGGCATTCAGCAATCCTTTACCCCGTACAGTTGATATAAATGGCGAATTCAGTTTTTGCAGTTCGCTGCGTAATAAATTGCCCATGGTATCTGCATTGGCAGCCAGGTTCTCATCTTTTAAAACCTGCAGGGCTGTCATGGCTACTGCACAGGCAAGCGGATTGCCACCATAGGTGCTGCCATGCTCGCCGGGTTTGATGGTCATCATTACTTCATCATCGCTAAGCACGGCGCTTACGGGCAATACTCCGCCGCTCAAAGCTTTCCCCAGTATCAGTATGTCGGGCCTCACATTTTCATGATCGCAGGCCAGCATTTTGCCCGTGCGTGCCAGCCCGGTTTGTATTTCATCGGCCACCATTAATACATCGTATTCGGTACACAGATTCCTAACCCCTTTTAAGTAACCTTCATCGGGTACCACCACGCCGGCTTCGCCCTGGATGGGTTCAAACAGAAAGGCAGCTACGTGTTCATCCTGCAATGCTTTTTCGAGGGCAGGCAGATCGTTATGAGGAATAGAGATATATCCGGGCACAAAAGGCCCGAAATTATTTTTAGCCGTGGGATCGCTGCTGAACGATATGATATTTACTGTTCTGCCATGAAAATTTCCATCACATACAATGATCTTTGCCTGGTTCTCCGGAATGCCTTTCACTTCATAGGCCCATTTGCGGCTGAGTTTGATGGCTGTTTCCACTGCTTCCACACCGGTGTTCATGGGCAGCACTTTATCATACCCAAAATATGTGGCTATGTACTTTTCGTACTGTCCTAATAAGTTGCTGTGAAAGGCCCTGGAAGTAAGCGTGAGTTTCTGCGCCTGTTCTGTGAGTGCAGCAATAATGGCAGGATGGCAATGGCCCTGGTTCACAGCCGAGTATCCGCTCAGAAAATCGTAGTAACGTTTGCCATCAACATCATATAAAAAGACTCCGTTGCCGCGTTCCAGTACCACCGGTAACGGATGATAATTGTGTGCACCATATTTTTCTTCGAGGTTTAAATATTGCTGTGTGTTGGATGATACATCAATAGTTGAATGCATGATCGTAAATTAAAAAGATGAGAAAAGAAAGTTGAAATAGCTAAATAACCTCCGCAAAGGGAGGCACAGAAAAATTATCCTCGATGGTTAAGCAGATCAAGGTTGCTGTGGAGAAAAGACGGTTTGTTTAACAGCGTATTAATGAGTAATAATTTTATGCAAGATATGTCAATTTATCCTTTTGATAAAATAGTTCTCAGTGGCAGGATAGGTAAAATTGTTTTGCCTGTCGAAAATGCCAAATACGGTGCTGCCGCTGCCACTCATGGCTGCATAGATGGCGCCGTTTGCATATAGTGTATCTTTTATTGCTTTAACAGCAGGATGAGCCACCGACACCGGAGCCTCAAAATCATTTATCAATTCAGCTTTCCAGGTATCAACCGGTTGCAGCACAATCTCTTTTACCGATTTTGCCGGAAGGGCAGGAGTGATCTGCGTAAATGCCCATCCTGTATTAATGTGGATGCCGGGATTGACCAGGATAATACTGTAAGCAGAAAGATCTGTTGATATTTCTGCTAAAACTTCGCCGCGGCCGGTTGCAAAGCAGGGTTTGTTGATAATAAAAAAAGGACAGTCACTGCCAAGTTGCAGGGCATAGCTGATCAGTTGACCGGTTGACAGGTTGAGCCGGAACTTATCATTCAGCATTTTCAGTATAAACGATGCGTTTGCAGAACCACCACCTAACCCGGCGCCCATGGGGATAGCCTTGTGAAGGTGAATTTTTACAGCTGGTAGCCCGGGAAAATCTTTTTTGAGCAACTGCCAGGCTTTTAAGCAAAGATTATCAGCAGGATCACCCGCAACAGGCAGTCCGGTGCAGGTAAATTCAGTTCCGGCGGCATTGACGGTTTGGTGTTGAAGTTCCAGTGCATCCTGCAGCGATACAGGGTAAAATACTGTTTCCAGGTTGTGAAATCCATCTGATCTTTTACCGGTAATTTGCAGGCCCAGGTTTATTTTGCAATTGGGAAAACTTATCATAATGGATAATGGAGAATTGTATATGGATAATTTTTAGAAAACCAGCTTATGCAGGAATAAATACAGTTTATAAAGCTACAATTGATAAGCGATCTGAAGAATCATCCATTATTTATTCTTCCGGCTTTTTATTTCATCACGTATGGCAATAGCTTTTATATAATCTTCATGGTCCAGCACTTCTGCCAGCAGGCTTTCCAGTTCTTCCAGTGATAGAGATTTCAGGTCGCCGGCTCCGCCCGATTCTGATGTTACGGGAGCTGCCGCTTTGGCTTTTCCGTCGTCTTCCATCAATATACCTGCCTGTTCCAGAATATTATCGTATGTGTAGATGGGACATCCAAATCGTACAGCCAGGGCCAGTGCGTCGGAAGTACGTGAATCAATTTCCACCGTATCATTTGCCGAGCTGCAAACCAGCTGACTGTAGAAGATACCTTCCTGCAGGTCGTTGATCACCACTTCGTGCAGTTCCACATTAAAAGCCATCATAAAATTCTTCATCAGGTCGTGGGTAAGGGGCCTGCTCGGACTCATCCTTTCAAGCGCCACCGCAATGGCCTGTGCCTCAAACCCGCCAATTACGATCGGGAGTCTTCTCAGTCCATTTACTTCTCCCAGTACAACGGCATAAGAATGCGTTTGTGTAATACTATGCGACAGCGCCACTATTTCCAGTTCAATTTTCTTCATACCAGCCTTGTTTCCTGGGTTGTTAACCGATGTTTATAAAAGACAAATATAAAAACAAAACAGCCTTAAAATGCAATAGTTACCCTTTTCTTCGGATTGCTTTTGATGTTGATCCTTCTTTAGCTGCCGAACGCTTTACAGGTTTCTTTTTTACCGCTTTTTTGACCGGTTTTATGATGGCGGTATCAACAACGGCAACAGCGGTGTCAACATATACTGCTGCAGTGTCAGCTGGGTATGTTTCCTGCAAAGTTATCCGGTCTGCAAAATCGGACGGTATCACAAATTCATTGATATCAACAGTCATTGGTTTTATAGCTGTCGCTTCCACGGTAATAACCGTTGCAGCTTTTTTGGAACTGCTGTCTGCAAACTGGTCAAAAGCACTTACCACCTGGATATCGGCCCCCAAAACAATCCGGTTCTGCTGTACCATCAGCAATTCTTTATTGCCAATAAAAGCAGCAGGGATATAGTAGTGCAAGCTGTCTGCCAAATAAAATACAACATTCGATGCCCCCAGTAAGCTGCCAAATAATCCGCTAAGGCCGGTGTTTTCGGGCTGGTAGGGGCTGGCGCTGTAGCCGCTGATCAGTTTCTTTTCAGCTTTTTGCACCGGGGCTGTTAATGCCAGGGTGCTTCTTTTATAGGTTTTTGTTTCAAAGTTCACCGCATGAACGGTGGCAGAATCTAAGTTGATGATCAGAACTTCCTTTTCATATTCCTCTTTTTCTTTGAACATGACCTTCAGCTTTTTGGTGCCGAAGAGAACTCTTAACTCGGCATCAGGTTTATCGCCGGTATTGGAGTGCAGGCGGTAGGTAACTGATCCTTCAAAGTTTTTTTGGGCATAAGCCAGGCTGCTGCTGATTATTGCAATAAAAAGGAATATTTGCTTCATAATAGAAAGGTTGAGTAACAAATGTAAAAAGAAAAGCCCTTCTGTACAGGAAGGGCTTTATGGAATACGATATACAGCATCAGGCCTGTTTCATTTTCTTTACAGCTTCAATGATCTTGGGCATTACTTCAAATGCGTCGCCCACGATGCCATAATCGGCTGCCTTAAAGAAAGGCGCTTCAGGATCTTTATTGATAACCACGATCACTTTACTGCGGTTTACACCAGCCAGGTGTTGTATAGCTCCGGAAATACCAATGGCTATGTATAAGTTGGGGGCGATAGCCAAACCGGTTTGTCCCACGTGCTCGTGATGCGGCCTCCAGTCGCTGTCGGCCACCGGGCGGCTGCAGGCAGTGGCAGCACCTAATAGTTTTGCCAGGTCCGTAACCAGGCCCCAGTTTTCAGGGCCTTTTAAACCACGTCCGCCACTAACCACAATCTCAGCCTCGCTCAATGGAATTTCACCAACCACTTTATCGGTGGATGTTACCTGCACCCTGGAAGTATCAACGGTTGCGGCAAATTCTGCAACTTCTGCAGCGCCGCCGGTTGTTGTTATACTGAATGAATTTGGATTTAATGCAATGATCTTAACATCGGTGGTAACGCTGATGTTGGCAAATGCTTTACCGCTGAAAACATTCTTCTTTACAGTGAACCCGTTGGCAGTTTCGGGCAGTGCAACAGCTCCGGATACCAAGCCGGCTTTTAAACGCACGCTTAAACGGGGGGCAATGGCTTTGCCATTAAAATTATTCGAGAAGATGATCACTTTGGCATCAACCGCTTTTGCAGCTTCTGCAATGATTTTGGTAAATACCTGTGCATCCACATGGTCTAGCGCAGCATTTTTAACGGTATGTACCTTTTTGATACCATAGTTACCAAGACTTGCCAGGTCATCCGAAACATTGCCCAATACAATCGCTTCGGCAGATGTACCGGTAAGCTCTGCTACTTTAGCACCATAGCTTGCAGCTTCGAAAGATGATTTTTTTATGTGGCCTTCTGACTGATCAAGAAAAATTAAAACGCTCATAATTTATAAATTTTGTCTTTGCCATTTTTATCAAAGACTGTTATGAAATTAATATCTGTAAGTCCGTCCGGATAAGTATCCGATTTGCTTTACGGATAGTTTTAAATCGCTTTCGCCTCTTCATGTAATAACCTCACCAGTTCTTCCGGGTTATCTGCAGGTACCAGTTTTACGCCAGCCTTTGCAGGGGGCATTTCAAAAGAAGCCACACTGGTGAGCGTATCCACCACTACAGGTTCCACTACGGTCAGTGGTTTGCTCCTGGCGCCCATGATCCCTTTCATATTTGGTATGCGTTGTTCAGCCATTCCTTTCTGGCAGCTAACCACCAGTGGCAGGGCTACTTTATCTGTTTCTTCCCCGCCTTCAATTTCACGAACAATGGTTGCCGTGTTGCTCTCTAAAGTAAATTTAGTTGCCAGTGATACATAAGGCAGGTCAAGCAATTCAGCTACCATGCCACCAATGGAAGATCCGTTATAATCAATCGTCTCTTTTCCGGTGAACACCAGGTCGTAACCACCTTTTTTAGCCACTTCAGCAATTTGAGAAGCAATATAAAAACTATCATGGCTGTCGGCATTTACCCTGAAAGATTCATCGCCACCCAGTGCAAGGGCCTTGCGGATGATTGGGTCGGCATCTGCAGTACCTACGGTAACCAAATGGATCACAGTCGAAGGATCGGCTTCTTTCAGTTCAATGGCTCTGACCAAGGCATACCACTCGTCGTAGGGGTTGATGATCCATTGTACGCCATCGGCAGCGAATTTCGTATTGTTATCGGCGAAGGCTATTTTTGCAGTGGTATCGGGTGTTTTACTGATACAAACTAAGATCTTCATGTAGCAAATTTTTTAAAATCTGAAAATAAGTTGTTTATGCAACTAATGCAAAGATAAGTGTTGCGAAGATATATTGATAATAAAACTGAAAAAATAATTGTTTAATGAGCAGGATCGAAAAATTGCGGGAGTTTTTAAAAGAAACACCCGGGGATAGTTTCCTGCAGCATGCGCTGGCATTGGAATACATCAAGGAGGGCAATGACCAGGAGGCACGCAGCCTGTTCAGGAATATACTGGAAAAAGAGCCTGGTTATGTGGGTTCTTATTACCACCTGGGCAAATTGCTTGAACGGGCAATGGATTACAACGCCGCCATCGGGGTGTATAAAAAAGGGATGGAGGAAGCGCAGCGGGCAGGCGACCATCATAGCCGGATGGAATTACAGGCTGCGCTGGAAGATATTGAAGAGTAAGTTTGTAGTGTTTAGTGTCTGGTTATTTGTTCCCGGCACCGGATCTTTATTCAACTTCAGTGGCGTCATGCACTTGACGATGTTAAACCGGCATCCCGAATTTATTTCGGGACTTGTACATCATATCATTATTGAACTTTTATTTTAGCGCAAACGGAAATGAGTCTTTTAGAAAAATTTAAGGCATACATTAAAGAACAAGACCTTTTTCATCCAAAGGATAAATTGCTGCTTGCCGTTAGCGGGGGAGTGGATTCTGTGGTACTTTGTGAACTGTGCCATCAGGCAGGCTGTGATTTTATCATTGCACATTGTAATTTTCAATTACGTGGAGAGGAAAGTGAACGGGATGAAAACTTTGTAAGAAGTTTAGGAGGAAAATACAATGTTGAAGTGCTTGTTAAAAAATTTGATACACTGGAAGTTGCTAAGCAAAGAAGATCAGGGACACAGGAAACCGCAAGAGTGTTGAGATATAGGTGGTTTCTGGAAATAAGCGCTGAGAAAATGAATATCAAGCCGGGCTGGCAAGTCACAATTTATCCTGATGCTCCTAAATGGTGGGTAGCAACAGCTCATCAGCTGAATGATAATATTGAAACTTTATTGATGAATTTTTTCAAGGGCACCGGAATAAAAGGGTTGAGAGGGATATCTAAGTCTGATGATCTTATGCTGCCGAATATCACGAGGCCATTATTGTTTGCAACCAGGAAAGAAATTGAAGAATTTGCCAATCAAAATAACCTTTCCTGGGTCGAAGATTCCTCCAACGCATCTGATAAATACACCCGTAATTTTTTTCGCAATAAACTAATACCGGCAATACAAGAAGTTTTTCCTGCTGTTGAAACCAACTTGTCTGACAACATTGCAAAGTTTAAGGAAGTTGAGATGCTTTATGAACAGGCTGTGCAACAACACAAAGACAAATTATTGGTAAAAAGAGAAACAGAAATACATATTCCGGTTCTGAAATTGCTTAAAGCAAAGCCTTTAGCAACGATCGTTTACGAGATATTCAAAGACTATAATTTTACTTCAAATCAAACTGGTGAGATAATAAAGTTGCTAAAATCTGATACAGGAAAATATATTGATTCAGAAACGCATCGTGTTCTTAAAAACCGGAACTGGCTTAATATTTCAATAAAAGAAGCACCACATGCAGAAAATATACTTATAGAGAATTGTGATAAGACAATTGAGTTCAGGGAAGGTGAATTAAAATTAAAGAAGCTGAGTTCTGCTGTTCATAAACTGCAAAAAACAAATGATATAGCACAGGTTGATGCATCCCAGATCAAATTCCCTTTACTTCTCCGCAAATGGAAACAAGGCGACTATTTTTACCCACTCGGAATGACAAAAAAGAAAAAGCTCAGCCGCTTTTTTATCGATCAGAAATTATCACTCACCCAAAAGGAAAAGACATGGGTTATAGAGATGAACAAAAAGATCGTTTGGGTGGTGGGTATGCGTATTGACGATCGCTTTAAGATTACCGGCACAACCCGGCAGATCTTACATATCAGTTTGCACCAACATGAATGATCTGGCCGGGTTCTATATTCTTTATTTGCTCAATCATCTGATGAAGTAAAGGGTATTTACCGCTCAGTTCGCACAGGGCAATAATATACACAGCGCCAAATAAAGACCCCCAGATATGTGCCGAATGATTTACTGCTTTGGTATGGCTTTTATCTAACTGGTAAGATATGGCCAGGTAAATGATACCAAACAAAAAGCCGGCAATGAAAACGGGGATAAAAACCAGCCCGATACCCATGATCGGGTCCAGTACTATTTTAGCAAATACTACTGCCGAAACACCGCCTGATGCGCCCAGGCTTCGGTAATAATAGTTGTCTTTGTTTTTACTGTAAGTGGGTAACAGGCATGCCCCTACGGCACCGGCATACATTACGAAATACAGCAAGTAGCCGGAATTGCCAAACACTTCAACAAAAAATGACTCAACCCCGGTACTGTGTTTTATGCCATTCAAATCCACATAATCCTGCCCATGGCCAAAGAGATACAAAGCGTACATATTGAATAACAGGTGGGGAATATCTTTATGGATCAGGCCACAACTGAAAAACCGGTACCATTCATTACGCTGGCTTACAGCCGGCGGATAAAAAATAAGCTTATCCATTAATTGCTGGTTGTTAAATGCAGTAAAAGAAATAATGCTGGTAGCAATGATGATCAGTAAAGTAACAGATAAGGCCATTTTTTAAATAGGGGTTACTTATAATTATGAAAGACGATTAAGTAAATATGATTTTTGTAAAACTAATTAAAGATAAGTATCAATGTCATTAATAACTGTCAGTTCTTATATCCGGCAACTAATATGTGTAAAGCCTGCTTCGTATTAAACCATGGGTGTACATTGAATTGTGGATAGAATACGCCTAAAAATTACCAAGTATTAATACTAATTACACAATAAATACGTTAATGTAGTTATTATTCTACAATCTTTTTTGTGGAATGATACATAAATACCTTGATTTACAGACGATTATATAGTTGAGGTGTTTTATAATACAAGCCAATATCCAAACATATGAAACCAAACTTACACAACTTTACCGGTTATGTGCAGCCCCTAACTGCAAAAACATGGCCGGGGTTACCTGTTTATTTTTATTATATGAAGAATAGCCGTATTGCGGCTTGTATATAAATTTTATCCATTGCATCCTAAATAAAGCAAAATGAAGCCAATATTTACTAACCGGAATTTTTACCGAAAGCAGCTTGCCGCCCTTTTAACAGGGCTTTTCCTGTTTTTATTGAGTTTTACTGCTACAGCTCAGTTAGGTACATATTCTTTTACCGGTACCGGTGGTTGCCCAAATCCCAATGGCGCTGTCAACAGCCAGCCGGCCAATGCGGTATTCAGCAATTACACTACAGTTAATACAAGTTGCCAGAATACGTCTGATGTATTTGATAACAAACAATGGAACCAGGCTACTGCGATCGACCTTGGACAATATAATCAGTTTACAATTACACCCAATGCAGGTTATACCTTAACCTTAAGCAATATCAGTTTTACACAAGTTGCTACAGACGATCCCTCATCCGGAACAACTGAATGGCATTTACGTTCCAGCATCGACGGCTATGCTGCCGACATTAGCTCAGGTACAATCACAACTACTACTCAAAGCCCTTCAATAAACCTGCCTTCTGGCAATTTTACAAACATAGGAGCGGTAACGTTCAGGCTTTATGTTACCAATATTAAAAGTAGCAGTACAGTATGGAGTAATGATGATGTAACGGTTACCGGCACTACCAATGCGAATGTTCCCGCCGACCCGGCTAATCCTACTTCCAATTCGCCACAATGTGCCACACCGGGTGTCACTATGAATTTTTCGGGGTCGGCCCCGGCCGGAGAAACCTGGTACTGGCAAACAACATCCACTGGAACAAGTACAGCTAACTCCTCCAGTTCTTACACTGTAAATACTGCGGGTACTTATTACGTAAGATCGCAGGATAACACAAGTTTGGTTTGGAGCAGCGGGGCAGGCAGTGTTACAGTTTCGATAACCCCTGCTGTGGGTACACCCGTATTTGCATCAGGTGCTACCAGTACCCGTTGCCAGGCTGCCGCCTCGGTAACCTATACCGCCACTGCAGCTAATAACTCCGGGCTTACTTATAGCCTGGATGCCGCCAGCTTAACGGGCGGAAACACCATTAATGCTTCTACCGGTACAGTGGCTTACGACCCTTCCTGGACCGGAACTACAGTAATAACCGTTTCTGCTGCAGGATGTAACGGTCCGGCGACAGCCACACATACTGTAACGATTACGCCTGCTGTAGGCACGCCTGTGTTTACCCTCGGAGCTACCTCAACCCGTTGCCAGGGGGCAGGTTCAGTTACTTATACGGCCACAGCCTCTAATACCAGCGGATTAACATACAGCCTGGATGCTACCACTAATGCATTTCCGGGTAACTCAATAAATGCATCTACCGGAGCAGTTACCTATGCTGCCGGTTGGAGCGGTACATCAATTATTACAGTAAGCGCTGCCGGATGCGGCGGTCCGGCAACAGCCACACATACAGCAACGATTACGCCAACCGTGGGTACACCCGTGTTCACACTGGGTGCAAATTCAAGCCGGTGCCAGGCAGCCGGATCTGTTACGTATACAGCTACTGCCTCTAATGCAACAGGTATTACTTACAGTTTGGATGCTACCACACTGGCTTTCGCCGGTAACTCATTTAATACCTCCACCGGGGCAATAACTTTTGCCGCCGGCTGGACCGGTACCTCAACCGTAACAGCGAGCGCTGCCGGTTGTAACGGTCCCAAAACTGCAACACATACCATTAACACCGTATCCACTATCGGGGTACCCGTGTTTTCATTGGGTGCCGCATCCACACGTTGCCAGGCCGCAGGTACGGTTACTTACACGGCCACATCGGCAGGTGCCAGTGGTATGAGCTATAGCCTGGATGCCACCACACTGGCATTTGCGGGTAACTCGATCAATACATCAACAGGTGCAGTTACCTATGCGGCCGGATGGAGCGGATCATCAACTATTACAGCCACTGCAACCGGTTGTAACGGGCCAACCACGGCTTCACATACAGTAACAACCACGGCAACGGTAGGCACACCTGTATTTTCATTGGGCGCCACGTCAACACGCTGCCAGGGCGCAGGCGTAGTAAACTACGCAGCCACTGCATCTGCTACTACAGGTATAACATACAGCCTTAATGCTGCTGCAATTACAGGAGGAAATACAATTAACAGCAGCACCGGCGATGTAACCTATGTTGCCGGATGGACAGGATCCACCATCATTACGGCGAGCGCTGCAGGTTGCGGCGGTCCCAAAACATCCACTCACACCGTTACCATTACACCAACGGTGGGTACCCCGGTATTTACACTGGGTGCCACATCTACCCGTTGTGTGGGTGCAACTACAGTAACCTATACTGCCACAGCCACAAATAATACCGGCATTACATATAGCCTGGATGCAACCAGCCTTGCAGGGGGTAATACTATAAACAGCGCAACCGGTGCAGTAACATTTGATGCAGCCTGGCTTGGCGCATCTACCATTACTGCAACAGCCACCGGTTGTAATGGCCCCAAAACATCCACTCATGTGGTAACAACAAACGACAATGTAACCACGCCCGTGTTTGCACTGGGTACCACCAGTTCCCGTTGCCAGGGGGCAGGTTCTGTTACCTATACTGCCACAGCATCTAATACCACCGGTATTACGTATAGTATTGATGCTTTATCAGATGTACTGAATTCAATAAACTCAACCACAGGGGTGCTTACATATTCATCGCTTTGGTTTGGAACAACAACGATCACCGCAACGGCTGCCGGCTGTAACGGACCTGTTACCAGCACACATACAGTTACCGTTACACCAACAGTGGGTACACCCGTATTTGCATCGGGTTCCAGTTCCACCCGTTGCCAGGCTGCCGGTACCGTAAGTTATGCTGCAACTTCCAGCAATAATACAGGGCTGACATACAGCCTGGATGCAACCAGTACTGCTGCAGGAAACTCAATTAACAGTACAAACGGGGATGTGACATTTATTGCCACCTGGTCTGGTACTTCAACTATAACGGCCACGGCGACTGGTTGTAATGGCCCCAAAACTGCCACACATACAGTAACCACCAATGCTCTTGTGGGTACACCGGTATTTACACTGGGTGCCAGCTCCACACGATGCCAGGGGGCCGGTACAGTAACATATACTGCTACTGCATCAGCGTCCACATCAATTACCTATGCACTTGACGCAACAACGGATGCTTTCCCGGGAAACTCCATCAATGCTTCAACCGGAGCTGTAACCTATGCAAGCGGCTGGAGCGGTACTTCTGTAATAACAGCAACAGCAGCTGGCTGCAGTGGCCCTACTACTGCAACACATACTGTTACTATAACCCCAACAGTAGGAACCCCGGTATTTACGCTTGGTTCCACCTCCACCCGTTGCCAGGGAGCAGGGGTTGTTAATTATGGTGCCAGTGCATCCAATACAACAGGTATTACTTATTCATTAAATGCTGCAAGTATTTCTGCTGGTAATTCTATAAACAGCACTAACGGCGACGTTACTTATGTGGCCGGCTGGAGCGGAACATCTACGATTACAGCCAGTGCAGCTGGTTGTAACGGACCTAAAACAGCTACTCATACAGTAACCATAACACCAACGGTTGGAAATCCTTCTTTTAGCATGGGTTCATCATCTACCCGCTGCCAGGGAGGTAATACCGTAACCTATACAGCCAGCGCTACTAACGCTGTGCTCTCTTATGCATTAGATGCCGCCAGTTTAAGCGGGGGTAATACGATCAATGCCAGTACCGGTGCTGTAACTTATGCATCTAACTGGAATGGAAGTTCGGTTATTACAGTAACTGCAACAGGTTGCAATGGCCCTAAAACTGCCAGCCATACCGTGACCATTATCCCTACGGTGAGTGCACCGGTTTTTGCTTTGGGCACCACTTCAACACGTTGCCAGGCTGGTGGCTTGGTTGCTTACACAGCCACTGCTGCCAATTCAACCAATATCACTTATTCGCTGGACGCAGCCAGCACCTCTGGGGGTAATTCAATTAATTCAACAACCGGTACAGTTGCTTATACAGCTTCGTGGACCGGTACTTCTGTAATAACAGCTGCTGCCGCAGGTTGTAACGGACCAGTTACCAGCACCCATACTGTTACCATTACTCCAACTGTGGGTACTCCTGTATTCTCGGGTGGTGCTACTTCCACCCGTTGCCAGGGATCGGGAACAGTAACTTATACTGCCAATGCTACCAATACTACAGGTATAACTTATTCGCTGGATGGGTCCAGTATCTCCGGCGGGAACTCCATCAATGCTTCCACCGGTGTGGTTACGTATGCAGCAGGCTGGAGTGGAACTTCCACTGTAACTGCCTCTGCAGCCGGTTGTAACGGTCCAAAAACTGCATCTCATATAGTAACGATTACACCAACAGTAGGCACACCGGTATTTGTGATGGGTGCACAATCGAGCCGCACACAAGCTGCCGGTACTGTAACTTATACTGCCACTTCAACCAATAATACAGGCATTTCATATAGCCTTGATGCAGCCAGTTTAGCCGGAGGAAATACTATTAACGCATCAACCGGTGCAGTAACCTGGACAGCTTCCTGGAATGGCACTTCCATGGTCACCGCATCTGCTACCGGTTGTAACGGCCCTGTTACAAGTTCGCATATTGTAACCATCAATCCGGCGGTGGTTCAGGCACCTCTGTATCTTTCAACAGGTCAAACGCTGGACAGGATAGATCCGGTTTCAACTAACATCACCACTACATTAGCAACTGCCGACCTATCTTCTGCAGCCACCACCAACGTAACTTTTACGCAAACGCCTGCATTGTGTGCAGACCTGGTGATCAAAGCACAAACCATATCGGTACTTACCTATGTAAGCATTACAAGTGGCACCATGCCTGCTAATCCGAATATTACTGCTCAATTAAAGTATGGCACAACCAATATCATTACTTTAACCAACCCGATCTATAATTCAGCTACACAATTATTAACCTGGACAGGTACACTGGGTGCAGATGTTACCGTACCAAATGGCCAGGCCATCGCACTGCAGGTTACCACTGCACAGGCCGGTGTGGTTTTCAAAATTCAATATCATAGTGTAAGCAAGCCATCCAGGATCAGCCTGTTCCCGGTTTCAACTTTTATCGATATTACATCCTTCAATATTTACAATGCGCCTTACCCCGGCGGAAGCATCAGGGTAAGCGGCAACCCCGGCACTACCATGTATGCCAGGGCTGTTGTTACCACACCTTTTGGATATACTGATATCACTAAGCTTACGATTGATTTTAATCCTCCGGGTACCACGGTAAATGCAACCTGTGTAGATTCAACATCCTGCACACGTACCTATCAATATGCCTGGACCATACCGGCTGGTTTTGGTAATATTGCCATCATGGGCACTGCCTATGAGGGCTTTGAAAATATCATCAAAAACTCGGAAGTGGTTAACTTCTCCACTTGTTTGGTTTGTGCTCCCGTTGCTGTAGCTGACTCTGCAGTGGGTGCAGGAGGTGCGCCTATTACTGTGGATGTGCTTTCGAATGATTACGATCCTAACAACAATATTAAGCCCAGCACACTGTCAGTATTTGTGCAGCCTAATAATGGTACTGGTTATGTATCCAATAACAGGATCGTTTATCTTCCTAACGGAACCTATTCAGGAAAGGATACGCTGACTTACCAGATATGCGACAGTACGGGTCTTTGTGCTACTGCAGCAGTTTATTTTACCGTAAATCCTTTGCTGATCGACCCTTGTTCCGAGGCAACCAAGAGCCATGTGTATTATATGCCTTTCTCAGAGAACGAAGCCCGTATTGCACTGGACAGTTCGTCAAGTGTTGCCCTGGCCAGCAATAATATCAGAACGGTGATCAGTATCAAAGCCCCGTATCCGGGTATGGTGATAGTATGGGATGAATGGGAAGACGGCTATGAAGTAAATGCGCTGAACCCGCAGCAATCCACCACCAAAGTATGGGGCGATGGTAACCCGTATAACGGAATAGCACCGGGTTATTCAACTGATATCATACCGGCCGGTGGCAGCATCGTACTCGATAATACCATACCAACCAACCCAAGGGTACAGGCTAATATATTTTATGATGGAAGGGATAAGGTTACTTCCAGCGGACAGATCACTTTAACACAGGTGTGTGGCGAACCATCTATTATAGGCCTGCAATGTATGAAGACGAATGTTTCACCTACAGTGGATTATGGTACTTCATTTACCATACCGGTTGGTCAGAATTATAACAGCCAGGATTTTGCTTATTCATCATTATTTATAAGGGCAACCGAAAACAATACGGTTGTGGAAATAGATAAGGACAATAACGGATCGCTGGAAACAACTGCCACCCTTAATGAAGGCCAGGTAATGCATGTTAATGGCGGTGTACTGTCTGGCGCCACTGTAACAGCCACAGCACCTATTGGTGTGGAATTGCATTTTGGAGGAAATGATAACTATTCATCCAGGGATGTGCCCATATATCCGGCAACCTGGTATTCAAATACCTATTATTCACCGGTACCAACTACCGGAAGCAGCACTGCAATTAAAGACACGGCAGCCATCATGCTGTACAACAGTTTAAACAGGTCAATCAATATTAACTGGTCATCGGGAGTTCCGTCCAGTGGCACATTAACCATACCAGCTAAATCGGTAATCCGGATGGCGCTGCCATTATCTGCCACTGCAGCATATAAATTTGTGAACCCGACCGGCGAATCATTTACCGCCATCGAAATTGTGGATGCTTATACGCCCGGAGGCGGCGGTAATGTTGGAAAAGACTACGACTGGTCTTTCAACCTGATTGCAGAGAACAGGCTTACGGATTTTGCCACCATCGCCTGGGCACCTGGTTCTACAGACGGAACCAGGAATGATAACCCGGTATGGGTAACACCAACAGCCAATACCACGGTGTATGTGAAATACGATGGCAATGTAAGCGGAACAAGCGGACTTTTAAGTCCGTGCGGACTGCGCTATGATGTATCATATCCGCTGAATGCGCTTAATCATAAACGCATACTGGATCCGAATGATAACGATCAGAGTGGTATCGCCATATTTACCTGTAACGGGGCCAAACTGGCTGCTGTGTATGGTGAAGATCCTTCATCGGCAACGGCTGCCAATCCAAGCTGGGACGTAGGTTCAACCATACAGCCTTTCTGCAAGCAAAAACTCATTTTTGCCAACGATGATTATGCACGTACCATGGTTAACCAGCCGGTTACGATTCCGGTACTGCTGAATGATTTCGGATTCCTGGCAGTGATAGACCCAACTTCGGTTACCAACACAGCGCTGTTGCAGCCGAGCCATGGTACAATATCCATAAATTCGAATGGTACTATTATTTACAGGCCTAACCCGGGTTATGTGGGTAAAGATACTTTCGAGTATAATGTATGCTCAACACCAACACCGATTGTATGTGATGTGGCCACTGTATATGTTGATATTGCCGTTTGTCCGGCACCATTCAACGAGAATGTGATTGCCGGCCAGGCTTTCTGGGATAAAAATGAAGATGGCATCAACAATGATGGCGGTACAGGGTTTGCAGGTGCAAAAGTGTATTTGTATGTGGATGGTAACTGTAATACAATTCCTGAAGCCAATGAACTGAAAGATTCTGTGATCGTGGATTCATCAGGTACTTACCAGTTTATTACCTATCCCGAAAAATTTGTAGCCGATGATTTTGACGGCACCGGCGGAACGAATACCTGTGCATCCGGTAACGATGGTAACGCAGCCTGGATCGGCAACTGGACCGATATTGGTGATCCTTCGGTGGGTTTCTGTAACAATAGCCAGACTGCAGCTAATACCGATGTTGAAATTATTAAAGACGGTGTATTCGGTTATGCATTAAGATTAAAAGATGCAAACCGCTCGGCCACCCGAACGGTAAATTTAAACGGTGCATCCTACGCGTTCCTTACATTTAGTTACAGGCGTAAGAGCGCAACATTAACTGCAGGTAAAAATGTGATCGTACAGGCTTCTAAAGATGGTACAACTTTTGGCACCGTATTCACTATTGCAGGTGATGGCAACACAGATGCAAACTATGTAACCATCTATAACCAGGATATCACGCAATATGCAGCCGCAACCACCTACCTGCGTTTCCTTACCAATGGGGCCGTTGCAGATGCAGATACGGTGTATATCGATAATATCAAGATCCAGTTCCTCAGGTACCCGCAGTGTTATGTTACCAAACTGGATCCGGCAAGCGTTCCGGCATTCCATCACACCACTACCTTACTGCAGCATAGCTTTACTGCCACCAGCGCCCAAACCTGCCTGGCGCCATTCGACTTCGGTATTGCAAAAAATAAGATCTCAGTAAGTGGTAATTTATTCAACGACGCAAACGCATTGGCCGATAACCTTGTAAACGGTTCAGGACTGGGAGTAATTACCGGTATGGCAGTATATGCATACCTGGTGGATGCTAATGGAAAAGTGGCATATCGCACTACATTAGCGGCGGGTGGTGCATTCTCATTTCCGTCTGTGGATATACAAACTAATTTCACACTCAGGTTATCCACCACCAGTCTGAATGTGGGTGACAACGGACCTGCAGGTGCGGATCTGCCGGCGGGCTGGCTGCCAACTGGCGATTCTTATGGTGTCAATAATAACGCAGGAATTGGTAACAGCGCTTTCTCTCCTGTTGTTGCCATTGCTGTAAACACAGGAACTTCCAATATAACCGGTGTAAACTTTGGTATAGAAAGATTGCCTGATTCGGATGATAAATTCCAGAACTACACCAAGAACACGCCGGGATTGCAGTATGCCGTTCCGGGACTTACCGGCTCCGATCCTGAAGACGGACTGCTTGGATCAGGTAAAACATACAAGATAACCAGTGTGCCTGATAATGCTGTATTGTTTTACAATGGCTCTCTGGTAGGTGTAAATACTGTCATCACCAATTTTAACCCGGCCTTGCTGCTGATCGATCCGAGTGATACGGCCCATATAAGCATATTCACGTACGCTTCCATGGATGCGGCAGGATTGTACGATCCAACACCGGCAACGGTTACCATAACCTGGAACCAGACCCTGCCTGTGAAACTGATCAGCTTCAGCGGAAGACTGAACGGTACAAAAACAGACCTGAACTGGGTAACTGCCAATGAACTGAACACAAAACAATTTGAAGTGGAGCGAAGCGCCGACGGGCAGAACTTTACGAAGATAGCCACCGTGGCTGCCAGGGGCAACAGCAACACACCAACCAGTTACGATATGGTGGATCCAT
Source organism: Ferruginibacter sp. (assembly GCA_044226725.1). Classification (GTDB taxonomy): domain Bacteria; phylum Bacteroidota; class Bacteroidia; order Chitinophagales; family Chitinophagaceae; genus Ferruginibacter. Next base: position 19,139 of record JBGAGM010000002.1, on the reverse strand, counting down.
CGCCCATACAGGGAGTGAACTACTACCGGCTGAAAATGATCGATCTGGACGGCAAGTTTGAATACAGCCAGATCGTGATCATACGAATTGATAACAGCGTGCAGCTGATCACCAAAGTAGCGCCCAATCCGTTCACCGGCAAGATTGATGTGTACCTGACCCTTACACACAATACGCAGGTCGACTTCAGGTTCATCGATATCAATGGCCGCATGGTGTTTAGTAAAACTGTTAAAGGCTTAAAAGGATTTAACTGGTTTACCATCAACGACCTCGACAGGCTGCCATCGGCACCTTATATGCTGCACATCAAAACAGATGATGCCATGATCGTGGAGAAGCTGCTGAAACAATAGTTTTTTCATCCGTATACTATAAGCTAAAGCCCTGTGCCGCAAAAGAGCGGGACGGGGCTTTTTTAGTTTAATGATTTGAAGATGTTGCAATTTGATGATTGAACTGCCTGCTAATTAACCAATGAATGTTTAACTATGATGATACTTCTCATTTCGGTTTATACTGCATGCACGGTACACCTGTTCAGCCAGTATCAATCTTACCAATTGATGAGGGAAAACGAGTTTGGACAGGCTCCACTGGTAATTGGCCCTTTGTTTTACAGCATCACTAACTCCAAATGCACCACCGATAAGGAATACAATTGTCCTGGTACTTTCGTTGGCCCTTTGCTGTATCATGGCTGCCAGGCCTTCGCTGTTTAGCATCTTTCCATGCTCATCAAGCAATACAAGCCAGTCCTCTTTTTGCAGGAACCCGGTGATCATTTCCCCTTCCTTTTTTTTCAGGTCAGCCTCGCCCAGCATGGCCGCATTTTTGGGCGATGGAAGTATGTTCCATTCAACAGGGTAGTAGTTACTTATTCTTTTGGTAAATAATTCAATGCCTTCCTTTACATAAGGTTCATGGTTTTTACCAATACTCCAGAATTGAAATTTCATGTGTTAAAAATAAGAAAGAGTTGGCTAACCGGCAGGAGCGTAGCCAAACCCGTTTAACAGGATAGTTTTACCAGCTCCTCATACAGTATACGTAAACAGTTTATCTTCCTGAGAAAACAACATTGTATGAACAATGATTTTTAATATGGTCATACAATTAGTTTGCTGTGTACAGAACAGACCATGGTATTTTTGACCAGATGTATTTATCTTTAAAAAAAATGCTTTATGAGCCAGAAACTTTTTCATATTCCCGCCCTGCTTACGGCAGAAGAATTAATAACAATTGATGCGCTCATTGCAGCATCCCGGTTTGTTGATGGTAAATTGACCGCCAGCATGGCGGCCAAAGATGTGAAGAATAACCTGCAACTGGAAGCGGGTAACGAAAAACTGGCAGCCATACAAAACATCATCAGCAATGCCCTGCAACAAAGCCCGCTTTTTAATATTGCGGCCCTGCCCGGGAAGGTATATCCCTTTCTCATCAGTAAATACACACCCGGTAAGTATTATGGCTGGCATGTGGATAGCCCGGTGATGGGTACCCCGCCCATTCGAACTGACCTGGCGATGACTATTTTTTTAAGCGACCCCGCAACATACGAAGGCGGAGAACTATCGATTCAATCAGATACAGGCCTTGCTAATTTTAAACCAGCCAAGGGCGATGCCGTATTATATCCCTGCCAGTACCTGCATTGTGTAAATGAAATTAAAAGCGGTGAAAGGGTGGCGGCTGTAACGTGGATACAAAGCAATGTAAAAGATGCCAGCCAGCGGCAGATATTGTTCCAGCTCAACCAGGTGCATAGCGCCCTGTATCAGCAGGCGCCCAATGCACCGGCTACCAACCTGCTGCTGCAAACACACAGTAATTTGTTCAGGATGTGGGCAGATGTATGATGAACAGCTACTGGTCCTTTTGAAGACGCAGCGCCTCCACGTGGTCATACAGCCGGAAACAGCGCTTTAAATAATCAGGCACAGGATCGGCGGGGTTTTCCTCCCGGAACTTTTCGCCTGGAAACTTGGCATGGTAACCACTCCTTTCCTCCATCTGTTGTTTTTCCTCGCCGGAAACGGGCAAACCTGTTACTGATGCAATGGTATTGATGATCTCCATGGCCCCATCATGATAATTGATGGCATAGGCATTTTTGTCCTGCTGCAAAACCTGCACAAAAGCATCCAGGTAAGTTTCAATAACCATTGCCATATATTCATCCAGCGGTACTGTGCCGATCGTCTCTTTGTCAAATCCGAAGATACCGGCCTCAATCAAATTAGGTACGGCCTGCATGCCTCTTTTCTTTTGTTGCGAACGGATGACTTCATTCGGTTTGCGGTACAACAAGAAAAAGGGAACTGTTGGGTAAAGTGTTCTGAGCTCCTTGTAAAAATGAATATGCCAGCTGTCTGTTTTGATAAAAGTACGTTGCTGCACAGGCTCCTGCCTGTTGCTGTAAAGTCTTACAGCAGCCTGCAGTAGCGGTAACACCTCTTCCATGCATCCTGCACGTTTTCCATGCCTGAGCAATTCATCAAAAAAAGGTACTTCCGATAATACGATATTGCCCGGCTGTGTACTCAGCATTTGTGAAATTAACGTGGAGCCGCAGCGGGAAATATGAAAAATGAATGCAGCCGGACTGGCGGCATCTGCCATCCCTGCCCATTCGGGAAGCACCTGCACGCTGCTCATGCTTCTTTTCATATGCCCGTTTTCGGGGAACTTACGGCATTCGCCGATCGTATCATCAAAAAAAGGTTCGGTAAAACGTTTGTTGCCTGTAAAAAGCCAGCGGCACAATATATCATCAGCTTCCGGGTAAAGCTTTACCGGCTTCCAGTTGCGAACCAGGTAATCAGTTTCTTTATTCATGCGTTTACCGGTTATTTCGATTTCAAATAAGTTGCAAGCATATCGTGGATGCTGCTGTCAACCAGGTCTTTCCAGCCTGCTTCATCTGCTTTTACCTGCCGCCTGATCTCAGTGGCCGAGATGGAAGCCACTGCATCCCCGACCGTTATTTCATTGACTTCGTAACCCACACCCCGGCCATAATTCACCGATGCTATATCCGGAATGATAATGACTTTGACCAGTGGGTTGTTTGTATACACTTTTTCCCAAAGTTTTTTTACTTCTGCGGCGGATAAGGGGTTGGCTGCATCGGGTTCTATATCCCGTATGGCGATAAGCACTGGTTTTTGTTCTTTCAGAAAAGTATCAAAAATGTGCATGTGGCCTTTGTGCGGACTTTGATACCGGCCTATGAATAAATTGTATGTCATTTGTTTGCTGCTTTGAAAATTTTATTGGTACAAGCGGTAACGCTTAGTTGTTCTGTGTCTAACAATACTTCGGGATTATCCGGTGCATAATAGGGTGCAGAGATCCCGGTAAAATCTTTTATCTCGCCTGCCAGGGCTTTGGCATACAAGCCTTTCGGATCTCTTTGGATGCAGACGCTGATATCGGTACTTACATACACTTCAATGAATTTCCTGCACATGGCCCTGATCTCGTTGCGGGTGTCTTTGTAGGGCGATATTAAAGAGACGATCACCACTGTACCCTGGCTTTCGAGCAGGGAAGCCATATAGCCAACATTGAGGTTATGCTTTTTTCTCGACTCCTCATCAAAACCCGTTTGATGGATCACCTTCCTGATCTCATCGCCATCCAGCAGAACGGGCGTAACGCCTTTTTGTTTATATTTTTCAATCAGCGCTTTGGCAATGGTGGTTTTGCCCGAGCCGCTCAGACCTGTTAAGAATATCACGGCCGGTTTTGTTTTGAAACCGGTCAGTTTTGCCCATACCTCATCAAAGGCATAGTAGGAGAATATTTTGACAAGCGAATCTGCAACACCTATGGACAGGGAGGCTACTACATTCCTGGTAAAGAAAAAGGCAATGAGAAAGGTGATCAGGGAACTGTAAAAACGATATACAATGGCTTTGATAAGCTTCAATTTATTGAACATGGTTGTAAGGTACTACAATTGCTTTTTTGTAAATAAAAAATGAGAAAAGTTTTTAAAGGGCAATGCAGGAATATGGTAGTGAAAACCTTAGCCCTGCTCCAGGTCATCGGCCATCTTGTTGCTTACGGGCGTGTTCATCTGGCGAAGCTGGGCGATCATCTGTTTCTTAGTTTCGGCATCGTAAGCAGCCGTGCCTCCTGCTATTTCTTTTTTCACCTTGATGGCAGGACTGTTAAAAAGATTTTTCACCCAATCGTTCACCAGTGCGTCGATGACCAGGTGAACGCGGTCAACCGGGCTGGGGTTGCTGATCGAATGTGGCAGGTTGAAGTTCATGTACCAGCATTCTCCTTCCTGCAGGGTCAGCCTTTCCCGGTCAAGTATGAACTCTACCTCCGGGTGGGTTAGTACGGGAATGTGTAAACGTATTTCTCCTTTCTCGAAATTCAGTTCGGCGTCGCGGTGTTCCTTAATGATGCTGCCAGTATTCAGCTTCAGCAGGCGTACAGCCTGCAGCGGACATTGAAAGGTTTGCAATACCTTTTGCAGGCTGGGGCTCTGCTCCAGGAATACCGTATCCCGGTAATCGGGATCGGCTGCGGGAGATATGATCACATCATCGGCCCTGCCTTCTATGCTGCGCAGGGGAATGGCTGTCCACTCGCCCTCATAATGCCGTACCTGGTAATGTGGTTGCCAGGGCATGGAAGAAAGGACATGCACTTCCTGCTGCAATATGGCTGGATCAAAGTGAAAGGGTAATTTCAGATACTTGATGATGGTGGACATAAACGGGGTCAGGCCTGGTTGTTGAGGCCTGGTAAAATTAAGGGATACTGCTGGTAAGTGAATATTAACAGGATCTGCCAAACTGAACCTGTTCTTTTTTGCCCAGGCTGTTGAAAGCGATATCAATAGTACGCATGGCCAGTCCGTTACCGGCAGCATGGTTGATGATCACTTCCTGCTTGTTCCTGTTCTGGGCTACTACCGGCCTGGTGCAGGCATCGGTTACATGGCCTCCGATGATCACATCAATATGGGTAGAAGCTGCAGCCAGTTCCAGGTCGTTCAAACCTGCGGATGATTTAAATCCGAGCTGGGAAAGGCAAACCACCAGGTGACAATTCCTGCTGTTCTTCAGGTAAGCTGCCAGTTCATTGATGCTGTCTGCAGAAACTCCCGGGTTGGTGGCAGTGATGACCCCGGTCTTGATATTTCCTTTATAAATGATCCTGTAATCGCTGGCAGCCACCGAAAAGCTTTCTCCTGCATGCAGGGAAGCATCGTACAAAGGCTGGATGGCAGGTTTCTTTTCACCGGCATGCAGCAGGATCAGGTTTTGTTTGCTGTTCTTCAGTTCTTCGATATGCTGCTGTGTATGGCCGGTTCCCGATGTCAGGGCATTACCGGTATGTACAAGTGTGAGACTATTGTTATTAAGCTTTAAACCGGTCAGCGAACCCAGGCTGCTGGCAACGGAATTAAATGGTTTGGCTGTAAGGAAGGCAGTGGCAGCCAGTCCGCCATTGAATAAGAATTTTCTTCTTGTACTCATGCTGTTGAGGTTGGTTTTGGTATCAGACTACAAATTAGTATTTAACTTATTAACCTGCAAATAAATCGGTCACCTGCAACAAAATAAATTTGATTATATATATTCAATCAGCTATTTGACGCCAGCGTTAGTGACTTAATAAACCTGGCGGGACCTGATGTTGATGTTTATTACATTATTGGAAAGATATTTCATTTTCAAGTTGCTATCTGTTTATATTTATCATTCAAACAGCAGTCTTATATGAGCGAATACCCGCTAACGCATGACCGCACGGCCTTGTACGACAGGGAGGAGTACCTGCAGAAATGCATTTCTTTTTTACAGCAGATATCTATAGAAACCAGTTTTGAAAAACTGGATGAACCCTGCTTTTTGCCGGGGCTTTCTATCCGGAACGGCGTCATCATCATTGACCGTGAAAGGCTGCTTTACCCGGGAGATATACTGCACGAAGCCGGTCATATTGCCGTTGTGCCATTTGCTGAAAGGCATACGCTTACAGCAACTTCAATCGGACAAAGGGAGATGCATGAAGCGGAAGAAATGATGGCCATCGCCTGGTCTTATGCCGCTTGCGTGTACCTGCAACTGGACCCGTTTATTGTTTTTCATGATGAAGGATACAGGGGTGGGGGCAGTTATATTGCAGAGAATTTCGGCAACGGCCAGTATTTTGGTTTGCCGATGCTGCAATGGAAAGGCATGGCGCTGGACGAAGCAAATGCAGCTGTACAAAATTTGCCGGCATACCCTTGCATGATAAAGTGGACGCTTGATTAAACCGGGTCGGGTATTTTCACCTGTTTTTTACAATACACTTGACATATCAAAATAAAGGTTCTATATTAGCAATCTTTAACCATTCTAACACTTTAAACCTCACTAATTATGGAAGGAACTATTGGCGAAATCCGCTTGTTCGCCGCAACCTTTTCTCCCAGGTTCTGGGCCTATTGCAACGGGCAGTTATTGTCTATATCACAAAACACAGCCCTTTTCTCCATCCTGGGAACAACGTATGGCGGAAACGGCCAAACCACATTTGGTTTACCCAACATGCAAAGCAGGGTGGCGGTAGGCACCGGTACAGGTCCGGGCCTCAGCAATTACCAGTTAGGGCAGCTAACCGGTACAGAAAGCAATACTATTACTGCTGCCAACATCCCCTCACACACGCATGCCATAACAGGCGCTGCCAAAATGCTTACCACCACGGCACCTGCCAATGCTCCAGCAGCCGGAGGTAATTATTTTGCCAACGACGGCAGTCCCAAGTTTAAGACCACGGGTGGCGGCGGAACCATGAAGCCGGCTACCGTAGCAGTAGGCCTGGCGTCATCGGGCGGAACACCGGTGAGCAACCTGATGCCATATACTGCTATCAGTTATATCATCTGCCTGCAGGGAATATTCCCTTCCAGGAACTAATTAAACATTAACCAAAAACCTTTAAATCAATCTATCATGGAAGGATATATTTCAGAAGTAAGAATGTTTGCAGGAAATTTTGCGCCCCGGAGCTGGATGTTTTGCCAGGGGCAGCTGATCTCCATTGCACAATATACAGCCCTCTTTGCGTTGGTGGGAACCACTTACGGCGGCGACGGGCAAACCACATTTGGTTTACCCGATATGCGGGGCCGGGTGGCCATACACAACGGGCAGGGTGCTGGTCTTTCTCTTTACCAACTGGGACAGATGGGGGGATCAGAAAATGTAACATTAACGGCCCTGAATGTGGGTGGTCATACACATGCGGTAACCGGTAATGCAGGGATTGCTGCAGCTACCGGCGATGGTCAAACGCCCGTGGCAGTCAATAATTTCCTGGCTGGTAACGGCGAGGCCGTTTACTCAACAGCCACCGATAACAGTTCAATGGCCCCGGCATCACTGGCAGGTATTACAGTTGCGGTTCAAACTCCAAACGGAGCTGCACCTATCAATACGCAGCAACCCTACCTGGGTATGAATTTCATCATTTGCCTGGAAGGTATCTTCCCGTCAAGAAACTAATAACATTCACCTCATTTAAATTATATAATCATGGAAGGAACTATTGCAGAAATAAGAATGTTTGCGGGTAATTTTCCACCGCGTACCTGGGCATTCTGCCAGAACCAGATTTTATCCATTGCATCCAATACCGCTTTGTTTTCATTATTAGGAACCACCTACGGGGGTAACGGGCAAACTACTTTTGCCTTACCGGATCTCAGGAGCCGTGTACCAGTCGGAACAGGCAATGGCCCGGGGCTATCACCCTGCACACTGGGTCAGATGGGAGGTACGGAAACCTATACGATCACCAATGCCAATTTTCCGGCACACACGCACCCACTGAGCGGTTCAATCAGCATGAAGGCCAATGCCGCAGCAGGTGACGCAGATGCACCGCAGAACAGTTACCCGGCTACACTGGCGGGAACCAATATGTATTCAACCGTAAACAATGGCAGCGCCCTGGCCAATATGCAAACAGCTTTAACGGCTGCTGCTGCAGGTACTGCTGTACCCCAGCCACTGAGTAATATTCAGCCGGTGATGGGAATGAATTATATCATTTGTATGTTTGGTATTTTTCCTGCAAGGAACTAGTACCATTGAGCGTTAAAAACTTCAACCTGTTGAGACTGCTTTCGTATGCAGTTTCAACAGGTTTGTTTTAACAGGCATGCCAGCCAGCAAAGGTTTTTTAAGCCTGGCAGCAAATAATCTTATTTCAGTATTTTACACCATAAAAACAATATGTTCACAATAGGAGTTCTTTTACCGGGTTCAACACTTTATCCATCTATCGGCATGGATTTTTTACAGGGAATCAGGTCCTGTATAAAATTCAACCAGTTACCCGTTGCCGATATCAAAGCAGAGCTGATCAGTTTCGGGCTCAAGGATGATGAAATATATAGTGCGGCTGAAAAGCTTTTGCTGGTGGGCAATGCCGACCTGGTCATTGCCTATGCCGGCGACCATCATGCCGAAAAACTGGCGCCCCTTTTCGCCGCAGCGGGCAAACTGCTTGTGATTGTTAATGCAGGCGCCGGTTACCCGCTTTATATTGAAAAGGTAACCCATACTATCTTTCATAATTTTAATGATTGTCTCTGTACCTACCTGACCGGCAAATACGCTGCCCGTCAGGAGGGCGGGCATGGCGGAATACTGGCCACTTCTTTTTTCGATGGCGGGTATAGTCATGCACATGCCATCACCAGTTCCTTTTCACAGGCCGGCGGACAGATCATGCATAATTTTGTAAGCCATTACAAAAAGGAGGAGTTCAATACCAACACTTTAAATACGTACATAACGGAGAACCCTGCCGTAAAAAAGTTACTGGCTGTTTACAGCGGGGATATGGCCCGTCTCTTTTACGAGAAGATGTTGCCGGTTCAGCAGGAGTATGGCCTGCAATGGTATGTTTCTCCAATGATGTTCGACAGGACACCCGGTGATTTTGCAGAAGCCAGGCCCACCGCTCCGGATATGTGCGGCTACACAAACTGGTTACCCGACCTGGATAATGAAGCAAACCAGTCATTCATACGCTTTTTTAACGGGGAGCATGGCAAGGAACCCACACTGTTTGCCATGCAGGGATGGGAGAGTGCACTGCTGGCCATGCAATACCTGGTGCAAAGAAAGGAAAGCACGTCAGCAGAAGGAGCGATTGATTTGATGAAAGGTAAAAAAGTCAACAGCCCGAGAGGAGAGATCGTAATGAATGAACGACGTCATATCATTGGCCCGGCATATCTGGTAAATTCCACCGGCAACCTGCAGGCAGCCATCACAGAAACTCAAACGGATCTTCAGCCGGTTTGGGAAGAAATGTGTGCACAAATACCGCAGGAGCCCGCTTCCTCATGGCGTAATACCTACCTCTGCATATGAACGGCCGGGTACATATCATGATACTGTGCAACAACGAAATGGCCATACCGGCCATGCAGCAGTTATACATGAGCGGTAGTTTGAAAGCAGTGCTGGTGCCCGAAAAGAACAGTGCTTTATACCAGTTGCTGAAACAGATGCTGACGGGTACGGGCCTAAGCCTGGAAAAAGTAAACAGAAAAACGCTGGAGCCAGTCATCAAAAAAACAGCAACCGCCCATCATATCACGGCCGCCTGGGTGATGACCTTCAGCTATATCATTCCCAAAAACCTGCTGAACCTGCTCCCGGGCGGCTTCATTAATTTTCATTACGGCCTGCTGCCCCGCTACCGGGGGGTGAACCCGGTACTGGCCCAGATGCTGGCCGGGGAAGCCGAAAGCGGTATCACGGTGCATATCATGGATGAGGGCATCGATACCGGCCCGGTTGTGATGCAGCAAAGGATTCCTGTTGGCGACCGGGATACCTTTGGTATGCAGTTGCAAAAACTGGGGATGCTGGGTGCTTCTATGGTTCAGCCGCTGCTACGGCTCAGCCAGTTGAGCCCGGTATTGCCTTCCAGGCCGCAGGATGAATCGGAAGCCCGTTATTTTAAGAGGCCGGTGGCAGCCGACCTGATGATCAACTGGAATACCATGGGCAGCTGGCAGGTGATCCGTTTGATTAATGCCTGCAACCCCTGGAACAAGGGGGCCGGCACTATGATTGGCCAGATGGGGCTGTGCCTGACCGATGCTGAGCCGGTGGCAGAGTTACCGCTGGTTGAATCATTTCCGGGTACCATCACAACCCTGGATGTGGAGAATGGGTTGAAAATTTATTGTAATGATAATAAACTGATAAAAATCAATGTGATCAATACTGCAGAGGGGTTCTTCGGGGCAAGCCGCCTGCTTGATTACGGAATTAAACCCGGGGACAGATTTTTGTAGCCTAATTGTTAGGATTTTAAAGAAAATGAAATACCTTTAATATCACAATTTTAAGTTTGGGCATTTGTTTTTTATAAATTCCTCAAACGATTGTTCTGTTGTATAGATAATATTCCCAAAATAATACCAAATTAACCTCGTTTATGAAAAAAAGTTACCAACTTCTTTCCCTGTTGCTTGCTTTCTTATTTTTCTCCGCCAAATCATTCTCGCAAAATAATCTTGCTGCCGGAGATATCGCAATCGTAAGCTACCAGTCGGATTTTGACCCCTCAAACACTTTTACTCCGGGCTTACCAGAAAAGGAAGACAGGTTTTCCATTGTGGTTCTTAAACCCGGGGGCCTTGCTGCCGGTACGGTTCTTTATTTTACCGACAGGGGCTGGGATGGTACAAACAATAACTGGCTTGACGAAACCTACCCGCCAAACACTTTTGGCCTTGGCCATGAAGCTGTGATCAGGTGGACTGTACCTGCCGGGGGGATTGCGCAGGGAACTGAGGTTTTCTTTGTAAACGTATATCATGATGAATTGCCTGCAGGCTCGGAATATTATGAATGGAAGGCTTATCTGGATGAAGCGGCCACAAACCCTGTAGCCGGCCTTGGTACCATTACCAATGAAACACCCATTGTGCCTTCAGCCTCACCCGAAGCTACTGACGGGTTAAACTTTACTGTTAGCGGCGATAACCTGCTGGTGTACCAGACAGGACCCAACACAGTTGCCGGCCCTACTGCCGGTTACAACGGAACACCGATACGTTTCATTACAGCCCTGCTTGCCAATATCAGACCTACCAATGTGGGTACCCCTACCAGCTATGCCAGCTGGGATGTGGCCCCCAATGTGCTGAACGAAAGTAGTATTCCTCCGGGATTGGTAAACGGACAAACCTGCTTCCTGATGTCGCCGGGTCCTTTACCGCAGCCAACTTCTCCTGTACCGGGTACTGTGGAACCGGATAACGGAAAGTTCAGCGCCTGCGCTTTGTCAAGTGCGGGTGTTTGTACAGCCGCCCAGATGTCGGCAATCATTTATAATATTGCCAACTGGACATACAGTAATAACGTATTCCCGCTGGGAACATCCAGCAGCCTCTGCTCCTATTTAATATTACCATCTAATACCATTACACTTACTTCAGCCGCAGCTACAGCCAATCAAACAGTTTGTATCAATTCGGCCATAACTAATATAACTTATTCCACTACGGGTGCCACCGGAGCCACTTTCTCCGGTTTGCCGGCAGGTGTAACTGGTGTGTGGGCCGGTAATGTGGTAACCATCAGCGGAATACCAACCGCATCAGGAACCTTCAATTACACGGTAACCACCACAGGCGGATGCCCTGCAACAACAGGTACCGGTACTATTACCGTGACACCTAATAATACCATTACGCTTACTTCGGCAGCAGGTACAAACGCACAAACCGTTTGTATCAATACACCGATCACCAATATCACGTATTCAACAACAGGTGCAACCGGAGCCACTTTCAGCGGCTTGCCTGCCGGTGTTACCGGAAACTGGGCAGCCAATGTGGTAACTATCAGCGGTTCGCCAACAACAACAGTTGGTTCGCCATTCAATTATACCGTAACACTTACAGGTGGTTGTGGAACAACTACGGCTACGGGTACCATAACTGTTAACGGAGTTAATACTATTACCCTCAGTTCGGGTGCAGGTACGGATAACCAGACCGTGCTGGTAAATACTCCGATTGTAAATATTACTTACGCCACAACAGGTGCAACCGGTGCTACATTCTCTGGTTTGCCTGCGGGTGTAAGCGGGGTATGGGCTGCCAACGTGGTAACCATCAGCGGCTCGCCAACAACTATTGTAGGTTCGCCGTTCAATTATACAGTTACGCTTACCGGAGGTTGTGGAACCACCACAGCAAGCGGAACGATAACAGTAATTACCTGTTCGGCGACAGATCAAACCGTATCAGCTTCGCCAACTGCTGTATGTTCAGGCAGCTCTTCCACTATCACAGTTGCTGCTTCTCAGCCAGGTGTTAATTATACCCTGCGCATCGATCCGGCCAACACGGTAGTGGCAGGTCCAACTGCTTCCAACGGCCCGGCAATCAATTTTAGTACCGGCCCGCTTGCAGCTACAACCACCTATAATGTACTGGCAGAAACGGATAAATATTCTGTAAACCTGGATGGAAGCCAGGCCGGTTTCTCTATACCTGCCAATGCTGCCCTCGACCTGAGCAATAATTTCACCATTGAAGGCTGGATCAAGCCAGCAGGCAATGCTTCCTTTGCAAGACTGTTCAATAAAGACCAGTCCTATGCACTGGGTATCAGCAATAACCAAAACTCAATAACATTCACCCGCCACAATGCAGGAGACTTCTCCCGTCCATTTACGTTTGTGAATGGTACCTGGTACCATATTGCCTGTACCTATGTTTCGGGCACTGTTGAGTTCTTTGTGAACGGTGTTTCGCAGGGAACCGTAAGTGGTGTTCCTGCCATCGTACTGCAGCCTGCCTCCGGCGGACAGATCGGATCTGATGCAGGAGGTGGTTTCAACCGCTTTAATGGAAATATAGATAATGTACGTATCTGGAATACCGTTCGCACACCGGCACAGATCGCTGCCAACCAAAATGCATTCCTGGCCAGTCCGGGTAATGCCGGACTGGTTGCCAGCTGGTGGATCATCGAAGGAACAGGTAATGCAAAAGACTATTCTGCCAATGCTATTAATGCAACAGCGCTGGCCGGCACCTGGCAAACAGATGCTCCGGTAGCACCTTGCAGCATCGTACTTACCATTAAGCCAACAGTTACGGTTGACCAGGCGCCCACCACGGCGGCCGCTGGTCCAAATATCAATACTTGCCTTGGCAACACTGTCAACATGGCCGGAAATGCGCCTGCTGTAGGAACAGGTGCATGGACACAAACTGCCGGACCTGTTGCTGCTAATATTATTGCTCCTTCAGCATTCAATACATTGATCACCGGTTTAACAGTTGCGGGTACTTACACCTTCAGGTGGACTATCAGTAACGGAGCCTGCCCGCCATCATTCGATGAAATGGATGTATCGGTGAATCCGGCGCCTGCGCCATTCGCAATAGCAGGGGGCGGTCTCTTCTGCCAGTCGCCGAATGTTACTCTATCGGGCCCGGTTGATCCAAACTATACTTATGCCTGGGCACGCAGCCTCAGTGGGGATGCACAAAGTCCGTACGCAGCATTTGGTGGAACTGGACAAACACAGGCCGTAACCACATCAGGCATTTACCGCCTGGTGGTTACCAACCAGTTTGGTTGTGCAACTGCTGATTCTGCCTGGGTAGCCATGGCGGACTACCAGTTCAGTGGTACGCTTACCGGTGCCGACTTACAGCAAACCGGCCGTATCAACCGCTTTGCCACTATTTCAACCTGTGCTGCACCCAAAACCTGTCCCGGCCTTTTCACGCCCGCTGGCAACAGGTCTTATGATGCTTATACGATCACCAATATTCGTAATGTACCGGTTTGTGTAACAGCTGGTACTACCAGCAGTTGCGGTACCAACTTCTTTATGGTTGCCTATACCGGCAGCTTTAACGCTGCGGCACCTTGTACCAACTACCTGGCTGATATGGGATCATCATATCCTACGCCGGCGTTCATGGAATTCACCATACCTGCCAACGGAACAGTGGTTATAGTTATTCATGAAGTGAATACCGGTTTCGGCTGCGCCGGATATACCTTAAATGTAAATGTGCCAAGGGATCCTTCAGGTATTACTGTGAGTCCTGCTTCACCAAGCTGCAGCGGCACGCCGATAACATTAACAGCACCGGTTGCCAGCTCATATTCTTGGTCACCGGGTGGTGCTGTTACCCAGTCTATTGTTCATAATACCGGAACTACCAATTATACCGTTACATTAGGTTATGGCAACGTGGGCTGTACAACAACGGCTTCACAATCAGTAACCGTACTGGCACCGGCTGTTAATGCTGTAGCCAACCAGGTATTCTGTAACGGAGCAGCAGCATCGGTTACATTCAGTGGTGGAGACGCAGGTACAACTTATAACTGGACCAATACCAATACTGCTATTGGCCTGGGAGCCAGCGGAAGCGGCAACCTGAGCTTTACTGCAACCAATGCCGGAACTGCTCCAATCAGCGGAACCATCACTGTTACACCGGTGAATGGCGTATGTACCGGTACACCGATCACATTCACAATCACAGTTAATCCAACACCAACTGTTAATGCAGTTACTAACCAGGTGGTTTGCAACAATGCATCTACAACAGCAGTTAACTTTACCGGCGCTGTGCCTGGTACGGTATATAACTGGACCAATAATACACCATCTATCGGGCTGGCAGCTGCCGGTACCGGTAATATCGCATCATTTACGGCAACCAATACGGGCACTGCTCCGGTAGTTGCTACTATTACTGTAACACCTTCATATACCAACGCTGCAGTAACCTGTACGGGCACACCTACCAGCTTTACCATTACGGTTAACCCAACTGCAACGGTGAATACAGTTGCCAGTCAAACCGTATGTAACGGTACGCCAACAACTGCAGTGAACTTTACCAGCCCAACTACGGGTGGTACTATTATATATAACTGGACAAACAACACACCGTCTATTGGCCTGGCTGCAGCAGGTGCCGGTGATATTGCAAGCTTTACAGCAACCAATACCGGAACAGCGCCTGTTACAGCAACCATTACAGTTACGCCTTCATACACTAATGCAGCTGTAACCTGTGTTGGTACACCAATGGTATTTACCATTACTGTTAACCCAACCGGACAGGTAGACCAGCCTGCAAGCCAGGTGGTATGCAACAACGGGGCAACAGTTCCGGTTAACTTTACCACTACAGTGCCCGGTACTGTATTTGACTGGGTAAATAATACACCGTCTATAGGCCTTGCAGCCAGCGGAACAGGTAATATTGCCAGCTTTACAGCCACCAATACCGGTAATGCGCCGGTGGTAGCTACTGTTACTGTAACGCCTACCTATAATGGAGGCGCTTCCGGTCTTGTTCCGGAAGTATTATACTATAAATTCGATGGAAGTGGTACCAATGTACCCAACCTGGCCAGTGCACCACCTGCGGGTACTGCTACTGCAACCCTGCAGGGCGGTTTGACGCAGGGAGGATCTGCCATTTGCAATGGTACTATTATTGGAACAGGCGCTTCGGCAAGCACCGATTTCCTGAATACAGGATGGGCACCTAACCTGGGAACCGGTTCCTGGACAATTTCCTTCAAGTCGGAAAATATTACACCATCAGCCACCCTGTTCTATGTATTTGGGGATGTTGGTACCAATAGTTTCCGTTGCTTCACCAATGGTGTGGCAGGAGCCAATAACTGGTGGCTTCGCGGTGGCGGCCTTAATGATGTACCACTGAACGGTGGCGCAACAGTGGCACCGCATACCAATACATTTGTGTATGATAACGTGGCCAACGAGGTTAGGGCGTACCTGGATGGTGTGCTGGTGAACACCGTAGCGCAAACCCCGGGTAATGTTAACCTGACAGGCACAGGTCCTTTCAAAGTAAACGGATATTCTACCAATGTGGGGTCTCCTGCAAATGGGCACTATGATGAATACAGGTTCTACAGCCGTGCATTGTCAGCTGCAGAGGTATCCTCACTTTCTGCCTGTGCAGCAGCAGGGCCCGGATGTGCCGGTACTCCGAAAACATTCACGTATACAGTGAACCCTACACCGGTAATTAATCCGGTGGCAGACCAGGCAGTATGTAATAACTCGCCTACAGCTGCAGTGAATTTCAGCAGTCCTACTACGGGTGGTACCATCGTTTATAACTGGACTAACAGTAACACCGCTATTGGTCTGGGTGCAAGCGGCACGGGCAATATCCCAAGCTTCACAGCTACCAATGCCGGAACCGCACCAATCAGCGGTACAATCACTGTGACTGCCACTTATACCAACGCATCGGTTACCTGTACCAGTGCACCAATAACATTTACTATAACCGTAAACCCAACCGGCCAGGTAAACCAGCCGGCCGACCAGGTTATCTGTAACGGCGCACCTACAGCACCGGTTAACTTTACAACAACAACACCTGGTACAGTATTTAACTGGACCAACAATAATACATCAATAGGCCTGGCAGCAAGTGGTACAGGTAATATACCAAGCTTCACAGGTACCAATGCAACCAATGCGCCCAATGTAGCAACGATTACAGTAACACCGGTTTATGTGCCGGTTACAAGTACTTCGCAAACCTTTAGTTTCACAGGTGCCATGCAAACCTTTACCGTACCTGCCGGTGTAACTTCAATTACTATTGACAGTTATGGTGCACAGGGTGGTGCTGGTAACAGTGGAAACAGCAGTGGTGGTGCTACAGCTGGTGGTGCAGGCGGTTTGGGATCAAGGGCAACAGGTACCCTGGCAGTAACACCAGGCCAGGTGCTGAACATATTTGTAGGAGGGGCCGGAACAACGGGCACAGGCGGATTTAACGGCGGCGGCAATGGCGGCAGCCAGAATGCCGGCGGCGGAGGCGGAGCCAGTGATGTACGCTTCCCGGGTACCACAACAGCCGACAGGATCATTGTTGGCGCCGGTGGTGGCGGTGGCGGTCGCGGCGGTTGCGAAAGCGGTACCGGAATTACCGGTGGCGCCGGAGGAACCGGTGACGGCAATGGCGTAAATGGTGCCGACGCACCAACAAGCGGCGGTGTGGCCGGCGGCGGGTTTGGAGCCGTTGGATCTAATTTTGGCGCAGCCGGTATCGGCTGTGGCGGATTCCTCGGAACAGCCGGATCAGCTGGTGTAACTGCTGTAGGCGGTACCGGCGGAAACGGCCAGGCATGTTGCTGCTTCAGCTTCGGAAGTATACCCGGCGGCGGTGGCGGCGGCGGCGGATTTGTTGGCGGCGGTGGCGCCGGTGGCGGATCTGCAGGTACTGCAGGCTGTTCTGGTAATGATAAAGGAGCTGGTGGCGGTGGCGCCGGTGGCACATCATATACAGGTTCATTAACTGCACCGGCAATAGCAGCCGGTGTACGGAGCGGCGATGGCCAGGTGGTTATCAGCTGGGCTACTGCATCGCCGGCACCTTCCTGCACAGGTCCGTCTAAAACATTTACTATAACAGTTAATCCTACTGCCCAGGTAAACCAACCGGCTAACCAGGTAGTATGTAACAACACGTCTTTTGCAGCAACCAACTTTACCACACCTACAACAGGCGGTACAGTTACTTATGCATGGACAAACAATAACACAACCATTGGCCTGGGTGCCAGCGGTACAGGCAATATACCTGCCTTCACCGGCACCAATGCAACCAATGCGCCTAATGTGGCAACTATTACAGTTACACCAAGTATAACAACTCCTGCACCATTAGTTCCTGTTTCAGTAAGCTTTGCTTACACAGGAGCAATGCAAACCTGGACAGTACCTGCCGGTGTAACTTCTATTACGATAGACAGCTATGGTGCTCAGGGTGCACAGGGTGGAAGTGGAAACAGTGTGAGTGGAGCTACTGCCGGCGGATTCGGCGGCAGGGGATCCAAAGCATCGGGAACCCTGGCAGTAACACCTGGACAGGTACTTAACATATTTGTAGGTGGCGCCGGCAGCGGTGCAACCGGCGGCTTCAACGGCGGCGGAACAGGCGCCAATACTGCCGGTGGCGGTGGCGGTGCCAGTGATGTACGCTTCCCTGGTACCACAACAGCCGACAGGATCATTGTAGGTGCCGGCGGTGGCGGCGGTGGCCGTGGCGGTTGTGAAAGCGGCAATACCATTATCGGTGGCCCTGGTGGCAATGGTGATGGTAACGGCGCCAACGGTACCAATGCCAACACCAGTGGCGGACAGGCAGGTGGCGGATTTGGAGCCATCGGTTCTAACTTCGGTGCCCCCGGTATTGGATGTGCCGGCTTCCTGGGCGCAGCGGGTACTGCAGGCGTAGCTTCAGGTACTGGCGGAAACGGTGGTGCCGGACAGGCATGCTGCTGCTTCAGCTTCGGAAGTATCCCCGGCGGCGGCGGCGGCGGCGGCGGATTTGTTGGCGGCGGTGGCGCCGGCGGCGGATCTGCAGGTACTGCAGGCTGCTCTGGTAATGATAAAGGAGCCGGTGGCGGTGGCGCCGGAGGCTCATCTTATACTGGTGGCGTAACAGCAGGTACAGTAACTACCGGTGTTCAAACCGGAAACGGACAGGTGGTAATTACTTATCTGGGCGCTGGTACACTAACTTGTGCGGGTGCACCTAAAACATTTACTTTAACCGTTAACCCCACAGCCACGGTTGATCCTGTGGCCAACCAGGTGGTATGTAATGGTGCACCAACAGCAGCGGTTAACTTTACGAGCCCAACGACTGGTGGCACGATAGTATATAACTGGACCAATGACCAGCCATCCATCGGTTTGGCGGCATCGGGTGTGGGTAATATCGGCAGCTTCGCTGCGGTGAATGTTACCAATGCTCCGGTTGTGGCAACCATAACAGTTACACCAGCCTATACCAATGGCTCTGTAACCTGCAACGGTACACCGCTGAGTTTCACGATCACGGTTAATCCTCCTCCGATCGTTAATCCTGTTGCGAGCCAGGTGGTATGTAACGGTGCACCGACAACCAATATTAATTTCACGACCCCATCCAGTGGCGGTACAGCAGTATTCAACTGGACCAACAATACGCCATCGATAGGCTTACCGGCATCGGGCACGGGAGATATCCTGTCTTTCAATGCGGTTAATACAGGCAA
>JBGAGM010000012.1:0-18316 GCA_044226725.1 Ferruginibacter sp. | reverse complement strand
GTACCAGGACAACCGGTAAGACTCTCCTGCCATTGGTAGGTAAGGCCGGTTCCGGTAGCACCCACAGTAAAGGTCGCTGTTGAACCTTCACACCTTGTAGCAGCTACTGGTTGGGTAGTTACCACAGGACGCTTGTTAACTGTAACGGTAACACTGGCCGAAGCAGTACAGCCTCCGGGCACAGTGGTACGGGTTACCGTATAGGTCGTTGTATTTTGAGGAGAAGCTGCAACCGGGTTCGTAGTAGTTGAACTTAAGCCTGCAGCCGGTGTCCATAAGAAAGTTCCGGTTGAAATAGGTCCCGCACCAGCAGATGCACAGTTTGTAAGCTGCGCTACCTCACCGGCAGTTAATGCACGGTTATAAAGACGGAACTCATCCAGCCTTCCTGTAAATGACTGCGAGGTGGAATTATATCCACCAACCAGTAATGGAGCGGCAGCAGAAGTATTGAACGTTACTGCATAGTTTTGGAAGAACACACCATTCTTATACACATCCGTGCTGGTTCCGTTATAAACTACGGTCACTAAGGTAGCCGCCGGGTTCACACCGGTTATTAATATATCTCCCGATCCGCCTCTCAGCAGCATATTGTTTGTCAGCGCCGCTCCGCCATAGAAACCACGGAAGACGCTGGCCGCACTGCTGTTGCCAAACAAGTAGGATGGGTTATTATCCACCTGGTTTGCACCCAGCCAGAAAGACAGGGTGAACGGACCAGTAAAGTTGGTATTCCAGCCCGTATTCATATTATTGGCATTGGCTGCACCGCCTGCCCCTGTTAAAGCAGTTCCGCACTGACCGGTTCCGCCCTGGGTCTGATTACCAACGATCGTACCGTTGGCTGATCCCGGAGGTGGCGCACTGGCAAGGTTTGGTACAGTATTACCGGTGCCATCAAATTTATAGTACAGTATTTCCGGTACCGGGGCTGCTGCTGCACCGGTCTGGTCCCTGACAGTCAATAAAGTTGGATCCCCTTCGCAGATAGTAGTACCTGGGTCTGCAACAATTACCAATGGAGGATTTGGAGTTACCGTAATGGTAAACGTCCTTGGAGTACCCGTACAGGTTACCGCTCCGCTGGTATAAGACGGTGTTACTGTAATTGTACCAACGTTTGGTGTACTGCCGGAGTTAAGGCCGGTAAAGGCTGGTATATTGCCCGTTCCGCTGGCACCTAAGCCAATTGTGGTATTGCTGTTGGTCCAGTTAAATACCGTACCAGGCACAGTTCCTGTGAATACTACAGGGGCTGTTAATACACCAGGGCATACCGATTGGTTGGCCGGCTGGTTTACAGTTGGGGTCGGGTTTACGGTAATGGTAAATGTTATAGGAGTACCACTGCAGGTTACCGATCCGCCGGTATAGGTTGGCGTTACGGTAATGGTTCCCACTATTGGCGCCGTGGTGGCATTGGTGGCAGTAAATGAGATATTACCACTGCCGCTGGCACCCAGGCCGATTGCAGTATTTGTATTTGTCCAGTTATAAACCGTACCCGCAACAGCACCACTAAATGTTGCTGTTGTTGTACTGCCGGCGCACACAACCTGGTTAGCCTGTGCGTTTACGGTTGGGGTTGGGTTAACTGTTATGGTAAATGTAATTGGGGTGCCTGTACAGGTAACACCTCCTGTGTAAACAGGTGTTACTGTAATGGTACCTGAAATTGGTGCCGAAGTTGCATTGGTTGCAGTGAAGGCAGGGATATTTCCTGTTCCGCTGGCTGCAAGGCCAATTGCAGTATTGCTGTTGGTCCAGTTGAAAGAAACAGCGCCGGTTGGTCCTGTTGTTGGACTGGTAAAGTTTACCGGTGCAGTCAGGGCTCCGTTACAAACTGTCTGGCTGGTTACAGCATTTACGATCGGTGTTGGGTTTACAGTAATAGTAAATGTTTTTGGTGTGCCAGAGCAGGTAATAGGTGCAACTGAATAGGTAATGATTACCTGACCGTTGCCGCTTTGTACACCACTGGTAGTTGATCCGGAGGTTACACCACCTATATATGATGAACCACCACCACCACCACCACCGGCGCCTTTAGAGTTGCCGCTGCAGCCGGTAGTTCCTGCTGATCCGCCGCCGGCACCGCCGCCACCAAGCTGGCCACCGCCGCCACCACCACCGCCGGGAATTGAGTTGAAAGAGAAGCAGCAGCAAGCTTGTCCGTTACCGCCATTACCGCCAATTTCATTAACTGTGGCAATACCAGGTGCACCAAGGAATCCTGCACAGCCAATACCGGCTGCACCAAGTGCTCCCTGTACGCTTCCGGCGTTACCGCCGAAACCGCCACCGGCCACACCACCAGAGGTTGGTGAATCACCACCATTGGCTCCCACACCACCGCCACCGGTACCACCGGTACCACCTGCGCCGCCTGTTGTAGCCACACCCTGATCGCAACCGCCACGGCCACCGCCACCGCCGCCACCGGCAGTGATCACACGGTTAGCCACACCAGTTCCGCCTGCCCTCACATCTGAGGCACCGCCTCCGCCGCCGGCATTCTGGTTTCCACCATTGCCGCCGCCATTAAATCCTCCTGCAGGTGTGGCGCCCTGGCCTCCCACAAATATATTCAGTACCTGGCCCGGTGTTACGGCCAGTGTACCTGTTGCTGAAGCTCCTAATCCGCCATTGCCGCCGGCTGCAGTATTGCCGCCGGTAGCGCCGCTTCCGCCCTGAGCACCAAATGCCTGTATATTCACAGATGTTACGCCCGCAGGTACTGTGAAAGTCTGCATAGCGCCAGTATAAGTAAATGTCTGGCTTACCGGAACCGGCGTAACAATTTGTGGTGTTACTGTAATAGTTGCAGTAACCGCAGCATTGGTAGCATTGGTTGCTGTAAAAGAAGCTATATTGCCTGTACCACTGGCTGCAAGGCCAATAGAAGGCGTATTGTTAGTCCAGTTAAATATTGTACCCGGAACAGATCCTGTAAAGTTTACTGCAGCGGTTGCTGTATTATTACAAACCACCTGATTGGCAGGCTGGTTCACATCAGGCACTGCACCAATGGTTAACAGGGCCTGGGCCGCAGGGCGGCAGGCCGGGTCAATCGGAGTTGGTGTAAGTACTGCGTATACAATATAGTTTCCGGCCGGTATTGCAGCGCTGTTGGCTGTTGCTACCGTACCACCGCTGGTAAGCGATCCGTTAGTCACTGTTGCAATAACAGTACCTCCCGAATATGGATTAGCTAATGCAGTTGCTGAATACTTAAATATGATACCATAAGTGATACCCATATTGGTCATGCCCGCAGAAGTAAATGTTACATTGCTTCCGGCGCAAGCCGCTGAAGCCGGATTGGTTATAAGGCTTGGTAAAGTAGGACAAACACTGCAACCACCCGGGCCCGCAAGGGCAAAGTTGGCAGTAGCTGTACAGCCATTGGCTGCTGTTACTGTTACGCTATATGCACCAACTGTTAAGCCGGTTTGGTTCTGGCTAGTCGCATTTACACCGGATCCGCTCCATGCAAACGTATAAGGACCAACAGCACCGCTAAGCGTTAATGTAATAGAACCGTCTGCCGATACACAGGTAGTAGGTTCCACCTGCGTGCTTCCTATAACCGGCAGCGGGTTAACTGTAATAGTGCCGCTGGCTGTTATATTTCCACAACCGCCGGTCAATGTAACTGTATAGTTAAACGGAGATCCCACTGTAGTAGTTGGTGTACCGCTAATGGTAACCACATTGGCTGCCCATACACCGGTCACGCCCGCTGGTAAACCGCTGAAGGTTGCACCGGTGGCACCTGTAGTAGCATATGTAATGTTGGTTATCGGTGAATTCATACAAACGGTTTGGGCATTGGTACCCGCAGCCGATGTGAGAGTGATCGTATTGTTTGGTGTAACGGTTATTGTACCGTTGGCAGTAACAGCTCCGCAACCACCTGTTAAGGTAACAGTGTAGTTAAATGGCGATCCTGCCGTTGTTGTGGGAGAACCACTAATGGTTACCACGTTGGCAGCCCAGTTGCCGGTAACTCCCGCAGGTAATCCGCTGAAGGTTGCACCGGTGGCACCCGTAGTTGCATATGTAATATTAGTTATCGGCGTATTTATACATACTGTTTGTGCATCGGTTCCTGCTGCAGAAGTTAATGTGATCGTATTATCAGGTGTTACTGTAATGGTGCCGCTGGCTGTAATGGTGCCGCAGCCGCCAGTTAAAGTTACCGTATAGCTGAAAGGAGATCCAACTGCTGTTGTAGGTGAACCACTGATGGTTACCACATTGGCAGCCCAGTTGCCGGTAACTCCCGCAGGTAATCCGCTGAAAGTCGCACCGGTTGCACCCGTAGTGGCATACGTAATATTTACGATCGGCGTATTTATACATACTGTCTGTGCATTGGTTCCTGCTGCAGAAGTTAAAGTAATGGTATTATTAGGATTAATGGTAACAGTAATTGCATAGTTATTGCTCGAACATCCTGTTACTGTATTGGTAACTTTCAGAAGCGCATTATATGTTCCTGCAACTGCTGCACCTGGAACTGTAATAACAATAGGTGATGCTGGCAGAACTGCATTTACAACATCCACAAAACCCTGGGCTTCTGCAGCTGCGTCAAAATCAATACTGTATTGGTTAGGCGTATTGGTTGTTGCGCTGTAAGTGAGGTTTGCTGTGGTTGCTCCCAGGCACACCGCAGGGTTTGCACCCAGCGTTATGGTCGGCTCGGTAGCTGCTGTAAACTCATCAGCACCCATATCCGGTGTGAGGGTGTTCCGCACATCCCCGTCAATATCATCAGTTACACCAATGGCTGCACCGGTTCCGTTCAGGGCACATACAGCTCCTGCTGTATTGATGTGCAGGTTGGTGGTTGAAACAAATGGCGCTGCAGTATTGGCTGCAAATGAACGGTTATCATTGGTGGCCGTGCCCAGTGTATTCGAATAGGCTGTAAGCGCTGCAAGTGTTGTGTAAAAGTTGGTTCCTGCAGTTGTACCTGCCTGGCCTACACCCTGCCTGGCCACATCCGTACCAAAATAGTAGGCATTGTTATTCCAGATCAGGTTCATGGCTGCTGTACCACCCGAAGGCAGGAATGCAGATACCGCCGCAATGCTGGTGGTACCTCCGGTAATGGTATTTGCAAAAATATTATTACGTACATCACAGCCGGTCGAAGTGGTACTCACCAGGGCAAATGATGCCGACAACAGGCTCGATGTGGCAGTACCCGACATCAGGCCAAACAGGTTTACGGTATTGTGGTACACTTTATGGCCAGTACCGCCTGCTATCCTGATACCAAATACACCAAAACTGGTGGAGAATGCAACGCCGCCAGTCATATCATGGCTTACATCACTTACAAAGTTGTTCCTGATAATATGGTTGTTTCCTCCGGCTATATTGATACCATAGGCGCCAAATGTGCCCGTATTGGTACTCTTGATATTGCTTACATTGTTTTTCTGGATGGTTACTCCGCCACCACTCACATCAATACCCGAAAGCGATGTTGACGAAGCATTGAAGATATTGGTAACTGTATTGCCGCTGATATTCGTATTGGCTGCTGCCAGTCCCGAAGACTCACGGATACCGTATTGAATAGCAGCAGTGGTAGATGCTGTTCCCAGGGTGCTAACCGTATTGCCGCTTACAGTGGCGTTTCCTGCTCCCGTAGCCAGCCAGATACCGGTTTTAGCCTCCGAGTTGGTGGTTTCAAAATTTCCTACATTGTTCTGGGAAATTACTGCACCGTCTGTTCCCTGCGTATAAATACCCACCAACCTTACCGCGTTAGCACCGGAAGTGTTCACGTCATTGGAACTAATATTGATACTTCCGTTTCCTGCCTGCACCACAGCATTGCTGTATAAGCCGATAAAGGCTTTTTGTATGCTGTTGTTTTGTACGGTAATGTTATTGAAGTATCCCGGGTTACCCAGTGTGGTACCATCTGTAACTACCACCGCACTCGAAGTGGTTGCCCCATTAATGATAATGGTATTCTTGATGCCGCTTGATACAACCGGGGTTGTTCCGGTAGAACCAATCAGGTACACACTCGGTGTGGTAACACTGGTATTGGTAATCGTCAGGTTCCTGCTGGTCGACCCGTTATTGGAACCATCAACAGTTACATAACTGCCCAGGTCCTTGATCAGCGCTGTTGTTGCTGAACCAGACAAGGTGGTGGTTACACCGGTTGCAGGCTTGATAGTTAACGTATTTACAGCACTGGCAAATACATTTTGATTGATAATAATCGGGTATGTTTCAGATGGATAAGTTGCATCTGTAAGGCTGAAAACTACTGGACCTGTTAAACATCCGGTATTATAAGCAGCTACCGCACTGGTTAGGGTAGTGTAGTTTCCTCCCACACCCACAGTATAGGTTCCGCTTAAGCTCACACCAATTCCATAAGTACTGGGCGATGCCGGGTGGGTAGTTACCGTATTCACATCAGTTGCTACTACTCCAGAAGGGTTTGATGAGATATTGGGAGTTCCGGCAATATCCTGTGCTATTATATAGTAAGATACCACATCTCCGGTTGTAACACCGCCCATATCAGCTGCCACGATTGGGAAACTCCAGGTACCGTTTGTACCTGTACCGGAAGTGAGTGTGCCTGGTTGTGAAAAATAAGATCCCGCATTTTTCTTATAATAAATTCTTGGCCGTAAAGTACCCGTGGTAGGTACGCCACTAATGTCTGTAATGGTTACCCCGGTTAGTGTTCTGTCTCCAAAAGTACATGTTGATCCAAGTATTGTATACGTAATGTTCGGTGCAACAAGATCTACATAAATGCCATTAAATTCATCGGCACCAATATCTGGAGTCGTGGCATTCCTGGCCTGGTTGTCAATATCTGTGGTTACCCCTGCAGCAGCTCCCGAAGACTCCAGCTGAGTAGCAGTGGCATTGGGTATATGCAGATCTGTTGAAGAAACAAATGGCGGGGCAGTAGTTGTTGCAAAAGATGCATTGTCGTTGGTAGCTGTGCCCATAGCGCTTGTAACAGCTCTCCAGTTAGTAGACGGAGTGGTGACAGATGCATTAAAATTTGAAGCCAGATACAGGTTTGCCGCACTACCGGTTGTACTAACCTGACCTATACCACTATAAGCTGTTGAACCCTGATAATAAGCATTGTTATTCATAACAAGCGTCATAGCTGTTATAGAAGGAACATATGCACAGGTAAATACTGTATTATATGGTGTAGTATTTCCACCGGTAAGCCTGTTTGAAAAAATATTGTTTCTGATATCCATTCCGGTGATTGCGGTGGAAGTTATACAAAGGCAGGCAGACAGGTTCGTGCTTACTGATCCCGGGAGTACACCCGTGAAACTAACTGAATTATGATATACCTTATGACCGGTACCACCCGCCAAACGTATCCCGAAAGAGCCAAAAGTGGTACTGAATGCACCAGTACCAGCTACCTGGCTGTTCATACAGGTACCTACAAAGTTATTTTGAATGATGTGGTTAGTACCCCCCACAATATTGATACCTACAGCTGGCCAGGACCCAGCATCACTGTTGGTCATACGTTCAATAACATTTCTCTCAATGGTTACATTCGTTAAGCCCGTGGTGCTAATCGTTCCCACGTCAATTCCTTTGTTTACAGCAGAAGATTCAATGAAGCCTTCCACCCGCACTGTGTTACCCCGTACAATACCATTAGCCGTACCCTGTACGGTGATACCTATTCCCACAACCTGGTCTACCGCACCGGCAGTGGCGTTTCCGATTACGTTATTGGTTACAAGCAAGCCGGGCGCCACAGTGGCAGCAGCCCCGTTTACGGAAATACCTCTTGAATTGGTTTGTATGTTGTTGTTGTCGATAGTAAGATTGGTAACCGTTTGGCCCGATGCCATGGTTGTGGTGGCGGATGTCAGCGCAGAAGGTGCAGTGGTAGCCGAAACGGTGGAGGCGCCTGCGGATGCAATCACACCCCAGGTGGCAACTTCTGTAATAACCGAGGAGATATTCCTTCCGGTGCTGCTTCCGGTAAGGTTACAGTTTTTGATAACATCGTTATCGCAACTGGTAATCAGTGTGGAAGTAGCCAGCCTGATACACGAAGTAAATGTAATGGTATTGGCGGCAGTATTAGCTATGGTAAGGTTTCGGTTGGTTCCTCCTGTATTGGGGTTATCACCGTCAATGGTAACATTATCTGCACCATTCAGTTCTATCAAACCCCTACCAGTTGCTGTTGCGCCGGAAATGGTAATACCATCCACCCTCGGACGTATCGTTACAGAAGTATAGCTTGCAGAACCTGCTCCACTGCTGTTCAAAACAGCAGGTGCTGTTTCAGTAGTATTGGTTGCTAATTCTATCAGAATTGCACCGGTATGTGTACCTGCATTAATGGCATCAAAAGCCGCTTTTAATGTGGTATAATTGGTTGGTCCCCCACCTGTTGAAACTTCAACATTCTGGGCTTGGGTAACTGCTGCAAACAAAATAGTAAGCAACAGGAAGTAGATCTTCTTCATAAACAGTGTTTAGGTTATATTTTGGGCATGTTGCACCTGGCAACAATGTGGAAAGATATTTCATTTTTGTTAACAAAAAATTTTTCGGTAACAATTTTTTAATACACTTCCTATCATTTGATAACAAGTAAATCAATTATTTAGGCCGTTCATTTTTCAAAAAAGCAGAATGATATTGTACTGGCGCCGAATTGAGCCGGACTATAATTATGATCAGGATTATTGGTATTAAAAAAAGTTGGGGTTTTCCAGATACACAAATATCCCCCCGGTTGTTTGTTCTATTTTATATGTCTTCAGGTGATAACCTTCCCCGCTCACATTTCTGCCATTCTTCAGGCTGAATTTGTATTTATGGAGGGGGCAAACCAGGTTTCCCAGGGCATCCAGATGGCCTTCTGCCAGCGGGGCACCCGCATGGGGGCATTTTTGGGCACAGGCAAGAACCTGATCTGCCTGCCTGGCAATACAAATGATCTTACCATTTACCTCTATTTCGGCCAGGCCATTATCATTAAACGGAATACCGGAGATGTTATCGGCAATTTTAAACCTGGCTGGAATTTTTGGTTGCGACATGATATCGTTTATCAATAAAAGAACTCGGCTTTATAAGGATAGCGAACCCGGTACATTTCCCGTACTTCATTCAGGATCACCTGCCGCAGCTTATCCAGGTTCGTACGCTCCGTAGCCGAAATAAATACACAATGCCCCTTGGTTTCATTTTGCCAGCGCTGCTTCAGGTCATCCAGTATTTCCAGTTTTACCGCAGGATCCAGCCACTGGTCAAAAGCCACTTCCTCGTATTTGTCCATCTTATTGAAAATGGTAATTACCGGCTTGTCACCCGCCCCCAGGTCGGCCAGGGTTTTATTAACCACATTAAGTTGTTCTTCGTATTGAGGGTGAGAGAGGTCCACGACATGCAGCAACACATCCGCTTCCCTTACTTCATCCAGCGTGCTTTTAAAGCTTTCCACCAGGTGATGGGGCAGCTTGCGGATAAAACCTACCGTATCGCTCAGCAGAAAGGGTGTTTGTTCAAATACCACTTTACGGGTGGTGGTATCAAGGGTGGCAAATAATTTGTTTTCAGCAAAAACCTCGCTTTTGCTTAGAATATTCATCAGCGTGGATTTGCCCACATTAGTATAACCTACCAGGGCTACCCGTATAAATTCCCCCCGGTCTTTTCGCTGGGTGAATGCCTGTTTATCGATCTCTGCCAGGCGCTTGCGCAACAGACTGATCTTATCTTTTACAATACGGCGGTCTGTTTCTATTTCTGTTTCCCCGGGGCCCCTGGTTCCCACACCGCCACCCTGGCGTTCCAGGTGTTTCCACATTCCTTTTAAGCGGGGAAGTATGTACTGGTATTGGGCCAGCTCCACCTGTGTTTTTGCCTGGGCTGTTTTTGCCCGGCTGGCAAAAATATCCAGTATCAGGTCGCTGCGATCGATGGTCTTTACATTCAGTTCCTTTTCAATGTTCTGTATCTGCGATCCCGTAAGTTCATCATCAAATATCACCAGGTTGATATTTCCTTTCACCTGAATGTATTGCTTTATTTCCTCCAGTTTTCCTTTGCCCACAAACAATTTACTGTCAGGATGCGGCAGTTTTTGAGTAAACCTTTTTACAGCAATGGCACCTGCTGTTTCGGCCAAAAATGCAAGCTCATCCAGGTACTCATTTACCATGGGTTCGGTTTGTTCTTTATATACCAGGCCCACCAAAACCGCCTGCTCTTCCTGCCTGATTACTTTTTTAGTTTCTATCAATAGTTGTTATTTAATCGTTGATCACAAAGTTATAAAAAACAAAGCGTCCCGGTTTATCCGGAACGCTTTTGCTTATATTCAGTTCTGTCATTAATTCTTTACATCAGGCATCCACCTGGTCATTTCCGGGCAGGCCTTATACTCATCATCTACCAGGATGTAGTAGGTTTTTACTTTTTTATTGAACCACTGCTCCAGCACTTCATTCTTTTTTTCTTCCAGTGCACGCTGGGCCACCCGGTTATAATCATCTTTCAGGTTTTCCCGGTGCGGCTCGGTCCTGGTCTTCAGGTATACCAGTCTTACTCCCTTCCTGCCACGTTCATCCACGTATTCTGTTGGGTGAGAGTACTGGCCCACTTTCAGGTCTTTCAGCATGGCCACCATATCCTTATCAAGCTGGTCGATGGTTACATAAGTACTTCCGTCACGGCCGGTTATCTGCCCTGCCGTGAATTTACTGGATTCATCGTCGCTAAACTTGGCCACCGCTGCGCCAAAATCCATCTTACCGGCAACCAGCAGGTCCCTTATGGAGTCCAGTTTATCCTTACCTTCTTTTAATTCGAAAGATGTAACCTGTGGTATGATCAGGATATGCCTTACCGAAGCGTCATCTCCTGCACGGCTAACCAACTGCATGATATGATAGCCAAACCGGGTTTTGAATGGGTTCGATACCTGCCCTGGTTTTAAGGTGAAAGCCTTTCCCAGCCATACAGGGTCCAGTTCTTTTGAATAGCGGTTCACATCATACTGGCCGCCGGTTTCCTTGCTTCCGGGATCCATGGTGTAAATACTGGCCAGTGAAGCAAAATCGCTTTTGCCGGATTCCACCTGCTCCTTGATATTCTTTAACTGCTCAATGGCATATTCCTCAGCATCCCTGTGGGCCTTGGGAAAAACAACGATCTGGCTGATCTCCACTTCACTTTCGTAATAAAAAAGGCTGTCTTTGGGTATTTTATTGAAATACTCATTTACTTCCTTGGGTGTAATGCGTACATTATCCACTACTTTATTCCGCATGGCACGGGCCAGCTCCTGGTCGCGGATTGGCTCCCTGAAATCTTCCTTAAGCTGGTAAATGGTTTTACCTGCTACTTTCTCCAGTTCATCCTTCGAGCCGAACTGTGCTATAAAACTGCGTATCTTATTATCGATGATGGTTTCCACCTCTTCATCCGTAACAGGTAATGAATCCTTTTCGGCCTGCAGTACCAGCGCTTTGATGCCCATGGCCTGTTCCAGCATGGCACAGCGTGCATTGGGCGGGATCTCAATATTCTGGCGCTGCATATCAATGAGACTATTGTCAATATCGCTTTTCAGGATAACCTTGTCGCCCACAACAGCAACGATCTTATCGGCAACTACTTTTTTGGGCTGACTGTTTTGGGCAATGGATTGAGCTGCAAACAGCAAACAAGCAGTTAATAACAGTAAATAATTTTTCATCAAAATAATTTTATTCATCCTGCTCTCCAAAACCTGGCAGAACAGGGCCAAAAATAAACCTCTGTTTTATTTACCAGCCCCCCGGGGCTTTCATTTAACAAAAGATTGAGAAAGGAAAGTCGTTGGACAAATAATTATTGGTAATTAGAAATTTGCAGAGGAGCAAAAGCCCGGTTCCATTAATTACCAATAACTAATCATTCTTTTTACAGCGTGCGTTTTACTTCGATCTCTTCGAAAGCTTCTACAATATCGCCCACTTTAATATCATTATAATTACGGATGGTTAAACCGCATTCCATGCTGGAAGTTACTTCTTTGGCATCATCCTTAAACCGCTTCAAACTTCCCAGCTCACCGGTGAAAATTACAATACCATCCCTGATCAAACGGATGCGGTTGTTCCTTGCCATCTTTCCATCCAGCACAAAACAACCTGCCACACTGGCCTTGTCGAATTTGTACACTTCCCTTATCTCCACGTTGGCCAGTATCTTCTCTTCCACGCTTGGCTCCAGCATACCCTCCATCGCACTCTTAATTTCCTCGATGGCATTGTAAATGATGGAGTACAGCTTGATCTGGATGGCTTCCTGCTCGGCCAGTTTGGCTGCCTGCATGGATGGCCTTACGTTAAAGCCTATGATGATGGCATCGGACGCATTGGCCAGGGTAACATCACTTTCGCTGATGGCACCAACTGCCTTATGAATTACCCGAACCACGATCTCTTCGGTACTTAATTTTTGTAAAGAGTCGCTCAACGCTTCCACCGATCCGTCCACATCACCTTTAATGATCACGTTCAGCTCTTTGAAGCTTCCCAGTGCCAAACGGCGTCCGATCTCATCCAGCGTAATATGTTTACGTGCACGCATTCCCTGCTCACGCAGTATCTGGCCGCGTTTGTAGGCATTGGCACGTGCATCACTCTCGTTTTCGTATACTTTAAAGGTTTCACCCGCCTGCGGTGCACCGTTCAGTCCCAATATCAATACCGGGGTAGAAGGAGGCGCTGTATTCACCCGCTGGTTCCTTTCGTTATACATGGCTTTCACCTTACCAAAGTACTGGCCCGATACGATCATGTCGCCAACATTCAGCGTACCATTTTGTACCAGGATGGTGGCCACGTAACCACGGCCTTTATCAAGCGTGGCTTCAATTACGGTACCACTGGCCTCCCTGTTCGGGTTGGCCTTCAGTTCAAGTATATCTGTCTCCAGCAAAATCTTTTCCATCAGCAGGTCGATGTTCTGGCCTTTTTTAGCGCTGATCTCCTGGCTTTGATATTTACCGCCCCAGCTTTCTACCAGCACGTTCATACCGGCAAGTTGTTCCTTGATCTTTTCAGGATTGGCTCCTTCTTTATCCATTTTGTTGATGGCAAATATCATGGGCACATTGGCAGCCTGGGCATGTGAGATAGCTTCTTTGGTTTGCGGCATCACAGCATCGTCGGCCGCCACCACAATTACAGCAATATCGGTAACCTTGGCACCACGGGCCCTCATGGCTGTAAACGCTTCGTGGCCAGGAGTATCCAGGAAAGTAATGTTTCTTCCATCGGGCAGTGTTACTTCATAAGCGCCAATATGCTGGGTAATACCACCTGCCTCACCGGCAATTACATTGGTGTTGCGGATATAATCCAGCAGGGAGGTCTTACCATGGTCTACGTGGCCCATGATTGTAACGATAGGCGCCCTGGGCAGCAGGTCTTCCTCACTGTCCTCTTCCGTTTCCATATCCAGTTCACCGGCATCTTCCACACCGATGAATTCAACTTCGTAATTAAATTCGCTGGCAACCAGCTCTATCACATCTGCTTCCAGGCGCTGGTTGATGGAAACCATGATGCCCAGGCTCATACACTTGCTGATCACATCCGCAAAGCTCACATCCATCAAACCTGCCAGTTCGCTTACCGATATGTACTCCGTTACCTGCAGCTTGTTGTTTTCATCGTTATTCATGCCGGCCTGTTCTGCCTGTTCGTCCCTCTTCGCTTTACGGTATTTTGCTTTCAGGCTTTTTCCGCGTCCGCCGGCACCGGCCAGTTTGGCCTGTGTTTCTTTCAGTTTATCCTGTATCTCTTTGGCATCAATTACTTTATCCTCCCTGCGTCCGGCAGTTCCTGTACCAGGTTTATTAAATCTTCCGGTTCCCGGTTTATTGGGTGTACCGGTTCCGGAACCAGGCCTGCGGTTTTGTGTTGAAGACTGCATCTGCGAAGTATCGCCAGGTTTCTTTTCCATGGGGATACGTTTGCGTTTGCGCTTTTCATCCAAAGCTCCTTTTTTGGGCCTGGTATCATTATCAACAGGCAGCTCAATTTTACCCAGTATCTTCGGACCGGTTAAAATTTTTGCCTTTATATTCTCAATAACCGGTGCTGTGTCTTCTGCTTTTTCTTCAACTATTTCCTTTACTTCTTCAGCAACGGGCTCTGTTTGGATTACTTGTCCCTCTGTATCGTCAGCCGTTTCGTCTTTTTTCTTTTCAGTTTTCTCGGTTGCCTTTTTGGTTGTTTTTTTAGGCCTGGTAGATGAATCTATTTTATCAAGGTCAATCTTATCAAGCACTTTAGGTACTTCAAGTTCGGGTGCTTTTACCTTTGTGATAGCTGATCCTTCAGTTTCTTTGGTCTCTTCTTTTACAGGCTCTTTACTGGTCTCGGCCTTGGCAGCAACCGGCTCTGCAGCCTTAGGTTCTTCTGCGGTTTTTACCTTTGTTTCTCCACCGGATCCTGCGGATTTTTTATTGAAAGAAAGGTCCTGCTCGTCTTTTTTCTTCTTTACATCGCTTGATCCTGCACCCTTCGGAAGGTCTATCAGCATCGCTTTTTCATGGGCTGCCTTTTCACCTTTATACTCAACCTGCAATGCACTATACATTGCCTCTGTGAGTTTAGAGCTTGGGTTCAGGCTTTCGTTGAACCCTTTAGACACAAGAAATTCAATCAAGGTATCTTTACCTATGTTAAACTCCTTGGCCGCAGCCATTAACCTTGGTGTTGTTACTTCTGACATTCGTTTTTTTTAGTTATTTGCCACGGTCTTCTAACCGCAGTCCACAGATTATCTTCTTTTATGCCTGAACGGGCCATGGTCTGTTAACCTTGGTCCGCTCTGGTTATTCTTTTCCAAATTCTTCGGTCAATATCCTTCTTACTTCTTCTATTGTTTCTTTTTCCAGGTCTGTTCTGCGTTCCAGTTCTTCCGAGGTTAAATCCAGCACAGATCGGCCGGTATCGCAACCTACCCGCTTTAACTCATCAATGATCCATGGTTCAATTTCATCGGTAAATTCATCCAGGTCAATATCAAATTCCTCCTCTTCGCCCTCGTTATCGCGGAATACGTCAATTTCATAACCGGTCAGCTCGCAGGCCAGTTTAATATTAACGCCGCGACGGCCAATGGCCAGCGAAACCTGGTCGGGTTTCAGGTACACATTAGCGTGCATCTTTTCATTATCCAGCTCCATGCTGGTAATTTTAGCAGGCGTAAGCGAACGCTGGATCATCAGCTGAATATTACTGGTCCAGTTGATCACATCTATATTCTCGTTCTTCAATTCCCGCACAATACCATGGATACGGCTTCCTTTCATACCCACACAGGCGCCCACCGGGTCAATCCTGTCGTCGTAACTTTCCACCGCTACTTTTGCCCTTTCTCCCGGATCACGAACGATCTTCTTAACAACAATCAGGCCGTCAAAAATCTCAGGAACTTCAATTTCAAGTAATTTTTCAAGGAAAGCCGGGCTGGTACGTGAGATAATGATAACGGCCTGGCTGTTCTTCAGTTCCACTTTCTTTACAACACCCCGTACTGTTTCGCCTTTCTTGAAATAATCAGAAGGTATTTGCTCCGATTTGGGCAGCAGCATTTCATTGCCTTCCTCATCCAGCAGCAACACTTCCTTTTTCCAAACCTGGTATACTTCACCGCTCACAATTTCACCAACACGCTCTTCGTATTTTTTGATCAGGATATTCTTCTTCAGGTCGTTGATACGGGCAGCCAGGGTTTGTTTTCCGGCCAGGATAGCCCGGCGGCCAAACTCTTTCTGAATGTCCACTTCCTCATACAACTCTTCCCCAACCTGGTAATCCGGTTCTATCTTAATGGCATCTTTATACTCAATTTCGGTAAGGGTATTATACAGGTCATCGTCATCAACAATGGTGCGGCGGCGAAAAATTTCCAAATCACCTTTTTGGTCGTTCACAATTACGTCGAAGCATTCATCGCTGCCGTATTTTTTGCGGATCAGTGTTTTAAACACATCTTCCATAACCTTCATCAGCGTTGGACGATCGATGTTTTCCGCATCTTTAAATTCCTGAAAGGAGTCAATTAAATTAATACTTGCCATATTCAGCTCCGGCTGCTCTTTTGTTTCCCCGCCGGGGTTGGGGTTTTATTTAAAAATTAAAACTTTACCACTATTTTGGTTTGCTTTATGCTTTCAAAAGCAATGTCTTCTGTCTTTTCAACCGCCTTCTTTCCTTTTCCTTCTGTGAAAGTGATGGTTATTTTCTCATCATCTGCCGCAACCAGTTTGCCCTCTTTTCTTGCTTCGTCTTTGCAAATAACCTCCACATCCCTGCCAATGTTCTTTTTATACTGCCTCAGCAGTTTCAGCGGTTCATCCAGCCCCGGGCTGCTTACCTCCAGCGAGAAATCACCGTCCGGGTACATTCCTGTTTCTTCCATGGCCTTGTACAGGGCACGGTTTATTTTAATACATTTCTCAATCCCCAGGCCACTGTCAGCATCCAGGTAGATCTTAAAATTATTGGTAGGCTTTATTTTAATGGAAACCAGAAAAATATCGTCGTACAATAAAGGGCCGATCAATTTTTCAACTGCCTGTATTTGAGTATCCTGTGTCATGATAAAAGAAGAAGGGAACGCCTCCGTTCCCTTCTGTTGCATCTTTGTCCGGTGCAAATATACACAATGTATAGTTAATTGCAAAATGTATGTTAAGTCACCACTCCTGAAATTTAACAGGTTCGCATATATTAGATCAATAACTTTGTGGTATGTTAAAAGCATTATTCGAATTGTTTGTGCTGTACCTGGTGTATAAGCTCATTTTTGATTTCATCATCCCGGTATATAGTGCCACCAAACAGGCCAGCCAGAAAATGAGTGAAATGCAAAGTAAAATGAACGATCATTTTAACCGGCAGCAACAGCAGGCCGGCGCAGGCACTACCGAAAAACCTTCCAACCCTGCAAGGGAAGACTATATTGAGTTTGAAGAAGTTAAATAAGCCGTTTCCACAAATTACAAGGCTTCAAAATTCAGTTGTTCTATTCTTTCGTGCGGTAAAAGATGGTGTGTTTTAATCCCCAGTTGTTTTGCTGCTTCAATATTAATCAATGTATCATCAATAAAGACAGTTTCGTTTGCCTGCAGGTTTTGCTGCTGCAGTGCAAACTCAAAAATAGCGGCATCCGGCTTACGCAAACCCACTTCGTTACTGTACCAGGCTTTTATGAAATAATCATCCAGCAGGAGCTTTCCTGTTTCCCGGGTAAACAGTTTTTTAAAGCACCTCAAATGGATGCTGTTGGTATTGCTAAGCAGGTACAATTTATAATGATCAGATAATTGTTCCAGCACCTGCAGACTTTCGTTTCTGAAATGCAGGATGAGGGCATTCCAGGCATCATCGATCTGTTCGTTCGATAAAGCTGTTTCTGTTTTGCTTTTAATGGCATCATAAAAGCCGGATTCAGAGATATGACCGGTTTCCAGTTTTTCAAAAAGTTCATCGGCCTGAAATTGAGAGTACATGGACTCAAAATTTTTCAATCCCAGTTTTCCAAATGCATCAATGGTCCGCTGATAATCAATATCCAGCAGTACACCGCCCAGATCGAAAATGATATTTTTAGTTGCTGCCATAAAATTAAAAAGCGTCCCGGTCTTTCGGAACGCTTGGTGGGCCCACCTGGGCTCGAACCAGGGACCACCTGATTATGAGCTGGTGGATTTTTGAATTCATATGGTGTCATATGGTTCAAAAGCCTTGCCCCTATTGAGTTTTTAAAATTTGAAAGATCAGATTAATTCATAAAAAACCACGTTTCCTGTGCAAATCCTGTGCAAATTTTTCGTATCTTAGAGATGCATAAAACGCAGATTATGAATACAAATATAGTGATCTCTTTAGATACAAGGCGGCAAAAAAAAGACGGCACTTATCCATTAATGATGAGGTTAGGCCATAACGAACGCACAACTGCCATTCCAGTTGGAATCAATCTGCTTGAAAAAGACTGGGATGCGGAAAAACGGCTGGTTAAAAAAAGCTATGAAGGGTCAAATACAGTTACCCGCTTAAACAATATCATCCAAAAAAAGAAAGCAGATGCCATGGATATTATCCTGGGGCTGCATGAATCAAACCAGCTACAGATGATGTCCGTTATTTCTGTGAAGGACAAGATTGTAACCAATAATAAGCCGCAATCTGTTTTTGCGTTTACTGAAAATCTTGTAAAAGATCTTATTGCTGCCAACCGGATT
>JBGAGM010000010.1:0-184019 GCA_044226725.1 Ferruginibacter sp. | reverse complement strand
GCAGAAGCCTGGCATCCGCCCGGTACTGTTGTACGGGTAACTGTATAAGTAGTAGTATTCTGAGGAGAAGCAGCAACAGGATTTGAAGTTGTAGAACTTAAACCGGCTGCAGGGCTCCACAGGAAGGTACCGGTTGATTGGGCACCAGGTGTAACTGATGTACCAAAAACCGAGAAGATATTGTTTACATTGGCTGCGCCACCACCTACATTACATCCGGTACCGCCATAGCCCCATGAAGTACATGGTGTTGCAAAACCACCGCCCGGGTTCTGCCAGGCGTATTGGTTACCAACAATCGGAGCTCCGTAGTTGCCCCAGAACCACTGACCACCGGTAGCAAAGGCCATATTTACCTGGAACGACATCCAGTATGTACCTGCCGTTAATGCAACAGCTGATGGAAGGTTAACGGTATAGTTACCTCCGGCCTGTGTAAATGTGGTAAGATTAGTAAATGATGCTATCGTTGCTCCGGGTAAAT
The DNA here is from genome assembly GCA_044226725.1 of Ferruginibacter sp. Lineage (GTDB taxonomy): Bacteria > Bacteroidota > Bacteroidia > Chitinophagales > Chitinophagaceae > Ferruginibacter. The sequence continues at coordinate 183,535 of JBGAGM010000010.1, read as the reverse complement.
TAGAACCAGAATTTGCATAGAAGAATACATTCACCGAAGTAGGTGCACCTGTACCAATACCATTGGCAGTGATACGGGTTATTGACCATGATGCACCTGACGGTACTGTAAAGTCATCAGCAGCTTGTGAATTGAACGCAACGTTAGCTGGTTCAAATACCTGTGATGGAGAACCGTTCACCGGAGTTGTTCCCTGTGTGTATAAGGTAGCAGGACCTGTAATAGCGCCTGCATCAAATACAGTCAGCAAGGTAGGATCACCTTCGCACAGTGTAGTGCCCGGATCTGCCACAATAAGCAGGTTCGGGTTAGGATTCACGGTGATGGTGAATGTACGTGGAGTACCTGAACATCCTACTGCTGGTACAGATGGAGTTACCAGGGTAATTCCCCAGCCACCAGCAATGTTACCGGCGTCACCTGCTGCCATATCAGTTACATACAAACTCCAGGTACCATTATAGTTTGAAGTATTGTTGAACGTATTGGCAAAAGTAGCTGTACCGTTAGGTGCAGGATAGTTATAAGGAGTTGCAGGAGCCGGAGCTGGCCAGATAGCCGTATTACCTGCAGTAGGAGCATAAGTTCCTGAAGGAATTGCATTGGTGGTTGTTGGCATAGCAGGGTTACCATCTCTTAAGGTAACTGTGGCTGCTGCGTCAAAACCTGCAGAACCACCCACTCTTGCCATAGGCACAAATTTCTGTCCGCCAGGACCAACCAGTAACACACCAATGTCATCAGACCAGGTATGCTGGATGTTGGTTAAAGTAACTGACTGAACAGTAACACCTGTGGTTGGAACACCAGATACTGTGATATTGGAAGGATAAGGAGAAGCTGCACTACCAGAGCTGCTGCCTGTTCCTGATCCTGGGATCGCAATATTGGCTGTGTTAGTGAATGTTACAGGACCACCTGGGATGTTTCCGCCCACTGGCAACAGTGGAGTAACAGTTACAGTTGCCACCAATGGAGTGGTACCCGGGTTCAATGCTGTAAATGAAGCAATATTACCTGTACCGGAAGCGGCCAGGCCTATTGCAGGTGTATTGTTTGTCCAGTTGAAAATTACACCAGGTGTTGGGCTTGTAAAGTTTACAGGCGCAGTTGGTGAACCGGCACAAACTGTTTGGTTAGGAACTGTGTTTACAGTAGCTGTTGGATAAACAGTGATGGTAAATGCACTTGTAGGGCCGTTACAGATAGTGGTTACATTGTAGTTCAATACCACTTGTCCGTTACCAGACTGTATGTTGGTGGTAACCACACCGGAAGTAACACCTCCAGTGTAAGAAGTACCACCGGCACCACCGCCGCCGCCGCCTTTGTCGTTACCTGCGCAGCCAACAGTTCCTGCAGAACCGCCGCCACCGCCGGCACCGCCAACGAAGCCGCCGCCGCCGCCGCCACCACCGGGTACGCTTGCAAAGGTAAAGCAGCAGCAAGCCTGGCCTGCACCACCATTACCACCTGCAGGACCGGCATTAGCTATACCAGCTGCACCTAAGAAACCTGCGCAACCAACACCGGCTGCACCAGGAGTTGTACCGATTGCACCGAAACCACCGCCACCGTTAGGTGAGTTGGTTCCGTTAGCACCGTTTCCGTCGCCGTTACCACCAGCACCACCAGTGATGGTAGTTCCGGTTTCGCAACCGCCACGGCCACCGCCGCCACCGCCGCCGGCAACAATAATACGATCAGCAGAAGTTGCACCAGGGAACCTTACATCAGTGGCACCGCCACCGCCGCCGGCATTGAGGCTGCCGCCAGTACCGCCACCGTTGAATCCGGCTGCAGCTGAAGTTCCTGCACCTCCTACGAATATAGTAAGCACCTGGCCAGGCGTTACCGCAATGGTACCAGTTGCCCTTGATCCTTTACCGCCGGCACCACCAGCAGAACTGTTGCCGCCAACGGCACCAGCACCACCTTCAGCACCTAAAGCAGTGATGTTGATAGAAGTTACACCAGCAGGTACTGTGAAAGTTTGAGCACCACCGGTGAAGTTGAATGTTGTTGTTGTTGGAGTTACCACTGTCAGTATAGGAGTAACCGTTACAGTAGCTGTAACAGCTGTTGCACCAGCATTGGTTGCAGTGAAGGCAGGTAAGTTACCTGTTCCGCTTGCAGCAAGTCCAATAGAAGGTGTGTTGTTTACCCAGCTGAAAGTAGTACCCGGAGTTGGGCTGCTGAAAGTAACAGCAGGATGTGTAGCCCCGTTACAAACTGTATCGTTTGGAATTGGGTTCACACTGGTACAACCCGGAGGAGCATTGTAAGTAACAGTGTTGTCCGTGCTGGTAGAGGCAGTATTGCCCTGTGCAGAAGAGTTCTGCGCAACACCGGCAGGTACAGTAGCAATTACTGTTCCGGTTCCGGTCATACCTGAAACGGCAACATTATAGGTTGTTGGGCCACCAGTTACCACTTTGTTATTTGCACCCGCAGTACCGCTCAGCGTAACACCCGAAGCAGTAAATCCTGTAACCGGCTGATCAAATACCACTGTGAAGTTGATAGGTGATGCCGAAGTAGGATCGGCCTGGGCCGCTGCCTGGTTGATCGTTACGGTTGGAGGAGTGGCAGGTAAGTTATACGTAACTGTGTTATCAGTACTGGTAGATGCCACGTTGGTTTGTGCAGAAGAGTTCTGCGCAACACCGGCAGGTACAGTAGCAATTACAGTTCCGCTTGATGTCATACCTGATACAGCAACGTTATACGTGCTTGGACCACCGGTAACCACTTTATTGGTTGCACCTGCTGTACCGCTTAAGTTAACACCAGCTGCAGTAAACCCGGTAACAGGCTGATCGAACACCACCGTAAAGTTGATTGGCGATGTTGATGTAGGATCTGCCTGGGCAGCTGCCTGGTTAATGGTAACTGTTGGAGGTGTAGCTGCACCGGTAATGATGAAGTTAACATCAGACATATCATAGAAGATATTTCCAACGGCTTCCACCTTGATACGGGCAGTAGTGCTCGGTGTGTTTGGAATGGTTACAGCCTGTGTACCATCGTTAGGTGTGCTTGCCAGTAACACGGTAGGGAATGTGTTACCACCATCGGTAGATAAGGATATCTTAACGTTTGCACAGCTAACAGGAGCAGCTGTTGTATTGTTCACGTTCCAGGTAATGGTCTGTGTAGAACCACCAGCCCAGGTTACGGCTGTATTGGGTGCGGTAACCTGGAAAGGACCAGATGTACCATCCACTGTAACCAATACATCGGTAAAGGCTGTTTGGCCTACCGACCTTGAAGCAGGAGGATCTGCCACATAAGCGGCATTATCCCTTACAGTCAGCCTGAAGTTCAGGGTTCTTGCAACAGAGCTCAAAGCTTCAATGTTGGTACCCGCATCACCACCAGGCAATACCGGAGTGATAAACAAACCAGCTTGTACTGTTGATAATTTAGGGAAGTACCTGGTAGCACTTGTTGTCGGGCTGAATGATAACCAGTTTGGACCAACCAGTTTGGCAGGGAATGCAATACTATTTGCACCTGTTACGGTTGAGTTCGCATTATCATTCTGCTCCCAGCAATATGTAAGCACATCATTGGGGTTGGCATCAGTTGCCACGCCAGTGAGTGCAAAAGGAGTAGACAAAGGAATAGTGTAAGGACCCTGTGGTGAAACAACCGGGGTTGCATTATTCGGAGTGATCACAGTGGTAACCGGGCAGGTTTTGGTAGCCAGGTTAGTCTGGATCTGCTGAATAGAACGCTCGTGGAAAATATCGATAGAGTGAGGAGCCACGTCACGTGAAGTAATACCGGCATAACCCATAATGGTAATACCAGAACCAACTTCCACGTTGTTTGCACCACCAGCTTCGATATTGTGAGAGAACGTGTGGTTACCACCTAACTGATGGCCCACTTCGTGTACCACGTAGTCGATATCAAAGTTGTCACCCTGCGGAATATTATCTGCGGGAGAAGTGATACCGCTTCCTTTGATACCGGCCACGCAAACGCAACCAATACAACCGGCATTACCGCCGCCTCCATTGGCGCCAAACATATGGCCAATATCGTAATTAGCATCACCTACCACAGTGTTCAGCAGGTTTTGTAACTGACCATTCCAGTCACCGATACCATTACCCACATTCCAGGTGGTATACGGGTCAGTAGCGGGATTGTAGAAAATAATCTGATCTTCAAAGGTGTTAGAGATCAGGTTCAGGTGTAATGCGAGGTCTTTTTCATACACACCATTACAACGGGTCATGGTTGCATTGATGGCTGCATAAACGAGAGCACTCTGTGCAGCACTTGTTGCGCCAAAATAGTTAGAATACTCAGCATTAACAGACTGTGCCAAACGCATAGTCTTTAATTCGCCTGTTGAACTTCCGGTGAAACCAGAACTTGCAACTTTAGCATTTAAACTTTCTGCCAATTGTTGGTCTGGAGCAGAGCAGGTCCATGGCAGCAGGCCCTTGGCTCTTTGGGATTTGAAAACTGCATAAACCGAATGATCCTTCGAATACGCTTCGATGAATTCATTGGGCTTGCCAATTCTGAAAACCATGGTTTGTATTCCCTGGGGGGAAATACTCAACTTCAGGGTAGCAGCCCTGTCTGTAACACCCTTACCGGTAAAGGCCCTGATCTCAGGGTACTTTGCCTGCAAAGCCGGTACAAAGTTTGAAGTCTCATGCACTTCAAACTGCTCTAAGTTTCCATCTGCATTCGGTAAAGTTATTACCGTTGAATGCTTCTGGCTGTTCCCCACAACAGAGAACAGGTCTTGCCTCAAAGATTCCGTGTTCAGATTGAACAGCCGGAACTCTTTAGGAAAAGACAGTCTTGCTACGCCCTTATCCGTGACGATGCTGCTTCGGACATCCTTATTTTCAGACCAGAACCTATCTGAATTTTGGGAAAATCCAAAACTGTACACCAATGCGAATAAAAGCGTTAGTAGTAAAGCTTTTTTCATAATGTATAATTTTGTTAAATGAACCATAAAAGTATTGAAAACTATCTGGATTACCAAAGCAAACGGGCATAAAAAATCAATGGTGGAACATATATGTAATAATGGCTGGATAAGGGTTAGGGGAATTATACAGATATTATGAAAACAGGAATTTATTATCCGGGAAAAAGGCAACCCAAATAAGCAAAAACGCCCGGATTTTGACCGGGCGTTTTTGCTGAAATGTATTATAAGAAGATTAAAACTTCGGACAAGGTATTCCCTGATAATCCGGTGGCCTCTTAATAAAGATTATGGAGAATTCGGAACCACCACGTGATGCAGTTGCCGCCTTCAAATTAGAGATGTTGAAATCATAACTGGCACCCACCCTTAAACCGCCAAACTCAAGCCCGATATAGGGAATGATGGCATCGTTCAACCTTACCCAGCTTCCAATGTAAATAGCGCTGGGCTTTTCAGGATCCTGGCTCAGGTTGGCTGCAATTGCAGCTCCCAGTGTTGTTTCACTGGCTTTGTTCTGCACCTGGTAGATGGCCGAAGCATGAACAGTTATCAGGTCCGATACCGGGAATGACCCGCCGGCATGTGCCGAGATGCGGCCGCTCAGGTACCAGTTCTTATCCTGGAAACCAACTTTGGGCCTGTTGATATGATACATACTGGCACCCAGGTAAAAATTATTTTGCCCGTTGGTGGAACCTGAATATAATAACCCGGCATTAATATCGAAATAGCTCTTGTTATTAATGCTGATCACTTCAGCAGTGGGGCCTGTAAACCCGTTCTGTGTAAGCATATCAGAAAAAGTAAGCTTGCCCCTGTCCAGGCTCAGGTTACTATAAGTGCCCTGAAAACCTGCACCGATGGTGCTATAACCATTTTCATCCAGTGCCTTGTGGTACGACATAGATACAGAACCATAATTCAGCTTAAGAATGCCGTTGGCACTGGCATCCGTCAATCCCGAAATCCCCACGCCAAAAACATCTTTTTCAGGAACCCTGCTTTTCAGTATAGGAAAATCAAGCGAAGCGCTGGTGGTTACATAAGCCTTAGGTATGGAAGGCCATTGGTCCCTGTGATTAGCTGCTAACCTCCAGGTGCCATTGAATTTACCCGTAAATGCCGGATTTAGTGTTAAGGGCGAAGCAAAGAACTGCGAAAAGTGCGGATCCTGCGCCTTTAACAGCTGGCTCGCCAGCAGGGCACAAATACAAACTAATAGTTTTCTCATTTTCATTAACTGTTCAGAACCTTAAAGATAGGGATTTGCAGTAAAAAGCTGCGTAGAATTATTTTGAGTTGCAGGATTTATCTTTTGAGTTTGCCTTCGCGGCATTTTTTTGCAATATTATCATGCTGTACTTTTTGAAATGATACTAAACACAAAACTGTAAACCAGCACTCAAAACGGGGTTTAGTTTTGCATCTTGGCGCCAAAAGCCAGGTCGCCGGCATCACCCAAACCCGGCACTATATAGCCTTTGGCTGTAATTTCATCGTCAATATCACCGCACCAGATGGTGGCTTTGGGGAAGGCCCGGCTTACATACTCGATACCCACCGTGCAGGCGATGGCACAAACAATGTGCAGTTCTTTAATATCACCTTCTTCCTTCAGAAATTCTATGGATTTTACCAGTGAGGAGCCGGTGGCAATCATGGGATCGCTGATGATGAGTATACGCCCTTCCACTTCGGGACAGCTCATATACTCCATATGTATATCAAAACTGCCGTCGGGATTATGTTTGCGGTAGGCGCTGATGAATGCATTATCTCCTTTATCAAAATAGTTGAGCAGGCCCGTATGCATACCCAGGCCGGCACGTAAAATGGTGGCCAGTACCGGCTGCTCGGCCAGCACCTTACTGTTGCTGGTACCCAGCGGTGTGGTGATCTCTTTTACCTGCCAGGGCATTTTTTTGCTGATCTCGTACCCGATCACTTCGGCAATGCGCTCCAGGTTGCGGCGAAACCGCATCCTGTCCTGCTGCACTTCCACATCTCTCAATTCACTTACCCAGTTACTCACCAGGGAATGTTGTTCGCTTAAATTGATAACCATATAAAACAGTTTGAAGTTTGGGGTTTATTTTTTTGGTTCCCGGCAGCAGCGCATTAATCAGCTTCGTTGGCGTCGCACTCTTGTACTTTATATCCTTACTGAGCATTAATCGGGGCGAAAATGATATATCTGCAATAGCAACAAAACTAAAATAAAAAAGTGTTATCTGTATTTTTTTCAGCATAAACATGATTGTATGTTGCTGAGCCTGCATGCTGGTATGCCGGCTGCTTTTGATTTTGTTGCACAACCATGGCCCGGCGGCGGCATTGGACCATGCACAAAATCTTTTAACATTCTGTTTCACAAAAATGTATTTTTATTGTACCCAAATTAATGACAAATGAAAAAGATCATTCCGGTTGTACTGTTTACCAGTGTTTTATTTGCTGCCTGCGGCGGAGATGAAAAAACAGCTGATAATAAGGGCAAGGATAAATATGAACAAACCAAGGAAACACTTGAGCAAACTGAAAAGAAAAACCCGCAGCGCTTTTTGACCGTGGAAGGTACCGACCGCAAAAACCTGATCGGGCAGCGGGTTATCAAAGGAACTATCACTAATAAAGCATCAGTAGCCAGCTATAAGGATGTGGATATTGAAATATCGTTCTACAGCGAAACAGGCACCCTGCTTGAAAAAGACCACGAAGTGATCTACGAGACCATTGCCGCCGGCAGCAGCACCAGTTTTAAAACCAAATATTTTGCACCGAAAGGCACCGATAGTGTGGTGATGAAAATTGCAGGCGCAAAGGTGGAGTAATATTTAGCAACAGGGGTTCTTACTATAAGCCTTCTCCGCTTCCGGGCGTTCTCAGTTTGAAACAAATTTAAATTCATCCCCGTCGAACAAACCCAGGTCACTGAGTTTCAGATGTGGTATCACCAGCAACGCCATGAAAGACAAGGTCATGAATGGTGCTGCTAATGTGGAACCCATTTCTTCTTTAACCATCTTGTCAATAGCAGTGTAGGCAGCTGATACTTTATAACCATCGTCGCTGCTCATTAACCCGGCAACCGGTAAGCCGAGAACCTGCTGTGTTTCAGCGGTTACGGCACTAACGCCCCCTTGTTCCCGGATGACGAGGTTAACCGCCTTCATCAAACTTTCGTCATCCACGCCCACGGCCACAATATTATGGCTGTCGTGCGCAACTGAAGAAGCGATGGCCCCTTTTTTGATACCAAAATTCTTTATGAATGCTTTGGCAACCGGGGCGTTTTGATAACGGTTCACCACCACGATCTTCAGGATATCATTGTCAGTATCACTTTCATACAAGCCGTCTTTTATTACAGGATTGCAAGTGATCCTGTTGGTGATCAGCTGTCCGTCGAGGGCCTCAATAGCAAAGACTGTTTTTGCAAAATCTGCAACCGGGAACCTGAAGTCTGAAATGTCTTTTTCCCTGCAATCAAAATTATTCAGTACCCCCGATGGTTCACTAACCACCAGCGACTTTCCCTTATCTGCAACCAGCTGCCCGTTAATATAAGTTTGCAGCACCTTGAAATGCACGAGGTCTTCTGTCACAATAAAATCAGCCGCATCGCCCACCCGCAACTGGCCCACATTCATTTTATAATGCTGCACCGGGTTGATGCAGGCTGCCTGCAATACCTTAAACACATCAATTCCTTTGGCCACGGCCCTTTCACAAAGCTGGTTGATATGTCCCAGGGCCAGGCTGTCGGGGTGTTTATCATCGCTGCAAAACATCATCATCTCATGATGCTCATGCATGAGCCCAATGAGCGCTTCAAAGTTTTTAGCAGCGCTTCCTTCCCGTATCAAAATTTTCATACCGTATTGCAGCTTGTCCAGCGCTTCTTCGGCAGTAAAGCATTCATGGTCTGTACTGATGCCGGCGTCAATGTATTTTTTTGCATCGGCGCCCCGCAGGCCCGGTGCGTGGCCATCCACCGGCTTGCCATACTTTTTGGCTGCAGCAATTTTTTTATACACTTCCTCATCACCGAACAGCACGCCCGGGAAGTTCATCATCTCACTCAGGTAAAAGATATCATCGCTTTGCAGCAGCGTTTCCACATCGGCCGAAAGCAGGGCGGCGCCGGCCGTTTCGAATACCGTGGCGGGCACACAACTGGGGGCGCCAAAATGAAATTTGAACGGGACTGTCTTACCATTATCGATCATGAACTGCACACCTTCCATACCGCAAACATTGGCAATTTCGTGAGGGTCGCTGATGGTGCCCACGGTGCCGTGTACCACGGCCAGTTTGGCAAACTCGGAGGGTACCAGCATGGAGCTTTCAATGTGCACATGGCTGTCGATAAAGCCGGGTAAGATAAACTGTTTGTTTATTTGTTGTTCGTTGTTGGTTGTTTGTATGGAAATGATCCGGCCGTTTTCTACCACTATTTCGCCGTAAAATATCTGCCGGGCCGGTATGTCAACAATATTGCCGCTGATGCTGAAGCTGCTCATCTTTTTTCTGCGATATTACTACTAATTGTGGAAATGGCTCCGTACACAAACATGTCAGGTCTGCCGCCTGGCCCCGCCACCGGGCAAGACCTTTTAAGTCTTAAAGTCCTGATTTTATCATAAACAATTGATTATTAAATTAATTAAACAGCGCAGCCCCTGTGTTTATCTGCCTGTTAAGGGGTAATACCAGGTTGGGTAAGTGGGTGATATTAGGTTACATACGGGGTGCTACCCCGTTACCCAACCTGTTTTTACCCCGTGGGCAGACGGGGTATTACCCCGTTACCCAACCTGCTTTATTACGTGGGCAGACGGGGTATCACCTCGTTACCCAACCTGTTTTACCCCGTGGGCAGACGGGGTATTACCCGGTTATCCAACCTGGTTTATTACGTATGCAGACGGGGTGTCACCCACTTACCCAACCTGGTTTATTACGTATGCAGACGGGGTATTACCCGGTTACCGAACCTGGTTTATTACGTATGCAGACGGGGTATTACCCGGTTACCGAACCTGGTTTATTACGTATGCAGACGGGGTGCCACCTCGTTACCCAACCTGTTTTACCCCGTGGGCAGACGGGGTATTACCTGGTTACCCAACCTGTTTTATTACGTATGCAGACGGGGTATCACCCCGTTACCCAACCTGTTTTACCCGGTTATTCCCTATCATAAACCTATCAGGGTCTGCCGCCGGGCCTCTGCTGCCGGGCAAGACCTTATAGGTTTTAAACGATGTCCTACATCAAACCCCCGCCTAAACCCTTGAGCCGCCGTGGCGTGTCCCGATAGCTATCGGTATGACCAGCCACGAAAGAATTTAAAGTATGAAAACTGCTGCCGGATTTTATCCATTAGCAGTATGCGATCTTATCCCGAATATTGGCCCCCCAATATTTCACTGCTTCAATTTGTGGGGAAACATAAAAAACTAAATGAAATGAAAGGAAAAGATTTTTTTCTTCATTACATGAGAAGAAACCATAGTGATATTAGCAAGACTATTTTGTATTAGATCAGTACCACAAAATAATGGAGGAGTAATGGTAGATCTGGATTTTGGCCCGATGGATATGTATATTTACATCAGTTTTGGTGGCCTTGCTTACGATAGTAAGATATTACTTGCCGGTAAATCAGTCAGGGCTTTCATGCGCTGCGAATGGCTGAAAATAATGAATGATATGGATAGTATTAACCGTAAGGTATTAGAAACGCTCAGCGTTTTAAGAAGCACTCCTTTAATGGTCATAACTAAGGATGATAGCTATGATTTACTTCAAAATTATATTGAAGGATATATTGACGGACTTTCTCATGCACTGAATAAAAACATCAGGCTTGATGTTACCAACTGGTATAAAAAAATAATAAATAGCGATACTTCACATTACTGGACAAGCCATATACCCATACATTTCAAAGGGAAGAGTGATGCAGAATTAAAAGAAATTTTGTTAAATATAACGGAAGCGTATTTCAAAAACCTGGCACCGTCCGGGTTTTAGCTTGCGGGGCAGCGCATAAAATCAGTCTGCCATAAAAACAGTTCCTTACCCCACAGTCGCAAGCTGTTCTACTGGATTACCTGCGACAAACTAAGAAGAGGAGAGATCAAAATACATCTGTTTGCATTATTATTAACAGGTAGTAAATATATACTAACAATTACCGGCTTGCTTTTTGCTGGTTTTCACGGCGCAGCCCTTCGCCGCTCATAAAAACAAGTGACTAAAAGCCCACTTCTACCAATATGTATTTTCCCTATATTTACAACTTAAAAAGTATACAATGAAAAATTTGATCATCTTCGGATTATTTATTCTTGCACTGGTATGTGCACAGTTCACCCAGGCACAAACGGTTGACGATGTAATCAGCAAACATGTTGCTGCATTGGGTGGCAAGGAAAAACTCAGCAAGATACAGAACGTGGTAATGGAAGGCAGCCTGAACATACAGGGTACCGAAATTGCCTTAACCGTAACACAGGTAAATAACAAACTGAACCGCCAGGATATTAATGCCATGGGCATGCATGGGTTTGATATGCTTACCGATACAGAAGGCTGGCAGTACATGCCTTTCCAGGGTATGCAAAAGCCCGAGCCTAAAACCGCCGACGAGGTAAAGAAAAGCCAGAGCGACCTGGATATAGCTGGTCCGCTGGTTGACTATGCCGCCAAAGGCCACAAGGCCGAATTGCTGGGCAAGGAAGATGTGGAAGGTACCGAGTGCTACAAAATAAAAGTTACCCTGGCCGGTGGTAAGGAAGTGACTTTCTTCATAGACCCCGCCAGCAATATGATCATCCGCACCAAAGAAACCCGCAAGTTCAACGGGCAGGATGCAGAACTGCAAACCGACTTCTCTGATTATAAAGAAGTGGAGGGCGTTAAAATGCCGTTCAGCATTACACAGCAGTTTGGTACCGTGCTGTTCTCCAGCATCAAGGTAAACCAAACCATACCAGAATCTGCCTTCAAGCACGACATGTAAAATAAAATGATAAAAATTTGACCCGGTTTAAAAGCCGGGTTTTTTTATACAGGCAGCATACAGATTTATTTGTATTTTTCTATCCCTTTAACCAACCAGTTTTTTATGAGATCAGTATTTATTCTTTGCGCCGCTTTGGGTTTCACCATCACTGCAAATGCACAGATCAGTTCTGCCACTTTTGGTATGATGGAAGCCCGGCAGATCGGTCCGGCCACAATGGGTGGCCGCCTCACCGCTATTGAAGGGGTTAACAGCGAACCCCGCATCCTTTATGTGGGCAGTGCCGGTGGCGGCGTTTGGAAAACCACCAATGCAGGTGTTAGTTTTAAATCTATTTTTGATAAATACTGCCAGAGCATTGGTGCGCTGGCGGTTGACCAGAAGAATCCCAAAGTACTCTTTGTGGGTACGGGCGAAAGCAATATGCGCAATACTGTTTCGGTGGGCGATGGACTGTACCGCTCAACCGATGAGGGCGAGAACTGGACAAAGATCAGCGGCTTCGACAGTACCGAACATATCAGCCGCATCATCATCGATCCGCAGAATTCAAACAACGTATATGTGGCAGTGCCGGGGCCTTTGTGGAGCGACAGCAAACACCGCGGTCTCTATAAATCTACCGACGGCGGAAAAACATTTGAAAAGATATTGTTCATCAACGAGCAAACCGGCGTGGCAGATATTGCGGTGAACACCGTGAACCCTTCCATTGTATATGCCACCACCTGGGAGTTCAGGCGCAAACCTTATTCTTTCAACAGCGGTGGCAAGGGCAGCGGCATTTATAAAAGCACCGATGGTGGTAAGACCTGGAAGGAACTGACCAACGGGCTGCCGGCAAAACCTTTTGGCCGAAGCGCCATTACCCTGGCGCCCAGTGCACCGGACAACCTGATCGCTATTATTGAGGCAGAAAAGACCGGGCTTTATATTTCTGCCGATGGCGGCGAAACCTGGAAATCGCAGAGCGCTACCATGAATGTGGTGTCGAGGCCTTTTTATTTCTCCTGCCTGGTGATAGACCCCAAAGATCCCAAAAGGGTGTACCGTCCTGGTTTTGGTTTTAGTTATAGCGATGATGGCGGCTACTCTTTTGCCGATGGCGGGGGCAATGTACATTCCGATCATCATGCATTGTGGATCAACCCCAATTATACCAACCAGCTATACCTGGGCACGGATGGTGGTTTGTATGTGAGTAACGACCGCGGCGCCAACTGGATGATGCTTTCGGTATTACCGGTATCGCAGTTTTACCACGTTACCTACGACAACCGGGAACCTTACTATGTATATGGCGGGCTCCAGGATAACCAAAGCTGGTATGCGCCCAGCCAGAGTGCCGGCGGTATCGAGAACAGCGACTGGAAGAACCTGGGCGGCGGCGATGGTTTTTGGGTGCAGGTGGATGGTATGAACCCGGATATTGTTTACTACGAATCGCAGGGCGGTGAGATTGTACATGCCGATATCAAGCAGGGCAAGGCCTTCGGCGTAAAACCGCAACAGGCTTTGAATGATGAGAAACTGCGTTTTAACTGGAACACGCCCATCATGATAGGACAGAAGAACAAACGCAACCTTTACATTGCTGCGCAATATTTATATAAATCGGTGGACGAGGGCAGGAACTGGACAAAGATATCGCCCGACCTTACCACCAACAATAAAGAAAAACAAAAGCAGGAAGAATCGGGCGGACTGAGTGCCGACAATACCTCTGCCGAAAATCACTGTACTATTTTCACCATGACCGAATCGCCGCTGGACGACCAGCTGATATGGGCCGGCACCGACGATGGCAATTTGCAATACACAACCGATGGTGGTAAAACCTGGACCAATGTGGCTGCCAATTACGCTGCAGCGGGCATTCCGGCCCAAACCTGGGTAAGCAGTGTGGAACCATCAAGGTTTGATAAGAACACCGTGTATGCAACTTTTGATAATCATATGTACGGCGATATGAAAACTTATATCGCCAAATCAACTGATATGGGCAAAACCTGGACCCTCTTTAAAAGCGATGAGTTCACCGGCTTTGCCCATAAGATAAAGGAAGACAATGTTAATAAGGACCTGCTGTTTGCAGGAACTGAAATGGGCCTCTATGCCAGCATCGACGGCGGCGCCAGCTGGTTCCGCATGAAGAACAATATTCCCTGGAAGGCGATGGTAAGGGATATACAGATACATCCCGTTACCAACGACCTGTTGCTGGCTACCCATGGCCGCGGCATCATGATCGTGGATAATATCACGCCCATGCGCAGCATGACCAGCGAAGTGGCTGCCAGGGATGTGGTGATCTTCGATTCGAAACCCATTAACCTCAGCATGGGCAAATACTATGTTGGCAGCGGCAGCGGCGACGGATACGTGGGCGGCAACTCATCGCAGCAGGCACGTATTCAATACTACTTTAAAGACAGGGTAACCAGCGGCGAAGTGAAAATTGAGATCTATGATAAGCAGGGAAAACTGGTGCAAACCATACCGGGCGGCAAACGCAGGGGCATCAATATTGTGGACTGGAACATGCGGGGCACTCCTCCTAAAGTGGCCAGTGGCGGCACCAAACTGGACTATGGCGGTTTTGTGGCACCGATGGTATTGCCGGGTGAGTACACTGTAAAACTGAAAGTGGGGGATAAGCAATATGAAAATAAACTGATCATGCAGCGTGACCCCAACAGCGATATGAGCATGGCCGATATGGAAGAACAATACAACACCTCCATGCAACTTCATAATATGCATGAACGGCTGGCCAGGCTGGTGGACAGTATCAGCATCAAACAAAAAACACTGCAGGAATATTTACCGAAAATTAAAAATGCAAAGCTGAAAAAGACAGTGCAGGAGTATTACGACAAACTGGAAGACCTGCGAAGCAAATTGCTGGCCACCAAACAAAAGTCAATCTTTGCTGATGAAAAGAAACTGCGGGAGGAGATCACTGAAGTGTACGGTGCTGTTTGCGGACAGGAAACAAAACCATCCAACCTGCAAAAGGAAAGGACCGGGGTGCTGCAGCAGCAACTGGGCGATGCAGAAAAATTAAGCGCCGCCATTAATGCACAGTACGACCAAAAAATAAAGAATGAACTGGTAAAGGAAAAACTGGACAAGCTGGATACAGATGTAAAGAAAAAACCAAACCAGTAAAACGGCAGCAACTATCTTATCTTTGGCTTATAAAAACAGGAGATGAAAAAATTAAGAGGTACACTATTTTTTGTAATAGCCTTGCTGTTTGCACAAGGCATGCAGGCACAAACTATTGCGGAGCTCATCAGTAAGCATGTAGCAGCCATGGGGGGACAAGACAAGATAACCACGCTTTCCACCGCCCTTATGACAGGAACTTTTATTGCGCCCGGGGCATCGCCCATCAACATCGTGGCCACAAAGAAACATATGACCGGTTCCCGTATCGATATTGAGGCAAACGGTACCAATAATTACCAGGTGATAACACCTAAGGAAGGCTGGATATACACACCGGTGCAGGGAGATAAGGAACCCAGGCCGCTGAATGACGGACAGTTCAAAACGGGGCAGGTGCAACTGGACCTGCACGGCCCATTCATCAACAGCGCACAAAAAGGCTACAAGATAGAACTGGCAGGTAAGGATACAGTGGACGGGATATTTTGTACTAAATTAAAAGTAACAGCACCCAATACCAATGTAACTGTTTACTCGATCGACAACAAAACAGGTTTTATACTGAAGGCCAGCACCAAACTGTTCCAGTTCGGGGCTTTGGAAGATGTGGCCACCCTGTACAGCGATTACAAACAAAATGCTGATGGCTACTGGTTTCCGTATAGTAATGTGAGCCCCAGGGGCGCCACACATTACGACAAGATAGAGACCAATGTGGCTGTGGATGAAAAAATATTCAAAGTGAAATAGGGCCTTACCGCTCATTGAAAAAAGTGATCCGCTAATAACGGATCACTTTTTTATTTGTACCTTACTGAGCTAATTTACAGATATGAAAAAACTACTGCTGCTTACCATTACCGTTGCGGTAACAATGGGTTCCTTCGCACAAAAAAAACAAAACGACGACAGCCTCTTATTGAGTAAAGTAAAATACCGGCTGGTGGGTCCGTACAGGGGTGGCAGAAGCGGAGCCGTGGCGGGTGACCTGAGCCAGAAGAACACTTTCTATTTTGGCAGCACGGGCGGTGGTGTGTGGAAGACCATTGACGGCGGCAGCAACTGGAAGAATATCAGTGATAAATATTTTGGCGGCAGCATTGGCTGCGTGGCCGTGGCCCCCAGCGATGCAACGATTTTGTATGTGGGCGAAGGCGAGAGTACGCTAAGGGGCAATGTGAGCGAGGGTTTCGGCATCTGGCGTACCGACGATGGCGGCCGCAGCTGGAGGAACCTGGGGCTGAAAGATACAAGGCATATTGTGCGTATCATCATTCATCCCAAAAACCCGGATATTGTTTGGGTGGCTGCAACAGGCCATTTGTTTGGCGCCAATACCGATCGTGGTATCTTTAAAACAACCGATGGTGGAAAGACCTGGAAAAAAGTATTGTATGTAAATGATAAGACCGGCTGCAGCGACCTGGTGATGGAACCGGGTAACCCATCCGTGCTGTATGCAGGCACCTGGCGCATACAACGCACACCATACAGCATGGAAAGCGGTGGCGAAGGCGGTGGGCTCTGGAAGAGTATTGATGGCGGTGAAAGCTGGAAAAATATTTCAGCAGCAAAAGGATTGCCTAAAGGCACCTGGGGTATTGTGGGTGTAAGTGTTAGTCCGTCCAATACAGATAAAGTGTATGCACTGATAGAGAATGCAGCCGGCGGAATGTTTGTAAGTAATGATGGCGGTGAAAGCTGGACATTGCAGAGCAGCGACAATAATATACGGCAACGTGCCTGGTATTACACCAAGGTATTTGTGGACCCCAAAAACGAGAATGATGTATATGTGCTGAACGTGAATTTTTTAAAGAGCACCGATGGTGGAAAGACCTATAAGAACATCAGGACACCACATGGCGATCACCACGATCTTTGGATAGACCCGGCAGACGGCAGAAGAATGATCATTGCAGATGATGGCGGCGCACAGATCAGTTTTGATGGCGGCGATAACTGGAGTACTTACGAGAACCAGCCCACGGCACAATTCTACCGGGTAAGCACCGACAATCATTTTCCCTACCGCATACTGGGTGCACAGCAGGATAATTCAACGGTACGCATCCTGTCACGCAGCGATGACGGACAGATTACGCAGAACGACTGGCAGCCCACAGCCGGAGCCGAAAGTGGTTATGTAGTGGCCGACCCGCTGAACCCGGATATTGTATATGGTGGAAATTACAGCGGCTATTTATCCAGGCTCGATCATAAAACAGGCGAGAACCGGGCAGTAAGTGTGTGGCCCGATGATCCGCTGGGCGGTGGCGCTGATGTTGCCAAATACCGCTTTCAATGGAACTTCCCCATCTTCTTTTCGCCGCACAATCCAAAGAAATTATATGCTGCGGGCAATGTGTTGTTTGCTACGGAAAATGAAGGGGCATCCTGGACAGCACTTGGTGGCGACCTGACCACCAACGACAAAACAAAGCAGGCATCCAGCGGGGGCCCCATCACCAAGGACAATACCGGTGTGGAAGTATATTGCACCATTTTTACAGCCACTGAATCTGCACTGGAAAAAGACCTGCTATGGACCGGCAGTGATGACGGGCTGATACATGTTAGCAGGGATGCCGGTAAAAGCTGGGAGAATGTAACACCCAAAGATGCGGGGCAGTGGATGATGTGGAACTGTGTGGAAGCCGATCCGTTCAAAAAAGGGAAGGCTTATTTTGTGGGTACCAAATACAAGAGCGATGATTTTACTCCCTATATCTTTAAAACAGAAGATTATGGAAAAACCTGGACAAAGATCACCAATGGAATTGCTGCCATGCATTTTGCCAGGTGCATCAGGGCAGATAAAAAAAGACCTGGTTTATTGTATTGCGGCACCGAGTATGGAATGTATATCAGTTATGATGACGGGCAGAACTGGAAGCCTTTTCAGCTTAACCTGCCGATGGTACCCATTACCGATCTGACCATTAAAGAAAATGATCTTATTGTTGCCACGCAGGGAAGATCATTCTGGGCGATCGATGATCTTACGCCTGTGCAGCAAAAAGATATCAGCCTGCTGGATAAAAATATTTTTGCCTTTTCCGTTAATGATGCTTACCGCTACGACGGGTACCAGAACCCCAATCCCAAAAATGCAGGTATGAATCCCCCGGCCGGCACCGTGATAAACTACTATTTGAAAAGTGTTTCCGATTCTTCCAAAGTGAGCATCGACATACTGGATAAGAATAAGAAACTCATCAAAACATTCTCTACCAAAGCAAAGGAAAAGGACGATAAACTGGATGCGGGTGCCGGCATGAACCAGTTTGTATGGAATATGCTGTACCCGCCCGCAGAAAAAGCGGAGGGTCAAATATTATGGCATGGAAATGTACCGGGCCCCAAAGCCGCACCGGGGCAATATTTCTTTAAGATCAGGGCAGATAAGGATTCAGTGGAAGGAGGTTTTGCCATCAAAGCAAACCCTGTTTATAATTTATCGCAGCAGGATTATGAAGATCAGTTTAATTTCCTGATTGCCGTTCGGGATAAATTCAACGATATACAAAAGGCCGGGAAGAACATCCGTGACATACGCAGGCAGATCAATGATTTTATGGATAAGCAGGGTAAGGATGTGCCGAAGGAAATAAAGCAGCTGGCCGATACCATCAATAAACAGATGACAGCCGTTGAAGAGGCCCTGCATCAAACAAAGGCCAAGAGCGGGCAGGATGTACTGAATTTCCCTATCCGCCTGGATGATAAGATTTCGGGCCTGTACGATTTTGCAGCCAGCGGCAATGCTGCGCCGGCCAAACAGGTTAAAGAAGCATTTGCAGAACTGGGCGGCCAGGCAGATGTGCAGTTGAACAGGCTGAAGAAGATCATGGAAGAAGACCTGGTAAAATTCAATGCCCTTATTCGTGAAAAAGCATTGCCGGTGATTGGCGTGAAGAAGGAGTAGGGATGTTAAAACTGAAATTCTGAATTCTAAAATTTGCATGTAAAATAGTATTTGCCAGATCCCGGATCCTTATTCCCCTGATCTGGTACCTTCATAGCTATTATCTTTGCGCCATGAACCTTAAAGCATTTTTTTCTTCCTTTATTACAAAATTCAGTTTCTTAAAAAGGGCATTTGGCAATAAGCAGTTTCGCCTGCTGGATATTGGCGCTGGTAATCATTCTGCTACCAAGGCCAAAACGGTTTTTCCGACATGTGAGTATCATGGGGTAGACCTGGAAAGGGATTACAACAACAGTGAGGAAGACTTTAAACTGATGGATGCGTTTTATGAAATGGACCTCACCAAACTGGAATTTGCCAGCATCCCCGATAACTATTTTGATGCCATACAAATAGCACATGTGATAGAACATTTGTTCAATGGCGATGAAGTGATCAAAGGGTTGTTACCCAAGCTTAAAAGCGGCGGCTATATTTACCTGGAATATCCCGGAGCAAAAAGCACCCGCCTTCCCAGTATGCAGGGCTCCCTGAATTTTAAGGACGACCCCACGCATGTAAGGGTTTACTCTGTAAAGGAACTGACGGCTTTGCTTGAAGCGAATGGTTGTAAGGTTTTAAAAGGAGGGCTGCGCCGAAACGGCTGGTTTATATTGGCAATGCCTTTCAGGATCATCAAAACATGGATCAGCGGAAAAAAATTGCAGGGCAATATTTTTTGGGACCTGCTGGGCTTTGCAGAGTTTGTGTGGGCGAGGAAAAAGTTGTAAGTGTTGAGTTGTAAGTTATAAGTGTTAAGTTGTAAGTTTTAAGTTATAAGTTGGAAGAACTATAATGAAAAGCAACTCATAATTCATAACTCATAATTCATAATTAATCCAGCAGATCCGGCCTTCTCTCCTCAGTTCTCTTAACAGCCTGCTCATGGCGCCATTCGTCAATTAGTTTATGATTGCCGCTCATTAAAATTTCTGGTACTTTCCATCCACGGAATTCCTCGGGCCTGGTGTAAACAGGTGGTGCCAGCAAATTATCCTGGAAGGAATCGGTCAATGCAGAAGTTTCGTCATTCAGTACGCCGGGTATCAGTCTGCCGATGGCATCCACCAGCACAGCAGCGGCCAGTTCGCCCCCGCTTAACACATAGTCGCCGATTGATATCTCTTTGGTGACAAAATGATCCCGGAAGCGCTGATCAACCCCTTTATAATGACCGCAAACCAGCAACAGATTTTTTTTCAATGAAAGGCTGTTTGCCATCTGCTGGTTGAATGTTTCACCATCGGGCGTTAAGAAAATGATCTCATCATAAGGCGCCTGTTTTTGTAAATGTTCTACTGCATTTACCAGCGGCTCGATCATCATCACCATACCGGCGCCGCCGCCAAAGGCATAGTCATCCACCTGCGCCCTTGCATAGTTGGTGTGGTCCCGTAAATTGATCACATTCACTTCCAGCAGGCCTTTGTCCCTGGCCCTTTTCATGATGGAATGGGAAAATGGGCTGTCAAGCAGGTTGGGAACAACGGAAATAATATCAATCTTCATCATAAGCTTATCTTGTAAATAAAAAAGTTATTGGCTGGCGCCGGTAGGCATTTACGCTTTTGCCATTTTGCTTTGCCGGAACCCAATTGGGCGAATCTCTAATTACCCGTATTGCTTCCCTGATACAATACTGATTAGCATCTGCATTTTCAGCAGTTACATCACTGATCTCACCAAGCTTATTTACAACAAATTTCACTATTACCACTTCACGTAATTCAGTTTCTCCCTTTGGTATCCGGATCTTTTTCGACACTTTATCTATATCCAGGTTATTCATCAGGTAAGTACTCCAGGCTTCCTGGCCACCCGCAAAACTTGCTTCCACATCCACTTTTGTAAATATGGCAGACTCTCCATTGATAACGATTACAGTATCCTGGGGGGATGTTACTTGTGCTTTTGAATTGATATGCCAAGACAAAATAAGAATAAATGCTGCTAAATATTTCATGCGGGTAATTTTAAAAATCCATAAAATTCTCCAGGTCCCTTTTATCTTTTTTGGTTGGCCTTCCCTGCTTGCTCATTCTTTTACCGGTATGAAAAACAGCGGCCTGGAATTGTATGCGGTCCAGTTCTTCAGCAGGTGTAATGTCTTCGTAAAATTTAATGGCTTCGCTGTATTGCACCCGTTTGTGCAGCAGGCCGGTTACCCTGATGACCCAGCGCTTTGCTTCTGTCTTTACCTCGTACTCATCGCCCGGCTGCACGGAGCGGCTGGCCTTCACATTTTCCCGGTTGAATTTCACTTTACCATTATCGCAGGCATCGCCGGCCTGGCTGCGTGTTTTGAACAGCCTGATAGCCCATAAATACTTGTCGAGCCTGAGCTTTTCCTTTTCCATGAAGACAAAAATAAACGCTTTTAAACCAAAGCTGACTAAAGGTTGGGGTAATTGTGTAATTTTAGTTTTTAAAAAACATCGGATATGTCAGTAATGAGAATCAGAATACTGTTACTATTTATTTGTGTGGTGCAGTTTGCCGCAGCGCAGAACAGGGGGAAAATAAACTGGACTGCAGACGGGAATGCCTATACCAGGCTGAAGGATGGAAATATCATACAGGTAGATCCGGTAACGGAGGAAGAAACGATCGTGGTAAACAAGGCCAAGCTTACCGATCCCGCCAGCAATAAAACCCTGGTGCCACAATCATACGAATTCAACAGCAATTATACCCGGGTACTCATTTTTACCAACACGGTTAAAGTATGGCGTTACAATACCATGGGTGATTACTGGCTCTATGATATACTGGCCGATAAACTGACCAAACTGGGTAACGGGCTGGCGCCCCAGTCGCTGATGTTTGCCAAGTTCTCGCCCGATGGTAAGAATGTGGCCTATGTAAGCGAACATAATATTTACACCGAAGACCTTGGCGACGGCGACATCACTAAACTTACCAAAGACGGTACCCGCAAACTGATCAATGGCACATTCGACTGGGCATACGAAGAGGAGTTTGGCTGCCGCGATGGTTTTCGCTGGAGCCCCGAAGGAACGATGATCGCTTTCTGGCAGGTGGATGCCACCAAAATACGGGACTACTACATGTTAAATACCACAGACAGTAATTATTCGCAGGTGATACCCGTTGAATATCCAAAAGTGGGTGAAAGTCCTTCGGCAGTAAGAATAGGGGTTGTTACAATAAAGAACAAGCGTATCAAATGGATGAATATTGAAGGCGACCCGCAGCAGAACTACCTGCCCCGCATGGAATGGAGCGGCAAGAATGAGCTGGTGGTGCAGCAGCTTAACCGCAAGCAGCAGGAAAGTAAACTACTGTATTGCAATACAAGCGATGGAAGTACCACCACATTTTGGGCAGAGAACAGTTCGGCCTGGGTTGATCTGAATACAGATGACCCAACCGGCTGGAACTGGATCAACAAAGGAAAAGAATTCATCTGGGTGAGTGAGAAAGATGGCTGGAGGCATATCTACAAGATCAGCCGCGACGGGCAAACTGAAGTAAAACTGACTACCGGCCCTTATGATATTGAGGAGATCAAGTGCATAGATGAAGATAATAACCTTATCTACTTTACAGCCTCGCCTTATAATTCAACACAGCTGTACCTGTACAAACTGAACATCGAAAAGCCAACCTTGCTCAACAAAATTTTCAATGGAAAGAATATAACCAAAGAGGAGTTTGATCCCGTATATGCCAACGGACGTGATGGCACGCATGGTTACCAGATATCGCCCAATGGCAAATATGCTTATCATACGTACTCAAGCCATAATACACCACCTGTAAAAGAATGGCTGAAGCTGCCCCAGAACACACCCCTGAACCCGGCAAAAAGCATAGAAGCAACAGCAAAGATCGACAGTACCGTGGATGTGGAATTTGTGAAACTTAAAACCGATGACGAGATAACGCTGAATGCCTGGATCAACAAACCGAAGAACTTCGACTCCACCAAAAAATACCCGGTGGTATTTTACGTATATGGCGAACCGGCCGCAACCACGGTGAGGGATGCTTATGGCGCACAAAATAATTTTCTGTACAGGGGCGATATGCGTGGGGATGGTTATATACAGGTAACCATCGATAACCGGGGCTCACCGGTATTGAAGAGTGCTGCCTGGCGCAAATCCATTTACCGTAAAGTGGGCAATGTGAATATTACCGATATGGCCAAGGGCTTTGCAAAATTGCTGGAGACCAAACCCTATATGGATAAGGAAAGAACTGCTGTGTGGGGCTGGAGTGGTGGCGGTTCATCCACGCTGCACCTGTTATTCAGGTATCCCGAACTGTTTCAAACCGGTATTGCCATCGCGGCAGTTTCTAACCAGTTGTTCTACGACAATATTTACCAGGAGCGTTACATGGGCCTGCCACAGGAGAATATGGAGGATTTTGTGAACGGATCGCCGGTTACCTATGCCAAAAACCTTAAAGGAAATTTATTGTACATACATGGCACCGGCGACGACAATGTACACTTTAGTAATGCAGAATTATTGGTGAATGAGCTCATCAAATACAATAAACAGTTCCAGTACATGGCTTATCCCAACCGCAGTCACAGTATTTCGGAAGGGGCCGGCACATTCCTGCACCTGAGCACCTTATATACCAATTACCTGAAAGCTCATTGTGCGCCTGGCCCCAGGTAAAGGGTTGGTATTACATGATATTCAAGGCCTATTCATTACAAAATGGCCGGGTTTTAAATAAATCCGGCCATTTTGCATAAAAATCGGGCATATTTACCCTGCAATAACATCCTTTTGACTTTAAAATGATGGATTTAATTGCACAATTTCAGTTAATATGCACAACTTTGCCCAATCAAAAAATTAATATGAGAAAACTAACACTATTACTCAGCATCATGCTGGGATCACTTGCGCTTAACGCACAAAAATCTTACACAATACTGGTTACCGATGCAAAGACGGGAAACCCCGTAGCCAATGCTTCGGTAAAAGTTAAATCCACCGGAAAGGGCAATGCAACCAATGCCAGTGGCAGCCTGGTTGTTAATGCCAATGCCGGTGACGTACTGGAGATCACCAGTATTGGTTATACCAGCCAGGAAATTACCCTGTCAGGCTCCGCCAATGTTACCGTTGTGCTAACCCCAACGATCATCGATTTCAGCGATGTGGTGGTGGTGGGTACCCGTGGCGCCCCCCGTGCTAAAATAGAAACGGCTGTGCCGGTGGATGTTATCCGCATCAACCAGGCGGGCCTTCCAACAGCCAGGATGGACCTTACATCTGCCCTTAATATGGCAGCGCCTTCCTTCAATTACAATAAGCAGAGCGGTGCCGATGGCGCCGATCATATAGACCTGGGTACCCTGCGTGGCCTGGGGCCCGATCAAACACTGGTTTTAATAAACGGCAAGCGCCGCCACCAAACCGCTTTTGTGGCTTTGTTTGGCAGCAGGGGCCGTGGTAATTCAGGCGCCGATCTGAATGCCTTTCCGCAATCATCTGTTGACCGCATCGAGATATTACGCGATGGCGCTTCGGCTCAATATGGTTCTGATGCCATGGCCGGTGTAATGAACGTGATACTGAAAAGGGATATCAACCACTGGACGATCAATGCGGGCTGGGCTGGTTATTACGATACCAAATACAATGCATACAAAACAAGAAATACCAACCAATATTATTACGGACGCCCTATTGATGGTGGTACCGTAACCTTCTCGGCCAACAATGGTGTGGCACTGGGCAAGCATGGTGGCTTTGTAAATGTGTCCTTCGATTTTTTAACGCAGGCTAAAACCTTCAGGCAGGTGGCGGATACCAATGTGTGGACAAATAAGGATGCCCTGCCACTCAATAGCGGCCGCCGTGCATTTGGTGATGGTTCTGTTACCACCGGCGGTGTGATGTACAATATGGAACTGCCCTGCAAAACAGGGAAGACTACTTTCTATTCTTTTGGAGGTTTCAATTCAAAAGCATCTGATGCATATGCCTATACCCGTAATTACAGTGCCAGGCCCGACCGTTTTCCCGTGGATGCTTCCGGCAATTTAAAATTTGATGGTAATATCATGCGTGTGGCTAATGATGGAGAGATCTATTACAATCCCCATATCCAAACCAAAATAAAGGACGTCTCCTTTGCAGCCGGTGTGAAAGGCAAGCTGGGTAAAGACTGGAACTGGGATATCAGCAATACTTTTGGACGCAATGATTTTCATTATTATGGCGACAAAACCTTCAATGCCTCGCAGATCATGACGGGTAATGCATTGCAACCCACTCATTTTGATGATGGCGGGTTCAACTTTTTGCAGAATACCTTCAACGTGGATATCAGCAAATCATTTAAAACCATTGCATCGGGTTTGAACCTGGGCTTCGGTGGTGAGTTCCGCTACGAACGTTATTCTATTTACGAAGGAGAAAGGGCATCCTGGGATACCTTCCCTAATCCTTACCAGCAGGCTCCCGGTTCGCAGGGATTCCCCGGCTTTAGTCCAAAGGACGTAATTGCTGCCAACCGCAATAACATAAGCCTGTATGCAGATGCGGAACTGAATGCCAGCAAGGCCTGGTTAATGGATGCTGCTGTTCGTTTTGAGAACTATTCAGATTTTGGTTCGATAGCCACATTCAAATTTGCCACCCGTTATAAGATCGGCAGCAGCTTCAACCTGCGTGGTTCGGTAAGTACCGGTTTCCGTGCACCTTCTTTGCAGCAGATCAATTTCAGTAATACGGTAACTTCTTTTAGTGGTGGTTTGTTGGTTCAGTCGCGTATTGCCCGCAATGGCGATGCTATTACCAAGGCTGCAGGCATCCCCGACCTGCGGGAGGAAAAATCAGTGAATGCCAGCCTGGGCTTTGCCTGGAAACCCGTACAGGGCTTAACGTTCACCGTGGATGGATACATGGTGAAGGTGAAAGACCGCATTGTATTATCCGGTTTGTTTGATAAGGATGATGCTTCACTGCCAACTGCATTCACTAACCAGTTAGCAGCTATTGGTGTGCAAACAGCCCAGTTCTTCAGCAACTCGGTGAACACCACCAACTATGGTTTGGATGTGGTGATAGATTACAGCAAAAAAATAGGTAAGAATACATTCAAGGCATTGCTGGCCGGTAATTTTCAAAGTATGAAAGTAGATAAGGTGAACATTCCTGCAGCATTGGACGACAGCTACAGGCACCGCAAAACTTTCTTCAGTGACCGCGAAGAAGCCTTCTTACTGGCTTCGGCACCAAAAGCTAAATTCAATTTAAGCCTGGAATATGCGATCGGCCGTGTTGGTTTTGGAACACATGTGAACTACTTTGGCAACATGAAGTCGCTTGGCTTTGGCTGGACAGGCCTGGCCAGTGCAGCAGGAACCGGTGGTCCCGGCGACCCGGCTATTTCAGGAAGCTTTACCGGTATCGATCCTTATGTTGATATTGACGGATACAGCGACCAGGTGCATGTGGAAAGAGAGATATTTAATTACAAGGCCAAGGTAACAGTGGATCTTTTTGCTTCATTCCGGTTCAATAAAAAGATCAGCCTGTATGTGGGAGCCGATAATATATTCAATGTGCACCCCAATTTTGCTGCAGTACCCAATGCCCGTTACGAATCGTTTGATAACGAAGCCGGCGGCCCATGGGAGTCTGTGCAAATGGGAGTGAACGGAAGGAAATTATTCAGTAAGCTGACATTTAATTTTTAACCCCAAACCCCTGAAGGGGCTTTGTAACCGCACAAGTATTATCATACTACATTATCAATACAGCGTTGGCATCCTAATGGATGTCAACGCTTTTTAATTAAATCGTTATGAACAAATATGTTAAGCATTTTGGGATCAGTTCGTTTTTGATAATCACCATGCTATTTTCTTTTGCGCAAAACAAAATCGTCGTATTTCAATCTGATTTTGGATTGAAGGATGGTGCTGTATCTGCCATGAAAGGCGTGGCTATGGGAGTTTCGCCCGAACTTAAATTATTTGATCTTACACACGAGATACCCGCCTACAATATCTGGGAGGCAGCTTACCGGCTGGAACAAACGGTGATGTACTGGCCTGCAGGCACCGTGTTTGTGTCGGTGGTGGATCCCGGGGTGGGCACCAGCCGCAAATCGGTGGTGCTGAAAACAAAGAGCGGGCATTTTATTGTAACGCCGGATAATGGTACACTTACCCTGGTGGCAGCATCCCTGGGTATCGAATCCATCCGGCAGATCGATGAGGCAGTGAACAGGAGAAAGGGCTCAGAAAAATCCTACACGTTTCACGGGCGTGATGTGTACGCCTATACTGCAGCCAAGCTGGCGGCGGGTGTCATCACATTCGAGCAGGTAGGGGCAGCATTGCCAGATGAGGTGGTACGGATACCTTACCAAAATGCAACCATTGAAAATAAAAAGATCAAAGGCACCATTGCTATCCTGGATGTGCAGTATGGAAATATCTGGACGAATATAGGACCGGACCTGTTCAAACAACTGAATATAAAGCCCGGAGAAAAGATACACCTCGTGATTTATGAAAACAAAACAAAAAAATACGAAGGTGAGATGCCTTATGCCGAGACCTTTGGCGCCGTTGCAAAAGGCAAACCGCTTGCTTACCTGAACAGTTTATTACAGTTGTCCTTTGCGCTGAATATGGGAAACTTCTCTGCGGTGTATAAAGTTTACAGCGGCAGCAACTGGATGGTGGAGGTTTCCAAAGCAGTGAAGTAATTTAGAAAATACTGTTAAATAAAATTATTTTTATACTTGCGGCTTTTGCATGAGGCAATAACTGGTATTTGTTTTGCTTTACCTGTTTGCCGATGACGTGATTTCAGATAACACAGCTATTGATCACCAAAAACATGCTATGCAACCCCAAAAACCTTCAAACAGCAGTATCTCATTTACCGGTCTGTACATTTTACTTTTAGTGGCTGTTGCAGCCTTAAACTCCTGCATCAAAGATCCGGCCGGCGGTGGCGGAACCGGTGGTGGCGGAGGAAGCAGCACACTGGCAGAACGGATCATCATGGATACCGCTTATGGATCATCCCCCAAACAAAAAATGGATATTTACCTGCCCGCAGGGCGTACCACAGCTACCAAAGTGATTGTACTGATACACGGCGGTGGCTGGGAAGGCGGCGACAAATCGGAGATGAATTATTATAAGAACCTGTTGCGTGCCAAATGGCCGGAGGCAGCTATTGCTAATATTAATTACCGGCTTACCAGCGACCCCGCAATACACTATTCCCAGATAATGAATGACGTAAGCAGTGCTGTAAATATGATGACTGCAAATAAAGCCGGTTTTGTGATTTCGGATACCCTGACCATGGTGGGTGCCAGCGCAGGTGCACACCTGGCTATGTTGTACACCTACAAATACAACACGAATAATTATGTAAGGGCTGTGGCCGATTTTTTTGGTCCTGCGAAGCTAAGCGACTGGAGCTGGTACAACAGTTTTAATATTTGGGTGGGCAAGGCAGTGAAGGATGTGCTGATCCAGTACAATGGCGCTCCCTGGGATGAGCCGCTGTACGATTCCAATAGTCCTTACTCGGTAGCAACGTCGGGTTCAAGGCCCACCATCATTTTTCACGGAACGATCGATGTGATCGTACCTTTGTACCAAAGCCAGTGGCTGCATGGCAGGCTGAATACACTGGGCGTGCCCAATGAGTACTATGAATATTTGGATGGGCATGGTTTTAATGCTGGCAATACGGATGATGCCATGAACAAAACAGTAAGTTTTTTAAAAGCACATTTAAGATAAACAACGAAAGGATATAACTGATCATGAGAAGATTTACCATATTGGCTTGCTTAATGCTGGGCTGCTTTTGTGTTCAAGCACAAAGGAATTATGCGGTAGGCGTGGTGGATTCAAGGAACGGGAAGCCGGTGGTGGGCGCTTCTATAACGATATTATCAAACGGCAGTGTTAGTAAAACAAGTGAAAGCGGCAATGTGGTCATGTTCATTGCGCCCGAGGATTCGCTGATGATCACTGCCAAAGGATATAACGACAGGAAGCTGCTGATGAAGAACCAGTCCATAGCACTTAGTATTATCCTGGATCCTGTTGTTACAGAGAAAGCTGCCGTAAAGCCAAAGCAAAAAAAGCTTCCTAAAAAGAGCTACTGACCGGTTCAGGAAATGATGTTGAATGAAAACAGCAGCGTGGTAATGAACAGCAAGGACAATCCTGCCAGGAAAAAAATATCGGCAATATTCTCCAGCCTCCCGCTTTTTTTTATAGAACCTTTTATGGATAAAAAAGACAGGATACAACTTGCCATGAACAGCATGATGGCTATTGTGGTCAATTCATCGATGATCGTTTTTCCTGCAATGTTCAGTAACTTAAGAGAAGTGAGTACCACAAAACAAAGCCCCAGCAGATTGGAGGATGCGTTTAATACATGAGGGGATTTATCTTTTTCTTCGTTCATGCGGGTTAAACTTTTCCCGGATATTCCTCCAGTGCTTTTTCCAGGCAATCCATGGCTGCATTGATAGCGTCCACATTAATTACATAGGCCAGCCGTACTTCCTGTTTGCCCAGGCCGGGGGTGCTGTAAAAGCCGGTGGCAGGTGCCAGCATCACGGTTTGGTTATTGTAGCTGAATGATTCCAGCAGCCACTGGCAAAATTTATCCGAATCATCGATGGGTAATTTCGCCATGGCATAAAAGGCGCCGCCGGGGTTGGGGCAAAAAACGCCGGGTATGGCATTGAGCCTGTTCACGATGGTATCACGGCGCAGTTTATATTCGGCCCTGGTGCCATCAAAATAATCGGAAGGCAGGTCAACTGCCGCTTCTCCCAGTATTTGAGCAAAGGAAGGCGGGCTCAGCCTGGCCTGCGCCAGCTTCATCGTGGCTTCCAGCAGGGCCTTGTTTTTAGTAACGAAGGCTCCGATACGTCCGCCGCAGGCGCTGTAGCGTTTGCTGATCGTATCCATCAGTATCACGTGATCATCCACGCCGGTTAAATGCATGGCGCTGGTATGTTTGCCTTCGTAGCAAAACTCGCGGTAAGCCTCGTCGGCAAATAGATACAGGTTGTGTTTGCTGATCAGTTGCTTCAGCACTTCCATTTCTTCTGCACTGTATAAATAACCGGTTGGGTTATTGGGGTTACAAATGACAATAGCCTTAGTTTTAGCCGTAATCGATTTTTCAAACTCCTCTATAGGTGGTAATGCAAAGCCTGTTTCGATGGAAGAAGTAATAGGCTTAACGGTAACGCCTGCTTCCACGGCAAAGCCATTGTAATTGGCATAAAAGGGTTCCGGTATGATCACTTCGTCACCGGGGTCCATACAAGCCATGAAACCAAAGATGATAGCTTCACTGCCGCCGGTGGTAATGATGATCTGCTCATGGGTTACCTCGATACCCACCGTTTTATAATATTGCACCAATTTTCTGCGATAGCTTTCGTTGCCGGCACTATGGCTGTATTCCAGCACTTTAAAATCAGAGTGGCGCACAGCATCCAGGCACTGGGGCGGTGTTTCAATATCAGGCTGGCCGATATTCAGGTGATACACTCTGGTGCCTTTCTTCTTGGCCGCTTCGGCATAAGGAACCAGTTTGCGAATGGGGGAGGCGGGCATTTGTTTGCCGCGGTTACTGATTGATAGCATGAGGCAAAGTTAAAAGTTCTAAGTTATAAGTTCTAAGTTTGCAGCATGCAAATTTTTGAAACCAGCAGCCGTATAATCGTTACCTGCAGCAACCGGCTCTCGCCTTACCTGGAAAAGGAAATCCTTGAACTGGGACTTACGCCGGTACGTGTATTTAAAACAGGCGTGGAGCTGAAAGGGACATTGCAGGATTGCATCCGGCTGAACCTGAATTTGCGCTGTGCCAGCCAGGTTTTATTTTCTTTGAAGGAATTCAGGGCATACAATGCAGATGAACTTTACAAAACACTCATTGATTTTCCCTGGGAGTATGTGCTGGAAGTGGATGGCTATTTTTCCATCAGCAGTAATGTGAGCAACGAAACCATCAACAATCCTTTGTTTGCAAATGTAAAAGTTAAGGATGCCATTGTGGACCGTTTCAGGAACCGGACAGGTGAACGTCCGGATTCAGGACCGGAGCTTGACCGAGCCGTAATCCATCTGTACTGGAAGGAATCGCTGGCAGAAATATTCATTGATACTTCCGGTGAAACCTTATCCAAACATGGCTATCGCAAGATTCCCGGCAAGGCACCAATGCTGGAATCTTTGGCTGCTGCCACTTTGCTGGCTACCAAATGGGACAGAAAATCAGCATTCATCAATCCGATGTGCGGATCCGGCACCGTGGCTATTGAAGCTGCCTTGCTGGCAACCAACCGCAGGCCGGGCTTGCTGCGTTTTAATTATGCTTTCATGCATTTGGTTGGCTATATACAGGAGATGCATGATGTTGAATTCAGCAAACTGGAGCAGCAGGTAACAGAAGTGAAGGGGTTAAAGATAACTGCTACCGATATCAGTGAAGATGCAGTGAACATCTCAAAAGTGAATGCAGGTATTGCGGGCGTGGAGGAGTATATCGAATTTGCTGTTTGTGATTTTGAAGAAACGTTTGTGCCAGCTGAAGCAAACGGAGTTGTGTATTTTAATCCTGAATACGGCGACCGGTTGGGAGTAGAAGCTGAGCTGGAATTTACCTATAAGCGCATGGGCGATTTTTTAAAGAAGAAATGCAAGGGATATTTCGGATACATTTTTACTGGCAACCTGGAGCTTGGTAAGAAGATTGGTCTTAAACCGAGCCGGCGAATTGAATTTTATACGAGCAAGATCGATTGCAGGTTGTTTGAGTATGAGTTGTATAGCGGAACGAAGAGAACTGACAGGGAATAAAACCTTATTCAATCATACGATAGACCGTCCATTTTTGA
The DNA here is from genome assembly GCA_044226725.1 of Ferruginibacter sp. Taxonomy (GTDB): domain Bacteria; phylum Bacteroidota; class Bacteroidia; order Chitinophagales; family Chitinophagaceae; genus Ferruginibacter. The sequence goes on along the minus strand of JBGAGM010000010.1, from coordinate 151,483 downwards.
GAAGCCGGAACTATCAATGGCGCTATCGCTTCGCTGAATTGTTTGAACTGTGGTTGCCCCATATCATTCAGTGCGCTTTCAAAGTCGGCAAGCGTTTCAAAAAGATATTCATCAACGATCAGGGAAGGCGACTGCCCGATATGTCCGACACTTAAACGATTTACCGATTTCTTAAACCCGGAGGATCTGAATTTTTCTGCGCCCCAGGCTTTTATAATGTCCAGGGCTTCCTTTTGTTTGCCAAAAACTATTTCAATGGTCCATACACAATTGTACATGGTTGTATCTGTTTAAGGTTAAAGAATCAATCTTTGTTGCGGATATATACAAGCTTTATCCCCGCCTTATCCGTTTCCCTTTTATCGATCTCAAACTGTGGCAGGGACTTTATTAAAGGTGTTAATTTCTGAAAGCCATAATTGCGGGGGTCAAAATTGGGTTGCTTTTTCAGGAGCAGGTTGCCCACGTCGCCCAGGAATGCCCAGCCATTCTCGTCGGCCAGGTCATTGATGGTGGATGCAATTAATTTCAGGGTGCCTTTGTTTACTTTGTCTACCACGGCTTTGGGCTTGTGGCTGCTGGATTTGGTTTTCACAGGACTAGTGTCTTCCACTTCAGCGCCAAAAACCGGTATGATCTCCATGTAGATGAACTTATCGCAGGCCACAATAAAGGGATTGGGTGTTTTTTTCTGGCCAATACCAAATACTTTCATGCCTGCTTCACGCAATCTTGTTGCCAGCCTGGTAAAATCGCTGTCGCTGCTTACAATGCAAAAACCATCCACTTTACCGGAGTATAAAATATCCATGGCATCAATGATGAGGGCGCTGTCGCTGCTGTTCTTGCCGCTGGTATAGCTGTATTGCTGGATGGGCGTGATGGCATTTTCGAGCAGCACATTTTTCCAGCCGCTTACGGTGGGCTTTGTCCAGTCGCCATAAATCCGTTTGAATGTGGGCGTACCGTATTTAGTGATCTCCTCCATTACGCCTTTCACATTACTGTAAGGCACATTATCGGCATCTATTAAAACCGCCAGGCGGGTATCTTTTTGTATGTCCATAAAATATAAGTTGGTACAAGGTAATCCTTTCTTTGTTAACCATTAATATAAAGGTCTTCCACCTTCTTTCTTGCCCAGGGTGTTTTACGTAAGAACTTAAGCGAAGAATTTATGCTGGGATTGCTTTTAAAGCAGTTAATGGGAATGCGCCTGCCTAACTCTTCCCAGCCGTACATTTCCACCAGGTGTGTTACGATCATCTGCAGGGTTTTGCCATGCAGCGGGTCGTTGGATATGAACTGATTCATGCAAAGATATCTTGGTTTAATTGTTTGGCCAGTCATACCAGTCCTGGTTTTCTGAATGTCGACTGTATGGCTGGTCCAGCCGTAAAGATAAATTGCTCTGCACTAATTCCGCCTGGTACTTAAATCCCAGGCACTTTCAAGAAATTGACTATTTGGTTAAATTTATTTTGGCAGAACCGGTTTCTATAGTAGTTTTGCGATATTAACCAAATGGTTAAAATATGGCCAGGTATAATAAAGACACAGAAAAAACAATACTGGAAACAGCACGTAAAGTATTCATCCAGCAAGGATTAGCGGGGGCACGTATGCAGGATATTGCCGACCAGGCCGGTGTGAACAAGGCGCTTCTTCATTATTATTTTACTTCCAAGGAAAAGCTTTTCAGCATTGTATTCGAGCAGGAATTCGGGAATTTTCTTTCAAGCCTGGCACAATTGGTAATCTCCGATCTGCCCCTTTTTGAAAAGATAGAAAAAGTTGTGGCCCTGGATATTGAAAGGCTCAGCCAGTTTCCGGGTTTGCCCATGTTTGTACTCAATGAAGTGAGCCGCAACCCGGAAGTGATACTGGAACGCCTGAAAGATATGCCGGCAGAAATGGTACTTGGTGCCTTGCAGAACCAGATAAATAAAGAAGCAAAAAAAGGCACTATCAAAAAAATAGAAGCAGGGCAATTGCTTGTCAATATCCAATCACTCTGTGTTTTCCCCTTCCTGGCCAGGCCCATGGTTATGGCTTTGATGAAGCTGGATGAAAAAGGATATAAAGCCATGATAGAAAAAAGAAAAACCGAAGTGGCACAATTCATTATTAACGGGATCAAAAATTAATAAACAAGTTTTTTATGAAGAGAATCAGTTTACTGTTTGCTGTATGGCTGATGACCGGAACTAACAGTATGGCGCAATCCGCCGGTGCTATAACCTTAGAACAGTGTTATGAACTTTTGACGAAAACATCAGCACTTGCACAACAAAAAGCACTCACCATTTTGGCCGGCAACCTCGCAGAAAAGAACCAGGACCTGAAATGGCTGCCACAGGCCGATCTGAATGTACAAGCAACCTACCAGTCGGACGTAACATCGGTACCCATAAAAATACCCAACCTGACTATCGATGAGCCGGGCCGTGACCAGTACAAGGGTGCTGTTGACCTGGTGCAGCCACTCTTTGATGGCGGCGTGATTGGCACACAAAAAAAACTGCAACATGCAGCTACTGATATTGAAAGCCAGCGTTTGGAAGTTGATCTGTATCAGCTCCGATCCAAAGTGAACCAGTATTTCTTTACCGCTTTGCTGATGGAAGAAAATATCAGGATAATGGAGCTGACAAAGGCCGACCTGGACAATAATATCAGGAAAGTAACAGCACAGGCGGCCAGCGGCATTGCCACCAACAGCAATGTGGATGTGTTGAAAGTTGAGCTGTTGAAAGCCTCGCAAAGAATTGCCGAGTACCAATCGTACCGTAAATCTGCTGTGGAAATGCTGGAAATACTGACAGGCTCGGCAATTCCTTTGAATACGGTCTTTGTAAAACCAGCGGCATTAACAGAGAACGATGCTGCTATCACGAGGCCCGAACTGAAACTTTTCGATTACCAGAAACAACAATTCCGTTTACAGTCCAAACTGATCAATGCTAAATCAAACCCGAGACTTTCCATTTTTGGTACGGGAGGTTATGGAAGGCCCGCCCTTAACATGCTGAAGAACGAATTTCAATGTTATTATCTTGGCGGTGTTAAACTCAGTATTCCTATCACCGGGCAGTTTACCAAACAGCATGATATAAAATTGCTTCGTATACAGGAGCAGATCGTGGACAAACAAAAAGAACAGTTCCTTAATAACAGCAGGCAACTGCAGGTGCAGCAACAGAATGAAGTGGAGAGATATAAACAAATGATCAGTTCAGATTCAGAGATCGTGATGCTGCGGACCAGGATCAAAAACAATGCAGCTGTCCGGCTTAGCAATGGAATCATCACATCCGGCGATTACATCACTGAACTGGATGCAGAGAACCTGGCCCTGCTAGCGCAAAAAATGCACGAGATCCAATGGCTGCAGGCACAGTATAATTATAAACTCATTACCGGAAAATAAACTTATACAAACTAAACATATGAAATCAGTAATAAAGAAATTTTTGCCGCTTGTATGCATTGCTGCACTGGCATCCTGCAGCAACAGCAATGGACAATTTGATGCTACGGGAACTTTTGAGGCAGATGAAGTTATCGTATCGGCCGAGGCTACCGGTAAGATCCTTCAGCTGAACGTGGAAGAAGGGGCCACGCTTGCCAAAGATTCAATCATTGGTAAGATCGATCCAGCAGCGATTGAATTGCAGAAAGAACAAGCCACTTCATCAGTAGAAGCGATTGACCAAAAAACCAATGATGCTTCACCCCAGGTGAGTGTGCTGCTATCGCAGATTGATTTGCAGAACCGGCAGGTAGCTGTTGACGAAGAACAATTACTGGTGCTGCAAAAAGAACAGCAGCGCTTTCAAAAATTGGTAGCTGAAGATGCCGTGCCGGCTAAACAACTGGACGACATCAACGGGCAGGTGAATGTGTTGCAACAGAAGATCAGGGCAGGTAAAACACAATTGACTGTATTGCAAAGCCAGGTGCAGGCGCAACGCCGGCAGGTGGACATACAAAACAGGAGTATCCTGAGTGAAAAAGACCCCATGCAAAAACGAGTGGCTATTATTGATGATCAGCTTAGCCGTACCACCATAAAAAATCCGCTAACCGGAACAGTACTTACCAAATATGCACAGGCAAACGAATTTACAGCAACCGGCAAAGCGCTGTATAAGATAGCCGATCTGTCTGTTCTGAAGCTTAGGGCATACATCAGTGGCAACCAGCTGGCACAGGTAAAATTAAACCAACAGGTAAACGTGAAAGTGGATGATGGGAAAGGTGGTTATAAAGATTTTGATGGAACCATTAGCTGGATTTCCGACAAAGCCGAGTTTACACCCAAGACTATTCAAACAAAGGAAGAACGTGCAAACCTGGTATATGCCATCAGGATCAATGTGAAGAATGATGGCTACCTGAAGATTGGCATGTATGGTGAAGTGCTTTTTAAATAAGCGTATGGAAGCAATCGCAGTACATAAACTGGTTAAGACCTACGGTACAAAAAAGGAAACCGTAAAGGCATTGGACGAGATAACTTTCTCCACCCTGCAAGGTGAAATGTTTGGTGTGATTGGTCCGGATGGTGCCGGCAAGACCTCACTCTTCCGCATACTCACCACTATGTTATTGCCTGATGGCGGTACTGCGAGCGTAGATGGTTTTGATGTGGTAAAGGATATGCAGCAGATACGAAACCGGGTTGGCTATATGCCGGGTAAATTCTCCCTGTACCAGGACCTGACAGTGGAGGAGAACCTGGAATTCTTTGCCAGTATTTTCAATACAAGCATTGCTGAAAATTATGAACTGGTGAAAGATATCTATGTGCAGATAGAACCTTTTAAAAACCGCCGGGCAGGTAAGCTTTCCGGAGGTATGAAACAAAAGCTTGCTTTATGTTGTGCGCTTATTCACAAACCCTCGGTGCTGTTCCTGGATGAACCAACCACCGGTGTGGATGTGGTATCACGAAAGGAATTCTGGGAAATGCTGAAAGGATTGAAAAAGCAGGGCATTAGCATTCTCGTTTCCACGCCTTATATGGATGAAGCTGCTATGTGCGACAGGGTTGCGCTGATGCAATCCGGTCGTATCATGACCATCGACACACCGCAACAGGTGATCAACAGGTTTGGCAAAAACTTGTGGGCTGTAAGGTCAGAAGATATGTACCGCTTGTTACAGGATCTGAAACAGTATGAGAATACACTGAGCTGCCACAGTTTTGGTGAGTATCATCACCTGGTTTTAAAGGATGAGACAACAGATGTAAAAGCAGTTCTTGAATACCTTGCCGCAAAAGGCCATCAGGATACAGAGATCAAAAATATAGCGCCAAATATCGAGGACTGCTTTATGCAATTAATGAACGATAATATACAATCATGAAAGAGATCGTGATCAAGGCTGATAAACTGACAAAGAAGTTTGGTGATTTTATTGCCGCTAACCAGGTGAGTTTTGAAGTAAGACAGGGGGAAATATTTGGTTTCCTGGGAGCTAACGGAGCAGGAAAAACCACGGCTATGCGGATGCTGTGCGGGTTATCGATGCCTTCTTCAGGCACGGCAACCATTGCCGGTTTCGATGTGTACAAACAAACTGAACTCATCAAGCAAAACATTGGTTACATGAGCCAGAAGTTTTCGCTCTACGAAGATCTTACGGTAAAAGAGAATATACGTTTCTATGCAGGCATATACGGTTTAAGCAGGCCGGTGATCAAAGAAAAGATGCAGGCACTGCTCGAAAAATTACAAATGACGGAGGAAGAGGACAGCCTGGTAAAATCGCTGCCGCTTGGCTGGAAACAGAAGCTTGCTTTTTCCGTAGCGATCCTGCATGAGCCTGCCATCGTTTTCCTGGATGAACCCACGGGTGGCGTGGATCCGGTTACCCGGCGGGAGTTCTGGAGCCTGATCTATGAAGCAGCTGAGAAAGGAATTACTGTGTTTGTAACCACACATTATATGGATGAAGCAGAATACTGCAACCGTATTTCCATCATGGTGGATGGAAAGATAGAAGCGCTGGACACACCGCACAATTTAAAAAACAATTTTAACGCTGCCTCAATGGATGAAGTATTTCTGCAACTGGCGAGGGGCGCAAAAAGATCGGCCGACTGATATGAAGCAATTTATCATTTTTGTAAAAAAAGAGTTCAGGCATATTTTCCGCGACCGGAAGTCGTTGCTCATCATCATCATGATGCCGGTTGTACAGATCATACTGTTTGGTTTTGCCCTCACCAACGAGATCAAGAATTCCAACATAGCGGTACTCGACAATGCAAAGGATGAAACCAGCCGGGTGCTCATTCAACGGCTGGATGCCAGCCGCTATTTCAGGGTAACACAATACCTGAACACCCAGGCGGATATTGAAAAAGCATTCAAAACCGGCACGGTCCGGCTGGCCATTATCTTTCAACCGGGCTTCGGTGAATCACTGTTGCATACCAACCATGCACAGATTCAGCTTATCGCCGATGCTTCCGACCCCAACACCGCAACAACCGTAACCGGTTATGCATCCAATATACTCAGCGATTATCAGCAGGAACTTTCCGGGGCTAACGCTTTGCCTTATACCATCAGGCCGCAGATCCGTATGCTTTACAATCCACAACTGAAAGGAGCTTATAATTTTGTGCCTGGTGTAATGGCAATGATCCTTATCCTTATCTGTGCCATGATGACTTCAGTGGCCATTGTTCGTGAGCGTGAGATCAATACTATGGAAGTGCTGCTGGTATCTCCGCTGAAGCCGTTGTTATTCATACTCAGCAAAGCGATCCCATATATTTTTTTATCGCTTGTAAATGTGAGTACGATCCTGCTGGTAAGTGTTACCCTGCTGGAAGTGCCCATCCGGGGTAGTTTGGTGCTGCTGATGGGTATATCACTTTTGTTTATCATCACTTCTGTTTCTTTGGGGCTCATGATCTCCAATGTTACCAAAACACAGCAGGAGGCGCAGATGTTCTCGCTAATGGCACTGATGCTTCCCACCTTATTACTGGGTGGTTTCATGTTCCCGATCGAGAGTATGCCAGTGCCTTTGCAGGTTGTTTCCAATATTGTTCCTTCTAAGTGGTATTATCATATGGTGAAGGATGTGATGATCAAAGGGCTCGGATTTTCCGCCATCTGGAAGGAGTCTCTTATACTGGCTGGTATGTCAATTTTCCTGCTCATCATTAGTTTTAAGAAATTTAAAACCCGCCTGTCATGAAAAGATTAATGGTGATACTGGAAAAAGAATTCAGGCAGGTATTCCGTAACCCGGCTATCCTGCGTATGGTATTGGTAATGCCGGTAATTCAGCTGATCGTTTTTCCCTTTGCTGCCAACTACGAAGTAAAAAACGTATTACTGTCGGTGGTGGATCACGATCATTCAACTTATTCTCAAAAGTTTATTGCTACAATCACGGCTTCCGGATATTTCAAACTAACCAATTATGCAACCACTTATGACGGGGCGCTTAAAGCGGTAGAGCAGGACAAGGCAGATCTGATCATTGAAATACCTGCCGGTTTAGAGAAAAACCTGATAAAGGAAAATGAAGCCGCTATGCTGATAGCAGTAAATGCAGTGAATGGCACCAAAGCAAACTTAGGCGGTGCTTATGCGGCTAACATCATCCGGGATTTTAATGCCGGTATTCGTATGCAATGGTTGCAGTTGCCACGTTTTAATCTGCAACCAACCATTGAAGTAACTTCTTCTAACTGGTACAATCCAACCCTTAACTATAAATTCTTTATGGTGCCGGGCATATTGGTAACTTTGCTTACCATGATCGGCAGTTTTATGTCGGCCCTCAATATTGTGCATGAAAAAGAAGTCGGAACGATCGAGCAGATCAATGTATCGCCCATCACCAAACTGCAATTCATTTTAGGTAAACTCATCCCTTTCTGGATCATGGGATTGGTTACGCTAAGTCTTGGTTTGCTGGTTTCCTGGCTTTTTTACCGTATAGTACCGCTGGGCAGCATCGGGCTGATCTATGTTTTCGGTATGGTATTTCTTTTTACACTACTGGGTGTTGGTTTGCTGGTATCTACCTATGCCGAAACGCAAACCCAGGCAACCTTTGTGAGTTTTTTTGTTATGATGCTCTTTATGCTGCTGGGCGGTTTGTATACACCCATTGAAAGCATGCCTGATTGGGCAAAGCTGATAACAAAAATAAACCCGGTGGCTTATTTTATAGAAGTGATGCGCATGGTTGTATTAAAGGGAAGTGGTTTTGCCGATGTGAAAGTGCAGTTTTTTTCAGTACTGGGTTTAGGCGTGTTTTTCAATACCTGGGCGGTTATCAATTACCGGAAACGTTCGTAACCGGTTTCGCTTCTTTCCCGGAGAACATAATACCCAGCATCATTACCAGGGCCGATAACAGCACCACCTGCAGGAGTAATGACTTGTTTACCAGAGGTATCTGCTGAGCAGGCACGATAGATAAAAACAAGAGGATATTGATCAGTCCGCGTGGTGCAATAAACGCCATTGGAAATAAAGATACCCGTAAAAGTCTTAACTGTAGTATGCGAAGAAAAGCACCTGCAATAACAATACAGGCAGCCCAAATAAATGTATCCGCATTCAGTATATCTTTCGTTTCTATCAGGAAACCAAATACCAGGAAGAAGGCTGCACGAACCAGGAAAGTGCCTTCGGTTATCAGCTCCCTGAATTTATGTACCTCTGTATCCAGTCCTGCCGGGTTGAGCCTGTTTATCCACTTTATTTTTTTTAATTCATCCAGGTTGCCCAGGAACAATCCAAAAATAAGAATGAATATCAGGGCGGGCAGATGGTAGAGTTTGGCGATGGCATAGATGAGTAATACAAGCAGCACAATGGGAACAAATTTGATATGATGATCAATTTTGCTTAATAAGAATGCCAGTAAGATGGTTGCTAAAAATGATACAACAATCATAATTGCCAGCTGCAGCGAAGATTCAAGTAAGGTATGCGATTTATTCAGCTCTGTTAGTGCCACAAAGTTGAAAAATATTACACCTAGTATATCCGAGAAGCTGCTTTCATAAATAATGAACTCACGATGGGCATCGCTTAAATATTTTACACTGGGTATGGCAATGGCACTGCTGATGACGCAAAGCGGAAAAGCATTGGTTAGTGCATCCCTTAAACCAAGGGTGCTTACAAAATACTGAAATGCAAATGCCAGTATAAAACCCAGTGCAAGCATGGGCAGCAGTGCTGCGATGAATGATTTTTTTATCATGGTCATTTTAGACCGGTTCAGTTCCAGTTCCAGCGAGCCCTCCAGCACGATCAGGATCAGCCCAATGGTACCCAGCACCGGAAGTGTTGGTGCCAGATCGGGAATGTTGATCCTGAATAAGCTGGTTAACTGTTGAACCACCCAGCCCAGCAATAGTAAAAGGATGACAGAAGGTATCCTTGTTTTAGAAGCAGTAAGATCAAAGATATAAGCAATTAACAGCAGGGTACAAAGTGTGATAATAATGGCTGAGGTCATGATTAAAGTTAACAAAAAACGCCCGGCTTAAAAAACCGGGCGCTGTTATAAAACCATTAAAAATTACATTGCCATTTTCTTTTTCAGATTCTCATCTATGGCATCTAAAAATTCTTCGGTGTACAAATAATGTTCACCGTGGTTTACTTTATTGCCATGAATGCAAACGGCCAGGTCCTTTGTCATTTTACCGCTTTCAACAGTTTCGATACAAACGGCTTCCAGTGCATTACAAAAATCGATGAGTGGCTGATTGCTGTCTAATTTACCACGGAAGGCCAGGCCCCTTGTCCACGCAAAGATAGAAGCAATGGGGTTGGTGGAAGTTGGCTTACCCTTCTGGTGCTCCCTGTAGTGACGGGTAACCGTACCATGTGCTGCTTCTGCTTCCATGGTCTTTCCATCCGGGGTAACCAAAACAGAAGTCATTAATCCAAGAGAACCAAAGCCCTGGGCTACGGTATCGCTTTGTACATCGCCATCATAATTTTTACAGGCCCATACAAAATTGCCGTTCCATTTTAAGGCACTGGCAACCATGTCATCTATCAGGCGGTGCTCATAAGTAATGCCTGCAGCATCGAAGCTTGCTTTGAATTCATTTTGATAAACCTCTTCAAAAATATCTTTGAATCTGCCATCGTATTTTTTCAGGATGGTGTTCTTGGTGGAAAGGTATAAGGGCCATTTTTTGCTAAGCGCCATATTGAAGCAGCTTCTTGCAAAGCCGTAAATACTTTCATCGGTATTGTACATGGTAAGGGCCACGCCATCGCCTTTATAATTGAAAACTTCAAAAGTTTGTGGCTCGCCACCGCCTTCGGGTGTAAAGGTCATGGTTAATTTGCCCTTGCCTTTTATTACGGTATCAGTGGCACGGTACTGGTCGCCGAATGCATGACGGCCAACTATGATCGGTGCTGTCCAGTTGGTAACCAGGCGTGGTACATTTTGCATTACAATAGGCTCACGAAAAACGGTACCATCCAAAATGTTGCGTATTGTTCCGTTCGGGCTCTTCCACATTTGTTTCAATTTGAACTCTTCCACACGTTGCTCGTCAGGAGTGATAGTAGCGCATTTGATACCCACCCCGCAGGCTTTAATGGCATTGGCTGCATCAATGGTAACCTGGTCGTTGGTCTCATCACGGTATTCCATGCCCAGGTCAAAATATTGAATGGGAACATCCAGGTAAGGAAGTATCAGTTTGTCTTTAATAAATTTCCAGATGATACGGGTCATTTCATCTCCGTCTAATTCAACCACCGGGTTGTCAACTTTAATTTTAGCCATAATGCAGGTTTTATTTTATGTAAATGTATTTAAAGTAAAAATTCAAAAATCAAACCGGGTTCAGTGTTTATCACCAGCCGTACAACAGCAAATTATAAACTGGAGCTTTTCTTCAATTGCCCGTCGCCGGTAAATACCCCCATACTGGCAATGATCTCTTCTCCGAACTCGCTGGTCTTTAACAGGGTGGCGCCGGTCATCAGGTTATAAAAATCGATGGTAACCCGTTTGCGCATGATAGCTGCCTGTAATGCAGATTCAATGAGGTCTGCCGCTTCTTTCCAGCCTATATATTCCAGCAGCATACAGCCGCTTAGGATCACCGAGGAAGGGTTCATGCTGTTGGTGCCGGCAAATTTGGGCGCCGTGCCATGGGTAGCTTCAAACACCGCATAGCCCGTGTTGTAATTAATGTTTCCGCCGGGGGCAATGCCTATGCCGCCCACTTCGGCAGCCAGCGCATCCGAAATATAATCGCCGTTCAGGTTGAGTGTTGCCACTACCGAAAAATCTTTTGGTGCAATCAGTATCTGCTGTAAAAAATTATCAGCAATCATATCCTTCACCAGCAGTTTGCCTTCGTGCAGGGCCTTGCGCTGTACTTCATTGGCGTGTGCCTCACCGTGTTCTTTTTTAAGCTGGTCCCATTCATCCCAGGTAAAGGTTTGGTCGCCAAACTCCTGGCGTGCCACTTCGTAACCCCAGTTCTTAAAGCCCCCTTCGGTAAATTTCATGATGTTGCCCTTGTGTACCAGGGTAACAGACGGAAGTTCATGTTCCAGGGCATGTTTAATAGCAGCCCTTACCAGGCGCTTGCTGCCTTCTGCGGATACAGGCTTCACGCCATAACTGCTGTCGCCGGGGAAACGTATGCTTTTTACTCCCATCTCTTCGATGAGGAATTTCTCAAATTTTTGTGCTTCAGGCGAGCCGGCTTTCCATTCAATACCTGCATAAATATCTTCGGTATTCTCCCTGAAGATGATCATGTCCACATTTTCGGGATGGGTAACCGGAGAGGGAACACCCTTGAACCATTTTACGGGGCGAACACAGGCGAAGAGGTCCAGGTCCTGCCGCATGGCCACATTCAAGGAGCGGATACCGCCGCCGATGGGTGTGGTAAGCGGACCTTTAATAGATACGATATATTCTTTAGCGACCTGCAGTGTTTCTGCAGGCAGCCATTCGCCGGTTTTGTTAAAAGCTTTTTCCCCGGCCAGCATTTCTTTCCATTCAATGGCACGTTCGCCATTATAAGCTTTGGCCACAGCCGTATCAAAAACTTTTTGTGCCACTGCCCAGATCTCGGGGCCAATGCCATCGCCTTCAATAAAAGGGATGATCGGGTTGTTGGGCACATTTAGTTTGCCGTTAGCGCCCATGGTTATTTTTTCTGCCATAAATTTTTCTTTTGGAGCCGGGCCAATGTACTGCTATGAAGCTGCATGGGCGTCGCACTCTTGTACGGGGAATCTTTATTGAGCTTTTAGTGCCGCAAATTTACGAAAACGGGGCGGAGTATTGGCATAAAAAAGCTTCCTGTTTATGCAGGAAGCTTTCTTTTAACTTTTTGTGTCTGATTAAAACGTTCGCCGCACTTTGAAGCTACAGGTAATATTATAAACAGTGTTTGGTGGTATAGATTCTACAACTGTACCTGAAAAATTTCCGCTGATAAACTCGCCAATATTGCCGTATTCGGTGATGTTGACCAATATACTGTTTTGAATGCTGGGAATGGTCATTTGCGGGCGGGAGCCAAAAAAGGTCAATGGCTGTGCACTGTTGAGCGCTATGCCCTGGCTTAGGAAAGAAAAGCCAACGCTGTTACTGCCTCCAATTTGTCCTGCATCAATAATGATAGCAGTGTTGTTGCCATTGCGTACCAGGATAGAATCGCCAGGATAGGTAAGCGTAAAATTAGTTCCGTTAACAGAATAATTCACAAATTGCTGTGTGGTAACCCCGCAGGCCTGTATGTTGCCCACTCCATTGTTGCCCGGGTTAACAGTATAGTTTATGCCTGTGCTTTGCTGCGCATTACCCAGGTCTTCACCTATGAGGGTAATGGTTTGTGGCAGCGAACAAAAGATGCGGCTGAAACTAAAGGAGCCTGTGCTGCTCAATCCATACCTGGTGTACATACCCGATTCCAGTGTAATGATGGACCCATTGGTAACAGGCGCATTGGAGCAATTAGTTACTGTGCCATTCAGCGTGGCCAGGAAAGGCGCAGCATTAATGGTAATGGTTCCCAAAGAAACATTTGTATTGCCGGTAGTGAAGGATTGTGAATATATTAGGTTGCTGCATACGGCTGCGGGTAGTACTTCCAGCAACAGGTTGCTATTGTCGGGTACTGCACCTCCAACATACCCTGAAGAGTCGGTGCAGCCCCAGCCACTGTTATTGGTACCCGCTACGGTTATCTTAACCAATGCATAAGGTATCGGATTACCGGCGGAATTCTTTAAAGTGCAGTTGAATTGTACATAGCTGGCAGGTACATCACAATTCCAGAAAGAAAAATGGCCCACTTCACAGGTGTACATATTGCCTGTTTTGGTGGCAGAGCCTTCCTGCTTCCACAAACCTATGGTTTCATCAAAATACCATAAAGGAATAGTGGCGGGAGCAGTTCCAGTAAGGGTTGGGGGTAATGGTATAGTTACAGTGGCTTTTTGTCCGTTCACAATCTGCAATAATTCGCCGGATGACCCGGTCAGCTCTACAGCGGCCATACCGTAGGTTTGCAATATCTTCAGATAACCGCCGGCATCTATACCACGAAGATCGCCCGGCATGATATTGGGCAGGTCGGCAGCGGCAGGATTGATCCAGCGTGCTGCAACCGTTACCGGACCGGTATATTGGGCATTGGTGGATGCATTTACGATACTGCCTGCCAGCAGTTTCACGCTAAAGCCATTGGGTTGTGCAATAAAGCCGCCGGTACCGGCATTGATGGTACCAATGATGGTTTTTGGCATCAGTTTGATGCGAAAGAAAGCAGACTTGCCTGCTGTTGCCATATAAGTTTTGATGCCTTTAAAATAACCGGGTTTGCTTACAGTAACAACAGCTGCCTGCTTTACCACCTGCACATTCCTGACTTCAAAATAGCCGTATTTGTCGGTGGTAATAAGTGCTGAGCCAAATTGTACCGAAGCTCCCATAACAGGGGCATCATTCTCATCGGTTACAAATCCGGAAACGGAAGAGCTGATCTTTGTTACCAGGTCTGGAGTAGCGGTGCCGGTACCACTACCGCCATCGCTGCTGATCTCTTTCTGGCAGGAGAGAAAAATCAATACTGCTGAAAATACAAGCAGGAAACAGCTGGTAGTTTGTTTTTTGAGGGCAGATAACATCGGTGTAAGTTTTGATCAAATAAAGGTTGAGTCATTCTAGTGATGCCTGAACCATGTAATTTGTTGCTTTGTGAAATGATTAATTTTCAAAATTTATCATTCCATTAAGCCAGCCGCCGCTTATATTGACACCCGGATATTTCTTATAAAAATTGATGGCTGGCTCATTCCAGTCGAGTACCTGCCAAACGAGGCCGCTGTATTTTTTTGTTTTACACTCTTCTATCAACCTGTCAAACAGCAGTTTGCCAATACCCCTGCCACGCATTTTCTCCGAAACCAGGAAATCTTCCAGGTATAGGCGCTGTCCCTTCCAGGTGCTGTACCGGATATAGCATAAGGCAAAGCCTTCCACTTGTCCATTTTCTTCAGCAACCCAGGCAAACCATACCGGGTTTGGGCCAAAACCGCTTTCAACGAAATGTTCAAATGTAACGGTTACCGCATCGGGTTCTTTTTCATAAACAGCCAGCTCATGGACGAGTTGCATCATGCGGGTGCAATCTTCTTTAACAGCTTTTCTGATTGTAATTGACATGGTTAGATTTTTATAACTGAGAAAACAACGGTTAGTTGTAGTGTGATGGCAATTGCCAGGCAGATGATCCATCCCCAAAACCATTTTTTACGCAATCCCAGTTTGTGTACGTTCTGGAAGTATAAGAAGATCATGGTTACCACCGCCGCCAGCAGCGAGCCAACAAAAAAAGTGGCGCCATTCAGTTGGCTGACCGTGGCTATTATAGCGTAGGGCAATAAGATAACAGAGCCCGCCAGGCAGGTTACTCCCATGTTTTTCAGGAAATCCCATTTTTTTTCTGAGAGGAAAAAATAAGCTGTCATGATCTGCAAAGCCCACTTGCCCCCTGCAATGCCGGTGGATAATAATTTTTGCTGCAGGCTGCTGTAGAGCGGGCATACATCCACAAACCACCAGGTGATAAGGGTGGACAGGAGGAAGTACAATATGATTAGCAGCATTTTGCCGGAATTGTTCATTTATTGCAATGCCTGTTCTAAGTCAGTAATGATATCCTGCACATTTTCAATACCCACGCTCATGCGTATCAGCCCGTCGGTGATGCCGTATTGCTCCCTTTTTTCTTTGGGCACGCTGTAATGGGTCATGCTGGCGGGATGCGAAAGCAGGGTATCGCAGGTGCCAAGGGACACTGCCCGTATGCACATCTGTAGTTTATCAATGAATTTTTTGGCGGCTTCAAGCCCGTCTCTCATTTCAAAACTAAGCATGGCACCCGCATGCCGCATTTGTTTGGATGCAATGGCAAAATCGGGATGGGAGGGAAGCCCGGCATAATTCACTTTGCTTATGGCAGGGTGCTGCTCTAAAAATCCGGCAATTTCCATAGCATTGTGGCAATGGCGTTCCATGCGTACTTCCAGGGTTTTCATTCCCTGGGTTAGTAAAAAAGCATCAAAGGGGTTGCTGTTGCCGCCCAGTAAACGGTGCACTTTGGTGATGTGGCCATTCATTAATTCCAGGTCTTTACCAATCAGTACACCCCCAATGGCTGTACCATGGCCGTTCAGGAATTTGGTGGTGCTGTGCATCACAAAATCAACCCCATATTTAAAGGGCTGCTGCAGATAGGGGGTGGCAAAAGTATTATCAACCGCCACTACCAAATTCTTGTCTTTTGCAAGCTTTGTCAGTTCAGCTATGTCCACGCATTGTATGGTGGGATTGGCCGGTGTTTCCAGGTACAGCATTTTTATGCTGCTATCCTGTAATGCTTCGGCTGCTTTATTAAGGTCCCGCAGGTCGGTAATAACCACACCGATACCCAGCGGTGGCAAGATCCTCTCCAGCAGGTCCTGGGTGCCACCGTAAAGTGAGTAGTGCGACAGGACCTTGTCACCTGTTTTTAAGTTACCGATCATCAGCGTGCTGATGGCAGCCATGCCGCTGGCATGCAGGATCGCTTTTAATTCAAGGTGTTTTCCAATATTGCCGGCAATGCCAAAACTTTCAAGCGCTGCAATTTTTTCTTCGGCTTCCGTAATGGTGGGGTTTCCCCAGCGGCTGTAGATGTATCCCTTTTCTTCGCCACTGAAACGCCGCATGCCCTGCTCCGCCTCATCAAATACATATGTACTGCTGGCATAGATAGGTACAAGGTGTGCATAGTTGGGGTCGGGTGCCCCGCCGCCATGAATAGCAACAGAACTAAAACCGCTGTAAGGAAAATTATTACCGGGCATCTGTATAATTGATAAATGAATAATGGATAATTTTAACTGCGATTTGCAGCCATCATTCAAAAATACTGAAAACCATGAAGGAATTATTACAACAATATGCCGCTTATAATATTTGGGCAACCGGACTTTTGGTTGACAGGATCAATAAAATGCCGAATGGCACTGCTGAAAAAGAAATTGTTAGCAGCTTCCCTTCTATGTACAAAACCCTGCAGCATATGTGGCTTGCCGAAGAAGTATGGTGGAAACGGCTGAAGCTTACAGAGAATATTGTGCTGGATAGTACCGCCTTCTCGGGAACATTTGCTGAAATGGCTGCTGAGCTGGCCAAACAAAGCCAGCTGTATAAAGAATGGATAGATAACGCCACTGAAGCACAGCTTGTGCATGTATTTGCCTATGTGCGTAATAAGGAACAGTTGAAAATGCCGGTGTACCAGATGCTGCAGCATGTCTTTAATCATGGTACTTACCACCGGGGGCAGCTTGTAACGATGCTCAACCAGCTGGGGGCAGATAAAATACCCGGAACAGATTTTTCAATCTTTATCAAGGGGAAATAGTTGAACGTGGTCCGGCTTTCTTAATTATGATCGATCATGGTCATCTTTACTCCATAACCTACACGGTATGCACCCACACCAGGCCTCGCAGGCTGGTATTCGATATGTAAGAAATTGCGGTAAAAGAGTCCCAGGCCTTTGGCATAATTCTCAGAACTGAAATTAATCTCGCTGTACGAAGCAGGATCCGAAGGATTACCGATCACCTCATTGCGCTGGGCAACGTGCAGCGTACTGTCGAGTGTAAAAGAGCCAATCGTTTTTTTAACATCCACGCTATCGTAGGTATAATCCCAGTCATCGAGGTATTTTACATTAGAGTTCAGAGAATAGGTATCTATATAAGAATTTCCTTTCCATGTGAAAGCATCTTTGACCGGGCCCTTCAGTTTAATGAAACGCATATTGTTCTCCACAAATTCCATGGCAAAATCTGTTGGTATTGCCATAAAAGTATTATCGGGTACCCAGGAGTCTGCAGCTGATTTCCTGATATATCTTATGATGCGGAAAGCGGGCCTGCCGAGGTTATCGGTAATTTTGGCGTCCACCTGGTGCTTCACCTGGTATTTGATGACAGTATCTTTTGTACCAAAGTTTATAAAAACAGTGGAATCAAGATTATAAGTTATGTATTTGCCCACCACAAAAGGCGAATAGTCATTTACTGATGGAACGTCCAGAACTTCGGAATCTTTACTGCAGGAGGTAAAGATGGCGGCACTGACAATGGTTATTAAAAAAAGCTTAATTCTCATAAGATGAAATATATTACAAATATAGATACATTTAAACGGTAAAATGCTGCTCTGCCCGCTGAATTATACCACCACCTATAACATCGTTCCCTTCATAAAAAACAGCACTTTGGCCTGGGGCAATTCCTTTCACATCCTCATAAAAACGTACAATGATACCTTTTTCGTATGTGTACAGGTTACTTAAAGCACCTTTATCCTTGTACCTGATCTTTGTTATAGCTTCCATACCGTCGGAAACACCGTCATATTTTATCCAGTTAATGCCGCTTACCTTCATTTCGGACCGGTTCAGGTCGGCTTCTTCGCCCAGCACCACGGTATTTGTTTCGGGAACAATTTCAGTTACAAAAGCTGGCTTGCCCAGGGCAATATCCAGTCCTTTACGCTGGCCAACAGTATAGAAAGGATAGCCTTTGTGTTTTCCCAGGATCTTACCGGTTTTATCCACAAAATTGCCGCCATTCACCCGCTCTTCCAGTCCATCCACCTTGCGTTTTAAAAAGCCGCGGTAATCATTATCCGGCACAAAACAGATCTCATAGCTCTCGTTCTTTTTGGCCAGTTCAGGATAGCCAAAGTCATGCGCCATCTGGCGGATATCTTTTTTATGATAGGTACCCAGGGGCAGCAGGGTGCGGCTCAGCAGGTCCTGCTGTAATCCCCACAGCACGTAGCTTTGGTCCTTGGTTTCATCAATACCCTTGCGCACAAAGTAACGCCCGTTGGTATGCTGGTGAATTTGTGCATAATGGCCGGTTGCAATGAAATCGCATCCAAGTGCATCAGCACGTTTCATCAATGCTCGCCACTTGATATGCGTGTTACACATCACGCAGGGGTTGGGGGTGCGGCCTGCCATATATTCTTCCACAAAGTTTTCGATCACAAAATCACCGAACTCCTCCCGTATATCCAGAATAAAGTGCGGAAAGCCATGCTGTACGGCTGCCTGCCGGGCATCGTTAAAACTATCCAGGTTGCAGCAGCCTGTCTCTTTTTTTCCGGTGGCGCCCACACTGGCAGCATAATCCCAGGTCTTCATGGTAATGCCCACCACTTCATATCCTTCTTTGTGGAGCATCAAAGCGGCTACGGTACTGTCGATACCGCCGCTCATGGCCATTAATACTTTTCCTTTTTTGCTCATAATTTTTCTCCGCTGCAAAGATACAGAGAACGGTTTGGGGTAAATAGCCTGCAGTTTGTGTTTTTGGGAATTTTTAGCGGCCACATTTTCTGAAGATATTGTGCAGCAGGCAAAGACCTTTAAATGTCTAAGATGATATGAGGAATATTACAATGCTGTTGCTGCTGATAGGGTCAGCCTTTTATTTTACCGGCTGTAAAAAAATCAAGGAAGAAGTGGTTTTGAATGATGGATTAACGGGTAAATGGCAGCTTGTTCGCAGTGCAATAGGTACAGGCGGGGGATTTGCATACAATTATCCCGATCCTTCGAAGCCGGAAATAATTGAATTTAAAGGAGATAGCAGTTTTTCGGCAAATGCCAACGCTATCTACTTTAGTAGTTATAATACTTATAGCCTGGTCAATACAAGGGATATTAAATTCTCGCCACCCTTGTTTTCTAATCCGCCTGATACCTGGGGTTATCAAACTATAGATGGAACAACCCTGAGGCTGTATATGTATATTGGCTGCATTGAAGGATGTTTTGATGAGTACAAGGCAATAAAGTAGCATTCGTTTTCACGAACCGGTAGTTATAGCCCCCTACTGTTTGTAAAATCGATTCCGGAATTGTGAATCTTTAAAAAAAGCTGTATTTTACCTGAACATTGTAAAAACTACAACATGAAAAAGACCTCACTTTTCATATCAGCGACCCTGGTTGTATGCTCTGTTCAGGCTCAGGATGTATTGCAGGCAAGCGGCAATACCAGCATTACTGTTGAGAAAAATGCAAGCATATATGTAGGTGGAGGAATTTTACTGGAGGATAACAGCGCCCTGTACAACAGCGGGGTGGTAGTGCTTACAAAGGATAATACCAACCAGGCCAACTTTACAGACAATACCAAAACAAAATATAATTATGGTTCCGGCAGTTTCATCTTTGCCGGCAATGGGGTGCAAAGTATCAAAACCAATAACCGTTTTGGTAACCTGGTCATTGATAATAAAGGACTGACCCTGTTATCCGATGTAAGTTCAGACAGGTGGAACCTCAGAAGTGGGGTGGTGAATACCGGCGCTAACTATGCCATTGCTGCATCTCAAACAAACTGGGTTGCTGCTGATGCGGATAATAATAATTTTTCGAGGTCGTGGATAAACGGGAATTTGAGGCAGTATATTTCTGCTGAGAATGTGACCCGTTATATACTGCCTGTTGGTGATGCCTACCGGGTAAAGCTTTGTGAAATGGACAATCTTAGTCGTAACCCCCTCAAGGGAATACAGTATGTGAATGTTTCTTTTACAAGGCCGCAATCATACAGTTCCGCATTGAACCTGGCAGAAAACGAAATGAGATATAAAGCGGTGAATACGGCTGGTATGTGGACGATAACCCCGGATGTAAAACCAGTTTCAGGAACCTATGATCTTAAATTATCCCTGGCGGATTTTACCGGATTATGGGATAATCGCTTTGGCTTGCTCAATCGTTCCGCAACAGACTGGATCATACCGGCTGGCAGCAGCCTTCCTGCAGAAGGAAACTTTGGCAGGACCGTTTCATCAGGTTTTGCACAAAGAAATAATATAAGCCAGTTCAGCCAGTTTGCAGTGGCATCTATGGAGGCCGTTGCCCCGGATATGCTTCCTTCTTACAGGGTTTATCCTGATCCCGTGACAGATAATGAATTTTTCATCCAGGTTAAAAATTACCAGTTGAATAGCTTCAGGATGTTTACAGCCGATGGAAAAGAAATAAAAGTAGCCAGCGTAACCCGCAAGGACGGACAGGTAAAAGTTAATCTGCCGGTTTCTTTTACCAAAGGAACCTACCTGGTTCAGTTGGACACAGATAAGGGATTCAAAACAGCCAGGATAATTGTTCAGTAAAATAGTCAGTATTCCATCTGCTTAATTTCTGAATATCTGCAGGAATATTTTATACTGTGACCGTAGCATGATTTTATAAAAAGGCTAAAGGGTTCTTTCTGCACACTCTTAATAACTTTCCTGTTTTCCCTTTCCGGTTTTAACTTACTTTGCAGCCATGCAGCAATATCTCAATTTAGTAAAACATATTATAGACACCGGCGCTGATAAAAGCGACCGCACCGGAACCGGTACCCGCAGCGTATTTGGCTATCAAATGAGGTTTAACCTGGCAGAAGGTTTTCCTTTGGTTACCACCAAAAAATGCCACCTTAAAAGTATCATTTACGAATTGCTTTGGTTTTTAAAAGGTGAAACTAATATCGCTTATCTGAAGGAACATAATGTAAGCATCTGGGATGAATGGGCTGATGTAAACGGTGACCTTGGTCCAGTATATGGCAAACAATGGCGAAGCTGGGAAGGTGCAGATGGCGTGGTGGTGGACCAGGTAAAGGAACTGATACACACTATAAAAACAAACCCCGACAGCCGGCGCATGATCATCAGTGCCTGGAATGTGGCGGATTTGCCTAAGATGAAACTGATGCCCTGTCATTGCCTCTTCCAGTTTTATGTTGCCAATGGAAAACTAAGCTGCCAGCTATACCAGCGTTCCGCGGATGTTTTTTTGGGCGTGCCTTTTAACATTGCTTCGTATGCCCTGTTAACGATGATGATCGCACAGGTGTGCGACCTTGAGCCCGGCGAATTTGTACATTCCTTTGGCGATGTGCATTTGTATAAGAACCATTTTGAGCAGGCAGAGTTGCAGTTAACGAGAACGCCTTTCCCATTGCCGCAGATGAAGATCAATCCTGCTGTTAAAGATATCTTCGATTTTAAGTTCGGGGATTTTGAGCTGATCAATTACCAATCGCATCCTGCTATTAAAGCGCCGGTTGCCATTTAAATAAGAAATAAGGAATGTGGAATGAGAAAGTGTGGGCCCCGGTTATGATTTAAGTACCCTGTTAATATGGAAAAGAAATATGACCTGGAAGACAGGCTTGTGCGTTTCGCCTGCCTTTGTTTGTGCGTTTGTGATTTGTTGCCCAATAATCGGGCCGGACAAAACCTGGAAAATCAATTATCCAGAAGCGGCACCGCACCAGCCCTGATTTATGGCGAAGCGCAAGCTGCTGAATCGCCAGCTGATTTTATTCATAAAATGAAACTGGTTTTAAAAGAAATACGCGAAACCAGGGTGAACTTGAGAATTATAATAGAAAAGCCTTTATCTTCAGACGAAAAGGCTTTTGTTGCTTTAAAAGAATGCAATGAGCTAATGGCTATTTTCCTTAAAAGCATTGACACAGCTAAAAAAAATAAAGGCAAATAGTTAAACGCAGTAAAACTTCCTTATTCCTTATTTTTACTTTCTTATTCCTTATTTCAATGACAATAAGTTTAGTAGTTGCCGCCGCAGAAAATAATGCCATTGGTAAAAACAACCAGTTGCTCTGGCATTTGCCCAACGATTTGAAATTTTTTAAGAATACCACCTGGGGCATGCCGGTTGTAATGGGCCGCAAAACTTATGAGAGCGTGAATAAACCGCTGCCAGGCCGCTTCAATATTGTGATTACCAGGCAGGCAGATTGGAAAGCAGCAGGAGTAACCGTGGCCACCGATCTTCCTGATGCCCTGGAAAAAGCAAAAGCAACCAACTGTAACGAGGTCTTTGTGATTGGCGGGGGCGAGATCTATAAAGAGGCGTTTGAAACAGCCGATAAAATTTACATTACCCGTGTGCATGCAGTACTTGAAGCTGATACATTTTTTCCTGCCATTGAGAAGAGCCAATGGGAGCTTATACATCACCTTGATTTTGATAAGGATGAAAAGCATGCGTATGCCTATTCTTTCGAAACCTGGGAGAGAATTCATAACTCATAATTCATAACTCATAATTCTTTTGTACAGCAGGGTTCAATTAGGGAAAAAGTATCTCCGCTACTACTTCACCGCTTCCAACGGCAAGGGGCACGGTATCCATTCTCCCTTTGTATTCGATTTTATAACAAAGGTGCTCAATGACAGAACGAAATATCCCGCATATCGGCGCATAGAATCATTGCGCAAAAAAATGCTGGCCGATAAAACGGTGATTGATGTACAGGATTTTGGTGCAGGTTCATCTGTTATCAAATCCAATAAAAGAGTGGTGGCCGATATTGCAGCCTCTTCTCTTAAGCCTGAAAAATTTGCGCAACTTTTGTACAGGATGGTCCAGCATTATAAACCGAAAACTATCCTCGAACTCGGAACTTCATTTGGTATCACTGCGGCCTACCTGGCTGCTGCCGCTGAAGCAACAAAAGTATATACCTGTGAAGGAGCCTCTTCCATTGCAACCATTGCCAGGCAAAACTTTAATACGCTGCAATTAAAGAATATAGAATTGTCGGAAGGTGATTTTGCCGAAACATTGCCAGTATTATTACCAGTGCTTTCACCGCTCCACTTTGTCTTTATAGATGGTAACCATCGCAAAGAACCAACCCTGGGGTATTTTTATCAGCTTCTGAAGCACACAACTGCTTCCTCCATATTAGTATTCGACGATATACACTGGAGTGCAGAAATGGAACAGGCCTGGGCAATCATAAAGGATCACCCGGCGGTCACCTTGTCCATCGATCTTTTCTTTATCGGGATAGTTTTTTTTAATCCTGATTTTAATCATAAACAGCAGTTTATCATACGGTTCTAAATTTTCTTACATTTGCTTTAATATCTTGCTTATGATTATCGGCGTTTTAAAAGAACCATCTCCCGAAACCAGAGTTTCCCTTTTACCTGAACATATCGCTGTATTAAAAAAATGGAACGTGGATGTTTGCATCGAAACAGGTGCAGGCGCCCTTGCCTTTGCCAGTGATGAAAAATATGCTGAAGCAGGCGCAACCATCAAATCACGCAGCGAGGTATTGCATGGCAGCGACCTTATTGTAAGCATTAATGCATTATCACAGTCCGAAGCCGGCAGCCTTCAGTCTAAAATAATTTTAGGTGTTTACCAGCCACTGTTCAATGCGGCACAGATGAAAGAACTTGCTGCAAAGGGATTAACGGTTTTCAGTATGGATATGTTGCCACGTACTACCCGTGCTCAAAGCATGGATATACTCAGCAGCCAGGCAAATATTGCAGGATATAAAGCCGTACTGACAGCAGCCAGTCTCTATCCCAGGTATTTTCCCATGTTCATGACAGCAGCAGGCAGTATTGCACCCGCAAAAATGCTGATACTAGGTGCAGGTGTTGCCGGTCTTCAGGCCATTGCAACAGCCAAACGCCTGGGTGCCGTGGTGGAAGTTTTTGATACACGCCCGGCTGTAAAAGAAGAAGTAATGAGCCTGGGTGCCAAATTTGTGGAAGTGGAAGGCGCTGCAGATGCCAGCAAAGCCGGTGGTTATGCCGTGGAGCAAAGCGAAGAATTTATGCAGCGCCAGAAAGCAAAGATAGCCGAGAGTGTTGCCAAAGCAGATGTGGTAATTACAACCGCACAGATACCCGGCAAAAAAGCCCCCGTTTTAATCACTGCAGAAATGATGGCAGCCATGAAGCATGGATCCGTTATTATCGACCTGGCGGCTGCAACCGGAGGTAATACCGAGCTGACAAAGAACGACGAAACAGTGATTTATAAGGGAGTAAGCATTGTTGGCAATTCGGCGCTTGCGTCTACCATGCCCAGCGATGCAAGTAAACTGTACGGAAAAAATATCCTGAACTTTTTGCAACTAATGATAGACAAGGAAGGTAAATTCAATTTGAATTTTGAAGACGACCTGGTAAAGGGAACCTGTGTGGTGCACGATGGAAAAATAACGAATGAAAGGGTAGTATCTCTGTTATAAAACAACCTATAGCCATACTGTAAGCAGATTGCATTAACCATCAAGGAACAAATGTTCAGTTTACAGTAGTACAAAAGCTTAATCAGGGCTCCTTTTTTGGAGAAGCAAAAAAGTACATAAAGAAATCAGGAAGTAACTAACAATAAAAGTTTTTAAATAAATAAATGGAAAACATACTAAACTTTATTTCATCCAATCAGCAGATCATTTACATCGTCATCCTGATGATCTTTGTGGGTATTGAAGTAATAGGCCGTGTGCCCAGCGTACTACACACACCACTGATGAGCGGCGCCAATGCCATACATGGTGTGGTGGTGATAGGTGCCATTATCATCATGGGCAAAGCTGAAACAGATAATTACCTGGCCCTGGTACTCGGATTCTTGGCTGTGGTACTGGGTACTTTGAACGTAGTGGGCGGTTTTGTGGTTACGGACAGGATGCTGGAAATGTTTAAGAAGAAAAAGTGATACCACAAATTAAACGAATTTAAATCTTTGCGGCGCTGCTCCTTTGCGGGCTCTGCGTGAAAAATAAAAAATATGCAGTCTCATTTACTTACACTCTGTTATCTGATCGGTAGTATTACATTCATCATCGGCCTTAAAATGCTTTCCAATCCTGCATCTGCAAGAAAGGGAAATTTAGTGGCCGCCTTTGGTATGACCATCGCTATTTTAGGAACCATCTTTTTATATACTTCTGAAACAGGCGAACATTTAGGCAATTATGCCTGGATATTCGGCGGACTGATCATTGGGGGCGTGGTTGGTACACTGGCAGCCAAAAAAGTAAAGATGACGGCCATGCCCGAAATGGTAAGCCTGTTCAATGGTATGGGCGGCGCCTGTGCGGCATTGATCTCTGTGGTGGAGTTCAATCATCTCTCCAAAGAAATTGCTGAAGGAGTTGTTGCACCAGATGCAGTGCAGCCAACTGTTTTGATCATTGTATTAGGATTGATCATCGGATCTGTATCCTTTGCCGGCAGCATGATAGCCTGGGGCAAACTAAATGGTAAAGTGAAGGACTTCAGTTTTGGCGGACAGAACATCGTAAACTTATTATTACTCGCAGTTACCATTTCACTGGGCGCTTACCTGGTTTACGATCCTGCGCAGCATATGCTGGTGTATGTGATATTGGCGCTTGCCCTGGTTTATGGAGTAATGTTTGTGATGCCCATCGGCGGTGCCGATATGCCGGTTGTAATTTCACTCCTCAATTCATTCACCGGTGTGGCAGCAGCCTGCGGCGGATTTTTATACGATAATAAAGTAATGCTCACCGGCGGTATTTTAGTGGGTGCGGCAGGTACCCTGCTTACCATACTCATGTGCAAGGCCATGAACCGTTCATTAGCTAATGTACTCATTGGTTCCTTCGGCGGCAGTAAAACCGCCGGCGCTGCAGGCAGTAAAGAACAGGGCAGTTACAAGGAAATAACACTATCCGATTCGGCCATGGTGATGAGTTATGCCAATAAAGTAATGATCGTTCCCGGTTATGGTTTGGCAGTGGCACAGGCACAGCATGTTTGTCATGAACTGGAAAAGATACTGGAAGAAAAAGGCGTGGAAGTTAAATATGCCATTCACCCGGTGGCAGGCCGTATGCCCGGCCACATGAATGTGCTGCTTGCCGAAGCAGATGTGCCTTACGAAAAACTCCTGGAAATGGAGCAGGCCAATGATGAATTTAAAACCTGCGATGTGGTACTCATCCTCGGTGCCAATGACGTGGTAAATCCCGCTGCCAAAAACGATCCGGCTTCTCCTATATACGGTATGCCTATTTTAGAAGTGGAATTTGCCAAAACCGTTATCGTAAACAAGCGCAGTATGAAACCCGGTTACGCCGGTATCGAAAATGATCTCTTCTTTCAACCCAAGACCAGCATGCTCTTTGGCGATGCAAAAAAAGTGCTGCAGGACCTGTGTGCGGAAGTAAAATCCGTTTAAGGTTTGCAGTTTGTTGCTTTTGTTTATGAACTTCAGTTTTTCATGGCATCATCGTTGTGTCACTCACTTGTACCGTATACCTTTATTGAACATTCATCGAAGCGTAGATTGTCTGATTTTAATTTAGCTGAATCAGAGATCGTCAATCAGCAATTAGTAGTACACTTCCGAAGTTTTTTAAACTTCGGAAGTGTTTGTATCTCTTCTTTCAACCCAAGACCAGCATGCTGTTTGGCGATGCAAAAAAAGTGCTGCAGGACCTGTGTGCGGAAGTGAAGAGTGTTTAAGCTTTGTGTTTCCTTTTTTTTGTTGGCCCGGAATTTATCTTTAAGAGGCTTCATCGGTCATTATCGGCGAAAACTTTAAAAAAGGCTGTCACCTATAAGTATCAGTAATCTATAAAGGTTAATTATCCTGCAGCACCGTAACGAAATTAATTTTATTGTCTATATTTAGCAGCCTAAAAACTACTTAATGAAAGCTGTACAGTTCATTCTTGTTTTTGTTTTATCCGTGATCATATTCAGCTGCCAGAAAGAACTGGCTCCTGAAGCGATCCTTCAAAGCATACCCACAGTCACCACTGCCCCTGCAACTTCCATAACTAATAGCACGGCTGCCAGCGGCGGCAATATCACTGATGATGGCGGAGCGGCCATTACTGTACGTGGTGTTTGCTGGAGCACATCACCTAATCCTGTTTTAAGCGGTAATCATACCACCGACGGACCAGGCGCTGGTGTATTTGCCAGCAATATCACAGGACTTGCCGCAAACACCATTTATTATGTACGTGCTTATGCAACCAACAGCATTGGAACGGCCTATGGTAATGAAATAAGTTTTACATCCACCAACAGCTCCACGGCATTGCCCACTGTAACCACCGGTTCTTTGTCTGCCATCACCATGACGACGGCATCAGGTGGTGGTGAAGTAACCAACGACGGCGGTGCTACTGTAACAGCCCGTGGTGTTTGCTGGAGTACAACTGCAAATCCAACCGTTGCGCTTTCAACCAAAACAACGGATGGCACAGGTACCGGTATATTTGCAAGTGCCATCACAGGTTTAACTGCCAACACCACCTATCATGTACGTGCTTATGCCACCAACAGTGAGGGTACTGCTTATGGCGGCGATTCTGTTTTTACCACTGCATCAGCCCCAATCATACCGGCCATTGTAACCACGGCAGTAAGTGCTATAACCAACACAACAGCCGGCAGCGGGGGAACCATCAGCAGTGATGGGGGAGCAGCAGTTACCGCCCGTGGAGTATGCTGGAGCACCACGGCAAATCCAACCGTTGCACTTTCAACCAAAACAACCGATGGTACAGGTATTGGTACATTCACCAGTAACATAACCGGTCTTACTGCCAATACAACCTATCATGTACGTGCCTATGCAACCAATAGTGTGGGAACAGCTTATGGTAATGATATCAGTTTTACAACGACAGGTGCAGCAACACCGGATGTATATGTGGCGGGTTATGAAAGTAATGGAACACATGCTGTTGCCAAGCTCTGGAAAAACAATGTGGCTACTTCATTAACAAATGGAACGCAGGATGCCGGCGTAGGATCTGTTTTTATCAATGGTTCAGACGTTTATGCTGCAGGTGCCGAAAGTAATGGAACATTTGGCGTTGCAAAGATCTGGAAAAACGGAGTTGCCACTTCTTTATCAAATGGCCTGGCCGATGCTGGTGCCAGTTCAGTGTTTGTGTCTGGCTCAGATGTTTATGCATGCGGGTCTGATGAAAATAGTGGTAATCACGATTTAAAATTGTGGAAGAACGGAACGGCAACAACGCTTGGTTCAGGTTTTCTTTCGGGTGTTTATGATGTTTATGTAGCTGGTTCGGATGTTTATGTTGCAGGAACTATAAAAGGCTTTGATTTTATGGCAACCCTCTGGAAAAACGGGGTTGCCTCATCTTTAACTGTCGCACCGGTTTACAGCGAGGCTAACACTGTTTTTGTTTCTGGTACGGATGTGTATGTTGGAGGAGAAGAACATAATTGGGGTGGAATCAATATAGCGACTATCTGGAAGAATGGTGTGGCTACCCATTTATCCAATGGTGCCAATAATGCCCAGGTAAATGCTGTTTTTGTTTCAGGTACTGATATTTACGCAGTTGGGGAAGAGTTTGTGGGAACAAAAAACATTGCAAAATTCTGGAAAAATGGTGTTGAAACTGCGCTGACAAATGGTAGCAACAATGCTGCCGCATATGCTATTTATGTGTTTGGATCAGATGTATATATTACAGGATTTGAAAACAACGGCACAAAAGATATTGCTAAAATCTGGAAAAACGGAGTGGCTGTTTCATTAACCAACGGTACCAATGATGCACAAGCTTATAGCATCTTTGTAAAATAATGTAGTATCCAATTTCCTCATGACCGCTTTCAACGAAAACCAGTTTAACCTGATATACTAGTTCCCCAAATTTGTAATTAAACCCTAATACATGAAACACATATTCTACCTGCTGCTCTTAGCCTTTATCTCTTTTAATTGCGAAAAAGATGCGCCGGCTCCTGAACCGCTTTTACCAACGGTTACTACCGTTCCAACAACATCTGTAACTGCTAATACTGCATTAGGCGGCGGCAATGCTGTTGCAGGCAGGGGGCCATCCATCTCTGCCCGTGGCGTGTGCTGGGGCACAGCACCTAACCCCCGTATAAACGGAAACCATACAACAGACGGCAACGGACCGGGCGTATTTGCCAGCTCAATCACCGGCCTTGCAGCAAATACTACCTATTATGTACGGGCCTATGCAACCAATATAGTGGGCACAGCCTATGGTAACGAAATAAGTTTTACCACCACAAACTCAACCACCGCTTTGCCCACGGTTACCACTACAGGCATAACCGCTGTAACCATGACGGCTGTTGCAGGTGGCGGTAATGTAACTGCCGATGGTGGTGCTGCCATAACAGCCCGTGGTGTTTGCTGGAGTACAACGGCTAATCCAACAACAGCCTTATCTACCAAAACAACCGATGGAACAGGTGCCGGTATATTTGCAAGTGCCATCACAGGTTTAACAGCCAACACCACCTATCATGTACGTGCCTATGCCACCAACAGTGTGGGTACTGCTTATGGCGGCGATTCTGTTTTTACCACCGCATCTGCACCAACCATACCGGCCATTGTAACCACGGCAGTAAGTGCTATAACCAACACAACAGCCGGCAGCGGGGGAACTATCAGCAGTGATGGGGGAGCAGCAGTTACCGCCCGTGGAGTATGCTGGAGCACCACAGCAAATCCAACCGTTGCACTTTCAACCAAAACAACCGATGGTACAGGTATCGGTACATTCACCAGTAACATAACCGGTCTTACTGCCAATACAACCTATCATGTACGTGCCTATGCAACCAATAGTGTGGGTACGGCTTATGGTAATGATATCAGTTTTACAACCACAGGTGCAGCAACACCGGATGTATATGTGGCGGGTTATGAAAATAATGGAACGCATGATGTAGCGACGATCTGGAAAAATGGGGTAGCTACTTCTTTAACCGACGGTACTAAGGATGCTTATGCTTATACAGTTTTTGTTTCCGGTACAGATGTTTATGTAGCCGGAGAAGAGATGATTCCAGCACTTCCTGTTCCGAATAGAGTTGCAAAACTTTGGAAAAATGGCGTACTAATGCCATTATCAAATAACATTGATGCAGGAGCTTATTCAGTTTTTGTATCGGGCACGGATGTTTATGCAGCAGGTTCCAGGAATAGTGCAACTGGTCAGGGCATTGGCATGGTGTGGAAAAATGGTGTTAGTGTTGACCTTACCGATGGAACAAAAGATTGTTCAATCTGGTCAGTTTTTGTTTCTGGTACAGATGTGTATGCGTCAGGCCATGAGGAACAGGTAGCGCAAGGTACCGGAGATGCAAAGGTTTGGAAGAACGGAATTGCAACTACTTTAACAAATACGGCCCTTAGCTATGCTGACGGTTTTTCAACATTCGTTTCCGGTACTGATGTATATGTTTCAGGGTTTGAAGACAATGTTGCAAAGCTTTGGAAAAATGGTGTTGCAACTAATTTAACCAATGGTATTAATGAGGCAGTTGGTTATAGCGTTAAGGTATCTGGTAGTGATATTTATGTATGCGGATACGAATCAAACGGAACAAAATTTGTTGCCAAACTTTGGAAGAACGGAGTGGCTACCTCTTTAACCAATGGAACAAATGATGCGGTTGCTGAGGGTGTTTTTGTTGTTGGTACCGATGTTTACGTGGCAGGGACAGAAAGTAATGGTTTAAATGATGTCGCAAAAATTTGGAAAAATGGTATCGTAACTAATTTAACAAATGGTTCTAATAATGCTCAGGTTTACTCCATCTTTGTAAAATAATCTCACAATAATTTCTTCTTAAAAAGCTCGTATTACGCACGAGCTTTTTTTGTTTATTACTTTACCATACCCTGCCGCTCTATAATAAACTGCATCAGCTCCTCCACTTGCACGCCCGCCAGTTGCATGGCTTCCAAAATCTCATCGCGGTTAACCGCGGCGGCAAATGCTTTGTCCTTAAATCTTTTTTTTAGCCCTTTTACTTCCATGCCGGCGTACCCTTCGGGGCGCATCAGGCTGTAAGCATGTGTTAGTCCGCTCAGCTCATCAAAAGCATACAGCATCTTATCCATCTTCGTTTCGGGAACCACACCAAAATGGTTGGGCCCGTGGCTGGCAATAGCACGTATGATCTCCGGATCAATATTTCGGGCTTCCAGTTCCTCAATAATTTTTTTACAATGCAGTTCGGGCCACTGGTCCCAGTCGGCATCATGTAATAAGCCTGCCAATTCCCAGCGCCATTGATCCATATCATTCAACCCTTCCTTTTCGGCAGCCCAGCATTTCATCAAATATGCCACCTGCTTCATGTGCAGCTGCAACCTTTCATTCTTTACCCAATCAGTCAGCAGTGTATTAGCTTCCTCCCGGGTTAATACCTTACCTGCATTTGCAGGATTGCCAAAGACTGAGCGGTTTAATAATAAAGACATACTGCATGATTATATGGGCGAAAATAAAAATTATCAGCTAACTTCAACCCGTTTTAAAAGAAAATGTATTGAGGCATCTACCGAAGGGACTATTGAAATCCTTACAGCAGGCAACAGGTTTTGATGAAGCAGCTTTTATTGCTGTACACCAATCCGGTGCTCAAATAACTTCCATACGCCTGAACCCGGGCAAAACATGCGATATTCAATACTTGGCTGCCGGACAGGCGGGTTCAATATTCAATATTCAATCTGGCAGGGTTCCCTGGTCTTCGAATGGTGTTTATTTGAACGAGCGCCCTTCCTTCACGCTCGATCCCCTTTTTCATGCTGGTGCCTATTATGTGCAGGAAGCCAGCAGTATGTTTTTGGAGGAGGCGCTTGTGCAAACCACTGATCTTACCAAACCCTTACGGGTACTGGATCTTTGTGCAGCGCCGGGTGGCAAATCAACCCTCTTGCAATCCCTTATTTCAAAAGAGAGTTTGCTGGTAAGCAATGAAGTGATTAAGACCCGGGTAAATATTCTTACAGAAAACATTACCCGGTGGGGGGCGGCCAATGTGATCGTTACCAATAATGACCCTGCGGATTTTAGCAGACTGCCTGCTTATTTTGATGTGATTGTGGTTGATGCGCCCTGCAGCGGCAGCGGACTGTTCCGCAAGGACCCGGATGCCATTGCAGAGTGGAGTGAAAATAATGTTGAACTCTGTGCCAGGAGGCAGCAAAGGATCCTGGCTGATATTCTTCCTTCCCTTAAACCCGGGGGTATTTTAATTTATTCAACCTGCTCGTATTCAAAAGCCGAAGATGAGCATATTGCAGCATGGCTGACAGCAATGCAGGAACTGGAAACTGTTCGGCTAAGCGTGAATGAAGCCTGGGGCATTGTTGAAACGGTCACGGAAAATAAAGAGGCTTTTGGATACCGCTTTTACCCCGGAAAGGTAAAAGGAGAAGGCTTTTACCTGGCAGCTTTTAAAAAGCCCGGAGTTGCAGAGGCCGGTCATTTTATAAAGCCGCAAAAATCAAGGAATAAAAATAACCAACAACTTACAGCGGCCGAAAAAGAAGCCATCAGGCCCTTCCTGGCCGAAGCCGGCGAATTCTTATTTATAAAGCAGCAGGATGAAGCACTGGCACTTCCACTTCAGCTGGAAGAGGATCTTTCCGTTATTCAATCTGCTTTATACATAAAAAAAGCTGGCGTAAAGCTGGGTACGGTCATCCGCAATGAACTGATACCTGCCCACGACCTGGCCGTTAGCAATATTATTGCAGCTTCCGTGCCACGCCTGGAAACAGACCGGGAAACTGCCCTGCAATACCTTCGCCGGGCAGAGATTTCGCTAAGTACGGCGTTAAAAGGCTGGGTATTGCTTACTTATGGTCTATTGCCACTGGGCTGGGTAAAACTAATGCCTAACCGCATTAATAATTATTATCCGAAAGAATGGCGTATCCTGCACAAGTAAGTTTATAGCCCACCGTATTTTTCGTATAATCACCACTTTGAGGTATTGCATTATTCAGCGCTTAATAGTATCTTAACACAAACTAAATGCTGAATTATGAAACGCTCTAACCTCTTCCTGCTGCTACTTGTAATGGCAGCCCTCTGCTCCACCAATGCCGTTTTTGCCCAGGTAAAGATCGGCGGACAAAAAGCCTCTGCTCCGCACCCTTCTGCTGTACTTGAACTGGCAGATTCTGCCAGGGGGTTTTTAATGCCCCGGGTGAAACAGGAACAAATGCTTGCCATTAAGGATCCTGCCAACGGATTAACTGTTTACAATACCACAGATGATAAAATCTACGTGTACCGTGAAAGTCTGAAAGCATGGAAGGAAGTGATCATTGCACCGTTGGAAGACGCCGGTGCCACTGCTAAAGATGTTGATGAATGGGAGTATAACAGCGATTCGGCCTGGACTTATTTAAGAAGGGCAAACAACCACAATGACACTATTTTCTACAATAAGAAGACAGGCAGGATGGTCTTCTCAGACAAGTACCATTATGGCAACAGCCTGGGTCAGCCCGATTTCAACGTGGACTGGCTTGGAGGAAAATGGGTGTTTAAATCCACTGCATCCATGATGACGGATAGTTTGAGGACCACCAGTTATACCGCAAGCATTGTTAACGAAATTGACAATGCAAGCAATACTTTTAATGATTTTCACAGTGGCCTTTTAATAGCCACCACCAAGAACCCTAAATCAACACAGGTCTCATCACAGATACAGGGCGCTAATATCAGCACCATACATGCGGGACAGGATACTGCTTATTTTGTTTCAGGTGTGGATAATACAACCAGTATCAATGGAAATGGTTTCGCCCAGGAAGTTTGGGGTGTCAATAATACTGTTCGGATCAATACCAACTCACACAACGATGTGGGTAATTTGTATGGCCTTCGGAATAATATAACACGGTCTGCGCCTGCCACCGGCAGGGTAACCGGGAATGTGTATGGCTATTTTGCCAATATGGGGGGGCTGGCCGGTAAGGTGGACGGTACTATGTATGGTATCTTTATGGGCAATGTGCTCAATCCCGGCACCCGCCGCAATTACAGCATTTATACCAATGCTGGTCTCAATCGTTTTGGTGATTCTGTTTTAATAAGTAATACAGGTGCCACACTTCCCCGTGCAATCTTTGATATCAATTCAACTTCGGCCATGGTGATCCCCAGCGGATCCACCGCTCAAAGGCCCCTTTCCAATGTGCAGGGTATGATGCGATACAATAACACAACCAATAGCCCGGAGTATAATAACGGGGCAGGCTGGCTGAACTTTGGAGGAACAGGCGGTGAATGGGTTTACAACGCATTGAATAACCGCACTGAACTCACAAGGGGCCTGGCACTGGGCGACTCGGTTTTTTATGCTTCCACCAACAGGCACTTTATTTTCAGCGACCGATTCCGGTATACCAACAGCCAGGGCCTTGATTTTGATGCTGACCAGCTGGGTGGAAAATTTGTTTTTAAATCCACTGCCTCTCAAATGACCGACAGCGCTTCAACTTCACCCTATACCGGAAGTTTCATCAAAGAGGTTGATAATGCGTCCAATACTTTTAATGATTTTCACAGCAGTATGCTGATCGCCACCACAGTCAACCCAAAATCAACGCAGGTTTCATCCCTGGTGCAGGGTGCCAATATCAGCAGCATTCATGCCGGTCAGGATACTGTGTATGCGCTGGCCGGATTGGATAACACCGCTACAGTGAATGGTAATGGATATACGGAAGAAGTGTGGGGCTTGAATAACTCTGCCCGTATCAGTGCTAACTCACATAATGATGTGCTGAACATGTATGGCTTGAGAAATACCATTACACGTTCTGCTGCAGCTACTGGTAAAATAACCGGTAATGTGTATGGCTACCTGGGATCGATGGGTGGCCTTGCCGGCAAAGTGGATGGCACTATTTACGGCATATTTGTAAACAGTGTGCTCAATCCCGGCACCCGCCGCAACTATGCCCTGTATACCAATGCAGGTTTAAATCGTTTTGGCGACTCCGTACTGATAAGCAATACAGGGGCTATTTTACCCCGTGCCATTTTCGATATCAATTCCACATCGGCCATGGTGATACCCAATGGTACCACTGCTCAAAGGCCTGCTACCAATGTGCAGGGTATGATGCGATATAATAACACAACCAATAGCCCGGAGTATAATGACGGGGCCGGCTGGCTGGGATTTGGCGCCAATAGTGGCGAATGGCTGTTCAACAACATAAACAACCGGGTGGAATTAACCAGGGGGATGCCACTTGGAGATACTGTTTTTTATTCCGGCACCAACAGGAATTTTATCTTCAGCGACCGCTTCCGGTATACCAACAGCCAGGGTCTTGATTTTAATGCAGACCAGCTGGGAGGTAAGTTTGTTTTTAAATCCACAGCCTCTAAAATGATCGACAGCCTTTCTACTTTTGCTTATACAGGCAGTGTTATTACCGAAGTGGATAATGGCAATAATGCTTTTAGTGATTCTCACAGCGGTCTGCTGGTAGCCACAACGGTTAACCCCAAGGCAACACAAACCTCTTCTCTTATCCAGGGTGCCAATATCAGCAGCATTCACGCCGGTCAGGATACCGTTTACGCTTTGTCCGGTATCGATAACGTGGCTACCGTAAATGGCAATGGTTATACCGAAGAAGTTTGGGGCCTGAACAACGCTGCACGTATCAGCAGCAACTCCCGCAATGACGTGCTGAATATGTATGGCATCCGAAATACACTTAGCCGTACTGCAGCAGCTACAGGCAAGATTGCCGGAAATGCTTACGGTTATTTCGGAACTATGGCCGGCCTTACAGGCAAAGTGGATGGAACCATGTATGGTATCTTCCTCAACAGTGTATTGAATGGTACCACCCGCCGTAATTACGCTTTATATACCAATGCCGGCCTTAACCGTTTTGGTGATTCTGTACTGATAAGTAATACAGGGGCTATTTTACCCCGTGCCATCTTCGATATCAATTCCACATCGGCCATGGTGATACCCAATGGCACCACCGCTCAGCGGCCTGCAACCAATGTGCAGGGTATGATCAGGTACAACAATACCACCAATACACCGGAATTTAATAACGGTACAGCCTGGCTGGGCTTTGGTGCAGCCGGCGGTGAATGGGCTTTCAATGGTGCAAATAACCGGGTGGAGTTAACGAAAGGTATGCCACTGGGGGATACTGTTTTTTATTCTGCCACCAATCGCAATTTCATTTTCAGCGACAGGTTCCGTTACACCAACAGCCAGGGACTTGATTTTAATGCTGATCAGCTGGGCGGAAAATTTGTTTTCAAATCTACCGTGTCAAAAATGACCGACAGCCTTTCCTCATTTGCATATACCAGCAGCATTATTACCGAAGTGGATAATAATACTGTAAATCCTAATAATGATTTTCACAGCGGTTTATTGATTGCCACTACGGTCAATCCAAAAGCCACACAATCATCTTCCCTGGTGCAGGGCGCCAATATCAGCAGTATACACGCCGGCCAGGATACCGTATATGCATTATCTGGTCTGGATAATGTGGCTTCTGTAAACGGAAATGGTTATACCGAGGAAATGTGGGGCATCAACAACACAGCACGTATCACCGGTACTTCAACTAATAATGTATTGAACATGTATGGCATGAGAAATACCATTACCCGTTCTGCTGCCGCCACCGGCAGGATCAACGGAAATGTGTATGGCTATTTTGGATCAATGGCCGGCCTGAGCGGAAGGGTAGACGGCACTATGTACGGTATCTTCCTGAACACTGTATCAAATCCCGGCACCCGCCGCAATTATGGAATATATACCAATGGAGGGCTTAACCGTTTTGGCGATTCAGTTTTGATCACCAATACAGGTGCTATACTGCCAAGGGCTGTGGTGGATATCAATGCAACTTCTGCGATGATCGTTCCAACTGGTGCCACTGCAAGCCGCCCTGCGGGTGTTACAGGTATGGTGCGTTATAACAGCAGCAACAGCACACTGGAAACCTTTAATGGCACTGAATGGAGCGGAACCATCAGGAACACACAGAGTATTGATATACCCAATATTGCTGCCAACGGAAATGTTGTAGTGAATGTAACAGTGCCCGGTGCCACTATAGGCAGTGTAGTGTATGTTTCTCCTTCTGCAGCATTGCCCGCAACAGTTGTTATTGCCTGGGCAAGGGTAAGTGCTGCAGACAATGTTCAGATCAGTTTCAACAATGTATCGGCTCCTGCAGTGAATCCTGCTGCACAAAACTTTTTTATCAGGGTTATCCAGTAATCATTTTTTTTGAACCGTATAGTACTGCCGGGCTAAGCAGCCCGGCAGTTTTTTATATATGGGTGCTTTATTCTTAACAAATCAATATCCGCCCTAACCAGCAAAATTCCTTTTCTTTGCAACGAAAATTCAAGCAGATGAAAAAGTTAACAGCCCTCTTTTTATGTTTACCTTTTTTTGCAAAATCGCAGGATAAAGTGTTACTTGTTGAAGGTGTTTCGCCTTCTCTTTACCTTACACATAAGGTGGCGCCCAAAGAGAATTACTATAGCGTGGGAAGGATATACAATGTAAGCCCAAAGGATATAGCACCCTTCAATAAACTGCAACTGGAAAGCGGGCTGAGCCTGGGCCAAACCATTAAGATACCTTTGAACAGCAGCAATTTTGTACAAGATGGTAAAGCGGCTGCCGATGAAACACTGGTGCCGATTTACTATGCCATTAAAGATAAAGAAGGGTTATACCGGGTTGCTAAAAACCACAATGACCTCCCCCTGGAAACATTAAAACAATGGAACAATATCAGGGGCGATGCGGTGAAAACAGGAATGCAGCTGATCGTGGGATATCTTAAAGTTAAGACAGAACTTTCTTCCCTGGCAAAAGGAGTAACTGCAGCGAGCCCGGTCATTGCCGCTCCGGAGAAACCCGCTGAAACAAAACCTGTAGTTGAAAAGACCGTGACTAAGCCTGCTGTTGAAGAAGCAAAAGCCCCGGTTAAGAAGGAAAAGGAAACAAAGGATAAAGCTGTGACTGCAGAAAAAACAATTACCCAGCCTGTGAAAGAAACCCCCGTTGCGGAAACGCCCAAACCTGCTGCTGCAAAAGGTACAGGCAATGCCAGTTTTAAAACCGTTTATGAACAGCAACAGAAAAATGCTGAAGCTGTTGAATTGACGGGTACGGCAGGCATCTTTAAAAGTACCAGCGGCTGGGCGGATGGAAAATATTACTGCCTGCATAACAATGCAGCTCCCGGAACCATTGTTAAGATCAGCAACCCTGCCAATGGAAAATTTATATTTGCAAAAGTGCTGGATAATATTCCGGATATAAAACAGAATGAAGGCTTGCTGATAGTTGTGAGCAATGCAGCGGCTGATGCACTTGCAGCCGGGGAAACTAATTTCAATTGCTCACTTAACTATGCTAAATAATATTTCATGAAATAACCGCCAACAGTTTTGGTTGTTCATGTTGTTTTAACCGATAAAATAAATAGATGAAACAGTTTTTTTTACTACTTGCATCAACATCTTTTGTAACGCTTTCCTTTGCACAAACCGATGAAGCCATTGCAACCAGTAAGGCAGCAGCGTCGCAGCTGAATTTTAGCGTCATCAAAAAAAATGCGGCCACACCGGTAAAGAACCAGGCTGCCACAGGTACCTGCTGGAGTTTTTCCACCACCTCCCTGGTGGAAAGCCAGGCGCTTAAAAATAACCTGGGTGAATTTGACCTGAGTGAAATGTTCACCGTCAGGAATATTTATATTGAAAAAGCGAAGAACTATGTACTGAGGCAGGGCTTTGCCAGGTTCTCTGAAGGGGGATTGGGGCACGACCAAATACAGGCTATCGCTAAATATGGCGCCATGCCCGAATCGGTTTACAGCGGTTTAACAGAAGGAAAAAAATCGCACGATCATCAGAGACTGGTTGCTGACCTGAAAAAATATCTCGACAGTATCATTAAACTTTCTCCCGTTCCCGAAGGATGGTTAACAGGCTTTACCAATATGCTGGACAATGCACTGGGCAAGCCGCCGGCAGAATTTGATTTCAGGGGAAAAAAATATTCTGCAAAAAGTTTTGCAAGTGAAGTACTGCATTTTGATGCCAACGATTATGTGATGCTTACTTCTTTTACCCATCATCCTTTCTATGAATCCTTTATACTGGAAGTGCCGGATAATTTCAGCAATGGCGCATATACAAACATACCCATTGATGAACTGATACAGCTTGCCAAGGATGCCGTAAATAAAGGCTATACCATTTCCTGGGATGCCGATGTGAGCAATAAAGGATTTATGCAGGGTAAGGGTATTGCAGGTTTGTACGATACCTCCATACAATCAATGATTAAAAAGAGTGGTACCAACCGCAGGCCCAAAAGGGCCGGGCAAACCCAGCAGGCACCTGCAACATCTCCCGATGTTGAAATGGGCAGGCAGCAGGCTGGGGCGAAGCCTGATGCAGCCGCAGCAGCCCCCAATCCCATACTGGAACTAAAAGAAGTGGCCTGGGATGAGACATTGCGTCAGACCCTGTTTGAAAATTTAACGACCCAGGATGACCACCTGATGCATATCGTGGGACTGGAAAGGTCTTCGGATGGCAGGGATTTCTTCATTGTAAAAAATTCCTGGGGAAAGATTGGCCCGGCAGAAGGGTATATCAATGTATCAGAAGGTTATTTCGGCATCAATACCATCAGCCTGGTGGTGCCAAAGGCTGCCATCAGCAAAGCGATGCTTGATAAGATGAAGATAAAATAATCAAAACCGGTAGCCGCGTAAAAAGTCGGCTACCGCCATTTTCTTTTTGCCTTCCAGCTGAAGTTCAAGAACAGAAAGATAGCCATCGGTGCAGGCGAAGTACAGGAATTTCCCTGAATCTGTTTTAAAAGCTCCCGGGGCATCTGCAGGCAATTCGCAGCGTTTTTCTGCTTTGTATATTTTCAATTTCTTGTCCTGTAAAAAAGTAAAGGCTGCAGGATAGGGGGCAAGTCCACGCACAAGGTTATACACTTCCTCCACAGTTTTATTCCAGTCTATCCGGCAGGTTTCTGTAAATATTTTGGGAGCATGTTTTAATGCAGGCGAGCTGTCGCCGGCAATCAGGGCCTGCGGAGTTTCCCGCAAACTTCCATCAGCCAGGCCTTTAATGGTTTTTACCAAAAGCTGTGCACCAATTTCCTTCATCCTGTCGTGAACATCACCGGCAGTATCTGTTTCTGCAATAGGGAAACTTTCCTGTAATAAAATATCGCCGGTATCAATTTCGTGCTTTAGTTTAAACGTGGTAACACCGGTTTCTTTTTCCCCGTTGATAACTGCCCAGTTGATGGGGGCAGCACCACGGTATTGCGGCAGCAGGCTGCCATGCAGGTTCACCGAGCCCATTGGCGGCATATTCCAAACCACTTCGGGCAGCATCCTGAATGCCACTACAATCTGAAGGTCGGCCTGCAGCGCTTTCAACTGCTCTAAAAATTCAGGGTTCTTCAATTTTTCGGGCTGAAGCACATACAGCTCATTTTCAACTGCATATTTTTTTACAGCGCTCTGTTGCAGTTCCATACCGCGGCCTGCAGGTTTATCAGGCGCTGTAATAACACCCGCTATATTACAACCCGCTTTCACCAGGGCATCCAGCGAGGCAACGGCAAATTCGGGGGTGCCCATAAAAACGATCCTGAGTTGTGTGAAATCTCTCAAAGTAATTAATTGAATTTTCTGGTGCTATTCAAAATCGGTGTACAGCAAATATTTTTTTCTGATGGCTTTGAAAGCGGTGATCCCGGGCTTCCAGCTTTGTTTGATATCGGCTTCTGTTTTGCCATCCTTTACCTGCTGCATCAACTGGTCGTTGCCCGCAAGCTTGTTAAAGAAATTGTTCTTTAAAAAGAATGTGTCTTTTCCCGGGAATAAATTATAGGCCTGCAACAAATACCTCAGTTGTATTTTACCGCCTGTATTTTTTTGTACTTCTTCAATACTGCCGCTCACATTCCAGCCATAACAAAGCTGGCCAAAGCATTTGCTGTTTTTTGCACCGGCATTGGGATTGGGAGTAAAGGAAAATAAATATTTGGGAAGGGAAGGATGACCGAAATACTGGAATGGCTTATCAGTGCCGCGGCCTTCGCTTAAGGATGTCCCTTCAAAAAAACAAGTGGATGGGTACCAGTAAATGCTTTGCATATCCTTTAAATTAGGCGATGGCATTACCGGCAAAATATATTTTGTGTTGTGATCATAATTCTTGCATTTGATCACTTGTATATGAAATGGAGTATCAACAGTTGGTTTAGTGGTAACATTATATGTATTGATGGCATTGGCTTCATTCGACAGCATGTTTTCTCCTGCAAGCATCAGGGCATATTCGCCGATCGTCATACCATATACCACCGGAACGGGCTGCATGCCAATAAAGCTCTTATACTGCATGTTCAGCACGGGACCATCCACATAAAACCCATTGGGATTGGGCCTGTCCAGTATCAGCAGCGGTTTGTGATTTTCCAGGGCCCCTTCCAGGTAATATTGTAAAGAAGATATGTAGGTATAAAAACGAACGCCCACATCCTGTATATCAAATACCAGCACATCCACATCTTTTACATCTTCGGGGGTTAGCTTTTTATGATTGCCATACAGGCTTATTACCGGTAAGCCGGTCTTTTTATCCCTGCTGTCATCCACATGCTCACCTGCATCTGCATCGCCCCTGAAGCCATGTTCGGGCCCGAATATCTTTACCACTTTGATTCCACTGCTTATGAGGGTATCAACCAAATGTGTGTTTTTAACCAGGCTGGTCTGGTTGGCAAAAACAGCCACGGATTTCCCTTTCAGCATAGGCAGATAAACCTGCATGCGTTCGGCACCGGGAATAACGGGGTCTGTCTGGGCGGCTGCCCAATAACAACTGAGCAGTAAAGCAAGTAAGCAATATGTTATCTTTTTCATCTTGCTAATTTCCCAAAAACTTTTCATTTGACAGTATTTAAATGGTAATTTGCGCCTGTTTTAACACGCCTGCCATTTTCTTCTCAAGCAGATTAATCCGGTAAGTAGTATTACAACAACCTGTTGCAGTTGAATATTCGCTGCAATAAATCAAAAAATAAAAATAAACATGAAACAGGTAAAAGCAGGTGATGTGGTAAAAGTACACTACACCGGTAAATTAGTAAACGGTGAACAGTTTGATTCTTCTGTTGGAAGGGAGCCACTGGAATTTACAGTGGGTGCCGGTCAGATGATCAAAGGTTTTGATGCTGCCATGCCGGGAATGATCCTGGGTGAAAAGAAAACAATCAATATTGCCCCTGAAGATGGTTATGGGCCAAGGGTGGAAGAAGCAATTATAGAGTTTCCCAGGGAAAATGTACCTGCAGATATGGTACTGGAGCCAGGTATGCCGCTTACACTAACCAACCAGGCTGGTCAGCCCGTTCCGGTAATTGTAGTGGAAGTTAAGGAGGATGTGATCGTTATGGATGCCAATCATTTTTTGGCAGGACAGGAACTGGTGTTTGATATTGAACTGGTGGAGATAGCGGAATAAGTTATTGGTAATAAGTTATAAGTCAATGGCGGCCTTCTGTGATGGTCGCCATTTTTAATTGCTGATTCATTACTTTTACCATCAACTTATAACAAATAACTTGTAACAGATAACGTTTACTATGATACAAATAAGTCCCGATAATATTGCAGACCGCTTTATGCGCTATGTGCGTATTGATACACAAAGTGATCCCACCAGTACATCGCACCCTACTTCCGAAAAACAAAAGGACCTGAGCAGGTTGCTGCACCGGGAATTGCTGGCCATGGGTATTACTGATACCAGTACGGATGAATATGGATATGTGTATGCAACCATACCTTCCAACAGTGATAAAAAGAATATTCCTCCCATTTGTTTTTGTGCGCATGTGGATACAGCACCCGATTGCAGCGGCACCAATGTAAAGCCGATTCTGCACCGTTATTATGATGGGGCCGATATTGTTTTACCAGATGATAATACCCAGGTGCTGAGCGTAGCTGATTCGCCTTATTTAAAGGAGCATATCAATCATGGCATTATTACAGCAAGTGGCAATACACTCCTGGGCGCTGATGATAAAAGCGGTGTGGCTGCTATCATGGAAGCGGCCTTGTTCTTTATTCAGAACCCCGCAATAAAGCACGGCGATATTAAGATATTGTTTACGCCCGATGAGGAAGTGGGGCAGGGAACAGCCAAAGTGGATATGCAAAAACTGGGCGCCCGGTTTGGCTACACGCTTGATGGCGGTGAAGCGGGGAGCCTGGAAGACGAAACATTCAGTGCCGATGGGGCAGTGATCACGATCAATGGTGTTATTACGCATCCCGGGTATGCCAAAGATAAACTGGTGAATGCACTGAAAGTGGCCGGCGCCATTTTAGACGCCCTGCCTAAAACGGAGTGGAGCCCGGAAACAACAGAGAAGATGGAGGGCTTTGTACACCCAACTGCGGTGAACGGCATTTCCGAAAAAGCCACCATACAATTCATAGTGCGTGATTTTAAGAATGAGGGACTGGCAGCTCACCACAGCAGGTTAAAAGCAATTGCAGAAACTGTGGTTGCAACGTTTCCGGGAGTGACGATGGAGTACACAGCACAGGAACAATACCGGAATATGAAAGAGGTATTGAATGAATATCCGCAGGTGGCTGCTTATGCCGAAGAAGCAATACAAAGGGCCGGGTTAACAGTAAGGAAAGAGAGCATACGCGGTGGTACTGATGGCAGCCGGTTCAGTTATATGGGGATGCCCTGCCCGAATATTTTTACGGGCATGCAAAATATTCACAGTAAGCTGGAATGGATCGGTATTAATGATATGGCTAAGGCAGCTGAAACGATTGTGCATGTTGCCATGATATGGGAAGAAAGGAGTTAGGCGCACCATTCCTGCTTAGAATTTATGCAGATATTTTGTGTACCAATCGGAAAACGCTTCCATTTTTTTCAGGTTCTCTTTGTCCTGTAACCAGCTATCGTAGCTGTTATCCTTTGATTGGGTAATGTAACGGCAAAGCGCTTCGGTATGATTG
Source organism: Ferruginibacter sp. (assembly GCA_044226725.1). Taxonomy (GTDB): domain Bacteria; phylum Bacteroidota; class Bacteroidia; order Chitinophagales; family Chitinophagaceae; genus Ferruginibacter. The sequence continues at coordinate 107,133 of JBGAGM010000010.1, read as the reverse complement.
TTTTTGGCAAGTGTATAGAAATAGTCCACATAAAAATTCCACCAAAACCCTTTTTTATCTTTTTTGGATTCTCCCAGGATGGTAAAGAATGTGTTGCTGTTCTCAGTAAAAAAAGTGATGGCAGGTTTGTCTTTATTGGCCTCGTTATTGCGGGCTGCTTCCAGTGTGTTCAGCATAAGTTCTGCTGTATAAAATTCGTCTGTTTCTTTATTGGCGCCGGCCTTGGCAAAGCTTCTCCTCCATTCTTCTTCAAGTGTTTGCAATACAGATGCTGATTTTTTGCTTTTGGGTTCCAGCAGTAAAAAATTATACAATGCCAGGATACCCTGCACTCTTTTGCCCCTCGTTATCATCGAAAGGCCCAGTAAAAAATGACTGTTGGCATGCAGCGGGTTAAGCTTTAATGATCTTTGAAGGGCTTCTTCCGTTACTGTATATTCTTTCAGGTTGAACGAAGTGAGCGCCAGGTTATAATGAAGTAACTGGTTTTTCGGGAATTTTTTAATGGCCTGCTTGTAGGTATTTGCTGCTTCCAGTGGTTTTTGCAAATAATCATAAGCAGTACCCTTTAAGATATAGGCCTGGTCTACATAATCTTTATTGGCAACAATTACTTTGTCGCTGTATTTGATGGCATTGTTGTAATCTTTTAGCTGCAGGTATGCAGAGGCTATCTCATATTGTGCCTGCACGGAGGCAGGGTTTGAGACCAGGGCTTTTTTGTACATTTCAAGGGCTCCTTCAAAATCTCCCCTGTCATACATTTTTATGCCTTCAGTAATGAAGTTGTTTTGAGCCTCCTGGGCAGAAATGGTTTGAATGAAGGAAAGGCAAATTAAAAAAAGAACAATTATTTTTTTGAAACCTTGCAGCATGCTGTTCAGAGGGGTTTGTTTTGCCATTAATTTTTTTCCAGGATCTTCCTGAATTTCTTTTTCAGCTTAAAGTTGTTTTTGGGATCGTCGCAATAAGCAAGCACTATTTTAGACGCATTCATATCCACAACCAGCGGGTTGGCTGCTTCGGCTTTATTTTCCAGCGTAAATTTTGCCATGGCAGCCAGGTAGAGGCTAAATAAACCCAGGTCTTCTGTAACATCAGCTGCTCTTCCCTTAAAATAAAACTGGTAGTCCCTGGTTCCGGTCATCCAGTCATTCAGAAATTTTAAAGCCCCGGCCCGGTCGGCATTTACTTCGGCGTATGGAGTTGTCAATAGAAAATTAGCGGCCGAAGCTGCCATTTTTTCTGTTGCTTTATAATCTGCGGGTTTCTCCAGCTTAATGTCGCGGTAAGGATATGTTTGAGCGGCCACCAGGCAGCTTGCACCCAGGAAAAAAAGAAAGAAAAGGCCCTTGCGCATATTTTTGTTTTTAAACATTCAGTTCATAAAGGTAAAGAGAATTTATAAGTGCCGTAAATTGGGGGCTCTTGTTTTAATTTGCTTTTTCAAAACATGATATGAACCGCATTGACCGGCTAACAGCCATACTGATACAACTGCAATCTAAGAAAGTTGTAAGGGCGCAGGAAATTGCCGACAGGTTTTCGATTAGCCTGCGCACTGTGTACCGCGATATCAGGGCACTGGAAGAATCCGGCGTGCCGCTGGCCGGTGAAGCTGGTGTGGGCTACAGCATCATGGAGGGCTATCGCCTGCCACCTGTAATGTTTACACGGGAGGAGGCGATCGCTTTTTTAACAGCCGAAAAAATGATGGAGAAACTTACAGACCCTTCTTCGGTAATGCAATACCAGTCGGCTATGTTTAAGATAAAATCAGTACTTCGCTACACCGAAAAGGACCTGCTGGACGATATGTCGGCCTATATTGAAGTGGTGGATAATCCTTACCTGCCTGCAAGGGAAAACAAGCCTGTGCATTTGCAAACCATTTTAAAAAGTATTGCTGCCGGCGAAGTATTGGATATCGGGTATTTTGCCAATCATTCTCAGCAATACACTAACCGGCAGGTGGAGCCTGTTGGTGTTTATTTCCAGGGCAGCTATTGGTACATGATCGCTTATTGCAGGCTGCGCAGCGATTACCGGAGTTTCAGGACCGATCGCATCAGCTACATACATGTTACAGCGGATCATTTTGATAAAGAGCACCCAACACTGAGGTCTTTCCTGGAAAAAATGAAAACGGAGCAGCACATGCACACCATTGTGATACAGGTTGATAAGGCCATATTGAAATATTTTGGCGACCAGAAATTTTACAACGGCTTTGTATCTCAAAAAGAAGCAGGCAATAAAATGGAAATGACCTTTGTGACGGCATCGCTGATCGGTTTTGTAAAATTTTATCTGCTATTTGGTGAACATGCCGATATAATAAGTCCGCCAGGGCTAAAAGAGATGGTGAAACAAAACCTGGAGCTGATTTCAAACAAACTTTCATCCTGAATTACCTGTAAGTTGATAAAAGCCGGAAAATAATTACAAAAAACATTTTACTGCTGACATAGGGCTGTCATAACCCGTTGTTTTCTTTGTGGTATAACCAAAAACAAAACAACATGACACAGATTGCATTAATTGAAAAAGAACTGGGTAACGAAGCCGGAACAACCCGCAAAATGCTGGCGCTGGTGCCTGCCGAAAAATTTGACTGGAAGCCGCATCCCAAAAGCATGCTGATGATGAACCTGGCCACGCATATTGCAGAATTGCCGGGCTGGATAAGTATGGTGCTGAACACCAACGAACTTGATTTTGCTGTAAATGAATACAAGCCAACAATTGTAAAGGACAGCGCTGAACTTATGGAACTGTTTGAAAAAACAATGGAAGATGCAGTAGCGCAACTGGCAAAGGCTAAAGAAGAAAGCCTTGGGCATTCATGGGTTTTGCGTAATGGTGAGCAGGTTTTGAGCAGTGGCTCAAAAGCAGATATGATACGAATGGCGCAATCGCAGATCATTCATCACCGTGCACAACTGGGTGTTTATTTGCGCCTGCTTGATATTCCCATCCCCGGTTCGTACGGACCCAGTGCAGATGATACAGGGTTTTAAACTGACTAAAGCGGAAAATCGATTCCGCTTTTTTTATGATTTTTAATGCTAAAAAAGGTATTGCGAATAACAGGGCTATTCTTTAGTTTTATACAAAGGATAGCATATGCAAAATCTGTTTATAAAGACATTTGTTCTTTTTGTATTAACAATATCGGGCGAAACTGTGCATGCCCAATCCGCCAGGAAATACAATCATGCCAGTCAGCAAAAATTACTGCCGGCCGAGCTTGGAGCGGTTTTCATGGGCATGGATATCAAATCTTTTTCGCAGAAAATAGATGTAAGCAAGGCTGAAGCGGATGACAGTTACGAATGGCTGAGCCTGGATATACCATTTGCAAAAGCTGGCATAACGAGGATTATAGTGAAATTCACCGGACTTACCCCTGAACAGAAAGAAGCGATTATTAAAACCGAAAAAATAACTGAAAAAGGCGAATTTGGCGATACAGAAAGGGAAGTGAAGCGGGCAAATCCCGCTGCTTTAAAAGCGATGGGTGCATTATACGAGATAAGTATATTTTACAAAGAAGGATTTGATCTAAAAAATTATGTGCTTGCAAAATACGGAAAGCCGGACGATACTTATAAAAAGGGAGATGCGTATCATTTATTTGATTTGCAATGGGGAAAAACCTCTTTGGACAAACTTGGCTGGCTGATACGGTATTATGAAGAAACCAGGGCGCTGATGCTGGCAGCCCGTGTGCCAGGATCGGAATGGGATCCAGGCCACTAAGTGCAGAACCGAACTGTTTTTCCGTGGGTAAAAGCTGCATAATGCTACTTATGCACAAGTGTCTCCTTTGTTTTCATTCAGGATAAACTGTCACTGCGCCACATAAAGATTTTCGGCCGGGCTTCCCGAAATTATGGGGGCAAGCATTAAAAAAACAGCTATCTTCATTACAAATTTTACAACTATGGAATTATTAAGAGATTATTGGTGGCTCATTTTGCTGGTACTGGCTTTTCTGGGCTGCTTTGTAACCATTAACCAGGGTTTTATTGGTGTGGTTACAATGTTTGGTAAATACCGCCGCATCATGCGCCCGGGACTGAATTTCAAAATTCCCTTCCTGGAGCAGATCAACAAAAAAGTGAGTGTGCAAAACCGCTCAGTGGAACTTGAGTTCCAGGCAGTAACTGTTGACCAGGCAAATGTTTATTTCAAATCGATGTTGCTGTACTCTGTACAAAATGAAAATGAAGAAACGATCAAAAAAGTGGCATTTAAATTTATCAGCGATAAGGACCTGATGCAGGCGCTTGTTCGCACGGTGGAAGGAAGTATCCGTGCTTTTGTGGCCACCAAGCGGCAGGCAGAGGTATTGAATGTGCGCCGTGATATTGTGGAGAATGTAAAAGAACAGGTTGATGCTGCTCTGGAAGAATGGGGATATCATTTGCAGGACCTGCAGATCAATGATATCACTTTTGATGAAGCGATCATTAATAGTATGAGTAAAGTGGTTGCCAGTAACAACTTAAAAGCTGCTGCAGAAAACGAAGGGCAGGCATTACTGATCACCAAAACCAAAGCGGCTGAAGCAGAAGGTAATGCCATTAAAATTGCAGCGGAAGCCGAGAGGCTGGCGGCGCAGCTCCGTGGGCAGGGTGTGGCATTGTTCCGGGAAGAAGTAGCCAAAGGTATGAGCCAGGCTGCTGCTGAAATGAAACAGGCAAACCTGGATACCAATGTGATATTATTCAGTATGTGGACAGAAGCGATCAAAAACTTTGCAGAGTATGGCAAGGGCAATGTGATATTCCTGGATGGAAGCAGTGAAGGTATGGAAAAGACCATGCGCCAGATAATGGCTATGCAGCAGATGGACCCTAAAAAATAATTTTACCGAGAACCATAACAAAACTGCCGCAATTGCGGCAGTTTTGCGTTTTAAAAAAACTGATATGCCATATTTTAAACAAGACAATCCTTTTGTGGTACCCACCACTGATGGTAAATTAATTGAAGAACATATTGGAGGCTCAACAGGCGAGCCTGCATTAAGCATTGCTCATATGATTGCGCCCGCCGGCTGGAGCGAACCTTTTCAAAACCCGGAGTTTGATGAATATACACTGGTAAGCCGCGGTAAAAAATTATTTGAAGTGGATGGCGAGCAGATAACTGTAAGTGCAGGTCAGAGTATTTTAGTAAAAAAAGGAAGCCGGGTGCGGTACAGCAATCCGTTTGAAGAAGCCTGTGAATACTGGAGTATTTGTCTTCCGGCTTTTTCCATAGACAATGTTCACCGGGAAGATTAACATTTTATTAGACCGTATTTGGCTGAATGTTTCGTTTCATTGCAAACTGAAATGTTTTTGGCATAATTAATGAGCAATTAACTTTACAAAATAAAACCCGGCATACATGTTTAATATTTTTCTGCAGATCGATAGTACAGGAGTTGTTTCTTCCACAGCTGGTAAAGAGTCTTTATTTTCCCTGCTTGTAAAGGGGGGTGTGTTGATGATCCCGCTGGCATTGTTTTTTGCCATGGCCATTTTCTTTTTTATAGAAAGATTAATAGCCATACGAAAGGCCAGTAAGATAGAGGATAATTTCATGAACATCATACGGGATCATATACTTAGCGGCAACGTTACTGCAGCCCGCAGCCTGGCCAAAAATACACCCAACCCCGTTGCTAAAATGATCGACAAAGGCCTGCAGCGTATTGGTAAGCCGATAGATGCCATAGAGAAGAGCATGGACAATGTGGGTAAGCTGGAGATATATACGATGGAAAAAAATCTGCCGGTACTCTCGGTTATAGCCCGTATTGCACCGCTGTTTGGTTTTGTGGGAACCATTATCGGGCTGGTTATGTTGCTGAGGGATTTTGCATCGGCTACCAATCCGTCCATCACAGATATTGCCGATGCGATGTATGTAAAAATGATCACCTCTGCTACCGGATTGATCATTGGTATCCTCAGTTACCTTGGTTATAGTTACCTGGATACCCAGATCAATAAAACAGTGAATAAAATGGAATCGGCCAAATCGGATTTCATTGACATTTTACAGGAACCAACCAGGTAGAGATTAATTATGAAATTTAAATCATAAGTATGTATGTTAAAAGCTGTAATTAACTTATAACTTATAACTCACAACTTATAACTATACAAAATGAGTTTAAGAAGCCGATTAAGAGATAATCACAATGAAGTGGACGCTGGTCCGCTGAATGATGTATTGTTCATCCTGCTGATGTTCTTTTTGCTGATATCCACCCTGGCTAATCCAAACGTGGTAAAAGTTTCCAACCCCAAGGGAAAAAGCGATACCAAAGTGAGCCAGAATATTGTGGTAACAGTAACCAAGGACCAGAAGGTATTTATTGGCACGCAGCAAATTGATATGATGTACATCGATTCCTTGTTGAAAAAGGAAATTGAAAAAGATAAACGCTTTATTGATACACCTACGGTAGTGATGAATGTGGACACTTCTGCATATTATGGTATGGCGTTCAGGATAATGGAAGCGGCCAAGCGGGCAAAAGCCAAGCTGGCGGCCAATATCAAGCAGTGATGATCAGCATGCGCTCTTTCCCGCACAAATCCTTTTTTACAACCACGGTTTGATAATAATCCCTGAACAATGCGGCTGATTGCCTTGCAAGGTCCTCATGTGTTTCCAGGTATATCTTCCCGTTTGGCAGCAAATGCTCCTTTCCAAAGGCTGCTATTTTTTCGTAGAATAACAGGGGCGAATGATCCGGTACAAACAAGGCCAGGTGAGGTTCGAACCCGGTCACATTGGGCGCCAGCTTTTCCATTTCGTTTTGGGGGATGTAGGGCGGGTTGCTGACGATAACATCGAAAACAGGCAGTTCCGGCCAGCGCTGAGTGGCCAAAAAATCGAACTGTAAAAAGTTTATAGAAGCATTGTGTGTGCCGGCATTCTCTGCAGCCAATGCCAATGCTCCTTCACTGATATCGATGGAAGTGATCCTGGATGCGGGTAAATGTTTTTTTATGGCAACGGGAATACAGCCACTGCCGGTGCCTATATCCAAAATAGCCGGATCGGTAAGTTTTGATTTACGGTCAGCGATCAGCTGCTCAACCAATTCTTCCGTTTCGGGCCTGGGAATTAATACCTGGTTGTTAACCTTAAATTTTATTCCATAGAACCAGGCTTCTTCTAAAATATACTGAACCGGTTTATGCAGCAGTAACTCATATAAAGTATCCTGTATCTTCTTTTCTGTGGATGCCGCAACTTCCTGGTTAGGGTTCCTGATAATATCGCTTCGTTTCAGGGAGGCCTTTTTTTCAAATACCCATTCAGAAATACGGGTGGCTTCATCCAGGCTGTAGATATTCTGCAGTTGAATTAAAAAATTCCGGTATAGTTCCTTGATTATCATTAAAGCAAACTTAGTTTATTAATGGATATGTATTTTTGCAGCTTGAAAATTCAGGAACAATATATGCAACGCTGCCTGCAGCTGGCAGCTTTAGGTGCCGGAAAGGTGGCACCTAACCCCATGGTGGGGGCTGTGCTTGTGCATGAGGGAAGGATAATTGGTGAAGGTTACCACCAAAAATTTGGAGAAGCCCATGCGGAGGTAAATTGCCTGAACAGTGTTGCCGCAGCAGATAAAAAATTTATTACTGAAAGCACCCTGTATGTTTCCCTGGAGCCATGTTCTCATTTTGGAAAAACACCGCCCTGTGCAAACCTCATCATAGCGAATAAGATTCCCGCTGTTGTTATTGGTTGCAGCGATCCCTTTGCCGGGGTATCCGGCAGGGGAATAGAAAGGTTGAAAGATGCCGGTATTGACGTTAGTGTGGGTTTGCTTCAGAAAGAGTGTATTGAACTGAACAGGCGCTTCTTTACATTTCATACCCGTAAACGGCCATATATCATTTTAAAGTGGGCTCAAAGCAGCGATGGGATGATTGCTGCACCCGGAAATTCCCGTACACTGATCAGTAATGATTTCAGTAACCGGATGGTGCATAAATTCAGAACGGAAGAGGCTGCCATACTGGTGGGTACCAATACGGCACTGCTCGATGATCCTGCTTTAACAGCGAGGTTATGGCCGGGAAATGATCCGGTAAGATTAGTGATTGACAGCAACCTGCGATTACCTTCTCATTTAAAACTCTTCGATGGATCGGTTAAAACGATTGTTTTTAATTTTATCAAACACAGTGAGCAGGGCAACCCGGCTTATTGGCAGTTAAACAGGAATGGAAGCATCATTGCACAAATTGCAGCGGCCCTTTTTTCGATGAATATACAATCGCTGATCGTGGAAGGCGGATCAAAACTCTTACAGTCATTTATTGATGAGGGCTTGTGGGATGAAGCCAGGGTGATCTGTAATGAGTTGATGACCATAGGCGAAGGCATAAAAGCGCCTGTTTTGAAACAACAGCAACTGTACAATAACTTACTGGTTGCAGATGACAATATCTCATTTTTCAGGAATATTGGTACCAATAAAACGTATTGATGAAAGAACCGGATTTTTATACAACAATAGACAGGGCCTCTTCTGCAGAATTTAAGGACAGGGGCAGTAAATTTATCGCCTTTGCTTTCCCCATAGAAACTGCTGATGACTTTAAAATGGCATTACAGGAACTAAAGAAGGAGCACCCAAAAGCTGTGCATCATTGCTTTGCTTACCGCATTGGCACCGATGGTAATAACTTCCGTTCCTCAGATGATGGGGAGCCATCCGGTACAGCCGGTAAACCAATCCTGGGCCAGATAGACAGCAAGGGAATTACCAATGTGGCGATCATTGTTGTTCGTTACTGGGGCGGCACATTACTGGGCGTGCCAGGCCTCATCAATGCCTATAAAACTGCCGCAGCGCTGGTTTTACAGGTTACCCCGGTGGTGGAAAAGCAGATCGCAGTGAACTATGCTGTTGAATTTGATTACACACAGATGAACGAAGTAATGATCATCCTCAAACAGTATAATTGCCAGGTCATCAGTAATGAAATACAACTATTCTGTATCATAAAAACGGGCATTCCCAAAAACAGGCTGGATGAGGTTTTGTACAGGCTCAATGACCTGCAGCATGTGAGTGTAAAAAAAATCGCTTAATCAAAACAGAATTTGTAATTTTCTAAAAACATTTTTATGCCTGCGGAAAAAAAATATAAAAGCTTTTGGAGTTTTTATCCTTACTATTTAACGGAGCATAGCGATCTTACTAACAGGGCCCTGCATTTTGCCGGCACTGCCGGATTATTGGCCATCCTGGTTGCTTCCATTGTTTTGCAAAAATGGTGGATGCTGGCATTGATACCTGTTTGTGGTTATGGATTTGCCTGGGTGGGCCATTTTTTTATTGAGAAGAACAAACCGGCCACATTCACCTATCCGCTTTACAGTTTGGGCAGCGATTTTGTAATGTTCTGGCATATACTTACCGGGCAAATCGGGAAAAAGATGGAAGAAGCTAAAAAGAAGATCGGGTAAATGAATATTGAAACAATACGTGATTATGCATTGCAGAAACCCGGCGTAACAGAAGGTTTCCCTTTTGGTGAAGACACACTTGTTTTTAAAGTGAATGAGAAGATCTTTTTACTGGCTTCGCTCGACAGTTCCCCGCTGCAATTCAATGTAAAATGCGATCCCGATAAAGCCATTCAACTCCGGGAAGATCACCCGGAATCTGTACTGCCAGGTTATCACATGAACAAAAAGCATTGGAATACCATACTGGTTGACGGGCGCTTATCTGCCAGGATGATAAAAGAAATGATTGATGACTCATACGGGCTGGTGGCAAAGGCCAGGAAAAAGTAATTTACTTCTTCTCATACTTCCATAGCCTGCTTTTTCCTTCGGCAAGCCATTCCAGTGTGGTAGCCATTCTTTTATTACGGGTTTCCTCTGTCTTAGCTTCTGTTACCCAGTTCACATATTCTTTTTTATGCGAGTAGGCAAAGTTCTCGAACGCCTGTTTTGCTTTTTTGTTCTTTGCCAGCGCTTTCAGAAAAAATGCAGGAACTTCCAGTTCCTTTTTCTCAGCAGGCTTTGCTTTAGCGGGGAGCTTAATGCCCTTGTCGTTAAGCTGCATAGCCTCCTTTATCCAGGCTGCTATTTTTTTATCGGAGGGCATATCCTTTAAAGAAGTGATCTTTCCTAAATGGCCCATCGCTGTCTCTGATTTTGCATTTTCAACCAGTGAAGGGTCTTTCATCAGTGCAGCTTTCCAAAACCCCATTACAGCATGTTGTTTAAAGGAAGCCATATGGCAAAGCATTTCCCCTTTGTAATCAAAAAAGGGCATACCCCATTTTACTTTTTCTTCCACATCCGGGCAGGTTTTGTGCACCAGTTCACGAATGTGGTTTAAAATGGGTTTCGCAAAATCGGCCGATTTGGCGATGTAGGCATCGATCTTTTTTTCTTTGGAAGCCATGGTGTATTATTTAGAAATTTGTTACATACCATTTTCCGTCTTTTTTCTGCATGTTGAATGTTTCCTCTTTTGTACCATCTGGTCCAAAAAGGATATTCACTTTTGCATTATCTCCCTCAATAACCGGCTCGCCCGTTACCTTGCCTTTCGAGAAATATTCCCTGAACATTTTTTTCAGATCCTCGCCGCCGTCAGCCACTTCGCAGATCTTTTTACTGTCTGTATCCTGCTCCAGGACTGAATTGCAGAGTGATTTCAATTTGCTGAAGTCTCCGCTTCTGGCAGCATCAAATATCATATTGGCTGTACCGGCAGGTGTACTTTGTGCATCGCCGGAACCTGATTTTCCCTTGCAGGCAGCGAAAAGGGCAGCCATGCAAAACAGTACATAAATGAGTTTTTTCATAAAAAATAGTTGAGTGAGTTAATAACAGGGAGTAAAATAGTAAAATATCCATTCGCTTGTATATGGTTGTGCAAAAATGGGCATACTAAAAAAGGCACCCTTTTGGGATGCCTCTTCATAAAATAGAGTAAGTTGTTTACTTAAAACTGTCGCTCACCACCAGGTCTTTGTTTCCCGGGGTATAAACATAAAATCCTTCTCCGCTCTTAACCCCCAGCCTGCCTGCAAGCACCATATTGGCCAGCAAAGGACAAGGTGCGTATTTGGGATTGCCAAATCCATCATGCAATACTCTCAAAATACTCAGGCAAACATCCAGGCCAATGAAATCAGCAAGCTGTAATGGCCCCATCGGGTGTGCCATACCGAGTTTCATTACGGTATCAATTTCTTCCACACCGGCAACCCCTTCATATAAGCTATAGATTGCTTCATTGATCATGGGCATTAAAATACGGTTGGCAATAAAACCGGGATAGTCATTTACTGTACAGGGTATTTTGCCCAGTTGCCTGCTTAAGGCAACAATGGTTTCGGTCACTTCCTTTTTAGTGGCGTATCCGTTGATGATCTCCACCAGTTTCATTACCGGTACCGGGTTCATAAAGTGCATACCGATCACCAGTTCGGGCCGCTTGGTTTCCGCTGCAATTTTGGTGATGGAAATAGACGAGGTATTTGTTGCCAGGATACAGCCGGCAGGCGCATGGAGGTCCATCTGCCCGAAAATGCTGAGTTTTAACTCCACGTTTTCTGTAGCTGCTTCCACAACCAGCTGGGCTTCCTTAACACCTTCTGCAATGATGGAGAACGTACTGATATTAGCAATGGTAGTTTTCTTCTGATCTTCTGTAATGCTGCCTTTGGCAATCTGCCGGTCCAGGTTCTTGTTGATGGTGGCCATGGCTCTTTCAAGCTGTGTTGGGTTCACATCAATCAGGTTTACCTTAAAACCACTTTGCGCAAACACATGGGCTATTCCGTTGCCCATGGTGCCGGCGCCAATTACGCTAATCTTACCCCCTCCGCCCCCTGAAGGGGGAACTAAAAGATCATTAAAATTTGTAGTGATTGTCATATATGCAAGAGTTTATTTTAAAATTTTTAAGGCTCAATAAATAACCAATGTACAAGAGTGTTCTGCGACTGCGCTCAGGATAAACTGCCACTGAGTCTAAAAAAGAAATCAGGCTGGGTTCATAATGATTTACAAACACAATCTCCGCATCTATCTGCAAAATGGATGGTTGCCCCTTCAGGAGGCCAAGGGGGTGCTGGTTTTATTTAAACGCATTCATCCCTGTAACATCCATTCCGGTTATCAGCAAATGTATATCATGTGTTCCCTCGTAGGTGATCACACTTTCCAGGTTCATCATATGGCGCATTACCGGGTATTCGCCTGTAATGCCCATGCCGCCCAGCATCTGCCTGGCATCCCTGCATATATTGGTTGCCACTTCGCAGGCATTGCGCTTGGCCATGCTTACCTGCTGCGGGGTCACTTTTCCTTCGTTCATTAAAACACCCAGGCGCCAGTTTAGTAATTGAGCCTTGGTGATCTCTGTGACCATTTCGGCCAGCTTTTTTTGTTGCAGCTGAAAACCGCCAATGGGCTTACCGAACTGTATCCTTTCCTTACTGTAATTCAAAGCTGTATCATAACAATCCATGGCAGCACCAATAGCGCCCCAGGCAATGCCATAGCGGGCCTTGGTTAAGCATCCCAGCGGACCTTTCAATCCTTTTACATTGGGCAGAATATTTTCCTTCGGAACTTTTACATTATCAAACACCAGCTCGCCGGTGGCACTGGCACGCAGGCTCCATTTGCCATGTGTGGTAGGTGTGCTAAAGCCTTCCATACCACGCTCTACGATCAGGCCCTGAATTTCGTTTTGTTCATTACGTGCCCACACCACAGCCACCTGTGCAAAGGGGGCATTACTGATCCACATTTTGGCGCCGTTCAAAATAACATGATCGCCGGCATCCTTAATATTGGTAAGCATGCTGCTGGGGTCGCTGCCATGATTAGGTTCGGTTAAACCAAAACAACCCAGCCACTCACCACTGGCCAGTTTGGGCAAGTACTTATTGCGCTGCTCTTCGTTGCCGTATTGATAAATAGGGAACATCACCAGGCTGCCCTGCACACTGGCCGTGGAGCGAACGCCGCTATCGCCCCGTTCCAGTTCCTGCATCATCAGCCCATAGCTGATATAATCCAGACCGCCACCGCCATATTGCTCGGGCACCGTAGGACCAAAGCAGCCCAGATCGCCCAGTTGTTTTACGATTTGCTGCGGAAACTCCGCACGCTGGGCATAATCTTCAATAATGGGTGAAATTTCTTTTTTTACATAATTGCGAACAGTTTCACGTATCAGTTTGTGCTCATCTGTGAGCAATTCATCTACATTAAAATAATCCGGACTTTGAAAATTGTCGGTTTTAGCAGCCATTTTAATTGGTTATTTGTTATTCGTTAATGGTTATTTTTTGGGAACAAGCAGTATAGCATTAATCAGCATCGTTGTGTCACTCACTTGTACCGTATACCCTTATTGGGCTTTATATAAGCCACTTGGGCAGCAATTGCAACCGCAAATATAAATACAGTAGTCCACAAGATAATTTTTTGTTTTTTTGGCTGTTTATAGAACCCCGGCAGCGGCTTTCAGCCCTGCCGGAGTTTGGCAAGAACGTTTGACAAACTGCCTGTAGGGGTTTAACAAAAAAAATATTTTCCACTGTATGCAACATCGGGAAAACAACCCTGTCTCTAAATATTAAAACAAGAAACTTTTGGAATTAGCTGTATTGCCACAACGGGATGAACTGATAGAACGCTGCCTGAAAGGTGATACACTTGGGTATAAGGAGTTATATGTGCGTTATTCCAAGGCCATGTACAATACCTGCCTGCGAATGCTGAATAATGTGGCCGAAGCGGAAGATGTACTGCAGGAAAGTTTTATTGAAGCGTTTAAGAACCTGGAGCGTTTTGAACACCGGACCAGTTTTGGAGGCTGGCTTAAGCAGATCTGCATCAACCGGTCCATCAACCAGCTTAAAAAAAGAAAGATAGATTGGGTAGAACTTGAAAAAACATCCGTTGCCGACCGTGCGGATGTAAATGAAATTGACGAAAATGAAATTAACCTGCAGGTTGGCCTAGTCAAAAAGGCCATTATGCAGTTGCCGGACGGTTACAGAACCGTGCTGAACCTGTACCTGATGGAAGGCTATGATCACGAGGAGATATCGGAGATATTGAATGTGGCCGAATCAACCACACGAACGCAGTATATGCGTGCCAAACAAAAATTATTACAATTGTTAAAAGAGGGATCATGAGTAATAAACTGAAAAATTTTATCAGCGACAACCGCAAGGCTTTTGATGAAGAAATGCCATCTGAAAGGGTATGGGATAATATTGAAGCTTCATTTACCCGAAAAGAGGAAAAAAGGAAGTTCGTACTGGCACCACTTTATAAATGGAGCATGGCAGCGGCAGCCATGCTGGTGATTGCAACGGGTATTTATTTTGTAACCAATAAGAAAGCAGTTGAAACAGCTTCGCATGTTACCAATGAGCCGGATATTAATATACTGGCGCCGGAATACGCCCCGCAAATGAATCAGTTTGCAAAAATGATAGATATGAAGCAGGAGGAACTGAAGGTGATCGCCAAAGACCAGCCTGAATTGTACCAGCAGTTCAGCACAGCCATTAACCAATTGGATAGTTCATATAATAACCTGAAAGACCAGCTTAGCTCCACGCCCAACAGGGAAGTGCTGCTGGAAGCCATGATCCAGAACCTGCAGCTGCAGCTGAATGTACTGAATCAGCAATTAAACATCATCAATCAAATTAAAGAATCAAAAAAGTATAGCCATGAAACAAATATGTAAAAAATGGAGCATTGCTTTATCCGTGCTCGTGCTTACGCATGCAAGCCTCTTTGCACAAAACGATAATGACAATGATGACCGCAACGACAACAAAAAGAAATATGAATTTGTAAAAGCCAAATCCGTAAACAAATCCTATGGTGTTTCATCTTCAGACAAATTGAATATAGAAAATTCATTTGGATCGGTGAAAGTAAATACCTGGGACAAAAGTGAGATTAAAGTGGACGTAAGCATTGAAGTTTCGTCAAACGTGGAATCGCAGGCCCAGAAACTTCTCGACATGATCAATGTATCTGAAGGGAAAACGGGTAACCTGATCAGTTTTAAAACCTCCATGAATGACAGGAATGAACGTGATGGTTCCAGGAATACAAAAAGTTCAATGGAGATCAACTATGTTATTTTTATGCCTGCCGGCAACGGCCTCACCATAAAGAACGATTTTGGGGCAACTACCATCCCGGATTTTCGTGGCGAGGTGGACCTGACAAGCAAGTTTGGATCGCTTACAACCGGGAACCTGGCAAATATTAAAAATATCCATGTGGAATTTGGAAAGGCAAACCTGGCCAATATTACCAGTGCACCGGTTACCATTAAATTTTCAAAAGCGGTTATTTCCAAAATGTCGGGATCGGTTAAGTTGAACCTTGAATTCTGTAACAATGTCCGGCTGAATATGGATAACAGTTTAACCAACCTGGATCTTAAAACCTCCTATTCAACAGTTAATCTCAGGCCAATAGGTGAGTTGCCGGCTTCCTATAATATCCTCACCAGCTTTGGATCTTTTAAAAATAACAGTGGAATAAAATTCAGCAGTGACGGGGAGGAGGATGATAAACATGGCCCCAAATTCGATTATGAATATTCCGGCAAGAATGGCAGTGGCAGCATACCCGTAAAAGTGAAAAGCAGTTTTGGAAAAATTATACTGGGCGAAGCATCTGAAGAGGATATGAAAAGCAAGGATAAGCAAAAATCAAAAACCCGCACATCGTAACATAAAAAAGTATAGCCATGATCTGAAAGAGGCCGTCTCATTAATGAAAGAGGCGGTCTTTTTTTTTATTTCTGCTCCAAATGATGTTCATTCCCTTCCGGATGGTAACTGCCCCGGTACCCCGGTGTCCCAGTTTCTTATGTTGCCATAGTTTTAGTTTTTTACTTTTTGAAAATGTTGTTATCAAACGCTGCCAGACAAACATACGATCCGGGAAGGCCGAAACGATCAGGTGCTGTCGCTTCTGTACCTGATTGTCGTTTTTCTACCAAATTGTCGTTTTTTCTTCGTGTTTTGTTCTTGTTTTCTTCGTGTTTTGTTCGGGATTTGTAGCTGTTTTAAGCTTGATTTAGCTACCAGGGTAGAACAAGGGTAGAACAAAACCACTCCAAAGCCAATGCCAGCAAGCCTTTTAGCCAATTTTAAAAGTGAAATAAGACAAATTGGTACAAATTGGTACAAAAGCGACAGCAAATTTGGAAAGGGTATATCGCCTGCCGTAATATTGCCAAACAATTGTTGTATGGCACTTATAACAACAACAGCAAGCACTGCCTTACCCCGGGAGGCAGAAAGGCCAGCATTGTTATAAACTGTACATACAAAAAGCGGATGCCATTTTGAGACAGTCGCTTCTTTTGTTTAGAATGATTATTTTTAAGGTAAACAGATCGTAGTGAAATTATTGACAAAAATAAGATTGCTTATTATTTTCTTCATGCTTGCATTGATTGTGAGCGGTGCAACAGCCATGCCTGCCGAAACAGGCCTGCACTGGCTGATGCAATACAGGGATATGATGCCAGAAAGAATGGGCAACTGGCTGCAAACATGTTATACAGCGCTTACTGATACCAATGCAAAGTATCCATTCCTGGCTTATGGGTACGACTGGCTTGCCTTTGCACATTTTGTTATTGCATTGTCCTTTATTGGCCCTTTAAAAGATCCGGTAAAAAACAGCTGGATCATTGACTGGCAGATCATTTGCTGTGTTGCCGTTTTTCCGCTGGCTATCATTGCCGGGCCTGCCAGGCAAATACCTGTTTTTCATATTGCTATTGACTGTAGCTTTGGACTGCTGGGAATAATCCCTTTAATGATCTGCAGGCGATGGATAAAAAAATTAGAAGCAAACTCATGATCAATTATTCTTACTTAGCATTGGGCGACAGCTATACCATTGGTGAGCAGGTTGATTTTGCCGAAAACTTTCCCAATCAAACTGTACAGCAATTAAGGCAGGCGGGTTTTGGTTTTTATGCAGCCGAAATTATTGCCAAAACCGGCTGGACAACGGATGAATTGAGCAATGCAATTGACAATACTTCCTTTTTGAAGCAGTACGATATTGTTTCACTGCTCATTGGCGTAAACAATCAATACCGTGGCCGCAGCACATCCGAATTTACAATTGAGTTTGAACACCTGCTGCAAAAGGCCATACAATTTGCCGGCAATAAACCTCATCATGTTTTTGTGCTGAGCATACCCGATTGGGGCGTTACCCCTTTTGCAGAAGGGCGGGACAGGAAGAAGATCGCGGAGGAGATAGATGCATTTAATTTGATTTGTCAAAATTCCGCAGGTGCTTACAATACACAGTTTATTGATATCACGGTATCGCAAAGAGCTGATGGTAACAGAACAGCATTTTTAGCAGCAGATGGTTTACATCCCTCCGGTATGGAATATAAAAAATGGGCAACCTCACTGGGAGATAATATCTTAAAAGCGCTTTAATGAACAACGCTATTGATTTTAAAGAAACACAGGGCTTCAGAACCTGGTGGGCATGGCTGGCAGTAACAGCACTAAACCTGCTTTTTTTGTATGCTATTGTGCAGCAACTGATTTTCGGAAAGCCTTTTGGAAACACACCTGCGCCGGGGTATGTGCTGGTGCTGATAGAGTTATTGCTGTTGCTTTTATTGCTTTTTTTAAGGTCGATCAAACTAAAAACCCGGATCAGCGATGCAGGAATTTCTTACAGATTTTATCCCTTCCAGTTTAACGAAACATTCATAGAATGGCATGAACTGAATGATGCGTATATCAGGCAATACAATTCCTTTTATGAATACGGGGGTTGGGGCATACGGGCCGGCACTTCGCAAACCGGTAAGGCCATCAATACTTCAGCTTCCTCAAACCTGGGCCTGCAGCTGGAATTTAGTAACGGTAATCGTTTGCTGATAGGAACAAAGCGCCCCGGAGAAATAGCACAAATACTGGACAGCGTCATTGCTGCAGGGAAAATTAACAGGAGGGTATGATATTATTTGGCCTGCAGGTAGCCTGCCATTTCAGATTGATACTGCTTTGCAATAACCCGGGCTTCGGTTGCAAAATCCTCTTTTTCGCTTGCGTATATAATCGCACGGCTTGCATTCACCAACAGGCCGCAATCTGCATTCATACCATATTCGCTTACTTCTTTAAGGCTGCCGCCCTGGAAACCAACTCCCGGCACCAATAAAAAATGATCCGGGATTATCCTGCGGATATCGGCCAGGTCGCTGGCTTTAGTGGCACCCACTACAAACATCAGGTTCTCATTGGTGCCCCAGTTGCTTACTTTTTTTAAAACGGTCTCGTATAAAAATTCACCTCCTTCGCTTGTTTGTTCACTATCGCCCTGGTTTGTGTCCTCACGAACCAATCGCAATTGTTCAAAATCCTTACTGCCGGCATTACTGGTTAATCCCAACACAATGGCCCATTTATTTTCAAATTCTAAAAATGGCTTCACACTGTCTTCGCCCATATAAGGAGCTACAGTAATAGCATCAAAATCCATGTTCACAAAAAAAGCTTTGGCATATTGGGCAGATGTGTTGCCAATATCGCCCCGCTTGGCATCGGCAATGATGAACTGATCTTTGGGAATATAATTCACCGTTCTGTCCATTACTTCCCATCCTTTCAGGCCCATGGCTTCATAAAAAGCGGTATTCAGTTTGTAGGCCACACAGAGATCCTGCGTGGCATCAATGATCTGCTTGTTGAATTCAAAAACCCCATCCGGGTGCGTTTGCAGGTGTTTGGGAATTTTGGTGATGTCGGTATCCAAACCAACGCAGAGGTATGATTTTTTCAGGCGTATTTGTTCAATGAGTTGCTTGCGTGTCATGAAGCAAAGTTAATCAGCTAAAATCAGAAACATCATAATAATCTTCGTTCCATTTCCTCTGCAATCATTACTGAATTATCATCGCCACGTTTTTTTAATTGGGCAATAATATTTTTTTTGGAAGCGTCATCCCTGTTCTGGCTCAGTTTAAAAACATTATCCAGGCTTTCCACTTCAATGGTAAAACCAACAATGGCTTTCACCATCTGGTCAATATATGCTTCAGGCAGCTTGTCGTAAGCCCCGGCGCTTTCAGTTCCTTCGTATGTGTCCGATATGGCTTTCACTGCCGCCAAAGTGCCCGCTTCATCCATAAAACTCATTTTTCCTTTGGCATGTACGGTCATATAATTCCAGGTAGAGCCAACAGCGGGATTGGTGTACCAGCTGGCACTTACAAAGCAATGCGGCCCTGTAAACAGTACCAGCACATTGTTGTTTTTTTCAAAAGCAAGGTGATGATCGGTCTTACGCATCATGTGGCCCTGCAAAAATATATTTCCATCTTTTATTTGTACCGATACAGGGATTTGGGTTGCCACCGGGTAATTTTCGCCTGTTCCTGTTATAAAAGCAAAAGCATTTGCCTTCATAAATTCAATAACGGTTTGTTGATCCTGTTCAGTGTAGTAAGAAAACTTGTACATGTTTATGCGTTGATCTTTTCCAAAATCATTTTTTCAACCGCTTCGTCCTGCCACCTGTTCTCAATGTCCGGAAGCAACATTACCTGCTGCATGATGGCTTCCTGCTTTTGACCGTTTACCAGCGCTTCGCTGTATCTAATTTGCGGACTGAAGGTTACCTGGCTGTACAGGGGTATCCATTTGTCAGGATATTTCTTACTGAAAGCCGCTTCAATTTTTTTCTGTAATAAAAATTTTGCATCAGCCACCTTGTCCCGCATTTCCACAAAATTGTTCAATGCCAGGTCGGCAATGGCATCGCCATCCGGTTTGCGTAATGACTGATACTCGGGCAGGATGGCCGACCAGTTGTCAGCATGCTTATCTGCCAGCCTGTTCAGGACCGAGCAATCTTCAAAGCCACAATTCATGCCCTGTCCGAAGAAAGGTACGATAGCATGTGCGGCATCCCCGATGAGGGCAAATTTATCATCCCGTATCCAGGGAAAACATTTTACTGTAACCAGGGAGGAAGTTGGATTGGTAAAAAAATCTTCTGTTAAAGCGGGCATTAGTGGTACTGCATCTGTAAATGTTTTTTCAAAGAAGGCTTTTACTTTTTCAGCTGTATCCAGGCTTGCAAAAGATGGTTCGCCTTCGAAAGGAAAGAAGAGGGTGCAGGTAAAACTTCCATCGATATTGGGCAGGGCAATCATCATGTAATTACCCCGTGGCCATATATGCAGTGCATTTTTCTCCAATAAAAAGGAGCCGTTTTCTCCGGCAGGGATGGTTAATTCCTTGTACCCAAAATCAATATAATATTGCTGGTATTGAAAGCGGTCGTGCTGTAGTTGGTGTGTTAAGCGGGCTGCTGAAAAAGCGCCGTCACTGCCAAAAATGAGATCGGCTTTTATTTTTTCTGATATGGGTGCATTCGTTTTTTCAAATTCAATCTTATTATTACTCCAGTCAATGTTGTTGCATTTTTCGTTGAATATTATTTTAGCACCATTTTCTTCAGCCAGGTCCATCAGCATACAATTAAGTGCGCCCCTCGATACTGAATTGATGTATTGCCCTTCTTTTCCATAAGCCTGGTAAGCAGTACTGCCATCGGCATTGTGGAGGAAGCGGCCATGCATAGGTATGCATATCTTTCTTATTTCATCCATAAGGCCTACTTCTTCCAGGGCTTTAATGCCACGGTCGCTCAGTGCCAGGTTGATGGATTTGCCGGCGCTCATTTTTTCTTTCCGCATATCGCTGCGGCGTTCGTACACGGCAACTTTATAACCTCTCCTGGACAGATAGATCGAGAGCAAAGAGCCTACAAGCCCTGCACCGATAATGACGGTATCTTTTTTCATAATAGCTAAGCGATGATATGTTTTATGATCTCTCCAAAAATATACAGGTCTTCAAAACTGTTGTACAGGGGCACGGGCGCCACCCGTATCACATTCGGTTCACGCCAGTCTGCAATTACCCCGTTTTGTTTCAGGGCTTCAAAAACTTCTTTACCTCTGTCAAGCATCAGCATGGATACCTGGCAGCCCTTGCTTTCCTTAGGGGTGATGATCTCAATCTTTTTTGTTGCAGCGGCTGCATTTATCTCTTCAATGATAAAAAATAAATAATCACTGAGTTGCTGCCCTTTGGTAACCAGGTTTTCAAAACCTGCTTCTTCAAAAATATCGAGTGCGGCTTTATGCGCAGCCATGCTTAATACGGGTGCATTACTCAGTTGCCATCCTTCGGCCGTAGCAATAGGGTTGAAACCTTTCTCCATTTGAAAGCGGGTTACTTTATCATGTCCCCACCATCCGGCCAGCCTTGGTAACGAAGTATTGGCAGCATGTTTTTTGTGTATGTACACGCCCGAAACACCGCCTGGTCCGCTGTTTAGATATTTATAACTGCACCAGCATGCAAAATCCACATCCCAGTCGTGTAAATGCAATTCAATATTGCCCGCTGCATGTGCCAGGTCGAAACCACAATATACACCGGCTTCATGTGCGGCGGCAGTGATTGTCTTCATATCGAAAACCTGACCGCTGTAATAATTTACACCTCCAAAAATGACCAGGGCTGTTTCGTTGCCATGTTGTTTGATTGTGGAAATAATATCTTCTGTTCTGATAGTATGTTCGCCTGGCCTTGGTGCCACTTCAATAATGGTTTCATCCGGGTTCAGGTCATGAAACTTTACCTGTGTTTCCAGTGCATATTGATCTGATGGGAAAGCTTTTGCTTCGCAAATGATCTTAAACCTTTGTTTGGTTGGCCTGTAAAAACTGGCCATCAGTAAATGAAGGTTTACTGTAAGCTGGTTCATCACTACAATTTCTTCCGGCAGGGCGCCTACAATTTTTGTAAGCAATCCCGGAAACATCTCGTGATAACTGAACCAGGGTTGCCTTGCATGAAAATGCCCTTCCACACCAAAATTGGCCCAGTCTTCTAACTCATTCAAAACGTAATCTTGAGTGGTTTTGGGTTGCAGGCCAAGGGAATTGCCGGTAAAGTAAATGCATTCTTCCCCGTTGATAAATGGTAAATAGAATTTTGAACGAAACCCCTTTAATGTATCCCTGGCATCTAATTCACGGGCAAATGCTAAATTATTTTCAAATGTCATCCTTGTAATTTTAATCAGTTGTGGCTATCACTTTTAGTTCTATAGCAATAGGTGTAGGCAAACTTTTTACTTCTACTGTTGTGCGACAGGCCTGCACATTTTTGAAATACTCACCGTATATCTTATTGTAGACCGGAAAATCTTTTTTCATGCTGGTTAAAAAAACAGTTACATCCACTATTTTATCCCAGCTGCTGCCACTCGCTTCCAGCACTGCTTTTACATTGGCAAAGCACTGGAGTGTTTCTGCTTCAATATCATACTTTATTATGTTCCCGTCTGCATCCAGTTCCAGTCCGGGTATGGAATTATCTGTTGGGTTTCGGCTGCCGATACCGGAGAGAAATAGCAGGTTTCCAACACGCCTTGCATGCGGATAAGCGCCTAGGGGTTTTGCTGCAGCTTCAGTGTTTACTATGTTGTTTCTTGTTTCTGGTTGTTTTGTTTCTTGTTTCTGGTTTGTTGGCACTCTGTTTTGAAACTTCGGGCCTGTTTTTTCAGAAGTGTTTAAATATCTGATGAAAGCACCTATCTTGTTTCCTGTTTTGACAGCCAAATTGTTAATCTCTTCAAAAACCTCCTGAGAAAAATGATTGCGGTTTACACACCTTATTAGTTGAGATTGTAATTCAGAAGCGGATGCTCTGGCAATACTTAAAAAATGTATAAACTCTAATCTGCCACCTCTTCCAAAACCCTCTGCTATATTATCAGGAATAGAGCCAACAGATCTGTTTAGCTGGTCTTTTAGAGCAGTATCTTTGCTAAGTGTGCCGGCATTAAACTGTTGAAATATTTTTCTCTCCAATTCATTTGCAAGCTGCCATATTTCTAACTCCGTAAATTTATTTACTGTTGCCATAACAAAGAATTCGCAAATTATAAAACAAGAAACAACAAAACAATTAACAAGAAACCAGAAACAATTTATCTGAACTGCACACAAACATTCTTCGCCTCCGTAAAAAATCTTAGCGCTTCCCAACCACCTTCTCTGCCCACGCCACTATTCTTCATGCCGCCAAAAGGAGTGCGCAAATCCCTTACCAGCCAGCAGTTTACCCAAATAATACCGCTTTGCACTTTTGCCGCTACACGGTTTGCCTTGCTGATATCCTGCGTCCAGATGCTGGCAGCCAGTCCATAGCTGGTAGCGTTAGCCAGTGCAATGGCTTCTTCTTCTGTATCAAAAGGCTGAATGGTTACCACAGGTCCAAAAATTTCTTCCTGGTTGGTTCTGCAGTTTTGATCAAGGCCTTCAATGATCGTAGGCTCAATAAAATATCCGGTTGCACATCTTCCCCCTGGTTTGACAATGTTGCCACCACATAAAATAGTACCGCCTTCCTCTTTGGCGATGGCAATGCAATTCAGCACTTTTTCAAAATGCATTTTACTTACCAGGGCGCCCTGTTTGCTGCCCGCTTCAAGCGGGTCGCCAACTTTCAATTTTTGAATGATGGGAATGAAGATGGCTTTAAATTTTTCGTAAGCACTTCTTTCCAGTAATATTCGGCTGCCACACAGGCATATTTGTCCCATATTGCCAAAAGACGAACGGATGGTTTCAGTGATCATTCTTTCCCAATTACAGTCATCGAAAATGATGTTTGGGTTTTTACCCCCCAGTTCCAGCGATAGTTTTTTGAACATAGGAGCTGCAATGGATGCGATGCGTTCGCCGGCTTTGGTACTTCCCGTGAAGGAGATGGCTTTAATGTCAGGGTGTTTTACAATGGCTTCGCCGCAATTGGGGCCGGTGCCGTGTACAATATTTAAAACGCCGTCTGGCAAACCAGCTTCTTTACAAATCCTGCCTAATAAAAACGCTGTAACGGGTGTTACCTCTGAAGGTTTGGCTATCACACAATTACCTGCTGCCAATGCAGGTACAATTTTCCAGGTGAACAGATACAACGGCAGATTCCAGGGAGAAATGCAACCTACAATTCCTATTGGCTGGCGAAGTGTGTAGTTTACAGCTTTGTCTTCCATCTGGTGGCTTTCTGATGCAAAATGCATGATGCCGGTGGCAAAAAAACGAAAATTGGATGAGGCCCTGGGTATATCCACTTCCTTACTTAACCACAAGGGCTTTCCGTTATCATTGGTTTCGGCAAGGGCCAGCTCTTCCAGGTTTGCTTCTATCAGTTCTGCTATGCGGTTCAGTATCCTGAATTTTTGTTCAACAGGTAAAATGCTCCAGGCAGGGAATGCCTTTTTAGCTGCAGCAACCGCCACTTCAATATCCTTTTCATTACTGTCGGGTATTTGCCCGTAAACCACACCCGTAGCAGGGTTTACATTGTCGATAAACCTGCCGCTGAGCGGCCCGATAAAATTACCACCAACATAATTTTCCAGGTGATAAGGAATGGTCAGATTCATACTTAAAGGTAAAGAATTAGTTATGAATTATGAGTTATGAATGATGTGTGTAGGGCCTGCTGTTTGGATTGATGAGCAAAGATACCCCTATACAAGAGTATCCCGAAAGCTTTCGGGATAAACTGTGCCTGCGAAGTGGGGGGCAGAACCATAGCCTGGTCCCCCGAAATAATCGGGGCAAGGAAAAAAATAATTATCTTACAAGTCTAAAAACTATTCGCCATGGCTATAGCAGCACCATTCAATTTAAAAAAATGGATCGAAGATAACCGGGACAAATTAAAGCCGCCGGTTGGCAACCAGTGTGTATATAAGGACGCTGAGAATTTTATAGTAATGGTGGTTGGCGGCCCTAACAGCCGTAAGGATTATCACTATAATGAAAGTGAGGAATTATATTACCAGCTGGAAGGCAATATTGTTTTGAAGATCATTGATGAGGGAGTGCCAAAAGATATACCCATCAATGAAGGGGATATGTTTTTACTGCCGCCTAAAACACCGCATTCGCCGCAACGGGGTGCAAATACGGTTGGGCTGGTAATAGAAAAGATCAGGGAAACTGAAGAAGATGGTTTTTTATGGTATTGCGAAAACTGTGGTAATAAGCTGTATGAGGAATATAAAGTGATCACCGATATTGTAACGCAGCTGCCGCCTGTGATGGAAGGATTTTATGCAGATGAGCAGAAAAGGACCTGCAGTAAATGCGGTGCTGTGATGGCCCCTCCTGTAAAAAAAGGTTAATGTATTGTTTCTTGTTTCTGGTTAATGTATTGTTTCTTGTTTCTGGTTAGTTGTTGTATTGTTTCTCGTTTTAAATTACAATGGCAACATGAGAAAATGTAAAACTCTTAAAAGTTTAAAAGAGCCCAAACGAGAAACCAGAAACAAAAAACAGCAAACCCGAAACGATTCAAATGAAAATTGACATTCATACTCATATCATGCCCGGCAAAATGCCCAACTGGGTGCAGAAGTTCGGCTATGGTGAGTTCATACACCTGGAGCACCGTAATTGCAAAGCCTGTATGATGAAGGGCGATAAACTTTTCAGGGAGGTAGAGGAAAATTGTTTTGATGCAACTGTGCGGCTGAAAGAGATGGACGATACGGATGTAACTGTTCAGGTACTCTCTACAATCCCTGTGCTTTTTAATTATTGGGCGAAGGCAAATGATGGTTATGAAACTTCCCGGTTTTTTAACGACCATATAGCTGATACCGTTGCAAAAGAGCCGAAACGATTTATAGGCATTGGAACAGTTCCCCTGCAGGATACAGACCTGGCCATCAAAGAAATGGAACGTTGTGTTGCTGAATTGAAAATGCCGGGGTTAGAGATCGGCTCAAATATCAATGGCGCCAATCTGAGTGATCCAAAATTCTTTCCTTTTTATGAGGCTGCCGAAAAGCTTGGCTGCGCCCTGTTTGTGCATCCCTGGGAAATGATGGGGGAGCAGCAGATGCAAAAATACTGGCTCCCCTGGCTGGTGGGCATGCCAGCGGAAACAAGCCGTGCCATCTGTTCCATGATATTTGGTGCTGTGTTTGAAAAATTCCCCAAACTGCGTGTTGCTTTTGCGCATGGGGGCGGAAGCTTCCCGCTCACCATTGGCAGAATTGAACATGGATTTACTGTGCGGCCCGACCTGGTGGCTGTTGACAATGCAATCAATCCAAGGGATTATATCGGAAAGTTTTGGATCGACAGCCTGGTGCATGATGACAAAGCCATGCGTTATATCATGGATGTTATGGGAGAAGACAAAATATGCCTGGGAAGTGATTATCCTTTCCCGCTTGGCGAGCATCATCCCGGTAAATTAATTATGCAAATGAATTTTACAAAAGAGCAGCAGGCAAAACTGTTGTTTCAAAATGCAAATGACTGGCTGGGAATTACTCATTAAACAAATTTGGGTAATCAGTGATGATCCCATCAACTCCCATTGCTTTTAGCTCTGCAATTTTCTTTTTGTCATTTACCGTCCAGGGAATGATCTTCATATTCAGGTCGTGACAGTCTTTTATCAGGTCGGGGATAACCATGATTGCTTCGGGGCTGTAAATGGTGGGTGTAAAACCAATATCTTTCATTTGCTTGCGAAAACTGCTTTTGCTGTTAGCTTCCACCAGCATAGCTGTTTTGATAGCGGGATAATGCTGGTGCAGGTATTGCAATGTTCTGTAATCGAAAGACTGGATGATCACCAGGTCTTCCATACCACCGTCTTTAATTTCTTTCATCAGTAATTCAACAAATTCGGCCGGGGCAGGGTGGAATTTGTTGTCGGTTTCCGGTAAGCATTTGGTTTCTATATTGAAAAATGGAAAGGGGCGCTTGCGGGTCACCATATATTCCCTCACCGCTTTAAACAAATCTGACAGTAAAGGTTTCACCGCTTTCATTTTTTGCTGATCCGGAAAGCGTGGGTGTGGCTTCATGCCCACATCATACTTCATGATCTCGGCATAATTCATCTGGTACATGTTAAATGTCTTTTCTTCCTTTTCTTCAATAAATCCGCCATCGGGTTTAGTGGTTATTTCATGATTGAAGAAGGCTTCATGCGAAAGAAAAACCTTTTTGTCTTTACTGATGCAAACATCCATCTCTAGCGTGGTAACGCCCAGGCCAATAGCGTTCAGCATAGCCGGGATCGTGTTTTCGGGCATCAGGCCGCGGCAGCCACGATGACCCTCTTTATCAAAATCGCCGGGCAGGGCTTTGTTTTCAACTGTATTTTTTGACTGGCTGTTGATTGTATTATTTTTAGAAGAATTACAAGCCATAAAAATAAGACCGGTAACAAGTATTTTCAGGAATTGTTTTGCCATTATTTTAAATTAATAGCTTTAAAAATAAAGTTCAGGCTTCTGAATAAAACAAAAGGCATGAAATAATCATGCCCAAGTTACTGATATTGACTGAAAGGATTAAGCTTCGTTTTTTTCCTCCGGATTATCAGTATCATTGCTGTTTTCAATGATGTCCCCGCTTTCTGATACAGACATAGATGTTTGAGAGTTGTCTTCAGTAATTACTTCTTCTGTAATAACCTGCTCTGTAGTTTCAATCTCCCTGTTTACAGATTCATGCTCTTCTGCCTCTTTTACACTGGTAGCCTGCACCAGTTCTTCCATGAGTACTTCGGATATTTTAGGCAGGTCATCAGCACTGTTGATACCAAAATAATCCATGAAGGATTTTGAAGTGGAATAGATAAGTGGCTTGCCAACAGCTTCTTCATTGCGGCCGGAGATGATCACCAGGTCCTTCTCCAGCAGTTTTTGCACAGCATAATCACAGTTCACACCACGGATGGCTTCAATTTCGCTTTTAGTAATGGGTTGCTTATATGCTATGATGGCAAGGGTTTCCAGTGCCGCTGTTGATAAACGCTTTAAGAACTTATCGCCATTCAGCAGGGCAACCGTTTTGTGGTATTGTTTTTTGGTAAGAAACTGCCAGCCGCCGCCGCTTTGTTTCAATTCGAATGCATAGAACTCAGAACTGTATTTTTCAACAATCCCTTCAATGGCTGCATCCACCTGCTCAGGAGTGGCCCGGTCTTCAATAAAAGCCAGGGCGCTGTTAACCAGTTCAATGATCTCTTCATTGTTCAGCGGCTTGTCGCTGGCAAATATCAAAGCCTCAATATGCGGGATTATCTCTGAAAGTTCCATTTGAATTTGATGATTTGATGATTTGATGATTTGATGATTTGAATACAGGTGATGAATTTCATACATCATCAAATCTTCAAATCAACGCATCATCAAATCAATTAGCCCTGAAGAGCAGCCGCACCACTCACAATCTCTGTCAACTCGGTTGTGATGGCAGCCTGTCTTGCTCGGTTGTAACTGATCTTTAATGATTTTAATAGTTCGTTGGCATTGTCACTGGCTTTATCCATAGCTGTCATACGGGCTCCATGCTCACTTGCATGGCCATCCAGTGTTGCTTTAAACAGCTGAGTGTTGAGGATCTTGGGCATCAGTTCTGCTATCAGTACATCTTTGCCGGGTTCAAAGATGAAGTCCACGTTCTTTTGTCCTGCTGCCTTGGGAATTTTTGCCACAGGCAAAAATTGTTCGGCTACAAAACGCTGGGTAGCAGCATTTTTAAATTCGCTGTACACCAGTTCCACGGCATCAATTTCCTTGTTGGCAAATGCATCCATGGCATGTTTGGCAGCAGCCTGTACTTTTTCAAAACTCAGGCCTGTGAAAATATCCCAGTATTGGTTTACCACTTTGTAGCCACTCTTGGTAAAATTCTCATATCCTTTTTTGCCGATAGGCAGTATTTGTACATTTCCTTTTGCAGCCTGTGCTGCATATTTTTCAGCGATTATTTGCTTGGCCAGTTTTATCAGGTTACTGTTATAACCGCCACATAGTCCACGGTCGCTGGTAACCACAATGATCATTACTTTTTCCACCGGTCTTTCTGCAGCCAGGGCCATATTTACATCAGCATTGCTGTTGCTTACAATATTGCTCAGCATTTCCTGCAGTTTTTGGGCATATGGGCGCATTTGTGTAATGGCATCCTGTGCACGACGAAGTTTGGCAGCACTCACCATTTTCATGGCTTTGGTAATTTGCTGGGTACTTTGTACGCTTTTTATCCGGTTACGAACCTCTTTTAATGCACCACTCATAGTAATATCCTGGTTAAATTATCAATATATGCGCCTGGAAGGGGCGCTTTTTGGGTGGCAAAGGTAATGAAAAGGGCTTTAAAAAAAGCCCTCAAATTCATATTTATTCAGGTTGTGAACAACATCTGCCGGCGGCAGGCCAATGGCTTTTACAGACCCGGAGCACCGGGCGGCGGCCCCATTTTCCTGAAATCCATGGCAGGGCCGCGGTTTTGTATGTTTTGCCCTGCAAAACGCTGTAAACGGTAAGTGAACGTAGCTATAAAATAGCGGGTAAGCCGGTTGGTCCGGGTGTCAAATATGGAGGCACCCTGCACCTGGCGGCTTATATTGCTGTTCTGGTTGAACAGGTCGTAGGCAGCCAGCCGGATAATACCATTCTTCTTTTTGAACAACTGTTGTTCCAGCGAGGCATTCATGATAGCTGTATTGCGGCTTACACTGCTGGCCAGGCCGCTGTTGATCGTGTAATCAAAATCGTATTTCAGCACCAGGCTTTTGGTAATGTTCAGGTTCATGTTGCTGCTCAGGGTCCAGGCATTACTGCTGGTGTTCTGAAAACCGGTGAGGGGTTTGCTGCCGGCAGTTTTGTATTTATTGTCATTCAAACTGTAGCTGATGCCTGCTCCCAGTTCCAGTATGGTTTTATAGTTGTATTCAAAAGTGAAGCCCTGGGTTATTATCCAGTTATTGCCCTTTATTTTGTTGAGGTTCAGGTTTTGAACCAGGTTGTTTCCGGTAAACCGTACACTGTCAGTTAAATTGATATTATGGTTAAAATTCAAACTTCCATTGAAGTTGATAACATATTTCCTGTTTTTAAATGGTTTTGAATAGGCATAAAAACCCAGCACATTATAATACCCGTTCACGTTTTGGGGAATGGAAATGGTAGAGCCAATACTGTCGCGTTTGGCAGTTTTATTAACGATCTGGTTACGGATGGTGCTCAGGGTTAAGTTGGTGAATATCACTTTACCACTCACAAAATTAAAGTTGTTGTAACTCAGGTTCAGGTTGTGATTGATAGAGGGTTTCAGGTCGGGGTTTCCAATGCTGGTGCTCTGCGGATTGGTAAAATCCTGCACCGGCTGCAGCTGGCTGAAACTGGGCTGGGTAGCATTTCCATTATAGCTGGCATTGAATGTTTTGGTTCGGCTGAAATTATATACCAGCCTGGCAATAGGAAACACATTGGCCCTTTTAATGGGCCTGTATGCACTGTCCCTGGTGAGCGATTTACCCTGCAGGTTCACGGGCTGAACGCTGATGCCCAGTGTGTAATTGTATTTCTTCCTGGTGGTTCTTAATGAAACACCAATACGGTTATTATAAAAATTATTCTCGTAATCGTTACTGAGCAAATTGTTGATGGTTCTAACTTTCGTTGCCGAATCCACATTATAGGTTTGCCGGTTGTTTCGCCCATAGCTCAGGTTATGCGAATAACTAAAATCGAGGCTGCGGTATTTATTTATTGGTTCGGAATAAGTGAACCTTACTCCATAATTATAATTGTTGTTGTCCTGGTCGGTAAACTGGAACGTATTACGGCTGAAAGCAAACGGCACATATTGGGTGCTTAAGTTAGTTACATCCTGCTCCGAATTATTTTGGCTGGTTCCCAGTGTAATGCTGGCCGAAAAATTACGGCCACGTTTCCTGAACCGGTGATTGTATAAAATGGTGGCGGCAAGATTGGGCGCCTGCGAATTGCTGATATTGTTATTGGACCCATCCAGGGTTTTGGTTCCGTCGCTTTGCTTTTTATAATCGAAGAGGGTCTTGCTGTCACCATCACTTCCGCTGAAATTAATGCTGGGGCTCACTTTCAGATAATTGAAGGAATCGACCTGGTATTCCAGGTTAAAAGTAAAACGGTGGCTGTTGCCGATGGTAAGTGAGTTAAGGTCCTGGTTATTGTTGATGAGGGTGGTATTATTGGTTTCGTAACTGTTTTGCAGCTGGCTGGTATTTTTATGATTGTAAGAGTAGCTGCCATATACCGATATCCTTTTGCTCCATTGATCGCGGTAATTAAAACCAAAAGAATTGGTGGTTGAAATACCGGCATTGCTGCCACCAGTAAAAGCCGAAGAACTTCCGCCTCCGTTCTGCATCATGTTATTCATGGCACCCATACCGCCCATATCGTTCATAACCGCCATGCCGCTGCGCATCATGCTGGTGGCCCCTCGATTGCCTCCGGCACTAAAATTAAAGAGTGAGGTGTTGGTATTGTTGCTGTTTCCCAACACGGATATTTGCGTGTTGTTGTTAAAATAGTTTCCGTTGAAAGATGCCTGGTAACGATCGTCCGTTCCATAGCCCCCGGTAACCCTTCCAAAAAAGCCCTTGTTCTTGTCTTTTTTTATCTGGATATTCATCACTTTGTCGGGGTCGCCATCTTTTATGCCGCTTACAGTGGCCTGGTCGCCATAATCATCAATGATCTGGATCTTATCTACAATATTGGCAGGCAATTCCCTGGTAGCTGTTTTTACATCGCCCCCAAAAAAATCCTTGCCATTTACTTTTACACGGGTAACAGATTTGCCCTGTGCAGTTACATTTCCATCCTTATCAACCTGTATGCCCGGCATTTTTTTGATCAGGTCTTCCACTACAGCGCCTTCCTTTACCTGGAAGGAAGAAGCATTGTACTCAATGGTATCTTCTTTTACCACGATGGCGGGCGCTTGCACCACCACTTCACTCAGCAATTTGGCATCCTGTGCCAGGGAGAAGGTACCAACATCAATCGTTTTTTCAGCCTTGCTTACAGGTACAAACCTGGCTTTGGGCCAATAGCCCATATGGCGGATGACTACGGAAAAGGGGGAGGCTGGCACTACATCAAACCGGAACTGGCCTTTGTCATCAGTAAATGTGTAGCTGGTATCTTTGGGATTGGCTTTTACAACCATTGCTATCACCGCATTTTCAATGGGTTTTTTGCTGGCAGAATCAAGCAGGATGCCTTTTACCTGTGCTTTAGAAACAGCGGCTGCAAAAAGTATGAAGGCTGTGAATACAATTTTTCTCATAAACCGGGGATTGATATACGAATATATTCGTGTAAAAATACTGTTGAATTTCCAGATAAGGTTGAAAATTTGATGGCCGGTGCCTGTTTTGTAATTTCCTTAACAGTGCCGGCGGTTAAAAAGTATAAGTAAGAGAAATTGCTCCCGGTCCTGCATTGAGCATTACTTTATCGCCCAGCCCTTTTAATTGTTTGCCATGACTGCGGTGTATGCTGTACATGATGGCATCGTACAGCATTAAAATGCCGCCCTGCACCATGATGGAGTTTCCATATCCGCGGAATTTATCGGGGTTCTTTTGGTTATCGGCAGTTTTGTTCATCAGCAGCCCGGATCCCACATACAGTACATCCAGTCCGGCATTGATGAGATAGGTTTTCTCAATTTTGTTTTGATGTTTTAAAACTGCGTCAAGTGTGGGATTGTCAATTTTTTCTTTAGCAGCGCCCCAGTAACCCAGGCCGGCAATCGCCAGGTTGATACTGCCCCACATTACATTCATCTGGTGAAAGTAACGCATCTCCCTGTTGCGGGTATTGGTGGCAATACCACTTCCTGCAATATTGGCCACAGACCAGCCTGCAAGGGTGACCATGGCATTTTTTGAATAGCGGATGCGTTCTTTTTCAAATTTTTCCAAACTGACCTTTTGAGAAAAGGCGGATAATGAAAACACAATGGCAGAAACAGAAAGCAGCATTTTTTGCATAACCTTTTTTTTTATTAACTACGTAACAAAGTTCCCGCCAGATTGTTTAGGGCTGTAAGCTGATTTTTACGGGCTTTAGCCTGTATGTTAGTCTTAGTTTGCCACCCTCAGGAGTGGTATGGCTTAATGGTAATTCCCGGTAAATAGTACTTTCTATGCTTACCTGCTTATTTTTCTGGCGGCTTAATTCAGCAGCAGGTATGGCTACACTGGCCGGTCCTGCACCATCCCGGCGATAATAAAAACTACTGTCAGTATCCACACTGCTTAAACCGATATAATCGCCGGTACTTAATGCCGCTGTGTTATAATTTACCACAAAATCTTTTTTGCGACTGGCCGGGGGAAGTTGTGCTATGGTAACAGGCATGAATTCAAAGCTGTTTTCAAAGTGTTTGTTATTGATATCGGTGAATTCAATGCTGTGCTTACCTAAAAAACTGCTGTAATTTTTAGTCAGTTCATAATAGGCTCCACCCAATTTGCTGCTGTCGGCCCTGATGATTTCGCCATCCAGTTTTACCTGGCTTGGATTGTTAAGCACCAGGGTGGTGCCCGCAGGCCCTGCAAAGCGGTATTGAAGCCTGATATTTACCTCATCATATCCTTCAGCATAAGAAATATCGTAATCCATGTAAATCTTATCCTGGTTCACGTCCCTGCTTTCTCCTATTTCATTGCTGTTGCAGGCATAAAGGCTGGTAATTGCGAACAGTAAGACTGCCAAAACCGGTTTTTGATAACGCATATGAGGTTGTGTTTTGAATTAATACGGTAAGATGGAAAAAAGTTAGTTAATAATATCATAAACAGGCTAAAAACCGTTTGTCAGGTATCCCTGAGAAACCCCTAAACATTTACTACCTTTGTCGCCCGTTTTACAAAATGGGGACCAGGGTGCTGTCATTATGGCTCAAAAGTATTTTCTGCACCATATTTGACAAGCAATTATCCTGATTTATCAGAACTTATAGCATACCCAACAACACTGAATTTTATGATAGGAGTAATTTCTAAACTTTTTGGCGGCAGTAAGAGCGAAAAAGACGTAAAGAAAATAAAGCCGGTTGTCGAAAAGATTAACCAGTTTTTCAGCCAATACCAGTCACTCAGCAATGACGAACTGAGGAATAAAACAGCCGAATTTAAAGACCGTATAGCGGCACATCTCAGTACCATAAATACAGAAATAGCCGAAAAGCAAAAAGAAGTGGATGCCTTGCCTGTTGAAGATATAAACGGCAGGGATGTTTTATATAAGGCCATCGACGATTTAAAAAAGGAGAAGGATAAGGAACTGGAAGTGGTGCTTCAACAGATTTTACCGGAGGCTTTTGCCGTGGTAAAGGAAACCGGCAGGCGCTTTAAAGAAAATGAAACGCTGGAAGTTAATGCCACTGAACTGGACAGGTTGCTTGCAACTAAAAAGGATAATCTTACCATCCAGGGCGATAAAGCCATTTACAAAAACAGCTGGACTGCCGGCGGCACAAAGGTTAACTGGAACATGGTACACTACGATGTACAGTTGATTGGCGGTACAGTGCTGCATGAAGGTAAGATTGCCGAAATGGCAACGGGTGAAGGTAAGACACTGGTGAGTACCCTGCCTGCTTATCTTAATGCATTGGGCGGCGAAGGTGTGCATGTGGTAACCGTGAACGATTACCTGGCCAAAAGGGATAGCGAATGGAACGGTCCCATTTTTGAATTTTTAGGTTTGCGTGTTGACTGTATTGACAAACACGAACCCAACAGCGATGCCCGCCGTAATGCCTACAATGCAGATATTACCTATGGTACCAATAACGAATTTGGCTTTGATTACCTGCGTGATAATATGGTGCATACGCCCAACGAAATGGTTCAGCGCAAGCATCATTTTGCTATGGTGGATGAGGTGGATAGTGTATTGATCGATGATGCCCGTACGCCTTTGATCATCAGCGGACCGGTTGGCCATAACAATGATACCCAACAATTCTTCGACCTGAAGCCGAGGATTGAAAGGCTGGTGGAGGCACAAAGAAAAGCAGTGAACCAGTTTTTAATTGAAGCCAAAAAGAAAATTGCAGAAGGCAACGATGATCCAAAAGATGGCGGCCTTGCATTAATGCGTGCCCATCGCGGTTTACCCAAGAACAGCGCTTTGATCAAATTCCTCAGTGAACCGGGCAACCGTGTTAAACTGCAAAAAAGCGAAAACTATTACCTGGCCGACCAGCAAAAAGAAATGCCCAAGGTGGATGCTGAACTTTTCTTCAATATAGATGAGAAGAATAATCAGGTTGACCTGACTGACCAGGGGATTCAATTAATTACCCGAAGCGGTGAGGATCCTGAATTCTTTGTAATACCGGATATAGCCACCAGGCTGGCAGAAATTGAAAAGAGTGAGTTGAGTGCCGAGGAAAAACTGCACAACAAAGAAGCATTACTGAACGATTACGCACTGAAGGCAGACCGCATTCACACCGTTCAGCAATTATTAAAGGCTTATACTTTATTTGAAAAGGATGTAGAGTATGTGGTAATGGACGGTGCCATAAAAATTGTGGATGAACAAACAGGCCGTATCCTGGATGGCAGAAGGTATTCTGATGGTTTGCACCAGGCTATTGAAGCAAAGGAAAATGTAAAAATTGAGGCAGCCACGCAAACCTATGCCACTGTTACTTTACAAAACTACTTCAGGATGTACCACAAACTTTGTGGTATGACGGGTACTGCGGAAACAGAAGCAGGCGAATTCTGGAGCATTTACAAACTGGATGTGGTTACCATACCCACCAATGTAAATGTGATACGAAAAGATGAACAGGATTTTGTTTTCAAAACAAAACGTGAAAAATACAAGGCCGTAATTGACGAAGTGGAAAGGCTGCGAAGCCTGGGAAGGCCCTGCCTGATTGGTACTACTGATGTTAAGATCAGTGAATTGCTGGCCAGGATGCTTACGCAAAAAAATATCCCTCATAATGTATTGAATGCAAAACAGCATAGTAAGGAAGCGCAGGTGGTAGCAGAAGCCGGTTTGGCCGGTGCCGTAACCATCGCTACCAATATGGCGGGCCGTGGTACGGATATTAAACTGGGCCCGGGCGTAAAAGAAGCGGGTGGTTTGGCTATCCTGGGTACCGAACGTCACGAAAGCCGTCGTGTGGACAGGCAGTTGCGTGGCCGTGCCGGCCGCCAGGGCGATCCAGGAAGTTCGCAGTTCTTTGTATCGCTGGAAGATGACCTGATGCGTATGTTTGGCAGTGAACGTATTGCGGGACTGATGGACAGGATGGGATACAAGGAAGGAGAAGTGATACAGCACAGCATGATCACCAAATCGATTGAAAGGGCGCAAAAGAAAGTGGAGGAGAACAACTTCGGTATCCGTAAACGCCTGCTGGAATACGATGATGTGATGAACAAGCAGCGTAACGTGGTGTATAAAAAACGTAACCATGCTTTGTTTGGCGAAAGGCTGGCACTTGACCTGGATAATTCATTCTACTCGGTGGCCAATGGCCTGGTTAATTCTTTTAAGGAAGGAAATGACCATGATGGATTTAAACTGGCAGCAATCGTGAACTTTGGTATTGATACTTCTATCACTGCGGAAGAGCTGGATAAAGGAGATGTAAATATGCTCACGGACCGTTTATACGATGAGGCAATAACACAATACCGCAGGAAGACCGATGTGATGGTGAAGCAAACGCTTCCTGTAATCAGGAATATCCGGGCCGAGCAGGGTAACCATATTGAAAATGTGGCTGTGCCGTTTACGGATGGTAAAAAGCAAATACAGGCCCTGGCCAATCTTGATAAATACCTGGCAACTGAAGGAAGGGAACTGAACGATGCACTGGAACGCAATATCACCCTGGCTTTGATTGATGATGCCTGGAAAGAGCACCTGCGTGCCATGGACGACCTGCGCCATAGTGTGCAAAGCGCCACTTACGAGCAAAAGGATCCGCTGGTGATTTATAAGATAGAAGCCTTCGGCGCCTTTAAACAAATGGATGACCAGGTGAATAAAGATATTGTGAGCTTCCTTTGTCATGCACAGATACCTATGGAGCAAACCAATGCCGGACGCATACGTGAAGGGCGTGAGCAAAAGACCGATATGAGCAAGATGCGCCAGCGCAAGGAAGAATACGCCAATGCCGGAGGGCCTGAACATATCAGTGCCGAGAATGATTATATCGATCCTTCCGAACCTGTTAAACAGGAACCAATACGTGTGGAGAAAGCACCCGGCAGAAATGATCTATGCCCCTGCGGAAGTGGCAAGAAGTATAAGCATTGCCATGGCAAAGACCTGTAAAATTGCCTTTGAAATTTATTATCGTCCGGCCTGGCCGGACGATTTTTTTATAATCCTGTTTAAATCCTATCGCTGTAAAAAGCCATAATCAGCTTTGATCTTGTTCATACTGCTGTCCAGGTACATAGTTTTGGGTTGTGTATATCTGGTTTTTTGTGTGCTAACCCGAAAATAGTACGTCGCTTTATACATATTCTTTGCATCAGAAGCCATTTTGATACTTTGTTTGAGATAGTTGATTACTGCGTCGTGCTTCTCCCGGCTTTCCAGTAGTTTTTGCGGATTGTTCAGGGCTTTTACCGTTTTCATGCGATCCAGGTAATCCATATATCTTTTAAAATCATCTTCCTGTAATTTTAATTCATCAGATAAGTATTCTCTTTTTGAATACTTCATTAATTCCATTCCTTCAACTTCTATGCTTAGAACTTTATCTCCGCCAGATTCTATTTCTTTTGTTTCAATACCGGTAATAGCATTTTTTGCAGCAATTTCAACGGGACTCAATTGTCTTGTTACGGGCAGGAATTCCACTTTAGTATGATCGGGTTCATTCCCCGGGTCTTTACAGGATATGAGCGATAATAGTAAAAGGCAGTAAATAGAAAGCACGATCTTCCACTTCATAAATGTAATATTGATAATGTGATAATGAGGTGCACGATGGCAACCAAAATGTTTAAAACCTGTTTTGGAAACAGGCTTCCACGAAAAAATCAAAATGGAGGTTAGGCTTTTGGTGGCGGAGCAATAATATCGTAGTACGGTGTGCTGAACTTGCCGGCGGTAAAGCCCCTATAGCTGGGGGCTGAAGGTGCTGCTAATTGCTGATCTTCTAATATTTTTATTTCCTGCTGGTAAAAATAGTCGCAGGCATTTACGAGGTGAAAATTCTGGCCGCTGTCATCATCTTCATCATCCGGTGTGTGATCATATCCCAAAACAACACAAACATATTCTGCAATGCTGTTGATATCATCTTTGTATTGTCCCTGGGTATTTACAATATCCATTTCTGCCACCTGTGGTAAAAACATCGAGGCGTTCATGTGACAGAGCAGCAGTATATATGTAAACAGCTTCTTCATTTACAAAGCAAAAGTAAAACAATTTTGTTGCGCCCATTACCCGGTGATTTTGAAACAGAAAGGTTAATTTTATTAAAATTCCTTTTTCATGATGACGGCCCTGCTCATTATTTTTTTCGTGTTGGGGTATGCTGCTATTGCACTGGAGCATACGCTGAAACTGAACAAAGCTGCTTCAGCATTGATAACGGGTGTGTTGTGCTGGCTGATATATGTATTACACAGTTCATCGTCCGGGGCAGCCGTTGATGAGTTGCTGCATCATATTGGTGAAATTGCTTCCATACTTTTCTTTTTACTTGGGGCTATGACGATCGTGGAATTGATTGATTCGCACAATGGGTTCGATGTCATCACCCGGAAAATAAAAACCACCGGTAAAACAAAATTGCTGTTACTCATTGTTGGAATCACATTTTTTCTTTCCGCCCTGCTGGATAATTTAACTACGGCCATTGTGATGACATCCCTTTGCAGTAAACTGCTGAAAGAAAAGGAAGACCGGATTTGGTTTGTGGGTTTGGTGGTGATAGCTGCCAATGCCGGCGGTGCCTGGAGCCCGCTGGGAGATGTAACCACCACCATGTTGTGGATAGGCGGACAAATTACTGCACTGAATATCATCAAACAATTATTGTTGCCAAGCCTGGTTGCCTGTATAGTTCCTTCCCTGGTTGTGGCTTACCGGTTCAGGAAAAAGCAAATTGTTGCGATGCCACAGATCAATTGCAGTGAACAGGAAAAAAGGGAAGGTCGTATCATTTTATTCTCGGGTATCGGCTTCCTGGTGTTTGTACCTGTTTTTAAAACACTCACACACCTGCCGCCATTCATGGGCATGCTGCTGGCATTGGGACTGATGTGGGTGATAACCACCCTGATCCATAAGAGCAAGGATTCCGAAATTGCAGAGCGCTTTACGGTTGCCAGGGCCCTTCAAAAAATTGACACACCCAGTATTTTATTTTTTCTTGGCATTTTGCTGGCTGTTGCGGCATTGCAGTCGGCTGGCTTATTGAAAGAACTGGCTGTTTTCCTTACAACCACTTTTAAAAACGATTATCTCATTGGAACAGCATTGGGATTACTTTCTGCTGTAGTTGACAATGTGCCGCTGGTGGCCGCATCGCAGGGTATGTTCGATCTATCAGTTTATCCAACTGATCATCATTTCTGGGAATTCCTGGCTTTGACAACGGGTACCGGTGGCAGCGCTGTCATTATTGGTACTGCAGCCGGTGTGGCAGTAATGGGTATCGAGCAAATCAATTTTATGTGGTACCTGAAAAAGATCGGATGGCTGGCGTTGGTCGGTTTCGCTGCAGGCATTGGGGTGTTTTTGCTACAGGTTTGGTTAGTAGGGTGATGTGCAATAGCTAAATCCTTCCTGTTGTTTTGTATTGCCCCGGTCTTATGACCGGGACTCAAAAACTTAATATCCTGCTTTAGCTCCACCAATATTTTCAATCGGGTGGCAGGTGGTTTTAATTTCCTGCATAGGTTTTAGAACCTGTAATGTGATGCAGATTGCCTGAGCAGCTTCACAATTTGGTGCCATGGTTGCCTGTTTTTTTAGTCTTGTACTGTTTTACATTGTAAACATACGGTAAAAGCGTACAGCGATTTTCAGTTTTGGGACCGTTTGGATGATATGGGCTGAAAAAGGCCTGAAAAAGCAGGTTTGAGCCTATTTAACATAATTATTTATAGGGCTTCAAAGGGCTTAGGTAGGGCGTAGGTAGGACGTAGGTAGGGCGTAGGTAGGGCTTTACCTCGTCCTAAGCAGCGATTGACATGTTATCAGGAGGTTCGTTATTTGGCGGGTATTGGTTATTCTGCAGCGATTCACTTTTAATACCCGGCCTTTGCCCCGCCAATATTTTCAATCGGGTGCCAGGTGGTTTTAATTTCCTGCAGGTCCATGATAAAGTAGGGCGACTGGCCGCTGGCATCTGCCCATTTTACCTGGTTGTATATAAAAGCCCGCTTCACATTGAGAGCAGATTTTTCTTTGATCAATTTTTGTGTGGCTTCATCAGCTTCGCAATAAACGGTTGCATTCACATCCATATGATCGGCAAAATAAGGTACCAACTCCGATACCTTACCAGTGAGGATGTTAACAACACCACCTGGCAAATCTGAGCTGTTCAATACTTCAGCAAAAGTTACGGCACAAAGTGGTTTGCTGGCCGATGCCAGAACGATGCAGGTATTTCCACCTGCAATAATGGGGGCAATCAGCGAAACCAAACCAAGCAGCGAACTGTTTTGCGGGGCAATAGCAGCTACAACACCCATTGGTTCTGGTGTTGAGAAATTAAAATGCGATGAAGCTACCGGATTAACAGAGCTAAACAATTGCTGGAATTTATCGCACCAGCCGCTGTAATAGATCAGCCGGTCAATGCACAGATTTACTTCGTTCTCGGCCTGTGCCCTGCTGGCATCCTGTTTCATCAGCTCGTCAATAAACTGTGCCTTTCTGCCTTCCAGCATTTCGGCAATCCGATATAAGATTTGTCCGCGGTTGAATGCGGCCCTGCTGCTCCAGCCTCCAAAGGCACCACGGGCTTTTTCCGCTGCATCACGAAAATCCTTTCTTGAACAAAGGCATACGTTCGCCAAATGCTCACCTTTTTTATTAACTGCAATATAATATCTTCCGGACTCTGTTCTTGGAAACTGTCCGCCGATGTAAATCTTATATGTCTTTAAAACTTCCAATCTTTTTTCTGAGGTTGCCATTTTCTTTTGTTTAAATGATATTAACGTATGCATTCAATCCATGAAGTCCGCCTTCTCTTCCATATCCACTTTCTTTATATCCTCCGAAAGGAGATGTTGGGTCGAACTTGTTATAGGTATTGGCCCAAACCACGCCGGCCCTTAATTTGGTAGTAAGATTGAATATTTTGGAACCCTTGTCTGTCCAAACTCCTGCAGAAAGCCCGTAGGGTGTGTTGTTTGCTTTTTCAATCACTTCATCATCCGTTCTGAAACTTTGGATTGCAAGTACGGGTCCAAAAATCTCTTCCTGTGCAATGCGGTTGCTTTGCGCCACATTGGTGAACAGGGTGGGCCTGCAGAAAAATCCTTTTTTAGGAATATCACAAGATGGCTGGTACATTTCGGCACCTTCCTGTAAACCAATTTTGATGTATTTATTTACAATGTCTAATTGTGCTTTTGAATTGATGGCGCCAATATCGGTATTCTTATCCATTGGGTCGCCAACGATCAGTGTTTCCAACCTGTCTTTTAATTTACGTATCACTTGTTTGTAAACAGATTCCTGCACATATAAACGTGAGCCGGCACAACAAACATGTCCCTGGTTAAAGAAGATGCCATTGATAACCCCTTCCACCGCCTGGTCGAGGGGGGCATCATCAAAAATGATATTGGCAGCTTTGCCACCCAGCTCGAGTGTTGCTTTTTTATGACTGCCTGCAATGGCACGCTGGATGATCTTTCCTACTTCAGTGGAACCCGTGAATGCAATTTTATTGATGTCGGGGTGGTTAACGATTGCCGCACCGGTTGCACCAGCGCCTGTAATGATATTTACCACGCCCGGCGGCAGATCCGCTTCCTGTATAATTTCGGCCAGCTTCAGTGCTGTTAATGATGTGTTCTCTGCGGGCTTTAATACAACCGTATTTCCGCAGGCTAAAGCCGGTGCAATTTTCCAGGCAGCCATCAGCAATGGGAAATTCCACGGGATGATCTGACCAGCAACACCGAGCGGTTCGGTTCTGCGGTTAGGGAAAGCATATTCAAGTTTATCGGCCCAGCCTGCATAGTAAAAGAAATGATTGGCTGCGGTAGGTACATCAAAGTCGCGGCTTTCACGAATGGGTTTTCCCCCATCCAGCGTTTCTATG
This sequence comes from Ferruginibacter sp., assembly GCA_044226725.1. GTDB lineage: Bacteria > Bacteroidota > Bacteroidia > Chitinophagales > Chitinophagaceae > Ferruginibacter. The sequence continues at coordinate 64,826 of JBGAGM010000010.1, read as the reverse complement.
ATGGCAAATTCTCTTGCACGTTCCTGTACCATACGGGCTATGCGATAAATGTATTTGGCCCTTTCTGATGCCGGCATTTTCTTCCAGGTTTTATCATATGCATTCCTGGCAGCGGCTACGGCTTTGTTTACATCAGCCTGGTTTGCTTCGGCAATCATCGACAATTTTTCTTCGGTAGCCGGATTGATGGAAGGGAAATATTTTTTACCCTGGGGCTTTTCAAATTTTCCGTTTATAAAAAGTTCGTACTGCTGATCTATTCTGGCAGCACTTTTACTTTCCGGTGCCGGCGCTAAATTTCTTGCGCTATCGAATTTCAGTTTTATCGTATTGCTTTTTGCTTTAGCCATTGTAATCTTTTTAAACTGTATTTTTTGTTTCACGCTGTGATCGCGGTGGTGCGGAGGTGGCAGGGGAAGTACTGTTCTCAGCTTCTTTGCGTTCCCTGAGTGAAACTAATCTATTGAAAAATAATTTGCCGACTGATAAACACCTGTGCGCTGCTTCATCAATTGCATCAGTATGTCATTGGCCAGGCTGCTGGCACCAAACCTGAACCACTCATTGTTCATCCAGTCCTCACCCAGCACTTCATTCAGCATAACCAGGTAATGAAGGGCCAGTTTGGCTTTTGAAATACCACCGGCTGGTTTCATAGCGATCTTTTTACCGGTCTTGTAATAAAAATCGCGGATGGCTTCCAGCATCACCAGGGTAACCGGCATGGTAGCAGCCGGGGAAATTTTACCGGTGGATGTTTTAATGAAATCAGCGCCGGCGTACATGGCAATATCACTGGCCTTACGCACTTTATCGTAGGTAACCAGTTCACCGGTTTCCAGAATAACTTTCAGGCGTGCATTGCCACATGCTTCTTTAATGGCAGCTATCTCGTCAAACACAAAATTGTATTCACCCTCCAGGAATTTACCACGTGATATCACCATATCAATTTCATCGGCACCATTTTGTACGGCAAATTTGGTATCCCGTATTTTAATATCCCGTGGTGCCTGTCCGCTGGGGAATGCGGTTGATACGGAAGCTACTTTGATACCTGAATTACCTAACGCTGCCTTAGCAGTTTTAACCATAGATGGATACACACATACAGCTGCAACAGTTGGCAGCCCCGGGTACGCATCGTGCAGGTGCTGTGCTTTATAACAAAGCTGCTTTACCTTCCCTTCAGAATCTTTCCCTTCCAATGTTGTAAGGTCAATCATATTCAGCGCAAGCATCAGTCCGTTCACTTTGGTTTCATTTTTTATGCTTCGCTTGGTAAACCTCGATGCCCGTTCCTCAATGCCCACCTGGTCAACATGAACCGGGGCTGAAAAGTCAGGGATTATTTTGGTTGCAATCATTCGTTTGCGTTTAAATCGTTTAAGCAGTTAATGCCTCTAATGCTTTTTCAATCATTTTTTTTACAGCAGCCTCGCTGTCTTTTGAAAATTCTTTTATCACGCGGTTGGCGATGATCACATTGATGCTCAGGCACTCATGTCCCATCAGTTTCCCCAACCCATAAATGGCCGAAGTTTCCATTTCAAAGTTAGTGATTCGGTGATTATTAAAACGGAAATGAGTTAGTTTGTCAACCAGGCCGGGACTTGCCAAAGGCAGCCGCAGTACCCTTCCCTGCGGACCAAAGAACCCCGGGCAGGTAACGGTAATACCTTTGTGAAAACCGGTATCAAATTTTTGTAGCAGCATCTCACTTCCACTGAATGCATACGGGATGGTAATGGCTGTGTTCAAACCTGTTTGCTCCGCAAATGCATTGGCTATGGCTTTATCAGCTGCATCTTTTTCGTATTGATAAAAGTTGAGCAGGTTGTCTAAACCCAATCCATGAGAGGATGCCACATAGCTGTCAACCGGTATATCGGCCTGCAGGGAACCTGAAGTTCCAAATCGAATGATCTTCAGTTTGGTAAGATCTGTTTTGATCTGCCTGGTTTCAAAATCTATATTGGCTAATGCATCAAGTTCGTTGAAAACAATGTCGATATTATCGGGGCCAATTCCGGTGGAAATAACGGACAATCTTTTATTGCCTATATAACCTGTATGGGTGATGAATTCACGGTGCTGTAACTCGTGTTCAATACTGTCAAAATGAGCGCTTACTTTTTTTACACGGTCGGGATCTCCCACCACAATAATGGTATCGGCCAGTTCTTCAGGCCTTACATCGAGGTGATAAATGCCGCCACGGCTGTTGATGATCAGCTCTGATGCTGCGATTTGTTGCATAGCGTTATCGTTAATACGTAAAGATAGCACTAATTGAATTTATAAGTAACAGCGCTTAGTTTGTGATGATCAGCTTGCCGGTAGCCAGGGCCCGGTCATTATTGCCTAATAATTTATAAATGATAATGCCGGCTGGTAATTCACCCAGGTTTACCGAAGATGGTAAAGACGGATAGTTTTTTATGAGCCTTCCGGTAATATCAAATAACTGAAACCGAAGATCGGCAGGAATTCCCTGCTGTAAAATATAATTCAGCGTGCCTGACTTGCTTACGGGGTTAGGAAAAAATAAGATGACCTGTTTTCCGCTGGTTAAAACAGCTATAATGTCTGTATAAACCACGGTACCGCTTTTGAGTTTTATTCTGCAGCGGAAATAGGTATTGCCGCTGGAAAGATTGTCGGCAAACTGAGTGTATTGCAGGTTGCTGCTGCTCACCTTTATTCCTCCGTAGTTTTGTAAAACAGTACCCTGCGCTGTTACACGCTCAAAATAAATGCTGTCTGTTAAAGCAGGGGCGCTCAGTTCCAGGATCAGGTTTACGTTATTGCCATCCTGCAGGTTGTAATAAAGAGTTTTATAAAAACAATACACACCCTGGAATTCTATGTTGGAGGCCACACTGCGTGCAGCCGGAATATTATTGCTCAACTGAGGTTCAACAGCATATACGAGGTATGGGTAATCCGATTTCTTAAACAACCTGAAAGTGTCGGTAACTGTAAGTATGTGTTTCAGGTAAGGGCTGTCTGTTAAAGCAAAAATTTTATAGGAAGTTGCGTACAGGTGTTTATCCCAGGACAGCTGGAACGAATCAGCACAATTGAAATCAACTTTTGTATTGATCACTTTACCAATGAAAAAATTCCGGGAGAAAAAAGTACCAAACCCGGTTTCCATTTTTAATATGGCAGACGAATTGGTGTCTTTGATTGGCCACTGGTATTGGTTGGAATAAATTTTATAAGACTGTTTGATCAGCTGCCAGGAAAGGCCATTGTTATAACTGACAGATAAATTGCCGGTTTGATTGGTGTCGGCTACAAAACAACGCCACCTGATAGTTAGCATTTCATTTTCTTTCCTGTTCACATCCGATGTATGAATCGGGTTGGTAAAAGAAAAGGTATTGAGAGTGTCCGTACTGTAAGCAATATGAAATGGTACAGATGCACTGGTTATGCCGGTGCCAATAACTTTAACCTGGTAATTGCCTGCATTCGGTAAAGTAATGGAAACCTGTTCGGCAGAGTTGAGTGAGTCCCTTTTCCTGGTGGCAGGCTTACCAAGGGAATCAATATTGGGAAAGGAGCTTAAAACCCAGGGCCTGTACACATTACCGCTTGAAATTTCTGTTATTTCAAGATCGAGGTCGTTGATGAGTGCTTTGTTGTTGTTTACCTGGGCAACAGAGTCTGTCCAGGCCAGTGTTAGTTTTAGCTGGGCTGTGTTGGCAGGAACGGTTATATTTTTTATCCAGCTTTGATTTTGTGATATTGCAGAGCCGTCATATTTTTTTTGCTGAAGGGCTTTAACAGCCTGGAAGCTGTTTATTAAACCATAACCCGTTTTGTAATCAATACCGGGTTTATAAATATCTTCAGCAGTATTAAACAGGATGGCCTTTATCAATGATGCAGGCGGAAGCGACTGACTGTTACTATCAGCATATACCTGCTGCATAACAGCAATGGTTCCGCTTACCACGGCAGCTGCATCTGAAGTTCCATTAGGCCCCAGGGCTGTTACCTGTGGTATCATTCTGCCGTCATAAGCAGGGCCCGAGGAACTTTCTGCAGGGATATTGCCTGCATTGTCTGTTGCAGCTACGGTAATGATATTTTTAGCCATTTTAAAATTGCCGGTAACATTTGCATAGCCGGTAATGCCTGCATATTTGCCATCGCCTGCAGATAATTTACCGCTGTTGCCGGCAGAAAAAACATGTATGAAGTTTTTGTTTTGCCAGGTATGAAGATCATAACTTACAGCTTCAGCTCCATAAAATTGCTGAATAACGGTACCATAAGAATGATTTTGAACAGTTACTTTATTGTTGTTTAATATCGTTGCATCATCGGCAAAGAGATTGCTGAATGAGCTTGGGTAAAAACTGCAGGCATTGGCAAGGCCACGTCCATTATAAAAACTATTGCCAGCGCCGCCAATGATAGAAGCAATGACAGTGGCATGATTGCTTATGGTGGTAGCCGCCAGCGTGGAAGAAGCAACCCGTTTGTACAGATCAAGATCCTGTGCTTCCATTTTTTGTTCTTTCACACCCACGGTAATATTTTTTCCGTTTGCAGCAGGCAACAGATAATCCAACTGGCTGATGCCATGAAAATCGCGGCTGTAGCCGATGATGCCAATTTCTGTTTTGGGCGCTGCAAAAGCATCAATAAACACAACTTCTTTCAGCGGTGCGATCAAACTTCTTATAGCGGCCGGTTTGCATTCAACCAAAACCGAGTTTACCGGACTGTTCAACTGAATGATTTCAATATGATTCATTTTTAAAGATGCCAGCAACGGTTCAATAGCTTCTGCAACCAGTATAAACTTTTCAGGTATGTCTTTTTTGGCTGCAATCGAATTTAATAAGGCGGGTGAATACTTCCACTGGTTGTTGGCAGCTGCAATTACAAAGTTTTGCTTCAGGTATGCCAATTGCTGCTCATCAGCAATACGTACAATTGCATTTGTATTATCCAGCTGCCTGGCAATAGTAACTCCTGATGGTTTTTCTGTTTTCCATGAAAGCAGGTAGTAATGATCCCGGGTTGATGACATTCCTTCTGCGGCAGTAAACTCAGAAAAAGGACTTTGGTTGCCAGCCGGTTTTTGGCAAAAACTACTGTAGCTTAACAATAAAAATACTGCGAAGATGATTTTTGTCTTCATCGGAATAAGAATGTATTTACACATACGATCAATTACTGTGTACTATTGATTATGCTGAATAAAATTACTGATTAAAGAAGTTAGATACGGAAATTAAAAATCCCTTCCGGTTAAAGAAGGGATTCTTAAAAGGTGAGGTATCAATTAATAAACATAGTTCAAAGCAGTTCCATCAGCAGCACTGAAAGCCGGGTTGCTGTTGGTACAAGCCATCATCCAGGAATTATATGTTCCATTAACAGTAGTTGGAGTTCCGGGAATCCATACTGCGCCAACACCTGCACTTCCTTCGTTTGAATTTTGTCCGCAGCTTGACCTGTTCATATAGTCAGTATGACGGAAACCAATGCAGTGGCCAATTTCATGTGCCATCACTTCATCAGCTTTGTCGGCTGTGTTCAGATAGGAAGTGGCACAACTGCTGGTGCTAAGTGTAAAACCGCTGCTGGGGTTGCCACTTGCAGTTGGGAATCCGGATGCCTGGCCCAAAATGCAGCCTCCGCCCGTAGTTGTTCCAAGATTGGCGCCTGAGATAACGATATTACCACCAGTGGTTACACGTTGAAAACGGATCCTTAAGTTCAGGTTATTATACCTTGCCAGTGCCTGGTCTAAACCGGTTGAATAATAGCTTGGGAAACCAGACCCTAATCTTACAGTAATGGTCCTTTGCCCGGTGGCAGGTAAACTAACTGTATTAGTGGTGCGATAATGCTCTTCGTTGGCTACCACCATTTCATTGGGAGTAACACCTACTAATTCCTGCAGTTGTGCAGCGCTTAACAGGATATCTCCTTCAATAAGAAAATTTCCATCTGATGTTTTTTCAGCCCAGTTGGCATTGAAACCTGCGGAAGCTACCAGGTTCCTTTCGTTTTGTGTTAGTGCATTTGCATTCACATCATCGGCAGGAGCTTTTTTACAGCTGATGATTGAACCTGTTAGTAATAAAGCGATGCTTGCGGAATAAAAGATCTGTTTCATTGTTTAATTTTTTTGTGAGTAAAGTTGTTTGCAAAATCTAATTTAAATATCTTTTTGAATGCTTACTAATAAATTTAAGAAAAAACATATCCACAGTATTTTTACTAAGTAAAATATCAATAGTTAAGGGATAAGATAACTTCTGCCTGACTTATCGCCCGGAATGATTGGAGATAAAATAATGTACCAGTTGGTAAATTGCCAATATAAGTACACAGGTGACGGACATTCTGAGTAAAGTGCTTATCCAGCCAAAACCAAACACTTTTTTCATCGAGATTACCAGGTAGGTTATTAAAGACAGCAAAATTAGCCAGGCTATTATGATGAGCAGCACAGGGTTAAATGATTGAAGCAGCAACAGGCAAATTAACATTACAGGAAAAAGGATCAGGAAAAAACAGCCAAAATGAATGGCATACAGCATTGTGTCATAGAAAAACAAGCCCTTCCTGTAAAAGCAAATAAAACAAATCAGGGCAACAATGGGAATCATGATCAGGAACAGCCACTTAAAGATTCCGGTTATCATGATAACAGCTTCGTGCATGGTCATGTTCCTGCTGATCCTGATCTTTTTATTTTCTGCAAACAGGCGGGTGATGACATTGTTGGCATATCCGTGATTGTTGAGCCAGTTGCCTATACTGTCTTTGGATATTTTTTTCAACGATCTTAGTTCAGCGTTGGTAACAGCCGGGTTGCTCATCACCCAGGAGAAAGGGGCAATTAAAATATAGTCCCGGATGCTGTCGGCAGACCGGTCGAACATTTCACCGATGGTAAGTTTCTTATCCTGTGCTGCCACGGCTTGCCCAAAAAGCCCTTTTTCCTGCAGGTCTGTTTCGTAGAGGCCCATTACCAGCAGGCAAAAAATGGAGAGGAAGATAAACATCCGGAATGGAGGAGTGTAACGTCCGCGGATATTGTGAATATAATCGGCTGTGATCTTTCCGGGCTTAAACAAAAGCACTTTCAATGAATAAAAGAACTTAGTATCAAAGTGCAGCAGGCCTTCCAGCAACTCAAAACCATAGTGAACCAGCGGAAACCGGGGGTTATGGTTTTCCTGCCCGCAATTAGGACAATAATTGGTATGCTCACTATGGGCACTGAACTGAAACTTACAGTTGGCACATTCGTGATGTTTTATTTTTTTGTGAGGCACCAGCTAAAACGTTAAGGCCTCAAAATAATAAACACAATCAGAAAAAACAAGGCAGGGCCAATTTGCATTGGCCCTGCCCTGAAAAATATAAACGGGAAATTAGTTTATACCATATTTCTTCTCATATTTCTCAGCCAGTTGTTTTTGTTTATTGTTCAGATCAACCTGGCGGCCCTGTATGAAAGCCTGTGTTATAATATTGGTACGTATATCCAGTATATCGCCTTCGCTGATTACTATGTTTGCATCTTTACCGGTTTCGATGCTGCCGGTTTTATCTGCGATGCCTAAAATGTTTGCAGCATTTAAAGTAATGGCTGTCAATGCTTCTTCCTTACTTAAACCGTAAGCTGATGCAGTGCCGGCGTTAAAAGGCAGGTTGCGGTAGCGGCTGTTCTCATCGTCATCATTCAAGGCAAATAAAACACCTGCCTTTTGCAGCATGGCCGGTGTTTTGAATGGCTGGTCAATATCATCATCCAGCATGGCAGGTAAATTATGCAATTGGTTCAGGATAACAGCAATGTTATTTTGTTTCAGCAGGTCGGCTATTTGCCAGCTGTCAACAGCACCCACCAATACCACATCAAAACCGAATTCTTTTGCAAAATCAATGGCCAGCAACATTTCCTTCACAATATTGCAATGGATGAAAAGTTTTTGTTTCTTCTCAAACAAACCTTTTACGGCTTCAAATTTCAGGTTGGCGCTTTCATGTTTCGGTTCGGCCAGGTAGGCTTTAGCTTCCCTGAAAAAAACTTTTACTTTTTCAATTTGCTCCAGCCCGGCTTTAACCGGATCGGCTGGTGATTGCTGACCGCCAAAACCACCAAAGCCACCCCTTCCGCGGGTGCGGTTAAGCAGGGACGGCATACGAAAATGGATACCGATATCTGTTTTATACGCTGCATCTTCCCAGTTCCATGCATCCAGCTGTACTACTGAAGAAGAGCCGGAGATAATTCCACCATCGGGAATTACGTTGGCTATCAAAATTCCATTGGTGCGTAAAGTGTTTGTTACTTTTGAATCGGTATTGTAAGCCACCAGCGAACGTACACTGGCATTAATATCACCAATTTCGGCAGCATCAACTGTTGAACGCACACTGGGTACTTCTATCAAACCCAGCTGAGAAGCTGATAGTATCAAGCCGGGATAAATGTGTTTACCGCTGCAGTCAATCACACTGGCGCCGGCAGTAGAAATACCTGAACCCACTTCTGCAATTTTTCCGTTCTTAAATACAACGGTTCCATTGCTGATCACCTGGCCATTGCCCACGTGTATGGTGGCATTGGTAAGTGCAATGGTTCCTTTTTGCGCCGGGGCCGGCAGTATGGTTTCCTGTGCTGAGGCTGTGGTGCAAACGAACAGGCAGCTTATATAAAAAATTATCTTTTGCATAATTAGTTTTTAATTTCTGATGAATTAATATTTTCAATTTCATCCGCATCAATACCCAACAGTCCATGGTTGTGGTGTTCATGATCCTCGCAGCTGTTGATCAGCTCAAACCTTGGCCTGGCACCACGGCCGCCGTTAGCGCCGCCGGCACCCGGTGCCGCTGTTCTTTTTGCAATTGCTAATTTTTGAATGAGCCTTGCTTTTTCATTTTTATTTTGAATACGCATGGCAGCATCTTTCTCCCTGTCGAAATAGACGGTGCCGTCAACAATTGTTTTTTCAGCTTTGGCGTAAATGGATAGAGGGTTATCGCTCCAAACAACCAGGTCGGCATCCTTACCTACCCTGATGCTGCCCACTTTGTTGTCAATATGCAGCATTTTAGCCGGGTTGATGGTTACCATATTCAATGCATCCGTTTCGCTCATACCGCCATATTTCACACTTTTGGCAGCTTCCTGGTTCAGGCGGCGTGCCATTTCAGCATCGTCCGAATTGATGGCTACATTCAGTCCGACTTTGTGCATGATGTAAGCATTGTAAGGGATAGCATCCACTACTTCCATTTTATAATTCCACCAGTCGCTGAAGGTAGATGCATTGGAACCGTGTGCTTTCATCTTATCAGCAACTTTATAACCTTCCAGTATATGCGTAAAGGTGTTGAATGTGAACCCGAATTTTTCGCCTACTTTCATAGCCGCATTAATTTCACTCTGTACGTAAGAGTGGCAGGTGATGAACCTTTTCTTATTCATGATCTCCACTAATGCATCCAGTTCCAGGTCCCTGCGAACCACCATGGGAACTGCACCTTTCTTCTTATTGTTTTCCTCGGCAGCTTTCAGGGCATTTTGATAATCGGTGGCACGCTGAAATGCATCTGTGAACACCTGGTCAACACCCATGCGGGTATCCGGGAAACGGGTATTGCCGGTTGTGGCCGAACTTCTTTTTACGTTTTCGCCCAGCGCAAATTTGATAAAGCCATCCGCTCCCGCAAATTTCAGATCCTGGTCATTGGCGCCCCAGCGCAATTTTATCAATTGGGTCTGTCCTCCAATACTGTTTGCCGAGCCGTGTAAAATATGCGAAGTGGTAACACCGCCGCTTAACTGGCGATAGATATTCATATCGTCGGGGTTCAGGTTGTCGCCGATCCTTACTTCTGATGTTACACTTTGCCCGCCTTCGTTAATGGAGGCTGCCGCTATGTGTGAGTGCTCATCAATGATGCCTGCAGTAACATGTTTTCCGGTACCATCAATGATACGGGCTGAGGGGTCAGACAAGTTTTTGCCTACCGCTACAATTTTTCCATCTTTTACCAATACATCTGTGTTTTCCAGTTTGCCTTCTTTTTCGCTGGTCCACACAGTAGCGTTCTTTATCAGCAGGGTTTCCTTTTTAGGCATTTCTTCCCAGCCATAGCTAAGGAAGGGATATGTTACTTTTCCTAAAACCAATGGTTGCTTAGGTTTGGCGCTGTCGGTTTTTACTTCGGCTTTTTTATCCAGTGTGGCTGTCCAGGTAAAAATATTTCCGGGTGCATCACTTCCTCTTCCATTCCAGGTATTACCGTTAGCCACACCACTTAAAATGGTCTCCTTTGCGCCGGGGCCGCGGCCTTCTGTGTAACTCAGTTTCACCAGTTTCCCATCATAGCTGTATTTACCTGTAAGCGTGTCTTTGCTTATAAAGCTGGCCACCCCGGCATCTTTAAGCTCAAGGGTAAAAGCACGTGCACCGCCCATCATGTTTGCCATCAGTGAGTAGGTCCCTTTCACATCATACCAGTTCTCTTCCTTAACGGCGTTTTTTATGCCCTGCGTCCAGTTTTGTAACAGCACTGTTTTTTCGGCAAAAACGGGCCCGCTGGTAATTAAGAAGTTGGCGATCTTGCCTGCATCCAGGCTGCCGATCTTATCATACATACCCAGTAAGCTGGCAGGCGTTTTAGTAAGCGCCTCCAGTGCTTTTTGCTCGGTCAGTCCATATTCAATCGCCTTGCGCAGGTTGGTCATGAAATCTGAAACATTACTAAGGTCAGCTGCGGTAAGGCAAAAATTGATACCTGCTTTTTCGAAAGCTGCAGGATTTGATGGCGCCAGTTCCCAATGCTTCAGGTCATCCAGTCCCACAAATCGCAGGTCGTTCGGATCATCAACATCCATGGCGGCAGGATAATTTAATGGTAAAATAAATGAGGCCCTGGTATCTGTCATTTCTTTGATGCGCTGGTATTCGTTGCCACCTCCTTTGATGATATACTGAACTCCGAATTCATCTCCGATCTTGTCTGCACGCAGGTCATTCCATTTATCATTGGCTTCAAATATTTGTGGCAGCGACTGGTTATCGTTCCAGCTTTTTAAGGATAGATTGGTACCTTCTGCAGCGGGGTTGCTTTTGTACCATTGTGCATCCAGGTAGGTCTGGCGCAACAGGGCGATCATACCCATCATGGAGCTTGGGTAACTTTGAGCTGAAGAGCCTTTGCTGAATGAATAATGTGCAGATGCTTTATCCTTCAATAAAACGAAATTATCTGGCTGGGCAGCAAGTGTTACAAATGCACCGGTACCCCGGGCAATACCGTCTTTCTGATGGGTTAGCACCGAACCAAAGCCAATGTCACGCAGGGCCTTTGCTTTGGTTTCATCTGAGGTAAATAGTTTGCCGGCCTCGGTTTCAGGCTTTATGGCCTGGTTCCAGCCATAAGCACCCTTGGTATTGGAAGTAATTTGTTGTACCCTGAAAAAACCGCCCCCTCCACCAAAGCCACCTGTGGTTTGTTGTGTGGCAGATGCGATGCCATAATCGCTGTAGATATCGATGAAAGCAGGATAAATATATTTGCCACTGCAGTCGATCTGCACTGCATCTTTAGGAATGGCAATATTGTTGCCCACTGCTTCGATTTTTCCGCGGCGTATTATCAGTGTTGCATTTTGAAGGGTGGTTTGTGCGTCTTTTACAACGCTGGCATTGGTAAATGCATAACAGCCATCTTGGGGGCTGGACACATCATTTACCGGAAAGGTCGCCTGTGCATTTACCAGGGTTGATATCCCGGACAGCAGCAACCCTGCCAGCAATAATTTGATCTTTTGCATGCAGTTTTGTTTTGGTGTGAAATATGGCGATAAATATAACAAATGATTAATTGCCAATCCTGCCATTTATAAAATAAAAGTTTTCCATTATCCTTAATTTTACAGCTTCATAAAAGATATGGCATTAACTGAATATATAGAGCATACCTTCCTGAAGCCTGATACAACGATCGGGGATATAGAACGAATATGCCGCGAAGCAGCCGAATACAGTCTAAAAGCGATTTGTATTCCGCCATTATTTGTAAAAAGCGCAAGATCCCTTAGCGGCGAAACGGCATTGAAAATTACAACGGTAGCAGGTTTCCCGTTTGGATATAGTGCAATTGAAGCAAAAATTGCCGAAATTGTACTGGCAATTATAGATGGGGTTGATGAAATTGAAGTGGTTATCAATACATCGGCAGTAAAAAATGCCGACTGGCAGTTTTTAGCCAATGAGATCAATAATATCATGCCGGTGGCAAGGGGCAGGGGTAAAAAAATCACGGTTATTCTTGAAACTGCTTTGATGACAGATCAGGAAATAATTACTGCCTGCGATATCTATGGGGCAGCAGGTGTGGATTTCATAAAAGCAGGAACGGGCACGATAAGCCAGCTGAACCTGGTCGAACAAGTAAGGCTGATCAGGAAACACCTTGCAGAAAGGATCGGGATAAAAGTGGCAACTGATGTAAAGCAGTTTAACGAAGCAAAGGATTTATTTAATGCCGGAGCCAACTGTTTAAGCTGCAGTAACACTCTTATGCTATTGCAGGAAGAATTACAGCAGCATTAAGGAACGATTTTTGAATTAAAATGAACCGGCAGTATACCCCGGTAAAATATATCAACAGAATAAGATGAAAAGAATATTATTGGCAGCCATTGCATTAACAGCAGCAAATGGGTTGTTTGCACAAACAACTCCCGGCCAAAAAGATACTACAGCAGTACAAAATGTTACTATTAACAAAGACCCCCGGCTGGATATACTGGCCAAGGCTGAGGTTGAAATGGGGAATGCGGCTATTAAACTGGCAGCCAGGTTTGCCAAAGGTTACAGGTTATTTGTTTTAAAAACGGACGATCGTAATTATGCCATGAAAGTGCGTACCTACCTGCTGCAAAATTTCCCGGAAGAAAAAGTGATCATGAGTTACCAGGCGCCATTCATCAAAATGAAATTTGGCGATTTCCTGGAAAAAGAGGAGGCTGAGAAGGTGAAGAAACAGATAATAAAAGGCGGGGTTATAACAGGCGGTGTGTATGTGGTACCGGATACCATTGAAGTAAAACCGGATAAAGACGGGAAAGAGAATTCTAAATAAGTCCATTTCATAAGAGTTTCTGTTTCAGAAGCTCTTTTTATTTTAACAGTTTACCGGTAATTTTAAACAATGATAAAAAAACAGATACAGCAGCTTGCCAAACAATATGCTGATGAATTTATAGCGATACGTCACCAGATACATGCCAACCCGGAACTGAGTTACCAGGAATATGAAACTTCGGCCCTGGTACAAAAAAAGCTAACTGAATATGGGATCCCATTTGAAATAAAAGCCGAAACGGGTGTGGTGGGTTTGATAAAGGGTAAAAATCCGGATAAAAAAATTGTGGCCCTCCGTGCCGACATGGATGCACTGCCTATCACCGAGGAAAACGATGTCCCTTACAGATCGACAAAGCCGGGTGTAATGCATGCCTGCGGCCATGATGTGCATACCACCTGCCTGCTGGGTGCAGCCAAAATATTAAGCGAACTAAAGAATGAATGGGAGGGTACTGTAAAACTTATTTTTCAGCCAGGTGAAGAGAAGAACCCCGGCGGTGCCAGTATCATGATAAAAGAAGGGGTACTTGAAAATCCGAAACCGACTTCCATTTTTGCCCTGCATGTGCACCCGGGTGTGGAAGTTGGGCGGCTGAGTTTCAGGGGTGGTATGATCATGGCGAGTGCCGATGAAATTTATATTACCATTAAGGCAAAAGGCGGGCATGCAGCAGCGCCACAGTTTACTGCCGATACCATATTGATCGCATCGCAGCTGGTGGTAAGCCTGCAGCAGATCGTGTCCAGGAATAACAGTCCGTTCAATCCTTCGGTTTTATCCATTACTTCATTCCAGGGCGGTAATACCACCAATGTGATCCCTTCGGAAGTAAAACTAATGGGCACTTTCAGGGCTATGAACGAAGCATGGCGCTTCCAGGCACATGAGCTCATAAAAAAACAAACGCTGGAGCTGGTGGCAGCTATGGGTGCTGAAGCAAGCATACATATTGATGTGGGTTATCCATTTGTTCTGAATGATGAAAAGCTAAATGATTTTGCCCGGGCAAAAGGAGAAGAATATATTGGTGCAGCAAATGTTGTTACAACTGAGTTGCGCATGGGGGCGGAGGATTTTGCTTATTACAGTCACCAGATACCCGGCTGTTTCTTCAGGATTGGCGCAGGCAATTCAGCAAAAGGGATTACCAGCGGGGTGCATACGCCCACTTTTAATATTGATGAAAGTATGATTGAGATGGGAATTGGCTTTATGGCTTATCTTGGAGCACAGGCTCAATAGCAAATTTGAAAAGCGCTGAATACATTACCATTGTACAGGAGTGTTCCGAAAGTTTTCGGGATAAACTGTGCCAATGAAGCCAGGATGTGCAATGCAGCCAGGTACATAAAATTAAAATCATAATTATGAAGATAGCATTTCACGGCGCAGCCCGTACGGTAACCGGAAGCAAGCATTTGCTTACGCTGAAGAATGGAAAAAAGTATTTACTTGATTGCGGTATGTTCCAGGGCCTGGGCAAAGAAACCGATGCCATGAACAGGAGTTTTGGTTTTGACCCAACCACGGTAACACATATGATCCTGTCGCATGCGCATGTGGATCATTGCGGGCTTATACCCAAACTGGTGAAGGAAGGTTTTGGCGGAAAGATATTTTGTACACCGGCAACCAAAGAACTGGCAGCAGTAATGCTGGAAGACTCGGCCGGTATACAGGAAAATGAAGTAAAATATGAGAATAAAAGAAGGGCGCAGCAGGGACTGCCTTACCTGAAGCCTCTTTACGATACAGCTGATGCGCTGGCAGCACAGGATAGCTTTGCAGAAGTGCCATATGATACCTGGTACCAGATTGATGAAAATATTGAAGTGCAATACACCGATGCAGGCCACATCATAGGCAGTGCAGCCGTGCATTTGAAAATTAAGGAGGAAGGAAAAGTTACCCGGCTAACTTTTAGTGGTGATGTGGGCCGCTACCGGGATGTGATCCTGAAATCGCCTGCAACTTTTTCGCAGGCTGATTATATTATCATTGAATCTACTTATGGCAATAGCCTGCATGACAACGCCACCACCACACCCGACCAGGTGCTGCAATGGATCGAGAGGGCCTGCCTGCAAAAAAAAGGCAAGCTGATTATTCCGGCATTTAGTGTGGGGCGTACCCAGGAAATTTTATTTGCCCTGAACCAGCTGGAACTGGAAAGGAGATTGCCAGACCTGGATTATTTTGTAGACAGCCCGCTGAGTGTGAAAGCAACAGAAATTGTGAAAAGATATCCGCAGTATTTCAACAAAACCATTCAGAGAATACTGGAGTCAGACAATGATCCTTTTGGATTCAAGGGGCTGAAGTTCATAAAATCTGTTGATGAATCGAAGATGCTCAATTTCCGCAACGGGCCCTTTGTTGTTATTTCGGCCAGTGGTATGGCGGATGCTGGCAGGGTGAAGCACCATATCAGTAATAATATTGAGAACAGCCGAAACACTATCCTGCTTACCGGTTACTGCGAACCTCATTCGCTGGGCGGCAAACTAATGGCAGGCGCCAAAGAAGTAAATATTTATGGTGTACAACACGAAGTGAATGCGGAGATAGGATCGATACGAAGCATGAGTGCCCATGGTGATTACGATGATCTTTGCCAGTTTTTAGCCTGCCAAAACCCCGCAGCGGTAAAGCGATTGTTTATAGTGCAT
Source organism: Ferruginibacter sp. (assembly GCA_044226725.1). Classification (GTDB taxonomy): domain Bacteria; phylum Bacteroidota; class Bacteroidia; order Chitinophagales; family Chitinophagaceae; genus Ferruginibacter. The sequence continues at coordinate 48,999 of JBGAGM010000010.1, read as the reverse complement.
GGTGAATACCCGGTACAGCATGAATTTCAGCAGCGGCTGAGGCATAAGGGATTCAGCGATGTGGAAATACCTGAAATGCATTATGAAACAACGCTGGAATAGGCTCCGGCAAAGTGCTTTCATTTTGGAATAGTTTTTGGTTTGACACAATGGCCCGCCGCGGCCATTTTATTTAAAAGATGATCTATGAAGAAGCTAAAGAAATTTTTTAAAGTTTTTTTCATCATATTGTTTGTGCTGATTGGCATATTACTCGCTACGCCGTATATTTTTAAAGGCAGGATCGTTTCGCTGGTAAAAAAGGAAGTGAATAAAAAACTGAATGCAAAAGCCGATTTCAAAGAAGTGGATATTTCTTTTTTCAGGCATTTTCCCAAAGTTAGTATTGCGCTGGATGAATTGCAGGTAATTGGTTCGGGTTATTTCGACGGGGATACTTTAATAACTGCAAAGAGACTGGATGCTACTGCTGATATTATGAGTTTTATCAAAGGCAGTAATATGGACATCAACAGTGTGTACCTGGAACAGCCAAGGGTTTTTGCTGTGGTGAGTAAGGAAGGATTAGCCAACTGGGATATTGTAAAAGAGAGCGCCGGCAAAAAGGATACAGATGGTAATGCCAAACCCTTTAACCTGAAGCTGGATTATTATTCCATTGAAAACGGCTATATCAGTTACATGGATGCACAAAGCAACATGAGTTTTGTTGCAGACAACCTGAATCATTCCGGAACCGGGGATTTTACAGCAGATATATTCACCCTGAAAACAAAGAGTATGGCCGATGCAGTTTCGTACAATTACGGGGCTATCCCTTATTTGTCGAATGTAAAACTGCTGGCCAATGCAGATATTAAGATTGATAACGAAACCGGCACTTACAGTTTTGACGGGCTTGATATTTCTTTGAATGATCTTAAACTAACCGGTAAAGGCATCATTAATAAACTGGCGAATGGTTATGGAATGGATCTTGGTTTCAAATCGCCCTCCACTGATTTTAAAAATATCCTTTCGCTGGTAACACCAATTTATCAAAAGGAATTCAGTAAGGTAAAAGCTACGGGCTCGGCTTTGTTTGAAGGGTTTATCAAAGGTGTTTATGCCGATTCTTCCATGCCGGGTTATCACCTTGCTGCTGAAGTAAAGGATGGGTCATTCAAATATAATGACCTGCCTAAGGCCGTACAGCAAATTAATTTTAAATTGCTGGTTGATAATCCCGACGGTAAAACCGATAACGCAATTGTGGATATTACGAACGGGCATTTGGCAATAGATAATGAGCCATTCGATTTCAGGCTGCTTGTAAAAAATCCCGTGAGTAATATGTTTGTGGATGCAGCAGCTAAAGGCAAACTCGACCTTGGCCAGGTGGCAAACTTTATTAAACTTGAAAAAGGTACCAGTATTGCAGGATTAATGAATGCTGACGTAAATGTCAGGGGCAATGTAAAAGACATAGAAAACCAGCAATTCAGTAAGTTCTACGCCGCCGGTATAGTTGACCTTAATAATTTCAAATACACTTCAGCCGGTTATCCAGAAGGAATAAGAGTAAATACGCTGCACAGCAACTTCACACCAACCAAGATAGACCTTTCAAATTTGAGCGGCCAGTATATGAATTCGAATTTTACCGGCGGCGGGCAAATCAATAACCTGTTCAGTTATTTGCTGAATGGAAAGCCATTGAACGCAAACCTTACAATAGGTGCCGATAAAGTGAACCTGAACGACTGGATAGGGGTTCCTTCGGAAGATAAGGCAGTTGCTTCTTCCAAAACCACCGGCTCCAGGCCCTTTGTGGTGCCTGCCAACCTGGATATTACACTCAATACAAAAGTTGGCAGCCTGCAATACGATAAAGTAAACATTCAAAACCTGGCGGGTGCTTTACAGGTGAAGGACGAAGCTGTTAAAATGAACAATGTGAGCGGTAATGCACTGGATGGTAACATGAAAATATCCGGCTCATACAGTACTAAGGAAGATAAGACCAAACCAGCCATCAGCATGAGTTACGATGTGAACCAGGTGGACATACAAAAAACATTCTACGCTTTTAATACCGCACAAAAACTGATGCCCATTGGAAAATTCCTGGCAGGCAAACTGACTTCTGTTTTATCTGCCAGTGGAAGGCTGGGAGATAATATGGATATTGATATGAACAGCATTTCGGGCAATGGTAATTTGTTTTTGATTGAAGGTTTCCTGAGCAAGTTTGCACCGCTGGATAAAATTGCATCGGTGCTGAATGTGAAAGAGCTGCAATCTGTTTCTATGAAAGATGTAAAAACATTTTTCGAATTTTCGAATGGGAAGCTGCTGATAAAACCGTTTACCGTGAAGGTTAAAAACATTGAAATGGAAATAGGAGGGTTGCAGGGCATTGGATTGGATGAGGGTATGAATTATGCTATTAACATGAAACTTCCCCGGGCGCTGATGGGTACCCAGGGAAACCAGTTTGTGGATAACCTGGCTGCTGCTGCCAATGCTAAAGGAGTACCATTGAAACTGGGAGAAACGGTGAGTCTCAAAATGGCCATGGGTGGCACTATTAAAAGTCCTACGCTAAAAGTAGACCTGAAACAAAGTGGTGAAAAACTGGCCGACCAGATGCAACAGCAGGTGAAAGATTTTGTTCAGGCAAAAGTTGACAGTGCAAAAAAAGCAGCAACAGATACATTAAAGTCAGTGAAAAAGCAATTGCAGGAAGCTGCGCTGGAAGAGCTTAAAAAGAAAATGGCGCAGAAGAAAGATACCGTAACTGTTCAAGATAGCACACCTGTAAAAAGCAGCGGCGATAAAACCAAAGAATCTATCAAGGGTTTATTTGATAACCTGCTGAAGAAAAAACCGAAAGACACTGCTACCAGGCAATAGCAGGCAGAGGTAACAGTTTTTGGAAAGATATTATCCTTTCTAAAACCTGCAAGCTTTGAAAGCTTCTATGCTGATGGAAGTTTGCCTGGACTGGATCATCTCACTCACCAGTTTCCCTGTGCCTGTACCTTCAGAAATACCCAGCATGGCATGGCCCCCTGCCAGTATCACATTTTCATAACCCGGTGCTTTGTCAATATAGGGCAGCCCATCAGGAGTAACCGGCCTTAATCCATTCCAGATCTTATCTGCAGGTGGAAAATCAATTTGTAAGCCCGGATAAAAATCTTTGGCCGAATCATAGATACCCTGCATACGGTTTATTAATACTTTATTGTTGATACCGCTTAATTCCATGGTGCCTCCAATACGAAGCTGCTTCCCCCAGGGTGTTATGGCGCACCTGCCGTCAACGAGGATGGCAGGGTACTTTATGTTTTTTTCAATATGCTGGTAAGTATGGCTGTACCCTTTGCCCGGCTGTAACAGCAGTTTGATTCCCATCATGCGGGCCACAACAGGCATCCAGCTGCCGGTAGCAACCACCAACTGCACGCAATCAAATTTACCTTTATCGGTGATAACTGCTTTTATTTTATCGCCGGATTTTTCAAAACCAGTCACTGTGGTATTTAACTGAAATTGAACGCCCCGGGCCACGAGATAATTTTTTAAAGTGACCATCATTTTGCCCGGATTAAAATGACAATCATCTCTGAACAATACTGCTCCGGCAACATTCAGCTCCACATCGGGTTCCAGCGCCTGAACAGCATCTTTTTGCAGCCGCTCCACTTTCAATCCAAATTTTTCTGCATCATCGGCCAAATGAAATTCATGTTCCAGTGTTTTTTGTTGTTTGCACATCATCAGGCAACCTTTCTCTTCCATATCAAAGCTATCACCGATGTCGGCACGCATATCATTGATGAGTGCACGGCTTAATTGCAATATATTATTTAAGTGCGGTGCATTTTTTTTAACGGTTGCAGCGTTACTGTTTTTCCAAAAATGCCAGCCCCATTGAATAAGGTCCCAGTTAAGCCTGGGCTTTATATAGAAAGGACTACTGCTGCTGAGCATATGTTTAATGCCTTCAGCAATAATGCCCGGACTGGCCAGCGGTACAAAATGACTTGGAGACATGTAGCCCATATTGCCAAAAGAACAACCATCGGTAATATCACCACGCTCTATAACCGTTACGATGTAACCTTCTTTTTGCAAATAATAGGCACTGCACAAACCAATCACCCCGCCGCCAATAATTGTAACCTGCATGTTCTGTTATTTAACTGTAAAACGATGGCTCAATTTAATATCTTCTGATGAACTTCCGATCAAAAGCTCGTATTGCCCGGGATAAATAACATAAGCATTTGCTTTTTCATCCCAGTACTCAAGCGCTTTGTTGTCGAGTGAAAATGAAATGGTTTTGGCAGTGCCCTTATTAATGCTCACCCGTTTAAACCCTTTTAATTCTTTCAGCGGAATGCCTGCATGCTGCGCAGGGCGCCTGAGGTATAATTGCACCACTTCATCGCCGTCCCTGTTACCGGTATTGGTTATGTTCAACCTAAGGGTAACCTGGTTATTGGTTTGCACAACCGATAATCCTGAGTAAGAAAAACTGGTATAGCTTAATCCAAATCCAAAAGGATGTGTTGGTTTGCCGGTAAAATAGCGATAGGTTCTCTCTTTCATAGAGTAATTGTCAAAAGCCGGTAAATCGGCCCCGGACTTATAAAAGGTAACAGGTAGCCTTCCTGCGGGATTTGCATCGCCAAAAATAATATCCGCAACTGCATTGCCGCCTTCCTCACCAGGGTACCAGGCTAATAGGACTGCATCGGCCAGCTTCTCCACTTCCTCCAATTCAATGGCAGAGCCGGCTGTTACCACTACAATCAGTGGTTTCTTTGTGCGCTCTCTTAGACTGCGCAAATATTTCAGCTGGGCATAGGGGAATTGGATATCTTTTTTATCGCCGCCGGCCTCCGATAAATAAGCATCGCCATTTTCTCCTTCCAGCAGGGGAGATAAGCCAAGCACTGCAACTACTGCGTCGGCATCATTGATCTGCCAGTAAATATTTTGCATCACTGTGTCGGTAAGCTGGCAGCCCTGGTTGTATGCAACAATTGTAGACGGGCTAACATGCCCCGTAATACCTTCTGTAAAATTGATACAGCTGGCAGAGTTGCCGTTGTAGTTGGCCAGTAATACATTGCTAACATCTGCATTAGGGCCGGTGATCAGAATGTTCTTTATTTTTTTAGATAAAGGCAGCACCTGGTTTTTGTTACTGAGCAACACGATGGATTGCACAGCAGTTTGTCTTGCCAGTGCCCGGTGTGCAGCATTGTCAACCACAGATTCTGGAATACGGTCGTAAGGATTTTTTCCTGCAGCATCAAACAATCCCAGTTTAAAAAGTGTTTCCAGGTTTGTTTTTAAAGAAGCATCAATTTCTTTTTCGCCGATCATTCCCTTACTTAATGCAGCCTGTAATGCTTTTAATGTATTGCCGCATTCCACATTCACATTGGCTTTAATGGCCAATGCTGCCGCTTCCTCTTCTGTTTTTACAAATTTGTGAAAACGAAAGATATCATCCAGTGCCCAGCAGTCTGTAACCACATACCCTTTGAACTTCCATTCGTCTCGTAAAATATCTTTCAATAGAAATTGGCTGGTGCAGCAAGGCAGGCTATCGGTTCGGTTATAAGCACACATTACTCCTCCTACTCCAGCTTCTGTTACCAGTTTTTTAAAGGCAGGAAGGTAAGTATTTCGCAGGTCGTTATTGCTAACCACGGCATTAAATTCGTGGCGTATGGGTTCCGGTCCGCTATGTACCACGTAGTGTTTGGCGCAGGCTACAGTTTTATAATAGTTTGGGTTATTGCCCTGCATCCCTTTTACAAAGGCGGAACCGATCATGCCCGTGAGATAGGGATCCTCCCCATAAGTTTCGTGGCCACGGCCCCAGCGGGGATCGCGAAAGATGTTGATATTCGGGCTCCAGAAGGTAAGGCCCAGGTATTGAGCCCGGTTATTGTTTTTTACAGCTGCATTGAATTTTGCCCTGGCTTCATCACTAATAGCCGTTGCCACCTGGTAAATGAGAGAATCATTAAAAGTGGCAGCCATCGCAATGGCCTGCGGAAACACGGTGGCACGTCCGGCCCTGGCCACCCCATGCAAAGCTTCGTTCCACCAGTTATATGCAGGAATGCCAAGCCTCTCAACACCCGGACTGTTGTAAAGCAGCAGGTTTATTTTTTCATCAACGGATAATTTTTTGATCAGGTCTTCAGCCCGTTCGCCTGATGACAGCGCTGTATTCCGGAATGCATATTTATATTGGGCAAATACTGCCGAAGCTGATAAAAGCAGTAAACTGACAAAAGCAATTTTTTTTAGTAAACGCATCTGAACATATCAGTTTTGTTGTTGGTATAGATGATGTGATGAGTGAAAAGGAATGTTATTATAAAACCTGGAACCCAAATGCATACGGGTCATCTTCATCATCTATGGTAATGATATTGCTGCCATATATCCTTGCCCAGCCTTCAACAGAAGGCCTGATGGCGGGTTTTCCGGCAACTTTCAGCTCTTCCTCAATACGCCCGATGAATTTACTGCCGATGATGCTTTCGTGAACAAATTCATCACCCGGTTTTAATAATCCTTTAGCATACCATTGCGCCATGCGTGCTGATGTACCTGTGCCGCAAGGGCTGCGGTCGATAGCTTTATCGCCATAAAAAACAGCATTGCGTGCAGTGGAGTTTTTGTCGAGCACAGCGCCTGTCCATAAAATATGGCTGCACCCCCTGATGGTATCATTTTCGGGATGAACAAATTCGTATTTCGCATTGATGTTCTTTCTTAATTCCCTGCTCCAGCTGATCAATTGATCGGCGGTATACTGTTCAAGCCCCTTAAAATTTTGTTGCACATCCACAATAGCATAAAAATTTCCACCGTAAGAAACATCCACCACGATTTCGCCCAGTCCGGGACAATCAGCAGTTAGTTCAGTTGCGGCTAAATAGGAAGCAACATTAGTAAGCTTAACAGATTTTACTTTTCCCCCGCTTTCAGTGTAAGTTATATTAACCAGTCCCGCAGGTGCTTCCATCCTTACCACCCCCGGTGTTTTAGGTTTTATCAAACCTTCCTCCACTGCAATGGTGATGGTGCCGATGGTGCCATGGCCGCACATGGGCAGGCAGCCGCTGGTTTCAATGAATAATACCGCCACATCATTGTCAGGGTTGTGGGGAGGGTATAAGATACTGCCACTCATCATGTCGTGGCCACGTGGTTCAAACATCAACCCTTTGCGAATCCAGTCATATTCCTTTAAAAAATGCTGGCGTTTTTCACTCATATTGTTGCCGGTCAGCATGGGGCCTCCTTCCTTTACCAGCCTTACAGGGTTACCGCAGGTATGAGCATCAATGCAATTAAAAATGTATTTCATTACGTAAAGAACAAGATTATTTTTTTACAGCAACCCCAACCATACTGTCGGCCGTGCCATAATAAAGAAAATACTGGTTTTTAAAATATACCAGGCCTTCAATAAATGTAGTGCCGGATGCATATTGTCCGCTGATCTCGTGCGGCAGATCTGGTTTTATAAAATAGTTCGAACACCTGTCTACCAATTTTGCCGGATCTTTAGCATTAAATAAAGCCTGGCCGCCACAATAAATTCCTTTTGCCAATGCCGGATCTGCATCTTCATTTTCTGCATTCTTTCCATTGTATAGCAATACAATTCCTTTGTCAGTAAGAATGGCTGGCGGGCCCGGCTCCACTATCTGGCTGTCGAACATTTTTTTACGGGCAGTAAGAATGGGTACTAATTCTGTTCTGGCATCTGTAACCGGTGTCCAGTTAACCAGGTCTGTTGATGAGGCCAGGTAAACCGGTCCTTCGCCCCAATACATCCAATATTTTCCGTTTATTTTAGCGGCAATAAATTTACCATTGATCTCTTTGGTTACAACCGATCCTGATTTGCTCCAGGTATTTAAGAATTTTCCATTGTATGCTTTTAAAAATGCGGGGCCCTGTTTTTTCCAGTGCAGCAGGTCGGTGGATGTGGCTACACTAAGCCTAGCCACGTCCCGGTTCCAGCTGGTGTACAGCAGTACATATTTTCCATTGGCGGTTTCCACAATACGGGGGTCTTCGCACCCGCCCGGGTAATCATATTTTATGAAGGCACTGCTATCCGGGTATAAAACCGGGGCCGGGTGTTTTTTAAAATGGATCCCGTCCTTACTTACAGCAAGCCCGATACGGGAAGTGCGCATACCAATGCCAACACCCGGCACATCCTCTGCCCTGAACAACACATATACCTGGTTGTTTCTTACAATGGCGGCGGGATTAAATACATCCGCTTTTTGCCATTGCACCACTTGTTTTTTTACAGGGCAATTGAAGAGGAATGTGGAATCAGCCTGCATAACAGGATTGCCTGCTGGTTTGATAAACGGGCCAATTTCCCATTTAAGGGTATCTGGTTGCGCCTGGCAAAATAGGGGCAGCCACAAGGTGATGATTGCGATTTTTTTCATACTTTGTACAAGTTACTTAACTGCTGTATAGTTACAACAAAGATTTTATAAATTATGGAACAATATGGAAAGATTTTATTAATTGCGATGCCGGCATTCCTTGCATTGGTATTGTTTGAGAAATGGTATGGCTGGTACAAGGGAAAAGATACGGTGCGTACCATGGATATGATCAGCAGCCTGAGCAGTGGCGTTACTAATGTTACCAAAGATGTTTTGGGCCTGGCAATAGCTGTGCTCAGCTATGAGTGGCTGGTTCAACACCTGGCACTTACACATATCGGCACCACCTGGGTAACCTACCTCGTTGTTTTTATTGTACTCGATTTTGCCGGTTATACTGTTCATGCACTGGATCATAAAATTAATTTTTTCTGGAACAGCCATATCATCCATCACAGCAGCGAGGAATTTAACCTGGCCTGTGCACTCAGGCAGAGCATTTCAGTTTTTGTAAGATTGTTTGCTATACTTCTGTTACCGGCAGCTTTACTGGGCATCGATCCTAAAGTGATTGCCCTGGTGGCGCCATTGCATTTGTTTGCTCAGTTCTGGTATCATACGCAGCATATTGGTAAGATGGGTTTCCTGGAAAAAATTATCGTTACCCCCTCGCATCACCGGGTACATCATGCACTTAACAAAGAGTACATTGATAAAAATTACGGGCAGATATTTATTTTCTGGGATAAATGGTTTGGCACTTTCCAGGAAGAACTGCCTGACGTAAAACCGGTATATGGAATTACAAGGCCGGTGCAAACATGGAACCCCATCAAAATTAATTTTCAGCACATATGGCTGATGATTAAAGATGCCTGGCGGGCAAAAGATGTAAAAGATAAATTCCGCATTTGGTTTATGCCCACCGGCTGGCGCCCTGCTGACGTTGAGTCAAAATACCCCGTTTATAAAATTGAAGATGCCTATCATTTTGAAAAATACAACCCACAGGCATCAGCCTTTCTGCAGGTTTGGAGCTGGATACAGTTATTGTTATTGCTTTTGTTTGTAAGCTATCTTTTTGGAAATATTGCAGCGATAGGCAAGCCCAATATTTTTATTTATGGCGCTTTTATTTTTTTGATGGTGTATGCTTTCACTGAGCTGATGGACGGAAGCAGGTACGCATTTATTTGGGAAATAATGAAGGCAGCGCTGGGCATTGGTATCATTATTTACCTGGGAGATTGGTTTGGGGCCAATGCAATATTACCCTGGATGAGCAGTTTACTAATTGCCTATTTCATTGTATCGGTTGGCGTGTCAGTGTGGCTGACTTTTGTAAAACAAAAACCGGTTGATCAGCTGATTGTTTCTGCCTGAAATATTATAGAGTATTTTTAGTAAGCTCGTCATTTACTGTTCTCCAAATAGCAAGCGGATTTTCATTTTTCAATTCGTCCGGCAATAATTGATTGCCCCAGTTTTGAAAAGCAACGGGCCTGGCAAAACGTTTGATCCCATCAGCGCCAACGGAACTGAAACGGGAATCAGTTGTTGCGGGAAAAGGCCCTCCGTGCTGCATGCTCAGGCAAACTTCCACACCGGTTGGAACGCCGTTTAAAATAATACGGCCGCAAATATTTTTTACAGCTTCCACCAGTGTTTCCTGTTGTTTAATATCATTTTCAGTTGCCATCAGGGTGGAAGTTAGTTGCCCGTCCAGGCTGTTGGCAACAGTAATCATTTCATCTATGTTTTTGCAGCGAACAATAATAGAGTAGGGCCCAAACACTTCCTGGCGTAAAACAGGGTTGTTTAAAAAATCAGTCCCGGAAACTGATGCGATGGTACCTTCCCCTAAACCGCTGTCGGGGCTTTCAGCCACCGCCAGGGTTTCAACACCAGCTTGTGATAAAGCGGTTGCTTTATTTTGATGATAGGCTTTTGCAATGCCTTCATGCAGCATTTTTGCAGGAGCAACTTTTTTAATTTCTTCAGCAAGTGTGTTGGTAAACTTATTCAACGGTTCTCCTTCAATACCAATGATGATACCCGGGTTGGTACAAAACTGTCCAACACCTAATGTAATTGAGCCTGCATACATCAGGGCAACTTCATTTGCTGATGCAGCTAATTTTTCAGGTAATAAAAAAACAGGGTTAGTACTGCCCATTTCAGCAAATACCGGTATGGGCTCTTTACGCTGGTTGCCCCAGTCGAATAATTGTTTGCCTCCCGCATATGAACCGGTAAACCCAACAGCTTTGGTATAAGGATGCATAACGAGCGCTTTGCCCACTTCAAAACCTGCGCCATGCACATGTGCAAATATTCCCTGAGGCATATTTGTTTTTTGTGCAGCCGTTAAAACAGCGTTTGCTACGATCTCCGATGTTTGTGCATGTGCCGGATGTGCTTTTACAATTACGGGGCAACCGGCTGCCAGTGCACAAGCAGTATCCCCGCCGGCGGTTGAATAAGCAAATGGAAAATTGCTGGCTCCAAAAACAACCACAGGGCCCAGTGGTACCAGCATTTTGCGAATGTCGGGTTTAGGAGGTGTTTTATCCGGTATGGCAGTATCGATCCTTGCTTCCAGCCAGTTTCCTTTTTCGCAGGCATCGGCATAACTGTTTAGTTGGAAAATAGTCCTGGCTCTTTCTCCCCGTAACCTGGCTTCAGGCAAATTGGTTTCCTGCATAGCGGTTTGGATTAGTGCATCGCCGCAATTTTCCAATTCAACTGCAATGGCTTTCATGAATGCTGCACGCTGAGCTAAAGAAAATTTTCTGTAGGAATGAAATGCAGTCCATGCCTGCTGCATTACCACATCAATTTCTTCTATACTAAAGTCGTTAAAAGTCATAATAAGATTCAATTTGCATTTACATTCGATATTTCGCAATCGCCATCAATCATGGTCTGGTTGCAATACCATTATTGATCGTCTTCAACACATCTTCCCGTTCCTTTCCAACCAGGGCCAGTCGCGGAGCTCTTACATATTCCGACCCGATACCCGCCTGTGCCTCTGCCAGTTTAATGTATTGTACCAGTTTGGGGTGTATATCCAGTTCCAGTAGTGGCATAAACCAGCGATAGATCTTTGTAGCTTCTTCAATGCGGCCTGCTTTCACCAAATTATAAATATCAACTGTTTCCTTAGGAAATGCACAAACCAGTCCTGCCACCCAGCCATGAGCACCTAAGACCAGTTCTTCCATGGCCAGCGGGTCAACACCGCAAAGAATTTTATAGCGGTCGCCAAATCGGTTTATCAGGCGGGTTACATTGGTTACATCCCGGGTGCTTTCTTTGATGGCGCTGATGTTAGTGCAAACCTGCAGTTCATCAAACATGTCGAGTGTTACTTCTATTTTATAATCCACAGGGTTGTTGTATATCATGATGGGCAGATCGGTAGAGTCTGCAACTGTCTTAAAGTAGGTTACGGTTTCCCGGTGATCACTTTTATAACGCATTGGTGGCAGCATCATAATGCCCTGTGCACCCCAGGCTTTTGCAAAAGCTGCCTGCTGCAATGCCTCACGGGTACTGCCTTCGGCAATATTGATCACAACGGGTAATTTGCCATTTATTTTTTCGATTGCAAATTTTACCAGCGTTTCTTTTTCTTCGGTGGTTAATACGCTGGCTTCACCCAATGTACCACCCAGTACCACACCATGAATGCCGGCATCCAGCTGCGCCTGTAAATTTTTTTCAAACAGTGGCAGATCCAGTTTGTCATCTGCCGTAAATTTGGTGGTAAGCGCAGGAAAAACGCCATTCCAGTTAATTGACATAAAAGTATTTTTCTGCAAACTACAAAAGCTGCGGCTCTCTTCCAAAGTATTGTACCAAAGACTAAATAATAAGAAAAAAGTAATTTCGGTTCTTTACATTTGAGAGCATTATAGTTACCTGATCCTTTATGTGTTTTATGTTTTCCGGCATATTCAGTCAGCTGCGGGTTGCCCGCATATGTACCATAACACTGGTTGCCAGCCTTTGTATGCTTGCTGTAATGCAGGCCCATGCGCAAAACCCTCCCTTCATTATTTACAATGAGCAAAATGGTATACCAACCGACGTTGTATATGGGTTGTTCCAGGATTCAGAGGATAATGTTTGGTTTTGCACCAATACTGGGGTGGTAAAATTTAATGGTAATAAACTTACCTCTTTTGGAAAAAAAGACGGGATACCAAGTAATGAGGTGTTTAAAATATTTGAAGATTCGTATCACCGCTTGTGGTTCATGACAGCCAGTGGTAAAATTTGCTACTACCGGAATAAAAAAGTTTATAATGAAAATGACTGCGCTATTTTTTCCAGGTTAAAGATTAATTCATTTATTTCTGATATCCGGGAAGATAATGAAAAGCGGATTTGGATCATACCCGACAAAGGGAACATATATTGCCTGTCGCCCGACCTTAACGCGTATACAGAACTGGAAGTAAATATTTTCAACAGTATTTTTTTTACGTACAAAGGCGAAAATTATATCTCTTCCAAACAGGGTATTTACACAATCGGAAATCCTATGCGAAAGGTTAAGTTCACTAATTATGATTCAACCATTTATTTTGCAAGGCATTGTTATGCCGATGGAAGGGTATATGTCGGCCGAAACAGAAGACTGGAAGTATTTGATATGGATAGCAGGAGTATGTCAGTCATCAGCACTCCTGAAGTGGCGGAAACTTTTAACGGTATTGTATCTATTGATTCATTGATCTATTTGTGTTCGGGAAACGGAATAAGCATTTATCATGGAAATAAGCGGAAAGGAGAGTATTTTAAAAAAATGAGTGTATCCCATGTGCTAAAAGACAGGGAAGGCTCACTCTGGGTATCCACGCTTAATGATGGTGTGATATATATACCCAATATGCGGGTGAACTTTCTAAGGTCGTCCGATTTTTTTCAGAACAACCGCATATTAAAACTTGCCGGACTCGGAAACAAAGTTGTAATCGGCCAGTCCAATTCAAAGGCCGATTATTATTCAAATGGCACACTCAGGCCCATAAACACGTTTGTTGAGTCTCGTGGGGAAGGTATTACTTACTCAATCAAAGCTGATGCTTCTGATTCCAGTTTCTTTATTTCCAACCAGGCCGGATTTATTCATTATTATCCGAAAGGCAAATCCAGCTTCATTAACAAAGTATTTGTACTGAGTTATGTTCCGGATGGTAATGATTCGGTTTTTATAAGCACTCCATCGGGGATAAATAAATTCAGCAGGCCGCTAAAGCCTGAATTTTTTAAAAAGGATTTTAGTGACGCTTTCTTTGATAACAGCCGTGCAGAAGTTTTATATCTTGATCCGGCCGATAGTGTCTTATATGCGGCCACCCGAAGTGGTTTGCTGATGTTTAAAAACGAGAAGAAAATAAATCAGCCCTTTAAAGAACTCGATAACCTGCGATTTACCGATTTGGATCAAAGTATGAGCGGCATATTTGTAGCAACTACGCTGGGTAACGGTGTTTTCTTTTTCAATAAAAACTCCTGCATACAAATAAACGAAATTACGGGCTTAACGGATAACTTATGCTCGGGCCTGTTCATACAAAATGACAGTACTGTTTGGGTAACAACCCTGCATGGGCTGAACCGCATTTTGTATAAATATGCGGATGGGCGATTTAGCATAAAAGTCAAAAACTTTTACCGGAACGATGGGTTGCCCAGCAACTATATTAACGATATATACATTTACGATGACAGCATCTGGCTGGCAACTAATGCAGGACTGGCTGTATTTAAAGAGACAGACCTTTTTGATTACAGTTATCAACCGAAAATAGCAATAGATGCATTTAAAGTGAATGGAAAGGATACAATCCACGACGCAATGATCCGGCTTGACCGGAACAGTAATAATGTGTCGATTGAATTTAATTGCCGTTCCTACAAAAATGCCGGGTCGGTCTCTTATAAATACCGCCTCATCGGATTAAGCGGCAATTGGGTGGATACAAAAAATAACCAGGTTGACTTTACTGCGCTGGCGCCGGGCACCTATACGTTTGAAGTGTATGCTTACAGCCTGAACGAAAACTGGCAAACTAATATAACACATATCAATTTTAGCATTAAGCCGGCTTTTTGGGAAACCTGGTGGTTCAGATTGCTGGTTTTGGCTTTATTGCTTTTTATTGCTGTATGGATAACCTACAAGCAATTTCGTAAAGTAAAAAATAAGTTCACCCTGCAGCAGAAAGTGATCAATTATGAAAAAGAATTGCTGGAACTGGAGCAGCAGGCTTTGCGCCTGCAAATGAACCCGCATTTCATTTTTAATGCCATGAATTCAATACAACATGCTATTTTAACCGGCAAGCAAAATGATGCGTATAACAGCCTGGAATTATTTTCATCGCTCATAAGGGGGATACTGGAAAATTCAAAACACAAATTCATTTCACTTGAAGATGAGATCGAGATACTGAAAATTTATATTCAGATCGAAGCCGGCCGCTTCAGTTCAGATTTTAATTACGAGGTTACAATAGATCCGGGTATTGACATAGGCAGTGTAAAAATACCGCCCATGCTTATCCAGCCGTTTGTGGAAAACAGCATCTGGCACGGGTTAATGCCCAAAACAGTGGGAGATAAGAAACTGATCCTGGCATTTACACAAACAGAAGATTTCATTATCTGCAAAGTGGAAGATAATGGAGTCGGGCGAAATAAAGCAGCGGCAACAGAAAATAAAAAGCACGGGACATCCATGGGGACATCGCTCACATTTAACCGGGTTGCCAATATTAATATGCTTGAAAAACGGACAAGATATGCCATTGAAATTTTTGATAAAGCCGGCGATTCGGGCACTATTGTTACCATTACTATTTTGCGGTAAATGAAAAAATCCGAAAAAAATCTTTTCTTTGACGCCTGTAAAAGTTTATTTTGAACACAAACAGCAGCAGGAAAATATGAAAGCGATCATTATAGATGATGAACTGAGCGGCCGCGAAGTTTTAAAAAGACTGGTGGAACTTAACTGCCCGGAAGTAATGGTTGCAAATACGTTGAATTCTATTGAAAGCGGCTTACAGTCGATCAGGGAAGATAAACCAGACCTTGTATTCCTGGATATACAGATGCCCAATGCATCCGGCTTTGATCTGCTGAACCAGGTTGAAAATATTGATTTCGAGATCATCTTTGTTACTGCTCATGATGCTTACGCCATAAAAGCTTTTAAATACGCAGCGGTTGATTATTTGCTGAAACCAATAAAAGTAAGTGAACTTATAGAGGCTGTTAAAAAAGCAAAAGAACGAATAATGAAGAACCAGCCCGGGGAGCATGTCAGGTTCATGCTGGATAAGGTATCTCCTTCCAAAAAGACTTTTCTCAATAATAAAATTTTATTGCCCACGCTTGGCGGCTACAATATCATCGAGGTGTCAGAAATTATGTATTGCAAAAGCGAATCAAATTACACCCGCTTTAATTTTACCGATGGAAAAAACCTGCTGGTAAGCAAAACCCTCAAGGAATTTGAAACCATCCTGCTCGAAAATAATTTTTTCAGGATACACCGTTCTTATATCATCAATCTGAATTGTATTGCCAAATACAACAAGGGTAAAGGCGGCGAAGTCGTTATGAAAGACGGAGCTGTACTGGAAGTTTCCCGTGAAAAGAAAGATGAATTCCTCAGTCTCTTTTCTATATCCGACTAGTCTCCTTTTTTTGAGAAGCATTGCATAATTAGCCTGATCACAATTCGCTATTGCTATTTAAGTCAACAGTGAACGATCATTCTTCCATTTCACTCATTCAGGC
This sequence comes from Ferruginibacter sp., assembly GCA_044226725.1. Lineage (GTDB taxonomy): Bacteria > Bacteroidota > Bacteroidia > Chitinophagales > Chitinophagaceae > Ferruginibacter. Next base: position 32,737 of record JBGAGM010000010.1, on the reverse strand, counting down.
AGCCAGTTGACTAATTGCAGCTTTTGCTCATATGTGCAGCAGCTACATTTGTTTTACCAACGCCAGCATTCCTTTCTAAAACCCTCTCTTTATTTGAAAACTTTAAAAACAGCAAAATGAAAAAGGTATTTACACTCTTCTCTGTCTGGATGATGTTTTCGATGCTTGTACAGGCGCAGGAAATTCAAAAGGGCAAAACTGGTATGTGGCCGGCTTTTATTAAATACGGTGCAACTGCGCCTGCATTCAACAGATCCAGCCCTGCAATTGTGGATGCAGCGGGAAAGGCAGCCAGTATTTCGAACGGTATGGTCAAAAATATTACAACCGATGCAAGTGGCATGCAGCATTACCGTTATCAGCAAACCTTCAACGGGATAGCTGTAGAAAATGCGGTGATGCTTGTGCATGTACAAAATGGGAAAATAAGATCGGAGAATGGAAAATGGATAAAGGATTTTCCTGCATCACTTCAGTTAAGACCGGCATTAACAGCAAGCAATGCACTAAACAAAGCGTTGCAATACGTGGGGGCTCAAACGTATAAATGGCAGTTGCCCGAAGAAGAAGCATTTATTAAAAGGGAACAAAATAATAACGCTGCAAGTTTTTACCCAACTGCCACCCTGGTTTATTACAGTGGCGAAAGAGATGTGGTTCCATCGGCTTTGCGCCTTGCTTATAAATTTGACATCTATGCACAGCAACCACTTAGCAGGCAACTGGTTTTTGTGGATGCAGCCACAGGAGAAGTGCTGGGCAAGAGAGAACTGATACACGAAACCAATGCAATTGGTAGCGCACAAACTGCTTACAGCGGAACCCAAACCATTACCACTGATTTTACCGGAACCAATTACAGGCTCAGGGAAACAGGGCGTGGAGCAGGTGCAGCTATTAACACCTACAATCTTCAGGGAGGTGTTAATTATGGAACGGCAACAGATTTCACAGATGCAGATAACAACTGGAATAATGTAAACACAGCAAAGGATGAATATGCAACGGACGCACATTGGGGTGCGGAAATGACGTATGATTATTATTTTCAAAAATTCAATCGTAACAGTATTGATAACGCAGGCATGTCCCTCAACAGCTATGTACACTATTCCACTTCTTACTTTAATGCATTTTGGGACGGAAGCAGGATGACTTACGGTGATGGCGATGCCACCAATAGTAATAAACCATTAACATCGCTTGATGTATGCGGCCATGAAATTACGCATGGCGTAACCGAGCGAACATCTGCGCTGGTATACTCTTACGAGAGTGGTGCCATGAATGAAGCTTTCAGTGATATTTTCGGAACCGCCATTGAAGCATTTGCGAGGCCTGCCAATACAGACTGGCTTATTGGCGGCGATTTCTACACCATCCGCAATATGAGCAATCCCAATCAATTCAACCATCCCGATACTTATGGCGGAACTTTTTGGTACACCGGTGGTGGCGATAACGGGGGTGTGCATTTCAACAGCGGTGTTCTTAATTTCTGGTTTTATTTATTAACTGTTGGCGGAAGCGGTGTGAACGATCACAACTATTCCTATACTGTTTCAGGAATTGGAATGGATAAAGCCGCGGCCATTGCTTATCGCCTCAACACCGTTTACCTTACTCCAACATCAGAATATTATGATGCCCGCCTGCTGGGCATACAGGCCGCAGAGGATCTGTATGGTATTGGCAGTAACGAAGCTGTTCAAACAGCTAATGCTTTTGCAGCAGTTGGTTTGTACGCAGCCACCTGCGCACAGGTAACCGGTCTTAATACAACTTCGGTACTGGACAGAAGTGCAACAGTGAGATGGACTGCAGATCCCGGAGCGGTAACTTACAGTGTTCAATACAAACTGACCACTTCCTCAACCTGGTCGCCGCTTACCACGGTTACCACCGACAGTTTGAATATTGTTGGTTTGGTAGCATCCAATGTATACGACTGGAGGGTACGATCAAGCTGCAATGCTTCATTCGTTTATTCCCAGTTTACCACAGCAGCGCCAATTTGTACGCCTCCGTCAACAATAAATGCCGTAACAAGTACTAATTCGGCAGTAATAAACTGGACGCCTGCATTTTATGCAGTTAGTTATGATGTGGAATATAAATTAGCTACCGACAATGTTTGGATACCCGCAGGAAATACAACCGGTACAACCATGACCATTAGCGGACTAACAGCCCCAACTACTTATGATTGCAGGGTGAAAAATAATTGCAGTTTTGGTGCCAGCGGATATAACCAGATACAGTTTACCACTACACTCACACCATGTGACCCGCCAACCGGTTTAGCATTTAGTTACAGCGGCAATACCTCTTCCTTTACCTGGAATGCAATACCGGGAGCTATAAGTTATGATTTTTATATAGGTTTTGCAGGCGGATCTTTTAGCAGCCAGCCCTTTGCCAACACCACTACTAACTCTCTGGATATTGTTAACCTGATGCAGGGAGGTAATTTCCAGGCAAGAGTAGTAACACATTGTGCCAGTGGAGCCAGTTTGCCGGGCAGTACCCTGTTGTTTTCAACACCCTGCTCAGCTCCGGGCAGTTTAGCTGCAACTAATATCACCACCACTTCGGCTACTTTAAGCTGGGTGCCTGCGGCGGTAAATAATAATAATACCGCGTTCTCTGTGGCTTACCGCATTGCCGGAACAACCAACTGGACCACCCTTAGTGCCACCACTGCAACTTCAGTTGTAGTAAACAACCTGGTGCCAGGCACTTTATACGACTGGCGTGTGCGGAAACTTTGCAGCGCATCTAACAGTGTAGATGTATTATCGCAGTTTACCACAGTAGCAGCTCCGCCATGTAATGCGCCAACCGGATTGGTAACTTCCGGTGTAACCGCATCGCAGGCAAGCTTTAGCTGGACTGCTGTGAGCGGTGCAGTATCATACAGCGTTCAATATAAACCAGCCGGAAGCAGCACCTGGTCAACCGCAGTAACAACTGCTGCCACCAATTATGGAGTTTCTGGTTTAGCTGCCTCAACCTTGTACGACTGGAGAGTGGGCACAGTATGCAGTTTGAACAGCAGCAGCTATTCCACATCCCAGTTCACTACCTCCACTGCCAGTGGTTGTAATGTGCCAACCGGGTTGAACGTTACCAATATCGGTAATACCGGCGCCAGGCTAAACTGGAATGCCATGAGCGGAGTTAATTCGTACAAGTTACAATACAGGGTGGCAGCTTCTAATAGCTGGATCGCTGTTTCCAACATAAATACCAACAGCTATACACTCAGTAACCTGGCAATGGCTACCACTTATGAATTCCAGGTAAGTTCAAAATGCGGTTCAACATTAACAGCTTATTCGCCATTGATGCCATTTACCACATTGAACTGTGCAACGAACGCTAATAACACTGCGCAATGGATCGATCTGTTTAAAGTAGGAAGCATCAACCGGGTGTCTGGTGCAGATCCCGGCGGGTATATCAACACAGGCCTTAGTACAAACCTGGTAATTGGTTCTGTAAATGCTTCGCAGATCAGTGCAGGCTTTGCTGGTGCCTCAGCCAGCAATAACTACACAGTGTATATAGATTTTAACCGCAATGGCAGCTATAATGAATCTAATGAAAAAGTAGCAGGTGCTTCATTGATCAGCAATGCAGGTACTTTCAATTTTAATATCACTGTACCTGCAACTGCAACACCGGGTGTAACTGGTATGCGTGTGGTAATGCGTAAGAACACGGATGGGGCTCCGGGCCCTTGCCTGCAGGGCTTTGTTGGTGAAGCAGAAGATTACACGGTAAACCTCACAACTTCAGCCTTACAGGGTTTTGGTAATAACAACCCATACACATTTGGCGAAGCCGGTAATGCAACAGAAAATGTACCGGGCAGGACTGATATTACTGTGGCGCCCAACCCGTCCCAGGGTATTTACAAATTGACTTTTAACAGCGGATTCAACCCCGTGTATTACGATATTATCAATACAAACGGCCTGGCTGTTAAAAGCGCAAAGGTTGTTTCGGCTAAAACTTTACAGCTTGATATTACAGCCATGCCCGCAGGTTTGTACCTGTTGAGGCTGACTGATAATGATGGTAAAAAGCAAACGTTGAGACTAATAAAAGAATAATGAAACTGATATGACTTGCCTGCGCCGCAGGCAAGTCACACTCAGCCTAAACATGGGTTTCCAAAACAGACATACAATTGATATTGCTAAATGGCTTGTCCTTCAGGGCAAGCCATTTTCAGGTTAAAAACAAATCTTACAATTTTATAAAAACCATTATCATGAAAAAGTACGTTATTATTATTTGCAGTTTGTGTTTTTGGTTATTCGCTGCAGCGCAGGATCCGGGTTATACGGGCCCGGCAAAGATCTATGTGAAATCTTTTTGGGGGCAGATCGAAAAATTAAAAGCCGGTACGGGAACTTCATTAACCATCAGTAACGCAGAGCGGGCAATTAAAAATGTGAAGGAGTCTGACAAATCGTATAATACGGCTGATATGGAAGCGGCGTTAAAACCTTTCAAAGAGAAAGCCGACAAAGAACAGGCTGATCAAAAAGCTGCCGGCGCTAAAACAGATGAAGAACGGCAGTATTATAAAACCCTGTGGCAAAATTTAATTGGTGTGTATTCGAAGGGTATTGACATTGAACCCGGAGTTACCGGCAAGCTGTATTACGAAAGAATGCAGAAAATTAACCTGGCTGAATACCAGGAAAAAAAGAAAGCAGCCAATGCTGCTGAAACTGGTCGTTTTGTGGAGATGATAGACCAGGCGCTGGCCGATTACGACAACTATGTGGAACGTTCGGAACGTTTAAAATGGAATGTGATTGAAGTAATGAATAAGAGCCGGGATGCGGCAAATCCACAGAATAAAATGCAACTGCTTGAAGCTGCTAAATATGAGTGTGAAGCCGTATTGATACTTTCGCCGGGCAACACTGCCTTTAAAAAGAAACTGGAAGAAGTGAATAAACTGATGGGTAGTGCGGCCGGTGAAGCTGCCAGGTTTTTCACAAGCGATTTTCATAAAGAACACCTGAATACCATTGTATGGAGCACCAGGCCTTTGATCATTGGAAAGGAAAAAGAAGCTGCAGCCAATATTAAAACTCAATTCAAGACCGGGGACAATATCTACGGCACGGCTTATTTGGGTGTATCGGCCAAAGATGCCATGGGAAACAATACAAACCTGCGGGTGAGGATACGTATTGATGGGGGCACTGCAATCTGGGGCGGCGACCTTTCGTATATTGAAGTACCGGCCTCGGTACAAAACCAATCTTATATTCAGTTTGCGTTACTGCCCGATGCACAATGGCTGAAAGATAACTATGCGCCTTACCTGGCTGAAGAAAACTGGACCTTATCTTATTTGCTTGACGAACTGGTCCGCAGCGGCGATATCAGCCATGAAATTACCTGCGAACTGATCTTTCCAACAAGCCGTGTGCGTGACATAAAAAGTAAGTTCAGCCTGGATCTGGGCGAGGGCACTGATGCTATCAAAACACTGGGCACTAAACTGCATAACCAGCTCATGGACAGCCGTCAGTTGCCTAAGGCTGGTATGAATAATCCTGGCATGGAAAGGGAATTGCTTGCAATTATGCAGAAGTTGCCGGGCTGGAGTGAGCATTTCAATAAAGCAATAATTACATCTTCCGGCTGGACAATTACAAAAAATGAGCTTACCGGTTTGATATTATATCGTTATATTAGTGTTACGGGAACCTGTACCAATGCGGATGGAACCTGTTTTACCCAGGAATTTACCTTCAGGCAGGACTACAGCGGCGGAGGCAATTATGAGAGCAAACTAAAGTACAACAGCTACGGTGGTAAAAGGGAGATTGGCTGCGATAAAATAAAATAATCATAAACCAAAACAAACCAATATGAAAAGAACAATGCTCTTACTCTCGCTTGTAACCACTTTATGCATAGGCGCCTGCAAGTCGGGCGGCACTGATAAAGAAATAGCCACCGATATGTGTGGTTGCTTCAATATGCTTAAAGATTCACTGCCTCCTGCTGCAATTGCCGTTTTTGAAAAAACTGCAGCTGCAGAAAACCCGCAGCAGGTATTCCAGGAGGAAATACAAAAGCTGGACCCCGAGGCTCAGCAAAAAGTTACGAGTGTTCTGATGGGAACAGCCAAAGCCGGTTCGCCAATCAATGACTGTCTGAAAGAACTGGATAAAAAATACAAATCACCTACCAACGATCAGCAGGATGCAGCACGAAGAATGGTAGCCGCCCTAAAAGATAAAAAGGGTTGCGATATCATGCTGGCACTGATGCGTATGAACCTGAAAAAATAAAATTCCGCAACTTTAAAAGGATTGCCCAAACCAACGGTTTGGGCAATCCTTTTTTAATGCATGTTGTCAAAATTTTGTAAAAAATGAAAGATGTTATGATTGTTGGTTTTCAGCTATATAGTGATAAAATTAAGGTTCCTTTCACTAAAAGAATTACGGTGCTTTTATTTTGTGCACAGTTTTTGTCTGTATACCGGTATATCTGTAAAACTTTAAAACGGAATGCATATGAAAATGATCAATTGGGGAATTGCAGTTGCTTTTTCGGCAGCACTGTTTGTTACCGGTTGTGCCGGTACAGCCCATATAGAAAAGGATGAAGCAGTTGATTTTAGTAAATATAAAACCTATGCCTGGGTTGATAAGCCGGAAACCAAAGAAGCTAAAAGAACCAGAAGGAATGAGCTTACTGAATCCAATATTCGTAACGCAGTGAATGCCCAGCTTCAAAAAGTTGGCTGGAGGGAAGTTAGTACCAATCCCGATGTGATGATAAATTATGAATTACTGGTTGAACGATCACAACGGGAACAAAAAGATGCGGTGTACACACCCTCCTATACCCGCAGTTATTATAACCGCTATACGGGAAGGGTAAATACTTTCTATTATCCCGGCCAGTTTGTTGGTTATGATACCTATACCACCAGTGTTAAGGAAGGTACGGTCACCATTACCATGATAGACAATAAAACGGACAAAGCTGTTTGGCAGGGGTGGACTACCAGCGAAATAGACAGCCGCAGGATGACGGGTAAGGAAATTGACCAAAGCGTGAAAACGATCTTCAAAAAATTTGATGTGGGAAAATAAATGGTTATTTACTAAAATGAACCGGGCTTTAGTGGCCCGGTTTTTTTTTGGCGTTTGTTGTTAGAGACATGACATGCTGCCGTGCATTATTTTACGTTGCCTATGGCTGCTGATAATTCATCAGCTTTCCAATTCCTCACAGTGAAACTGGTTATTGTTCAATAGTGCTGTTATTTTTGAAGCTATGTTCTCATCGCTTACCACACGCAGGATATTGTCGCAATCATGCAGGTCAAAATTCCAGGCAGTAGGCTGTAACAGGTCGTTCAGCATCGGGCTCAGCTGCCTGACCTGCTTTTTATTAGTAACCGATGTTTTAAATACATAGATCATCGAAATTCATTTTCCTGACCAGCTTTTATTGCTGCTGCAGGGAGGCCAGTAAGTTTTCAAGATTAGAGAGCGTGGCAGTGAAGCCTGCTTTAAAGCCTTCCAGTAAACTTTCCATGCGCTCAAAAGATTCATTGTAAACGGTGATATGTACAAAAGTGTTTCCATTGGCTTCACTAAAGTCCAGGTTCCAGTCGGAGCCTGGTGGCTGCGGGTTCTCATCTGCGTCTGCAAACACATTGAACATTTTGAAATTGCTCCTGGGTGTAATGGAGGTATAGGTTTGCAAAGACCATTTCTCCTGCCCGTCGGGCCACACCATGGCATAAAAGCGTTTGCCACCCACTTCAAAATTCATGTACTTTGTACGGGATGTAAGGGGCTGAGGGGCATACCACTGGTCCAGCAGTTCGGCCCTTGTAAATGCATCCCAAACCAGCGGCAGGCCGGCAGCAAATTCTCTCCTGATGGTTACTGTTTGTGCGGCTTTATCAACCGTAAAATCGAATAGCAGTGCGTTCATCTTTTATGTTTTTATTGCCTGATCTGCAGGCAGGTGTTACTTACGTGCGGCCCTTATATGAAACCAATCGATTGCAAATATAGGCAACTATCCTGTATCTCAAATTTATTTTGAACAGATTGATTGCTGAATTTGGCTTAGAGGTTCAGGGGTATATCGTACAGGCGGTGAAAAGAAAGTTTATCCCAGTAACCCCGCTGAAAAACGATCTTGTCATCCTGTATATGAAAGAAACCACAGCCACGCAGCCCTTTTGGATCTTTCCATTCCAGGATGGCCCAGTCTCCATCCTCAAAAATATTTTCGGGTATACAAATCATATCAGCAAAGGCAAACTCGGTGATGAACATATTGCGGATGGCTTCCCTTCCATGCACCGGCTCATTGGCCACCTGGTGATTAATGGCATCATCAGCATACAGGTTTGCAATATTCTCTGCATCAGCAGTATTAAAATAACCGATCCATTGCTGTATTAATTCTTTCGGGCTCATGGCGCCTGTTGTTTTATTTAACGATCTGCATCTCTTCCCCATGATCTGCATCAGCTGCCTGGCTGTGCTACCGGGAATTTAGACATGTCCATAAAGAAAAGCTCCCATGTATGGCCATCAAAATCTTCGATGGTGCGCTGCTGCATAAACCCATAGTCACGCATTTCATTAGGCTCTGTGCCGCCCGCCTTCAATCCGTTTGCCATTAAGGTATTCATCTCCTCGGTACTGTCAAGCGACAGGGATAGGAATGCAGCCACATTATTTTTTGTATCGGCAATAGGCTTGGTGGCAAAAGTTTTGAATTTTTCGTGCGATAGTATCATTACATAAATTTGCTCACTCCATACCATGCATTTGGCTGTATCGTCAGAAAATTGGGGATTGTTGGTAAAACCCAGAGCAGTATAAAATTCCATGGACCTTTCCAGGTTGCTTACTGCTAAATTGATGAATATTTGTTTTGCCATTGTTGTTTCTGTTTAATGAATGAAGTTATGTACAAAAGCGGTATGATTTTTATGATACCCAAACCTGTCACAGTTCCATCCTTCATGTTTGTATGTTCGAAGGTAACACAGCTTTCTTAAATGTCGGGGTGTAAAAGAGACAATAAAAAGGCTGATTGCGACAAAGGGAATTTGTCAGGGTAATAAGAAAGATCATTTAGTAATAGCCTGAATACAACCGGTTAGTGAAAGAGTCATTTTATTGCAGTTCGTTTGACTGTGATATTTTCTCCGCCAATGTTTCATCTCCTGGTTTAGGTGGCTTTTATTGAATATAATTAAAGCGGAACCCATCAGCCCTGCCGTCATAGCCGTCTTTGATGGCCGCCACGGAGATGTGTCTTTTAGTAAACCGCATATCTGCGAAATGCCTGTGGAGAAGATATTGCCCCAAAATGATGCTTTTGTCAGGTACAAATCGGCTGATAGTCTTTTTGGTTACCGGGACTTTGGAAAAGTGGAATTTCTCAAAGGATAAATAATTGTTTGAGCAGCGAGTGGCAGCAGTCTTATAAAAGATCGTATCGCCGTTCAAATCCTGCTCCCATCCGTAAAGCGTGAAACGAGCCCCCTCTTTTACTAAAAAGTAATTTTGCCTGAATGAGCTGGCATCACTTTTATATATACCATCCTTGCTCTGTGCAGTTACACAGCTACATAGAAAAAGACAAATAAGCGTTACCAGGTATTTCATTTGAACTGTTTATTTATTTACCTCTCAGCTCTCCAGCTGTAATGTTCGTCTCTGTGCTTTTTTGTTATTATTTAAGTGCTATGATAATTCCGTTCCTCATTCTTAATAATTTATTAAAGGCTTAAAGCATAATCAACCTGCAAAAGCCTTCATCAGCTGATCCTTATGGGTAGCACTTACTTCTATTTCCGAGCCGTCATGCAGGGTTACAAAACCACCGGCACTTTTGCTGTACGACTTGACGAAACTGGTGTTCACAATAAAAGAGCGGTGCACCCGCACAAACGGCAGGCCCAGCAGTTCATCAAAATGCTTCAGGAACTTGCAGATCATTTTGCAACTGCCGTCGGTGAGGTACACATCGGTAAAATTGCCATTGGCCTGAAGCTTTATGATATCGCCGGTCTTAATTACGTCAAAGCCCTGCAGCGTGGGCAGTATCACCTGCTGCTGCTGTGGTTGCAGTTTCAGGTTCTGCAATAATATTTTGGTGCGGTCAATATCCTCGTTCTTTAAAATAGACAACTGTACTTTGTTTACTGCAGCTATCAGTTCGGTAATGTCGATAGGTTTCAGGATATAATAAGCGGCGCTCATATTCAGCGCCTTCAGTGAATACTCGGAGTATGCCGTGATGAAGATGGTTTCAAACTGCAGGCCCTGGCAGGCTTCCAGCACGTCAAAGGCATTGCCATATGGCATTTCAACATCCAAAAAAACAAGCTGGGGTTGCAGGCTCTGTATCAGTGGTACGGCTTCTTTAATATGCTGTGCCTGGCCCACTACTTCCACCACGGGGCAATATTTTTTCAAATAATTGTCCAGCACTTCCCGGGCAATGGCTTCGTCGTCAACTATTACGGCCTTGATCTTCATGTTGTATTTATTAGGTTTTGGTTGCCGGAAGTTTGCCAAAGAAATCCCCGGCCATTTTATACAGTTTGCTTTTTGATCAGCGGTACGGTAAGCGTAATTTTTACACCGCTACCCGGTTCCTGTTTATCCTCTACCAGGCAGGTAATGCGCTGATGGTATAGCTCATTCAGGATCTTTATTCTTTCCAGCGTATTGTTCATACCGCGGCCTTTATGTGCCTGCTGGTTCACTGTTTTATTTTTCTTGCTGGCGGCAATGCCAACACCATTGTCCTCAATTGTGATGCAAATATTGTTCTGATTTTTTGCAAAACTCAGTTGCAGCAGTCCTTTTTGTTCGCTGTAACGTAGCCCGTGCCAGATGGCATTTTCCAGGTGAGGTTGTATCAGCATGCCGGGTATCAGCAGGTCCTCATCGGCATACAGGGCGTCATCGATGGTTATTTTAAAATCAAATTTATCGGGAAAGCGGCTGCGTTCCAGCTCCAGGTAATTTTGCAGCAGCTCTGTCTCTTTGAAGAAAGGAACAAAATCCTCCTTGCTGTTCTCCATCACCCGGCGCATCAGGGTGGAGAATTTACTGAGGTATTGATTGGCTGCAAGCTCATTGTTGCTGGCTATGAACTGGTTGATACTGTTTAGACTGTTGAATATGAAATGCGGATTCATCTCACGCCTCAGCGATTGCAGGGCTATTTTTTTGTTGTTGGTCCGCAACTTTTTCAGCACTGCTAAAATAACCGCAAGCAACAGCAGGAGCAACATCAGCGAACCAATCAGCCAGTAATTGAAAATATTTTTCTTACGGATAAGGGCATCCTGTAGTTCCTTATCCACTTCCAGTTGTTTCAGCCGCTGCTCGGTTTCTGCAATTACCTGGTTATCCACCAGTGAACTGTCTTTTTCAATAATGGCAGGTAATGCCGCCAGGAAATTTTTATAAAGTTGCAGGCTTAATTCCTTTTTACTGCCGCTGCGGTAAATGCTGTCGAGTTTTTCCACACATTTTTTAGCTTCCAGTGTATGGCCGTTCTTCACCGATATATTATACGATTCTTTCAAAAGCCTGATAGCTGTGGTGTCTTCTTTTTTTTGAATATAGATATCGGCAAGTGAACTGATCTCGCTGGCTTTTAGCTGAGTGCTGTTTTGAACAAAAGGCTCCTGCAGTACCTGTTTTTTTGTTTCGATGGCCTGCGCAAAATTGTTTTGCTGTAAATAAACATCTGTGATCTTCTGGTTGAAACGCAGGGCCACTTCAGGTTTATTCCTGGATAGCTGGTACACATTGTTATAGTATGGCAAAGCGCTCTTGTATCCATATTGCTTCATATCCAGGTCGGCCATACGGGCATAAGAAGCGATGAGTGCCTGCGTATCCTTACTGGCCCTGCCCAGCAGGATATTATTTTGCAGCGCCTGTTTCTGAAATAATATGGAATCCGGTCTTGCAAGCCGCCCGGCATCATTGGTATTCAGTGCATGTGCCACTGAATCGCCGGTTACAATGGTATAGCCAGATGCAGTGGTGTAATTCTTTTGTGCTTCATTTTTTTTGTTCAGGTCTTCCTGCACAATGGCAAGCGCCCGGCTGCTTTTGGCAATACCGGCAGGGTCCTTTTTGTTTTCGTACACCTGCTTTGACTTTTTATAATAGTCTTCGCTTTTTTCAAGTTGCCCCTGCTGATAATAGTTGTTGCCCATGTCAAAATATCCCTGGGCCAGAGAGTCTTCGTTCTTGTCGTTAATTCCGGTCTCAATTTTTTTACTGGCTTTTTTATAGCTCTCTTTTTTGGTTTGTGCATGCAGCTGCAAACTGCCTGCTAACAACAGCATTAAAAAGGCCAGGCTTTTATGGAGGTGCAATTTCTTATTCATTGTTACCATTGACTGGTACTGCAAAATAACATCATTTGCCGGCATTTTGCCAGCCGCTTACCAAGTGAAAGGGAGCTTTCACCAAGTGTGGCGGCAAACCCGCTTAGCGCAACTGTACTTTCATGCTGCAAAACAACCAGGCTGTCTTGTTTTTAATCACCCGATAATATCAAGAAAATGAAAAAGCTCATTACCCTTATCAGCACTGCGCTGTTGTTTCAATCCGGAAACTTGCAGGCACAATTAAAAAAAGAAAACCTCTTTATGCCGGTGGCCGATGCCAGTCATGCGGCAGCAAACAATTTTTTTGCAGCATACAAAAATGTAAAACTGTATTACATAAAGGCTAAGCCATCGTTGTATAAAGAGTTTGCAGGAATTGGCAAATACACCACGCTGGAAGAAGCTTTTAAAAAAGCAAAGATACAGGTACAGGAAGTGGATGCCGGCGGAACAGTTAATACGCTGCGATTTAAGAACCTCTCAAAAGACACCATCATCATTGGTATGGGAGATATTGTGAAAGGAGGGAAGCAGGACAGGGTGATAGAAAAGGATACCCTGATTGCGCCGGGCCAAACGCTGCACATACCGGTATACTGTGTGGAGCACGGCCGGTGGAGCGGCACGGGTAATATGGCCAGTAATTATTCAACAGGCAGTGCCGGGTATAGCGCAAGTTTTTCAACCTATCACAGCAATATAAATAACACGGTGCGTAAAAGCATTGTACAGGAAAAAAGCCAGACCATGGTGTGGAATAAAGTGGCGGACATCAACAGCGTTAACGGCACGGTAACAGGCACGGGCACTTATACAGCGGTTACGCAATCGGCCAGCTACAATAAGGAGCTAAAGGAATACCTGGATGAATTTAAAAGAGCTATTGCTAAAGACAGCAGCATTGTGGGGTTGCTGGCGGTAACCGGTAACCGCATCATAGGCTGCGATATTTACGGAACCCCGCAATTATTTAAAAGTAACGCCGATAACCTGCTGAACTCATATATTTCCGAAGCGGTGTATAATGGCGCTAAAGTAACCATCAGCGATGCGGAAGTGTATAAATACCTGGAGAACCTCCTGGATAATGAAGCGAAACAGGATAAGCTGCTGGAGAAGAATGGCCGCAGCCTGAAAGTGAATGGAAAAAAAATAAAGATCACAGCTTTTGATAAATAATTGATCCCTGGAAAACGCTTTGTTAAATGATCCGATACAGATGGTTAAGCTTTCGTTTGTGAGAAAGGCTGTCCCGAAAGGGGCAGCTTTTTTTATTAAATGCAAACGTACATTTTCCTTTATCAATTCTGTAATTTCCGGATCTCTTTCAAAATATCAGTATTCCTTTCATGCATTAAAATGGCTCCGATCCTGGACCATATACTAGCATTCTTATCATCATAGACAATTTTATAATCCGGCATACTGTCACCAAAGGTCTTTAAAACATCCCAACCAAGTTTGAATGTCAATACCCGGTTCTCTTTTTCTCCTTTAACAGAACATGTCAACAGGTCGGTATTTTTGCCTGGATTGTAAGACTGGCTTACCAAACTCAGATTTTGGTTATTAATGGTGATATTCCGCATGATCAGATATTCCTGGTTTACGCTGTTAACAAAGAATTCAGGTTTTATTTCCGGGTGCAAATATTCCTTTGAAAGTCCGCCATATTCCGTATTGTATGCCCACAGGCAGATGTCACTTAATTCTTTTAGTAAATATTTATTTCCCGGGAATTCATTCAGGCTATTGATGGCCGTATTGTAAGCTTCTTCAAAATTACCTGAGTGCAGGAATGTCCTGCATAAATGTTCAAGGGTCATTTCCCTGGTCTGGTTAACGTTTCCGGGGTTAAGTTTTACCGCTAACTGCAGGCAACTGATAGCAGAGTCATATTTCTTTTCCTGGTCCAGTATGGTACCGAGAAAATTATAGCTGCCAAAAAAGGTCGAATCTGCCTGGATGGCCCGGATGAATAGCTGCTTTGCCAATGACGGGTTCGATGAATAACTGTCAAGTCCGTCAAAGAACACCTTTGGCGGCCTTTGTGAAAATGACGGGAGGCCGTTTACAACAAATAGTATTGCCAGGAGCAGGATACGTTTCATAAAAATGGTTTGAGATAATAATGTTGCCTCTATGAATTACCAAAATATGATTTTTTAGGCCGGTTTGCAAATTATCAGTTATTGACTCATGTTAAATCCGGGGGGCGGAGCGGTCAATAAAAAAGCCCTTCAATTATTGAAAGGCTTTTGTGCTGTACCACGTACGGGTACTTAATCTCTTAGCGGTAATATGATGAAATGCAGTGTAGATAAGGCTTTTCTTTCCTCTAATATACGACTTTTTTTCATTACTCAAACATTACTCAAATTATTATATAAAAATATGCGAACTTAGGGTCAAATTTTTTATATGGCAAATGGTAATGAATCTTTAAGAAAAGTAAAGATGAAAGAATATCCAGATGGTTCTGGGGGCTATACCCAAAACGGATATTTTCATGGATTTGGTACACGAGCACATCTGGCAGATGATGGCAGGGACATTCCTGTGACATATGCCATAATTGAACTAGAAGATGGAAGGGTAAAACAGGTAGAACCAACCATAATAATCTTTGTAGACGATTTTTAATTTATCAATCCTCTTGGTAATATGAAATTTCCGTTGCAGTTTAGGAACTTGATATTAGCTGTTGGATTTTTGACGGTTTCAGCACCCGTTTCCGCACAAGGGGACGGTATAAAATCTCAATTCACACGTGGGTTTGAAGTTGGATTTAAAGAAGGCTACTGTTATAATCAGTATAAACCCGATTGTTTAACCCCGTTGACTCCACTTGCCCCCTTACCTAATCTAAATGAAAGTGCCCAAAGTTACCAAGATGGTTTTAATAGAGGATTCCAAACAGGGTTAGATTTAAGAAGATTAAGTGCTGGCAGCTCCTCAGGTTTCAATTCTCAAGCAATTCCCAATTATAGATTTAACGACTATGTTGAAACACGTCCCATAAATGCGTACGCCACTGTTGGATTATACCTAGAAGCTAAACTTCAAGGTAGAAGGAACTGGATTCAACAACGAGTAAATGGTATTCATGATTTGAATTATTCCTTGCTATTCGATTTAGACAATGATGCCTATAGTAGAATTCAGAACTTAATGAGCGGCATGGGTAATAAATTGAAAGGTGTTTCTGGTGATTGGGCTGATGATAGAATTTTTCGTCAAACATTAAGTATTATCAATTTTGATGGACTAGAGAATGAAATTTATGCGGCTTATCAAAATGCATCAGCTAAGATTAAAAAAGAAACATCACAAAGCGACTTTATTGATTTATTGGTGACTGCATATGATAGTTTAGACGCTAATCCCAAACTATCTTTAAAATTGGTTCAGGAGGCTGAAAGTATGTACCGAGAATCCTCAACATTTTATTACGTCAATGATGTAAAATCTAAAGCTTATGAAAATTTAGAAAATTACCAATTAGCCATAGAGTATAATGACATATTTATTTCGGATAAAAATATTACTCACAAAGAATTGCAAAACGCAGTGTATCGGAAAGCTGTTTTACTTGTTAGTTCAAAAAAATTTGCAGATGCTCTTTCACAGTTTAATAATCCAGCCCTAAACGATGTAAATGATACAATGAGTTTATTTATTTCATACCATAAAGCGGAGATATATTATAGCCAGAATGATTATCAAAATTCTTTAGTTAATACAGATAGGCTCCTTTCTAGTAACATTGTTGGTGCGATTCGAAAAGAAGATGCTGTAAGGGCAATGCAACTTAAATCAGCATCTTTAAGAGAATTAGGACGATACAATGAGGCGTTGGATGTGATTAACACAGCAATAGCAGAAAATAATTCAACATCTAATTCTTCGTTATATGGTACAAGAGGGAAAATATATTACAAGATGAAGAACTACACATTAGCAGTAAATGATTTCATCAGGGCTACAATAGTTGACGATAAGGATGGTGAATCATTTTATTATTTGGCTCTGTGCTACAAGAATTTGAATCAAAAAACAAAAGCCTGTGACAATCTTCAAAAGGCGATAAAAAATGGCAGCACCGAAGCTTTAGATGCCTATCCGAATATTTGTAAATAACCTTAAGCCCCCATGACCGTTTCAATTGAAATATATAGACTTTTGTGTCTTAGATTATTTGACGAAAATATTTATCCCGATATAATTGGGGACTTAAAAATATTGGATACAATACAACCTGAATCACATGGAAATGGCTGTGCTGTTCCAACAGCTATACTAATACTTAGTTCATTAGACTTACTAGGTTTTTCATTAAGAAGCGAGGGAAAAACTGATGATACACAAACCAACATTACAACGGCTTTACAGTATAAAAACTATTTCCCCTCAATATACAGCAGTGACGTGATAAATAATTTGACCATATTTTATCGTCACGGATTAATGCATACATTTTATCCAAGACAGACATCTACAAAAATATATGGGTTGCATAAATCGAATGGTACTGAATTATTAGAAGAGCAATCAATTCATGATAAGAAAATTACATCGTTGAATGTAAATATCTTTTCTAGGGATTTTAAATCATTTGTTGATAAACTATATGCTGAAATAAATTCAACCACTGAAATTGACTTTCTCGAAAATATGCAGAAAAGCTTTAAGGTTATTTATACAGAGGAATTAGCATCATCATCAACGGCGCAAACAACAATTCCATTCGGGGTCAGTGGCAATAAGTAACGAAATGGTGTCCACTTATTTCTACTGAGGTGATTTTTCAAAATCATAAGTCCATTTATGAACTCCCTTTTCATAATGAGATTTAGACGAAATAATTCCATTTTCATTGTAGTTAATTACATCGCCATCTAGTTTTCCATCTGTATAATGACTGCGGCGGCTTATTACTGATTCGATATCAGAATTGTCGTAGTACTCTAATTCTTCGCCAACTTTATGACCATGTGAGTAAGTGCATTGTAAAATAATCTTGCCATAACCGAATCCATATTCTTGATAAAGTCCATTTAGCTCACCCATTTTATAATTTTCAATATAACGAGGTAGACCATCATTCCCCCAACAAGTTATTTGCTTGCCATCTTTTATCCCATCAATAAAATTTTCTTCTGATACTAAGAAATTCTCATTGTAGTATCGCCACGTTCCAACCTTTAGCCCCTTTTTATAACGCCCGATGTTTCTGATATAATTTGGATTACCCGTATGATTCCACGGTGAGTTATCGTCAGGATAATAAGTTACCCATAAACCATCTGGTTTCCCTTCTAAATCAAATTGGTTAAGTGGGATATCTTTTGGCACTGCGATAGCGGATTCAGGATAGCGAGACTTTTCTATTTTCTTTTCACCGATGTACTCGTTATTTTCCCAATATCCTTTTAACACGCTTCCATCGGACTGAATTGAAACTCCATAGCCATTTTTTTGGTCATCTTTCCAATTACCTGAATAACTATGTCCATCAGCATAAGTGTATGTTCCTTGTCCATTTCTCATGCTATCTTTTAACTCACCTTCATACTTTTCTCCATTAGCCCAAACATATTTTCCAAAACCTGTTTGGCAGTTTCCTGAAATACATCCAGTTTGAGAATAGCAATTGGTCGATAAGAATAATAAGGCGATAAATAATGACTTAAGTTGCATATATGTCACAATTAGGTGGCAGTTCTAAGGTACAAAATTGGGATAATTATCCCAGTTATTTTCTATTTAATATTTCTCACTTTGACAGGTGGGAAAAAGCAAACGGGTCAAATACTTAAGAAACGATGAACAACTAAAGGTAATAGGCGATAAAATCAGAAAATATCGACTCGCTAAAGGTTTTACTCAAACTGAACTTGCATTTGAATGCGGAGATAAAGACTGGTCTCAAATTTCAAGAATGGAAAGGGGTTTAGTAAACTTTTCCATTTCCTATCTTTTTGTTATCGCTGAAGTGTTAGAAATATCTCCAAAGGATTTGCTTCCGTAAACTGATTTAAGCTTGAATTTTGTGTACCAAAATGCAACTGTGGCTCAAGTGAACACTGGGGTATTTTAATTGCAATGTTCGAAATCAATATTAAAAACCCTTCCTTCCTCCCTGCTGTCCTCTTCACTCAAACATCAAATTTTTTTTAGCTAGAATTACCCACCTTACAATAGTGAACTATTCAGTCTGTCTACGGTGGATAGGATAAGATTTTTAAAATCTCCCCACATTTTTCAATTGCTTTTAAGTGTCTCATTTGAGATATAAATATTTTTTTTTAAAAAATCAGTCTGCTATTGACTTTTCTCACCTGATACACATATTTATTCAAGAAGCCCCCTTGTATAGGACCTACTATGTCTTCTAAATAACAAATATGATAATCAAAGGAAAAGAAATGAAAACATTTAATCTTGAAGAAACTGCTGAAAAGACTGGAGTTAAAAGAGCAACTATTTATCGCTTCTATGACAAGAACCCATTACTAAAGTGTGAGACGAAAATAGTAAATAAAAAGAAGGTTATTCCAGAACATCATTTGCCTTTAATAGCTAAAAATAATATTTATACTAAGGCACTGAAATTGGAGAACCAGAACGAACAACTTATTAGGCTAGTAGATTTATTGTCAGATAATATTCGCTACCCCTTACAATATAAGCTTTATCAATTGCAATGGAGTTGGTACGGCACTGTGGCATTCAAAACAGATAGAGGTAAAAAATTCTGTTATCATCGAATGTCACAATTATTTGACCATCTTAATAATTTATTTGGAAAAATCGGATTGCGAATATTTTTTACTATAGAGCCATTCAATTTGCGTGACGGAATGCATGTTCATTTTATTCTAAACGTCAGAAATACAACCAAGCAAGGTGATGTAATAAGTGAGCTAAAGAGTTATTTCAAAGGTAATCGGGTTGATTTGGAACCCTATGATAAATATCAAGCTGGCATTTATTACATCTCAAAGCATGGTCTTCAAAACGAAGATTGGGATATATTAGGTGATTACTCAAAATAAAAACCACAATGAGAATTTTAGTTACCAAGCGACAATTTAAATTGCTATTAAATAATATTCACTGGTTAAGGAAAGGTGTTGGCCTTTCCTTTAACAGTGATTTATTTAGAAACATTATGTCAAAGAACTGATTGGTCATGGCTGACCAAGATTTTTAATTGTTTTAGAAAAGTCGCATGTTGTTCAATCCATGCGACTTTTTGTTTTAAGACCCCATTTCAACGGACCGTGCGTCGATTGTCGACATTATATCGGGTAGGTTATAGTAAATCTTCCCAATAAGTTTCGACATCCTTATTTTGTACTTTAAGACGTATCTGCGCAATGTAGTACGGCTAGTGATGTGTAATAGTGATAACGCATCTGTTGTCGTTATCCACTGTGTGTTTTTTTCTGAGTTTTTCACGATTTTATTTCATTTACTCTATTGTTATGGGACGAACCCCGTTATTAAACTGCTTTTAGTTGTTGTTGCACTGGCTGAACTTGATGCATCCTGCTTCTGCTTTCCAATTCTTTTATTTTGGTTGATAACCTCTTTTTTGAAATCTTGCCATATATCTGGGTAGTCTTGATGTCTGTATGACCTAGATATTTCTGCAAATCTTCCAGCCTTCCGTTATTCTCCATATAATTTACGGCGAACGTATGACGCAATGTGTATGTTGTTATATTTGTTTCTACACCTGCTTTTTTAGCTAGTATCTTATACATTCTTAATGAATAGTCAATTGAAGGAATATTGATTGGTCTATTCTCTCGGCAGGTTAGCTCTATTAATTTATTTAAACATTGCTTTGCCATAGACGTCAAGAATATTGTAAAGGATATCCCAGTTTTATTTCTGTTTTTCTCTATGTAACATTCTCTCTCAATTGCATCGTATTTAATATTCTCTTGTTCGAGGTCTTTCATGTCGCCATAACCCATTCCTGTGGTTAGCTGAACCAACAAACAATATTTTGCAATTTTTTCCGTATCACTTAATTCCTCGTCAGATAAATTGATAATTGCTAAACATTCATTTTCAGATAAAGATTTTCTGTTACCATCGACAAATGACCCTCTAAACTTTTCAGGTAGTGGATTTACTGTAATTATTTTTAAGGAAATCGCATATTTGATAACTGCTGCGATTTTGCTTAAATAGTCAGTTGCCGTGTTTTGGCTTAGAGTATAATTTTCGAAAAACCATTTTTTGAAATTTTCTAAGTCTGTGTCCGTCAACATATCGATTTTGGGCATATCATTTTTGAAAAATTCTCTTAATAATTCATAGCTTCTATTATATCCTCTTTGTCTGCCAATAGAAATGCCTTTATCTGCGAATAAACGCTTCATTACATTTTCATAGGTATATTCCTTTAATTTTGAAATAAACTCATTTTTAAGCCCCCTAGGTGCCTTACCCGTGATTCTTTGCCTTGCATTGAGTTTTATTTCTTTTAGTAACTCCCCACAAGTTTTTACTTTTTTCAACGATAATTCTGTGAGCATTGCTTTACCAATAGCTTGATATTCGTCGAGTCTTTCATTTAAAAACTTGACTTTATCGTTTCTACCCCTTATTATTCCATTTTTCCAGTCAGCCATTGGTACATTAATTCCAGTGCTCACTAGATGACTGCCTTGTTTTATGGTTTTTTCATACACAGAAAAGCCTATGTAGATGCAGTAATTTTTTTTGTCCGTTTTATTGGTTTTCGGAATAAGTGTCATTTCCGTAGAAATGTCGTTGTTGTTGTTAATTGTAATACTCATAATTTATTAGATTTTTTCAACCATAATGAAAAGTTTTGATATAGTCAAGTGATTTGAGACAGTTAAGGCGGAATATTTTGAAAATAGATTGTGATTAGATACCCCAGAAATAAGTACTCATCTATTACTCTTTTACAAAATGAAAAGGAATGAAAAAGAATGGACAGAAATGGACAATCACAAATGCAGGTCCATTGCAGGGGATTCAGTAAAATCGAGGATTTACACGAAAAAAGCCCCTCAAATAAATGAGAGGCTTTGTACCACGTACGGGATTCGAACCCGTGATTCCTCCGTGAAAGGGAGGCGTCTTAACCCCTTGACCAACGCGGCATTTCCGTTAAAGGACGGCAAAGATAATGCGTGGCAGTTTTTCAACCAAATAATTTAAATCCTTTGTAAAATATAACCTGATTATATCTGCTACAAAATGTACTTTTGCTGCGCATTCCGATAGCTATCGGAACCCATTTTTTAACTTTTTAATTTTTTTTGAACATGAGTACAGTAAAAGTTGCCATCAACGGGTTTGGCCGTATAGGCCGTTTGGTTTTTCGCCAGATTTATGACATGCAGGGTATTGATGTGGTAGCCATCAATGATTTGACCAGCCCGGCTGTGCTGGCTCATTTATTAAAATACGACAGCGCCCAGGGCCGTTTTGGCCAAGAAGTAAAAAGCACCGACAATGCCATCGTGGTTAATGGTCACGAAGTAAAAATATATGCCCAGAAAGACCCGGCCCAGATTCCCTGGGGAACCCACGATGTGGATGTGGTGATTGAATGTACCGGTTTCTTTACAGACAAGGCAAAGGCTGAAGCACATTTAACCGCAGGGGCAAAACGTGTGGTTATTTCCGCACCTGCCACGGGCGATCTTAAAACCGTGGTATATAATGTGAACCACAGTGTGCTTGATGGCAGTGAGACCGTTATCAGCTGCGCCAGCTGCACCACCAACTGCCTGGCGCCAATGGCTAAAACACTGAATGACAGTTTTGGTATCGTTACCGGTATCATGAGCACTATTCATGCTTATACCAACGACCAGAATACACTGGATGCGCCGCATCCTAAAGGCGACCTGAGAAGGGCCAGGGCCGCTGCAGCCAATATCGTTCCCAACAGCACCGGGGCTGCTAAAGCCATCGGCCTGGTATTACCCGAACTGAAGGGCAAACTGGACGGTGGTGCACAGCGTGTGCCGGTGATCACAGGATCGGTTACCGAGCTGTATTCTATCCTTGAAAAAACAGTTACTGCCGAAGAAGTGAATGCTGCCATGAAAGCTGCCAGCAACGAAAGTTTTGGATACAACGAAGATGAGATCGTTAGCAGCGATGTGATCGGTATCCGGTACGGATCTTTATTTGATGCCACCCAAACCAAGGTGATGAGCATGGGCGACAAGCAAATGGTTAAAACTGTAAGCTGGTACGATAATGAAATGAGTTATGTAAGCCAGCTGGTGCGTACTGTACATCATTTTGCAGGTTTGATAAAATAAGCCGTTGTTACATTCGTCTTCCGGTATATGGAAGATGGATTATTGGATAATTTGTAAAACCGCGGAGGCGCTGGGCCGCTGAGATCTTTGCTCTGCGTCTTGGAGCCCCTGCGGTTTAATTTTTTAAACAATTATTATGTCAAAATTTACTGATTTCAATTTTGCGGGCCATAAAGCCCTTATCCGGGTAGATTTTAATGTGCCACTGGATGAGCAATTCAATATTACAGATGATACCCGTATGCGGGCAACGATCCCCACCATTCAAAAAATACTGGCAGATGGCGGCAGCGTTATATTAATGAGCCACCTGGGCAGGCCTAAAGAGGGGCCAACAGAAAAATATTCCCTGAAGCACCTTGTTAAACATTTATACGATCTCTTAAATGCATCTGCGAATTCAGCGGAATCTGCGGGAAACACCAAGGTATTTTTTGCAGATGACTGCATCGGCACCCAGGCAGGTCTTACCGCCTCTATGTTAAGGCCAGGCGAAGTGCTGCTGCTGGAGAACCTGCGTTTTTATAAGGAAGAAGAAAAAGGTGATGAGGCTTTTGCGGAAAAGCTGAGCAAGCTGGGCGATGTATATGTGAACGATGCATTTGGCACCGCACACCGGGCACATGCTTCCACAGCGGTTATCGCTAAATTCTTTCCTTCAGGAAAAAGAATGTTTGGTTTGTTGATGGATGGCGAAGTGGCCAGTGCTGAAAAAGTATTGCACCAGGCCGAAAAGCCATTCTGTGCCATTATTGGAGGGGCAAAGGTTTCGGATAAGATACTGATCATAGAGAACCTGCTGGAACGTGCAACCGATATCATCATTGGCGGCGGCATGGCCTATACATTCATGAAAGCAAGGGGTGGAAAAATTGGCGCTTCGCTTTGCGAAGATGACCGTATGCAAACTGCCCTGGAGATATTGGATAAGGCCAGGCAAAAAAATGTAAGTATCCATCTGCCTGAAGATTCGGTGATTGCCGACAAATTTGCTGCTGATGCGAATACCAATATTTGCCCCAGCGATGCTATTCCTAATGGCTGGATGGGGCTGGATATAGGGCCGAAAGCCATTGGTATCTTCAATGAGATCATTGGGAAATCGAAGACCATTTTATGGAACGGCCCCATGGGGGTTTTTGAAATGGAAAAATTTCAAACCGGCACAAAATCAATTGCCGAATCGGTTGCTGCATCCACAGCAGGCGGCGCTTTTAGCCTGGTAGGCGGTGGTGATAGTGTGGCTGCAGTAAATAAATTCAACCTGGCCGATAAAGTTAGTTATGTAAGTACCGGCGGCGGCGCTATGCTGGAGTATTTTGAAGGGAAGGTATTGCCCGGAATTGCAGCCGTAAAGGATTAACAGTTTGTAAAGGTTACCTTTTATTGCAACAATAATTAATTATACTTCTGTTTAAAAAAGCATTATTTTTAAACTCATAACATTAAAACAAAAAACATGAAAAGTAAAGGCTTATTAGTACTATTAGGAGTAGTTGTTATTCTATTTTTCTGGGGTTGTGGCGGGTACAATGGCTTGGTAACTGCCGACCAGGATGTAAAAAAAGTTTGGAGTAACGTGGAAACAAATTATCAGCGCCGTACCGACCTGTACAGCAGCGTTATCAAAACCATAGAAGGTTCTGCCAATTTCGAAAAATCAACATTAAAAGAAGTAATTGAAGCAAGGTCAAAAGCTACTGCTATTACGGTTGATATCAACGATCCCAAATCGCTGGAAGCATACCAGAATGCGCAGGCACAACTGCAGGGTTCGTTCAGCAGGTTAATGGCTGTGGCAGAAGCTTATCCGGATCTTAAAACAACCAAATCCTTCCAGGATTTCCAGGCCCAGATAGAGGGAACAGAGAACAGGATCAATGTTGCAAGACAGGATTATAACAAATCAGTTGAAGGGTATAACCTAACTGTTAAAAGGTTCCCTAAAAATATCCTGGCAGGCTTGTTTGGCTTTAAGGAAAAAGCCTACTACAAAGCCGATGCAGGCAGCGAAAAGAATCCTGATATCAAATTTGATATAAAATAAAATAATTCACGAATGGCCCTCTTGTTAAAAAGAAGGCCATTCTCCTTTTAAAATCTCCGCATGTTTTCTTTGTTTAAAAAGAAAGAATTTTTCTCTGAAGCCGATAAGGAACAGATCGTGCAGGCCATTCGCATGGCTGAAAAGGAAACCAGTGGCGAGATAAGGATCTATGTGGAAAGCAGGAACGCTTACATGGATGCCATTGACCGTGCAGCTGAGATATTCTTCAAATTGAAAATGCAGGAAACCGAGCACCGAAATGCTGTGCTTCTGTATGTGGCTATGAAAGACCAGGAGCTGGCTTTGTTTGCCGATGAGGGAATTTATCAAAAGGCAGGAAAAGAATACTGGGATAATGCGGTTAAGAAAATGCTTTCGCAATTTACTAAAGAGAATATAAGTAATGGTATTGAGCAATGTATTGCTCAGATCGGGCAAACCTTAAAAGAAAAGTTCCCTTATATACCCACAGAAGACAAAAATGAATTGCCTGACGATATCGTTTTTGGCAACTAATGTGCCATCGGATTTATAACCAGATAATGAAAAGATCTTTAACCATATTTACGCTGTTGTTGGTTTCTCTGCTGTCTTTTTCCCAGGATAATTTTGATCCCGGAAAACTGCTGCAGCAAAAGCCCAATAAGCTGGTAAATGATTATACCAATACGCTTACTGCAGATCAGCAGCAGGCACTGGAGAACAAACTGGTTGCCTTTGACGACAGCACTTCCACACAAATAGCGGTTGTTATCATACCAACATTGAACGGAGAAGATGTTGCCGATTTTAACGTAAAGCTGGGAAGAGCATGGGGAGTAGGTGGTAAGGAGTTTAGTAATGGTGTGGTGTTGCTTATCGCCAAAAGTGACCGAAAACTGAATATCGCCACAGGCTATGGGGTGGAAGGTGCACTGCCAGATGTTACAGCTAAACATATTATTGATGAGCAGATCGTTCCTAATTTTAAAGGCAATGATTATTACCGTGGTATTGATGAAGGTACGGATGCCATCATTCAGGCAGTAAAAGGTGAATACAAGGCACCGGAAGGCTATCGCAAGGGGCCAGGCGCAGGCAGTATTGGGAAAATCATCTTTATTATAATCATTATAATCATTTTCCTGGCTAGCAGTCGCGGTGGCCGTGGCGGAGGCTCCTTCATGAGCAGGCGTGGTTTTGCAGCCTGGACTATTGCCAATATGCTTAGTGGCGGCGGGGGCAGAGGTGGTGGTGGCTGGAGTGGCGGTGGCGGCAGTTCCGGTGGCTTTGGAGGCTTTGGCGGCGGAAGTTTTGGTGGCGGCGGTGCCAGCGGAAGCTGGTAATAATGAACGAACGTCAGGAAGAATAGACTCGGATTAATATAATTCAATCAATAAGAAGAGGCTGTCTCAAAAAGACAACCTCTTTTTGTAGGTACAGTTCTTTACGTGCTGATTTTTTGCCCCGGGGACACAGCAATATTCCCTGGCGTTGTAATAACTGGCGTACAACTCTTGTTTGGCAATATTACGGCTGGCAATATGCCCCTTCCAAATTTGCTGTCGCTTTTGTACCAAATTGTACCAAAATGTCGCTTTTTATTTTGAAAATCGGCCAAAAGGCTTGCCGGTATTGGTTTTGGGGTGGTTTTGTTCGACCCTTGTTCGACTCTTGTAGCTAAATCAGGCTTAAAACAGCTGGAAATACCGAACAAAACACGAACAAAACCAGAAGCAAACTGCCGGAAAAAAGCGACAATTTGGTACAAAAGCGACAATTTGGTACAAAAGCGACAGCACCTGATCGTTTCGGCCTACCCGGGTCGTATGTTTGTCTGGCAACGGTGAAAACTGGCGCCGTTGCACAACAACTTCTTCAAAAATTAAAAACCAAAACAATGGCAACAAACGAAAAAAGAGATACCAGGTACATTTAACAGACAGGTGGGTAATGCGACAGGTATCAGCCGGAAGGGCATTAACATATTGCGTAGCAACAATAAAAAAACCGCCTCATTTATTAATGAGACGGCCTTATTTTTTTGATGGCGGAATCTTTTACTTCATTCCATTAGTAATATAATCTTCAATCTCTTTGCCTTTGGCTTTACCAACCTTGCCCAGGGCACCGCTTATCATCGGGTCAACAAATCCTCTGAACTGTTCCGGTACTGCATTGCGGAATTTCAGGATGGCATCAATTCCCTTTTTAACATTGGTAATGTCTTTTACTTTTTCAAGATAACCTGCAAAAGTTGTTACGGCCTGCAGTTTTTCCTGGCTCAATGGCATTTCATCAAAACGTTTGGCAATGAAATCAAAATCTGCTTCAGTACCTTCTTTTATGATGATCTCGTTTACCACATCACCCAGGTCGCCCTTGGCATCCTTGCTGTATTTTTTTGCAAGCTCATAAGATTTGGCCGGTTCCAAACCAATCAGTCCTTCCAAAGCTGCGCCAGCAACAGAGTAGCTGCTGTCGTTGATATTTTTGTCATATATCGCTTTGTATTTGGCGTTACTGGTCTTTGCCAGGTAGCTGATGGCAGCAGCTTTTGTCCTCCTGTCTGCATCGGTGTTGGCAATCTTCTCCATGTTCTCCATCACTTTGGCATCTTCAGCTATCTTCGATTTTTCAAGTTTGTTAATGGTGCTTCTTCTTAATGGTGCAAATTTATCCTCCAGGCCAAGCGACAATTCAGGCATATTCTTTTTGGCAAAATAGTCAAGCGCTTCCTTCCTGTCTAAATAGTTGGGCGCATATTTCATCTGGTGAACATAATTCTCGGCAGTTTTATTATCAGTTTTCACCCAAAGCATCACCTTGTCTGCATCCACATTAATCAGATCGGGTTTTTGGTTATAGCTGAAGCTGAATGTATCGATCTTATTTTCAACCCATACATTATATCTTTTTTTAGTTGCACCATTGTACACATCAATGGCCAATGGTAAACGGAATACCTTATCTGTTTTTTGGGTTTGTTCTATGATTACCATGGCTTTACCGGGTATATCATAATTGTAATCAATTTTAACGATCGGGTGCCCGCTGCCATAATACCACTGGTTCCAGAACCAGTTCATATCCTTA
The DNA here is from genome assembly GCA_044226725.1 of Ferruginibacter sp. Classification (GTDB taxonomy): domain Bacteria; phylum Bacteroidota; class Bacteroidia; order Chitinophagales; family Chitinophagaceae; genus Ferruginibacter. The sequence goes on along the minus strand of JBGAGM010000010.1, from coordinate 4,839 downwards.
CCGGTCACTTCTTCAAAAGCCAGGCGCAGCAACCCCGCTTCTCCGGCTTTGAACTTATTGGTGGTTAAATAATTGTTCAGCGATTTGAAGAAAGCATCATCTCCCACATAATTACGCAGCATGTGCAGTATGCGGCCGCCTTTGTTATAACTCACACCATCAAATACATCTTCTTTATCAGCATAGTGAAAGCGTACCAGGTCTTTTGATGGATTGCCGGGCCCCTGCAGGTAACCCTGCATGTCATTGTAGTTTTGCATATCACCGGCATCCTTGCCTTTCTTATATTCATCCCAAAGGGTTTCGCTGTAATTTGCAAAACTCTCATTAACCGTAATATGGCTCCAGCTTTCAGCTGTAACCAGGTCGCCAAACCACTGGTGAAATAATTCATGCGCAATTGTGCTTTCCCAGCCAATACCATCAGTAAGTTCCCTTGCATTTTGATATGCACTTTCCTGGTGCAGGGTGGCAGTGGTGTTTTCCATGGCACCGCTTACATAATCACGGCCAACGATCTGTGAATATTTAGCCCAGGGGAAATCCACACCCAGTTTTTCAGAGAAGAATTTGATCATTTCAGGTGTGCGGCCAAATATGGAGCGTGCCACTGGCGCATATTCTTTCTCAACATAATAGCTTACTTCCTTGCCTTTGTAACTGTCTTTTATGATTGAATATTCACCCACACCCATAAAGAACAGGTAAGGGGCATGCGGCAGATCCATTTTCCAGTAATCGGTACGGGTGCCGTCAGCATTTTTCTTTTGACTAACCAGTAATCCGTTGCTTAACGTAACATATTTATCCGGAACGGTCATGTAGATCTCTTCCGTTGTTTTCTGGTTTGGTTTATCGATGGTTGGCATCCAGGCACTGTTTGCTTCAGTTTCGCCCTGTGTCCAGATCTGCGTAGGTTTATCTTTGTCCTCTCCTTTTGGATTGATGAAATACAGGCCCTTCGCATCAGTAATGGCTGCACTTCCCTTTACAGTCAATTCATTTGGTTTGCTGGTATAATCAATGTATATGGTATAGCTTTCGCCACCCTTATACATCTTATCAAGTGTGATCCTTAACTGCATACCATCATAATCATACTTCAATTTCGACCTGGTTGCACCTTTCATTACGGATACCTCTTTGATATCCATGCCTTTGGCATCAAGCAGCAAAGAGTCTGTATTATAAAAATGAGGTTTTAAGGTGATCCATGCTTTACCATACATGTAAGCCTTTGCATAATCAAACCGTACATCCAGTTTGGTATGCACCAGGTCGTTAATTCTCGGACTTGATTCCCTGAGGATTTTCTTCCAGGAAGTGTCCTGCGGTTCGGCACCCGGTTGTGCCATCATTAAGAGCGGCCCCGCAATTAAAGCGAGCAAAAACAATGTTTTTTTCATGTTATAATTTTAGTCAGCAAAAATAAGCGTGACAGGGACATTGCACTTAAGATTTTTATTTAAGTGGTAAAAACAGCCATAATAAGTAATTTTGGAAGCTAATCAGGATGAAAAAAATGGAGGGATTTTCACTAAAATTGTCTTTAATCTCAATTGTTGCTTTACTGTTCAGTTCAGATGTGCCGGCGCAGGATTTCCGTTTTATTTATATGCAAACTGAAGATCAAACGCCCTTTTATATCAGGAATGGCAGCCAAACATTATCTTCAGCTACATCGGGTTATGTTATTATACCAAGGTTGGCCCCCGGTTCTTACAATATCACAATAGGGCTCCCCAAAAAGAACCATTCTGAATTTTCTGTTTGGGTGGATGTTTCGCAAACAGATGCAGGGTACATAATAAAAGATGACTCCGGCAGCGGTTGTTACCTGGTTAACCTCCAATCGATGGAGCCGGTGGCAATAGAAAGAAAACAACCAGCAAACTATGATTTGCAATTGCAGAAACGCAATGATGTCTTTGCAAGGATTCTGGCAGAAGTGGTAAATGATTCTTCTGTTATTGAAATAAACGCATTTCAAAGGGATGGCATGCTTGCAGTAAATGGTATATCAACTAAAACGCCTGGGTTTTCCAAAAATAATCAGCAGTTGGCTGTAAATAATAAAAACGAACCTGTTGAAAATAAGAACAAGGCCGTGATTTTAAAACTGGGGCAAAGTTTTACTAACGATGGGCTTTTGTTTTCTTACCTGGATGGCAAGGATACTATTAAAGTTTTTCTACCAGTAGAAAAACCGGCTGCCATCAAAGGTGACAACGGGGATAAAAGGACATTAGCTGCATACAATGTCAATGCAGACACACTGAGAAATATCCTGAGTGCAGATTCAGCGGTACAAAAAAAAGAACAACTTCCGGATTCTGTTTCAATAAAAAAGGAAGATACTTTAAATATTGAACCACAAACAGCTTTACAAAAAAATGACAAGCTGTTTATAACGGCAGAGCAATGTGAGGGGCCTGTTTTTTCAATCGGCGGATTAGCCGGCAATGGAATAGCAATAGGATTCGCCATTGAAAAACAGGTGCGCTGGTTCCATGTACCGGCCAATGTTTATGCATACGATCCGGTAAATGATGGCATGCCTGGAGGTAAGCAGGGAGGTAGTTATTTTGGGAATCAATTTAAAGCCATACTCATTCATTAATTTTACCTCATGCCACGATATTTTATTGAAGTTTGCTACAAAGGCACTCATTATTCCGGCTTTCAAAAGCAGCAAAATGCCAATTCGGTGCAGGCAGAAGTGGAAAAAGCATTGGAGATATTTTACCGGCAAAAGTTTGAACTTACAGGATCTTCGCGGACAGACGCAGGTGTTCATGCCCTTCAGAATTTTTTTCATTTCGATTCTGATCATCCTTTGGAGGATGGATCCTACAACCTGAATGCAATTTTGCCTGCGGATATCGTTGCAAAACGTATTTTCAAGGTGGCGGACGATGCCCATTGCCGCTTTGATGCGCTAAGCCGGGAATATCATTATTATATATACCAGGATAAAAATCCTTTTTTACAGGGCCGGGCGTACTTTGTTCCCTACCCGGTAGATATCAGCCTGTTGCAGGCTGCAGCTTCTGCCATAAGAAAATACACTGATTTTACCAGTTTCTCAAAGCGGAATACACAGGTTAAAAGCTTTGAATGCACCATTTATGAAAGCGAATGGATAGAGCAGGGCCAGTGTGTTGTATATAATGTAAAAGCCAATCGCTTTTTACGTGGCATGGTAAAAGGATTGGTAGGTACAATGCTGATGGTGGGTAAAAAGAAGATCAATTTGGAAGAATTTGAAGCTATTATACTGGCAAGGGATTGCTCAAAGGCCGATTTTTCAGTTTCTTCCGATGGGTTATTCCTTGAGAAGGTAATTTATTCTGCCTTTGAATAAACTTATTATCGGGTTATTTTTAATCATTACTGTTCAAGCAAACATTTTCCCGGCACAACAAATCCTCTTGTTTTTAGCAGCTGATTGAAGTTTTTTTTAATTCCTCAAAAAAAAATGCATTTTTTTTGAATTCCTGTAAGATAGTACAGTGCTGGGTTACAGGGGATATCTACAGGTTCTTTGGCAAACTGTTAATAATAAAGATGCAGATTTTTTTTGGCAGCAGTGGTAACACCCTTATCTTTGCCGTCCGCTTTTGAAAAAAGGCGTTTAGTTCTTAACAAAATCACAGACAAAAAGTACAGCTAAAGCCGAAAATATTTTCAGTAAAAATGAAATTAAATTTGGTGGTTAAAATCTCCGCTCTTACTTTTGCACTCCCAATTAAAAAAGGGGCTCTTTTCAAAGGAAAGGATGCAAAAAAAAAAGCTGAAAAAAAGCAAATAAATTTTGGTGATAAAATAAAGACCATTACCTTTGCACTCCCAATGAAAAAAGGGAACAAAGTATAGTCTTAAAGTTCTTTGAAAGTTTGGAAACAGCAGCAAATAATCAATTGATTATCAAGGTAATGTTAGCGCAAATATTAATTTAGAATTTGACGTTAATTTCCAATGAAATTACACAGTCAGTTCAAACAACTCATTTACAATGGAGAGTTTGATCCTGGCTCAGGATGAACGCTAGCGGCAGGCTTAATACATGCAAGTCGAGGGGCAGCGCGGGTAGCAATACCTGGCGGCGACCGGCAAACGGGTGCGGAACACGTACGCAACCTTCCCATAACTGGTGAATAGCCCTCCGAAAGGAGGATTAATACACCGTAACATAACGGAGAGGCATCTCTTTGTTATTATAGTAGCAATACGGTTTTGGATGGGCGTGCGCCTGATTAGGTAGTTGGCGGGGTAACGGCCCACCAAGCCTGCGATCAGTAACTGGTGTGAGAGCACGACCAGTCACACGGGCACTGAGACACGGGCCCGACTCCTACGGGAGGCAGCAGAGGCCCTCTGGGTTGTAAACTTCTTTTATAGGGGACGAAAAAAGGGCTTTCTAGCTCACTTGACGGTACCCTAGGAATAAGCACCGGCTAACTCCGTGCCAGCAGCCGCGGTAATACGGAGGGTGCAAGCGTTATCCGGATTCACTGGGTTTAAAGGGTGCGTAGGTGGGTTTGTAAGTCAGTGGTGAAATCTCCGAGCTTAACTCGGAAACTGCCATTGATACTATAGATCTTGAATTATCTGGAGGTGAGCGGAATATGTCATGTAGCGGTGAAATGCTTAGATATGACATAGAACACCAATTGCGAAGGCAGCTCACTACGGATATATTGACACTGAGGCACGAAAGCGTGGGGATCAAACAGGATTAGATACCCTGGTAGTCCACGCCCTAAACGATGGATACTCGACATCAGCGATACACTGTTGGTGTCTGAGCGAAAGCATTAAGTATCCCACCTGGGAAGT
>JBGAGM010000001.1:0-792843 GCA_044226725.1 Ferruginibacter sp. | reverse complement strand
GGCAACAGGAACACCTGCCGCAGAAGCGCCTGCCACACCCGGCGAATAAGGAATGCAGTTATTTACAGGCTGATTTTGTTTTCATAGTGTTGTTTTAAGAATGCCCCCGGTGAAAGCCGGGGGTTTTGTTTGGGGGGAAACGCCGTGGTAGTGTGAGAGCAACTCGTTTTAGACTTCCGAAGTTTTAAAAACTTCGGAAGTCTTTTTCTGCGGCATCAGCGCAATCTGCGGGCAACAACCTTTCACCGCTGGTGAAAACCTTCGTGCCTTTGTGCCTTCGTGGCTAATATTTTTCACCGCAGGTGAAACCATCCGTCCAAATCATCGCCATGAAAAAAGTACAACCTGTGCGAAAACACACTGAGAAAGATTGTAGCTCCGGGAAGCCGGTTACAAACCGGCCAATTTAAATGTCACGGGTGATCCCATAAACATTTCGTTTGAATTTTATTATGCAGGTGGGGAACACCAGCGCCAGTGGAGAAGCCGTAGTAAATAAAATAAATCACAAAGGGTTGAGGGCCCTTCTTTCCTTATAGCTTGATGCAAAAGAAAAACAAAGGTCCTCAACCCTTCCAATTAACTGGTCAACCTGTTACCGGTTCGCCTAATTTCCCCTCCAGAGATTATTTTCAAAATTGATATCGGGGAAAGTTTTTGCTTCATCTATCTCCACCCTTTTCAGTTCCTCATTGGTGGGCAGTTTTACCTTCCACACATTCGTATTGTTCCAGATCTCCACCGGCAGTTTTATCAAACCTTTTTTACCGCTTTTGGTTTCGTAGCTGATGTTCACGGGCATGGCCATCTGTTCCAGGTTGGCAATGGCTACAATGGCACCCTCGGCCGGTTTGTTGTTATTGTATTTTACCCAAACAATACTCTGATCGAGTTTATAATCCTCGATGAACCAGGCTTTCCAGAACCAGCTAAGGTTCTCTCCTGCCACATTCTCCATCGTGCGGAAGAAATCCCAGGGTGTTGGGTGTTTAAATGCCCAGCGTTTGATGTATTCGCGGAAGGCATAATCAAACCGGTCGGGCCCCAGTATCTCGTTGCGCAGCAGTTCCAAACCGAGGCCGGGCTTGAAATAAAGCGCCACCCCGATATTGCGTTCCTTCATGGCATCGGGTGTGCTGAAGATGGGTTCGCTGCCTTCTCCGAAAATATAGCCGGCCATCCTGTCCATGGGGGCCGGTACATTCTTATACTCACCATTATTGAAATCATCATCGGCCAGGCTATTGATAAAAGTGTTGAAACCTTCGTCCATCCAGCCATATTTGCGTTCGTTGCTGCCCACGATCATGGGAAACCAGGTGTGGCCAAACTCATGATCGGTTACACCAAAGAGGTCTTCGTTTACTGCCATTGAACCGCAGAATACAATTCCGGGATATTCCATGCCGCCCACATTGCTGGCCACGTTCACGGCACAGGGATAGGGAAATTCGTACCAGCGCTTGCTGTAGTTCTCGATGCTTCCCTTAGTGTATTCCGTTGCACGGCCCCAGCCTTTTACCCCGGCGCTTTCAGCAGGATAAACACTCATGGCCAGCCCGGTTTTGCCGCTTGGCAAATTCATTTTGGCTGCATCCCAGATAAAACTTTTGCTGCTTGCCCAGGCCACATCACGGGCATTGCTGATCTTGTAATGCCAGGTAAGCGTTGATTTTGCAGGACGGGAAGCCGGGTCGGTCACTTCCGCCTCGGTGCGTATCATCACGGTCTTATCGCTTTTCTTTGCCTGTGCCATGCGGCTTTGCTGGGTGGCGGTGAGCACTTCTGCTTCGTTTAGCAGTTCGCCGCTGCACACCACAATATGATTGGCGGGTGCAGTGATGTTCACATCAAAATCGCCATACTCCAGGTAGAATTCACTTGGCCCCAGGTATGGCAGCGTGTTCCATCCTTCCACATCATCAAACACACACATGCGGGGATACCATTGCGCCACGGCAAAAATGTTTCCATTCTTTGTTTTGAGGATACCGCAACGGTCGGCCCCATATTCAGGTATGGTGAAGGAGTATTCTATTTTAATTTTAACCACATCACCGCCGGGCTTTAAAGATTTGGGCAGGCGTATTTGCATGCGGGTGTCGGTAATGATATAATTAGCGTCGGCATTTTCAGTCAGCAGTTTAACAGCGCTTATTTTGTAGCCGCCGTTAAAATCGCTCTTACTGTCGCCATAACGGCTGCGTGAATCCAGGGGCATGCGGGCCTGACCGCGGCTTTCTTTATTGAAGAGGTTTTGATCAAGCTGCAACCATAAAAATGGCAATGCATGCGGACTGTTATTTTTATAGGTGATGATGACAGAACCTTTTACCTGGTTGGTTGCATCATTGAGTGATACATCGATCTGGTAGTCGGCTTTGTTTTGCCAGTAGCCAACATTGGGCTCGCCCGTGGCAGCACGGCTAATGGTGCCCCCCGTGGTATAGAACACCGGGCCAAAGAGCGCATGCGGATCGTATTTTGAATCGACCTTGATATCTTCCTGTGCCTGTACACTGATAACCATTATCAGTATTGCCAGCAAACTGCTTGTGATCTTTTTCATTGACTGAATTTAGCTTTCGAAGATACAGCAAATTAATGTGGAGGTGAAACCGGTATTGTGAAAGGTATTATTCTTTAACCCGGCTTCGACGGGGCTCAGCCTGACAGCGCAATTATTAACCAGTACCCCATACCAGGTATCAAGTAGCCAGTAATCTGCATCAAACCAGTTTCGACTAGCTCCCCGATATAATTGGGACAGGCAGCGGACAGCTTTTAGATTGAAAGGCGAATACGCAGGAGGCTATTGCAAACTGCTGAATTTACAAGAGCTGTCAGCCTGAGCCCCGTCGAAGGCGGTATGGTATAATTAATCCGTTTTGGTAAAATACTGTTTAGCTAAGATATATAACGGTATGCTAGTTCAACCCGGCTTCGACGGGGTTCAGCCTGACAGCAAGATTATTAAACAGTCCCGCATGAAGTTTCCCGCATCTGCATCAACCCGACATCGACTGGGGTCCCCGATATTGATAAGGACAGGCAGCCTGAATGCTATTACGATAGCAGTATGGCATTTATGATTAGCTATTAGAGATTTACGGTTTAGCTGCGCCTTTTCTTACAGGCAACACTTACCGAACCCTGCATGTGGCTGATGGGGGGATTTTTTTTCTCTATTGAAATGCTGACCTGTTCAATGCGGTTATCAAAGTCCAGTATGGCCTGGGTAATTTGTTGTGCCAGCGTTTCCAGTAAGGGCGTGGGCTGCAGCATATGCTGTTTAATGATATCGTAAACAGCCACATAGTCGATGGTTTGCCGGAGGTTATGGACGGGTTCGTCTGAATCAAAGTCCACACTTGCATTCACGATGAATTCATTGCCCAAAACAGTCTCTTCCTCATACAGTCCGTGAAAAGCATGGAATACCAGGTTATGGAGGGAGATGGTGAACATGGTGAATGTTGAATGTGCGAATATTGAATGTCGAATTTGTGAATGTCGAATATCGAATGTGTGAATGTTGAATATCGAATATCGAATGTCGAATGTTTAGCCACATTCGATATTCGCACATCCGATATTTATAAATTTAATGTAGTCCTTTCTCACTTAAATACCTTTCTGCATCAAGTGCTGCCATACATCCGCTGCCGGCTGCTGTAACGGCCTGGCGGTAAATTTTATCCTGCACATCGCCTGCTGCAAAAACCCCTTCTATATTGGTTTTGGAAGTACCCGGTATGGTTTTAATATACCCGGCTTCGTCCATATCGATAAAACCTTTAAAAATATCTGAATTGGGCTGGTGGCCAATGGCCACGAAGAAAGCGCTAACGGGTATTTCCTGCAGGGCCCCTGTTTGGTTATTCTTTATGCGAACACCTTCTGTTTTCTTATCGCCCAGTATCTCATCCGTTTCACTGTTCCAGTATATCTGTATGTTGGGAGTGGCAAGCACCCTTTCCTGCATCACTTTGCTGGCACGCATTTCATGCCTGCGCACGATCATATGAACCTGGCTGCATATTTTAGAGAGATAAAGTGCTTCTTCGGCTGCTGTATCCCCTGCCCCGACAATGGCCACTTCCTTTCCTTTAAAGAAGAAACCATCGCAAACAGCACAGGCGCTAACGCCATATCCGTTGAGGCGCTGCTCGCTTTCGAGTCCCAGCCATTTGGCCGAAGCGCCGGTTGAAATGATAACAGAATCTGCTTCTATCCATTTCTCCTCATCAATTTCAACTTTTAACGGGCGTGTATTAAAATCAACTTTGGTTGCCAGTCCGTAACGTATATCAGCGCCCATGCGCCTGGCCTGGTTCTCGAAATGGACCATCATATCAGGGCCCTGGATCCCTTCGGGATAACCGGGATAATTTTCAACCTCGGTGGTAATGGTAAGCTGCCCCCCGGGCTGGATACCCTGGTACAGTACCGGGTTCAAGCCTGCACGTGAGGCATATATAGCAGCCGTATATCCTGCCGGCCCCGATCCTATAATTAAACAATGTACTTTTTCTGCTGACATAAAAACTTATTACTGATTTACTGATTTGGCAATTTGAAGATTTGGTAATTGTGATGCAAATAAAGTTCTTCATCTTCAAATTATCAAATCTTCAAATTATCCCATCATTTTGCAATGATGGTTGCAACTTGTGATGCATAGCCGCAAAAGGCCCCCAGTGCTCCATTACTGATATTGCCGATTACTTTGCCCGGTTGAGAAAAGGGGTTTCCAATACTTTGCTGGTTAAATTCCCAGGTGTTCCAGAAAGTAAAACTGGCCTTGTCTATATTCGATAATTTGAAGGTGATGGTATCGCCACGGGCAAAGAACTTATCATCGCCGGTGGGTGCAGGCAGGTTGCGGTCGACCCCGGGGTCCACCTGGCCCTGGTAGGTGGTACCATCCACTATCTCATCGTTAAAGACCGAGTTGGTACCCGGTAAAAAGCGTTCGCTGTTCTTCTTTGTATAATAGCGTACATAATTTCCCAGTCCCGGGGGGTCAGTTACCCTTGCCATCAGTATCCTTTTGGAAGTATCCACATTGGGTGGTGCTGCTTTTGTCCAGATGCTGTCGAATTTTTTGGTGAGTGCAGGGATAAATGTTTTGGCTGTATAGGTTTGTCCGTTGGTTTTAATGATGAGATCATATTGTTTGTTGAACTCGCCCACAAAAGCCGTTGCCAGGCTGGATGAATCGATGCTGTAGTAGTAGATGAAATAGCCGTTGCCGGTTGGTACCTGGTATTCTTTCAGTTTGTGTGTAAGTGTACCGTTGCTTATGGTAACATCTGCATTATGTACAAAGGAATTGGCGAGTATCTGCGGACTGATGGCGCTGAAGAAGCTGAGGCTGCTGCTGAGTGCCACCACAGGGGCTTCGCCGTTCTCCACCTGGGCATCCACCACCAATACTGGTTCGGCATATTTCAGGTTGAAATTGATGTCCTTTTCACAGGATATGAACAGGGTGCTTGTAATAAGAAGAAATATGAGTTGCTTCATGGCACTGCAAAAATAAATGATGAAGGGTTGAATTCAATCAGTGATGCTGTTAATATTAATCAACAATTCTGGAGCACCTTATGTTTGGATTTTGCCGGTTTAAAAAAAACTCCCTTAGTGTTTTGCGGCCCCGACAAGCTCAGCCTGGCAATTCCCTGAATAAAAAAGTCCTCCTGCTTTTGGCAGAAGGACTTTTATTATTTGAGTAGTTACTGTTATCCCAAATAAGCTTTCAGGGCGCCACTGTAACGTGCTTTCTGCAAACGCTTGATGGCCCTTTCCTTGATCTGGCGGATACGTTCCTTGGTGAGGTCGTATTTCTGGCCGATCTGTTCGATGGTAACACCATTTTCGCCATCCAGGCCAAAATAAGCGTTCACGATCTCTGCCTCACGGGGACTCAGGGATTTCAATACCCTGCGGATCTCGTTCTTCAGCGAATCGTGCATCACATCTTCGTCGGTCTCGTCGCCGCCTTTCAGCAGGTCGCCCATGGCCACATCCTCTGCTTCGTGCACGGGTGCATCCAGGGAAGTGTGACGGGTGTTGCTCTGGAAGATATTGTTGATCTCCGTTTCGCTCATTTCCAGTAATTCGGCTAATTCTTCAGTTGACGGCTCACGCTCGTGTTCCTGTTCAAAAGCCATGTAAGCTTTGTTAGCTTTGTTATAAGTGCCAATTTTGTTTTGAGGCAGGCGGACCAATCTGCCCTGCTCTGCCAACGCCTGTAGTATAGATTGGCGAATCCACCACACAGCGTAAGAAATGAATTTGAAACCTTTTGTTTCATCGAAGCGTTGTGCCGCTTTAATTAAGCCGAGGTTGCCCTCGTTGATCAAATCGCTAAGTGAAAGGCCCTGGTGCTGGTACTGCTTAGCCACAGATACCACAAAACGAAGGTTGGCCTGCACCAATTTGTCCAATGCACGCTGGTCTCCCATCTTGATCTTTTGGGCCAAAATGGTCTCCTCTTCAGGAGTGATCATCGAGATTTTGGAAATTTCCTGCAGATATTTCTCAACCGCTTGTGAATCACGGTTGGTTATCTGGGTTGCGATCTTAAGTTGCCTCATTGTACTGTATTAGTTACTAAAATAGAACACTGAATAGACAGATTTTGTTGGGAAAACGTTGCAAATTGATGGTTAATGCCGGTATTCCTGCTAAAAAATGTGTGCAAAGTTACCAAATAACAGCCGTATTTCATAATGAAAGTGCATAAATAGGATGAATGGTGGATAAATGCAGGGGGGTGATTTGATCATGGGTTGATAGTTGATAGTCCATGGTCGATGGTCGATAGTTGATAGTCCATGGTCGATAGTCGATAGTTGATGGTCGATGGTCGATGGTCGATAGTCGATGGTCAATGGTCGATGGTCGATGGTCGATGGTCCATAGTTTGTGGAGTGGCCGATAAACCATTGAGCTTCACCAACAACGAACAACGTTCAACGCCTCACAGATAAAATACTGCAAAAACCCTCATACTGACCCACCGATTAACGGATTAACCGATTAACCGATTAACGAATCAACGGCCCCCCAAACCCCATGCACTATGCCCTTTCCGCCCTACCTTTGTCTTTATGATAACAGATTTACGTTCCGACACATTTACCAAACCCTCGCCGGCCATGCTGGAAGCTATGTTCAAAGCGCCCGTGGGCGATGATGTTTTTGGCGAGGATCCCTCCGTTAATAAGCTGGAATCCATGGCTGCCAGCCTGTTTGGCATGCAGGCGGCCCTTTTTTGTCCCAGCGGCACCATGACCAACCAGATCGCCATCAAATGCCATACACAGCCCGGCGATGAAGTGATCTGCGATAAAGTGAGCCATGTGTACATTTATGAAGGCGGCGGTATTGCCTTCAACAGTGGCTGCCAGGTAAAGCCCCTGGATGGTGAGCGGGGCCGGATCACAGCAGATATGGTCAGGGAATCCATCAATCCCGATGATGTGCATAAGGCCCGAACAAGGCTGGTAAGCCTGGAGAACACTGCCAACCGGGGTGGCGGAAGCTGTTATGATTTTAGTGAAATTCAATTAATTAAAGAGGTTTGCTCCGATAATAATTTAAAACTGCATTTAGACGGGGCCCGGCTCTGGAATGCCCTGGTGGCCATGAATGAAAATCCCAAACAATATGGAGAGGTTTTCGATTCCATCTCCATTTGCCTCAGCAAGGGAATGGGTACTCCGGTGGGCAGTTTGCTGCTTGGTAAACACGATTTCATTAAACAGGCCCGCCGGGTGCGTAAGGTATTTGGCGGTGGTATGCGACAGGCTGGTTACTTGGCGGCTGCCGGTATATATGCCCTGGAAAACAATATAGAAAGACTGGCCGAAGACCATGATCATGCAAAGCAGGTGGCAGCAGCCCTTGCCAAAAAGGATTTTATTGGTAAAATAATGCCTGTGGAAACTAATATCCTGATCTTCGAGGTGGTGGGCAGTTCCTACACAGCCAAATCACTTTGTGAAAAACTGGCTAAGTATGATATTCTGTGCCTGGCTATTTCGGCAACCCAGGTAAGAATGGTAACGCATTTGGACTTTACTAAAGAAATGCTAAAAAATCTGCTGGAAGTAATCGGGGCATTGTAATTGTTGCATCACTGCCATCGACGCCACTTTTACCTAACCAAATCAAACCAACAATGAAGCTACGAACCCTGCTTGCGGTGGCGCCCGCCCTTATTGTATTTAGTTCCTGCGAAAAAAATGCCGAAGATCCTGTACCAGTTGGTAACGGAACCGCCAAAGTCAATTTTATCTTTAAGTTCGATTCCACCCAGGTAAGATTAAATGCACTTGGCCAGCCTGCAGCCATGCCAGCCGGGCATAAGGGACAATCTCCCCGCTTTAACAGCATGAGTGCCCACTATGTGGAGCTTACTCCCAATGCATTCACTGCCCTCGGCGGCGGCGCTATCCTGTACCGGGCACCCGAAGTAACAACCGGTGGATCCAACGCCATTGATTTTTCAAATTCTAAGTTTGCAGGCAATAACCAGGTATTTTTAAGTGTGCCCGTAAAGAACTTTGCGGCAGGAACCTACAACTACCTGCGGGTTTCGCTGGCTTACCAGAATTATAATGTGTATATGAATGCACTCGGGCAAACCATTGATGCCACGGTTGCTTCCTTTATCGGGTTTAATACCTATCTGAAAACCTATAAAGTGAAAGATTCCACCGTTACCATCAATGCCAATAAACTGCAGGGTTACTGGGCTGTGGAAGGTACAGTGTTTGGTACAGGTTTTTTAAGCCAGGGGCAGGCCCCGCCGGGTGCCACCACGGTTCCCAATCCATTGTTTGCCAGTTCGCCCATACCTGCCGGAAGCTGTCTTGTAACGGCACAGTTTACAACGCCATTGATTGTTACCGGTAACGAAACAAATGACATCAATATCATTGTTTCGCTTTCCACCAATAAAAGTTTTGAATGGATCGATGCGGATGGCAACAGTACTTATGATCCCGAGCATGGAGATGCGGTCATAGATATGGGCATCCGGGGAATGATACCTAAAATACAATAAGCATAACCTTTAAATAACAAGGAACGTCCTGCAAATGCAGGACGTTTTTTGTTGTACATGGTTTACCTTCGTACCAATCAATAAACAGTAACTATGCACCCATACGAAATGCTTTTGGACGACAATAAGGCCTGGGCGGCATCCAAAGTGGCCAGTGACCCGAATTTCTTCAAAAACCTGTCGGATATACAAACACCGGAGTTCCTGTGGATCGGGTGCAGCGACAGCCGGGTGCCGGCTAATGAGATCACCAACACGCAGCCCGGAGAGATCTTTGTACACCGTAATGTGGCCAACCTGGTCATCAATACCGATGTAAATTTGCTGAGTGTGCTTGACTATGCAGTGAACTACCTGAAAGTGAAACATGTGATCGTATGCGGTCATTATGGGTGTGGTGGTGTAAAAGCTGCCACCACCAACAGTGATTTTGGCCAGGTGCTTAATATGTGGCTGCGCAATATCAAGGATATCTACCGAATTCACCGCGAAGAACTGGATGCTTTTGCCGATGAGGAAAAAAAGACTGACCGGCTGGTGGAACTGAATGTACAGGAACAGTTATTGAACCTGGCCAAAACCTCCATTATACAACGTGCCTGGAAAAATGAGCAAAGGCCCGACTTGCATGGTTGGGTGTATGGATTGAAGGATGGCATCATTAAGCCGGTATGTGAAATGAAAGCTGGTACGCATATTGATCCTCTGTATGAGTATGATGACCTGTAGCAGTACTGCTTCAATTAATTTCTTTATTCTTAACTTCTAATTCCTGGTTTATACTATGTTCCCAAAAATTAATCCAACTACAACCCCATCCTGGCAGGCATTGCAGCAGCATAAGAACCTGTTTGAAAACGTGCGGATGAAAGACCTTTTCTTTAATGATCCGGAAAGGTTTGATAAGTTCTCCATACAAATGGGTGATATACTTTTTGATTATTCCAAGAACATCATCACGGAAAACACAGTGGAGATATTACTGGAACTGGCCAATGACTGTAAGCTGAAAGAAGCCATAGAAGCGATGTTTACCGGCGAAAAGATCAATGGCACCGAAAACCGTTCGGTATTGCATACAGCTTTACGTAATTTTTCTGATCAACCTGTATTTACGGACGGGGTTGATGTGATGCCGGCAGTTAAACAGGTACAGCAGCAGATGAAGAATTTTTGTGCGGCGGTTCATAGCGGCGGGTGGAAGGGTTATACCGGTAAAAAAATAAAGTACATCGTCAATATTGGTATTGGTGGCAGCGACCTGGGACCTGTTATGGTAACCGAAGCCCTGAAACCTTATTGGATTGATGGCATTGAAACTTATTTTGTAAGCAATGTGGATGGAACGCATATTGTGGAAACGCTTAAGCAAGTGAATGCTGAAGAAACCCTGTTCTTAATTGCAAGTAAAACCTTCACCACCCAGGAAACCATGACCAATGCCCATACGGCAAGGGAATGGTTCCTTCAACAGGCAAAGGAGGAAGCGCATATTGCCAAACATTTTGTTGCCCTCAGTACCAATGATAAGGAAGTGGTGAAATTTGGCATAGATCCGAAGAATATGTTCGTTTTCTGGGACTGGGTGGGCGGCCGCTACAGTTTGTGGAGTGCTATTGGCCTCTCGATTGCTTTAACGATTGGCTACGATCATTTTGAACAGCTTTTAAAGGGTGCCGAAGCCACTGATATCCACTTCAGGGAAACGGCTTTTGAGAAGAACATTCCTGTGCTGATGGCCCTCATCGGCATCTGGTATGGTAATTTCTTTGGTACAGCCACAGAAGCCATTCTTCCATACGACCAGTACATGCACCGCTTTGCAGCTTATTTTCAGCAGGGAAATATGGAAAGTAATGGTAAGTATGTTGACCGTAACGGGGAGAAAGTTACTTATTCCACAGGGCCTGTTATCTGGGGCGAGCCCGGAACCAATGGACAGCACGCTTTTTACCAGCTCATTCACCAGGGTTCACAGATAATACCCTGCGATTTTATTGGCGCCGCCATCAGCCATAATCCTTCCGGCGATCATCATCAAAAACTGATGAGCAATTTCTTTGCCCAGACAGAAGCGCTGATGAATGGAACTGAACACAGTAATCCGTACCGGGTCTTTGAAGGTAACCGGCCTACCAATTCCTTCTTACTAAAACAGATCACCCCGTTTACCCTGGGCCAGTTAACCGCTTTATACGAACACAAAATATTTGTGCAGGGGGTGATCTGGAATATTTACAGTTTTGATCAATGGGGAGTGGAACTGGGCAAAGCCCTTGCCAATAAGATATTACCGGAACTGGGGCAGGAAACTGCTTCAACGGTTCACGACAGTTCAACCAATGGTTTGATAGAAGCTTTTAAGAAAATGCGCTGATCAGTAAGCCGGGTGGGTTGCAAATGCTGTTTCAGCAGGTACATAATACCTGCAAAGCCTGCCTGCCACCCTGGATCTTATCACGATGCTTTTGCAGTTTTCTTCTGGCATTTCCTTTCCATCAAATGGATGGAGGTCAATTTTTAAAAGAGCATTCCCTTTCCGGGCTGTCATGCTGTTCTTAGGATTGATCTGCCTGTCGCCTGCCCACACTGTTTTTTCAGTAAGTTTTACAACGGAGAACTGCAGTTCGGCGCCGTTATATGTTATGCTTTTAATATCGGGTGCTTTGGACCCGCTGTATTCCACATAAATAAAGCGGGTAATGACCGGCTTGGGATTGATGGGATTACCATTCTCATCGGCCATCCTGGTGCCCGGCATGGAAGCAGTGTACCAGGCAGCTGCCCTTTTAATATTACAACTGTTTTGCGCCAGTGCTGGCATGGTGGCTGCCAGCATTAAAAAACTGATCAGTATCGTTCTCATTGTTTGCAATTTAACCTTTTCCTTTTATCAGTTAATAGAATATAGTGCCAAAAAAAAGTCCTCCCTTTTCGGGAGGACCTGTTGCAATTAGTTTTGGTGTATGTAATTATTACCACTTATCAACCACCTCAGTACTTCCGTTATCGGCCGGGCCGCTGGTTTCTGATGAGGTATCAGCTGCAGGAGTTTCTCCGGTAACAGGCTCCTCAGTTGCAGCACTGGCTACAGCAGGCTCTGTTGCTACAGTTGCTGCTTCATTGCTGTATGTCTGTCCGTCTTCGCCTTCATATGGCGTATCATGGTTAAAAGCATCAAAATCGAAATCAGGCATCAGCTCAGTCTTAACATAATCCACTGCCTCGTTCAAACCTTTGATGAATTTGTTAAAGTCTTCTTTGTACAAAAAGATCTTATGCCTGTCGTATCCGTCACTGTCGAAGCGCTTGCGGCTTTCTGTAATGGTCAGGTAATAATCATTGCCACGTGTTTCCCTTACATCAAAAAAGTAAGTTCTGCGTTTGCCGGCCCTGATGCGTTTACTGTAAACGCTGTCCATTTTCTTTTCGTTGTTTTCGTACGCCACTGTTTAATTTAGTTTTAGTTTTAACGGTTAACCTTTTAAGGTGAAGCAAAGATAAAATTGTTTTCCATTCTACAAAATATATGATTGATTATTTGGTATTTAGCAAAAAAGCGGGTTTCAAAAGGGGGGGGGTGCTAAGCCTGTTTGTCCTGCTCCTGCTGCCTTTTATACATTTCGGCATAATAGCCATTGGCGGCCAGCAGCTGTTCGTGGGTACCCTGTTCCACAATGCGGCCCTCGTCCAGTACGATGATCTTATCAAAGTTGAACAGGGCAAAAATGCGGTGGGTAATTATGATGGCCGTGCGGTTTTCTAAAAAGCGGTACAGGTTGCCAATGATCTCCTGTTCGGTACGGGCATCCACGGCACTCAGGCAATCATCAAAGATCACAATGCCAGGGTCTTTTATCATTGCCCTGGCTATGGAAATGCGTTGCTTTTGCCCCCCGCTCAGGGTTACACCCCTTTCCCCTATCTGTGTATCATAGCCCTGCTGAAATTTCTCTATCTCGTTATGGATACCGGCCTGGCGGGCAGCGTTGATCACTGCTTCCACAGAAGCGTTATCCAGGCCGAAACGAATGTTATTGCGTACCGTTTCGCTAAATAGAAACACATCCTGTGGTACATAACTCACCTGGCTGCGCAAACTTTTGATGTCAAGCTTATTTATCGGGATACCGTCATAACTTATCAGTCCCTGCTGCGGTTCGTACATGTGCAGCAACAGTTGGGCCAGCGTGGATTTACCCGAGCCTGTCCTTCCCACTACGGCAATCTTCTGCCCCTGGTCAATCTGCAGCGTAAAATCCTTTAAGGCATGGATACCTGTGTGGGGATAAGTAAAATTCACCCCGTTGAGGCTGATATTTCCCTTCAGCCTGCTGTTCACAGGTTCTTTTTCATTCAAAATACCGGGTTCTGTATGCAGGAATTCGTTTATTCTTCTTTGCGAAGTGGCTGCACGTTGTGTCATGCTGGCCGTCCAGCCAATAGCACTTACCGGGAACGTAAGCATCTGTATATACATCACAAATTCGGCAATCCTGCCGGGACTGGCACCTTCCACCTGGTTTACAATATCCAGGCTTCCAACCATAATGGTAATTAAAGTGCTTATGCCGATCAGCAGGGCCATACTGGGAAAATAAATAGCTTCTGTTTTTGCAAGGCTTAATGCATTATCGCGGTAAGCTTCACTGTTCTTTTTAAAAAAGCCCATCATAGCTTTCTCCTGCACGAAGGATTTAATGACCCGGATGCCGGAATAGGACTCCTGTGCATTGGTAGTGAGGTCGCTCAGCAATGATTGTATGCGTTCACTTTTTTTGTTGATGATGGTATTAACAAAATAGATGGTAACAGCCAGTATGGGCAGGGGCGCCAGGGCAACCAGGGTTAGTTTCGGGCTTGCCCTGAACATAAAAAAAATACTAAAGCCCAATACGGCGGCCAGGTTGATGAAGTACATCAATGCCGGGCCGGTGTACATACGCACTTTGCCCACATCGTCGGCTATCCGGTTCATAAGGTCGCCCGTGCTGTGTGTTTTGTAAAAATTGGTATCCAGTTGCTGGTAATGCCGGAACACTTCGTTCTTCTGATCGTATTCGATATGCCGGCTCATCACAATGATGGTCTGCCTCATCAGGAACATGAAAAAACCACTGATTATGGCAATCACAAAAAGAGTGATGCCTGCGTACAATATTCTGTGAGCCGGTTTTTGCTCAAACTGGTCAATAACCAGCTTTACCGTAAAATCATAATTCTTTTCAGCTTTTGTAAGTGCTGTACTCTCCTTTCCTGCCGGTTTGATCGATTCAACTACGGTATTGACCACATAACCCGTGAGTTGCGGCGCCAGTATGCGGAAATAGTTGGTAAGTACCACAAACAGGATACCCAGCAAAAAATGCCAGCGGTATTTCCAAAAATATTTATTGAGGGAGGAAAGATGCTTCATGGAATGGCAAAGGTAAAATAAAACCCGCCGTAAAAACGACGGTTTTTACAAAATGATCTGTTCAGCACCTATTTCTTTTTCAGCACCACTTTTGCCTGACTTAGTTTATAAGCCGGCTCCAGGAATGCAATGTAATTTGGCCAGGCTTCTTTTTTATCAAAAGTGTTTTTATAAACCTTTTTTGTAGTGATCAAAAGTTTGTTACCGTTAACGGCTGTTGTGCTGATGAATGCCCCGCTGGGGTTATCAATACTGATGTTCAGGTCCTGCAAGCCATCAACTGTGTAACCGTCCGGAATATTTACAGTAATGATGTTCTCGATAGTAATGGCCGAAGATATCCAGATATCAGTCTTTCTTTCCTTCAGTTCGCCGGGTTCCAGTTTTAGCTGTCCTCCTATCAGTTTGCCGGCTTCAAAAAGATAATTTTTGCCTGCCTTGCTCACCAATTTCTTCAGGCTGAAATTTTCCTTGTATTTAAGCATGGCAGTATCGCCGGTGCGCCCGTCCTGTAACAATTCAAAATTGTTGTATTTATCCACGTCCAGGTCGTCCTCTTTAATGATCTTTTCAAAAAGTTCTTTTCGCTCTTTTACCTGTTCGTCTTTATCTGCATATTCGTACTTATTATTGACCGGCGTTGCAGCATCATTCTTTTTTCCTTTGGTAAGCGGTTCGGCATAATATTTCTCAAAATCCCTGTTCAGGTATTCCCTGTCCAGGTTTGCCTTGCCAATCAGGTCGGCTTTTTGTGATCCTGTATAGGAACTGATACGTTCCACCTCCACTATATCCATCGCCGGGGTGAAATTTACCATAGTTTCCTGTCTTTCCAGGTTCGAAGCTGCCGGTGTTGCGGGGGCTGTAACTTTATAATAGCTGTCTGCTTCATCATAGCGTATGCTAAGTCCCTCGGCGTTTTCCAGGTAAGAATGCGGAGTGCCGAATGCATCAAAATTATTAATCGCTTCCAGGTAATAGGCTTTGTCTTTAAGTTTTACCCGCATTACAAAGTCCAGTTCCTCCATAAAAATGGCATCACGCCAGCCACCCAGTTTTCGCGGCACATACACGAAGAGCTCCGATTCGATGCCCTGTGTTTTTAAAGCGCTTCGTAACGCCGTACAAAAAGTAACCGCATTCATTCTGATCTCATCCTCTTTTTCCTCTTTCTTATTATCCTCCTTTGCTTCGGCCTTCAATATCTTTTTGTAAAGTTTTTTGCCGGTGAAGTATTTCTCCAGGTCAGAATGCACGGGCCCTTTGTAATACATTTCCAAAAATACCTTGCGCAGGCAGTAATAAGTTTCTTTAGCCACCTCCACATCTGTTTTTAAAGCGCCTGATTCTTTCTTTTTAAGAATGTACTGCGTGGTATAAGCCACCAGCGATGAAACTACGGTTGTATTGTACAATGCCGCGCCGGCATAGGCTTTGTATACCGTCTCATAATCAAGTCCCGAACGGTCAACTGTGGCTTCACCCAATGTTCTGTCTCCGGGGTCATAATCCAGGAACACCACCCTGAATTTTACACTGGGCGTATTCCTCAGCTCATAACTCCAGCGTTCATCATCCGACTTTTCACGGTCTTTATCCAGGAAGTAATAACTGAGATAGGTTTCCCTTTCGCCATATACAGAAGCCTTGGGATCGAACTTCAGATTAGGAGCCCCGTTGTAACTGCGATATTTTACCTTCATACCATTAGCCATGGTAAAGCGGTATTGCTGGTATAAGGTGGGGTAATTATTTGACAGGGAGAAAATAAAGGGGGTAAAATTGATGCCTTCTGTTTTCATATCCCAATCTAGTGTGGAATTGATGGTGTAGTCGATGATGTCTCCGATCTCCAGGTCGGGTATGGCGATCTTCATCGATTTTACTTTCAGTTTAAAATAGATTGGCTTATAAATATCCGGTACATCCTGCTCTTCTTCGATGGCGTTCTTCATATCAATTTCAACTTCCTTTCCATCGGCTTTAATTACTTTGTATTCCGCTTTACCATCACTGCCGATAGTAACATAATAGAAGGTGGAAAATTTTTCAACAGCATTTTTATCCTGCAGTTTGATCCTTTTGTGTACATATTCTTTAATGTTCACCCCTGCAGTGGTTTTGCCCCGCTGAACCTGGCGTTTAAACAGGTATTCTTCCTTCATGCCGATGATAACAGCGCTTTCGTTCTTCCATTTTTCAGGAATGGCGGTCACTTTAAATTCGTCTTCTATTTTTTCGCCTACAGAGGGCGTTTGCGAAAAGCTGTATACCGGAAGTAATGCCAGTATGATCAATGTAAGGCAATAGCGGATCATGTGTGCTTGTTTATGGTTATTTGGTTAGTACCACCTGGTCGTTATAGAATTTGTTGATGTCGGCGATAAAGCTGTTCCAGCCTTCGAAATCGGCTTTCTTTAAAATCGGCTTGTTGATAACGATCGTCTTTGTGTACAGGATGCTCTTTCCCCTGTTAACATAGCTCCCTTCGAATGACCAGCCGGGCGTGCTTTTTTTGAAAGCGGCCGGGATATAATCAACCTTGTAGCCTTCCGGTATGGTAAGTTCGGTTTGCGTTGTGAGGTAATATTTCTGGTTGAATTCGTAATCGTTCTTCCTGTCGGGTTTCATTTCCAGTCCGGCAAATTCCTTTTCCCAATCCATTACCACATACAGCTCGTTTCCGGTTCGGGTAACCTGGTTGTTGGCTTTAAAATTATATTTAAGCTGCAGGGGTTTCTGGCGATCGTTAAAATCGGAATTGGTAAGGTTCGATATTTCGATATTATCATTATTGCTGCGTGCAAAATCGGCAAGGCTCTCTGCCTTCTTATCATTCTTGATGGCCGCATAAGCACTTTGTACCGATATCTTTGACTCACCATTGTAATCGGCCACTGAACTGCCGCTGAGCTGATTTTCGGCTACTGCCATCTTATTGCTGATGGTCACTTTATTTCTTTCAGCCGTAAATTCAGGTACTTTATCCAGTATGTGATTCTTACCATCTTCTATCAGCACCTGCTTACCCTGTATGCGTTGTGCATAATCGCCCAAAGCAATATACTCTTCTGTACCGTCCAGGAAATACTTTTTGCCATTCAGGATCACTGTACAGATCATGTGATTATCAACCGACAGGGACGGAAGCGAATAATCGTATGGCAGGTCAGATGTACCGATCCAGGTAAGCCTTGCATCAAACCCTGCCACAGTGAGCATGGTCTTTAACAGGTTGGCCTTGCCCTTGCAATCGCCATATTTATTTTTGAACACGTTTTGTGCAGCATCGGGTTTAAAGCCCATGATGCCATTCTCAAAAGCAATGTATCGTATATTATCCTGCACCCAGTAGAAAATGCTTTCTATCTTTTCCATGTCGGTCTTCTTATTGGTGGTGAGCTCAGTAACTTTTGCCTTAACGGCATCGGGATTATTACCGATGCTGCTGCAAATACTGCTGTACCATCCGTACAAGTCCTTCACATTCTCGAACAGTACGCTGCGTTTTCCTGCGTCGGTAAAGGCTTTGGCCACGCAGATGATGTGCGGGTAACTGAGCGCATGATTGGGTGAATGGGGTTCGCTTTTATAAGCGCTGCTATTGCTGATGGTAAATACCACTTGTGTGATATCTCCTTCCCTGGAACTTGTTTTCTGGATGTTGTACCCGGCAAAATTGAATTCACGCAGGTCAAGTTCCAGCCAGGATGGAATGTTGAACTGCACGATGCGCTGAACCACCGGGTAGCGCTGTAAAAAATAAAAGGAGGTCAGGTATTTAATGTCATGATAGTTTTCCTGATAAGTATAATTGAAAGGTTTCCCTTTTTCTGCCAGTGGAAATTTGATCATACATAATTTAGCATCGCTGTGAAAGATGTTTTCCTCGCTGTAATCGCCGCAGAGTTTTTGTATGGCCACTTCTTTGTTATCTGCATTCAGCACTTTGATATTCTCCACCGAAATCTGTTCATTGTAAAAAAGCCCGTCATCATATTTTAGATAATCCTTTACCGGCACCAGCACGGTCTCGGATGATACTTTGGCTGTCACTTTCGGCTGGCTGCCTGCCGTAGCGGGTTCAAGGCTAAAATTAATAGTTTCTTTGAACAGGTTGGCCACCACATCTTCCTTTGGGAATTTGGTTTTCCATTCAGGGATCTTATCGGTGAAACTGTTTTGTGCGTAGCTGCCGGTGGTGCAGCTGAGAAATAAGGCAATGAGACAAATTACCGGGTTCGGCGTTCTATGGGTCATTAATGGATAATTTACACATACAAAGTATTTATTTTTTGTGAAACAGCATGATTATATGCAGTTTTTTTAATAGAATTTCCTCAGCATTATGGTGAGCCCGGAGCAGGTACAATGAAAGAAGCAGTTCAAAGAGTTGAACTGCTTTCTTCATTTTGCCGGTGCTAAAGAACCTCAATATTTTGCCTTGCCCCTGATCACAATCTTCTTTTTAAGTGTTTGTTTCTGGATATTGGTGAAGATGATATTACTGAAACTGCCCTGCACTTCTGCTTCACTTTTTTTAGACAGCTCGGTATTGATATACTGGTTTCGGTTAGTGACAGCTTTTAAAAGTTCTTTCTGAAGGCTGTCCCTCATCTGTGCCTTTTGTTTTACCAGCACTGCAATGGAGTCCTTTGACAGATTTCTGAATTCATCGGGCATTTCTTCCTGCTTCAGCGAATCAAGCCGTACATTGCCCGAAGCAAAGTCGCTGAGCAACTCGTAACTTTTTACATTAGCTTTTTTGGCGGCGGCAAAGGTATTATATTCAGCCCGGCGGGCTTTTACTGTAAGAGTGGCTGCGGCTGCATTTTGTTTCCCTTTCCACTGATAACTGTAATTGGCACTTTTAAGGCCACGTGAACCATAATAGTATTGCAAATTATCCAGTTGATCGTTAATGGCAGCAATTACAGAATCGTAAGGTGTTGTTATACTAATATCATTGGCATCCATATTCACATTTACATAAGCGCCTTCATTGCACTGTGCAATCTCCTTCCACACTTTGGCTGCTTTGGGATTGTTGCCCATCAGTATACTGTTTAAAACGATATCTTTCCTTTTGGCAATGCCGCATGTTACATAATAAGGCACATCATTACGGTAATTCATGTGCGGTTCATAATCCCCTACCAGGAACACGGCTTTATACGTGCTGGTATCTTTATCCCATTTAAACATTTCAACAGCCTCATTCAATCCCTGGTTCACACTTTCAGGGCCATCGCCTCCGCCAGCGGCATCTATTTTCATCAGTTCGGCATATACCAGGTCCATACTATCGGACAGCGGGATACGCTTAGTAATAAAATCATCGCCCCTGTCGCGGTAAAAAATTAATCCCACTTCTATATCCGGTGTTTTTTCGGTTTGGGTAAGGCTGCTTACAATGCTCCATATCTTATCCTTGGCAGCGCTAATAAGCCCGCCCATACTGCCCGTGGCATCCAGGGCAAATACCACCTGCATTTTGGGTGCCTTTGAAGAAGCGATATTGCTGGTATCTGAAACAGGGTTGGCAAGATTGGTTTGCTGAGCCTGCGACTGGCATCCGGCCATTACAATAAACAATGCGATAAAAAGAAGGCTGTAATATTTCATAATAGTTTTATTTTGAATGTTGAAATTATTGCAGCCAATCATTGTGTTTGGTGCCACTTGGCAGGATATGGTTTTGGATGGGTCAAAAGAAGGGTCAGGATGGGTGAAATTTCGTACTGCATTTACCAATAACATGATTATCCGGAATCCCATAGGAATCACCGTTGTGCTTTATGCCGTTATATCTTAAGAAAAAGGCGATTATAGAAGGGAGAGAAACTGCTTCACCGGTTGAGATTTTGAACCGGTGAAGCAAAATAAAAAATCCCGGTTATTGACCGGGATTTTTTATTTTTTAGCGGAGAGAGAGGGATTCGAACCCCCGGAAACTTTCGCTTCAACGGTTTTCAAGACCGCCGCATTCGACCGCTCTGCCATCTCTCCGCGGCAAAAGTAAGATTACAGACTTTTTATTCCAAAAAATTTATAAAACTATTTTGTATAAATGTTTAAAATCCTTTGCAGGTAATGGTTTTAAATTTTTATCCTGATACAAGGGATAACAAAAAAATCATGACATTAACGGTTAAAGCCCGTTTCTGAGCTATAGTTATGTTAAGCTTTGATCTGCTATGGTTTTGAATAGATTATTCAGATCTCAGTTGCAATCAGACTTGGAGCATGCTGGTAAATTTTAAGTACGATCAGTAAGTTCACTGATCAATACTGTTTAAATTTTTGCTGTTATTTATCCGGGAAGCCGCCAATCCTGCGGGCAGGCTGTAACCGGATCCATATCCCTTTTTTGCTTCGTTTTGGGCAAACAACAATGCCAACTAAATTGTTTATGAAGAAGCCTCCGGCAACTCTTTATCCTTCACCACCACCAGGTCTTTCAATGCCACGGTAATAGGCATTACGCCTACCTGCAGTATGGCTTTTTTGCCTTTGATCTCTTTTACTATGCCTACCTGGCGGTTCTGCTTCATTTTAGCTTTTGCACCTATGACCACTTCCCCACCCGTTTCCTCAAATTTTTCGTTCAGCTTCTTCTGTTGTTTTTCAGCTGTTATCTTTTCCTTTTGCTGGAAGAGCAGCGCATGGATCATTTTCACCACTTTATCCTTGTCCTCAGCTTTACGCCATTCTATTACCATGGCTTTCAGCTTGCGTTCCATGTCTTTTAAATAGATGATCTTATCTGCAGCGATCCTGTTCTGCAGTTTTATCTTTTCCATTTCCTGCTCGTGCTGCACCTTGTCAAGGGCCTGCTGCATTTGCTTCTTAAGTGCTTCGTTTTCTTTCAGTAATGTTTTGAGTTGTGCCTTTTCCTTGTCTATATGCTGCAGATCCTGTTCAGTTCGGTTTAGCAGTTTGTCCAGGTTAAAATGATCATCATCCACCAGTTTGCGGGCTTTATCAATCAGTCTTTTCTCCAGCCCTATCCTTTCTGCAATGGAGAAAGTATAGCTGCTGCCTGGCTTGCCCACAATAAGTTTGTACATGGGCAGCAGGTTCTTTTCATCAAACTGCATGGCACCATTGATAATGCCGGCCACTTTATTGGCCATCACTTTTAAGTTAAGGTAATGCGTGGTCACAATACCAAAGCTGTGTTTGATAGCCAGTTCTTCCATGATCACTTCGGCAAAAGCTCCGCCCAGGTTTGGGTCGCTGCCACTGCCCAGTTCATCAATAAAGAACAGGGTTTTTCCATTGGCATTTTCCATGAAGTGCTTCATGTTTTTTAAATGGGATGAGTAGGTGCTCAATTCAAACTCCAGGCTCTGTGTATCGCCGATATGGATCATGATCTGTTTAAAAATGCCCAGTTCACTGTCGGGATGTACAGGCACCAGCAAACCACTTTGCATCATCAGCTGAACAAGGCCAACTGTTTTTAATGTTACCGTTTTTCCACCGGCATTTGGGCCGCTGATAACCAGGATGCGTTGTTTTTCGTTAAGAGAAAGATCTACCGGTATGGTTGGTTTTTTATTGGATTTATTATACAGGTAAAGTAAGGGATGATAAGCCTGTATCAGTTTGATATGAGCTTTGTCCAGCACAACAGGATAATTGCCATTGTATTCCATGGCAAACTTTGCCTTGGCCCTTATAAAATCAAATTCACCTGCCATGTCGAGGTAGGTCTTCAGCAGGTCAGCATACATACTGAGGTTTTGCGTCAGTTTACGCAGTATTTTATACACCTCCCTGCGTTCATCATTCTCCAGCGAAAAGATGGCATTGTTGAGTTCGGTTGTCTCCTCGGGTTCTATAAAGCTGGTGCGCCGGCTTTCGCTTTCGCCGTGCAGGATGCCTTTTACGGTTCTTTTTTGTTCGGCAAAAACCGCCAGTACACGGCGGCCATTCAAAAAACTTTCTTCAATATCGGCCAGGTATCCCTGTTTGTTCAGTTTGCTCACAATGCGGTCGAACACTTTACGTAATTCATTTCGCTTGCGGTAAAGATTCATCCGTATTTCTGCCAGTTCTTCGCTGGCATTGTCTTTTACATGGCCGCTTTCATCAAGCACCTCATCAATCATTTCCACAATAAGCTTTTCGTAATAAGCATCTTTCAACACCAGGCTAAGTGCCGGATATGCTGTTCTTCGTTCATTATCGAACCAGCGAAAGATACTGTTGGTATTCTCTGCCAGCCGTCTTACCAGCAAAAACTGCTCTCCTGTAAGCACAGCGCCCGGTATGCCCAGCAGTTTTAATTCCTTACTGGTATTGTGGGTGAACTCATTGGGAAAGGGCTGGCCACCCATGAGCAGCAGCTTGAATTCATTGGTTTGCTGCAGTTCGGTCTCTATGAATTCCTTTTTGGTATGCAGGCGCAGCCGTTCGGCTTTATGCTTGGCAAATTCGGTACGGCAATGCAGGGAAAGCAGGTTCTTTACTTTTTCATATTCAAGCTGTACGAGTGCCGATTCAGGGAAGAATTTCACGAAATGATCATTTTAAAAATGCTAATTTCGGTTAATCAATTCACTTTCATGAAAACTTTATTGTTTTACTGTCTGACAGTTTTTTCACTTGCCGGATGCTCAACTACCAACAGTATTACCGATGCCAGGGCTAAAATAAAAAGCCATAAAACTATTGCTATATTGCCCTTTGAAGTACGTTTCGATCTTCGAAAAAGCAACCAAAAGCAATTTTCCGAAAAAGAAATGGCCGAAGTGAGACATATGATGGCTACTGATTTACAGGAACACCTCTACCGCTGGCTAATAAAATACAGTTATACGAAACCCTACACAGTACATATACAGGATGTGGAAATTACAGACAGTATCTTATCTGAAAAAAAGATAAGTTATTTTGTTCTGTACAATATGCCACGTACTGAATTGGCCCGGATGTTTGATGTAGACGCAATACTTACGCCCAATGTTATTTTTGCACAACCAAATAGCGAAGCTGCTGCTGTTGCACTGAGTGCAGCTCCGGGACAAAATTTACTTTTTAATAATTTACCCACCCAGGAGATGAAAATGCAGATATTCCATACCGACCGGGAATCTGAAACAGCTTTTTGGACACTTGAAACAAAAACACAGAATAGCCACTTTACAAAGCAAGACTCAAACAAAGAAAAGAAGAAGGAAAATATCTTATTTCCCCTGTTTGAGAATATTGACAAAACAATGATGAAGTTTATTAAAAAGTTCCCCTACCTGAAAAATTAATCTTGGGGGCTTTCCACCTGCAGTTCCTCCCAGGGTGTTGTTCCATCCTTCTCCCTTTTAAAAACAAACGCTTTACTGCTCAGGATCACAATTTCGGCGGTGGTATATATCTTAAAGCCTTCCATCAAATGGCCGCCAATTGTCTTTCCTGTACTGTCGCTGAGGCTAATGTGCAGGTGCGACCCGTTCACGGAGACTGTACCGGTTAAACTTACTATTTCAAAATGGCCACTGTCTGTGCTGCCGCCGGGCTGGTTGGCAAACCGAATTTGATAATTTGTCAGGCTGCCGACACAAGTACTAACCCAACCTGCTTTAATTTGCTTTTGGGTAACCAGGTCTTGTATACCAGTTTTAAGGTCTTGTCCGGGTTTTAAACGAAAGGCATATGCATTGATATTATCCATAGATGGGGTTTGTTTGCAGGAAAACAGGATCAGGGATACTGTAATGATGTAAATGAATCTCATAGCACAAATGTAACAGTTTCTGACTATGGCATCACAACCTGCCGGCTTGTTAAACTTTTGTTGCCGGAACTTGTTGTACAATCTATGCCTGTTAACTTTGCGTATATTTTGATAAATTAAATAACATGCTACGATTTTTATTTATTTCTGTGGTCAGTTTGATCGGATTAAGTTCCTGCGCACAGAAAGACAATCAGGTAAAAACAAAAAAGGAGAATAAAGTAATGAGTACATCAACATTGGATACAGCCACTTTTGGCACCGGTTGCTTCTGGTGCACTGAAGCCATTTTTCAGCAGCTGGAAGGCGTGGAAAAAGTAACCAGCGGCTACAGCGGCGGCACTGTGCCTAACCCAACTTATGAGCAGGTTTGTAGCAAAACAACCGGCCATGCCGAGTGCCTCAATATTGTTTATGACCCGGCAAAAATAAGTTTTGATGAATTGCTGGAAGTGTTCTGGCAAACACACGATCCCACTACATTAAACCGCCAGGGCGCTGATGTGGGCACACAGTACCGCAGTGTGATCTTCTTTCATAACAACGAACAAAAAGCCAAGGCAGAAAAATATAAGACAGCACTGGATAAAAGCGGGGCATTTGCAAGCCCCATTGTAACCACACTGGAACCGTTTACCATATTTTATCCCGCAGAAGAATATCACCAGAATTATTATAACAACAATACCGGGCAGGGTTATTGCCAGTTCGTGATCAGGCCCAAACTGGAAAAATTTGAGAAAGTGTTTAAAAGTAAATTGAAGAAACACTAAACTACGAAGCAGAAGAGGTGGCACCTTTTTAAAAAGTGCCACCTCTTTTTGTCACCGGCTTTTAATTACTAATTAGATTTAAAATTGAAAGGATCTTTCTTCACCACTTTTTTCTCCTTCTCTGGTATGGCAGTTCCTTTATGGCAGGTATAGCAGGTTACCGCCTGCACCTGTGCGGCATTTACTTCTTCGTTGAACTGAAAATAATTTTTATTGATGTCCATGGTCATTCGCATCATGTTACGGGTAATTTCTTTTTCGGGCTTGCTGTCCTTTTCTGCTTCCAGTACTTTGGTCTGTTTGTTCTCGGCATGACAAAATCCGCAGTTAACACCCAGGCCTGCATTAAAGCCATCCATTATTTTATCCAGCGAATCTTCTGAAATATTTTTTGGAAGCACCTGCAGGTTTTTAAATTCACTGCCGGCGGGTGATTCAAAGGCTGCCAGGCCAATAAAAACAAAAACCAGCAGGGCTGTTAAGGTCACCAGTTTTTTATACGGTTTCATATACTTATTTTAAAGGTTGATGCAAACTATGTTTTTTTAACGGCCATTTATGTTACTGCGTGGTTAATAGTAACAGCTTTTATGATTTCCTGACCCTTCGCAGTTCCAGCAGGTTCAAACTGTTAGGATAAAAGTTGCTGATGTTCTTATGCACCAGGTGTATTGCCATATCGTACCAGAGAGGTACCACAGGCGCATCGCTGATGATGATGCGGTCCATCTGCCTGTACAGTTCATAACGGGCTGTGTCATTTTTCTCTGACAGTGATTTTTCATACAAGTTATCAAAAGCAGGGTTCCTGTACCTGGTATAATTGGGTGGCGCAGGGTTCTTACTATAAAAAACACTGAGATAATTTTCTGCATCCGGGTAATCTGCGATCCAGCTTCCCCGAAAGAACGCAGCCTGCGATTTGGAGGTTTGTTCCATCAGCAGGCTTTTTTGCACCACTTCCACTTTTACCTTAATGCCGATCTGCAGTAATTCATTGGCTATGTACGATCCCAGGTCGCCATAAATGGGAATAGTAAGCAGGGTAATTTCCGGAAGATTTTTGCCTTCGGGAAAACCTGCTTCGGCCAGTAGTTGTTTTGCTTTTTCAGCATCATAGTGATAACCATGCACAGCTGCAGAATCAAAGGAAGGAAGGCCGGCCGGTACAAAGCCACTTTCAGCTGCAATGCCAATACTGTTGCGTAAATACAGCATCATCTTTCTACGGCTGAATCCATAATTGATTGCCTGCCTGATCTTTTGCAATCGCAACGGGGAGTTTTTTACCAGTTCATTTTCCGGAGCCACCAAAATGCCCAGGTATTCAATATTTAAGTAGGGGTGTTTATGCAGCTCAATCTTATCTTCCCAAACCTTTTTGAGATTACCTGTTTTAGTAAGCACTTCATCTTTAAAGGAAGGATCAATATCGTCAATAAAATCCAGCCGGTTCTGCTGAAACTCCAGGAACTCGGTTGCCTTACTATTGAAGAAGGTTGCTTTGATGCCATCCAGGTAAGGCAGTCGATTTCCGGCCGCATCCTTTTCAAAATATTGTTTATTCTTCTTTAAGATAAGTGCCTGCCCCTCTTCCCATGCCACAAAGGCAAAGGGGCCTGTGCCAACAGGATGGCGGCGAAAATCATTTCCGTACATATCAACGGCTTCCCTGGCAATGATGGAGCAATACTGCATGCTTAAAATACCCAGGATAGATTGAAAGGGCCTTTGCAGTTTTAATTGAAATACGGAATCGCTGAGTGCTGTAAAAGGAGAAACACTGTCAACCCGGTTGTTAAATATCCAGGCGCCGGGACTGGCAGTGCTTTTATCCAGTATGCGATTAAAACTATAGGCCACATCCTTTGCTGTTAGCTTACGGGGAGTGTTTTTAAAGCAGGCATCCTCTGTAAAATACACGTCATCTCTTAAATAAAATGTAAAGCTGAGGTTGTCGGGGCTAATCTCCCACCGCTTTGCCACCGAGGGTTTTATTTGCATATTACTGTCTATTTCCACCAGCGTATTATAGAGCTGGTGAACAGCCCACATAACCTGCTTGTTCTTGGCAAATGCAGGATCGAGTGTGGCAAGGCCGCTGCTTTCGTTGTAACGGAATATCTTTTTATCGGGATGTGTATGGTCTTTGCAGGAAGTTGTGAATAATAAATAAGGAATGAAAAATAAGTAATAAGGAATTGTAGCGATTCTTCTGGCTGATATAAAATTATGTGAATGGTTCATGAATGCAATAAAAGAAAACTAAATTAGCATTTATATACAAAATCGCATGAAACAAAAACTGAAAGCATTCATCATTTTTCATTTTTCATTTTTCATTTTTAATGGTATGCAGGCTCAGCCTTTAAAGCCGCTGAAAACATTTACGCACGGCGATACGCTGCGTGGTACCTATGGGCCAACGAGGGATTGGTGGGATGTATTGAAATATGACCTGCATGTGAAATTTAACTTGAGTGACAGTTCGATCAGTGGGTATAATATCATAGACATTGAAGTATTAAAAAAAGGCAGTACCATTCAAATAGATCTTCAGCAACCAATGATACTTGACAGTATTAAAGTAATTGCTGTAAGAAATACTGCTAATACGGGAAATGTGCCATTTACACAGGATGGCAATGCTTATTTTATTGAACCTGCCAGCTGGATGAAAGGTGGCGTTATGCAAAAGCGGAATTATATATATGTCTATTATCACGGCAAACCCCGTATCGCCATTCGTCCGCCATGGGATGGCGGCTTAATTATGCAGAAGGATAAGAACAATAATCCCTTTGTAAGCCTTGCCTGCCAGGGCCTGGGCGCCAGTGTGTGGTATCCCTGTAAAGACCACCAGGCAGATGAACCCGACAGCGCTGAAATGCACATTACGATCCCTGATTCACTGATGTGTGTGGGCAACGGCCGTTTCAGGGGTAAGATAAATAACGGTGATGGTACAGCCACCTACGACTGGGCTGTTACCAATCCCATCAATAACTACAACCTTATACCCTATATCGGCAAATATGCTCATTTCAGTGAAGTATACCAGGGTGAAAAGGGAAAACTTGATATGGATTATTGGGTACTGGAATATGAACTGGATAAGGCAAAAGAACAATTTAAAGATGCCCCGCGAATGATGAAAGCATTTGAATACTGGTTTGGCCCCTATCCTTTTTATAAAGATGGCTACAAACTGGTGCAGGCACCACATTTAGGTATGGAGCACCAGAGCGCCACTGCCTATGGCAACAGGTTCAAGAATGGTTACCTGGGCCGAGACCTCAGCGGAACGGGTTGGGGATTGAAATGGGATTTCATCATTGTACACGAAAGCGGCCATGAATGGTTTGCCAATAACATTACTTCTAAAGATATTGCCGATATGTGGATACATGAAGGTTTCACCAATTACAGTGAAACCCTGTTTACCGATTACTGGTATGGTAAAGAAGCTGGTAATGCCTATTGCATCGGTACCCGCAAAGGCATACAAAATGATATCCCCATCATTGGAGAATATAATGTAAACCAGGAAGGAAGCGGCGATATGTATCCCAAATCCGGTAATATGCTGCATTCCATACGCCAGGTAATTGGAGATACTTTACTGCGACAGATACTAAGAGGGCTGAATAAAACCTTCTATCATCAAACTGTTACCACGCAGCAGGTTGAAGATTATATCAATAAACAAAGCAAACATAATTTCAGTAAGGCCTTTGATCAATACCTGCGTACAACTCAAATACCTGTGCTGGAGTATAAGGTTGAAGGATATAAACTCTCCTATCGCTACAGCAATTGCGTGAAAGGATTTGACCTGCCTTTGAAGATCACTTTCAAAACAACGCAATGGATAAAGCCAACAGAAGAATGGAAAACACTGGATCTGTATCCCGAAGGCGATAATAGTTTTACGGTTGACCCAAATTTCTACATCAAAACAAAAAAGGTAGATTAATTTAGCAGCAAACTAAGCTATGTCGCAAATACGAAAGCAAAGTATTATTTCATCCCTGGTGGTGTATATCGGCTTTGCTATTGGCTTTTTCAATACTTATTTATTTACCCGGGAAGGTGGTTTCACGCAATCGCAATATGGATTGACGGGCATTTTTATAGCCGTGGCAAATATCATGTTTTCTGTGGCCAACCTGGGCATGCCTTCTTATATCCACAAATTCTACCCCTATTACAATGATAATCTTCCGCCCAGGAAGAACGACCAGTTAACCTGGGCCCTTATTTTTTCTTTGCTGGGTTTTTGTTTGGTTACCATCGGGGGTATTCTTTTCAAAGACCTGGTGATCAGGAAATACGGAACCAACTCGCCCGATCTGATCAAGTACTACTATTATATTTTCCCTTTTGGTATGGGGCTCACTTTGTTTTCAATCCTGGAAGCTTATGCGTGGCAGGTTAAAAAGGCTGTGCTTTCCAATTATTTAAGGGAAGTACAATTCAGGCTGCTTACCACCCTCCTCATAGTGCTTAGTTTCACGGGTGTCATCGCTTCCTTTGACCTGTTCATCAAATTATATTCTTTAACATTCCTGGTAATAGCCCTCATACTGCTGTTTTACTTACTTTGGACGAATCTTGCCTGGTTCAATTTTTCGATAAGCAGGGTATCTAAAAAGTTCTTCAAAAAGATCATCATACTTATATCCTTTGTATATGGCGGCAACATGGTTTATTCTGTGTCGCTGGTAGTGGATACCATTATCATAGCTGCTGTATTACCCAATGGGCTTGCACTTGCAGGAGTTTATACATTGGCGCAAAATATTGCCAGCCTTATACAGGCGCCCCAGAGGGGAATCATTTCTTCTTCGCTGGGCCCATTATCACAGGCCTGGAAGGATAAGGACATGAAGCGTATCGACCGGATATATCACAGCTCTTCCATCAATCAACTTATATTTTCAACCGGTATGTTTGCTTTGATATGGCTCAATTTTTCTGATGCCATACCTGCTTTTCATATGCAGGCAGGTTATAAAGAAGCCATGTGGGTGTTTTTTTATATTGGTGTGATGCGAATTGTGGATATGGGAACCGGGGTGAACAGCCAGATCATCAATACATCCGTATATTGGCGCTTTGATTTTATTACCGGCATCATATTACTTGCATCAACACTTCCTTTGAATTACCTGCTTACGAAAAAAACCGGTGTTTCCGGCCCTGCCATTGCCAACCTGATCACCTTTACGATCTACAATTCCATACGCTATGTTTTTTTAATTAAGAAATACAACCTGCAGCCTTTTACTATTAAAACGCTTTATACAATTGTACTTGCCGCTGCCAGCTATTTTGCCTGCTACCTGCTTTTCAACAACCTGCATGGTTTTATGGGAATGATCATCAGGAGTTTGCTGTTTATCTTCCTGTTCCTTTCCGGGATTTTTGGGCTGAAACTTTCACCGGATATTATCCCCGTTTTACATACGCTTCAAAAGAAACTGGGCATTAAAAAGAAGGATTAAAAAATTGCCCTTACAGATGCACGGCCAATATGTATCGTTCTGGCCGATTCTGGCTTGCGCCCTTCATACTGTACGCTTAATTCAATATTACCGGCAAGCCTTTTGGTAAATTCCAGGTTCCACAGGTAATTCTTTCCGGGCAACAGTCCATCCAGTAACAGATAACCAACGGTTGTATTTGCAGAGCCACTGTAACCTTTGTAGCTGATCTGGTTAAGTGAGAACCTGGCATTGAGGGTACTGCTCGAAAGAATATTATACCGCACATCGGCAGTTAGTACATGGTTATTGGCAGATTCCATCGAATCGATGGTATTCCTTTTATAGCCATAGGAATAGCTTAGGCTTGCACGAAGGTTGGTTTTATATACGTAAGAAACGGATGGCTCAATAATATCTTGCTGCACCAGGTAATTACGGTTATCAAACTTTGGGCCCTTTGTGTTCAAAACATTTTTCAATTGCCTGTAACTTACGGTGGTAACAAAACTGCGGTTGATATTCCATCTTAGCTTGCCCACCAGGCTTCGCAGGCGGCGACTTTCAAAACCATAATTCAATAATGATTTTCCATTGCTGATACTGTGCGTAATATCAAAACCCCATTTGATATTACTTCGGTTAAAGAACAGCGTATTCGACAGGAAAGAGTTTAAGCTGATCAATGTGGTATCTACCAGTTTTTTGGTAAACGGGTTGAATTGGAAACTGCCTGTGCTGATATCTTTCTTACTTATTTGCAGGGCAGAACTGGTACTTGAACGTGCCAGTAATTTTCTGATACCGGTGGCGCCGGGCTTTATAACGGCTTTGGGATTCAGTGCAATGCTGTAGTTGAATTGTACATAACTGGCTTTTACATACTGGTTGCTGGGAGTAAATACACGAATGTACTTTTTCTGATCCTGGAAAACAGCTGTTTCAAATTCGTTCAGTTCCGGTATTCCATTCGCATTATAATCGATCCAGGTATATTCCCCCTGGCCTGCCGGTACTTCCACATAGGTATATTCCCTTTTTTGTTCCTGCCCCGATCCTATTTCATAAAGTACGTTACCTATGACTAATCCCTTCCATTCATTCACATAATATTCGGCACGGCCCAGCAGGCTTTCATCTGCTTTTTGCCTGCTGATATTGCTGTTAAAAATATGCAGTTTACGGTAGGTTACATTTAATTTAAACTGGTGTTTATCGCTTTTAAGCAAATCGGTGAACAGGTTATAGTTATCGCTTCTGTCGGCCCTGTCCAGTTTGTATTTTAATGGCAGCAGGTCAGTTCTTGTAAAATAGGATATGCCCCACCTGTTGGCTTTTGCGGGGTCCGATCTCAAGTAGGCTTCCCAAACATTGAAGGCATAGCTGAAAGCGGTTAAGGTATCCGTATTTTTATCCCGTATGTTATTGTTTTCGCTGTTATACTTCAAACCAACCTGCATTTTGCGTAAACTGCTCAATTCTTTTTTCAGGTCCAACATTGGCCGGATAAAAGTTCCGTCCTGGCCGGGATTGTGGGTTGTTGTTAAACTAAATTGACCTGTCAGCTGCCAGCCGTTGTAGTCATTAAAGCTGTTAAGCGTATGCCTAAGTCCGTTGTAATGATCGCTGCGCCTGTAATTGATGGCTTCGTATTGCAAATAGTTTCCGTAATTATCGGTAAGCTTAACAGCCCCGTTAATGATCTGTTCGTCTGCCACTCCAATGGTATAAGGGAGGCTCCAGTCACGTAAAAATTCAATATTCCTTAAGCGCTCCACTGCCCTGAAACGGTCCTGCACATATTCGTAACCCAGTCTTGTTTGCATTAAATACCGCTTTTGAAATACATTGAGCCGGGCAGAATCTTTTATGAACTGAACCTTGGTTGCATAAGCCCTGTCATTACCTTTATCCTTGCTGGAAAAAAGATTGATGTCGTAATTGCTCATGGCAACTTCAGCTTTCAGTCTTGTATTGGAATTAAAAACATATTCACCACCCACAGTTACTAATTGCTGCTTTTTGGGAGAGATCAATAACTGCACCGGGGCATAATCCCCCTGCTTTACATTATTTGCATCTGGCTGTACCCAGGTAAATACTTTTCCATTAGTGGCGCTTTGTAATACTGTATAATTTCCCTTGCCGGGCCCCAGGTAAGTAAAACTGAGATTGTACAGCACATCATTTCGGTTGGTGGAAAAAACGAAGATGGAGTCGTGTATGGTACCATTATAGAGGGTATCGATCTTTTTGTAAAGAATTTTCCCGGCACTTAATGTGTCCCGCACGGCATTCACATAATAAGCTGTATCAACCCCGTCGCCAATATCTGCCAAAAATTGTTTTTGCTTTGTATCCAATACCTGGTTTATGGAAGAGTTCTTTGCATCGGAATTATTATAGAACCCAATGTTTAAAAAGAACTTATTCTTAAAATTCACTTCATCACTTACATATATCTGGGAATTTAAAAAGTTGCGGTCGGCATATTCAAACTCCACCTGTATCCTTTTGTCTTTCGTAACCAGTCTTTTTTGTGTAAAAGTCAGTTCGGCTGTATTATAATTGATCACATAATCCTGGTCTTCGCCCCGCTGCAGTAATTCACCATCCATGTATACCCTTTCTGTGCCTGCAAGTACTACAAAGAAGAGTTCCATTGTTGGGCTGCTTAAGCGATACGGCCCCTGGTTGCCTTCGAATGGCGTTAACTGGTTACGGGCAAATTTACCCTTGGCAATAGCACCGCTCAGCAACAGGGAATTGGAAATATTCTTTGTGATCTTATTATCAGTTATGAATGAAACGCCCTGCAGCCTTTTATAAAAATTAAGGAAATAGTTCTTGCTTTGCCTGATATCGATATCCCCGAAATTGATCTGCCAGCCTTTTTTCTTCACCTGCAGGTAAATACGATCAAAGTCACGCAGGTCTTGTGTGTTGCCATCAGGCTGCACAGGGATATTGTTATCTGTTATGGCGGCAGTAAGTTCCAGGCTGTCGCCAATAAAGCCATTCAATTGAAGGTTCAGGCTGCTGCTAACCACGGCATCCTGGCTGTTTCCAAATGAGATGCCACGGCCAAAGCTTCCTTCTGATTTGATGTTTCCAAAATCGGTGAGCGGACTGGTTTGCCGGGTTCCTGTCCTTATAGTGAATGGATTACTGCTTAAAAAATTATTACGGATGCTGTCGTAACTGAAATGTTTTACCACGGCATTCAGTTTGTATGGAAAAACGCGGTATGATATGGTTACCGTCTCTTTACCGGGATTATCCAGCCAGGTGATAGTGGCATTTACTTCATCAATTTTATAGTAATATGCAGAGATACCGTTTACAGTTACCGAACCGGGCACTAAACTCAGGGAGTCCAGTTTAACAGTCTTTTCCCTGGTGCTAATGGTTGTTCGGCGAAGATTGGAAAGCGGAGCCGGATCCAGCTGGGCATACAGGCATTGCACAGTAAAAACAAGCAGCAGGGATAGGTATAGCTTATTAAGCTTCAATATAACTTTGGGATTAGTCAATTAAAATTACAAATAAATACGGTAGAGCGGAAACCAATTTACAGTTACAAAAAAGCCTTCTTTGCAGAAGGCTTCAATATTAAAACTCAGCATTATCGATGTTATTGCTCTGTAGTAAGCCCTGCTTTCAGGTATTCCCTGTTCATCCGGGCAATATTTGCAACTGAAATCCCTTTGGGGCATTCAGCTTCGCAGGCATAAGTATTGGTACAATTTCCAAATCCTTCTTTATCCATTTGTGCAACCATGTTGAGCACCCTGGATTCTTTTTCCGGCTGCCCCTGCGGCAGTAAAGCCAGCTGCGAGACCTTGGCACTTACGAATAACATAGCACTACCGTTTTTGCAGGCAGCAACGCAGGCCCCGCAACCAATGCAGGAAGCTGCATCAAAAGCGGCATCAGCATCTTTTTTATCGATGGGAATTGCATTTGCATCTACTGCATTACCTGTGTTTACAGAAATGAAACCGCCAGCCTGCATAATGCGGTCAAAAGCTCCGCGGTCAACCATCAGGTCTTTGATAACCGGGAAAGCAGCTGAGCGCCAGGGTTCCACCACAATGGTATCGCCATCCTTAAAGGCCCGCATGTGCAACTGGCAAACCGTATTTTTTGTCCAGGGGCCATGAGCACGGCCATCAATATACATGCTGCACATACCGCATATACCTTCCCGGCAATCGTGATCAAAAGCGATCGGATCCTTCCCTTCTGTTATCAGCTGTTCATTCAATACATCAAACATCTCAAGGAAAGACATTTCGGAAGAAATATTCTTTACCTGGTATGTTTCAAAACTGCCCCTGGTACTGGTATTTTTCTGTTTCCACACTTTCAGTGTGAGGTTCATGTTGTAATGTTCCATAATGCTTATTATCTTTTAATGATGCCTTTGCAGGCAGCTGCAATTTTATTTGTATGAACGTTGCGTAGGTTTAACAATCTCGAATGTCAATGGCTCTTTTGTAAGCGACCAGTCGCTTTCTCCCTTGTATTCCCATGCTGCTACATAACTATAGTTTTCATCATCACGTTTTGCTTCGCCATCTTCTGTTTGTGATTCTTCACGGAAATGACCGCCACAGCTCTCATTTCTGTTCAGTGCATCTATGCACATCAGTTCGCCCAGCTCGATGAAATCTGCCACACGTCCGGCTTTATCCAGTTCAGGGTTCATTTCATTGATATCACCGGGAATTTTCAGGTCGCTCCAAAATTCTTTCTTCAAAGCCTGAATTTCACTGATTGCCTGCTGCAGTCCCTGCGCATTACGGGCCATTCCGCATTTATCCCACATGATCTTTCCCAGGCGTTTGTGGAAACTTTCCACCGTTTGTTTTCCTTTGATGCCCATCAGCTGGTTGATGCGGTCGCTGACTTTCTTTTCTGCTTCTTCAAATGCAGGATGTGTAGTTGGAATAGCTGCTGTCCGTATATCATCGGCCAAATAATTACCCAATGTATAAGGAATAACAAAATAGCCATCTGCAAGTCCCTGCATCAGGGCGCTAGCTCCCAGTCGGTTTGCACCATGGTCGCTGAAGTTTGCTTCACCCAGTGCATATAAACCATCAACAGTGGTTTTCAATTCATAATCAACCCAGAGCCCGCCCATGGTATAATGCACAGCCGGGTATATCCTCATGGGTGTTTCGTAAGGATTTTCGCCGGTGATCTTTTCGTACATTTCAAACAGGTTACCATATTTTTCGGCTACAACGGCCTTGCCTAATTTTAAAATGGTTTGCTGGTCGGCATGGTCGTTTCCTGATTTGCCTGCTTCAATTTTACCATACCGGATGATGGCATCTTTAAAATCAAGATAAACAGCGAGCTTTGTTGTACCCACACCATATCCTTCATCACATCTTTCTTTGGCAGCCCTGGAGGCTACGTCACGGGGTACCAGGTTACCAAATGCGGGGTAACGGCGTTCCAGGTAATAGTCTCTTTCTTCTTCAGGAATATCAGTTGCTTTGCGGTTATCATTTTTTGCTTTGGGTACCCATATCCGCCCGTCGTTACGCAAACTTTCGCTCATGAGCGTAAGCTTACTTTGATAATCTCCGCTTACGGGTATGCAGGTGGGGTGTATCTGGGTAAAACAAGGGTTCCCGAAGAAAGCACCCTGCTTATGTGCTTTCCAGGCTGCAGTAACATTGCTGCCCATGGCATTGGTGCTGAGATAGAATACGTTTCCATATCCGCCTGTACAGAGTAAAACTGCATGACCAAAATGTCTTTCCAGCGTCCCTTTTACCAGGTCCCTTGCAATAATACCTCTTGCCTTTCCATCAATTTTTACAATATCAAGCATTTCGTGCCTGTTGTACATGGTTACATTGCCCAGAGCCACCTGCCTTTCCAGGGCACTGTAAGCACCCAGCAATAATTGCTGCCCGGTTTGCCCGGCTGCATAAAACGTACGCTGTACCTGGGTTCCGCCAAAGCTGCGGTTGCTAAGCAAACCGCCATATTCTCTTGCAAATGGTACACCCTGTGCCACACATTGATCAATAATAGCTGCACTTACTTCTGCCAGGCGGTGCACATTGGCTTCCCTTGCACGGTAATCACCTCCTTTAACTGTATCATAAAATAAACGGAAAACCGAGTCTCCGTCATTTTGATAGTTCTTGGCTGCATTGATGCCTCCCTGCGCTGCAATACTGTGTGCACGGCGTGGGCTATCCTGGAAACAAAAAGCCTTTACTTTATACCCCATTTCGCCAAGAGAAGCAGCTGCAGAAGCGCCGGCCAGGCCGGTACCCACAACGATTATTTCCAGCTTACGCTTATTGGCAGGATTAACAAGTTTTACATGGCCTTTATAATCGGTCCATTTTTTATCCATTTCGCCAGCTGGTATTTTTGAATCTAAAGACATGATGTATATGTTATTCGTTATCTGTTAAAGGTTAAAGGGAATATCTTGTTATTCTTAACTGATCCATCCCATAAAGAAAGAAATTGGCATCAGCGCAAATAAAATGCAAACGATCACCGTATAGCCAATTCCTATGGCCTTAATGATAGGAGTATACCTTTTATGATTGATACCAAAGGTTTGAAAGGCGCTTTGAAAACCATGCAGCAAATGCCAGAATAAAGAGACAACGCCAAATACATAAATAACAACTACCCACCATTTCTGGAACTCTTCTTTCATGTCATTGAATAAATTATGGTTTGCGTCATCAGCGCCACCATTGGCGTATAATGCAATTTTGGTATCAACAAAGAATTTAGAAACATGGATGATGAGGAAGAACAGCAGCAGGGTTCCAAGCAGCCCCATGGAACGGCTGTACCACTTGCTGTTTGCATTGGCTGCATTAACCGAATACTTAACAGGCCTGGCAGCATTATTTTTTTTCCAAAGCATGAGGCCTTGTACGATGTGCAGGATGAGACCTGCAAACAAACCAACCTCCATGATACGCAAAACCCAGTTGTGGCTCATGAAATGAGCAGCTGTATTGAAAGTTTCGCCACCATCATTAACAAAGATGCAGGAGTTTACGCCCACATGAACAACTAAAAAAGCAATTAAAAAAAGACCCGTAAGGCCCATAATGAATTTCTTTCCGATGGAAGAAGTGAAAAATTGTTTCCAGGTCATATTGAAAGCTTTGTGCGTTTGTTTTGGTTTACAAAAATACGACAGGATAATGCAAAAACAATCTGTAACCTTAGTTTTTATGAAGAAACACCATGATATTTATCATTGTTGCACGATTATCGGTATTTCAGTTTAGTCTTTTAAACATCGTGTTATCCACCTGTTGAAAAATAATTTCGGGCTTTAATGTGCGCCATTGAGGAAAGTCAAGCAGTTCAATATAACTGGTAAGACGGGCTTGTTTAAAATCATACTGACTCTGTGCAGGTAAATTCATAATAACAGCCCAGCCGGCGCTGTCTTCCAGTTGCTCCCGCCAGTCTTCATAATAACTATCATCGCTGCTGTGAAAGTTCAGCACATTCTCAGCTATCAGTATGAACTTGCTGATGCCTTTTGCAAACAGGTTGTCAGTAATATTCCTGCGCAGCGTCATGATATCGTTCTCGATCGCATCATTCCACTCACCCAGCATTTCAATGATGGCATATCCCTGTTCATAGTCGGTAAAAAGCAGTTTCATATACAGTGTGCGTGACCCGAATTCATCCCATTGAGGGTGGATATAATAATTGTAAACTGTGTTGGAGAATTCGAATTCGCTGTAATTGCGCCGGTAGAATGGCGACAGCGGATCTTCTTCGGCTGTATATAAATGCCGCCAGTTGTAATATGGTTCTATGTCCTGCAAAACGAATGCTGATTAAAAATGAATATGTCGATCAAATTGTTTGTACAAAGTTAACTGCAGAAACTATCTGTATGATCCGGGCTAACAGAATTTAGTTTTTTATTGTGCCTGGTGAGGTGCCAATAAAAAAAGGGTTGCCGGTTGGCAACCCCTGGACTTATTAACCATAAATATCTTATTGTACCACTATTCTTTCGGTAAATATGAATTTGTTATTGGCATCGGTAACTTTAACCATGTACATACCTTTTGCAAAAGACCTGCTTAAGGTGATGGTTTCAACCTGGGTTTTTGAGGTTCCCACATTTACCACATTGTTCATAACAGGTTTGCCGGAAAGATCGGTGATAACCACATTGTATTTACCAGCCTGTTGCCCTTCAAAATATATCTTGAATTCGCTGTTGGTAACAGGATTAGGATAGATGTGTGCTTCGTTTGTTAATACCGGAACCACTGGTTTGAAATCGGCAAAAGTTCTGGCTGCATCGGCTTCTTTTTGATACAATAAGTTTCCGTTGGCCAGGTCTGAAGCATTATAGACCATATCTGATCCGTCAATTGGTTTTGCCACAAAATCCTTCATGGAGAATTTGTAGTAACCGGCAA
Organism: Ferruginibacter sp.; assembly: GCA_044226725.1. Lineage (GTDB taxonomy): Bacteria > Bacteroidota > Bacteroidia > Chitinophagales > Chitinophagaceae > Ferruginibacter. The sequence continues at coordinate 753,894 of JBGAGM010000001.1, read as the reverse complement.
AGGTGTTGGCACTTGCCACAACCACATCGCCATCTTTATCAACTGCAGCGCCATTGGTACTGAAATTAGCAGGTAAACCTGTGATATAACCAATTTGTTTAGCTACCCTGGTTTCCACATCCAATACAAACACATAATGGTTGGCAGAAATGATGTACAGTTTATTGTATGCATCAGCGATCATATCTCCTCCCCAGCTGGTGCACTTGTTTTTGATGGAAATTGATTTGTTTGATTCATCATCCACTACTGGCCCCAGGTCGGTAATGGTAACTTTTTTACCGGTAGTGAATTTTACCAGGCGGCTGGCATCATTATTCAATGCATAGCCATTTCCATCGGCTGCGATCACCATACGGGAAAACTGGTTGGCTTCGTCACCAAGCGCTTCCTGTGTATTCAGCAGGTTGGATGTTACGGAGTAATATTTTTGCTGATCGCCCTTTGCATTCAGGTCAAGCCAGCGCAGTTCGCCCACACGCATGGGCGTAAAGAAGAGTTTGTTTTGGTTTTTGTCGTAAGCCGCTGCTGCCACCATTGTTTCGGTTGGTCTGCGGTATGAGGCCAGTTGGGCCTTAGAATCAGCATCTGCCAGTGAGAAGGCAGATTTGTCCCTTACATAAACATCCTGAACAGTTTTGCCGGTACCAATATCTACCTGGCGGATGTTCATCCATAAAAAATCATGGTTACCATCCCCGGTTATTGCAAAAGTTTTATTTGCATCCTGGGCGGAGACAGCGAGTGTTGTTGCAATAAAAGTTGTAGAGAGTAAAAGTTTAATGTTCATAAGACGAGTTTTATTTATTTAATTGATACGTAAATTAGTCAAATTCCATAAATCATCCAAGGATTTTTTATGAGTGGTTGTTCTCCAGCGATTTTTTAACGCTTCCCGATTGCAGCAGTAAATTCTTTGCATCCTCATAATTAAAAGAAGGCATTTTTTCCATCAGCATTTTCACCCCCCTTTCCACCAGTTTCTCATTGGTAAGCTGCATGTTCACCATCTTATTATCCTCCACCCTGCCCAGTTGTATCATCACAGATGTGGAGATCATGTTAAGGATCAGTTTTTGGGCCGTACCGCTTTTCATACGGGTACTGCCGGTCACAAATTCGGGGCCCACCACGGCTTCCACCGGGTAATCGGCCACCTCGCTTACCGGGGCACCCGGGTTACAGGATATGCTGCCCGTAACGATATTATGTTCCCTGCATTTTGCAAGGGCTGCAATTACATAAGGGGTGGTTCCGCTGGCAGCTATGCCAATCACCACGTCTTTTTCGTTCACGTTATGGGCCTGCAGGTCAAGCCAGCCCTGTTCCCGGTCATCTTCCGCAAATTCAACAGCCTCTGTAATGGCCTTACTGCCTCCGGCAATGATAGCTATAACAAGCCCCTGGGGCACACCATAAGTAGGCGGGCATTCACTGGCATCCACCACGGCAAGCCGGCCGCTGGTACCTGCCCCGATATAAAATAGCCGCCCCCCGGCAAGCATCTTGTCTGCTATTACCTGTACCAGTGGTTCTATTTGCGGAATTGCCTTTTCTGTGGCATCGGCCACTGTTTTATCTTCCTTATTGATGTTGACGAGTAATTCCTTTACCGTCATTTTATCCAAATGCCGGTAATTAGAATCCGATTCGGTTATTAAAGTAACTGACATAGGCTATTGATGAAATTTTACCAATCCATCCATTGGTTTCTTGATTACTTTTCCAAGTTGCAGTTCAAAAGAAGCACACATTTCCTTCAACACGTCCCGAAAGCCATAGGCAACGCCCCCGGTAAAATTAATGGGCATGGTCCAGCTTTCGCGGTATTTATATATATGGGTAAAAAAGAAATCATTAAAACTGTCCTCAATGATATTCTCTATCATATAATGCCCCCTGTTTTCTGCCAGAAAAGTGGTAAAACCGGCGAGGTAACGGTTTGGCAGGGGTTTCTTGTAAACGGCACTTAGTATTTCGTCGCTGTTGGTATTGTATTTGGCATTAAAGCGGTCCAGCAGGTCTCCATCAAAGGTTTTATAAAGAAAGTGCTGTATCACTTTTATGCCCATATAGGCGCCGCTGCCTTCATCACCCAGCACATAGCCTAGGCCGGGGCTGTTCTTAACGATCCTTTTGCCATTATAGTAACAGGAATTTGATCCCGTCCCCAGGATACAGGCAATTCCTTTTTCATGACCACAGAGTGCCTTAGCAGCACCCATCAGATCGTGGTCAACAAATATTTTAGCATCGGTAAATACTTTCCGGATGGCTTTTTTAACCTGCTTCACATTATCGGCATTGCTGCAGCCTGTACCATAAAAGTAGATCTCGTCAGGCTCTGTGTTTTTAAATTTACTTTTCAGTTCTTCATTGATGATATACTCTATCTGCTCCGACGACAGGAAATATGGACTCAGCCCCTGTGTGTAAAAGGTCTTAGCCGATTTACCATTTAATAAACACCATTCTGTTTTTGTGGAGCCGCTGTCTGCTATCAGTTTTATTGCCATCTTTCACGATTATGATTTGAAGTTAACGCATTTTAATTAACCACAAGTTACAGGCTGAAGCGCAGAAGTAAAATTATTGAGGTCCCTTTTGAATGATTTTTACATTTTATTCATAAACAGGTACCCACAGATAACGGCCCGGCTTTTTTACCCTTGTTGCTTATTCTTATCTTCGCAAAATGAATAATAGAAAAGTACAGGTTTGGTTGCCCCTGCTGTTTAGTATCACCATGATCGCGGGAATGTTCTTTGGTTACAAGATGAGGGATAATATGCCCGGAAAAAGTTTTTTTTATACAGAAAAACGTAAGCCCGTGCAGGAAATAATGGACCTGATCAGCAACCGCTACGTGGACGATGTGCAAATGGATAAACTGGCAGATACCGCTATACAGGCGATGCTCAGCAAACTGGACCCCCACTCTGTTTATATACCTGCACAGGAACTTCAACAGGTTAATGAAGACCTGGCAGGCAAATTCTTTGGCATTGGTATCGAGTTCAATATTTTCAATGATACCCTTAATGTGATCAATGTGCTGAAGGACGGCCCGGGTTACAAGGCAGGCTTAATGACCGGTGATAAATTTATTAAGGTAGGCGACAGTTTGGTAGCCGGCAACAAAACCAATGGCGATGCCTTCAGGAGAATGCTGCGTGGAGACAGGGGCACCAATGTGGTGATCACCTTTTTACGCAAAGACAGGCAACAACAGGTAACGGTGACACGGGATGCTATTCCGCTTAAAAGTGTTGATGCCAATTATATGCTCACCAAAGAAACAGGCTATATCAAACTCAACAAATTCTCGTCGGTTACCTACCGTGAATTCATGGAAGCGCTGGAGCCTATGACCAAGGCAGGTTTACAAAGCCTGGTACTTGACCTGCGGGGCAATGGCGGCGGTATCCTTGACCAGGCCGTTGAAATTGCAGATGAATTTTTGGATGGTGACAAATTGATAACCTACACGGAGGGTAAGCATGTTAACAAACAGGAATACCGCTGCCGCAGGAATGGCTTGTTTGAAAAGGGCAAACTTATTGTTTTGGCCGATGAGGGCACTGCCAGTGCAAGCGAAGTTTTGATCGGGGCCCTGCAGGATTGGGACAGGGCAACCATTATTGGCAGGCGCAGCTTTGGAAAAGGGCTGGTACAGGAACAATTTGACCTGAGTGATAAAAGCGCCCTGCGCCTGACTATTGCCAGGTATTTTACACCCATCGGCAGAAGCATCCAGCGCACTTATGCAAATGGCGAAAAGGCATATTATGATGAGATAGCAAACCGTTACCACGACAGGGCTACCCAATATGCTGATTCTGTAAAGAACAATACCGGCAAAATATTTAAGACAAAGGGAGGTAAAATTGTGTACGAAAAAGGAGGCATTGCCCCTGACTATTTCATTCCGGTTGATACAACTGCCTACAACAGGAATACAGTAATGATCTACAACAAAGATATCATTGGCAGGTTTGCCTACGATTATTACCTGCAAAACCAGGGTTCCTTAAAGATATTCAGGACACCGGCTGATTTTGTGAATGGCTTTACCCTGAATGAGGATAACTGGAAACAATTTGTTGCTTTGGCTGCAAAGGATTCCATAAACATGAGCGCTGCCACTGCTAAAGAAAAAGCCGGCCTTACTAACCAGGTTAAATCTTCCATAGCAAGGCTCATCTGGCGTAATGAAGGATTCTTTGAAGTGATGAATAAAGATGACGAGGCAATAAAGAAAGCCCTTGAAATTATTGGCACAGGAAAATAGATGGGTTATTTCGCATCTGCGGCAGCATTTACTGCAATTACCGAATCATCCTTTATATCAGGCACAGTAATTGTGGATTATTGTTTGTTTAAAAGCAATAACTTTGTGAAAACTCTGTTTAAAGCATATTGCTTTTTGCATTGGAGCCACTATCATATTAAAACAACCGTTTATGAAAATCCTCAAATTTTACCTGGCAGCTTCCGGCTTATTCCTCGCCTTGAATTCTAATGCACAAAAATCTCCCGAATCAATTGACGGGCCAGCCCTGCCAAAATTCAGTGTTCACCTGGGTGTTGGTACAGCTGCCTATCATGGCGACCTGATGGAGAGCAATGCAAATATGTTCAACCAGCTAAGCTATTCATTCAGCGCGGGTGCTTCATACGCATTCATTGAGAAATTAAGGGCCCGTTTTGATGTGGGTGTACAGCAATTACAGGCTGCTGATAAAAAGAATTCGGGCGCCCAATACAAGGCCCGTAACCTAAGTTTCAAATCAACAGTGGTAGACATGTCTTTATCGGCAGAATATTCACTCCTGAGTTTTAACCGGTACAGGGTAACCCCTTACTTTTCTGCAGGCATAGGCGTCATGTTCTTCAACCCTTATACTACCGATGCTTCAGGTAACAAACAATATCTTCGTGAGCTGGGTACCGAAGGACAGGGACTGGCTGCTTATCCGGACAGAAAGATATATAAGAAATCAGCGGTTGAGTTTCCATTGGGAATCGGTACAAAATACCCCCTTAATTCAAATATGACCCTTCAATTTGAAATTAACTATCGTATTACCGGAACCGATTACCTGGATGATGTAAGCCAGAACAGTTACCCCGATAAGGCCCTGCTGGATGCCAGGAACCCATTGACAGCCAATTTTACCTGGCGTGGTAATGAGGTTGGACAAGGCGGTTATCCCAAGAACCTGGCGCTCCCACGCGGAAACCCCAAGGATAAGGATGGCTACCTGACCATGCAATTTAAGTTTGCTTACAGCTTTTAATATTTTAAAACATCATATCAATGTCGGCAATATGCCGGCATTTTTTATTCCTCTACTATTAAGTTGTACAGATAATAATAGTTTCAACACAATCACCGGCGGAGAGAAAAACAGTCCGCACCGGGTACAGGGACCTTTTCATATTATATAAAATACCTGTTACAGGGATGCGGCAACCTTTCAGATGCTCCTGAAACCTTGATGCAGGGGTGCAGGAAGCTTTCAGATGTTCCTGAAACCTTGTTGCAGGGGTGCAGGAAGCTTTCAGATGTTCCTGAAACCTTGTTGCCGGGAACAAAATTTATTTGCAGCAAGCTAAGTTCCCGCTATTCACAGGTAAAACTTATTTAATTTCAAAATATCAGTATAACTGATTAATTTTAGATTTACTTACATACTACCAAACAACAATTTTTTATGAGAATCATCTGGCTGCCTGTATTATTACCGGTAATACTGCTATCACTTAATGCCACTGCACAGCAATTGCCGCCCAGTGGCACACCTTCTGTATCAGCCAGGCCTTCGCAAAAACAGGTCACCCAAAAAAACGAAAAGAAAACAAAACCCGCTTCCAGGCTTAGTATTACAGGCGGAATCGGAATAGCAAGTTATGTGGGCGATCTTATTAATTCCAACACTGCCTTTCAACAGTCGAGCTATGCTGTTAGTGCCGGACTTAATTATATGCTTTCAGGCCATTTTAATGCCAGGTTCGACCTTGGATTTCACAATGTACAGGGCTACGACAGCAAATCCGGTGGCGCCCACCCTGAAAGAAACCTGAGTTTTCGTTCGAATATCCTTGAATTTTCGGTAGGTGCAGATTATACTGTTATCAACCTGGATAATCACCGGTTCAGTCCCTACCTGTTTGCCGGTATTGGCTTTTTTCATTTTAATCCACGTGCCTATTACGGATCGGGGGGTACCCATAAACTGCGTGAGCTGGGAACCGAGGGGCAGGGACTTGCCGGCTATCCGGGCCTTTACAGTACCATGGCAGTGGAATATCCCCTGGGTATTGGTGTAAAATACCTGATCAACAGGAAAATAATGCTGATGGGCGAATTTTGCTACCGCCCCAGCGGAACAGATTACCTGGATGATGTTTCAACCTACTATCCTGATAAGGCTTTGCTGGATGCCAGAAACCCTGCTACTTCCAAATTTACGTACCGTGGCGAAGGTCCCTATCCAAAAAACCCGACCCTGAAGCGTGGTAATGCAGGTGATAAGGACGGCTATTACACTACCCAGGTTAAGATCGCTTACAAACTTCAGTCTACTAAGGTTAAAAAAGAAAATACGGCTAAAGTTACTTTGCCTGTAAAGAATAATGAAACAGATACAGACGGGGATGGTGTTGCAGATATTATTGACAAATGCCCTGCTGTAAAAGGCAGCCGGGAAAACAGTGGTTGTCCTTTTGCATTTATCGAAGGGGCCGACCTGGCATCAGTTTCTGCTGATTCAATGACCTACCGCATTTATTTTGACCTGGACCGGTCACTTTTACTTACTGATGCATTTAAAACTTTACAGGGCGTTGTTAATATGCTGAAAGCCGATAATACCCTCTCAGTAAATATTTCCGGGCATTCAGATAATACGGGAACCAGCGCTGCAAATATGCAACTATCGACAGAGAGGGCAAACATTACCCGGGATTACCTGCTGAGTTATAATATTCCTGCAGAAAGAATTACAACCCACTATTATGGTGATACCATGCCGGTTGACAGTGCCCAACAATGGCGCAACCGCCGGGTGGAAATAACTATCTTTAAAAAATAAGATTACTTTTTTATTAAGACGGCCGCAATTGCAGCCGTCTTAATTTTCCGTTGTATTTATACCAGGGCCAGTTTTGTTAGCGTTAAAAAATTACCTTTGCCGCAAATTAACGATTCTACTATGTGGCTGAATAATATTCTGGAAACTATTGGCAACACGCCCCTCATCAAACTCAATAAGATCACTAAAAACCTCCCCTGTACAGTACTGGCAAAGGTTGAGTACTTTAACCCTGGTAACTCCATCAAGGACCGGATGGCATTAAAAATGCTGGAAGTGGCCGAACAGGAAGGAAAGATCAAACCTGGCGGCACCATTATCGAAGGTACCAGCGGCAATACCGGTATGGGACTTGCACTGGCAGCCTGTGTAAAGGGCTACAAATGTATCTTCACCACTACAGATAAGCAATCAAAGGAAAAGGCTGATATCTTAAAAGCGGTTGGTGCGGAAGTGATCGTTTGTCCCACTAACGTTGAGCCCGAAGATCCACGCAGTTATTATTCCGTATCCAAACGCCTTGCTACCGAAGTTCCAAACAGCTGGTATGTGAACCAGTACGATAACCTGGCAAACAGGCTGGCGCATTATGAGCAAACCGGGCCTGAGATCTGGGAGCAGACTGAAGGAAAAGTAACACACCTGGTAGTGGCCACAGGAACAGGAGGTACGATTGTTGGTACAGGCAAATATTTAAAAGAAAAGAATCCCAATATAAAAGTATGGGCCATTGATAGTTATGGCTCTTTGCTTAAAAAATATTTTGATACCGGAGAACTGGATCAAAAAGAGGTTTACCCTTATATCAGTGAAGGGTTTGGTGAAGATTTTGTGCCCGCCAATTATGATATGAGTGTGATAGATGAGTTTACCAAAGTAACGGATAAAGAAGGCGCCGTGATGGCCAGGCGTATTGCCAAGGAAGAAGGAATGTTTTGCGGATATAGTGCAGGCAGCGTGTTGCAGGGGCTGTTCCAGTTAAAAGACCAGTTAAAGAAAGATGATGTGGTGGTATTGATCTTTCACGATCATGGCAGCCGCTATGTGGGCAAGATATACAATGATCAATGGATGCTGGAACGTGGTTTCCTGGATGTAAAAACCTTTAAAGACCTTGTGGGAGGCCGTGGCACACAGCGTTTGATCAGTTTGAAGAAAGAAGATACGGTAGCAACGGCAATAGAATTAATGAAGAAATACGACATTGAGAATATACCGGTTATGGACGGAGATGTAAACCTGGGCGCTATTTCAGCGGGCGGCCTTTTTGATAAGATACTCAGCAACCCCGATGTAAAGACCCAAACAGTGGAATCGGTGATGGAAAAAGCATATCCCGAAGTGGCTTTTGATACCCCGGTGGAGCGTTTAAGCTCATTTATTACCAAAGAAAACGGGGCGGTTTTAAGTCGTGATGAAAGCGGTACCTGCCATATTGTGACCAAATACGACATTATCCAAAGTCTTACAAAATAAATGAATGGGTTTTTACGATAACCCTTAAATATACTACCAGGCTGCATTTGAACGATGCAGCTTTTTTTATATCTGGAATTTTGCTATATCAAATACGTAGTTTTACGATTTTAAAAAACGTATCTCTTCGAAGCAAAAAGCTGAATATTTACGAGCCCTTCAGTAATTACAGTAGCCCGAAAAATGGGCAATATCGCTCTATAACAGAATGTTAAAGTGTTGCATCTTTGTGTCAGAAGTTGATTGATAGGAGTTAAATATCAATCATTATCCAAAATCCTGATTAAACCAAAGAATTCGATCCAATGTCTGTGAAGAACCAACAAACGATCCAATATCAGTCAACTTCTTTTTAAAAAATTGAAACAACCAATAATACGCTTAAAGTTCTTATCCTTAGTGAAAAACCAAAACGGCCTAAAAGTAATAATGAGATTTTTAAGCCAAACCAATACCAATATCCCGCCTATGCTGTAAAAAGCGATGATGGCAAAACCAAAAGAACCAATATCCTGGCCTATGCCCTAAAAAGCGATGATGGCTGAAAAACCGACGAAAAACCAATATCCTGCCTATGCTGTAAAAAGCGATGATGGCAAACTGAAGAACACTGAAACCAGGATAATTAATTAACGTCACGCTCATAGAAGGTAACCCCCTTTGAAAAGCGAACCTCAAAATCCTGAAAAACCGGCTATCGTGCTTGGCTGGTTAAGAAATTGAACTTCCACAGACACCTTTACGACAGGTTTTTGTGGAAGTTTTTTTTATGCCCCCTCCTTTCAGTTAATTTTGAATCATGATCATGCAGCATACATCGGATCTTGGTTATCTTCCCCAAAGGATCATTTCGCTGGTACCTTCCCAAACCGAACTTTTGTCTTACCTGCAACTGGATGCCGAAACCATTGGCATTACCCGGTTCTGCATACACCCCCCAAACTGGTTTAAAACAAAACAAAGGATTGGCGGAACCAAGGACCTGCATCTGGAAAAGATACAGCAGCTGAACCCCGACCTGGTTATTGCCAATAAGGAAGAAAATGTAAAGGAACAGGTGGAAGAACTGGCACGGTACTGCCCTGTTTGGCTAACCGATGTTAACAACCTGGCCGATGCCCTGCAAATGATCACTGATATTGGAGCTTTGACCAACCGGGTTGCCGCAGCCAATACGCTGATTGATAAAATAAGTACTGCTTTTGCCAGCATATCCAAACCAAAAGAACCTGTAAAAGCTGCCTACCTGATCTGGCGCAACCCCTATATGGCAGCGGGCGGAGATAATTTTATCCATGATATGCTGCAGCAATGCGGTTTTCAAAATGTTTTTGCAGGCTATGCCCGATACCCGCAAATCAGTATGGAAGCACTGCAAAATGCCGGCTGTAATTTGCTGCTGCTTTCCACAGAGCCCTACCCTTTCAAAAAAGAACATATAGATGAACTGGCCGGCCATTTACCCGGCATCAGGATCCTGCTGGCTGATGGTGAAATGTTCAGCTGGTACGGCAGTCGCCTGTTGCAATCACCGGCATATTTTACACAGCTGATCACTGAAATTAACAGTGCCTGATATTGCCTGTTGTGTAGTTTAATAAATGACCCATCTTCCTTACATTTGTAAAAAATAACCACTTATGAGTAAATATAGTTCCGGAGTTTTATTTGGTGCCGAACTGGAAGCGCTTTACAATGACGCAAAAGATAACCAGTTTGCCTTACCAGCAGTAAATACCATTGGTACCAACACCATTAATGCCACATTGGAAACAGCGGCAAAAGTGAATTCGCCGGTGATCATACAGTTCAGTAACGGGGGCGCACAGTTCATTGCAGGCAAGGGAATGCCCAACGATAAATTACAGGGAAATATTTCCGGCGGTGTTTCGGGAGCTTTACATATTCACAATGTTGCAAAATATTATGGCGTGCCGGTTGTTTTGCACACAGACCATGCCGCCAAAAAATGGCTGCCCTGGGTTAGCGGATTGATAGATGCCGGTGAACAATTCTATAAAGAAAAAGGTCAGCCCCTGTACAGCTCTCATATGCTTGATCTTTCAGAAGAGCCTATTGAAGAGAATATTGCCACTTCGGTTGAATTTTACAAACGTATGGCCCCATTGGGTATGAGTATCGAGATAGAGCTGGGTGTTACCGGTGGTGAGGAAGATGGCGTGGATAACAGCGATATTGACAATGCCCGCCTGTACACACAGCCCGAGCATGTGGCATATGCCTATAAGGAACTGAGTAAAGTAGGCAACCTCTTTACCGTGGCAGCTGCTTTCGGCAATGTGCACGGGGTTTATAAATCGGGCAATGTGCAGCTAACACCGGTTATTTTAAAGAACAGCCAGGATTATATCACTAAGAACCTGGGAACAGGCGAAAAGCCGGTGTATTTCGTATTCCATGGCGGCAGCGGTTCTCCGCAAAACCAGATACGGGAAGCAATTAGCTATGGCGCCATTAAAATGAATATCGATACCGACCTGCAATGGGCTTTCTGGGAAGGGATACTGGAGAATTATAAAAAGAATGAAGCTTATTTGCAGGGCCAGTTGGGCAACCCCGAAGGTGAGGATAAGCCCAACAAAAAATACTACGATCCCCGTGTTTGGTTGCGCAAAGGTGAAGAGAATTTCAGCAAGAGACTTGAAGTAGCTTTTGAAGATTTAAATTGTATAAACAGAAACGCATAATTTTAGAACAGGGTCAGGAGGTTTAGGAGGTTCAGAAAGTTTAGTTGAACACTGATAATCTAAACCTGTAAAACCTGCTAAACCATTCTAAACCTGCTAAACATTTGAATAATGAGCCAAAAAAGAGAAGAAGATTTTGATGCCAGCCTGGCCGGTGATGAAGACAACAGCGGGGAGCAGAAGCCAAGTTGGTTTAAGCGGATGAAAAAGGGTATCCTTACTTCCACCAAGGATAAAAAAGATGCACCTGAAGGGCTTTGGTCTAAATGCCCCTCCTGCAAATACACCTGTACTGTATCAGAACTGGCCGAGAACAAATTTGTTTGTCCAAAATGCGAACATCATCACCGCATTGGAAGCCAGGAATATTTTGAAATAATATTCGATGACAACCAGTACACCGAACTTTTTGCCAACATCAAATCCAAAGATTACCTGAATTTTGTGGACCTGAAGCCTTATGGCAAACGTTTGGAAGAAACTTATGCCAAGACGGATATACACGATTCCATTACTGTTGCCCACGGTAAAGTGAATGCTAACGACCTGGTGGTTGCCTGCATGGATTTTGAGTTCATTGGCGGAAGCCTGGGCAGTGTGATGGGTGAAAAGATAAGCCGTGCCTGCGATTATTGCATGGAACATAATATCCCCTTCATGATCATCAATAAAAGTGGCGGTGCCCGTATGATGGAGAGCGCTTTTTCACTGATGCAGCTGGCTAAAACCTCGGGAAAATTATCCCAGTTAAGCGATAAAAAGATACCTTATATTTCCCTGTGTACCGACCCAACCTTTGGTGGTACCACAGCTTCTTTTGCCATGCTGGGCGATGTTATATGTGCCGAACCTGATGCACTGATTGGCTTTGCCGGCCCCCGGGTTATTAAAGAAACCATTAAAAAAGACCTGCCGGAAGGTTTTCAGCGAAGTGAATTTTTACTGGAGCATGGATTCTTAGATTTTATCGTCCATCGTAAAAATTTAAAAGAAAAATTAGGTAACTTGTTGGTCCTGTTCAAAAATTAGTACCGGCTGCACAGCAAGCAATAAGGAGGTTAAGGGAATCTGCAGCATATCTTTAAAAAACATGCTGCTTAGAAAACTGTCCATATCACTGGTTTTACTGCTGTTTTTTTCAGCCACCCTGTATGCACAAAGCACTCCCTGCAGTTTATTAGGACAAAATCCGCAAACCGCTTTTCCTGTTTGCGGCACGGCTGTTTTTCACCAGGACACAGTTCCTTATTGCGGTGGCAGGCAGGTGGCCACGCTCTGTGTTGATGATACTTTGTACACCGACAGGAACCCTTACTGGTACAAGTTCACCTGTTTTCAAAGCGGCAAACTGGCTTTCTTCATCACACCTAACACGATTACAGAAGACTACGACTGGCAGATATTTGACGTAACCGGTAAAAGTCCGCAGTCTGTTTATACAGATACCAGCACCTTTGTGATTTGCAGCTGGTCGGGCGTACCGGGGGTTACCGGTGCCTGCGAAGATTCCGGGGGCGTTTCCATGGTTGAGTGCGAAGGCATGTTCACCAATCGTTTTACCAAAATGCCCGACCTGGTGGCAGGGCATAATTACCTTTTACTGGTCAGCCATTTTGATAATACACAATATGGATATGGCCTTTCCTTTGGCGGCCCGGGCAACACGGCTGTTATTACCGATACCCTGCCTCCGCATATGTTCACCACCAGTCGCTCCACCTGCGATGGATCCGGCATCATGCTTAAGCTCAACAAAAGGATGAAATGCAGTTCACTGGCTGCAGACGGCTCCGACTTCAGGATAAATCCGCCCCTGGCAAATGTGATAAGCGCCACAGGATTGGGATGTACTAATGGGTTTGATATGGATTCGGTTTTGCTCAGGTTCAGTACCCCCCTGCCCTTTGGCAATTATGACCTGATCGCAAAGAATGGTGGCGATGGTAATACCGTTTGGGACCTGTGCGATAATGGCATACCCGTAAATGAATCCATTCCATTTACCGTGCTCTCGCCTTTTCCCGTACCTTTTGACAGCCTGAACCACAACAAATGCAGCACCGATTCTGTAATACTTGTTTTTGACGACCTGGTCCAGTGCAGTTCAGTTGCTCCCAATGGCAGCGATTTCATTGTCAATGGCAGCTACCCGGTAACCATCACCGGCGCAAACCCGCTTAATTGCAACGCAGGCTTAACCAGGCAGGTGGCCGTTCATTTCAGCAACAACCTGTTTCAGTCGGGTAATTTCCAGATCATACTAAAAGTAGGTACGGATGGCAATACCATCCTGAGTGAATGTGATACGCCTTCTGTGGCGGGCCAGGCAATTCCGTTCAGCATATTGCCAAAGCCCGTGGCCAGCTTCAGCTTTCCGCAAACTGTTTGTCTGCCGGATGCCAAAGTTCTTTTTACCAATACCTCCGCCATTGCAGACGGTTCTGAAAGTTCATTCAGGTATGCCTGGAATTTTGATGATCCGCTGAGCGGCCCCAACAATACATCGCAGCAAAAAACGCCCACACACACTTACAGCAGCACAGGTCCGTTTAATGTAAAACTCCGGGTTATCAGTAACGCCGGTTGCACACATGATACCAGCATCCTGGTAAATACCATACATCCGCAGCCACTTGCCAATTTCGGTATCCGCAAAAGCAATGTTTGCCTGGGCGATGCAGTTTTCCTGACCGACTCCACCATCAACCCTGCCGGTATCACTATGGAATGGAACTGGGACATGGGCGACAGTAAACAACTGTACACAAAGAATGTAATATACATTTACGATGCACCCAAAACATACAATATCAGTTTGTACACGGTAAATAATTTTGGCTGCCGGTCAAACACGATTGTAAAGCCGATAACGGTACATCCCTATCCCACTGCCGATGCAGGGCCCGACCGCAAAGTACTGGAAGGCGGTAACCTTACCATACAGGCAAGCGCCGGCGGCAGTAACCTGAGTTATGTGTGGAGCCCCCCGCAATACCTTAACAATACCGGCCTGCTGCAGCCCAAATGTGTGGAACCGAAATTTGATATTCTTTACACCCTTACCGTAACGGGCATTGGCGGCTGCAGTGTAAGTGACGATATGTTTGTGGATGTTTTAAAGATACCACGCATACCCAATACCTTTTCGCCCAATGGCGACCGTATCAACGATCTGTGGGAGATACAGTACCTGGAAGAATACAACTCCAATCACCTGCGTGTATTCACCCGTGCAGGGCAGCTGGTATTTGAAAGTATTGGCCAGTACAAAGCCTGGGACGGTACTTACAAAGGCAAACCCCTGCCTATGGATACTTACTATTACATTCTTGAACCGGGCAACGGCAGGGACCCTGTGACCGGCTATGTAACTATTGTGAGGTAAATTAAGAACTGATACTACACATGTATTTCCTGCTGATAATTTTCAACCTTTTTATGCCTGCACCGCAAAGCCCCGATCCTTGTGCAGATAATCATGTAAATACCAAAGAAACCAGCGTGTTTGTTAAAGACAGTATATTCCTGTTGGCCGTAAGCAATCTTACTGCATTATGTAAAACCAGCGCCAATGAATATTGTATCAGCTTTGGTAAAGATACTTCGGGTGCAATCATTGCATCACCAGCATTAAAAGGAGGAAGCAGCAGCGGAACCGTACCGGCTATTGCGGGCGCCTTTGCAGACCTGCACAATCATCAAAACAACCTGCCGCCAGATGCCGGCGATCTTTTTGGTTTGCTTTACCAGAACAAAAAGGACCCTTCGTATAAAACCCGTTTCGTTGTTACGAGCAATGGAACTTTATATGCACTGCTGGTAAATAATATGACAGAGGCCCTTTCTTTTATTCAAAAGCACCCTCCTCAGCCACCCGCCTATGCAGGCGGCCCTTTTGGCTTTACAGCCGCCATTACCGACGAAGGCAGGCAAATGAAATACCTGCACAACTGCAGCGATGAAATGGTACTGGCATTTATACTTGAAAAATACAAAACCGGTTTATCCCTGTTAAAGCAAATGCCCGACGGGAACTTTGCAAAATTACTTACCGTGCTTAACGGGGAGAAAAAGGAAAATATCTACAGCCTGGTTCTATGCCGGTGATAACTGACAGCAGCCTCATTTCTCCATGCCGCTTACCATCAAAGCAAAAGGAAACATTACCGTATCTGCGATCAGTGCCAGGGGAAGTTTCAGGTAATTAAGTTTATTTATCTGCGGACTGTTCTCGATATTGATTACCAGGTAATCAATAGGCTGCCCGACTGACATCGGTGCGTTATTGAAGTAAAATATGAAAACCGGATGCTGCCCTTTTAAATAGAGGCGGGTCTTATGGTCATATTCGTAAGGGTGTTCTTTTCCATTTAATATTTCCAGCGTGTCATGCTGCTGCGAAGGGTCCTTTATTTCAACAAACCCCGGCTCCAGTATTTCTTTCGGGCACATCACATCCACACCGGCTGCAATATTTCTCCGGGTTATATTGGTATAACGTCTTTCCACGCTGTTTACTTTCAGCCTTTGGGCAGCAGCTGAATCAAACCGGTAAAAATAATAAGGCCTGGTATGGTAATATGCAAGCAGTGAATCCACAGGCAGAGCTATATGATAAGGCCTGCGCCTGTTTTTTCTGTCAGGCGTTGCTGTAAAATTCACCAGCAACAGCCCGTCTTTATAAGAAGCGTCGCGTATAGTATGAATGGTCTGTTTCTTACGGATGTACCTGGTATTCTCCAGTATATCTTTTGTGAGATAATAGAGTTGTGCCTGGCTGGTATGGGCTGTTAGCATAATTAGCAGCAGTAATAACAAGCGGATACTTTTTATTTTAAACATAACCTGTGCAGTAGTTCGTTTAACAATTAAAACCTCTCAAATAAATATCATCAATATCATGCAGCATCATTATTGCTATTGTCCGGCAGCTGCTTCCTGCTCTAAAAAAGGCAACAGATCTTCCGCCCTGTTCACCACTTTTTTTATCCGGCCATCGCGGTCAACTAATATGTGGGTGGGATATTCTGTGATGTGCAACCTGCGGTTCATAAATTCTTTCATTTCAGGCACAGTGGCATATTTAAATTCCCGGGTTGCCAAAAATGTCTTTAGATCATTGGCCGCATCAAAGGCAAGACTTACAAACAGTATATCCTTTCTGCCCCTGTAACTTTCAACCAGTTTATTCAGTTGGGGAAATTCCTTTACGCAGGCCACGCAGTGAATGAACCAGCATTTGAATACCACGATCTTTCCTTTAACTGAAGTTTTGCTGTACCGGTTTCCCTGCAGATCGGTAAAGCTGAAGTCCGGAACAGGTTTACCCTCCATTTTAAGCTGTTCATTGGCAGTATAAGCCATTTGCCTGCTGGTGGCAATGATACTTTCATCATTCGTGTTCATCCTGAACAATTTGTAAACAGGCTTGTTGCCCGATACACCTGCCTGGTATGCCAGTACATTGTCCGTCATTAGTTTTTGCAGGAAAGCCGCTTTATCTGTTTGTACCGAATCCATATCAAGCCCTATAAAATCCTGCGACAGCCGAACATTGTAATAGGCATAATTATACCAGGTCATATAATCTTTGGTAAGCGCTGCCGGGTCTGTAAAAAGAACCTTTGGGGGACTGGTGCCTTTGTTGTTTGCACTATCCTCATAACTGTTGTTGCACGCAAGCTGAATGGATACAATTGCCAGGAAATTCAGCCAATAAATTTGTCTTATCATTTTAGCTTGTTTTTAAATGAGGAAGATTTTTTGCATCAGGTATGGCCTTGGTTTTTGCTGCCCTTTGAAGGCTGATATTGAATGTAAGAAAATGTGTAATAAAAGCAATAGCAGTATTGTTAAATCCCTTCCCTGCAGGGGTTATCTCAAACAATTCTTTTTGGGGTACTTGTCCCGATTTACCGGGAAGCAAAATGAACAACAAAAATCAAGGCGAAACTGTCTTGTACTCTATGGACATTATGATGCTTTTTCCGGTCAAATGCATAGAATTATCTCATTTTCATGAAAAAAGCCAAAAAATCATGAAAAATCGTCCCGGAAAGGAAAATTCTTTGGATTTGATCAATGACACAGTTTATTGAATAGACCCCATCAAATAAATCTTTAAACAAAACTCGATTCATATTAAACCAAACTCGATTTGGTTTAAACATATCACAACTTTTCCTGAAAATCGGGGGAAATTGCAGGAAACAATAAATAAATTTCTATTCAGCAATAGAAATTTGATGTAGTAATTCTATTGTTGACCTTATTAAGTCAAACTTAAACCGGTTAAGGATGATGATATGGGCCTGTACTGGTCATTCTTCAAAAATGCAGTCCTTCAGCATAGCAGAAAGAAATAACTTTGCAAAAAACAACGAATTGGAACTGACGAACCGAAAGGCACATTACGAATATTTTTTTGAAGCTACTTACACCGCAGGACTGGTACTGAGCGGCACCGAGATCAAATCACTGCGGGCCGGCAAGGCCAGTTTTAACGACAGTTACTGCTATTTTCACAATGGCGAGCTTTTTGTAAAAAGCCTGCACATATCCGAATATGCTTACGGCACCTATACCAACCACCAACCCATGCAGGAGCGCAAGCTGTTGCTGAATAAGAGGGAACTCAAAAAGCTGGAAAGTAAAATAAAAGAGAAGGGCTACTCCATCATCCCGCTCAGGCTCTTCCTGGCCGAATCTGGCTATTTTAAAATGGAGATTGGCCTTGGCAAGGGCAAGAAAGCCTATGATAAAAGAAACACCATTAAAGAGAGGGAAAGCGACCGGGATATTAAGAGGAAGTATGGGATGTAATCCGAACCCCCTCCGCCCCCTGAAGGGGGAACTTTGCAGTAAGATTATTTTAAAAGCTTTTCAATTGTTTCAATACCTAAGTCCGATTGGTGGGTGATTTCTTTGTTTGTAAACCTGATTGCTTTTAATTCGGGTACCTCTGGTTCTTTTTGTCTTAATTCATCATTGACATTTATTTCTTCCAAATCATGAATACTGCCATCAATTTCAATAACCAGTTTTTTAGCATGGCAATACAGATCAACAATATAAAGCGAAATTGAATGCTGTCTTCTGAATTTAGTAGTTGGGAAATGTTCTTTTAATCTGCCCCATAAGATCATTTCTGTTTGCGTAATAGTATTTCTAAATTGTTTAGCTCTTTCAAAAATCAAATGACTGTCCCCATAAAACATGTTAGCCTTCGTATTTATGTAAGCTTTCAACTTAAAAAAGTCTCTTCCCATATCAGGCTGCCAGGTTCCCCCTTCAGGGGGCGGAGGGGGTTTAACATTCGCTTAAACTCAGCGGTACATTCACCGCCAGTCCGCCATCGGCGGTTTCCTTGTATTTGTGGTTCATATCGAGGGCTGTTTGCCACATGGTTTTGATAACACTGTCGAGGCTTACTTTGGCATAATCGGGACTGCTTTGCATGGCCAGCTGGCTGGCAGTTATGGCTTTAATGGCGCCCATGGTATTGCGTTCTATACAGGGTACCTGCACCAGTCCGCCAATAGGATCACAGGTCATGCCCAGGTGGTGCTCCATGGCAATCTCGGCAGCCATCAGCGCCTGGCGTTGGGTGCCTCCCATACATTCGGTTAATGCCGCCGCTGCCATTGCACTGCTTACGCCGATCTCGGCCTGGCAGCCACCCATGGCGGCGGAAATGGTAGCGCCTTTTTTAAAGATGCTGCCTATTTCGGCAGCAGTTAGTAAGAACTGTACAATTTTATCATCATGGTCGCCATTGCAGAAGGCAATATAATATTGCAGCACGGCCGGTATCACACCCGCTGCGCCGTTGGTGGGTGCGGTTACCACCCTGCCAAAGCTGGCATTCTCTTCATTCACCGCCAGTGCAAAGCAACTAACCCAATCTAAAATGTAGGTAAAATTGTTGCCGCCCTGCTTTACCAGTTGCAGCCAGCTGTCATAATCATGGTAGCTTTGTCCGCCAACCAGTTTTTCATTCAGGTTGGCAGCACGCCGTTTAACCTGCAGTCCGCCGGGCAACATGCCCCTGGCATGACTGCCCCGGTAAATACATTCCTTCATCACCCGCCAGATATTCAGCATACCGGCCCTGGTTTCTGCTTCGCTGCGCCAGGCAGTTTCGTTTTCCATAACCACTTCACTGATGTTGTGACCTGTCTTCATGCACCAGTGCAGCAGTTCATC
The DNA here is from genome assembly GCA_044226725.1 of Ferruginibacter sp. Taxonomy (GTDB): domain Bacteria; phylum Bacteroidota; class Bacteroidia; order Chitinophagales; family Chitinophagaceae; genus Ferruginibacter. Next base: position 734,408 of record JBGAGM010000001.1, on the reverse strand, counting down.
AGAGGTATTGATGGGGAAAGGAAGATGAACAGAAGCAGATGCGGCCTGCGATTCATTTTCTTTAACCACAAAGCCACCGCCTACAGAATAATAGGTTTCGGCAATCTGATCGCCATCATCCAGCGTTACCAGAAAGCTAAGCGCATTGGGATGAAATGGCAGGGACTCTCCCATCAGGAATTCGATATCTTCAGCAGGATCAAAATCAATTTCGTGCCTGCCGCCCAGGATGATCTTCTTCATATGCCTGATGTCGGCAATTTTGGCATCGATATTATTAACATCAAAGGTCACGGGATCATCACCGCAGAGGCCCAGTTGCACGGCAATATCAGTACCATGGCCCACACCGGTTTTGGCCAGCGACCCGTACAGCAGCACCCGCAACTCTTTTACCCGGAAAAGCATTTCCTTTGCCAGCAATGTATGGGTAAACTGCTGCGCAGCACGCCAGGGCCCAAGTGTATGGCTGCTGGAAGGCCCCACGCCAATTTTGAACATATCAAAAACAGAGATCGCTTCGTGGCTCAAACTAAAAGATTTGATTATTGAACATCCACCAGGTCAACAGTAAAGATCAGGTTGGAACCCGGAGGGATACCTGCTACAGACTGGCAACCATAACCCAGTGAAGGTGGCAGGTATAAAATGATAGAACCGCCTTTTTGGATCAGTGGCAACCCTTTACGGAAGCCCAGTATCAGCTGGTTCAGCGGGAATACGGCACCTGTTGTGTTCTGGTCGAAAGTGCTGCCATCCTGCAATTTACCGGTGTACTTAAAGGTAACGGTAGATGCCAGTGTTGGCGTGGCGCCGCTGCCCGAAGCCACTATCCTGTAAAAGAACCCGTCAGGATGCTGGGTGGCTGTAATACTGTTGGCTGTGATATAAGATTGCAGGGAAGCCACTTCAGCTGCAGTGGGAACACCGGTATTGTTTTGCACGCAGTTATTTTCCGTTCCGGAAGCTTTGCTGCAACTGTTAACAGTAAAGGATATTACGGCCAGGGCCAGGATCAAAAAGTGCTTTTTGTTCATTGTTTATTTGTTTGTAATTATTAATTGTTCAGTTTATGTTGTTTTTGTTTCAGTTCCCGGTAAAGCTGCTCGTTCATTTCCCATTTGTATTGCATGCGAAAATAGGAAAAGAAGCAGATGCAGATGATAACAGCAACCACAATGGTACTTACCGAACCGGGCATACGGGCCGATACTTTGGTATACCATTCCGGAAAGAAAATGTAGATGGCTGCAATGAAAAGAAGGATGGGCGCACTGAACAGGGTTGCCATGGGCAGTCCGGACAGGAACTTGTCCTTAAAGCTGCTGCGGGTTTCACGCTCCCGCTCCCAGTACGCAATGAATGCTGAATCTTTTTCCGTAAGCATCCTGCAAAACTAATGCAATTTGGCTTAGGGATGGTTCTGAATTGTTGTTAAAAAATACAAACAAGCTGCGTGCTTCAGATGCAGTAAAAAATAAATAAGTTATGCATACTGCCAATATTGCGGCAGTTCATCAGTTTTACGGAAATGATACAGCAGAGACCGGCCGCCCTTTGTTATGTAGCGAATATCTTGTAGGTTTGTCGGGCCTAAATACACTGCATGAAAATAGAACAACTGCTGGTTCAGCATTTTTACAATCACAAACAAATCACTTTACAGGGAATGGGCACTTTCACCCTGGCACCTGATTTTGTTTTACCGGAAAATGATAAAGAGGCAGAGATTCCTGATAATGCAATTTCCTTTGAATTCGATCCCCGTGCCGGTGCGGATGATGAACTTATAAGCTATATCGTGCAGCAAACCCGTAAAATGCGTTCACTGGCTGCTGCAGACCTGGACAGCTACCTGGTTTTGGGCAAGCAATTCTTAAACATAGGTAAACCTTTCAGAATAGAAGGATTGGGTATGCTGATCAAAAATCAGCAGGGTCAGCTGGAATTTACAAAGGCCACTGCTTTTCATGCAAAGGTAGAAACTCCGCATACAGCGGTTACAGCAAGGGAAAAGAATTCAGGCAATGATATTTCATTTGCTTCGGAAGCTAAAAAGACCGGCGATAACAGTAAGAGAGGATTGATGATCGCTGGTGCAGTGGTGGTTCTGGCACTTATCGGCACCACAGCCTGGTATTTTTTGAATAAGAAGAACAATGGCACTGCTGATACTGCTGCTGCTGTGGCGCCGGCAAATACCGATTCGACCGATACAGCCAGGCAAACCACCTCAACACCCGATACTGCTGCGCAAAAGCCACAAGCGGTTTTGAGCCAGCGACCTGCTGATGGTTATACTTTTAAAGTGGAATTTATGCGTACGGCAGATTCTTCAGCTGCTGCAGCCAGGATGAATGTACTTACTGCCCGCCATCACACGGTGATCATGTATAAAAAAGATTCGGTTACCTATGCACTGGCAGAACCATTCAAACTGCCGCTCACCGATACTGCCCGCATCAGGGATTCGCTCAACAGGTTCTACTACCTGGGCAAAGCTTCCATTGTACAATAATCATCTCAACAATAGTATCATGCAACAGGCAGTTCAAAAGAAAATGGCAATCGCTTTCTGGCTTTTGACGCTTGCCGATATCACAGGCATTACAGCCGGCCTGCCACTGCTGCACTTTATTGCCAAACCATTACTGGTGCCGGCATTGTTGTTGCTCTTATATTTCACAACCTCGCCTGTTGAGGGCAAAAGCCTGTTACTGATTGGTTTATTCTTTTCCTGGCTTGGAGACATGTTCCTTCTGTTTGAGTATGCAAACAAACTGTTCTTTATTTTCGGACTGGCCAGTTTTTTAACCACGCATATTTTTTATATCATTTATTTTTTACGGGTCCGTTCAGCCGGTATTTCACTGCTGAAGAAACAACCCCTGCTGGCTTTGCTGGTAGCAGCTTATGGCATTTCACTGGTATGGCTTCTTTATCCGCATTTAAATGATTTGAAACTACCTGTTATGGCTTATGCCGCAGTTATTTGCACAATGCTGCTTTGCAGTTTGCATGTTTTTTATAAGGTGAACAGGATGGCAGCTAATTACTTTATTGCCGGTGCCGCCTGCTTTGTATTATCCGATTCATTGCTGGCAATCAATAAATTTTACCAGCCATTTGCATTGGCCGGGGTTTGCATTATGCTTACCTATTGCGCTGCACAATTTTTCATTGTTAAAGGCTATACCCAACAAACCAACGCATGACTAAGGTTGAATTACTGAACGAACTGGCTTCTAATACCTGGGTGATGATCAGGCCCTCTCCCATTGAAGGTATTGGTGTGTTTGCGTTACGGGATATTCCCCGTGGATGCCGCAGCATTTTCAGTAAAGCCACTGAAACAGAGCACTGGATACCGGTTTCTAAAGCCGAAGTAGATGCATTGCCAGCCCATGCCAAAGCGCTGGTACACAATTATTGTCTGTATGATGAAGAGAATTACTTTCTGCCCGACTATGGTTTTAAGAAAATGGACCTGGTAAACTTTCTCAATCATTCCGATACTCCCAATGTGATCTCCATCAATGACGGTGAATTCTTCGAAGCCATACGTGATATCAAACAAGGTGAAGAACTGCTTATAGATTATGGGGAGATCGTGGATGGGGAGGAATAAAAAAGCGGCCATCTTTGATAAGACGGCCGCTTAATTTTCACCAAACCACAAATGGGTTATCATCCCAGTAATCCTTTCTTTTTCTTCCAAATAATTTTTTGAAATAATCATGCAAAAGTTTCAAACTTACCAACATAGTTTTTAGCTTTTAATGGTTAACGATCAAAAATTATTTAAAAATCCCTCCTGCATTGCTGCAGAAGGGATCATATTTTAAGGCCGCTTAACGATCAACGTTTAGCGATTAACTATCCACGGATTAATATCCTCCCATACCGCCCATATCAGGTGCGCCATGGCTGTGCGGAGCTTCTTCTTTTGGTTTGTCAGCTATTACACATTCTGTGGTAAGCAACATACCGGCAATAGAAGCCGCATTTTCCAATGCCACACGGCTAACTTTGGTTGGGTCGATAACACCGGCTTTGAACAGGTTCTCATACACTTCAGTCCTTGCATTGAAACCAAAATCACCCTTGCCTTCTTTTATTTTTTGTACCACGATAGAACCATCGATACCTGCATTAGATGTAAGGCAGCGGATGGGCTCTTCCAGTGAACGGCGTACAATGGCCATACCTGTTTGCTCATCAGCGATCTGTCCTTTTACCTTAGGTTCCAGGTTGGCAATGGCACGGATATATGCCACACCACCACCCGGTACGATGCCTTCTTCAACGGCAGCCCTGGTTGCATGTAAAGCATCATCCACACGGTCTTTCTTTTCCTTCATTTCCACTTCAGTGGCCGCACCAATATATAATACCGCAACACCTCCGGCTAATTTTGCCAGGCGCTCCTGTAATTTTTCTTTATCGTAATCAGATGTGGTGGTTTTTATCTGTGCTTTAATCTGCTCCACACGTCCGGCAATTGCTTTCTTCTCACCTTTACCGCCCACGATGGTTGTATTGTCTTTATCCAGGGTAACAGAAGATGCCTGGCCTAATGAACTCAATTGTACATCTTCCAGTTTATTGCCCATTTCTTCGCTGATCACTTCGCCACCGGTCAGGATAGCGATATCGGTCAGCATTTCCTTCCTGCGGTCGCCAAAGCCGGGAGCTTTTACAGCAGCCACTTTGATGGTACCACGTAATTTATTAACAACCAGTGTTGCCAGTGCTTCACCTTCCAGGTCTTCTGCAATGATCAGTAAAGGACGACCGCTTTTAGCTACAGCTTCCAGTACAGGAAGAATATCCTTCATGGTTGAGATCTTCTTATCGTAGATCAAAATGAAAGGGTTCTGCAGTTCAGCATGCATCTTTTCGCTGTTGGTAACAAAGTACGGGCTGATATAACCACGGTCGAACTGCATACCTTCCACGATATCAACAGTTGTGTCGGTACCTTTTGCTTCTTCAACAGTGATCACACCTTCCTTACCCACTTTGGCAAAGGCTTCGGCTATCAGTTTACCGATGGTTTCATCGTTGTTGGCAGAGATAGTAGCCACCTGCTGAATTTTTTTGCTGTCGCTGCCCACGGTCTGGCTTTGTGCTTTCAGGCTTTCCACCACGATGCTCACAGCTTTATCAATACCACGTTTAAGGTCCATTGGGTTTGCACCTGCAGCCACCATTTTCAGGCCTTCGCTGATGATGCTTTGTGCCAGTACAGTGGCAGTGGTGGTTCCGTCACCTGCAATATCAGCAGTTTTGGAAGCCACTTCCTTCACCATTTGCGCACCCATATTTTCGATAGGGTCTTCCAGTTCAATTTCTTTAGCTACGGTTACACCATCCTTGGTTACACTGGGTGCACCAAATTTGCGCTCCAGTACCACGTTGCGGCCTTTGGGGCCTAAGGTTACTTTAACTGCGTTGGCCAGGGTGTCAACGCCTTTCTTCATTTTGTTTCTTGCTTCAATATCGAAGTATATCATTTTAGACATAAAAAAGTAATTTGATGATTTGAAAATTAGTTGATTTGAAAATTGAAAACCGGTAGTGCCATTACCAAATTGGCACATTGCCAAATCTTCAAATTAAATTATTGCAAGGATATCACTTTCCCTCATGATCAGGTAATCCTTACCTTCTATAGATATCTCTGTTCCGGCATATTTGCCATACAATACCTGGTCGCCTGCTTTTACCATTACGGGCTCGTCCTTTTTGCCGGGGCCGGCAGCCAGTACCACACCACGTTGGGGTTTTTCTTTTGCAGTATCCGGTATGATGATACCACCGGCGGTTTTTACTTCAGCAGCAGCGGGTTCAACAATAACCCTGTCGTGCAAAGGTGTAATGCTTAATTTCTTTGAAGCATTTGTTGCTTTAGCCATAGTTGTATTTGTTTTGATTTTTTTAGAAGAATACCCGTTTTTTGACGGGTGGCAAAGGTACAGCCATTATTGTACCAACAAGCATTTAACAGATAAGATGTCAGAATTTGATGAAAAATGTTCAGCTAAATGGTTGTTATGCAGGATTTTTTGTCAGTTTGTCCATTCCCCGTCTGACTTATCCTGTTTCATCCCCAAACCATCTGTACAGACTAAACCTTTAAACCCCAAACTTCTAATCTCCAAACTCTAAACTTCTTCTTACATTTGCAGCCTTAAACTAAAGAGTTCTTTACGAATGATCAGCAGAAGAAACATCCGGGTAAAAGTAATGCAGACCTTGTACAGTATCGACAGCATGAACGGTGAGACAAAACCCGGTGAGGCAACAGCGATTCTTACCAAAAAAATAGAGCAAAGCAGGCAGATATTCACTTATCTCGTTTACTTTATAACCGAAGTGGCTCGATATTCCGAGACAGATGCCAGGCAAAAAGCATCCAAACACCTGCCCACCGCTGCAGACCTTAATATCAATACCAAAATAGCAGGCAATGAACTGCTGTGGAAGATCATCGACAATCCAAGCTTTAAAGCTACGGTTGCCGAACTGAAGCCGCAACATATCATCGACCAGGAATTGTTGAAAAAAACATACCTGCTGCTAGTTTCCTCTCCCGAATATGCCGAGTATATTGAAGAGCAGAGCAGGAACAATAAGCTGGAAAAAGAGATGCTGGAGTTCATTTTCACTAACCTGATGCTGCCCAACGAGGATTTCATTACACACCTGGAAGAGCAGTTCATTCACTGGGATGATGATGCAGAAATGATGAACCAACTGGTACTTAATTTCCTGAATAAACCCGCCAATGCCAATTTTACAGAGATCCTGAGCCGGGAAAAATGGGATTTTGCCAAAGACCTGCTGCGAACCGTGCTGGACAAGAAAGAAGTTTGCCTGGAACTGATAAAACCCAAACTGAAGAACTGGGATGCGGAGCGTATCGCTGCACTTGACCTGATCATCCTGCAGATGGGCGTATGTGAATTCCTGTATTTTGAGACCATTCCCACCAAGGTTACCATTAATGAGTATATCGACCTGGCCAAGGCTTACAGCACTCCGCAAAGCGGACAGTTTGTGAACGGATTGCTCGATAATATTCATAAAGACCTTTCAGCCGAAAATAAAATAACCAAGAAGCATTATAAGAACAGCACCTTATAAATAATTTTGTAAAATCAAATCCCGGCATTCGCTGCCTGCATTTATTGCCTGCTGCGGTTCCCGGGGTCAAAACAAATAAAACCACATGAAAAAATATCTGCTTTTCCTGTTTGCAGTTGTTGCCCTTGTATCCTGTGATGTGAAACGTAAAGACAAAGATGCCATCGACCCCGAAGTGCAGAAAGTACTGGCATCCAAAGACTCCACAACCGTTCAGATCATTGACAGCGCCTATAATTTTGGTAAGGTTACCGATGGTGAAAAAGTGGAATTCAGTTATCGCTTCAGAAATACCGGTACCAAGCCACTGGTGGTGGTACAGGCAACTGCCAGCTGCGGCTGCACCGTACCCCAAAGACCTCAAAAGCCCATCATGCCGGGCGAAATAGGTTTTATTAAAATTGTATTTGACAGTAAGCACAGGGTTGGCAATGCACACAAGACCATTACAGTGGAATCGAATGCAAAGCCGGGCTTCCCGCCACTGATACTGACAGGGGACGTGATCGCTGAAAAATAAACGACCCTATATTTACCAATTAAATTATTAACGGATTAATCAATTAAACAAACAACATGCAATTATTAAGTATTTTTTTGATGATGGACCCGCAGGGAAAGTCCGGCAGCAGCGCCAATTTGATTATTATGGGACTGATGATCCTGGTTTTCTGGCTCTTCATGATCAGGCCGCAGGCTAAGAAAGCAAAGAAGCAAAAAGAGTTTATCAATAACCTCCAAAAAGGAGATAAGATCGTTACCATTGCCGGTATTCACGGAAAGGTGAATAAGATGAATGATGACAACACACTGGAAATGGAAACCAGCCCGGGAAGCTATATTAAAATTGAACGCAGCGCCATCAGTATGGAGTGGACGGCCAATGTGAATAAGCCGGCTACTGAAGTAAAAAAGTAAAAGATCAAAAACAATAAAATCCGGAATTGAAGTTTAACTTCGGTTCCGGATTTTTTATTAATACTCATGTAGTTATCCTGTAATTAGTTTGCTCCTGTCGGATCAAACAACTAACGGATTAACCAATATACGGATTAACGGATTAACCAATTAGCATGCTAAGGATAGGTATCACCGGGGGTATTGGAAGCGGTAAAACAACCGTATCCCACGTATTTGAAGTACTGGGCATACCGGTATATTATGCAGATGATGCTGCAAAAAGAATCATGAACGAAGATGATATCCTAAAAGATAAGATACAGCAGGCATTTGGAAATGAAATTTATCGGGATGGCAGGTTAGACCGGAAACTGCTGGCGGAGATTGTGTTTAACAACCCCGAAAAACTGTCAAAACTAAATGCAATTGTTCACCCTGCCACCTTACAGGATGCAGCAAACTGGATGCAACGGCAAACCAGTCCTTATGCTTTAAAAGAAGCCGCCCTGATCTTTGAAAGTGGTGCACAGGAACAGCTGGATTATGTAATTGGAGTTACAGCCCCTGCCCCATTACGCATCCTGAGGACCATGCAGCGTGATAACATTACAAGGGAAGCTGTGATTGCACGCATGGACAAACAAATGGACGAGGTGATCAAGATGAAGCTTTGCGATTTTGTGATCGTAAATGACGAACAGCAAATGTTGATCCCGCAGGTTTTGCAGGTGCATGAAAAATTACTGGCACTCACTAATAGCATATAAGATGGAAAAAGTAAACCTCTCCGAAAAATTCAGTCTGTTCAATGATTATTGCAACCCACGTATCATCGGGGAACTAAACGGCCAGCATGTTAAAGCCGTGAAGCTTAAAGGCGAATTCGTTTGGCACAGTCATGAAGAGGAAGATGAAATGTTCCTGGTAATTAAGGGGAGTTTCAATATGGAGCTGAGGGATAAAACAGTTACCATTAACGAAGGTGAATTTTTTATTGTACCCCGGAAGGTTGAACATAAACCGGTTGCAGCGGAAGAAGTACACATCCTTTTATTTGAACCGGCTTCAACAATAAATACCGGCGCTGTGCAAAATGAACTGACCAGGACCAAGCTGGAAAAAATATGATGTTGAACCTGGCAGGATTCTTTCGTAACTTAACAGTATGAAAATCTTTTCTGCATCGCAAATAAAACAATGGGATGCATTTACAACAGTTCATGAGCCTGTTGCATCCATCGACCTCATGGAACGTGCTGCCACAGCCTGCTGCAAATGGCTTATCGGCAAGAATTTTGGCAAATTTCATTTTCGTATCTTTTGTGGCAAGGGCAATAATGGTGGGGATGGGCTGGCAATCGCCAGGATGCTGATTGCACACGAATGCCTGGTAACCGTTTACATACTTGAGCTGGGAAATATCGGTTCCCCTGATTTCCAGGCCAACCTGGCCCGGTTGCACGAATGCAGTACAGATATCCATTTCATCCAGTCACCCGAATTTTTCCCTGCTGTTGATACTTCCGATATAATTATTGATGCCATATTCGGGACCGGTTTAAACAAAGCTCCCGAAGGGGTAAGTAAATCGCTGATCGAATATATCAATACCCGGCCTGCAACCAGGATATCGGTCGACCTTCCTTCGGGTATGTTTGCCGATACAAGTTCGAAGGGCAATGCCGTTATACAAGCCACCCACACCCTTAGCTTCCAGCAGTATAAACTTGCTTTTTTATTGGCAGAGAACGGGCCCTCCTGCGGGGAAGTTCACCTGTTGCACATTGGCCTGCATCCTGCATTTGAAGCCAGTGAAGCAGCTGCTTTTGAACTGGTTGAAGAAGCCATGATCAGGCAGTACTATAAGCCCCGTTCAGCATTTGCACACAAGGGCAATTATGGGCATGCTGCCCTGTTTTGCGGCTCACTGGGCATGATGGGCGCTGCCATACTTGGTGCAAGGGCCTGTTTGCGGAGCGGCGCAGGAAAACTCACATCCTTTGTTCCCCGATGTGGTTACGATATCATTCAAGCGGCAGTTCCGGAAGCAATGGCAATTTTATCAGGCGAAGATCACCTGTTGCCTTTTACAGGAATGAACCGGTTTAGCGCAGTTGGAATCGGCCCTGGTATTGGTATGCATGATTCTCATAAAAAATTACTGGCAGGTATTTTCAGGGAGCAGCAGGCACCACTTGTATTGGATGCAGATGCACTGAATGTGCTGGCAACTGATAAGACTTTACTGAACAGTATTCCGCCTCATTCCATCATAACACCACATCCCAAAGAATTTGAACGCATTTTTGGTGAAACTGAAAATGATTTTGAGCGACTGTCACTTGCAAAAGCAAAATCAAAAGAACTGAATATATACATTGTTTTGAAAGGGCATTACAGTTTTATCAGCACCCCTGGCGGAAATGGTTATTTCAACAGCACCGGCAATGCAGGTATGGCCACAGCAGGAAGCGGAGATGTGCTGACTGGCATAATAACCGGGTTACTTGCACAGGGCTATCAGCCATTGCATGCTGTCCTTACCGGGGTCTATTTACATGGGCTGGCAGGAGACCTTGCGGCAGCCTGTCTTTCCCGGGAAGCAATGATTGCAGGCGATATTATCAGCAGTTTACCACAAGCCTTTAAAAAGATCATTGCTGCATAAAAAATCCCGGCAAAAAGTAATTGCCGGGATCTCCTGGTTATTCAAATAATAAATTAATTCACCAAATGCTTACGCTGTACGGTGTACAGGATGATAAAGATTGCAGCAATAACGGTAGAACCCATCATCGCAATGCCCCCGAACAGGTTACCAAAACCAATGAACACGGCAAATGATATAATTGGCAGCAGTTCACCGATCACATAGAACATATATCCCTGTTTTTTCAGATTACGCATCTGCATAGCGCCATAAAAACATAAACCAATACCAACCAATGCAGCCAGCATGATCATCAAACGGTTATCATATGCTTTCTTTACCATTTCATTGGCACCTGCCAGCACTGAATTCAGCTGACTGTTATCTGTTTTAAGGCTGTCTAAGCCGCCTGCAGCTTCATATAGTTTGTAAGCTGTAGCTGCAGAGATATAGTTCCAAATGGCCGATATGGCACCCAATGCACAACCGATATAAGTGAGGATGGTTAAAACATTCAATCCTTGCGGAAGTTTCTTCATGTCCTTGCTTTCCAGGTTAAGCATGTCTTTAGCCTGGTCGATGTTTTGATTCAAATCTGTCATAAGTTTAAAGTTTTAGTTTTAGCCAACAAAATAGTAATAAGTTTCGTTTTTTCAAGGCTTTGGCTGCACAATTTATCAGGGTTAAAAATCAACATTGGCAATGTGCCGCCAATTAACCCGCCCATTATGCCGGTTTTTAACGCAATTACCCTATTTTTGCCGTCCAAAAATCAGAACAAATACAACTTATGAACAATTTGATTTATGTCATCCCGGCCATGGGTATTGTTGGCCTTCTTTACACCTTTATAAAGTTTGCGTGGGTTTCCAAGCAGGATGCCGGTAACGACCGCATGAAAGAGATCAGCAATTATATTGCTGAAGGCGCTATGGCTTTCCTCAAAGCTGAGTATAAGATCCTTGCTTATTTCGTTATTATCGCTGCGTTGTTGTTGGGTGTGATGGGTTACAGCAATGCCAACAGCCACTGGAGTATCGCTATCGCCTTTATCATCGGTGCTTTTTTCAGCGCCCTTGCCGGCTTTATCGGAATGAGGGTAGCCACCAAAGCAAATGTACGTACAGCACAGGCTGCCCGTACCAGTTTATCAAAGGCACTGAAAGTTTCTTTTACCGGAGGTAGTGTAATGGGACTGGGTGTTGCCGGTTTGGCGGTTTTAGGACTGGGTGGTTTGTTCATAATCTTAAAAATGATATTTGCTCCGCATGCGGCTGTTGACAGCCACGAAATGGAGAAAGCAATTGAAATTCTTACAGGATTCAGCTTAGGAGCTGAGTCTATTGCCTTGTTTGCCCGAGTGGGTGGTGGTATTTATACAAAAGCTGCGGACGTTGGCGCCGACCTGGTGGGTAAGGTAGAAGCTGGTATCCCGGAAGATGATCCGCGTAACCCTGCCACCATTGCAGATAATGTGGGCGATAATGTGGGTGACGTAGCAGGTATGGGTGCCGATCTTTTTGGTTCTTATGTGGCTACCGTACTGGCAACTATGGTGCTGGGCAGGGAAACCAATGCCATGAACGATGCATTCGGAGGCATGTCTCCTATCCTGCTGCCAATGCTGATTGCTGCTATGGGTATCTTATTCTCTATCGTTGGTACCTGGTTTGTACGCATCAGCGAAAACGCCGGTTTAAGCACTCAAAAGGTACAAAACGCCCTGAACATGGGTAACTGGGGTTCTATTGTTTTAACAGCTATTGCTTCTTACTTCCTGGTAAATTACCTGATGCCGGAAACCATGACACTGCGTGGCCATGAATTCACCCGCAACGGTGTTTTTGGTGCCATCATGGTTGGTTTGGCCGTTGGTACTTTAATGAGCATCATCACTGAATATTATACTGCAATGGGCAAGCGCCCTGTTAATACTATTATCCGCCAGTCGGGTACCGGTCATGCCACTAATATCATCGGTGGTTTGGCAATTGGTATGGAAAGTACTTGCTTACCTATCCTGGTACTTGCTGCCGGTATCTATATGAGTTTCTGGTGTGCCGGTTTGTATGGTGTGGCTATTGCTGCTGCAGGTATGATGGCCACCACGGCCATGCAGCTTGCCATCGATGCCTTTGGCCCTATTGCCGATAATGCAGGCGGTGTGGCAGAAATGAGTGAATTACCTAAAGAAGTTCGTGAAAAAACCGATATCCTGGATGCAGTGGGTAATACCACAGCGGCAACCGGTAAAGGTTTTGCCATTGCTTCTGCTGCTTTAACTGCACTGGCCTTATTTGCCGCCTTTGTGGGTATCAGCGGTATTGAAGGTATCGATATTTATAAAGCGCCTGTACTGGCCGGTTTATTTGTGGGTGGTATGATACCATTCATATTCTCCTCACTGGCTATCCGTGCGGTTGGCCAGGCTGCCATGTCAATGGTGGAAGAAGTTCGCCGCCAGTTCCGTACCATTCCGGGTATCATGGAAGGTACCGGTAAACCTGAGTACGATAAGTGTGTGGCTATCTCTACAGAAGCATCCCTGAAGAAGATGATGCTGCCCGGTGCAATTGCCCTGTTGACTCCATTGATCATTGGCTTTGCTTTTGGTCCTGAGGTGCTGGGCGGATTTTTAGCCGGTGCCACAGTTAGTGGTGTGCTGATGGGTATGTTTCAGAACAATGCTGGTGGTGCATGGGATAATGCTAAAAAATCCTTTGAGACCGGTGTGGAGATCAACGGCGAAATGTTCTACAAAAAATCTGAACCACATAAAGCTTCTGTAACCGGTGATACGGTTGGTGATCCTTTCAAAGATACCTCTGGTCCTTCTATGAACATCCTCATCAAACTGATGTCGATCGTATCACTTGTGATTGCGCCAACCCTTGCATCTATGTACGGCAGTGCAGCACCAAAGCATGTAATGCAGGAAGTGACCAAAGAAGTTTCCATTACTAAAACTGACAGCGGCAATAATATGCAAATGACCGTTGCTGCTGATGGTAATGCTTTAAAAGCGCCTACAGATGCACTGATCGATGCACTGGCTGCTGACAAGCTGATCGAGAAGGATAATTATTCACTGGTATTGACAAAGGGCAAGCTGACCCTGAATGACAAAGAACTGTCTGCAGAGGCAACTGCCAAATACAAATCCCTGATCGATGCATTAGGAGGTGTTGATCTGAAAATGAATAACACGAAGAAATAAGTAAAATCAAAGAATATAAAAAAGCCCCGTCACACAACGGGGCTTTTTTATGCTGATAACGGAGCTATGCCAGCAACCACTTTTCCTGTTATTTCTTTTTCTTCATTTGATCCAGCACCTGGTCGAGCTGGCTGAAACGGTTTTCCCAGATCCTCCGGTACTGCTCCAGCCATTTATCTATCTCTTTCATCTTTTGTATTTCGAGCGAATAATATATCTCCCTGCCACGGTATTCCTGTTTCACCAGTTCACATTCGGCAAGTATGCGCAGGTGCTTGGATACTGCCTGCCGGGTGGAGTTGAAATTCTCTGCAATGGCATTTGGCGTCATGGAATGCAGGGCTATCAGGGCAATGATCGCCCTTCTTGTGGGGTCAGCTATCGCTTGAAATATATCACGTCTCATACTGTTCAGGTTATTTAGGAATCTGATCTCCTGCAAATATATACGCAACTTTACGGTTTCGGAAATATTTAATGGTAATGGTGTTTTAGAAAACTGAACAGATAGTAAACATGGTACCTTCCGGCAGGTTTCGCCGGTTTTTGAGGAGTCTTGCCGTAAGGTGTTGACTTAAATAAAATGAGGTTTAGTTACAACCCCCGTAGTTAATATGTCAAATACGGGGCCTGAAGCTCCACATTACTCCCACCCGCTTGCAAGCACATCAGCAATATGCATGGTTTGCAAAGGCAGTTCCTTATTTTTAATGAAGCCATCAAGCTGCATCAGGCAGCTGAGGTCGGTGGAGATGATATATTGGGCGCCGGTAGCCATGGCATTGGTAAGTTTCTGATCGGCCATACCGGCAGAGATGGCTTCAAATTTCACGGCAAAAGTGCCGCCAAAACCGCAGCAGGTTTCGTTGTCGTTCATTTCAACCAGTTCCAGCCCTTTTACAAAGCTGAGCAGTTTACGTGGCCCTGCCTTTATTTTACATTCCCGCAGGGCGGCACAACTGTCGTGGTAAGTGGCTTTGCCTTGTAATTCGGCGCCATAATTCTCTATCTTAAGTACTTCGGTAAGGAATTCAGTAAACTCATAAATTCGGCTGCCAAGGTCTTTCACCGCATTGTGCTGTGATGAGTTCTCGAACAGTTTATTGTAGTAATTGCGAACAAAACCCACGCAACTGGCACTGGGGGCTACAATATAATCGGCGCCATCAAAATCCTTTAAGAACTTGCTGCACACATCGCGGCTTTCGTCCCAAAAGCCGGCATTAAAGGCAGGCTGGCCGCAGCAGGTCTGGTTCTCGTTATAAACCACATCACAACAGGCTTTCTCCAGCACTTTCACCATATTGAAGGCGGTTTGCGGATAAAGCTGGTCAACAAAACAGGGAATGAATAACTGAACCTTCATGCTATTGCTGTGTCTTTAAATAATCTTTTACGGTAAGCTTTTTGTCTTCTACAGGGTCATACACTTTTATCTCCAGGGTTTTGGGGTTCACAAAAAAGCGGTAATAGGTCTCAAAACGTTCGTTGCCATTGTAACCCGCCTGTACCGGAACATCCGCTCCCGGAGCATCGGGTTCATCCAGCATAAAAGCAATGGAATGTTTATGATTGCTGATGGAATCGATATACTTACTGCTTTTGATAACGAATGGCAGGTTCATCAGTGCTCCTGTTATACGGTCTTCCAGCGAAGTGTCTGCAAAACGATGCACATACGATTTCACTGTATCTGCCTGCACCTTGTTTGCCAGCGAATCTCCGGTGGCAGGCGCATTCTTATCCCCTGCCTGGTTGCAGGCCATAAAGCAATAGGCTGTTAAAACAAACAGGATCAGCTGTTTCATGGTTGTTTATTTAAAACTGTTTACCAGGCTTATCATTTTAAGGGCGGTAAGGGCAGCTTCTGAGCCCTTGTTCCCATGTACGCCACCGGTCCTTTCATCGGCCTGTTGCTGGTTGTCTACGGTAAGTACACCAAAGATGGTGGCCACCGGCAGGATCAAATTCAATTGTGAAATGCTGTCGGTAACGGCTTGGGAAACATATTCAAAATGCGGGGTACCCCCCCTTAGCACACATCCCAGTGCTATAAAGATACAGGGTTTGTCATCCTTGTATTTATGCTGTTCCCAGTATTTCTTAATAGCAAAGCCCAGTTCAAAGGCACCGGGCACGGTGATGGTCATGTGTTGCACTTTATGGGCACTAAGCACTTCGCGGCAGCCGGCTTCCAGCTTATCTACTATGGCAGCATTCCATTCGGTACGTACTATTACAACACAGGCACCCGCCGGTAGCTGGATGCCTGTTGTATTGTATAAATTTGTTGAGTCTGTTGACATATCGTGAAATGTTAATTGTTAATCGTTAATTGTTATCGGTGAATCAGGAACACGTTTAACCATTAACCATTACCCATTTACTTTAATGCACCCAGGCTTGCCAGGTATTTATCAACCTCGCCCGAGCTAACCCTGGCGCTGGCAGGATAATCATCCTTCAGTTTCTGGAACAGTTCAATTGCATCTGATGTTTTGCCCATTGCTTCTGCATAACGTGCAGCCATATAGTAGGCTTCAGTTGCCATAGCATCATCCAGTCCGCTGATAGTAGCTGCTTTCTTATAATAGCTGAATGCATCATCGGTTTTCTTTTGCTCGGCATACGCATGTCCCAGCAGCATATAAGCCTTGCTCTGCACCTGGCTGGCACCATTGGCATCAAAATCCTTTAAATGCTCAATCGCTTTATCGTATTGCTTCAGGTTGAGGTAGCAGGCGCCAATAATGTATTGTGCCCTGTTGCCCGATTTGGTGCCGCCATAACTTCCGGCGATCTTCAGCAAACCTGTAACGCCGGTAGCTTTGTCACCATTCAGGATCATGTTCACAGTATCCTTATTGTAGGATGAATTGTTTGCAACTGCAACAAATAACTTCTCTGCAGGGAAGATCAGGTCGTTTGCTTTTTTCTCATTGGGAATGGTCACCAGGTATTTGTACCCGATAAAACCACCCAGCAAAACTATAATTACAGAACCTGCGATCACTATTTTTTTGCTGTATTTTGCCCAGAACCCTTTCGCCCTGTCCACTATTTCCTGCGCTTCGTTCTGTTCTGTTTTTACTTGCTTATCTGCCATTTGGATTAATTAAGAATTAAAAATTAAGAATTATAAATTGTAAAATGATTAGTCAACTATGAATGGATAATCTTCCTGTACATATACATCTTTCAGCAGTTCATCATTATCCGGCCAGGGGCTTTCTTCGGCAAATGTAACAGATTCGTCCACTTCAGCTTTTACCCTGTCAATAATGGTCTCAAATTCAGCATCGGTAACTTTGTACTGATCTTTCAGCACTTTCATCACATGCTCTATCGGGTCTTTTTCCTTGTATTGTTCCAGTTCATCCTTGGTACGGTATTTTTGCGGATCGCTCATACTGTGGCCTTTATAACGGTATGTTTTAATTTCCAGTAAGGTAGGTCCGCCTTTTTCCCTGGCACGGTTCACAGCCCTTAACACGCCATTGTGCACTTCTTCCGGGCTCATGCCATCGATGCTATCGCTGGGCATTTCGTATGCATCGGCCAGTTTATAAATATCCAGTGTTTTACTGGTACGTGCCACTGAAGTACCCATTGCATAGTGGTTATTCTCACAAATGAAAACCACGGGCAGGTCCCACAGCATGGCCATGTTGAAGGTCTCGTGCAGCATACCCTGGCGGGCAGCGCCATCTCCAAAGAAGCAAAGCACCACGTTGTTGGTACCACGGTATTTTTCAGCAAAGGCAAGTCCGGCACCGGTTCCTATCTGTGCGCCCACAATACCATGACCGCCAAAAAAGTTCTCTTTAACACCAAAGAAGTGCATACTTCCGCCCTTTCCCTTGCTGCAGCCGGTGGCTTTGCCATACAGCTCTGCCATACATGCCTTGGCCGAAATGCCTTTGGCAATAGCCAGTCCGTGGTCGCGGTAAGCAGTAATGAATTTATCTTCAGGAACGGTAGCTGTCATGCATCCGGCGGCCACTGCCTCCTGTCCGATGTACAGGTGACAAAAACCACGGATCTTTTGCATACCATATAACTGGCCGGTCTTTTCCTCGAAGCGACGTAAAAGCAGCATCAGTTCGTACCAGTATAAATAGGTTTCTTTAGAGAATTTTGTTGCCAACGGGTTAATTTTAGGCGGCAAAGATAAGGGAGAAATGGGAAATTTGAATACTGAATAAGGAATGTGAAATCAGAAAGATATAAACGGCTTTTCCCCGTTAAACGGGCCTGCTTCACCATGATCAGCGAATGAGCAACACAGAGCCATTCTCCACCGTCTCCACCCCGAAAATATTGGTGTATTTAATTCGGTACACATAGGAACCTGCCTGCTGTGGCTTGCCCTTCCAGGTTCCATCCCATCCCCTGGTATAATTAGTGGTTTCAAAAACAGTTTGCCCGTATCGGTTGTACACCACAAAACTGAAACTTTTTATAGCCTGGTTGATGTTTGGTTTAAATACATCATTGACCGAGTTTCCATTGGGCGTAAAGGCATTGGGTATGCCCATGAAAAGACAGTTCTTCCTTTGTATGGTAATGGAATCGGTGCCGCTGCAGTTATTGAAATCCTTTACAGTTAGATAATAATCACCCGGATTTGTGATATCGATCCTGCTGCCGGCTGATCCTGTATTCCAAAGGTATTCAGCATAACCGGGTACGCTTAGAGAGAGCACATTGCCATAACATAACTCCTGGCTGGCAGGCAAAAAATCATGGGGAATTGTATCCAGCGAAAGAATATTAAGTGTATCCGTTGCCGCACAATTATTGGCATCTTTAACGGTTACCCAGTATTTACCGGCAGCATTAATGGTCAGACTTGCCTGTGATGAATTGTCCTGCCAGATATAGCTGCTGAAAGTTCCCGGGGTAACGGATAATTGGGCATTGGCACAGATCTTTCCATCAGGACCCAGATCTGGTACTGGCAAAGGATAAATGCTCAAGTGGGTGGTGATTATTGAATCGCAGCCCAGCGCTGTCAGCAGCGTGTCCCTGTAAATACCTGCCGTGGTTTGGTTGCCCCCGCCGGCATGGTACCACTGGCCCTGGCAGATGCCGGCATTCACCGTACTGAATACAGCAGTATCAATATGCAAATTCAGGGTAATTATACTGTCGCAGCCGGCCGAACTGAATACGGTTTGATGGTAGGTTCCGCTGGCAGTATAGGTTTGCCCGTTCAGCGTATAGGTTTTACAGGCAGTTGCATTGATAGTTGAAAACGCAGGAGAAGCACACTGGGCCATCTTCAGCACAAATGCGTCTGAAACAGGTATGGCCGTCATATTATAAGTACCGGCTTCCAGGTCAAAATCGGCAGTACCGGAAAAGAAGCCGGTGTTATAAATGTTCTGGTACCTGTCTACTTTTATTGCCAGACCCTGGTCTGTATTTGCTCCGCCTACAGATTTAGCCCAAACATAATTGCCATCGCTATCCAGTTTTGACAGAAAGATATCGATGGCGGCAGCGTTCAGGATATAGCTTCCCGGGCCAGGATCAAAATCTACCGGCCCGGCAAAGAAACCGGTGCTGTACACATTGTCAAACCTGTCAAGTGCAAGGGCCATTCCCCAGGTATTGAAGTTTGATCCGCCCATCGCTTTTGCCCAGGTAAAATTGCCGGCATCATCAAGCTTCATTACAAAGATGGCAGTGCCTGCTGCAGCGGTGAGGTTATATACGCCCGGGCCAGGATCAAAATCTGCCGTGCTCCTGAAATAACCTGTTGCATACACATTACCTGCATCATCCGTAATGGCTTTGTAACAGGCATCCGAACTGGCACCTCCTATCGACCTTGCCCAGATGAAATTACCGCCGGCATCCAGTTTCAGGATGAACATATCTTCCAGGCCGTTAGAGACCAGGTTATAGACTGCAGGCCCGGGATCAAAATCAACTGTGGTACTATAACTCCCCGTTACATACACATTATCCAGTTTATCGGTGCTGATGCCCAGGGCAATGTCGGACTGGCTGCCACCAATACCTGCAGCCCAGATAAAATTACCCGAGGCATCCAGTTTGCAAACAAATCCATCCCTTAAAACGCCGGGTGTGGAAGTAAGTATGAATGTACCGGGGCCGGGATCAAAATCCACAGTTCCCATATAATTACCAGCAAAATAAACACTGCCAAAAGAATCGGTGGTGGTGGAATAGGTATCAGTGGTTGCAGAAGCTTCGCCAATTTGTTTTACCCAAACAAAATCCCCGTCAGGGGCTAATTTCAGAATAAAAATATCGGCCGATCCATTTGCAGTCAGGTTAAAGATACCGGGGCCGGGATCAAAGTCAACCGTAGCCTGGAAAGTACCGGTTACATAAACATTATTGTCCCTATCCAGGCAGAGTGACCTGGTAAGTGTGCCAAAACTACCGGTGATTTGTTTGGCCCATAAAAATTTGCCTGCTGAGTCTAATTTGGAAATATACACATCTGTACTGGATGGAGTAAAATTGTAAACCCCGGGGCCAGGGTCGAAGTCAACCGTACCGGTAAAAACGCCTGCAGAATACACATTTCCGTTGGCATCTGTTTCTATTCCCCATCCCCTGCTGTATTTTAAGGGAGATGTTCCTGCAAATTGCCTGGCCCATTTTAAGTAGGTATCCTGCGCAAAAACACAGGTTGATGTAAAAGATACTATGAGGAGTAAGATTCCTTTCACCCGGAAAAAGATTACAGGTTATTTTGTTGTGATAAAAATAATAAAACAGTTTGATGATATCTCAGATTGCTGCAATCATTTCATCAGCAACACATTTCCCCGGTACTCAAAATGCTCGCCTGCCATGTTAGTGAAACTGAGTTGGTAGATATAGTTATCCGGCGATTGTAGTTGCCCCCTGAACCTTCCGTCCCAGCCCTTTGCAGGGTCTTTGGATTGAAAGATAAGCTGACCATTACGGTTATAGATGCGCAGGTAGTATTGCTGAACGGGGTTATTGAATGTGGGAATGAAAAGATCGTTCCTTCCATTGTTATCCGGACTGAAAGCATTAGGTATGCCCAAAAGCACACAATTGATCTCCTGTATGCTGATAGTATCCCTGCCCACGCAGTTATCAAAACTGGTGACGCTTAAAACATAACTGCCTGCTTTACCGATGCTGATGCTGCGGGTTGTTTCTCCCGTGCTCCATGAATAGGAGTAATAACCGGGTACGGTTATTTTCAGCACATTGCCTGTGCAGATATCCTGGTCTTTAGGTAAAAAACCGGCAGGTGTTTTGGCAAATCCGGGAATGATAATCCGGGCTGAAGCTTTGCAGTTGTATGCATTGGTAACTGTTACAGTATAAGTACCGGGAATTGTAACTATGTATTGTTGTGTAGTTGAAAGGTCCTGCCACAGATAGCTGTTAAAACTTCCGGGATCAAGTGTGATGGTTTGTCCTTCGCAAATATTCCTTGCAGTGCCCAGTACGGGCCTTGGTTTTTCACGAACGTTCAGATGGGTTACTATCACAGAATCGCAGCCTGCTGCAGTTTTCAGCGTATCATAGTAAATGCCTGTCCGGGTTTGCTGAGCTCCTCCTGCCAGATAAGAATTTCCCTCACAAATATCAGCATTGATGTTATTAATGATGCGGCTGATGTTGAGATTTAGCGTTATCACAATACTGTCGCAACCAAGGGAGTTCAGTACCAGGTGTGTATAGGTTCCGGAGGAGTCGTAAACTTTTGTGCCCAAGGTATAAGAAGTGCAACTGCTAACATTCCTTGTTTCCGATATAGCTGTATTGGTACATTGGCGCAGTTTTTCAATGAATATTTCGCTTTGCCCCGCAGATGTTCGTTTCACTTCATCGGGCCCCGGGTCAAAATCCTTGGTGCCTTCAAAAGTACCACCCACATATATATTATTCAACCTGTCCACATGCAGTGAATATCCGCTGCCAAAAAAATTACCGATAGCAGGCGCCACCCAGACGAATTCGCCTGTTGGCTTCAGTTTAAGTACAAAGATATCCGGGTCAGCCGCAGCCGTTAGTTTATGTTCTGCCGGACCGGGATCAAAATCGGCCGTACCATTATAATGTCCTGTGAGATAAATATTATCCGCAGCATCCACATCCATATCAAATACCTTTTGAAAAGAAGGCCCTTCCACCTGTTTGATCCACACCAGGTTAAGATCCTGATCATATTTGCCAATAAAAATATCATCATCATCAACAGGTGAACTGAGCAATGCTGCGCCGCTGCCGGGATCAAAATCGGCGGTACCATCAAAATGCCCCGCCACACAAAGCAGGCCCGCATGATCCAGTTTCATGGTCATACTGCGCACCCGGCTGTCGCCTCCAAGGTCGGCCACCCGCACAAAATCGCCATTGTTTGTAAGTTTTACTATAAAACCATTGCCAAATACCGGCGAGGTTAGATTAAATACGGCAGGACCGGGATCAAAATCAACCGTGGACCAATAGAAACCGGTACTGTACACATTGTTCTGTGCATCCAGTTCAATATCGAAAGCAGCATCAGAAGATGGCCCCCCTATCCTTTTGGCCCATTGAAAGTTACCATTGTTACTTAGTTTACAAATAAAGATATCTGTGCTTCCTGCTGAAGTCAGGTTAAATACCCCCGTGCCGGGGTCAAAGTCAGCAGTATTCTCAAAATACCCGTTGAAGTAAATATTGCCTCCCTGATCCAGTTTGATGGTATTACAGAAATCGTTGGTTGGTCCGCCAAAACGCCTGGCCCAGGTAAAATTGCCATTGTTATCAAACTTACTGATGAAGATATCCTCATTGCCGGCAGATACGAGGTTGAACACAGCAGGCCCGGGATCAAAATCGGTGGTACCAAAGAAGATACCGGTAACATAGATATTTCCGT
The DNA here is from genome assembly GCA_044226725.1 of Ferruginibacter sp. Taxonomy (GTDB): domain Bacteria; phylum Bacteroidota; class Bacteroidia; order Chitinophagales; family Chitinophagaceae; genus Ferruginibacter. The sequence continues at coordinate 711,602 of JBGAGM010000001.1, read as the reverse complement.
TTACATCCACGGTAAGTGCATTGCCTGCCTGGTACCTGAAATCACCGATACTTTTAACCCAAACCAGTTTGCCGGTGGCATCATATTTTGCCAGGTAAGCATCTTCGGCATTGACAGAACTGAGATTTACCACACCCGGACCCGCATCAAAATCAACCGTGGTGGAAAAATAACCCGTGGCATACACATTGCCGGCATCATCCAGCGCTATGGCTTTGCAGGCATCGTAAGAATTCCCTTCGAGCGAGTTTACCCAATCCAGCTTCACGCTTTGGGGAAAGGCAGTGGCCGTTCCAATCAGGCAGTATATCAGGAAAAGGTATCGCATCTGTGTATTAAACGAAAATTAAACGCAAAAGGTTTGTTGCAGCAGCACAAAACCGGCCGTTTTTAAAAATACAAAATCAGCCCGTCATAACAACCAAGTTACATTCTGTATCTTGCGGCCCATGTTTTTTCTTAGCAAAATATCCCTTACACAATTCAAGAATTATAGCTTTTCGGGTTTTGATTTCACCCAGCGGGTGGTGGGTATCTGCGGGCTTAATGGCAAAGGCAAGACCAACCTGCTGGATGCTGCATATTTCTGTTGTTTTACCAAAAGTTATTTTACCAAAACAGATTCGCTGAACATGCAGTTTGGCAGCGATGGGTTCAGGATCGAAGCCAGGATCAGACAGATGAACCCTTCCTTGCCCGCAGCTAAGGAAGTAAAGGATGATGAGATCGTCTGTGTTTTCAGGGGGGCAGGAAAGAAAGAAGTTTTAATGAACGGAACTCCCTACACCAGGTTGTCGGAGCATATCGGCAAATTTCCCGCTGTGATGATAGCTCCGGATGATATCAGCCTGGTTACGGATGGCAGCGAAGAAAGGCGCAGGTTTATGGATATGGTGCTTAGCCAGATGGATGCTGATTACCTGCAGCAACTGGTCATCTACAACAAAGTATTATTGCAGCGCAACAGCCTGCTTAAGAGTTTTGCCGAACAGGGAAGAACTGACTTGTCTCTGCTGGAGGTGCTGGATGCACAACTGGCCACTCCCGGTGAATTTATTTTTGCAAAACGAAGATCATTTACAGAAGCCCTGATACCAATGGTGCAGGAATTTTACAGGCATATTGCTGCCAATAACGAAGTGGTTACCCTCCAGTACGACAGCAAGCTGAATGAAACCGGCATCAGGGAACTGCTGAACAGTTACCGGCAGAAAGACCTTTTATCGCAGCGAAGTAATGCGGGCATTCAAAAAGATGATATCCTGTTCCAGTTAAATGGACAGGTATTTAAATCCTCTGCTTCACAGGGCCAGCGCAAGAGCTTATTGTTTGCCCTTAAACTGGCCGAGTTTGAAATATTAAAACAGAACAAAGGCTTTGCCCCCCTGCTCTTACTGGATGATGTGTTTGAAAAACTGGATGATAACCGTATGCAGCAGTTGCTACATTGGGTTTGTAATGAAAATGACGGGCAGGTGCTCATAACTGACACGCACAGGGAAAGGTTGCAGGATGCTTTTGAGAAACTGGGCACTGTTTACCAGATCATAGAATTATAGTTTTTACCAAAGAAAAAGTGCTTTGCCACGCAGCCACAGAAACTCAGAAAGAAAGTAAACCTATCTCGTATACAGTTTGCTTCGAGGCTTATCTTGTCATATAAATTTGCGCAGCAAATAACCTACTTTTGTGTGATGGGAGAAATTTCTTTACAGGATGCTATTAAACAATTCCTGCAAAAAAGCCGGCTCAAATCCGGCATACAGGCATTGCGTATAGAAGAAGTATGGGAGGAAGTAATGGGAAAGACTGTAGCCAAATACACAGATAAAATACAGATCATAAATTCAAGCTTATTTATTACCACCAGTGTGGCCCCGCTCAAGAATGAATTGCTTTACCAGAAAGAGAAGATCATAGAAAGGGTAAATGAAGCATTAGGCGAAAAGGTCATCAAAGAAGTTGTAATAAAATAAACCCGGAAAATGAGAGATGCCGGATACCGGGCTATAAAAAGTTCTCATTACCTAAGCCATTTTCGAAACCCCTAAAACCTGCACCTGTTTCATATTCACTTGTTTTCAATCCCTTTCACCGTATAACCTTCAGCCTTCAGCAATGCAATCAGGCCTTTGTTACCCACCAGGTGCCCTGCGCCTACGGCTGTAAATACGGATCTTTTTTTCATGATCTCCTTCAATTGGGCCACCCAGTTCTGGTTGCGGTTATCCAGTAATACATCCTGGTTTTCGGTGGAGCCAAATTCAGGATTGCTGACAATGTTTGCAATACTGTCGAGCCGCTGCTCTTTATAAGCCTTCAGCATAAGGTTGAAATATTTCTTTGATTTATCCAGGCTGTCGATGGTTTCCAATAATTCTGCCGCCTGCTTTTCATAAGGGATGCTGTCAAATACAGAAGCCTGGAATGCCATCGTCTCCAGCCCTTTTATTTCTTTGCTATTTTCTTTTGCCAGTTGCATAAGCGATTCCTCCACACTGCCCGTTGTATTGCAGGGCATCATTTTAGGATAGAGCAGTGCCATTAAAAATTCAGGTTTCATTTGCTGAAAAAGCCCGATGGGTGTTTTTAAACTGTCTTTAAAAAAATCTGACACTCTTTTATAAGCTGCTTCGGCATAAAGGTCTTTCAGTTTTTTCCCATCCTTCATTTTCATCTGCACCAGGGCTCCAAGTAAGGTAGAAGGATCGTCCATGTCAAGTTCCAGGTACACTTCGTCGCTTTTTATAACCGCCTGTTTCAGCGCATCGCTGAAACGGATATCATCCTTGCAAAGCAGGTGAAAAGTTCCAAACAAATAGCTGGGTTTTGTCAATCCATTGCCACTGATCTGCCAAAGCAGTGTATTGCCGGTTTCTGCACCATTAAGTTCTTTATTGTTTTGCGCTTTTAGTGTACAAAAAGACAGGATCAATCCGGCCAGGAATAATAATCTCATTGAAAATATTTGCGGATAAAAATAGCTGATAACCATGATATCCTAAAAGCAAATGGTTATATTAGCGAAATATTTACATATGAAAACATACCTGTCTGCACTGCTTCTTTTATTGCTTAGCTCCTTACAAACGCTGGCACAAAAGGGCCAGCCCGCTTTTGGTAAAGTGGATAAAGCCGATCTTGAAATGAAGGATTGTGATTTTGACAAGGGTGCAGATGCCCTGGTGCTGATAGATTATGGCAGTATGTATTACGACCGCGGCACGGTTGGATTCTCTGATTTTAAAACCGTGTATGAACGCCGAACCCGTATTAAGATCTTAAAAGAAAAAGGAATAGCGCAGGCAGATTTTGAACTCTCTTATTACACACAAAACAACCAGGAGCGCATAACAAAATTCAACGCCAACACTTACAACCTGGATGAAACAGGAAAGATCATCACCACTGAAGTAAAAAAAGCTTCCATTTACACAAAGAAGATCGATGGCAACTATTCTAAAATGACAGTTACTTTTCCCGATGTGAAAGTGGGAAGCATCATTGAATACACGTATAGTATTGAAAGGGAGACCTATGGATTGCGAAACTGGTATTTTCAGGGGCGTATACCGGTACGTTACAGTGAATACCAGCTGAAGATACCACAGTTCTTTCGTTTCTCTGTACAGCCATCTGTGGTGGATCCTATTGAGGACAAACAGGAAGTGATCAATGAATCCATTTCCATGGCAGAAGGCTTCATTGAAGTAAAATCAATGAAGAGTAACTACGTAATGCGCAACCTGCCCGGCATACGGAATGAACCTTTCATGGGTTCTGCAAAGGATTATATGCAGCGGCTGGAGTTTAAAATGTCGCAGATATACTACAATGAAAACAATATCATTGACCTGAGCATTAAATGGGAGAATGTTATCAAAAACCAACTGACAAAAGATGAGGATTTTGGGCTGCAACTGGAAAAAACTGTTACCGGCGCCAGGCCATTGGTTGAAGAAGCCAAACAGATTACAGACCCTGAAGCCAGGATGAAATTTCTTTATTACAGGTTACGCAGTTCTGTCAACTGGAACGGGGATGAAGATTTTGTATATACGGGCAAGGGAATCATAAAAACCTGGGAAACAAAAACCGGCAACGTGGGCGACATCAACCTGCTGCTGATCAACCTGCTTAATGAAGCCGGCATTAAATCTACTCCTGTACTATTCAGCACCAGGGATCATGGGCTGGTAACACCTGCTTATCCAAGTATCAACCAGTTCAATTCCGTGATGGCTTATGTTATTATAGGAGAAAAAGCTTTTGTGCTGGATGCGACAGATAAAGTGATCAATTACAAACTGGTACCGGAGAAAGTGGTGAATACCAGTGGATTTATTGTTGACGGAGAGATTGGTAAATGGAAGGATATCCTGTCGGGCAAGAGCAAATACAAAGTGATGTCGGCAGTACAGGGCGAAATTGATGAAGCCGGGTTAATGACAGGGAATGGTTTGGTGAACTGCTACGATTATGCAAGGGCACAGCGTGTAAAGGAATGGGCCGAGAATAAGCAAAAATTCCGGGAAGATTATTTTATAAAACCTTACCCGGGGTTACAGATAGAAGATATAGCGGTGAATAATGCGGATCTGGATTCACTGCCGCTGGAACAGAAAATAAAATTCCGTTCACAGCTCAGCAGTTCAGGCGAATACCGTTATTTTTCCGTCAATCTTTTTTCTGATATGGAGCAAAACCCTTTCGTTGCAGAAAACAGGGTCTCTGATATTGATTTTGGTACACCACAGGATTATGTACTGTTCGGCAATTACACCATTCCTCCGGGTTTTGTTTTTGATGGTATACCTGGTAACATATCAATGACCACCCCTGACAATGGAATAATTTTTAACCGTACCACACAGGTGGAATCCAATTTATTGAATGTGCGTATCACCATAGAATTTAAGAAACCCTTCTATACCGCAGACAGTTACCCTGAGTTCAAGGAGTTTTACAAGAAATTGTTTGAAAAGCTGAATGAACAGGTGGTGATAAAAAGAAAGTAATGCTTATTTCAAAACCTTGTGCAGGCTTCCGCCCTTTTCAAAAAAACGATCAATGCGTTGTTCAATTGCTGTATCCTTTTCAACCGGCGGCGCATGATGAGGTTTGATACGGGCGTCAAATACAAGCGGCCCACGACATCCCCAGTGCTTGTTCGTAGTAAAACTGTCAATACCATACATATCATGCGAAGGATTGCAGCGGGTAAAACATACCCAGAGAAAATTATTAATTGATTTGCTAACGAATGAAGCATCATCGCAGATAATAATGAATGGGTAATTGGTCAGTGGATAATGGATAATTTTTTCATTAAGAGCATCCATTTCCTTATGCGCCGTTTGGTAGTTGCTGAAGGGGTTTGTTTGCAAGGCAATTATACCCGGCAGGATCATTTGGGCATTAGAAAAGCCGACGGGTATATCGAATTCCGGAGGAACTTTTGTTCCCAATTCTCTTACGGGTTCGCCATAGGCAGCTAATACCACTTTGCTGCCGCTGTTAAGCCCTTCGCCGCTGTAATCAAGTGTATCAATGGTAGTGTTGGTATAAAAATGAATATCCCTTTCCAGGTTTATACGCCGCAATACGTAATCGAAATAGCTTTCAATATGATGGGTGCTGATACTGTTGTTATCATCTGCTGTAATGAATAAGAATTTAGCCAAACTTAACTGGCCGGTACCCAGCACATGATTGGCAATGGTCAATATCTCAGCCGGCTGTTTGGTTTGTGCATAAGGCGTATAGCGCTCGCTGCCGATTGCCAGTAATAGTGGATGAACGCCAGCAGCATCAACAGCATGAACTTCTTTCAGTCCTGGTATTTCCTGCTGCAATGCCTTACCTGTCATGCTATGTATAAGCTGGCCAAAGCTGGTATCTTCCTGCGGCGGGCGGCCCACCACAGTAAAAGGCCAGATGGCATTTTTGCGTGCATACACTTTATGCACTTTCATTACCGGGAAATCGTGGGTAAGACTATAATACCCCAAGTGGTCACCAAAAGGTCCTTCGGGTTTATTATCATTGGGATATACTTCCCCTGTTATCACAAAATCGGCATCGGTGCTGATGCAAAAACCATCTTCATAGCTGTACCGGAACCTTCTTCCACCCAAAACACCTGCAAAAGTCATTTCACTGATGCCTTCGGGAAGCGGCATTACAGCAGCTACACTGTGGGAAGGAGGCCCGCCTGCAAACACACTTACTTTAAGCGGCTGGCCTTTCTTATTGGCCTTGCTTTGATGCACACCAATGCCACGGTGCAACTGGTAATGCAAACCAATTTCTTTTCCAGGTTCATACTGGTTGCCGGATAATTGTATGCGGTACATGCCCAGGTTGGCGTTCATGATGCCGGGCTTGTCAATATCTTCTGTATACACCTGTGGCAGGGTAACAAAGGCCCCGCCATCCATTGGCCAGTGTTGTATTTGCGGAATATCTGCAATGCTTATCTCTTCAAACAGAACAGGTTTATTGAGCGGATTCTTTTTAGGCAACGCCTTCAGGGCTGCCAGTCCGGTCTTAAAATTCTTTATGGGATTTTTGATTGCTTTTACCGGGTCGTCTTTCAGTTCAATCAGTTGCTGTACTGTTTTGAGGGAATCCCTGAAAATAAATTCACTTCTCTCCAATGTTCCAAAGATATTGGAAGCTGCCCTGAATTTGCTTCCCTTCACTTTCTCAAACAAGAGAGCCGGCCCCCCGGCCTCATGCACCCGTAAATGAATGGCAGCCATTTCCAGGAATGAATCCGCTTCCTCCCGTATCCTGAGGAGCATGCCATTCTTTTCCAGGTCCAGTAAACAATCTTCCAATGATTTGTAAGCCATGCATGGGCAGTTATAAGTTGACAGGATAAGAGGTTAACAAGTTAAAATGATGAAAAGTTGAAAAGCCGGACATCGTATTGTTTGAAATGCTGCTTTCAATTTTTAATGCCGGTTTGTACAGATAGCATTCATTATGCCGGAGTAACGAAAGCCGGAAATGAAACCGGTTTCGACAAGCTCAACCAAACATTTTTTTAATAAGACCCACTACCAGCAAGTTGAAAACAGTGAAGCATTTCAACCTATTAACATGTAAACCTTTCAACCTACTACTTCTTCATATACATCACTTCCTTCACCAGCCTGACCGTTCTGGGCACATCCGGTAAGTAAGCGGCAACCAGGTTGGGTGCATAGTGCATGGGAGCATCGGCAGAAGTGATCCTGCGCACAGGGGCGTCCAGGTAATCGAAGCCTTCTTTTTGTATTCGGTAAGCAATTTCAGAAGATACTGAAGCAAATGGCCATTGTTCTTCCACAATAACCAGCCGGTTGGTTTTTTTAACGCTTTCTAAAATGGTAAACCAGTCCAGCGGACGAATAGTGGCCACATCGATCACTTCGGCTTCAATGCCTTCCTTAGCCAGTTCTTCAGCTGCCGCCAGGGCTATCTTCATCATCTTATTAAAAGAAACGATGGTGACATCCTTACCCGGGCGTTTAATGAAACATTTGCCGATAGGCAGTAAGTATTCTTCTTCAGGAACTTCTCCTTTATCGCCATACATCACTTCGCTTTCCATGAACATCACCGGATCATCATCGCGGATGGCACTTTTTAACAGGCCCTTGGCATCGTATGGATTTGAAACTGAGATCACTTTTAAACCCGGTATATTGGCATACATCGATTCAAAAGCAGTGGAGTGCTGGGCACCTAATTGTCCGGCACTTCCATTGGCGCCACGGAAAACGATCGGGCAGCCAACCTGTCCGCCACTCATTGCCAGCATTTTAGAAGCAGTATTTAAAATTTGATCTAAGGGCAACACGGCAAAGTTCCAGGTCATAAATTCAACAATGGGACGCAAACCATTTTGTGCTGCTCCCACAGCAATAGCGCTGAAACCAAGTTCAGCAATAGGTGTATCGATTATTCTTTTAGGGCCAAATTCATCCAGCATGCCCTGGCTCACTTTATAGGCCCCATTATATTCAGCAACCTCCTCTCCCATTAAAAAAACACGTTCATCACGGCGCATTTCTTCCTGCATGGCTTCTCTTAGGGCTTCTCTAAAGGCAATTTGTCGCATCTGTTTATTTTATTTTGGTTGCAAATTTATCTTATCAGGGGCAGATGAGCAAATTTAACCCCCCGATACCTGAATGGTTAATCAGCGTGCATGTTTTGAAGTACCGTATAAAAAGTCAGATTAAAAGGTGCAGCAAAAAAAGGGGGCAAAACTTTTAGCTTCGTCCCCTTAGTGCATTATGTATTCAAAACTATATACTCTCTATCACCATCGCACTGGCCCCTCCGCCTCCATTACAGATACCGGCTGCACCATATTGTGCGTTGTTCTGTTTGAGTACGTTTAATAAAGTAACAATGATCCTGGCACCGCTGCAGCCTAATGGATGGCCCAGCGAAACCGCACCGCCATTTACATTTACTTTGGCCGGATCGAGCTTCATGCGTTTGGTATTTTCGATACCCACCACCGCAAAAGCTTCATTCAGTTCCCAGTAAGCAATATCCTCCATTTGCAAACCTGCTTTGGCAACGGCCTTAGGTACTGCCAGTGCCGGTGTGGTGGTAAACCACTCAGGGGCCTGCTCGGCATCGGCATAACTTACGATCTTACCAATAGGTTTCACACCCAGTTCCGCAGCTTTTTCCTTACTCATCAGTACCAGTGCAGCAGCACCATCATTCATGGTAGATGCATTGGCAGCAGTTACTGTTCCGTCTTTTTGGAATGCGCCTTTTAGTGTGGCAATCTTATCAAACTTAACATTAAAAGGTTCTTCATCCCTGGCAAAAAGAATTGGCGCTCCGCTGCGTTGCGGAATTTCCACCGGTACGATCTCATTCTCAAATTTTCCGCCTTCCACTGCTGCCTGGCTGCGTTTGTAACTTTCAATGGCAAAGGTATCCTGCTCTTCACGGCTAACCCCGCAGGTGGATGCACATAGTTCTGCTGCATTACCCATGGCCTTGCCATCGTACACATCCGTAAGACCATCCTTGGCCAGGCCATCAATTAAATGGGTATTGCCGTATTTATTTCCCCAGCGCAGGCTGTCAACATAAAACGGAACATTGCTCATGCTTTCCATACCGCCGGCAATAACCACATCGGCATCGCCCAGCATAATGCTCTGAGCGGCCTGTGCAATAGCTTTCATACCACTGGCGCATACTTTATTTACCGTAGTGCAGTTCACTTCATTGGGCAATCCGGCAAATTTGGCTGCCTGGCGTGCAGGTGCCTGTCCCAGGTTGGCCTGAATCACGCAACCCATCAGCACATCGTTCACCTGCTCAGGATTTACCCCTGCTTTTTCGAGCGCTCCCTTTATGGCAACGGCTCCTAATTGTGTGGCTGAGAATCCTTTTAATGACCCGCCAAAACTTCCCATCGGGGTTCGAACGGCGGAAATGATATAAACCTCCTTCATATAGCTTGTTTTTTAGAATGCAAAGGTAGGGAGTTGTGAGCTAGGAGTATCAGGGTAAAAGTTTTAAGTTTAAGGTCTAAGGTTTAAAGTTTGAGGTTTAAGGTTGCTTTTTTTGGGTTTTCATATGGGAGGCATATTATCCGGAACAAAATGCCCTGTAGTTTGTTAATGTGGTATGAAAAATTACCTGGTCATCGGCTGCAGTTCCGGTATTGGTGAAGCCACAGCTGCACAACTTGCCGAGCATAATTTTGTTTATGGAACTTACTATAAAAACCAGCCCGCTTTAAACAATCCAAATGTATCGTTACATTATGTAAATGTTCTTGATGAAAATCCCGCTCTTTCTTTTCTGCCCGAAACGCTCGACGGACTGGTTTACTGTCCCGGCGCCATTAACCTGAAACCATTTAACCGTTTAACAGAAAATGATTTCATCGCCGATTATAAATTACAGGTAAGCGGGGCTGTCAAAATAATTCAGGCATGTTTACCGGCTTTAAAAAAAGCAGCGCAGGCATCCATTGTATTGTTCAGTACGGTGGCAGTGCAAACCGGGTTCAACTTTCACAGCCTGGTAAGCAGCAGCAAGGGCGCCCTTGAAGGGTTAACCCGTGCGCTGGCAGCCGAACTGGCTCCGCGTATACGGGTCAACTGCATTGCCCCTTCCATCACCCAAACCCCGCTGGCGCAAAACCTGCTGAACACAACCGAAAAAACGGAAGCTAACGCCCAGCGCCACCCGCTTAAAAGAATTGGCAGTGCTGAAGATATTGCTAATGCTGCCGTGTTTTTATTAAGCCCCGAAAGCAGCTGGATGACTGGTCAGGTACTGCATGTGGACGGCGGCATGAGTACCATCAAATAAATAAACACCGATGGAAACACGCAGCCTTGCCGATACTGACCGCATCATTGAAATGGCCTGGGAAGACCGCACCCCATTTGAAGCCATCCTCTTTCAATTTGGATTGAAAGAACAGGATGTGATAGCCCTGATGCGGCGGGAACTGAAACAAAGCAGTTTTAAACTTTGGCGCAAAAGGGTGAACCAGCAGGTAAGCCATAAACACCTGAAAAAACGCCCTGCAACCATCACCCGTTTTAAATGCAGTTTGCAGAGAACCATTACCCAAAATAAAATCTCCAAACGATAGATGTTTGTAACCGATTACCAGCAAATACTTTCGCAGATCGACACGATTGATCCTATTCAGTATGGCAAAAGCCGAAACTATATTGACGGGGCTGTCACCAAACTATCACCTTATATTTCCAGGGGGGTCATCAGCACCCGGCAAATAGCACAGTCGGTATTACGAAGAGCTTACAAGCCCTGTCAGGTTGAATCTTTTTTAAAAGAACTTGCCTGGCGTGATTATTTTCAGCAGGTGTGGATTGCACTGGGCGATGGTATTGATTCGGATATTAGGCAACCGCAGCAAAAAGTAAACAACCATGCCATGCCGCAAAACCTGGCCATTGCCAACACCGGCATCAGGGCTATAGATGATGGCATACGCCATTTGTTTGCCACCGGCTATATTCACAACCACCTGCGCATGTATGTGGCATCCATTGCCTGCAATGTGGGGCAAAGCCACTGGCTGCAGCCTGCCCGCTGGATGTATTATTATCTGCTTGATGCCGACTGGGCCAGTAATGCCCTTAGCTGGCAATGGGTGGCGGGCAGTTTCAGCAGTAAAAAATATGTGGCCAACCAGGATAATATCAACAAGTATTGCAACAGCTCACAGCGAAAAACCTTCCTGGATATATCCTACGAGGAATTTGATGAGCTGCCCGTGCCCGAAACCCTGCAGCAAACCATCATGCCAGATCTGCATACTAAGCTTCCATCGGGTGCAAACCTGCAGATCGATAACGAGCTGCCCGTACTGGTCTATAATTTTTACAACCTGGACCCTGAATGGAAAACTGACACGGATGCAAACCGGGTTTTGTTGCTGGAGCCTGGTTTCTTTGCAAAATATCCCGTATCGGACAGAACTATTTCATTCATACTGGAGCTTGCAGCAAATATCCCGGGCATACAGGTGGCGGTGGGCGCATTTAAGGAAGTCTTCCCCTCCTCCTGCCATCACCGCATTCATTTTAAGGAGCATCCAACCAATACGCATTATAAAGGAACCCTTCATGCACGCCAGTGGATGTTTCCTTCCGTAACAGGTTTCTATCCTTCTTTTTTTGCGTACTGGAAAAAATGCGAAAGGCAGTTGGAGCAACTATTGTAAAACAGCATTATGAAAAAGCAACACCTGCCGCAAAAGATCTGCATCACCTGCAACCGACCGTTCAGCTGGCGCAAAAAATGGGAAAGGGTTTGGGAAGAGGTAAAATACTGCAGCGATAAATGCAGGATGAACCGCACTGCCAAAAACAAGAAAATATGAAAAAGCAATCTGTCTTTATCATTTTTCCGCACCAGTTGTTCAGGGATACTTCATTATTGAATAGCATGGACAGGGTTGTGCTGGTGGAGGAAACACTTTTCTTCAACCTGTACAGGTTCCACAAACAGAAACTGCTGCTGCACCGGGCCAGTATGAAATATTATGAAGACTTTCTTCAACAGCAGCAAATACCGGTGCAATACACCGAAGCACAGGAACCAGCAGCTGATGTGCGGGTACTGATAGACGAGCTTGCCAGGCAGGGTTTTGGGTCCATTCATTATTATGATGTGTGCGATAACTGGCTGCAGCAAAGAATCAGACGCAGCTGTAATAAACATCGATTGGTCAGCCGGGAATATGATACACCGCTCTTCATTAATACCAAACAAGACCTGGCATCCTATTTCGGCGGCAGGCAAAGGTATTTTCAAAGCGATTTTTATATACAGCAGCGTAAAAAACTGGGCATACTAGTGGATGCACAGCAAAAGCCTGTGGGTGGTAAATGGAGTTATGATGCAGATAACCGGCTCAGGTATCCCAAAAACAAAAAAGCACCCGCTGTACATTTTCCCGAACCTAATGCTTTTTACCAGGAAGCGGTTGACTGGGTGGAAAAGTATTATCCACAGAATTACGGTGAACTCCGGGGGCCCTTTGTGTACCCCTGCACTCACGGGCAAAGCGAAGCCTGGCTGCAGCAATTCCTGGAGCGCAGGTTTGCCGAATTCGGGGAATATGAGGATGCTATTGCAAACGGGGAACACCTGCTGCACCACAGTATGCTCACCCCCATGCTGAATATTGGTTTGCTGCTGCCCATGCAGGTGGTGCAGGCTGCACTTGATCATGCCAGCAAACACCGGGTGCCCATCAACAGCCTGGAGGGGTTTATCAGGCAGATCATTGGCTGGCGGGAATTTGTACGCGGCGTGTATGTGTATAAGGATATAGAGGAGCGCAACAGCAATTACTGGAACTTTACCCGACCCGTGCCGGCGGCCTTCTATAATGGTAGTACTGGTATCCTGCCAATCGACAATACCATAAAAAAATTACTTCAAACCGCTTATTGTCATCATATAGAAAGGCTGATGCTGCTGGGCAATTTCATGCTGCTGCTGCAGCTGCAGCCCAATGCTGTGTACCAATGGTTCATGGAGCTGTTCATCGACTCATACGACTGGGTGATGGTGCCCAATGTGTATGGTATGAGCCAGTTTGCCGACGGGGGACTGATGGCCACCAAACCCTATATCAGTGGCAGCAGTTATGTACTAAAGATGAGCAATTATCCCAGGGGGCCCTGGTGCCATACCTGGGATGCCCTTTTTTGGAATTTTATGAACCGGCACCGGCATTTTTTCCTGGGCAACCCCCGCTTAGGCATGCTGGTAAAAACCTACGATAAGATGGATACAGCCAGGAAAACTGCTTTCCAGGAGGAAGAAACCCGGTATTGGAAGCAGTTGCAGGGCTGAGCAGCCCAATTCAATTATTAAATGGCAGAAACAAGCCCTTTATGCAGCCAACCGGCCAGGACCGGGTATGCAGCCCCCTGCCTGCCTGATCCCCCGCCCTGGTTGATTATGTATTAAGTTTAATTATAGCCATATATAACCCGGGTTTATCCCGTGTTTTTCCCGGTCTTCATATATCGGGATATCTACGGGATATATACGGGACATATACGGGATATACACGAGATATCTATGAATAAATACAGTACCAATAAGCATTCCAGGCACTTTTAAGGTACTCACTGCCCCGGAATCCACTACCCTTCCGTCGTTGTTGCTGTTAGTGCCACTGGCAAAGAAGCGCAGGTAATCACCCATAACGGCGGCCCCTTTAACCCTGTCTTTCGCAAAAAAACGGGCTATTAAAACCTGCGTATTTCAATTGTTATGCATTAAACAATTAACTATACGAAAATTGGCGCCTTCGCATTCTTACTTTTTATTATGTATATTTATGAAACTCAAAATTATAAATGTAGGCAGGTTTAAGGCTGCGTATATTTATGAGTTAGTTGCAATTTTATGACAGTCCCTAAAAACATAAACTATGACCGTATCCTTCGTCAGTATAAAGCAATGCGGATCAGAAATCCAAATATGCATATAGAACATTGCTTAAGACAAAAGGATTTGACAAATGCAATTTCAGTATCAGCAAAAGCAATTGATGAAAAAAACAAAATACACGATCATCAGCGTAGAGTCGGTAGGACTCGATTTGAAAATTTTGCAACGCTGTTAGTAGATGAAGAACCAGCTATAAGACAAGCAGAAACATTCGAAGAATTATTTGAAATAATCAATTCAGTGAATAGTCCCAAAATTGGGGAGTTGGCAAAATACGATACTGCCACAAGGTTGGGTGCATATAAAGGTCTATTTCCTACCAAAATTTATCTCCATAGCGGAACACGTGTTGGGGCTACACGATTGCTTGGCAACCTCGGCAAGAAAAGATATTTGACAATGCAGGATTTGCCAGCCGAAATGCAAGCTTGGGGTCTATCAGCTTCTGAAATTGAAGATATCTTGTGCATTTTCAAAAAAGATTTTTTGTAAAAACTGTAAATAACATTGGGTTTTATGCAGGTTGGGCGTGATCATCAAACATCAGTCCCTACACGGTGTAGGGACAAATCCAGGCTGCCCACAGGGCCCAGCGGGTGGTTCGGGCAGGACAAACCTGCCTGTCGGCAGGCAGGCAACTTTCAACTTTAGTTCTTAAATTCAACTTGAGATTTTCAATTATTAGCGGTTGTGGGCGTAATACTAATTACCCAACCTGTATAAAGCCCTGCCCATTGCAAAAAATATTATGACCCCTACTATAGCGAAGAAAATTGGCAGAAAGCAATCACTGTTGGTATTTGGGATTGCGATTTTAGTAATTGAATTTATACATCTGACTATTGAAACAAGAGCAGATTTTGCAAACGGGGTTTTATTTTTCATTCAGCGAAACCTGAATCCTTTTGTTTTAATTTTAATCGGATTTTTTCTTGCTTTTTACATTGTTGGAGGTGGGCTTACCGCCGAAGAAATTCTCCTAAAAAGTAAGAACTACATAAGGGTTTCAATCCGCAATGCCTTTGCAACATTATTTTCATATTGTCTGCTTCTAATAATAACCAGCGCAATTGTGAAAGGGAACCTGGATGATATTTTGTCAATTACTGATAAGAATATAAGAAATGATATTACGCTTTTTGGCTCCCAACTTTTTTTATTCATTACTATTACCTGGATAGTTATCGGACATCGGATAAAAAATGTAAGAAGCAAAATCTAACTGTTGCTAACAAAAGTGTTACAGCAAGCGTGGCAGACTCAGTCAAAATCGGCCCATTAAACGTGATTTTATGAAATCCCTGCTATCATTAACGATTGTTTTAGTAGTAATTGCCAGTTGTTGCGAAAACGGTAAACACACTGTTTCCAGCCAACAGGAAGCTGAATTCATCCTGGATACTACCGAACTCAGGCTCATATCCGGCAGTTCCTGCGATTTTAAGATTTCATTTGATTCGTTACATACCCTCTCTGAATATGACAGTATCAGGCGTAAGTTCTATTCTATGCAAGCTAATATTGAAAAAAAAGCCTGCATTGAATTTACTTACCTGGGAAATATCAATGCCAGGCCGGGCAAAGTTCTCATTCAATCAATTCCAACTTCATACGGAATAGTTGCCACAACCATACCGGCTCATTCCATATTACATATCACGGCTTTTCGGGCAGATTGGGTTCTGGATTTAGCAGGAAATGAATTTCCAAATGAACAAATACCATCTGATTCTTTACATCATTATATAAGACGTCTTTTTTTAAATCCACCAGATAGCAGCAGGTACGGGGAAAAAAGAGTGACTTTTCATTTGCCCGATGACAGTATTAACCTGGCTAACAAATATCTAACTGAACTTGTCATTGGATATATTGCTGCACAAAGACAGATTTGCAGGAACAAATTCCACAAAGATCTGAAAGCGGCTTCGATAGAGGAACTGGAGGACTTAAGATCAGAAATGCCACTCAGGTTTAAAATTGTTCCTCTTAAAACCAACGCAGTCATTGGTGCCCGTAGCGGGGCCGGACCCTGAAAAAATCATTTCAGATAGTTTTCGGGATAATTTCGCAATGTTAGGGAGCCTGACTAATAATGCAGGATTATATTGCTTAATCTTTAACTTTATCTGCAAGACAGTCGTTGGTTCGGGCTGATGGATTCTAACTGATCAACCCAGGCAACATCCGCTCAGCAACGGCCATCATAACCAAACAAGCCAGCGTTTGACGCAACAAACAGCCATGAAAGCATTGATAACCATACTTAGCTTCCTTTTTATACAAAGCTCATCAGGGCAGCTTACAAACGGAGAAATAAGGGATCTGAAAACCGGGAGGGTGACAGACAATTCTTATGTGTACTGGCTTCCGTATGAAAAAGGGGAAAGGCATTTATTTGTGCAGGGTGCCAACAGCAGCTTTAGCCACAAAAATGAACTTTCGTACGACTTTAAAATGCCACTGGGATCAAAAATTTGTGCTGCCCGGCCCGGCGTGGTGGTGGCTGTTAAAAGTGATAGTGATAAAGGTGGCCTGAAGGACGAATATCTTGATGATGGCAATCATATTATCATTCAGCATGATGATGGCAGTATGGCCCAATATTGGCACCTGCAGCAAAATGGCGTGCTGGTAAAAGTTGGTGACACAGTCTTAAAAGGTCAACTTATCGGATACTCCGGTAACACGGGCTATACAGCCTTTCCTCATCTTCATTTCCAGATTGTGGCAGCAAGTGGAAAAGAAATACTGGCCAGGTTTCTGACCAGGAAGGGTTCTGTTTACATCAGGCCCGGGCGCTGGTATAAAGCAGTGCATTAAACAAACCGTATTTATCAGTTTAATCAGCAGCCTGTTGCGGTACAGGTTTATGCTAATTTTGATCTAACTTCAGTAAAAAGCTTCGATTGAAAGATACCATATCATACAAAGCACCCTCTCTTAGCCTGCTGATACTTATGTATTGCCTCACTGCACATACACAGGTTATCAATGGCTACTGGCAGGGACGGTTTCGCACCGATCAGCGCCTCAGCGGCCGAAGCGAAATCTTTTACATGAAGATGGAACTGAAGCAGCAGGGCCGGAAGATAGAAGGACAGTTCTATACAGCGCCACTTGACTTTCCGGAAAGTAAATCGGTACTTTATCAAATTTCCGGCAGGCTGGGTAAAAAGGATTCAGTACCGGCCATACTGATGCGTGACAGGATCCTGTACAGCAGGATCCCGGATGAAGTGGCAGAATATTTTTTGTCTTTTGAAGAAATAAGCTACAGCCATAATGATACAATGGAGATACTGCAAGGTAACTGGCGGGCCAACGGGTTGATGTCTCTGCGCAGCGACGGGTATGCTGGTTCCTTTTGGGTAAGCCGGCCATTCATAAAGGATAGCCTTAGGAAAATTTCACCCCAAACGAGTGTTGCGGTAACCGTGCCGGTGCCCGAACAGATGGCCCAAAGACAAAACGAAGTCCAGGGCAGCATTACCGTAAACACTAAGAAAATCAGAATCGAACTATATGATAATGGCGTAACCGATGGCGATACGGTAAGCATTTTCTTCAATGGTAAATTATTACTGAGCCACCAGCACATCACAGAAAAACCTATTACGCTTGACGTGGAGCTGGACGAAAAAGTTGCTGCCAATGAACTGGTTCTTTTTGCAGAGAACCTGGGCAGCATTCCACCCAATACCGCCCTGGTGATTGTAAGTGCCGGTAAAAACAGGTATGATTTATTTTCGAGCGCTGATCTTCATACAAATGCACTGCTGCAAATTACCTACCGGCCCGATCAGTAAAGCAGTTGATCGATCTTGTTCCGGAATAAAAAAAGGCAGGTGAACTCCCGCCTTTTTTTATTTGCTAATTTTAAAACTTATTCCACAGTCGTTACCTCGTATCTTATTTTATCTCCTTCGATCACTTCTTTATAATAAATTCCCCCCGGCGAGGTAAAATATTTCTTTTGATTAATCACTATCACTTTGCTGTCGGCAGGCAGTTCATCATAGCGGCTGCCGATGCCCGGTATCTCCTGGTCGTAAGCATTGAGTTGCTGATCATCATGGCTGTTGCCCGTATTGATCACCCCGTCGGTGCCCACCACCCGGTAGCGCAGTTTATTGTTATCTGAAAATTCTTCCTGGTAAAAAGTGCCACCCAACTGGTAATATTTTTGCCCGTCGATCACAGTAACGCTGGCATTGGGCGGCAATTTGTTTACAACAGCATCCAGCGGGGGCGCCACCACTTCATAACTGCTTTTGTTGTAGCTCCGGTAATATACCCCCTCGTTGTAATAGTAAGGCGTGCCGCCCACATAGATCCTGCTGTAACCAAAAGGCAGTACATTCAGCCTGAAACCAAAGGCAGGCCCGAAATGTACATAAGCATGCGGACTGCTGTAATACACTGGCCTGTAATACGGACGATAGTAAGGTGCCGGACGATAATAAGGCCGGTAACCATAGCGTGGGCCGAAGTTTACCGAATAATAATGGCGGGGCTGATAATGATAATATCCATAGTGGCGGTTGTACCCCCTGCCCCTTTGTGCAAATGATGCAGTGCTGACCGATACAGCAAGGCAGGTGATCAGCATTATTCTTATTGTGTTCATCTTTTTTTAGTTTTTGTTGATTAAAATTATCTGAATTCCGAAATGTAAAATGTTAACGGCAGTATTTTAACATTTGATACCCTTTATACAAATGATTAAAACCCCGGGTAAAGGGGTTTTAATGTTTTTGCCGGTTCTGCTGTTACCAGCGCCTTCTGTCACCCCTGTCGTTTCGTCCATAACCATTGAACAAATTCCTGGGACTGTTGAAGCGTTCATTAACCTGGCATATCTCAGCATCACGTTGTGATTCCAGGTTGCTGATTATACGTTTCTTCTGAAACCAGCCCATAAAAGGTTTATTTTTTACTGACTGTATCCTGTAATTGTAATCACGGTATATCTGTTCAATCTGCATGTTCTTTTCTCTTGCAGTAAAAAAATAAGTGCCATACCCCCTGTCATGCCTGTCGTTGCCACGGTTAGAAGCTGCATATACATCATCATTCCTGTCATGGTCTCGCTGACCATATTGTGCAAAGGCGGTACCCGCCAGGGCCGTTGCAAAAATCAAAGTAAAGATCCTTTTCATAGTCGTAAAATTTTATTGTTATCAATGTATATAGGACGGGGCAGGATAATTTTCGTTTACAAACAACCTGTTAAAGACAGTTAATGAATTACTAACCGGTTATAAATTTTTATGTCAGGTTTCGTTTATTGTTTTTAAATTGTATCCCTAAACCAATTAAACAGATTGTATGAAAAAGATCCCTATCGTTTTGATCGTATTCACCGTAGTGTTGTTTGCCGCCTGTGCTAAAAAAGCAAGTGCACCTACAAAGGCCAAAGTGGTACCCACCACTTACACCACGGACATTATGCCGCTGCTGCAGGCAAAATGCAGCCCCTGCCATATACCTTCCAAAGGTGGAAAAAAAGCCAGTTTTGAAACCTATGAGGGCGCCAAGAAATACGGTACCGATATCCTTGCAAGGGTACAATTAAACCCCACAGACCGTGGCTTTATGCCTATGAGGCACGATAAATTAGCGGCAGAAGAGATTGCGCTGATAAAGAAGTGGAATGATGATGGTTTATTGGAGAAATAAAAATACTATTTAAACAAATCCGGCGGCCTGCTGACAATCTTTGTTCATCCGGCTGCCGGATTTTATATACCACACCATCATCTTAATGCATCATTGCATTTTAATACGGGGATCCACGATCCTGTACAATACATCGGCAAATAAATTGATGAGGATAAAAATACAGGCGCTTAATAACACAGATCCCATCACTACAGGATAGTCTAATTTTTCAAGGGCATCAACAGTAATTTTTCCAATTCCGTTCCACCCAAAAATATATTCCACAAAGAATGCACCGGCCAGTAATTCGGCAAACCACCCGGTAATGGCTGTTATTACCGGGTTTAATGCATTGCGCAATGCGTGTTTAAAAATGATCGTTCTTTTTCCCAATCCTTTTGCATAAGCAGTTCGAATATAATCCTGCCCCAATACGTCCAGCATGGAACTGCGGGTTAATTGTGTGATGATGGCCAGTGGCCTGATACCCAGTGTAAAAGCAGGCAAGATCAGGTTTCTGAGGCTCAGGTATTTTTCGCCTGTCACTTCATCAATATCGAACCAGCTGCCGGTAAGGTTCAAGCCGGTGTAATTGTGCATTATGATACCGAAGAACCAGGCAATGATGATAGCCATAAAAAAAGAGGGGGCCGAAATACCGGTAATGCTGGAGAAGACGGCCGTGCTATCCATCCAGCTTCCTTTTTTAACGGCAGCAACCACACCCAGAAAAATACCTATGACCGTGGCAAACAGCATGGCAGCAACAGCCAGTATGAGCGTGCCGGGCAATGCTTCCATCAATACTTTACCCACTTCTTTTTTGGTTTGGTAACTTTTGCGCAGGTAAGGAACTTTAATGCCCAGTCTTGTTTCGCCACCAACAAAAAAGCCTTTTAGCTGCTTCTTTTCGATATCAGTTTTGCTGTGCAGGCAAATGGGAGAAACATCATTCACATACAATACAAACTGTTTCCATTTGGGCTGATCAAGATAAAGATCGCTGCGTATATTATCCATTGTCTTTTTATCTCCGGTCTGGCCCACTATCATACGTGCAGGGTCACCAAAGCCCTGAAACATGATGAAGACCAGCACCACCACTCCAAGCAGTACCAGCAGTGAATAAAAGATTTTTTTAAGCAGGTAATACAAAACTGTTTTGAATGTTGAATGTTCAATATCGAATATTACAATAGTATGCCGGCAATTCTATTTCAATGCTTTCTTAATATCAGCCCCACCCCATTTATTTTTTACAACCGGTCCTTCCATCAGGTAAAGTGTTACATTATTTCGTGCTGCCGTTTTTAAGGCAGTGGCATCACAGGTAAGTACCGTTACACCGACTTTTACGGGTAAGCCAGCATACCTTGCTTCGGTTTTTTCCCTTTCCGAAGCAATCACGAATACTTTTTTACCGGCAGCATTTTTGGCAAGCAGCAATTGCTGATCGGCATCATCTTTCGCTGATATTCGGGTCACATCCTTAACGAAAAGCAGGTAATATTCACCGGGTGTTTGCAACAATGCTTCCGTAGTATCCGTTTGTGCTGCTGTTTTCAAAATGAAATCATTAATGAGCGGCATATTATTTTTTCCCTTCTCGATCAACACCTGTTTGCGATCAACAAATTCCCAGGTACTGTCGGGCAGATCGTTCATGCCAAATTCTTTTTGCTGGTCATTCTTTTTATACACAAACCGGTAATCATACTTATCAGGAACAGCATCTTTCGGCATTTTGCGCAATTCCAGGATATTATTACCCATTTTGAAAGGCAGGCAATCCTTCACCGGCAAGTGCTTTAATACATACCACTGCAGACCAATAACGGCCAGCAGGCAGATAAAAAAGAGCACTGCATTTATCTTATTGGCAAATACGGGGCTGATATGTTTACGGCCTGACAAAACCAGCAGTACCAGTACCAGCAGAATAATGTCTTTGGTAAATGTTTGTATGGGAGTAAGGGGGATACAATCACCAAAACAGCCGCAGGCCCTTATCTTACCGCTAAACAGCACATAGCTGGTAAGGAAGGTGAAGAACAGCATCAGCAAAAGCAATAACCAGCTTACCAGTTTCTTTTGCCAGCCAAGTAAAAGCGCAATGCCCAGCACCACTTCCAGTGTGATCATGCTTACAGAGAACAGCAATGCCTGTCCGTCGAGCCAGCTCATTAATCCTTTCATAATGCCTGCATTTGACCAGGCTTCAAAGAATTCCTGCATTTTGTAGGCAAGCCCCAGCGGGTCGATGGCTTTTACCAACCCTGAAAAAATGAACAGGCAACCAACGATTAGTCTCGCAATATTTACAATCGCTTTCATAATTCCTTTTTTTATGAACCGGCTTACAGGTTCCGGCACTTATCCTTTATGTTTTTCTTCTTCAATTAAAATAAGGCCAAATACAGCATAGTTGATAATGTCGTAAAAATTAGCATCAATCCCTTCGCTGATCAGTGTTTTACCTTCGTTCACCAATATTTGTTTGATGCGAAGTATTTTAGCCAGTATCAGGTCCACAAAACTTTCCTGGCTCATTTCCCGCCACGCTTCTCCATAATCGTGGTTCTTATCCATCATCAGTTTTTTGGCAACAGCAACTTTCTCATTATACAACTGTTCAACGGTTTCATAAGGCAGGTCTTCGGGCTCATCATTATTTATGTCCAGCTGAACCAGGCCGATGATACCATAATTGAGAATGCCTTTGAATTCACTTACAATATCATCATCTATCTTTTGGGTTCCGTTTTCCTGTATTGTTCTTATACGTTTTGCCTTGATATAGATCTGGTCGGCCACAGAAATAGTTCTGTACACCCGCCAGGAAGTGCCATAATCTTTTGTTTTTTGCAGGAATATATTTCTGCAGCTTTCCACCGCCTTATCGTATTGCTGGTTTGTGTTCATGTATCAATTTGTAACTTGTGTTATATTTTCTCAAAAATAATTGAAAAGATCTGATGAACAGCATAAACTGCAGGGGAAAGCTGCTAAACATGGATGAACCATTGGTTATGGGCATCATCAATGCCACGCCCGATTCATTTTATGAAGGCCATTTGAATATGCCCGCCGGGGATCTGTTGTCGCTGGCAGCAGGAATGATAGCAGATGGGGCTTCCCTTTTAGACATTGGCGGATTGAGCAGCAGGCCGGGCAGTAAACCAGTTTCCGTGCAGGAAGAAACAGACCGGGTATTACCGGTCATTGAGCAGGTACTGGCGTCATTTCCGGAAGTGATCATATCAGTTGATACCTATAACAGTGCAGTGGCCAATGCCGCTGTGAAAGCGGGCGCCTCTGTGATCAATGATATTAGTGGCGGTAACCTGGACAGTTCGATGATTGATACCGCAGCAGCCCTGGGTGTACCCTATATATGCATGCACATGAAAGGGACGCCCGAAACCATGCAACAGCAGGCGGTTTATGAAAATGTAACCCGGGAGGTACTGGACTATTTCATCAGTAAAACTGAAAAATGCCGGCAGGCAGGTATTAAAGATATTATTATCGATCCCGGTTTTGGTTTTGCAAAAACCATTGATCATAATTTTCAAATTCTGCGGGAACTTGCGCTGCTTAAAATTACCGGCAGGCCCATACTTGCAGGCTTATCAAGAAAAAGCACCATCTACAAAACGCTGGGCACAACCGCCGCACATGCTTTGAACGGCACCACCGTACTAAATACTATGGCGCTTATGAATGGCGCTTCCATACTGAGGGTACATGATGTAAAAGAAGCAATGGAAGCTGTAAGGTTGTATAAAGCATATAAAAAAGCGCCCTGAAAAATTCAGGGCGCTTTCAATTATTAGTTCAGCTTCTTATTTGCCTTTTTTTACAGTATCAGCTGCTGCAGGTGGCGGTGTAGCCTGCTGAGCCTTACGCATCATCTCATCCTGCATTGCCTTCATCTTAGCCATATATGATTCTTCGCTTACCACATCCACGATCTCCATATCAAACATCAGGTTCTCATTGGGTTTGATCCTGTCGCCGCTTCCGCTACCGCCATATCCAAGTGTTGATGGTATGAAAACTGTGGCTTTTGAGCCTTTTTTCAGGTGCAATAAAGCATCAGTCCATCCAACAATGATACCTCCCAGTTCAGAAACAATTACCGGCATAGCCTCCTGAGGCATATCACCATGTTTGAATTTAGGATCGGTATTTGAATCGAATACCTTACCGCTGTCCAGTGAACGGCCGGTGTAGTTAACCATTGCCACATCAGTGCTGCTGATAACAGGCCCGCTTCCTTCTGTAGTAACAGCTATATAGGTACCCCAGCTTGTTTTTTGTGCTTTGATATTATTCTTGGCAAGATATGCTTCGATCACTTTGCTGTCTGCATCGATCTGGGCTTTTTTAGTAGCAATATTCTTTTCGATCTCTTCCATTTGCTTTTTGAAGATCCTTGGTTTGGCTGCAATGCTCTCTGCCCTGTTAGCACTGTCGGCCTGTTCCCTTGTTTCAAAAATATTCAGCAGTTTCACATGAATGTAGATGTACTTACCTTTTTTCATAAAATCAGGCATCACATTCTTTGGATCCTTGAAAACTGTATCTGTAAGCAGGCGGATGACCAGGCTGTCGCCTTTTTTCATTTGCTTCAGTACTTTAAAATAAGCCAGGGGGGTGTTCACCGAATCCAGCACCTGGATCCTTGACATGTAATCACGGGTATCACTCAATACAGTGTCCTTGGTTCCGGCATACACCTGTTTAATGTGTATCTGGATATAATTCCCATATCCAACTGTTTTTCCGCTGCCGGAGTTGATGAGTTTGTATTCCAGCCCGTCGCCCTTTTTAAAAGAACCGGTGCAGGCGGCTAAAGCCAGCATACAAATCGCAGACAAATAAAAAAATTGCTTCATTGTGTTTATTCTGTTTTATGTTTTTAAAATTGATAACTGCTTAATTGGTCCTTACAGGCCCGGATTGCTTCTTTGAATTTTAAGGCTACTTCTTCCAGCGGTTCCTTATTGAAGCCGCCTGCAGCATTAAAATGCCCGCCTCCGTTAAAATATTTTCTGGCAAAGGTATTCACATCAAAGCCGCCTTTGCTTCTGAAAGAGCTTTTGCGTTCTTCGCCCCTGTCAATGATCACTGCAGCCAGCTTTATACCCTGAATACTTAGTCCGTAATTTACCAGGCCTTCTGTATCACCTGTCCTGATATTGTATTTAAGCAGGTCAGCCTGGGAGATACTCATCAGCACGGTATTGTATTCGTAATAAACTTCCATGCGGTTTAAAAGCACATGACCGATGAAGCGGAAACGGTTCTCTAAAAAGTTATCAAATAAGGCCTCATGCACATGACTGTGTTCCAGCCCACGCAGCTTTAATTCATACACCATTTTATGCACGCTTGCGGTAGCAGATGGGAACCGGAATGAACCAGTGTCAGTCATTACACCTGCATACAGGCATTCACCAATAACCGGATCTATTTTATCAATATGGCCCGATTCAACAATCAGGTCGAATACCATTTCAGAAGTGGAACTTTTCTTCACATCACTGATACCATAGGCAAACCATTCAACCTGCGGTTCCTGGTGATGATCAATGAGTATCCTTTCGCCCCCGGCTTGTTTCAATTTTTCCTCCATACGCCTGGTGCGGCTAAGTACATTGAAATCAAGACAAAACAACCAATCTGCTTCCTCAATAAGAACATCGGCTTTGGCTGTCTGATTTTCGTAATCCAGTACTTTATCGCAGGCGGGCATCCAGTTTAAAAAATCGGCCCAGTTGGTGGGCGATATTACAGTACAGCTATGACCCAATTGGCTTAAAAAGTGATACAAACCCAGCGTGGAGCCCATGGCGTCCCCATCGGGTTTCTGGTGCATGGTGATCACCACTTTCTTAGGTTGGTTCAGTAAGGGAAATATATTTTGAATAGCCTGCATAAAGGCCGCAAAAGTAGTATAAATCAGGTTACAAACCAATTGGAATGAAGAATATGAAGTACCGAATATTGAATTTTAATATGTACAGAGCTTTATTAAACATTCAACTTCGCCCTTCAACATTCAATATAGCTTTCCTATCTTTGCGGCTCAAAAAACGACAATATGAGTAACAGAACTTTTACAATGATCAAACCGGATGCTACCCGCAAAGGAAATACCGGTGCAATTTTACAGATGATCAATGCTGCCGGCTTTCGCATAGTGGCAATGAAAATGACCAAACTGAGCAAGGAAAAGGCAGGCGAATTTTATGCCGTACATGCGGCAAGGCCATTTTATGGCGAGTTGGTTGATTTTATGAGCAGTGGCCCTATTACAGCCGCCATTCTTGAAAAAGATAATGCAGTGGAGGATTTCCGTAAGCTCATCGGTTCCACCAACCCTGCTGAGGCTGCCGATGGTACCATTCGTAAACTGTTTGCCGCTTCTATTGGCGAAAATGCAGTACACGGAAGCGACAGCAACGAAAATGCAGTGATCGAGGGTGATTTCTTCTTCAGCAAACTGGAGCAATACTGATACAACCGAATTTCTATAATTGGCAATGCCCCTGTTTTGCAGGGGCATTTGTTTAAATCAATCTCTTGGGGGTTGATTCTATCTGTACAATAAACGCCTGTGTTCGATTTTTATTGTAATTACCCCATGAGCATTAAACAAATTAATATAAAACGATATGGCAAGTGGTAGCCGGTAGCTTCTGTAAAAGGAAAGTTGTAGATTTGATTAATAACGGTTACCAAAACGATGCTGCCAAGCGCAACTATATGAAGAATATTAAATTAATAGAAGTCCCTTCCGAGATCGGGGCCGGCACCCGGGGCGCAAGCCTTGGCATAGAGGCTATCAAGATAGCGGCACTGGATTTCATGAGCAATTTTTTTGTTCACTTCCCTTCCGAAAAGATGGAAGTTGAAAACCAGTTGCTGTACGAACCTATCCAGTCGCCCTACGCCAAACGCATGCACGGGGTGTTAAACATGACAGAGCGCATCAGCAAAGCTGTGGCCGATTCTATCAAGGGACATTTCTTTCCGGTGGTACTCAGCGGTGACCACAGCAATGCGGCGGGTACCATTGCCGGCATAAAAATGGCTAAGCCCAAAAGCAAGCTGGGGGTGATCTGGATCGATGCACATGCCGATCTGCATACGCCTTACACGACGCCTTCAGGAAATATCCATGGTATGCCAATGGCAGCATCCATCGGGGAAGATAATATGGAAATGAGCGTACACGACCTGGATGAAAAAACAGTGAGGCAATGGGAACAATTAAAGAACCTGGGGAAGATAAGCCCGAAAGTTTTGCCCGAAGATGTGGTCTTTATTTCACTGCGTGATTTCGAAAAGGAGGAAAAACATCTCATAGAAAAACATGGTATTAAAGTGATCACCACAGCAGAGGTAAGAAGGAACGGTGCAGAAAATGTTTGCCGCAAAGTATTGCGCTATTTAAGCGATTGTACTGATATCTATATAAGCTTTGATGTGGACAGCCTGGATTCGAGTATCTCCAAAGGCACAGGAACGCCTGTAAGCAACGGATTACGTGAAAGAGAGGTGGAAGACCTGATCAGTAAATTTATGCAGAACCGGAAAATTTGCTGTTTCGAGATCACGGAAGTGAACCCAACGCTGGATAAAGAGAACCTGATGGCAGAAATTGCTTTCAATATTTTGCAGAGAAGTGTGAATGTACTGATGATGAACTAAACGCTGGCTAAACTTATTCAACATGATATTTCAAATTGTTTCTAAACAAAGGGCGCTTTTACTTGCTGTTGTTTTACTGATAGCCGGACCGGCACAGGCACAGAAAAAGGACTTTTACACAGAATCTATCAAGGCCTATCAGAAGAATTATATTGACAGTCATGAAGTGGTACTGGGAAAGGACAAAAAATACTTTCGCTTCTTCCCCATCAGCAAGGAGTATAATGTGAGTGCTTATTTTGAAAGGATATTTGATACTATTGGTTTTACCATGCCAACTTCTGCAGGCACTACCAAATTCTTTTATAAATACGGAAGGTTGGATTTTATGATCGCTGGTAAAGAATACCTGCTATATGTATACCAGGGAAAAGAACTGATGCAGACCGAGCAATACAAAGACTACCTTTTTGTTCCCTTTACCGATGCCACCACCGGTAGTGAAAGTTATGGAAGCGGGCGATACCTCGAATTCTATAAAAAGGATATTACAGGCGATTCATTGCAGCTCGATTTTAATAAAGCCTATAACCCTTATTGTGCTTATGCAACAGGCTACAAATGCCCCATCCCGCCCCGGGAGAACAGGCTCAGCGTTGCTATCAAAGCAGGGGAAATGAGTTTTGGCAAACAGCACTGATATGCAGCCTGCTTCCCATTTGCTGATGATAAGGCCGGTGAATTTTGGCTTCAATACCGAAACTGCCGTCAATAATGCTTTTCAAAAGAACAGTGAAGGAAGTGTACAGCAAAATGCTTTGAAGGAATTCAATGATCTTGTGGCATTGCTTACCACAAACAAAGTGGATGTAACTGTTGTGGAAGACAGCCTGCATCCTGCAACACCCGATTCCATTTTCCCGAATAACTGGATATCGTTTCATGAGGACGGGTTAGTTTATCTATACCCCATGTTTGCACACAACAGGCGGCTGGAAAGAAAGCCTGCTGTAATTGATACAGTTCAATCAAAGTTTACCATTACTGAAATGATCGACCTTACCGGTTTTGAAGAACAGGATATTTTCCTGGAAGGTACCGGAAGCATGGTTTTAGACAGGGAATTCAAAATTGCTTATGCCAGTTTATCGCCCAGGACCAATGAAATGGTACTGACTGAATTTTGCAAACGGGCCGGCTACATGCCTGTAATTTTCAGTTCCGCCGATGAAAAGGGCATTGCAATTTACCATACCAATGTAATGATGTGTGTGGCTAAATCATTTGCCGTTGTATGTCTTGAGTGCATCAGCACTGAAGAAGAAAAAATAAACCTGGTAAATTCTTTGAAACAAACCGGCAAAAGCATTGTTGATATCTCATTGCAACAAGTAAAACATTTTGCCGGCAATATGTTGCAGGTGATGAACAAGGATGGCGAATTGCTGCTGGTAATGTCAACCCAGGCTTATCAATCACTTACTGTAGCCCAGGTAACTTTTCTTCAATCACATAACCGAATCCTCCACACTCCTTTAAATACCATTGAAACAGCCGGCGGCGGCAGTGCCAGGTGTATGATGGCCGAAATTTTTCTTCCTGTTAATTAAAAAGCCACCCCGGGGGATGGCTCAAACGAATATCAATCAATAGATTTACATGCCCGGCAGTGCTTTTTTAGTTTTTAAAGAGGCCAACGACGGATCCAGCTCTATGGCTTTATCGCACATTTGCATACCACGCTCCACCATTCCCTTCTTTTGAAAACAAAGCCCGGCCTGGTATAAAGCCTTACCGTCCTTCATATCCATTTCAAGAAGCATCTGGCAAAAGTCCAATGCCTTATCATAATTCCTGCTGTCGTAAAAGGCTGTGGCCACAGAACGTATCAGCTCCTTATCGCCTGGTCTGCGCCTTACCAGGTCACTTAATAATTTTTCGCCATTTTCAAAATCGCCGCTGTATATATAGGCAAAGCCAAGGTTTTCATTAAAATCGTTGCCCCGGGTAAAGCCAAGATCGGCGGCTTTGGTATAAGCCACCACTGCTTTTTTGTAATTACTGATATTGGAATATAGCAGCCCCAGTTCAAAAAACCATTTGCTTTTCTTGTCGTCAAGCAGCACTGCCTTTTCGTACCAGCTGATAGCTTTTGCTTCCAACCCCATTTCCAGGTAGTTTCGTGCTAAAGTGTACACGGCTTCCGCATCGTTGGGTGTTTTATTAACCTGCGATAATAGCAATTTTTCTGCCCTGCCATAATCTTCCATATTGTAATAGCACATACCCATGATCCTATCCTTATCAGCACAATTCTTGCATTTTTGTGCAAGCTCAAGCGCCTGTTGAAATTGCCTGTAATTGAAATACAAACCGGTGAGTTCTTTTATGGCTGTTTCATTTTGTGGATCCAGTTCCAGGGCTTTGGTAAAGTCGGCTTTGGCTGCGTCGGTCTTGCGCATTTCGGTATTGGTATACCCGCTTTCAATGTATGCGTCCACATAGCCTGGGTTCAGTTCAATGGCTTTGCTGAAATACCCGGCAGCTACCAGAAAACGCCTGGCCTTTTTTTCTTCCTGGCCTTTCTGAAAATAGAATTTAGAGCTGTCGCTATTTTGAGCAGCCAGGCTGCCGGTAATAAGAATCAGGAGGAATGTTATACTGTTTTTCATGCTGGTTGATATGCAAAAATTATTCCAGTTAAAGGAGGATTATACCTCCTAACGCAGGAAGGTGCAGGTTTATTTCGTAAATGCCTTTCTTTTTATCCACCAAAACCACTTTAGGATGAGGGTTATAAACATTACCCGTTCCCCAGTACTGCTTGCTGTCGCTGTTGAAAACCTCACGCCATACAGCTTTTCCCTTTACTTTCAGTTTCCAGTTATTGCGTACCACCGGTGTCATATTCAATACCACCAGTACATTTTCCTGTCTGTTTTTCCCTTTCCTCATGTAGGCTACCACCGATTCCTGCCGATGGTCGAGGTCAACCCATTCAAATCCCCTGGTATTAAACTGCAACTGGTATAAAGCAGGCTGGTTTTGATATAAATGATTAAGGTCTCGCACACAATCCTGCATCTGCTTGTGACAATCAAATTGCAACAGGGGCCAGTCAAGTTCTGTTTTATAATTCCATTCGGATGTTTGGGCAAATTCATTGCCCATAAATAACAGCTTGGCGCCTGGATGGGTGTACATATAGGTGTAAAGCAGGCGCAGAGTGGCAAATTTTTGCCATTCATCGCCCGGCATTTTGTAGATCATGGGGCTTTTACCATGCACCACTTCATCATGGCTGAAAGGCAGCATGAAGTTCTCATCGTAATAGTACATGATGCTGAATGAGAACTTATCCTGGTGAAACTGCCTCATCAGGGGATCCATTTTAAAATAATCCAGCGTATCATGCATCCAGCCCATCATCCATTTCATACCAAATCCAAGGCCATCTTCGGTGGTGGGCCGGGATACCCCGGGCCAGTCGCTGGCTTCTTCAGCAATGGTTTGCACATCCGGAAAATCACGGTAAACTGTTTCATTGAAATGCTTAATGAATTCAATGGCTTCAAGGTTTCCGTTGCCGCCAAATTTATTGGGTGTCCACTCTCCTTCCTTGCGTGAATAATCCAGGCGCAAAATGGAGTTAACAGCATCCACCCTGATGCCGTCTGCATGAAACTGGTCGAGCCAGAATCGGGCACTGCTGATCAGGAAGGAACGCACTTCACCCCGCTGGTAATTAAAAATATAACTGTTCCAGTCCGGGTGGTAGCCCTTTGTCATGTCGGCATATTCATAGGTATGCGTTCCGTCGAACATAAACAGCCCATGTGCATCATAAGGAAAATGTGAAGGTACCCAATCCAGTATCACGCCTATATCCTGCTGGTGAAAAGCATCTATCAGGTCACGGAAATCATCCGGGGTGCCAAACCTGGACGTAGCTGCAAAATAGCCCGTGCCCTGGTATCCCCAGCTTCCGTCGAAAGGAAATTCCATTACAGGCATCAGTTCCACATGGGTAAAACCCATTTTCTTTACATAAGGTACCAGGTGCTTTTTTAATTCTGAATAGCTGTTGAAACTTTCCTCATCCGTTTTTACGGGCCGCATCCAGCTACCCAGGTGCACTTCATACACACTCCACGGAGCATTCAGGGCATTGTGTTTTTTTCTTTTCTTCATCCAGGCAGCATCTTTCCATTGGTGGCCTGTTTGCCAGGTGATGGATGCTGTGGCAGGTCTTAGTTCGCAATACTGCCCGTAAGGATCTGTTTTTTTGAGCACAGCACCTTTAAATCCTTTGATATAGTATTTATATATGGTTTCCGGTTTTACATTTGGTATAAACCCTTCCCAGATACCGGATTTATCAAGCCTGACATAAAGCGGATGCAATTGTTCCTTCCAGCCGTTGAATTCGCCAATAACAGAAACTTTGGTTGCATTGGGTGCCCATACAGCAAAATAAAATCCATCCGTATTTAAAACGGTTAGCGGGTGACTTCCAAATTTTTGGTAACCATTATAAAAAGTACCGTTCTTAAAATTCACGATATCCTCTTCTGTGAATAAGGAATAATTCCAAACCGGTTTTTGGGAATCTATAAAATGTATCTCTTCATACTTAGAAGGCAAAGCACCACCTGTTTTGTTTTTATCGGTAGCTGTTGTTTTTACCGGCTGTTGCTTTGAAGTTGCCATTTATAGAAAATACATTTTGGTGCAGTAAAGAAAGACTGATTTTTGTTTTAACGTAAATTTAAGAATTACGTTTTAGTTTATAAGATTTATTGTTTGATCTTTAACTAAGAATTTAGTTTAGCCATTTAAAACCAATCCAACACTGTATGTCAAAACTTGCTGCAAGTTTGCTGCTGGTACTGCTTTTTGCTGCTAAAGCACAGGCACAAACAATCAACCTTTCGGGTTCCGTAAAAGACACTACCCAGAACAAAGCCGTCCAAAATGCAGTGGTGATGCTGCTTACACCGGTTGATTCTTTGTTGTATAAATTTGAGCGAACGGATGCATCGGGTAATTATACTTTCAGGAATATTAAGCCTGGCAACTACATCCTGATGACAACCCATCCGTATTTTGCCGATTTTGTAGACAATATTTCCGTTAAGCAAAATGAAAGTAACACGGCTGCCATTGCATTGACCTCGAAAAGCAAATTGCTGCAGGAGGTAATTGTAAAAAGCGGTAATCCAATCCGTGTAAAAGGCGATACAACCATTTATACAGCCGACAGTTTTAAAGTAAGCGCCAATGCCAATGTGGAAGAATTGCTTAAAAAACTACCGGGCATACAAGTGGATAAAAGCGGTAAGATAACAGCCATGGGAGAACAGGTAACCAAAGTACTGGTTGACGGAGAAGAGTTCTTTGGTGATGATCCGGGTATGGCAATCAAAAACCTGCGGGCTGACGCCGTAAAGGAAGTACAGGTATTTGATAAGAAAAGTGAACAGGCAGAATTTACCGGCATTGATGACGGTAATACCCAAAAAACCATCAACCTCAAGCTAAAGGAAGACAAGAAAAAAGGATATTTCGGGAAGATAGACATGGCTGGCGGCCTTTTAAAGAAAATAGATGACAGGTACAATACCAATATCCTGCTGAGTTCTTTTAAAGGCAAAAGAAAAATTTCGGGATATTTTTTAACAGGTAATACCGGGCAGGATGGATTGAGCTGGGAAGACCGAGAAAAATATTCGAGCAACGATAACTTTAGTGTGTCGATGGATGATAACGGGGATCTCAGTTATCAATGGACGGGAGGCAATAATGATGATGAACCGTATGTGAACACGCAGAACGGATTTATCCGGAATATGAATGCAGGTCTGCAATACAGCAATAAATGGAATGATAAGCAGAACCTTAATTTTACACCTCAGTATAACAGCCAGATATATGACAATCGTCAAAGCCGTTTCATGCAATCACAGTATGGCGATTCAGTTTTAAACGACCGTTCTTCCACCAACACACATGTGAACCGGTACAATTTCAAGAATACCGCCACTTACGAAATAAAAATTGACTCCAACAATACACTGAAACTTACAGCAAAAGCCAATTTTTACCGTACTGACAGTGAAGAAGACAAAACCTCGTCCAGCACGGGCAACACCGGTACTTTGAAAAATGAAACAAGCAGTAAAGTGACAACCAGCAATGATAAGAACTCTCTGTTTGGCGGACTTCTGTACAAACACAAATTCAAAAAGTCACGCAGAACCATTTCATTGAGTACTGACCTGAACAATCTTTCAACAGAAGGAAGCAATTTTCTCAAATCGGCTAACCAGGCCTATTACAATGGGTTACCGGCTACTTTACAAAATATTGACCAGCAAAAATTAACCGACAGGAATACCACCGGGCTGACTGCAAGACTGGTATATACTGAGCCGCTGTCAAAAAAATATGCGCTGGAACTTGCGTATGAACTGAATTACAGCAGGGGTAAAAACGACCAGGTTACCTATACCTACTCCCCTGCTTCAGGAAAATATGACCAGGCGGTGGATTCGCTCACCAATGATTTTACCCAAAGGATCGTCATCAATAAGCCTTCGGTTCGTATCAGCTACAGCGATAAGAAGATAAAATTCAGCTTTGGATCGGGCTTTGGATTTACCAAATTCAACCTGCAGGATAATACACTTGGTAACACTTACAGGCGCAGGTATACCAACTTTTTCCCATCTGCCAATTTTAATTACAGTTACAAAAACCAGCATAATATCCGTATAGGCTATAATGGGAATACAACGCAGCCAACTATTAACCAGTTGCAGCCCCTGCGCAACAATACCGATTATTTTAACCAGTATATCGGCAATCCGGAGCTGAAGCCATCATTTACAAATTCATTCTACATTTCACATAATACCTATAATTTCCTGAAGGATCTTTTCACTTACCAATCCTTTAATGTCAGGCTGGTCAGCAATTCCATCACCAATAACCGCATTATTAACCTCGATTCGGGTAAAACCACCACCCAGCCCATCAACACCAATGGAAATTACTCCATGAGCTTCTGGGGCGGTATGGGCTTCAAGATAAAGAAGATAGATACCCGCCTTTACATGGGGCCTAATTTCAGGTATAGCAAAACAGCTGATGTGTTTAACAGTGTGACCAATTTTTCAAAGATACTTGGGGCCGGACTTGATATCAACCTGTCTAAAAGCAAAGAGAAGAAGTATGAAATTGACCTGGGCAACACCGTCTCTTACAACCATAGCAGGAACTCGCAATCAGGAAGCAGCCAGGACTTTTTTACCAATGAACTTTCATTGAATGCCAAAGTGTACATCCTGAAAAGTTTATCTATCAGTTCCGATTATGAGTATTATACCCAGCAAAAAACGCAGCAGCAGGCAAAAGCTATAAGTTACCAGATCTGGAATGCAAGACTGGAAAAGACGTTTAAAAAAGATGAGTTCACTGCTTATTTCCTGGTTCGTGATATCCTGAACCAGAATGTGGGCATCAGCAGCAGTTACGACCGCAATGCATTTACCCAAACCACCAACGACCGACTGCAGCGCTACTGGATGATCGGTTTTACCTGGAACTTTAAGAACGGTGGCGCAAAAACAAACTGATAAATAATGTATAAACTAAAAGATATGAAAACTTATATGTTGATACTGTTACTGCTGGCTGGCAGCGGCCAATTGAAGGCTCAGCAATTTTTGGATAAGGCAGTTATTGAATACGAGGTAAAGACCAATATAAAAAAAACCATGGGCAATGATTCCTGGGATGAGAAACTGAAGGAACTGATGCCGCAGTTTAAAACAGGTTATTACCTGTACACTTTTGCGGATAACAAAAGCATTTACAAATTTGATCATTGGGAACCCAATCTGAAAATACCTGAATATCTCCGGAAAAATGATGAAGAGAATATATGGTACCTCGATCATACCAACAATAAATTCTCTATGCAGAAAACAGTGTTCGGCTCAGTTTTTATCACAGAAGACAGCATTCCGAAAATTAACTGGAAGGTCACCAATGAGAGCAGGAACATTGCAGGATTCAACTGTCGTAAGGCTGAGGGCAAGATCAGTGACAGTGTATATGTATTTGCTTTTTACACAGATGAAATACTGATACCGGGCGGCCCCTGCTCTATCAATGGTTTGCCGGGTATGATACTGGGTGTTACTATTCCAAGGATGTACACTTCCTGGATCGCTACAAAAGTTATGGTGAATAACGTTCCGGTAAACAGCATTAAACCCGTGAGTTCGAAAAAACCGTTTAACATGCTCAGTATGAAAAGCACCATCAAAGAAAGAACTAAGGATTGGGTGAGGTCTGATGACCCTGATTCAAAAAAATGGATGGAGCAATTGCTTTGGAATATTATCTTGTAACATTTGTAAGCTAGTTCAGCAACCAACCCTGCTTTTTCAGGAAGGAGCGGCAGTTAACGCAAAACTCTTTTTCATCATTGGTGGGGTTGCCGCCTTCCGCATCTCTCATAAAACAATATTTTGCTTCACAATGCGGCAGTCCGAAAGTATGCCCCAGCTCATGAATGGCTACTTTGAACAGTTGCTCATCGATTTGCTCTTTTGAGACCCGGTAAGTAGAAGCGATGCAGGCCTTGCCCGGACAAAAGCCCAGCCCCATAATGCCCCAGTCTGCAACTTTATTCTTAGTGGTGCTGATATCCTTGCTGGTAAGGCCGATTACTTTATGCCCGGTTATAGTCTTTTCACTTAAAAAATGAATGAGGGTATCTGCCCTGTATCGGTTCCGGGGCTTGTAAAAAGCAATGGCGGGCAAGGACAATGTTCTTTTGATCTCAACCGAATAGAATATCTTTTTTAATTCGGTATAAACATACTGTATTTGTGCATCCTGGATATCATCAAATGGCTGTATGTCAATAACAGTAGCACTTGCAGCCTTACCAGCAGGCTTGCTGCTGTCTTTTGTTTTGCAGGAAATTAAAAAGAATAGTGTTAAAGAAACAGAAACAAGATAACGTAACATACAGGCACTTGTTCTTCAAAAGTACTTGCTCATTCCTTAATTAAATCACAAAACCATCCGGTATTACGGCTCTTTTCTTAACCACCACTATTCCATCTTTTACAGTGTATAAAGCATGGTCTGTATCCTGCAGGTGTGCACCTCCGCGTATGACCACATTATTACCAATCCGGCAATCCTTATCGATAATGGCATTTTCTATTTTGCAATTTTCGCCGATGCCCAGTTTGGGGATATTCCTTTCAAGTGAATGAGCCATTTCGGCAATGGTTTCGTAATAGTCGCTACCCATTATGTACGAACTGACAATCTCTGTTCCTTTGCCAATACGGGTTCTTATACCAA
Source organism: Ferruginibacter sp. (assembly GCA_044226725.1). Classification (GTDB taxonomy): domain Bacteria; phylum Bacteroidota; class Bacteroidia; order Chitinophagales; family Chitinophagaceae; genus Ferruginibacter. The sequence continues at coordinate 674,906 of JBGAGM010000001.1, read as the reverse complement.
TTACACTACTTACAATTCTGGATGCATCAATTATGGAACCTTCGGCTAGGATACTGTGCTCCACCTGGGTATTGCCGATCTTCATGGGTGGCAGCATACGTGCACGGCTAAAGATAGCCCGGTTGTTATCAAACAGGTTGAAAGGTGGTATCTCCAGTGTGAGGGCCAGGTTGGCTTCGTAAAATGAATAGATATTTCCAATGTCAGTCCAGTAGCCATCATACTGAAAGCTCACCACTTTTTGTGTGCTGATGGATGAGGGTATTATCTCTTTACCAAAATCTGTGGCATCTTTTTTATCATTGAGCAACTGATCGAAGAGGAATTTCCTGTTAAAGATATAGATGCCCATTGATGCCAGATATTTACGCCCATGCGCCTGCATTTCATCGCCGGTATCACTTTCCCATTGCGGCAACAGTTCTTTAGCAGGCTTTTCAATAAAAGAAGTGATAAAATTATCCTGATTGGTTTTTAATATCCCAAATTCGGGAGCTTCCCTGTCGCCTACCGGAATGGTTGCAATGGAAATATCAGCCCCTTTGCTGATATGGTTCTCAAACATTTCCCTGAAGTCCATCTGGTACAGCTGGTCGCCGCTTAAGATAAGCACATACTCAAAATCGTTGTTCTGGATATGTTTCAGTGATTGCCTTACCGCATCCGCTGTTCCCTGGAACCAGCCCATACTTTCCGGAGTTTGTTCTGCAGCCAGGATATCTACAAAGCCGCTGCTGAAAGCGCTGAACTGGTAGGCATTTTTAATGTGCTTATTTAACGATGCAGAATTGTATTGCGTTAATACAAACATGCGGTTGATATTTGAATTTATGCAATTGGAAATGGGTATATCCACCAGCCGGTATTTACCGCCAATAGGTACAGCGGGTTTGCTGCGTGTGGATGTAAGGGGGTATAAACGGCTGCCGGCGCCGCCTCCGAGTATTACTGCTATTACTGAATTACTGATGGTCATAGGTTTCTATTTATGTTGTATAGAATTATAAAGGTCGATGTATTTTCCAGCGCTTTGTTCCCAGCTGTTATCGATCTGCATGATCTGCTTTATCAATACTTTCATCTTTTCCTTATCGGCATACAGCTCCACTGCCCGGTGAATGGAATATGTGATATCCCAAACGCTTGCATGGTTGAAACAAATTCCATAGCCATCCGGTTCACCAAAATCTATAACGGTATCTTTCAGGCCACCGGTACTTCTTACCATGGGTATGGTGCCATAGCGCAATGCATACATTTGGTTAAGCCCGCAAGGTTCCACCCGGCTTGGCATCAAAAGAAAATCGGCGCCTGCATACATCTGGTGCGACAGTTTTTCATTATACCCGATCCTGGAATTATAATACCCGGCATGTGGCCCGGCCAGGTAGGCAAGCTGGTCCTCCACCCTTTTATCGCCGCTGCCCAATATCAGGAAATTCATTTTCTTCCCTAAATGGCTGATAGCATCTGTGATTGCCTGCGGCAGCAGATCGGCAGCTTTTTCGCCAACCAGCCTGCCAATGTAAACGATCAACGGCAATTCAACATCCAGGTTAAAGTCTTTGCAAAGTTTCTTTTTGTTCAACAGCTTGCCTGCTTCGGCATCTGCAAGCGAGTAATTATCCAGTATGTAGGTATCTGTTTCGGGGTTCCATACAACAGTATCGATCCCATTCAAAATCCCGCTGCTCTTGGCTCTTTCCATCCGGAACAATTGCTCCAATCCGTTAGCTTCCTGGGTAAGTTCTTCCATGTAACTGGGGCTAACGGTTGTAACCCTGTCGGCACACTTAACAGCACAGGCAAGCGGATTAATTGTGTTGCTCCAATCCAGTAAACCCCAGTGCCAGGTATCCCAGGCAGGTATGTAGTTACTCTTATCCCAACCCATCCAGCCCTGGTATTGTGCATTGTGGATAGTTAGTACAGTCGGTACTGAAGCCAGGTGGCGGTAATCATAACAATTACGCATCATAAAAGGTATCAGGCCTGCATGATGATCATGTACATGAACAGCATCGGGCCGGTGTTCCCAGTGCGACATCCAGTCGACCACGGCTATTTGGAATGCAGTAAATCTTTCTGTATCATCATCATAACCATATACTTGCTCCCGGTCGAGCAAGCCATAAATGTCAACACAGTACAGGTCATAATCCAGCTTGTTTGTTTTCTCTTTGATGATGGTATAATCCAGGTGGCGGTCGCCAAAAACAAAGCCGCCCTTGTGTTCCACATTCCACTCATTCTCGTATAAAAATTTGGTGCGGTACATGGGAACAACAACTTTGGCAATGTGTCCCAGTTGCTGCTGGTATTTGGGAAGCGTTCCTACCACATCAGCCAGTCCGCCCACTTTTGCGTAAGGATAACACTCTGCACTTACATGTAATATTTCCATTCAATCGTTTTATTGCTGTTCAATTTAGCAATCATTTTGATGCTAACCAATTTGTAATTAAAATTTTTCGCATTGCTATATTTATTCTATTTTCAACCACTTAAAAAACTAACGACATGGCAACAGAACAAAATGATCTAATCACTCCAATCGAAAATCAAACTTTGAAAGAAACCAATTACGGTGCACTGGGTACACTGGTCACGGTATTCTTTTTCTGGGGATTTATTGCAGCTGGTAATAGCGTATTTATTCCTTTCTGTAAACACTATTTTAGTCTCGATCAGTTTCAAAGCCAGTTAATAGATTTCGCTTTTTATACAGCATATTATATCGGGGCGCTTATATTATTTGCTTATGGCGCCTTTGGGGGCAAGGATTTAGTGGGCAAATGGGGCTACAAAAAAAGTATCATTTACGGGTTGCTTTTCTCGGCCCTGGGTGCTGCAGCCATGATCATTGCTGTAAATGCAAACACATTTGCAGGGATGCTCGTAGGCCTTTTCATTGTTGCCCTGGGATTTTCGCTGCAGCAAACAGCAGCTCAGCCTTTTGCCATTTCCCTTGGCGATCCGGCTACCGGAACCAGCCGTGTTAACCTGGGTGGCGGTATCAACTCATTTGGTACAACCATTGGGCCTATTGTAGTTGCCATCGCTTTATTTGGCAGCACGGCCGCCATTACTGATGAGCAAATCGCTGCTTTGAGCTTAAGCAAGGTTATCATTTTGTATAGCTGTGTGGGCGCATTGTTCATTGCTGCCGCCGCCTTATTTTATTTTTCAAAGAAAGTACCCGCAGGTATTTCACTGGAAAAAGTGGAAAGCGGATCCAAAGCATTATATACCCTGCTTATCATGACCGGACTTTTGGTGATCATGTTCGTTCCTGTTTTCAGCAGTTATAAAACAGATCCGGCTACTTTATCCGATGCGGAAAAACATGCACTGGAAGCGTACAGGCTTAAATGGCTGCTTGGCGCATTGGCTATAGTGGTAATAGGTTTACTTACTGCAAACATGACAGCCAGGAAGAAGCCAAGTGGCTGGGGCGCTATGCAATATCCGCAACTTGTTTTGGGTATGCTGGCCATTTTCGTTTATGTGGGTGTTGAAGTGGCTATTGGAAGTAACCTGAGCGAATTACTTAAGCAACAGGATTTTGGAGGTTTCCAGTCGTCTGAAGCTGCCCCTTATATCTCCATGTATTGGGGTAGTTTGATGATAGGGCGCTGGGCAGGTGCCGTATCTGCATTCAAATTGTCTGACAGGTCGAAGCTAATATTACAGATCATCGTTCCCCTTGTTGCATTCGGCATAATTGTGGGTGTTAATACTGTGGCGCAGTACAATATGAAACCATTGTATTACTACGTGGTTTGCGTATTGATACAGATTGCTGCTTTTTACATAAGTAAGAACAAACCAGCAAGAACATTATTGATATTTAGTTTACTTGCCGTAGCTGCAATGATAATTGGCACCATGACCACAGGTACCATTGCCGTTTATGCCTTCCTGAGCGGTGGCTTGTTTTGTTCTATCATGTGGCCTTGTATATTCTCCCTGTCAATTGCAGGCCTTGGCAAATACACAACCGAAGGTTCAGCTTTCCTTATCATGATGATCCTGGGTGGAGGTATCATTCCGCCTATCCAGGGAAAACTGGCAGATGTGATCGGTATCCACCAGTCTTACTGGGTTCCGGTAGTGTGTTTTTCATACCTGGCATTTTTTGCATTTGCTGTAAAAGGCATTTTAAAAAGTCAGGGTATTGACTATGATAATGCTGTTGAAGGAGGAGGTCATTAATAAAAGAATTAAAAAAGAAAGCAAGTATGTCGGATAAAAAAAAGTTTGCAGTTGGTATTGATATTGGTGGCACCACTACCAAGTTTGGTATTGTGAATAATGCAGGAGAGATCCTCGCCCAGGACAGAGTACCCAGTAATGAGCATGATGTAGTGGAGGATTTTATTGAAGACCTGGCTGCCAAACTGATGCCCATGATAGAAAACGCGGGTGGAATTGAAAAATTCACTGGTATTGGCATGGGTGCACCTAACGGAAATATCTACAGCGGAACGATTGAGTATGCCCCCAACCTGAAATGGAAGGGCATCATACCAATTGCGGATCTTTTTGAAAAAAAATTCGGGTTAAAAACAAAACTTACCAACGATGCCAACGCCGCTGCCATGGGCGAAATGATGTATGGCGCCTGCAAGGGTATGAAACATTTCATCACCATCACACTTGGCACCGGTGTTGGCAGTGGTATTGTGATAGACGGAAAGATAGTAGTTGGGCACGATGGGTTTGCAGGAGAACTGGGCCACACCATCATCAGGCCGGGTGGCCGCCTGCACAAAGGAACTGGTATGCATGGCAGCCTTGAATCTTATGCTTCGGCAACAGGTGTAAGGGAAACGGCCATCGAAATGCTTACTCAATATCCGGAAGAGCCCAGCCTGTTGAGGAATTATACCATCAATGAACTAACGAGTGAATCGGTTTACGAATGCGCCATGCAGGGCGACAGCATTGCCAACAATATTTTTGAATTCACCGGGCAAATACTGGGAGAATCGCTGGCCAATTTTGTGATGTTCTCTTCACCAGAAGCCATTGTATTGTTTGGGGGACTGACCAAAGCCGGCAACCTGATTTTGAACCCAACCAAAAAACATATGGAGGCAAACCTGCTTCCTATCTTTCAAAACAAAGTGAAGCTGATATTCAGTGAGCTTAAAGAATCGGATGCCGCAATCCTGGGTGCAAGCGCACTGATCTGGGGCACCAACTAGATTAGTTTTGTTTGATCAGGAATACTGCCGGTACAGGCCGCTCCCCTGTCTTATCACTGGGTTTAATGGTTTCTTTACCGTTAACAAGCAAACAACTGCTTCCCCCGCCGTCTAAATTCAGGGCTTCCACACAACCAAGTTCAATCAGCAGTTTTGCCTGCTGTTCCAGTGTGGCACCTTCTGCAATGCCCGGAAAACGGCCCTGGATGGCCATAATGACCAGGTAGCCATCGCTGGTATAGCCCATGCAGGTTCGGGGATGCTTATCATTGATGGCTTTACCGGTGAATTTTAGTTCTTCTTCGTTGGTAACTTTTATTAAACCTTTTTGTACCAGTACAGGGCCACCACCAACAGCTGTTCTCACCTTCCATTTAACAAACCTGCTTTTCCATTTTACTTTAGAAAGATCACCATCAAAGGGATGGTCAGTGCTATATTTTATGCTTTTCACATAGCTGATATCCAGTTGTTTCAGCGAATCTTTTGTGGCTGCAAGTGGTTGCTGGCTTGCAAGCGGTTGTCGCATGGAAGAATCACTAAATAACCAGGCCACATCTGCATTTCTTTTTTTATCAATCCCTAAAGCGCTTCCAAATGCATGCCTGTATTGAAATGTATCCTTTCCTCTCATGGGTAATGAGTGGATATTATACCCAACCAATTTTCCATTTTTTACCACCACATTCAAATTCTGGTTCTTATCAAAGTTGAAAAAAGTGCAGTTCACTACCACTAAGGGCTTATCGTTTTTATCGAAAAATTGCTGAGGTGTCAGTCTCCTGCCCAGCGTGGTATCTGCGGTGAAATCAAGCTCCTTATCCTTCAGTTTTGCTTTAATATAATAGGCAACAAAGGGCTTTCCATCCAGGGAGTCTGTGGTTTTAAAAACCTGCACGGTTGATGGCAGAGGTGCAAAAGCAGTATCCACATTCACCCATCTTACCTGGGCAAAAGATGTGCTGCTAAAAAAACAAACAGCCGGTAACAAACCGGCTGTCCAAATCCATTTATAGCTTAATATTTTCAACATACCTGTAAAGTTTAAACCAACCACAAACCATCAACAACAAACCACAAACCATCAACAACAAACCACAAACTAAAAAAGCTACAAACCTTTCTCCTCCATCCATTTGTTCTTTCCATAACCCGGTATCACATGTTTTTCACTGTGATAGGATGAACGCACCAGCGGGCCGCTTTCCACATAATCGAATCCAAGGTTGTATCCTATTTCCCGATATTCGGCAAATTCATCGGGATGTACGAAACGGGCCACCGGTAAGTGTTTTTTTGTAGGCTGCAGATACTGGCCAATGGTAACCACATCTACTTCGCTGGCTTTAAGATCTTTTAAAGTTTGAACCACTTCTTCTTTTTCTTCGCCCAGGCCCAGCATGATGCCACTTTTGGTGCGCATGCCGCCAGCTTTTAGTAAGCGAAGTGTCTCCAGGCTTTGCCTGTATTTGGCCTGTATGCGTACCTGGCGGGTAAGCCGTTCAGTTGTTTCTATATTATGACTCACCACTTCAGGCACCGCATCTATAATGCGTTGTATATTCTCCCTGTTCCCTTTAAAATCAGGCACCAATGTTTCCAGGGTGGTTTCCGGGTTAAGTGCCTTTACTGCTTTAATGGTGTTGTACCAGATAATACTACCACCATCTTTCAATTCATCCCTGTCAACAGAAGTAATAACTGCATGTTTTACTTTCATCAGGTTGATGGCTTCTGCCACACGTTGGGGCTCATCCCAATCAACTTCCAGCGGCCTGCCTGTGGCTACATTGCAAAAGCCACAGCTGCGGGTGCATATATTTCCCAATATCATGAAAGTGGCCGTACCTTCTCCCCAGCATTCACCCATATTGGGGCAGTTGCCACTTTCGCAGATCGTATGGAGTTTGTGCGTATCAACCAGGCTCCGCACATGGCGGTATTCTTCACCAATGGGTAATTTAACCCTTAGCCAGTTGGGCTTCTTGGGTTTCTGTTCCACTATTCCGTCAATTACGGGTAATTCTGTCATGAAATAAAATTCAGGCTTTTAAAAAACTTGAGCAACAACTATTTTCTTTTACCAAACAACAAAGTAAAGTAAGCTGAAAAGAAAAACTGCTTTTCTTTATTATCAAACATCTGGGGTATCTTCTTGGTGTAATATTCAGCTGCCACACCAACTTCTATGGCAGCCAACAGGTCATTGTAGCGGCCATAATCAAAACGAAGACCCGGTTTTACATAAAGGCCTGGTGTGAATTTCAGGTGGTTCCATCCTTTACCCAAACCCGGGCCACCATAATAGGGGCCGCTTCTGAAAAGCAGACTATCCTCCGAATCATACCGTACAAAGGTTCGTTCTCCATTCTTGTCAACTTCCACTTCATAGGGCCTTAATAAGCCAAGGGATAGGCCCCCTCCAATATTTCCGGTAATACTTACCCCGTTCTTATTGCTTTTATTTCCCAGCAGAAATTGCTTTTGAACGCCCAGTTTAATGGGATAAAAGAAATTGACCTTCCCGTAGATAATAGGCGAACTGGATACAGCCGGGTTAGGATTATTTTGCTTAGCCTCTTTTTGATGCTTTCTTTCTGATATTTCCAGTTGAAATAAAGTAGCTTTTTTTACTGATTTGGAATATCCCTTTTCAAAGGATATGCCATACCCGTCGGAAACCAGTTTGATACCAAATGCAAAATGCTTTTTATATGCAATGACGCCCTCTTCTTCGGCCTTTATTTGTGCATTAATCTTTTCCCGCTTGAGTTCCTTCCGGGATTTACCAGTCGTTTTTTTGGTTTGCTGTGCAAATGCTGCAAATGAAAGAACAAATAATGATGAAAGAATCAATAATCGCTTCATGTAATTTTTTTACTAACGTAAATTTATGCAAAAATACTATCTGCTGACTAAAGATGATACATTTGCAGGAAGAACCGCTGCATTTAAACAGGTAAATTCTTCATTATTTTAAAATTTAACAAATGACCGCATCTATTGTTTATAAAGGCCACCTGAGGTGCGAATGCACCCATTTACAAAGTGGTACTGTAATTGAAACCGATGCCCCCACGGATAACCGCGGTAAGGGCGAACGCTTTAGCCCAACGGATACACTTTGTGTGGCACTGGCCACCTGTGCAATAACCACCATGGCGCTGAAGGCAAATGACATGGGCATCGACCTGGCCGGAACCAGCATTGCTGTAACCAAACATATGCTGAGCGAACCACGCAGGATCGGCAAAGTGGAGATTACATTAAGCTTCCCGGAAACATTGCAGCTGGAAGAAAAAGACCGCACCATTTTACAACGGGTGGGCGATAATTGCCCGGTTGCAAAAAGCCTGCACCCCGATCTGGATGTCCGGATTGAATACAAGTGGTAATCTCCTCTTTGTAATCGGCGGGTGAAGTTTGGGCCCGGATTTAATAATCAAGGGTGATTGAGCAGTTTATTTCCAACACTGCAATCCAGGCAGCATTTCTGTATGCAGTATTCATTCCTAAGTTGTATCAATGCCTGGGAATCAAAAGCAGTCCGGTTTTCTACCTGCAAAGCCTCAAATCCCCTGGTGATAGTATTCTTTTCCGGCTTTATTTCTTCCAGCCATTGAAGGGCTTTTTCTTTATAACTGTTTTCACCGTGGTAAAGCCCGTAGGCAAACACGATGGGCACAATAGTGTTGATAAGGATATTATCAATCATCTGCGTACCCAGTTTCTTTTTTTTGAACGCAGAGGTTTCATCAAACACATAATGATAATGCCAATAATCGTTGGCCGTTACCTGCAGAAGCGCTCTTATGGTATTTAAATCCCTGCTTTCTTTTATTTTGGAGAACAGGTGCAGGCTTTCATGAATAAGCATTGCCAGCTGCGCCAGCCGTATGGTTGGAAAATTGGATGGCCGCATTCTTAAAAATGCCAGGGAACCTGCTGTTTGTTTGAGGTTGTATTTCTTTTTTAAAAAACGGTATTCCTTGCTGAGTAATACGGGGTAATCTTCTTCAAAATCCGCGTCAAGCAAACCTGCCTGCCCGAATAACAATGCTTCCAGCTGGTGAATCTGGTCTTTATGTTTTGCCAGTATAGTAAGCGGTACAGAGCAGGCAATCCTTTCAAATGCAGTATTATTCAGCGTTACACCAAAATTCCTGGCCAGCAACCACCAAAATACTTCCTCCCAGTGATTATTGCTTTTTTGCAGCAGCTCCCGTATCTCCCTGGTTCTTTTTTCTAACCTTTCCACCAGCAGCCTTTCTTTCCAGCTTTGCCAGGTGATGGATTGCACCTGGTGCACCTGCTTTTCACAGGCAAGAAAATTCCCCGTCTTCATCAATTCGTCATACCGTGTCAATAACAATTTGGCCACTCTGTCCTGCAAAACAAAAGTTGAGCAGGAAAGCTGCAGATCAACATCATGATTCCATATCACATGCAATATTACATTCTGATAATTTTGATCCTCACTGTGCTTATGTTCTTTCCACTGGGAACTGTTGATGTGTATCTCGATACTGCCTGCCCATACTGTATTGTCGATCTTAATTTTTGCATCAGTAAAATCGGGGCCCTGGTTGGTATTGAAATTGCCGGGATGCAAAATCTGCAATGTTTCACCTTCTTCTGTAAGCAGGCCGGAATGATTGAAGTACTGGAACTGCCAGATATACTGGAGTAATTTTTCTGTCATATAGGGTTGTTTTGATAACGGATTAACAAATGGGGCACCCGGGCGGCGCAGCCATTCATCAATTAAAAATAACAAAACCCAATGAAATTAAAAAGACAGGTATTAAGGTTTAGCAACAGGCAGCTCATTGATGGCCTGAACCACCCTGCTGACCGGTAAACCCATTACATTATAAAAGTCGCCGCTGATCGACTTGATGCCCACCACGCCGATCCATTCCTGTATGGCGTAGGCACCGGCTTTGTCGTAAGGTTTGTAATGATCAACATAAAACTCAATTTGCTGCCGGGTAAGTGTGTGAAAGACCACTTCGGTGGTTTCAGCAAATGACACTTCTTTGTTGTCGTACAAAATTACCACACCGGTAATTACATGATGCTTTTTGCCCGACAACTTCGATAAGATATGGACAGCATCCTGCCTGTCTTTTGGCTTGCCTATTATTTCAGATTTTAAAACAACAATAGTATCAGCCGCCAGGATTGGTTTGCCTGTACCTGCCAATTGCCTGACAGCCTTCGCTTTGTTGCGGGCTATATGCATGGCAGTGCGCCCCAGGTCGTAATCATTCGGATAAGATTCATCCGTTTCCTGTACCAGGATGTCGAAAGGCACTTCGGCCCATTCGAGTAATTGTTTGCGGCGCGGAGATTGTGAAGCGAGAATAATTCTTTGCATATGCTGTTACTGCTATGAATAAATTTTAAAGAAGATCATGGAGGTTAAACCTGCCAGCATCACTATCTTAATAATTGTGCTTAGCTGGTGGTAATCAGCAGGTACCCGGGCCTGGTATAATTTACGAAGTATCCATACCAGCGGGGCTAATATAAGCACAATACTGTAAGCGGCACTCCAGTACCAGCCAAGTTGCCAAACATATATCTGTACCACTGCAATCATACCAATTAACACAACCAGCCATACAGCCACAAAGACCTTGGCGGCTGGTATGCCCCAGCTGATGGGAATTGTTTTACAGCCATACCTGCGGTCTCCTTCCATATCTTCCATATCCTTCACCACTTCACGTATCAGTGAAATAACGAAGGCAAAACCTGCGTACAAAAAACTGATCCGCATGAAACGGTTCAATGCTGACTGGAACAGTGTTTGTTCACAAATCGTGCAATAAAAACTTCGGTAATAACAAAGAAAACAAACCAGAACCACCCAGGCAGTAAGCAATGAGATAAGCACATTGCCAACCAGTAATTTCTTTTTTAAACTGCTGCTGTAAGCAAATAAAGCTAAAACACAAATACTATTGGAGAGCCCCAGCCAGAAAACAGGTGTTTGTGAATCAACATAAAAACCCAACAGGATGGCAGCGGCAGAAAATACAATATGCATCACTATTACCCAGCGTCTCTTAATAAGCTTATCAACTATCTTTTTTTCTGGCTTATTGATCTCGTCAATATTCCGGTCAAAATAATCGTTGATGATATTTCCGGCAGCAGCTATTAGCAGGGATGAAACAATTATCAAAAGGAAATGCGCATTTTCGAGACGGCTGCCAATATCTTTCTCAAAGAATGGCCGTACCAGGGAAAAATAGAACAGTAACTGCGTTATGAAGATCATAACCAGGTTGTTCCACCTGACCAGCCTGAAAAAAGCATGTAGTAGTTTCATGGAAGAAAGTAAGTGCGAATGTAAGCATTGATGCTTTAAAAAAGGAATTACTTCGCAGCAACGGTTGTATCCAGGTCCCAATGCCCATTCAGCTTCAATACCTTTTCAATCACATCCCTGGCACAACCTTTTCCACCCGCAACCGGTGAAATGTACCGGGATATCTGCTTTATTTCTACAACCGCATCTGCCGGGCAGCATGGCAAACCTGTAAGCTGCATGGGAACGTAATCCGGAATATCATCACCCATGAACAGCACTTCGTCCCAGTTAAGTGAGTGCTCGACCACGTATTCGGTCAGCTTTTCCTTTTTATTGTCAACCTTTAAAAAACAATCCTTCACTCCCAGTTTTTCAAGCCTCTCTTTGACCGCTTCAGAAGTTCCGCCCGAAATGATGACCACCCTGTAACCCTTTTTAACTGCAAGCTGCAGGGCATAACCATCTTTAATATTCATCAGCCTGGCCATTTGCCCATCGTTCAGTATCAGCAGCGAGCCCTCGGTAAGCACGCCGTCCACATCAAAAACAAAGGTCTTTATGGATTTAAATTTTTCGAGCATTGAACAGGTTTGACGATTTGCTGATTTGGAGATTTGATGGTTGCCGGTGTTTTAATCCATTCATCATCAAATCTCCAAATTATCAAATTATTTTTGATTATCCCTCCACTCGTATACCCAACTGCTTTGTATCATCTCCAGGTGGCCTTCATTGCTTTCCTCCGGCTTACCTTCAAAGCGGGGTATCTCCATCACCCATTTATGCAGATCGGTAAAGCGAATCCGGTAGATCTTACTTTCTGTAAAATCATCCCCGAAGCGTTCGTACAGCTTCATGGCAATGTCTTCATAATCGTTCCAGTGTATGGGTGGTTCAAAGGTCATTTTTTTTTCAGTGTGCTGATTAGCTGATTTGCTAATTAGCCAATTTTTTAAAGTTAAAGTATCTGAAATAGTTGCCCGCAGTATGCAATAAAATGAATTAGCTAATTAATCTATTCTCCCAAAAACTGAGTCTGGTCAGGTAAGGTAACAACGACCTTTCCTCCGCCCTCCTGCAGCACACACTGGCAGCCCAGTCTTGAGTTCAGTCTTGGATTTACAGCACGGTCAATAAAATCCTCTTCCCGGTCACTCAGTTCCTCCAGGTAATCCTCACCTTCGTTTACGTATAAATGACAGGTACTGCAGGCACAAACACCGCCGCAGTTGTGGTGCAATTCAATATTATTCTTTAGCGCCACTTCTAAAATCGACTGATCGGGCTCAATACCGCTCAGCGTTACAGGTTCAAGTCCTTTCTGTTCAAACTGGAATGTTATATCGTACATAGTTCCGCAAATTTCGGGTTGCAAACCTACTTCAATATTACCAAATAGGGAAAATATAAGTTGCTTTCTATATCATTTAAGTTTGAAATGTAAAAAGCTTTCACTATTTTTCTGCTTTATCCGCAAGTACATAACAATATAAGTACCACAAAAATGCATTTATTAAAGAACGTCCTTTTCATTTCAGCAGTTATGCTTGTTTCCTGTGCCGATAAAAAGAAAAAAGAAGAACCTGTGCCGGAAAAAGGCCGGGTAAAGACCGAGATGAAGAAAGAACCTGCCGGGGCTGTTCAACGCCCCCCTATCATCAATATTGTGGATACGGTTTCACCAAAAATGATTGTTGCTTATTGCAGCGACAGCGCAGCAACTTTTGAACGCATTGGCATGAAGCTGGAAAAGATCTACGGCAGCAAACTGCCAGAATACATTAAGAAGAACAACCTGAAAACAACAGGCCCCAATATGGCCTGGTATAAAAAACAAAATGCTCCCTTCTTTTTTGACGCTGGCATACCGGTAAATAAAGCGGGTTCTAAAGCTGTTAAAGGGGTGCAGATCAGGCAGGTAAATGCCGGCAAAGCATTAATAGTTCATTTCTTTGGCCCTTTTGAACTGCTGCCGCAGGGATACGATGCGATGAAAGAATGGATGAAGGAAAATAAAAAATCCCTGGCAGGCCCCAGTTATGAGATCTATGTAACTGAAACAATTGATAAGAACGGAAAACCGGTTGATCCCTACAAGATTCAGACTGATATTGTGTTCCCGATTAAATGAGATTAGCTTTTACAGGTGTCTTCTTTTAAAACATGCAGGGTTGCAGCACTTTTAATTACCCTTTCATGATACTGTCTGTCAGTTTGATATAAAGATATTTGAGTGCCGGATGGTCTGTAAGTACCCGCAGGTGTTTATCAATGGTGAATATATCATTACGCACTGCCGGGCCGGTTTGCGCATCAGACGGCGAAATATGCTCAATTCGTGCTGCCGTTTCCCTGATCAAGGGCGCAAGCAGGGAAAAATCGACAGCTTCCTTTTTACAAAAACCTTCGGCCATCGCATATAAATGGTTGGTGAAATTGCTCACCACCACCGCAGCCACATGTAATTTCAGTCTTTGATCATCATCTGCCCTGCTTACCTGGCCCGACAATGTTTTTGCAAAATCGCTGATCAGTGTTGCAGCCTCTTCTGTGTTACCATCAACCAGCAGGGGGATATTATTATTATATTGCATTTCCTTTCTCAAACTCTGCAAAGGATACAACACACCATAGTTTGCTGAAACGTTTTGCAGAACAGACTTCGGAACCGAACCTGCTGTATGCAATACCAGTTTATTGCCAAATTTCAACTGCTTGTCCAGGTCAAATAAAGCCATATCAGCCACAGCAACCAGGTATATATTGGCGCCGGTATTTATTTTGCCTCCGAAATCGGCATGGTCGCAACCCAGTTCTTTGGCCAGCGCTTCGGCATGCTGCATATTGCGGCTTACAACCTGCAAAACCTCATGGCCCTTTGTTTTACACAAACGACCCAGCACGGAGGCCACATTACCTGATCCGATAATTACAATCTGCATAACTTTACATTCACGATGAAACTGGTACAAAGATTAGCAATAGCCTACATACAAACAAAATTTAAATTGATAACTGCCTTTTCGAAAAGAAAAGCCGCAGAAAAAGCGTTGGTGGTATTTGGCACTCCCTTTATGAAATCAGTGCGGAAAGGTCCGCTTAAAAACACAGAAGCCATACATTTTCTTCTATCTGGCAAAAGAATGAATGGCTACCGGTGGAACCACCCGCAAAAACACAAAGTACTGATACTGCATGGCTTTGGTTCCGCTGCTCACAAATTTGAGGATTACGCTACCTTGTTAGTGGCAGCAGGTTTTGAGGTACTGGCCTTTGATGCACCTGCCCATGGCCACAGTGATGGCGATACCACCAATGCTATTGAATACAGCGAAATGATTAAAGCCGTGATGGCGCAATTTGGCCCCATCGGTAATTTTATAGCACATTCATTTGGTGGTATATCTTTAAGCCTGGCGCTGGAACAAATGCCCCATGATGAAAATACGAAAGTTGTTTTCATTGCCCCTGCCACCGAAACCACTTCAGCCATTAACGGGGCTTTTAAAATGCTGAAGCTGAACAACGAAAAAGTGCGCAATGAATTTGACAGACTAATATTTGAGATTAGCGGAAAAGAGGCTTCCTGGTTTAGCATTCGCCGTGCCGCTCATCATATTAAAGCTTCAGTGCTGTGGGTGCATGATGAAGATGATGATATCACACCCTGGGCAGATGCAGAAAAAGTGAGGAAAGACAGACATCCCAACATAGATTTTATAGTAACCAAAGGACTGGGACACCGGAAAATTTATCATGACGAAACAGTAAAAAAACAGGTGATCAGCTTCCTGTTAAAGCGTTAAAATCTTTCACCCGTTTAGAAGATTTATTTTGATTTTTCAATTTTAGAGTAATATTGCAGCAGAAACTGCCATCCTGTACATGGCAGTTTTCAGTTACATACTAAAGTAAAAGGCGGAGTTAAAAACCTGTTCAATTGCAGTATCATGGCCTATTACAGCAAATCATAAGAAAGAAAAAAAATGGCGAAAAATCTTTTAATAGTGGAGTCCCCGGCAAAAGCCAAAACCATTGAGGCCATCCTGGGAAAGGACTTTGAAGTGAAGAGTTGCTTTGGTCATATACGTGACCTGGTGAAGAATGATATGGGTATAGATGTGAATAATAATTTCACGCCTACATATATAGTACCAGCCGAAAAAAGTAAAGTGGTAAGTGAATTAAAAAGCCTCGCTAAAAAAAGTGAGGAAGTATGGCTGGCATCGGATGAGGACCGGGAAGGAGAAAGCATCAGCTGGCACCTGGCTGAAGTGCTTGGCTTGAACCCGAAAACAACCAAGCGCATTGTTTTTCACGAGATCACCAAACCGGCTATTCAGAAAGCGGTACAAAACCCCCGTACCATTGATATGAACCTGGTGGACGCCCAGCAGGCCCGCCGGGTAGTTGACCGTATCGTGGGTTTTGAACTCAGCCCCGTACTCTGGCGCAAGATTGGAATGAGCGGCGGGCTTAGCGCAGGCCGTGTACAAAGCGTGGCCGTAAAATTAATCGTGGAAAAAGAAAGGGAGATCAACCAGTTTGTACCGGTAAGCAGTTTCAAACTGGAAGCCACTTTAGCTGCCACAGACCTGAACAACAGAACAGTTCCCTTTAAGGCCGAAGGCAGTAAGTTCAGTAATGAAGCCGATGCGGAAAAGTTTTTACAAAGCTGCATAGGCGCCAGTTACACCGTAAAGGATATACAGGTTCGTCCGGGCAAACGTACACCGGCAGCACCTTTCACTACTTCCACCCTGCAGCAGGAAGCCAGCCGCAAACTAGGCTATGGTGTTAGCAAAACGATGCTGCTGGCACAGAAATTATATGAAAGTGGTAAGATCACCTACATGCGTACAGACAGCGTGAACCTGAGTGATACCGCCATGGAAGCAATAAAGAACGAAATAAGCAGCAGTTTTGGCAGCAACTACCTGCAGGTACGCAAATACAAAAATAAAAACGACAGTGCCCAGGAAGCGCACGAAGCCATACGCCCCACTTACATGGAAGTAAAGAATGTGGGCGACCCTGATCTGCAGCGCTTGTACGAACTGATCTGGAAACGCACCATCGCATCGCAGATGGCAGACGCGGAACTGGAAAAAACAACTGCCAAAATAAATATCAGTACCAACAACGAAGAACTGACCGCCAGCGGCGAGGTATTAAAATTTGATGGCTTTTTAAAAGTATACCTGGAAAGCACTGATGAGGAAGAAGAGAATGATGGCGATGACAGCCGCCTGCCCAACTTAAGGGTCGGACAGCAACTGGCTTTTGAAAGAATGACGGCCACCGAACGCTTCACCAAACACGCTGCACGTTATACCGAAGCATCCCTGGTAAAGAAACTGGAAGAACTGGGCATCGGCAGACCAAGTACCTACGCTCCTACTATTTCCACCATCATCAAGCGTAATTATGTGGAGAAGAAGGATAAGGAAGGCGTGAAAAGAAATTTCAGGATACTGCGCCTGCAAAACGATGAGATAAAAAAAATAACCGACCAGGAAAATACCGGTGCAGAAAAATCAAAACTCTTCCCTACCGACCTGGGTTTGGTGGTTACAGATTTTTTGAACCAGCATTTCAATAAAGTGATGGATTATTCCTTTACTGCTGATATTGAAAAAGAATTCGACGAGATAGCAGATGGCAAAATGAAGTGGAATAAAATGGTGGGCGATTTTTACACCCCCTTTCATGAAGGGGTGGAACATACGCTGGAGAATGCTGAACGGGCCGTGGGCGAACGTGCCCTGGGTACTGACAGCGAAAGCGGCAAACCCATCATTGCACGCATGGGCCGCTATGGCCCGATGGTGCAGATCGGAGTTTCTGAAGGCGATGAAAAGCCCAAATTTGCCAAATTGAAACCCTCGCAAAGTATAGAGACCATCACCATCGAAGAAGCGCTGGAACTTTTTAAACTGGGCGCCCCGCTGGGCGAATACGAAGGACAGGAAATATCTGTGAACGTTGGCCGCTTTGGCCCGTACGTGAAATTCGGCGAACAGTTCATCTCCCTGCCTCGTGGCGAAGAACCATCTTCGGTTTCCCTGGAAAGGGCCATCGAGATCATCAAAGCCAAACAGTTTGAAGATGCACCGATCGGATATTACCAGGAGAAACCGATCACCAAGGGCAAAGGCCGCTTTGGGCCATTCATCAAATGGAACGATATGTTCATCAACGTGCCCGCCCGTTATAATTTTGAGAACCTCAGCCAGGCTGAATACACCGAGCTTATAGAAAAGAAAATAGAGAAGGAAGCCAACCGCTTTATACAGCAATGGCCCGAGGAAAAGATAGCCATAGAGAATGGCCGCTGGGGCCCCGAAGTTACTTACAATAAAAAGCGCCTGCGTTTACCAAAAGGCAAATACACCGCTGATGCCTTAGCTACTGTTAGTTTGGATGAAGTAAAGGAAATGATACTGGCACAGGATCCCAAAGCTTTTGATAAAAAGAAAGCACCTGCGAAGAAAAAAGCAGCGGTAAAGAAAGCGGCTAAGAAGAAATAGCTATCGGCGAATCACCTCCATTGGGCAGCTCGTCCCTGTTTTTGCAGGCTGATATTCTTCTTTATGCCATCTATCTTACAATAATCCTGATTATTGATGATAACATTAACTATTGAACTGACCGGGGAGGATTATTTCAATTTTTATTATTACACCGTATGGCTGTTACCTGGTAAAAAATCAGCCGCCATAAAAAGCCGGGTTAAGTCTTTTTTGCTTTTGGTATTCATTTTTTCACTCATAAAATTTACAGATTCACCGCATAACTTCGACTTATTTTTCTTTGGCACACTGCTGGTATTTGCAACGATCTACATACTGCCCCTTTTTAATATTGAAAGCACCTGCCGTAAACAGACGCAGGCCTTTTGTAACGATCCCCTAAATGCAATTTTTTTTGTAAGGTCGGATATGACGATTTCCGAAACAGGCATATTTGATAAGGCCAGACATGCCGAAGTAAATTACAGGTGGAGCAGTATTATTAAAAAGGCTGAAACTGCAGAATATTTTCTTTTATACATAAGCGCTTCTCAGGCCATTATCATCCCTAAACGAATGATCAGGTCTGAAGCTGAAAAGATGGCTTTACAGGAGCTTTTCGGAAAGTATATATCCTTCGATGCAGAAGTTGGGCACCTGTTGAAAAACTAATGCAGCAATTGGCCCGGGCAAATTGATTATCCTTAGCAACTGATGCGGGTAAAACAGTACTTTTTCAAATGACCATACAACATACAAATACCAGGCAGATCAAAATAACAGGAACTGAAGGCAAACAAAAAGCATCTATTTTTGTTTTACGCTAAACAGCACTCAATCAAAGCTTCCATGATCACAGCATATAATTTTATCGGCTCCTGGCAACTGTTTCCCGAAAAAGGTACGTATGGATCGGGCCAGCGCCCAAAATCGGGTATCTACAAAATAGAAGCAACCGAAAGCAAAAAAGAAATCAGCATCAGCACCAACTGGGTAACACTCGAAAACCAGGCCTTTGCCAGCTCCTACTCGGTTATTGCCGATGGCGATGTTCACCCCTTCAACGATACCGATGTGGCCGATGAAGTGAAAACCGTTTTCATCAGCAGCATTTGTTTTGAAGTGTATTTCTACCGCAATACTGAACAGGTGCTGGTAGTTATTCACCAGTTGATGCCCAATGGTTATTTAAGTGTGACACAAAAAGGCAGCACAACAGAACAGCAGTCTTATACCAATACCGAAGTATACCACAAACAACTCAGTGTGATGCCCTACAGCAGCAGCGTTAGCGGCGCTGTGATCAAGCCTACCGAAGAAGGCGTTATCAGGCACAAGGCCTTAAGCGCCATGGAAGAGCAAACCAATATGCAGCTAGACCAGATACGCAAGCAAATCGAATTACTGGCCCTGCAGGCACAGGAGATACAAATGCGCAAGGAACTCAGCATGATCATTTACAATGCCCGTATCCCTTTTTCACCTGTAATTGGCAACATGTACTACCTGTACGAAAAACACGACGAATCACATATTGTTAGTATGGTGAGCCCGAAAGAATGGGGCGGCACCGGCCCCTACAAAAGACTGGTGGCACAGGTAAAGTTATTGGCCGACCATACCTGGGTGGAGATCTGATTACCTCAACAAGTTATTAGCAACTGATAACATAAGGAGCCATAGCATTATAATTCCGGGAGCGGTACAGGCCATTTTTGTGCATTTCTTATTTTCCTATATTTGAAAAACACAAAGCCCTTGCATGAGACAAGTTGCATTCATACTATTCGTTGCCCTTATTTTTTTGGGTTGCCAGAAAGAACTCAGCCTGGAAAGCAGCGGCCCTGCAGGTACTGTTTCTGTACCAATTTTAACCACCACAACAGCCACATCCATTGCCAATACAACTGCAACCAGCGGTGGTACTATCACCAATGATGGCGGTGCTGCAGTAACAGCAAGAGGCGTTTGCTGGGGCACTTCACCCACCCCAACCATTGCAGGTAATCATACAACAGATGGCAATGGTACCGGCGTTTTTTCAAGCAGCATTTCCGGTCTTGCTGCCAGTACCGTTTATTATGTACGAGCCTATGCCAGCAACAGTGCAGGCACGGCTTATGGAAACCAGGTAAGTTTTACAACCACCACCACTTCTACAGCATTGCCGACTGTAACCACTGCATCGGTTGGAACTATAACTGCCCTTACTGCTTCAGGGGGAGGAACTGTTTTTGCAGATGGAGGATCCCCGGTTACTGTACGTGGCATTTGCTGGAGCACCAATGCAAATCCCGTAGCCACAGGCAATCATACAACCGATGGCAGCGGCATTGGTGCATTTTCCGGGTTTATGACAGGACTTAGTGCATCCACTACCTATCATGTACGTGCTTATGCCACTAATGCTGTGGGCACTGCTTATGGCGGCGATTCATTATTTACCACTTCCCCGGCACCCGGAAGCCCGGATGTGTATGTGGCAGGATATGAAGATAACGGATCCAATGAGGTAGCAAAAATCTGGAAGAACGGTGTGGCAACTTCACTTACAGATGGCACAAACATAGCCTATGGAGAAGCTGTGTATATTTCGGGTACAGATGTGTATGTTTCAGGAGAAGAACGGATTGGGACAAACTGGTTTCCCAGGATATGGAAAAACGGAGCAGGAACTAATCTTTCATCCGGAGCACCTAATGCTGAAGCCACCGCTGTTTTTGTATCGGGTTCTGATGTATATGTTTCAGGTTACGAAGGCAGTCCGTCACTGCATGTAGCGAAATTGTGGAAGAATGGCGTAGTTACGAACCTCACAAACGGCCTTAACAATGCACTTGCTCTGTCAGTGTATGTTTCAGGAGCCGATGTGTATGTAGCCGGCCAGGAAAGCAATGGAACCCACATGGTGGCAAAAATCTGGAAGAACGGAGTACCAACCGCTTTAACAAATGGAAGCAGCGATGCCAGTGCAAATGCAGTGTTTGTTTCAGGAACAGATGTTTATGTAGCCGGATCTGAAAGTAACGGGACATATGATGTGGCGAAGATCTGGAAAAATGGGGTGGCTACCAGTTTAACAAACGGGGCTAATGACGCCTATGCACTGTCGGCATTTGTTTCCGGAGCAGATGTATATGCAGTTGGAGCTGAAAGTAACGGAACATATGATGTGGCAAAAATCTGGAAAAACGGGGTATCCACATCTTTAACCAACGGAACTAATTTTGGTGAAGCCGGCTCAGTCTTTGTTTTCGGATCAGATGTGTATGTTGCCGGGCATGAAAAAATAGGAGCCAATTATGTTGCCCGGCTCTGGAAGAATGGTGTGGGCATTTCGCTCACCAATGGTTCTTTCAGCGCATTTTGCTATGGTGTTTTCGTAAAATAGTTTTCTGCGTATGTATTGTTTACGCTGCATAGCTCAGTTCTTTTATTTTACCACAGCCTGTGGAAAATATTAACTTCTTATTTCGCCCGCCTTTTCCGACATTCATACAAATAAACGCAGCATTTGAAAGAGAATAAGGAAATAGCGGCATTACTGCACCTCATTGACGACCCGGATGAATTTGTTTACAATACCGTTAGCGATAAGATCATTTCTTTCGGTAAAGACATCATCCCCAACCTGGAGACCCTCTGGGAGCATACCGGCAATGAAGATGTTCAGGAAAGGATTGAACTGCTGATACACCGTCTTCACTTCAGGGATCTTACCGATGATTTCATAAAATGGTCATCCGGAAATACCGATCTGCTGGAAGGCGCTTTACTGGTGGCCCGTTATCATTATCCCGATATGGATGCCACCCTGGTGCACCAGGAAATTGAAAAGCTGCGCCGCAATACCTGGCTGGAGCTGAATAACTATCTTACCCCGATTGAACAGATCAATATCGTCACCAGTATTTTCTATAACTACTATAAACAAAAAGGTATTGAATTTGCCTACAACAATCCCGACGATTACCTTATTAATAAAACACTGGAGAGTAAGAAAGGAAATGCTTTAAGCAATGGCATCATTTACCTGGCTCTTTGTGAGCTGCTTGACATACCGGTGAAAGCCGTTAATATTCCCCGCCAGTTCATCCTGGCTTATTTCGATCCGCAGCACGACCTGCTGAACCCCGTTGGTCACCCTTCTGAAAAGATCAATTTCTTTATCGATCCGCTCAACGGGCAGATGTACAGCCATAATGATGTGGAAGCTTATTTCAAACGCATATCTGTTCCGCCTGTTCCCTCCTATTTCAGGCAACTGAACAACAGGCGCATCGTACAATACTTACTGGAAGAATTAAGCAAGTGCTTCGACAATGACCGCAACCGCTACAAAATGGATGAACTGCTTTCGCTGGCAAATTTACTGGAACCATGATCTACCATGTAGTCTCTCACGCAGATTGGCTAAAGGCTTTGCAGGCCGGCTATTACGAGGCAGCATCACTGGCCCTCGAAGGATTTATTCATACCAGCCAGGCAAGCCAGGTTGCCGGCGTGCTGCAACGATATTACCAGGGGCAACATGATCTGTTGCTGCTGCATATCGATGAAACAAAACTGACTGCACCCCTTAAATATGAAATGGCACCTTCGGTGAACGAACTGTTCCCGCATATTTATGGAAGACTAAACCTGGATGCCGTAATAAAAACAGAACAGCTATGATAACCTGGGATGATTTTGAAAAGATTGACATACGCACCGGAACCATACTGGAAGTAAATGATTTTCCTAACGCCAAAAAACCAGCATACCAGCTAGTCATCGATTTTGGAGAATTGGGTGTTAAAAGATCATCGGCACAGATAACGGCACTTTATAAAAAGGAAGAGATCATCGGTAAACAGGTGATTGCAGTAATTAATTTCCCGGTAAAACAAATAGCCAACTTCTTCAGCGAATGCCTGGTACTGGGTGTTTACAATGAGAACAAAGAGGTGGTGCTGCTGCACCCTTCCCTGCAGGTAAAGAACGGAAGCAAGATTGGGTGACCCGAATATTAAATCTAAAATCCCCAATACTAACCTCTGTTCTATTCACCCAGGCGCTCAAAATACATCCCCAGCTTTTTAAAATTTGCTTTGTTCAGTGTGAAGATATTATTGCGGCCCTGCCTGCGGCAGATAACGAGATCGCTGTCGGCCAGTAATTTTATATGATGGGAACAAGTGGGTTGAGACAAACCGGTAAGTCCCACCACATCACAGCACCTGATCTCTCCTTTCTCATGAAGTTCCTGTATGATCGACATCCGGTAAGGATCGGCTACTGCCGCCATTGCCTTCTCGTAAAAACGTTGTTCAGTTTTCATGCTGCCTGTTTGCTAACTTGTTCAAAGAAATCATATTTTAAGCAAAGCATCAAAAGAATTTGCAGTAAATTGATCTGTCTTATCATGAGCAGCGAAACAGCATATTACCAATCGCCGGTTGGTATACTGGAGATCAGTAGCCGGGGCGATGCCATATCAGCCGTGTTATTTGTGAACTCCCGGAAGGGGGCGCAGCTGGTGGAAGATGAACTTAATTTTGCAAAACCAGGTGCTTCCGTCATCCAGGCTTGCTTTGCACAGCTGGATGAATATTTTGAAGGGAAGCGCACGCAATTCAGTTTCCCCCTGTTGCAGGAGGGCACAGCTTTTCAGCAATCGGTATGGAAGGAGTTGGGTAATATTCCTTATGGCCGCACCATCAGCTATCTTGAATTGAGTAAACGGCTGGGAAATGTAAAAGCGATTCGGGCAGTGGGCACTGCCAATGGCAATAACAACATCAGCATTATTGTACCCTGTCACCGGGTAATTGGCTCAAATGGCAGCCTGGTGGGCTATGGAGGCGACCTTTGGCGAAAAAAATGGCTGCTTGAACACGAAGCCAAATATGCCAATGGGGTGCAAACTCTATTTTAGGTCTTCGCTTTTAAAGGAGAAAGGCAAAAGTGCATCCGCTTTCGCAACAACGATCACTTTGCCCTCAAGTCCGCCCATGATCAGGCGTATAGGTTTGCTCACTCTTTCCTCATACTCAACCAAACTTTGACGGCACATACCGCAGGGAGAGATTGGCCGGTCACTGTTTCCATTC
Source organism: Ferruginibacter sp. (assembly GCA_044226725.1). Classification (GTDB taxonomy): domain Bacteria; phylum Bacteroidota; class Bacteroidia; order Chitinophagales; family Chitinophagaceae; genus Ferruginibacter. Next base: position 650,770 of record JBGAGM010000001.1, on the reverse strand, counting down.
AGGTTATGGTAACTGATGGCCATGGTATTGATGGCAATGCCCGGAAAAAGAGAGGCAGCTGAGGCCAGTAAACTTCTTTCGGCACAAAGTCCTACGGGGTAAGAAGCATTCTCCTGGTTGGTTCCTTTTACGATCTCACCATTGTCCAGTAATGCAGCAGCGCCCACATGAAAATTAGAATAAGGTGCATAGGCTGCTGCGGTAACCTTTCTGGCTTCAGTAAGCAGCAGGGCATCCTGCTCATCCAGTTCGGCAGCCGAATCATACACATCATATGAAAACCGGTAATCCTCTTTCTTCATAGTTTAAAATTAAAATCAGATAAAAAATCCCCCCTGCCAGGCAGAGAGGATGTTATAAAGTTAATTTTAAAACGTCAGATTTTAGAAATTATTTGATCCAGCGGAACAGGCGGTTCCAGCGCGGGCCATTCTCATAACTAAACCAGATCAGCGATGCCTTACCTACCACATGGTCTTCGGGCACAAAGCCCCAGTAACGGCTGTCAAGCGAATGATGCCTGTTATCACCCATCATCCAGTAATAGTCCATCTTAAAAGTATAGCTGGTAGCAGCCACTCCGTTGATGAAATACTTGCCCCCCCTGTTTTCAAATTTATTTCCTTCATAGATCTCGATACAACGCTGGTAACGTATCAGGTTATCAGGTGTAAGGGATATAGTGGCATTTTTCTTTGGTATCCAAAGCGGGCCGAAATTATCTGCCGACCAGTCTTTCCCGGTAGTATCGTTGTAGTATGGGAACAGGTCATCGCGGTGTTCAAAAATATAGTCGGTCAGAAAGTAGCCCTGTGGCAGTTTAACGGTATTCTTTTCTTCATTGGTAATATTTACTTTAAGCAGGTTTGGTTTTCCGGTCGATTCCACATCTCCCTGTGATAAACGTACCTGGTATCCCAGCTGCATTACTTTTTCTTCATCCAGGTTCACGCCTTCGGGTGCATGCAGCAGGTAAAACCGTTCAGCCTTTGGAAAATATTCTTCGGGTTTACCATTCACCATCAGCTTCCCGTTTATAATCCGGATAGTATCGCCTGCTATACCCACACAGCGTTTAATAAAATTCTCCCTTTTATCAACCGGCCTGGTAATGATGTATTTCCCGTAGTCCTGCCAAACTTTTTCCCTGCCCAGCTGCCTCACAGCTTCGTAATAAGTTATCTGCGACCCGAACTGCTGCTGCCCGTCCACGATTGGATCATTGATCAGTGTATCATTTACCGGAAAATTGAAAACCACGGCATCATTCCGTTTAACCGGGCTTGCAAACCAGCGGGTATAGGGAATATGGATCCATTCCACGTATGATTTGATATTCAGCAACGGAATGGTATGGTGCATGAAGGGCATAGCCAGTGGGGTATTGGGTATGCGGGGGCCATACGTGGATTTGCTCACAAAAAGGAAATCATTTACCAGTAAGGTCTTTTCTTCTGAAGGCGTGGGAATGGTATATGCTTCAAAAACAAAAGTGCGGATAAGTGTGGCAGCAACAATGGCAAACACCGCCGCATCAACCCACTCACGGGCTGTTGATTTTTTGTAATGCTTCACACCTTCGGGCCCGATGAAGCGGTCCTTTTTATTAGCCCCTACATACACAAAGTAAATAAAGGGAACAAAGGCCGTGGCCGCATGCTGGTAGAATTTGAATTTATTGAAACATTTCACAAATTCGATCAGGATCACAATGGAGAAGAACCAGCCTGCAATGGGGATGAATTGTGCAAAGAACCACCACTTGGGCTTTTTGGCAATATCCAGCATAAACCAGGTGTTCATGAAGGGAATGAATGCCCTCCAGGCGGGGTAACCTGCCTTTTGGAACATTTTATAGATACCAAATACAGGCGCTACAACAATAATTAACGAGATAAGAACGAGAATACCAATTTGTCCGGAGTCCATGAATTATTTTTTTGAAGTGCCAAAAATACCATAATTAACCGGTTGGCGATGTTTTACCCAAATAATGTTTAAAAATGTTTAACAGAAAACAAACAATAACTTAAGAAAAGTTTTGAGAGCTCAGGCGGAAGCCAGGATGGTATTGATGCAGTCGCTTACTTCTGCAGCCCGGTTCATGATCATGAAATGGCCGGCATTCTTAATTGTATAATCAGCCTTAATATGCTTAATAGGGAACATCAGGTCGTTATCGCCATGGATATGATAGATATTTGGGTGCTGCCAGTCGTTCTTCCAGTTAATGGCCTGCTGCACAGCCCAGTTCGTATAAGGCAGGTCGGCAGCCCTTCTCAGCGAATACACCAGGCTTTTTTCTTCCTCCGACTGTATGCCCAGCATTTTATTCTGTATGGGTTGTGTAAGTTTGGTTGACCGGAGCGGAACAATTTTGTTCAGCCTTAATATGGCCACGGCTTTCATCCAGCGTGGCAGTTCTTTGGATGATTTGATGCTGGAAATGATGATGATCATCCGTACCGGTATTTGCCTGGCAATTTCGGTACACATCATACCGCCAAATGAAAGCCCCATGAGTATTGGATTCTCTTCCGTAATGCCGGCACGCATCCTGGCAGCATACTGCTGTATAGTTTCATTGGCTTCCGGCATCAGCCAGGGAATTACCTTTAATTCATAACCATGTATCTTCAGTTTTGAAAAAGCCCTTTCATCTGCGCCTAATCCACTGATGCAATAAATTGTCTTCATGCACAATAATATTATTTCCTGGGTAACACATAGCTCTCCACATCCTCCAGCGTAATTTTTTTGCCGGAAAGAATGATCAGCCTTTCAACCACATTCCTCAGTTCACGTATATTACCCGTCCAGTTATAATTCTTCAGGGCTTCCATAGCGGCAGCATCCACTTCCTTTTTGGGTTGTCCATATTCGGTGGCAATAATATCCAGGAAATGTTCTACCAGCGAGGGCACGTCTTCCCGGCGCTCATTCAGGGAAGGCACATGAATAATGATGACACCGAGCCGGTGATACAGGTCCAGCCTGAAATTCTTTTCATCTACTTCTTTCAGCAGATCTTTATTAGTGGCGGCAATCACCCTTACATCCACCGATATATCCTTGTCGGCACCCACCCGGGTTATCTTTCCTTCCTGCAGCGCCCTCAGCACCTTGGCCTGCGCATTCAGGCTCATATCTCCTATCTCATCCAAAAATAAAGTGCCGCCGCTGGCAGTTTCAAACTTACCAATACGCTGCTTGATAGCCGAGGTAAAAGAACCCTTTTCATGGCCAAACAATTCGCTCTCTATCAGTTCGGCAGGAATAGCAGCACAGTTCACTTCCACCATCGGGCCGGTATTGCGGTTGCTTTTTTCATGTATCCAGCGTGCCACCAGTTCCTTTCCGGCACCATTCTCCCCGGTAATTAAAACACGGGCATCGGTGGGCGCCACTTTCTCAATAGTGTCCTTGATCTTTTGCAGGGGGCCGCTCTCGCCCACCATTTCAAGCGATTTGCCCACTTTGCGTTTCAGCACCCTGGTTTCTGTTACCAGGCTTTGTTTGTCAAGTGCATTGCGTAAAGTGATCAGCAACCTGTTGAGGTCCGGTGGTTTACTGATATAATCATAAGCTCCTTTTTTTACCGCTTCCACAGCGGTATCCACATTACCATGGCCACTTATCATGATCACGGGAATATCAGGGTTCACAAGTTTCGCCTTATCCAGGAATTCTATGCCATCCAGCTTGGGCATTTTAATATCACAAAGCACCACGTCATAGGTTTTTTCAGAAAATTTCTTCAGGCCCTCCTCCCCGTCGCTGGCCTCATCAATCTTATACCCTTCATAACTGAGTATCTCCGTCAGTGTCTTCCGGATGGACTTTTCATCATCAATGATCAAAATATTCGCCATAGGTTTCTGTTTTCATCCTGTATGTATCAGCAGGATCGTATCTCAAAAATAACACATTATCCCCTTTGATACCTGTATAATAAAAAAAATGCAGTTGCTTTTGCAACTGCATGGTAATAGAAAATAATAGTAACGTATCAATTCTTGAGTTTCGTTATCAGCTCATCCAAAAAGCCGTCGTAGGTCTTTAAGATACGCCCAATGGCATCAAATTGCTCATCGGCACTGTAGGGGGTGCGTGGCGCCCCAGATGCTTCTGAAATGAATTTTATTTTATAGGTCAAAGGCGCATCGGTAGCCTGTTTCAGAATGATGCGCATACGCACGGTATTGGATGCAAAGTTCTTTCCTACCCAGGCTGTGCGTAAATAACCCGATTTCTCATCGTTCATTTCCAGCACATCAAATTTGCCCAGAATGGTGGCCACAATGATCTTCCAGGCCTCTTCCTTAGTCCTGTCGGGTTTCACATTCAGTACAAGTTCCTTGTTGGCAATATCCGATTCGATTGAAGAAGTGTACGATTCGTCGGGCTGTAATTTAAAATAGTCCGATTTGGGAGGTTGTCCCTGGCCTTTCTTTTTGCAATAGGTCCTGGATTCCTGTATATATCCTTCAGCACGTACTTCCACTGTCAGGCATTCATTGAGCGGCAATGAAAGCTGGTGTGAGCCCGAGCCCATTTCCACCCCGTTCACAAAGATCTTGGCAGTTTGCGGCGAAGATGTGATGGCAATGGTGGAGGGTAATAAAGCTTCGTCCTGTTTCAACTGGATATTATCCACTTTGGGGGGATCATCATACCCTCTCTTGTTGCAGTAGGTCCTTATTTCGCTCATGTAACCATCTTCCTTTACTTCCACAGTTACACAATCTTTTTTTCCTACGGATATGGTATAACTTCCTGTACCCTTGATGCGGCCATCCACGTAGATCTTTGCGGTGGAAGGACTTGCAATGATATTCACTTTTTGAGCAACGGCACTTTGAAAACCTGTGAAAAGAATTACCAAACCAAGGGCAATGGTTTTTGAGGCTGATTTTTTGATCATAAGCTTAGGTTTTAATGTTGGGTAAAAGTTAGTTTTGTCTGAGTTTAAATATATATCAATTTGGCCAAAACTAAAACTATAAAGACTCATTTTAATTACAGAAACCACCCAAACTTAAAAGGTGAAATCACTTATTAAAAAAATGGATACTATACGTCAGGCATGGGCGAAGTGTACCGGTCAATTTTAACAATTACTATATATGGATTATTCGGCCACACGAATCAAAGCATAAAAAATGATGCATTTGATAAACCCTTGTTTCCTATTGCCCTGCCTGCTGATATCCTGTAATGCCCACCAGGACAAGATCGCCGCCAACACCACTGCAGTTAAAAAAGAGGCAACAATCAATCCATACAAACAAATTGGTGCTATACCATTACCCGCCGGATTTGAGCGGGTAAAAGCCGATACCGGTACGTTTGCTTACTTCCTTCGCCATACTGCGCTGAAGAAGAGCACCACGGTATATTTGTACAACGGCCAGCCAAAGGCCAACCAATCTGCCCAGTATGCCTTACTGGATATTTCAGTTGGTGACGCCAACCTGCAGCAATGTGCTGATGCAGTAATGAGGCTCAGGGCCGAATACCTGTTTGACCGTGGCCTGTATCAGCAGATCCTCTTCAGGGATAATGCCGGCACAGCCTATACCTTTGATGCCCCCTGCACGAGGGAACATTTTGACAGGTATCTTACCAGGGTATTTGGTATGTGCGGTTCTGCATCCCTGGCAAAACAACTTAAGCCTGTTAATAATTTTTCGGCCATTCAACCAGGGGATGTACTGATCAGGGGTGGTTTTCCCGGGCATGCCGTACTTGTAATGGATGTGGCTGTAAACAGCAGCGGCAACAAGATATACCTGCTTGCACAAAGCTATATGCCGGCACAGGATATACATGTGCTGAAGAATCCAATGGGTGCGTCACTATCTCCCTGGTATGAAGTGAATGACGACCCGGTGATACAAACACCTGAATACAGTTTTGTGCAGGGTGAGTTGAAACGCTGGTAAGCCCTACCGCAACAATACCAGTTTTTCTGCACCCGACTGATCGTCTTCCGTAGTATAACGGATCAGATACGTGGCAGCAGGCAGGTCTGAAATATCAAACCTGTAAGATGTTTTGCTTTTCCTGGCTTCCGGCTTCCGGAGTACCTTTCCCGTAAAATCGGCCACAAGGATCTCCTTTAGCTTCAGACCGGTTTCCAGTGTAACAGGCCCCCGGGAAGGATTGGGAAATATCTTTACCGAATCCATTGTCTTATAAGTTGAAAGGGGCAGTTCCGCTGCCTGTTTTGTAGTACAGGTATTAACATAACACATCTGGGATATTACCCTTTGTAGCAGATCGTTAAGCAACTCCACCTTAAATTCATCGGTGGTGGGCTTGATATGCTTGTCACCTATCCCGCTGTCGTCGGTTAAGAAGATATAGGTTCCGTTGGTGGCCAGGGCCATGGAACGCAAAATAAATTCGGTGGATTTATCGGTGCCGCTGCAGGCAACAGGAACAATACGTATACCCCTGGCGGCCGCCCTTTGTATAAGCTGCGCAAGCCCGGCCTTTGCTTCATCATGCGGGGGAGCATCCAGCACCAGGAAAATGATCCTTGTTCTGGCATCGGCCGACCATTGCAGTTTTTCAATGGATGCCTCCAAAGCCTTTTCCATGGCCTCAGGATAATCTCCCCCGCCTCCGGCAGACTGCTTTTTAATAAAATCAATGGTTTGCGATGTACCGGCTGTTAAGGGTTGTACCCTGGTAATATATTCATCATAGGTATCCCGGTAAAATACAGCGCCTGTCCGAAGATCTATTCCGGGATCCTGGTTGGTAAGTTTTCCGAGTATGTCTCCCAGTTCTTCCTTAAGATAATCGATCTCATCGCCCATACTGCCGGTTGCATCCACCACAAAAGCTATATCCACTTTGGCAGAGGCAGTACAGGCCTTTTCCATACTTACCAGGTTGATGCCTTCACTGAAAACCCGGGCAGGATAGGTTGCATCCTGTCCTTTCACATGGATATCCATTGGCTCTTCTTCACCGGCACCGGCGCCAAAACGGTTCCACAGTTCTGCCTTACCGGTATTATCTGAAATGGCAGTCCAAACCGTGTCGCCATTGTTACTGTTTACGAGGTAAACTGTCTGTCCGGTAACCGCCCGGGCATTTTCGTTCTGCAACTGCACCGAATAGCGTTCATTGGCATACAGGTTCCACTTGCTGCCATAAGACAAAAATTCGGATTGCGTATATCCTTCCCACAATTTCCATTTTTTGAAATCACTGAGTTCGCCGGCTGTCAGTAATTTGGTACGGTTTTTTACCTCCTTATCCACTTCTCCGGAAACAGTACCTGTTGCAGTTGCCGTAGCTTTTTCTGTTCTCACTTCAACTCCTGACACTTTGCCTGCCAGTGCACCACTTACGCTGGTACCTGAAGATACCGAACGGACTGAACGCTTTACACCAAAGGCAGAAACCACCACCACTTCTTCCAGCCTGGTTTTTGTATCTGCTTTCAATATTATGATCATATTGTGCAATGAATCTGCAGGTGTGGACAACGTAATTTTCTTCTCTGCTGTCAGATAGGATACAGCATAAACCTCCAGTACCGAGGGTATTGTTTTTAACCTGATGCTAAAATTTCCTTCCGCATCAGCACTTGTACCTGAAGGTGTGCCCTGTATGCGGATGGTTGCAAATGATACAGGATTTCCTTTTTCATCCTGCACTTTGCCGGAAATGACCGTGCCAACTGATTGTGCAAATAAGCAAACTGAAAAGATGCAAAGACTCAGGAGTAGTAAGATACTTTTTAATTGACCTGGCCTTGCTTGTAAGGTAGCGGGTATGAATGCGGGCATAAATAATATTTTTTGATTGGTACAACAGCAGGATGCCATGATATTTGTTTTTACACAAAGAGCCATGTAAAGTTTTTATTTCGGTGGTTGTTTTATGCACGTAATGACCGGCCTGCCCGGCAGCATGTACAAGTCTTTAAAATAATAAGAGAAAGAAAAACCAATGCATAAAAAAAGATCCCTGTATGTACAAGGATCTTTTTTTGTCGGGACGACTGGATTCGAACCAGCGACCACACGCCCCCCAGACGTGTGCGCTACCGGGCTGCGCTACGTCCCGAACATGGATTTAAGAAACCAAAACTTATCAGGATAAACAGACAGTTTCAAAAACCGGTGGCAAAAGTAATTGAAAATTTCAACTTTAAAAAACAGTAAGTTATCTTATCTTAGCGCAACTTTTACTACATGAATGTTTTAATAAAGCAGGCTGCTGTAATTTCCCCCTCCTCTCCTTTCAACGGGCAAACAAAAGATATTTTAATACACGACGGAAAAATTGCACAAATAGCTGGTACCATTACTGAAAATGCTGACCAGGTGATTGCCTGCGAAGGACTCTGTGTAAGTATTGGCTGGATGGATATGTTTGCCGATTTTGCCGATCCTGGTTTTGAACAAAGGGAAGATCTTACAACAGGGGCACGGGCGGCGGCTGCAGGTGGGTTCACCGGCGTCATGCTGGTACCCAACAGCAAACCGGTAGTGGATAATAAAGCACAGGTAGAATATATTGTTCAGAAAGCAGGGCAAACGGGGGTTAGCATTTACCCGGTTGGCGCTATATCAAAAAATACAGAAGGAAAAGACCTTGCTGAAATGTACGACATGCGCAATTCGGGAGCTGTTGCCTTTAGTGATGGCATCAGGCCGGTTCAAAGTGCCGGCTTGTTGCTGAAAGCATTGCAGTATGTAAAGCATTTCGATGGTACCATTATACAGTTGCCGGACGATACCAGCATAGGCGCCGGCGGACTGATGAATGAGGGGATCATTTCCACACAAATGGGACTGCCGGGTAAACCAATACTGGCAGAGGAACTGATGGTGGCCCGCGACCTGAAGCTGGCAAGATATGCCGATAGCAGGATCCACTTCACCGGCATCTCCTCACCAAAAAGCCTTGAATATATAAAGAGATCTAAAGAAAGCGGTATCCGGGTCAGTTGTTCTGTAACTCCCTACCAGGCAATTTTTTGTGACGAAGACCTGCAGCAATACGACAGCAATCTAAAACTGAATCCTCCACTGAGAACAAGGAATGATATGCAGGCTATAAAAGAAGCCCTGTTCAACGGATCCATTGATTGCATTGCCTCGCATCACCTGCCGCAGCATTGGGACAATAAGGTTTCTGAATTTGAATATGCCAAACCAGGCATGATAGCCCTGGAAACAATGTTTGCTGCACTTATGACTGCCGGATTGCCCGCAGCAGATTTTGTGCAGATGCAAACCATCAATATCCGTGCTATATTCGGCCTGCCGCTGCCGGAGCTGAAAGAAGGAACAACGGCATGCTTAACCCTGTTTGCACCGGGTACTGAATTTGTTTTTGAAGAAAGCATGATCAGGTCAAGGTCAAAAAACAGCCCCTTTATCGGGAAACAGTTAAAAGGAAAGGTTATCGGAATTATCAACGGCTCCAATATTCAATTAAACTAAATATGCTTCAACAAATAAACCCTACAAAAAAAGGATTGGTCACCGGCCTGCTCATGATCCTGGTATCGCTTTTCTTTTTCTATGTATTGAAAATGCCGGTAAACCAGAAAGAGCAGTATGTGCTGTTCCTGGTATACATAGCGGGCATTGCCTGGAGTATGTTAGCTTACAAAAAATCAGCCACAGAAGAAAAGAACTTCAAGTCATATTTTTCGGCCGGCTTCAAAACTTTCATCGTTGCCACACTCCTGATGGTGCTTTATACTTTTATCTTCTTTAAATTTAACACCGCTTACCGGGAAGCAGGTATTGCGGAAAACAATGCCATGCTGCTGAAGGAAGGTAATCATACGCCTGCAGAGATTGAAAGCAATGCCAATCAGCTAAGGCAGATCTTCATGCCGGTAATGATAGGGATAACAACATTTAAATATTTAATTTTGGGGGCACTGGCAACAGCTGTGGCTGCGGGTTTCCTGAGCCGTAAACCACAATAACCTTTGTAACATCACATCATGGATATATCAATCGTAATACCGCTGTATAATGAAGATGAATCTTTACCCGAGCTGGCTGCCTGGATAGAAAGGGTGATGCTGGCTAATAATTACAGTTACGAAATTATCATGATCGATGATGGCAGCACTGATAATTCCTGGCAGGTGATTGAGCAATTGCGAAGCGCCAATGCGTATATTAAGGGCATCAAATTTCAGCGTAATTATGGAAAAAGCGCCGCACTTAACGAAGGTTTTAAAGCAGCGCAGGGCGATGTGGTCATTACCATGGATGCAGATATGCAGGACAGCCCCGATGAGATACCAGAACTGCGGAGGATGATCATTGAAGACGGATTTGATATGGTGAGCGGCTGGAAAAAGAAACGTTACGACAACACCCTTACCAAAAACATTCCTTCCAAGCTTTTTAATGCTGCCGCAAGAAAAAGTTCGGGTATCAAACTGCACGATTTTAACTGTGGCCTGAAGTCTTACAGAAAAAAAGTGATCAAAAGCGTGGAGATCTATGGAGAAATGCACCGCTATATTCCCATTCTTGCAAAATGGGCCGGCTTTCGTAAAATTGGCGAGAAAGTAGTGGAACACCGGGCCAGGAAATACGGCGTAACCAAGTTTGGCTGGGAGCGCTTTGTAAACGGCTTTCTTGATCTTGGCTCCATCATGTTCGTGGGTAAGTTTGGTAAAAGGCCCATGCACTTTTTTGGTCTCTGGGGAACCCTGTTCTTCCTGGCCGGGTTCATAATCTTTTTATACCTCACCATTTCCAAGTTCTTTTTCGACCAGACCGGTATGACACAGCGGCCACTTTTCTTTGTGGCCATTTTGGTGATGATCATTGGTTCGCAATTATTCCTGGCAGGCTTTATCGGTGAACTGATCGCACGCAATGCACCTGAAAGAAATCATTATTTGATAGAAGAAAAAGCTGGTTTATAATCATGAATGTCATTATCATCGGGCCGGCACATCCCCTGCGGGGCGGTGGCATCACCACCTTCAATGAAAGACTGGCCCGTGAGTTCGTGAAAGAAGGCCATCATACCAGCATCTTTTCCTTCTCCCTGCAATACCCGGGATTTTTATTCCCCGGTAAATCGCAGTATACCGATGCACCGCCTCCCAAAGACCTGGATATACATACCCGGATAAATTCTGTGAACCCGCTTAACTGGCTGAGCGTTGGCCGTGAACTGAAAAAACTAAGGCCCGATATCGTTGTTGTTCGGTACTGGATTCCACTGATGGGCCCCTGCCTGGGAACCATACTCCGGATCATTAAAAAAAACAAACACAGCAGGATCATCTGTATTGCAGATAATATTGTGCCTCACGAAAAGCGTGTGGGCGACAAAGCATTTACACGCTACTTCATAAAACCGGTTGATGCGTTCATCACCATGAGCGAAAAAGTGCTCACCGACCTCAGGACCTTTACAGCAAAAAAAGCGCTGCTGGTGCCGCATCCCCTCTATGATAATTTCGGGGAAAAGATATCAGCAGCAGAAGCACGTGAAAAACTGGGTATTGACAAGGAGGAAAAGATCATCCTGTTCTTTGGTTTCATTCGCAGGTATAAGGGACTGGATATTTTACTGGATGCCATGAAACTTTTAAACCCGGCACGCCTGCCCCTTAAACCCCGGCTGCTGATCGCAGGCGAATTCTACGAAGACAGAAAGGTATATGATGAGCAGATAAAGGCCCTGGGAATACAGGATAACCTGATCCTCCATACCGATTTTATTCCTGACAACGAAGTGAAGTATTACCTCTGTGCCGCTGATGTGCTGGTACAGCCTTACCGCAATGCCACGCAAAGCGGCGTTACACCTCTTGCCTACCATTTTGAAGTACCTATGATCGTTACCAATGTGGGCGGACTGCCGGCGCTGGTCCCGGATAATAAAGCCGGGCTGGTGGCTGAACCAACTGCAGCATCCCTTGCAGAAAAGATAGAGACCTATTTTGAAAAAGGCAGGGATCATTTTATGCAGGGCCTCCTGGAAGAGAAGAATAAATTCAGTTGGACAAAAATGCTGGAAAGCATCATCAAAGTTGCCAATAGTAAGTAAATTGCCCATTTAAATCCCTGCTATGATCTTCAGAAGTAAAGCTCCTTTAAGAATTGGCCTGGCCGGCGGCGGAACCGATGTGAGCCCTTACAGCGACCAGTTTGGCGGGGCCATACTGAACTGTACCATTTCACTGGCTGCCTATGCAAGCATTGAACCGCTGCAGGATCAAAGCATCATTGTGGAGGCCCTGGACAGGAATGAACGGCAGCAGTTTGACCTGGCTCCGCTCCTGCCCATCGACGGAACACTGGATTTACTGAAGGGTGTTTACAACCGGATTCAAAAAGACCATTCCACTGCATTACCTGGTTTCAGGCTTTCCACTTTTGTGGATGCGCCTGCAGGCTCCGGTCTGGGTACCTCTTCCACCCTGGTAGTGGCGGTGCTGGGCGCCTTTAAGGAGATGCTTAAACTTCCGCTGAATGAATATAAGATAGCCCAGTATGCCTACGATATAGAACGCAACGACCTGCAGCTGGCAGGCGGCAAACAGGACCAGTATGCAGCTACTTTCGGGGGTGTAAATTTCATGGAGTTTTATGAAGGCAATAAAGTGATCGTAAACCCGCTGCGCATAAAACCCGAATACCTTCATGAACTGGAGAATAACCTGGTACTGTATTTCACTTCCACTTCCCGTGAAAGCGCTGCCATCATCAAAGAGCAGGTAAAGAATGTAAAGAGCAATAATGAAAAAAGTATTGAAGCCATGCACCACCTCAAAGACCAGGCAAGAATGATGAAGGAAGCCCTGCTGCAGGGAAAGCTGGACGAGATTGGCCTGATATTGGATTATGGCTTTGAGCAAAAAAGGAATATGGCTGCCAATATCAGTAATTCCGGTATCGAGGAGGTTTATACTGCTGCCAAAGCTGCCGGTGCCACAGGGGGCAAAATAAGCGGTGCAGGCGGCGGAGGATTTATGGTTTTTTATTGCCCCGGCAACACCCGTTACAACGTTATTAAAACATTGAATAGCTTTGGAGGTGTGGTCAGGGATTATTCATTCACCAAATACGGGTTAACAACCTGGAGTATATAAGTAAAACAATGGAAAAAATTAAGGATATAGTAGCCGCTTCAATTAAAGTAAAACAGGATGTTTTACAAAATGAGGAACTATTGAAAACCGTGCAGGATTGCGTTACACTCATCGTGCAGGCTTTTAAGAATGGCAATAAGGTTTTGTTTTGCGGCAATGGCGGAAGCGCTGCCGACGCACAGCACCTGGCAGCAGAATTCAGCGGCCGTTTTTATACCGACAGGGATGCACTACCGGCCGAAGCCCTGCATTGCAACACTTCTTACCTTACGGCTGTGGCCAACGATTATAGTTATGATGTGATATACTCCCGTTTAATAAAAGGTATCGGTAACCCGGGCGATGTACTGGTAGGGTTAAGCACCTCCGGCAACAGTAAGAATATTTACAATGCCTTTGAAGTGGCCAGGGAAAAAGGCATTACCACCATCGCATTCACCGGTGCAAGCGGCGGAACCATGAAGGCATTGTCAGACTATCTCATCAATGTACCATCAACCGATACTCCCCGCATACAGGAAAGTCATATCATGCTGGGTCATATCATTTGCCAGCTGGTGGAAGCAGAATATTTTGATACCCCCTCCGCCACCTGAAGGGGGAACCCGGAGTATACTGGTGCAGGATATCACCTGCTGGAAACTGCCTTATAACAACAAACTTAACAGAGACTGTAGCCATCAATGAAAGAGCCTGAAAATTTTGAACCGCAAAGCTCACCCTTCAGGGGGCGGGGGGGTATGGAAGCGATCATATTGGCAGGCGGCTTAGGTACCAGGCTCAGAAGCGTGGTTAGTGATGTACCCAAATGCATGGCGCCCGTCAACGGCATTCCCTTTCTTCATTTCATCATCAGCTACCTGAAAAAGGAAGGGGTGGAAAGATTCATTTTTTCATTGGGATACAAAAGTGAGATCGTAACAGAGTATGTTGACAGAACATTTCCGGAAATCGACAGGGAATATGTAATTGAAGACAGCCCGCTGGGTACTGGTGGCGCTATCAAACTGGCCTGCAGCAAAGTGAAGGGTACTGATGTGCTCATTCTCAACGGCGATACCCTTTTCAACATCAACCTGGAAGAATTGTTGTCGTTTCATAAACACCGGAAGTCCGACTTTACGGTTGCCCTCAAAGAAATGACAGCATTCAGCCGGTATGGCGCAGTAGAAATTGACAGGCATTTTGAAATAAAAGCCTTTCATGAAAAAAAGTACTGTGAAAAGGGCCTGATCAACGGTGGCGTATATGTATTGAACAAACACAGTCTTTTAAAAGAAAATCTGCCCGATGTTTTTTCATTCGAGAAAGATTTCCTGGAAGCCAATGTGGGCAGGTTGAAATTTACCGGACTGGAATGTGCTTATTATTTTATTGATATCGGTATACCTGAAGATTATGATCGCTTTATCAAAGACTTTAACCTGATCTTTGATAAAAGTAAATACTCAAAAAAAGATACAGGAACTTTTATCCTGGAATTCTTCTTTGAAGCACTCTATTCAATCTTAATTTTCTAACTAATAATTTTGAAAATCAATTTACAGGATATAAACAGCAGCTGGACATTGTTCCTTGACCGTGATGGCGTGATCAACCATGAAAAACACCAGGACTATATCCATACCTGGGATGAGTTTGTTTTTTATGAGGGCGCCAAAGAAGCCATTGCCGTGTTTGCTAAAATATTCGGCCGCATTATCATCGTCACCAATCAAAAAGGTGTGGGCAAAGGCGTTACCAAAGCAGAAGACCTGCAGCAGATACATCAAAACATGGTTGCTGAAATAGAAGCCGCAGGCGGGCGGGTGGATGCCGTTTATTTTTGTCCCGACCTGGAAGAAGAAAGCCCCAACCGCAAACCCAATCCCGGTATGGGTTTGCAGGCAGCAAAGGATTTCCCTGACATCGACCTCTCCAAAGCCATCATGGTGGGCAATACGATCAGTGATATGAAATTTGGCCGCAACCTGGGTGTGCAAACCATATTCCTGCCAACCACACGCCCTGAAGTGGACCTGCAGGACGAACGCATTGATGCGGTATATGATTCCCTGGCTGCCCTGGCAGGTGCACTGGTACAGGCTGGCTTATAGTTTGATAAGCTTTAGTTAAATTCAATATAGCAGTCTGCCCATAACCGGGGAATAACTATTTTTATATCATGAAGAAAGTTTTTTCATCAATAGTATTGTTATGCTTGTATGCGCTCAGCTTCGCACAGGGCATCAGTAAGCCCGACATGAAGTTGCTGATACAAAAAGAAGATTCTTTAAAAAAATACGCAGCACAGATCATCCAGGGCATCAATGCAGATAACCGCCTGTCGGCCGACAGTATCTTCACCCGTGTGCTGGTACGCAGCCTGAAGACAAAAAATTCTTTCTACTATCCTTTTGATTCCCTGGAAACTATTTCACGGCTCTATGCACCCGACAGTGCTTTCAGGATTTTTACCTGGCAATTGGTGATACCCAGTCTTACCGGCAATACCATACGTCAGCATGGCGCTATTCAAATGCGTACCACTGATGGCAGTTTACAATTATTTCCGCTCATCGATAAATCGGATGTTACAGGCAATGTGGCAGATACAGTAGGTAATAACTTTGGCTGGATTGGCGCCATTTATTACAGGATCATTTTAAAAAATTACGGCGATAAAAAATTCTATACCCTGCTGGGCTTTGATGAGAACAATATCCGCAGCAGCCGCAAGATCATTGAAGTACTTACATTCCGCAATGGCGAACCCGTCTTTGGGGGCGCTTATTTTGCCGGAGAGAGATCAGAAGGCATACCAGTACTGCGGAGCCGCTATATCATGGAATTTAAAAAAGAAGCAGGGCCACGTCTTACCTACGACAAAGACCTGGACATGATCATTGCAGAACACCTGGTATCCGAATCAAATGATCCCAATAAGAAATGGACACTGGTTGGTGATGGTGATTACGAAGGCTTTAAATGGCAGGGAGGTAAATGGGTTCATGTGGAAAAAGTCTTCAGCACCGTAACCCCCGACGGGCAGGCACCTGTACCCAATCCCCTGCGGGATGCATCCGGTAACCTGGATGAGAAGAAATTAAAAGGCGCTGAGGAAGAGGAGCCAAAACCCGCCCCTGCAAAACCAAAGGGCAAGGGTGAGGAATAAACCGCTTGCCTGTTTCAAAAACTATACTTGCAATACAAAATAACCATACCCGAACCCTGCCGCCAGTCGTGGGATAAAATGACCCCTGATGATACAGGCCGTTATTGCCATAGCTGTAAGAAATCGGTGATCGATTTTACCAGCAAAACCGATGAAGAAATAACACAGTACATCCTGGATCATGCAAACGGGACCCTCTGCGGACGTTTTAAATATACCCAGGTACAAAGGATAGTAATCGATCTTCCTGAAAATATTTTCCATATTCAAATGCCTTTATGGATGAGGTTCTTAGTGGCCTGCCTCCTGATTTTTGGCATCAGCCTTTTCCCTTTTGAAACAACCATCGCCGGCAAAACACCCGCCCATACAGTTTACTACCAGGGAGAACCCTATGCTTACAAATCGGCAAAAAAGCCCCGTATCCTGAAAAAGAAAACAAGAATCAGATACCAAAAAAGCAGGATTCTCTTACCTAAATTAACAGAAGGAATAGTATATGGCAATATTTGGGGACCCTCCGGCGGGCCTGTTACCACAGACCTGTTTGATACTTCTTACAAAGTTAAATACCCGCTCAATCTTCATCCCGGCACAGCTGATACAAAGCCCGGTGAAAAAGAAAAAACACCAGAGCCTCCATACACTCCCACCGAATTTATTTTGCCCAAAATATTGTCTGCAAGAAAAGAAAATATCAACGACAGTATGGATTAATCATGATTCCCCATCTCACATGAAAACTACCGTATGCTTAAACTTTCCATCCCCAAACCCTGTCACGAAGACTGGGAGCAAATGACACCCGACCAAACAGGCCGTCATTGCAGTGCCTGCGCCAAATCAGTGATCGACTTCACAAACATGAGCGATGATGAGGTAAAGCATTTCTTTATCAATAAAAAAGCGGATGAACGTGTATGCGGCCGCTTCAGGCAAACACAGCTGCACAGGATCGTAATTGAGCTGCCGCCCAATATTTTCAGCATGCGGATGGCCCGATGGAAGAAATTCCTGGCTGCCTGTCTCCTGGTTTTCAGCACTACTTTATTTTCCTGCGAAACAAAGATCAAAGGACATGCAAAGGGAGAAGTGGGAATTGCCAGCAGCACACGCAGATCTTTGGAAGCAGGAACTTATGTAGGCATGCCTGCTGTTGAAATAATTCAGGCAGATACTGAAATGGTGGCTCCGGCTGTATTAACCACCCATACTTTTGAGCCCCCTCCTGTTCTCCAGGGCGATATTATGATCATGGAAGAACCACCCGGGAACGTTGACAGTACAATGGAACCGAAGAAAGATACGGTGATCAGCCAGTTCTCCGAAACTCCGTTGAAACAGGGTCCTGCCGGAACATTGATCAAAACAAAAAATCCGCCCAAAGCGGATTCTGTCAATTGCAATACGATTAAAAACTATTATTAAGCCTCTATCAAAAAAGTTCCCAGGTCAACCACTTCACCTTCGCCCATTTTGAATTTCTCCATCGCTTCCAGGTCAAGGTCACGCATCACCTTGCTTTGGAAGATAAGGGCCTCCTCTTTATACAATGCAAAATAAAGGTCGGGGTTCAGTTCCGGATTTAAGAAATCCATGAAGGCACCGTGCTTGAAGCTTACTTTGGCTGTACCGGTTTCATCAAGCCCGCTCCTGCCCAGGTAATCATCTTCCATCAGGTCCTTTTCGTACAACCTGAATTCGTATCCTTCACCGGTTACAGGTGTATCACTACCCTTCCGGATAAAACTGGCTTTCACTTCTATGTTGATGTCTGCATCCAATGAAAAATTACTCATAATTAGTTTTTTAAAGTGTAATAAAGTTAATGGGATATCGAATTTGGGATATCGAATATCGAATTTGGGATATCGAATATCGAATTTGGGATATCGAATATCGAATTTGGGATATCGAATATCGAATTTGGGATATCGAATATCGAATTTGGAATGTCGAATGTTGTGCAGTTCAGGAAGTTAAAGCACATTCGAAATTCAACATTCGATATTCGACATTCAACATTCGAAATTCAACATTCGAAATTCAACATCCTCCCCCTTAGTCATTTAACTTAAGCACCGCCAAAAACGCTTCCTGCGGCACTTCCACATTTCCTATCTGCTTCATGCGTTTCTTACCTTCTTTTTGTTTCTCCAGCAGTTTGCGCTTACGGCTGATATCGCCACCATAACATTTGGCCGTAACATCCTTGCGCATGGCGCTGATGTTCTCACGGGCAATCACTTTGGCGCCAATGGCAGCCTGTATCGCTATCTGGAACTGTTGCCTGTTCAGCAACTCCTTCAGTTTTTCGCAAAGTTTGCGGCCGAAATCCTGTGCCCGGCTGCGGTGTATCAATGCACTCAGGGCATCCACTTTATCGCCGTTCAGTAAAATATCCATCTTCACAATATCACTTTCGCGGAAACCGATGGGGTGATAATCGAAGGATGCATACCCGCGGGTCTGTGATTTCAGTTTATCATAAAAATCGAACACGATCTCGGTGAGCGGCATCTCAAAATTCAGTTCCACCCTGTCTTGCGTAAGATAAGTTTGATTGGTAAGCATACCCCGTTTGCTGATGCAAAGCGTCATGATATTACCGATATACTCCTGCTTGGTAATGATCTGCGCCTTGATATAAGGCTCCTCGATCCGGTCGGTACGGCTGGGATCAGGCATCTGCGCCGGGTTGTGTACATCGATCTTTTCGCCCTTGCTGGTATAGGCAATAAAGCTAACGTTGGGTACCGTGGTGATCACCGTTTGGTTGAACTCACGCTCCAGGCGCTCCTGTATGATCTCCATATGCAGCAGCCCCAGGAAGCCGCAACGGAAGCCAAAGCCCAGCGCCTGCGATGTTTCCAGCTCAAAAGTGAGTGAAGCATCGTTGAGCTGCAGTTTTTCCATGCAGTCACGCAGTTCTTCAAAAGCATCCGTTTCCACGGGGAAGATACCGGCAAATACCATCGGCTTCACATCCTCAAAACCCTCGATTCTTTTATCGGTAGGGTTCAATACCGTTGTAAGGGTATCGCCCACTTTTACTTCTTTGGCATTCTTGATACCGGTGATGATATAACCCACATCGCCGCAGTTTACCTGGCCCTTGGCTTCCATGCCCAGTTTAAGTATCCCCACTTCATCGGCCTCGTAGGTATTATTGGTGCTGAAGAATTTTACCTTATCGCCTTTTTTGATGCTGCCGTTGAAAATACGATAGTACACGATGATACCCCTGAAGCTGTTGAACACGCTGTCGAATATCAATGCCTGCAGCGGCGCTTCGGGATCTCCTTCCGGGGCAGGTATACGCTCCACAATGGCTTCCAGGATCCCCTCGATGCCAATACCGCTTTTACCGCTGGCCAGCAGTATTTCTTCCGGCTTGCAGCCTATCAGGTCCACGATCTGGTCGGTCACTTCCGGTATCATAGCGCCGTCCATATCTATCTTGTTGATCACCGGAATGATCTCAAGATTATTTTCAATAGCGAGGTATAAGTTACTGATTGTCTGTGCCTGAATACCCTGTGTGGCATCTACCAGCAGCAGGGCGCCTTCACAGGCAGCAAGGGCACGGCTCACTTCATAGCTGAAGTCAACGTGACCCGGGGTATCAATCAGGTTCAGTGTATATTTCTGGCCTTTGTAGGGATAGTCTATCTGTATGGCATGGCTCTTTATGGTAATCCCCTTTTCCCTTTCCAGGTCCATATCATCCAGTACCTGGGCCTGCATATCCCTTTCGCTGATGGTATTGGTGGTTTGCAGCAGGCGGTCGGCAAGGGTACTTTTACCGTGGTCGATATGGGCAATGATGCAAAAATTTCTGATGTTCTTCATGTACGTTTCTGACTCAGTTTTGAGGGGGCGAAGTTAGGTTAAAATGGGGGATTTTGAACAGGGAGATTTAGTTTCACGCAGGGTGCACAGGGTAGCAGAGAACGCAGTTGGAACCCTGCTTACTCTGCTTCTTTGCGTTCCCGGCGTGAAAAATTTTGTGGGGATGATGAACAGGGAGAGTTTGTTTCACGCAGGGTGCACAGGGTGGCAGAGAACGCTGGTTTAAACCCCGTTTTCCCTGCTCCTTTGCGTTCCCGGCGTGAAAAATTTTGTGGGGATGATGAACAGGGAGAGTTTGTTTCACGCAGGGTGCACAGGGTAGCAGAGAACGCAGTTGGAACCCTGCTTACTCTGCTTCTTTGCGTTCCCGGCGTGAAAAATTTTATGGGGATGATGAACAGGGAGATTTTGTTTCACGCAGGGTGCACAGGGTTACAGAGAACGCAGGTGCAAACCCTGCCTTCCCTGCTCCTTTGCGTTCCCGGCGTGAAAAATTTTATGGGGATGATGAACAGGGAGATTTTGTTTCACGCAGGGTGCACTGGGTGGCAGAGAGCGCAGGTTCTACCGCTGGTATTTGTTACCAGTAAAATCTGCGCCGCCATTTGGTCTCCGGGTTGCGGCATTCGATCGCAGCATACTGCCTCATTAAATCAAAAGCATTTAAATATAAATCCCCGTTGGCCGGAAGGCCAGATGGCGGCAGTTCAATGGTTCAACGAGCTGTGGTTACATTCTTCTTTCAATGGGCTAAAGCCAGGCAAGGGAAGAAAGATGCTTAGCGCCGCCCTTCAGGGCAGCGCTGATGAATGAGCACGGTACCAGGGGCTTTAGCCCCGTTTGCCCCTCAGTGGTTCCCAATAATAACCTTTAATTTCAGCGTAAACATACCAGGACAAACAGTGTATCATTAGTTTGGCCGGACAGTGTCCTGCAGATTTAATTTGTCAAAGGCCATGTTAAGGAACATCTTCGACGTGGGTGCTTATAACCAGCCAATTAAAGGTAAATGGCCCCCACGATACCTGCAACCGCTGTTGCGGCATATTTCCGGTACTCTGTTTCATCGCCGTTTTGTATCCCAAATTGCAGTTGAATGACTGCTACCAGTAAATTACCGCGATCGGTTTGCAGGGCCATGGCAAAATCACGGGCTGGCTGCAGATCATCATCATAAGGCAGGCAGATCTGCTGGTGGCTGCTGCCGCAGTATGCCTGACTGTTTAAACCCAGTGCCACACTGCCAATAGTTATCAGCAAATGCGTGGTACCAGCGGGGGCTACCACCTGCTTAACCGGTATAAAAGCCGGTAAATGCAGCCTGGTTTCATGTGGGCCGGTGATACTGAACCCGGGTGTTATTTTAAGCCTGTCGGCCAGATTATCGGTTGCATTAAAATTAAAATGATTCACAAAAGGAATATCTCCCGTAGCCTGCGGGGGCATAAGTTCCTGAAAGCCCAGCCATTGCCTGATGCTGCCCTCCAGCCGGCGGCGCATATGCTGGTCTCCGGGGTCGGGCAGGCAGGGCTTCAGGTGGGTGCGCAACACTTTACTGACCCTGGCAGCCAGTCCGAACCGGGAAGCTGCAGCTTTGGTGGCCTTTGTTTGCCGGAATTTTTTGGGTTTGCTGCGGTAATAATATGATCCGTTGCGCAGACTGCCCACCAGCGGACCAATGGTACCGCTGAATTGCATATTTAATTCTTTCGCCATATAATAATATTTAAGTTGAACTGTTGAACCAGGCATTTCTAACCGGTTTTGGTACATACCAGGTTCGGGACAAGTCCGTAACAAGTCCGTTAATTAACGGACTTGTTACGGACTTGTATTGGTTAAGATACGAAGCAAACAGGAGAAAAACCAGGGAATGGGCAGATTTTTTTCGGGGGCTGCGGTTTATCTGTAATGGGCAGTGCGGATGGCATTGGCCGACTACTCACATCCTCCCCCATTCCAACCGCTAAAACAACCCAATAAACAGGTATAAATACCCTTTCATCTTCTGCCTGCAGTTATTATTTTCATAGCCTGTTATCATTAAAACCAAACACTTCAGCATGAAAAATAACACAAGCCCTTTAACCGAATTTTCGGCCCCCCGGCACAGAACCATTGCCGAAGTAGCCGAATCTTTCTTAACACCCAAGGCAGCAAAAGCAGTAAAAAAACTGTTGCAAAAAGTACAAGCCGGTTCGCTTAAAGACATTGCCCCCTGGGCCGATTCAATCAAACCCAACAACAGGAACATACCAACCGATATTGAAACAACCCGTTTCTTAAACAAGTTTCCCAATACCCGGGAATGGCATTTTGTTGACCTGCCTGTTGATGCCGGCGCTTATGATACAACAACCTATGCTGCCTTTACAAGAGAAGATGATGTGGTGCATACGATCATCGAATGTATCCATATACTCACCGGCCAGTCAAATAAGTTCAGCAAGCCAAATGCATTGCGATGGCTGGTTCACCTGCTGGGCGATATACACCAGCCCCTGCACATTGCCTGCAGCTATATTGATTACAGCAAACCAAAGCCGAGGCTTGTCTTTAAAAAGGAGGAGATCCTGAAAAAGAACCTGCTTCAGAAATCTGACCGTGGCGGCAATAAAATAAACCTTCCCATCGGCAGTAAGGGAAAGGCCCTGCACAGTTACTGGGATGATGACCTTCCTAAAAAAGATGATGATTTCAGTGATGCGGTTTACAACCCGCCAGCTGCTGTTGACCCGGATAAACTGGACAGTTTGCCGGCACTTTGGGTAAGCGAAAATGTGAAGCTGGTCAGGCAGGCTTACCGGGGGCTTACCGTTACCGGAAGAAATGCCACACACGCCACCTATGTTGATGTAAGCTGGAACAGGGCCGCATATGATAAAAGGTGCATTCCCCTGATAAAGGACCTGAGCCTGGCTGCTGCCAACAGGCTGGCATTTTTATTAAACACGATCTATGCATAGCGACGGGCCATTGCCCGATATCAGCCAATTGGTTAACCATTAAACTATAAAAAAATGAAAGCAATTAAAAAGAAGATCATTAAGAACCCCGCATTTGAATTGAATACTGATTCCTTTTTGCCCGAAGAAAAATTCAGGCATGTATACAATGGCCGGGTGATCTGTGTTACCGATTCAAAAGGCTATGAGCAGCCCGATGAGCATACCGGCGACGACCTTACGATGCTGGTGGTGGACTCCACCAAGGGATTCATTCCCCTTTGGGATAAGGATGTTAGCCTGAACTGGAGGTTCAGCAAATCCTTTGGCAGTTTCTTTAAAGATCCCGAGGCAGCCAAAAAGAGTATAAGAAAACTTTTTGGCCAGGCCATCATTTCGTGGAAAGCTGCCTGCCCGGTAAAATTTCATGAAGTGAAAGACGACTGGGATTTTGAGATTGCCATGCATAAGGAAGATTGTGATAATGGCGGCTGTGTGCTGGCCTCTTCTTTTTTTCCCGGCACAGGGCAAAATACCTTTTACATCTACCCCACCATGTTTCAGCAATCGCCACAGGAGCAACTTGAAACCATCGAGCATGAAATGGGACATATCTTCGGCCTGCGGCATTTCTTTGCCAAAATAAAAGAGGCCAAATGGAAAAGCGAGATATTTGGTACACACAGCCCTTTCAGCATTATGAACTATGGGGCCAAGAGTAAATTAACTGCCAACGATATCAAAGACCTGCAACGCCTGTACAAGCTGGTATGGGATGGCCAACTCACCGAGATCAATGGCACCAAAATAAAGAAATTCGTTTCTTATCATATGAAGTGACGGGGAACCTGGCTGCTGAATACGGTAAATGTAAGCCACCTTGGGGGAATTAAGTGCTAACGTCAGCGGGCAACCGTTAACAGTACACCCCGGAGCAGCAACAGCAAAAATATAAGCAGCAGCCGTTTCCAGGCCC
Organism: Ferruginibacter sp.; assembly: GCA_044226725.1. Classification (GTDB taxonomy): domain Bacteria; phylum Bacteroidota; class Bacteroidia; order Chitinophagales; family Chitinophagaceae; genus Ferruginibacter. The sequence continues at coordinate 626,732 of JBGAGM010000001.1, read as the reverse complement.
CGCCGGCATTATCTTCCAGCAGGTACAGGTAGCGCAGGGGCAGGTAAAAGAGCAGGTAGGCAAAAGAAAGGAAGCAGAATTGAAGCAGGATACTGCCAAAGCCGGACATTTCCATATGACCGATAGCGGCCAGCAGACTGCTTTCCCAAAACACATAACTGAATAAAGTGACGGCGCTGAGCAGGAGTAGGTCGCCCCACAGCTCCCGCTGCGGCTGGTTTTTGCCTGCAGCTTTGGCGCCCCTGCCCGGTCTGAACACCAGCCAGGTAAGCAGCACCGAAACAATAATAACCGTAAAGATGAGCCAGCCCGAAGCAGGTGCATCAGCGGCCCGGGCCGGCAGCCTGAATATTTGCCTGAAAACCCCCTCGGCAATGAGGAGCGCCATCAGCATGATAACCCAGTGCCCCACCACCAGGAAGAAGGTATAGGATAAACTGACCGCCCGCCCCTGCCGGGCCAGCCGCTCATGCAAAGGCGCATGCTTCAGCCAGCAACCTGCGGTATAGAGGACCAGTGCCACCAGTATAATAGCCGAAAACGCGGGCGAATGCAGCAGGCTGCCCAGGTTGGGGAATATAAGCCCCATCAGCATGCTGAGGGTAAACACCAGCCAGTCGAACAGGACAGGCTTTTGCTTTTGAATGTAATTCCATTGAAGGGCCATGGGCGCAGGTTGAGTAGCGGGTTCAAAAATAGGTTGTTGACCTGAATAAAAGCTGCGGGGCTGTTCCGGTTTTTTTGTGCCAGCGGTGTTTTGGCAACCACTACCCTGTTCCCGATGCTTTTCTGTTTTACAAAAACAACAACCAATGTGTAATTTGCCTGCATTTTAAACAGTCATTCAATGATGGAAATAACAATCAGGCAGGAAGAAAAAACTGACCATGCAGCTGTGTTTGAAGTAAACAGCCTTGCTTTTGGGCGTGACAATGAAGCTAAACTTACAGACCTGTTGCGGCAGGGCAATTCTTTTGTTCCCGAACTATCGCTGGTTGCCACGGCAGGTCAAAAAATAGTGGGGCATATATTGTTTACCGAAATCAGTATTGTGCATGATGACAGCAGTGAGACCAGGACCCTGGCCCTTGCGCCCATGGCGGTACTACCCGGCTACCAACTCCGGGGAACCGGCGGGCGGTTGATACAGCAAGGCCTTGCCAAAGCAAAAGAGCTGCAGTACCGGTCAGTGATTGTACTGGGCCATAAGAATTATTATCCTGCGCATGGCTTTATGCCTGCCGGTAAATGGAATATCCGGTGCCCGTTTAATGTTCCCCCGGATGCATTTATGGCAATTGAACTGGTTAACGGTGCACTTGAAAATGCAGGCGGGCTGGTAAAATATCCAAAAGAATTTGAAATGGTATGAGCCGGATCATGGAGGCATTACAAAAACGCTGTGCGCCTTTTTGTATGCCTGAATTGTTCTCTCCCGTCACACACCAAAATGGCCTGCATTGCTGCAGGCCATTATTACTTTTACTCCGGCGGTTGCCATATTAAATGAATTTTTTACAACATCCGTTCTAAACCGGAAAACTTCTGTACAACCATTTTGTACCATTCCAGTAAACATCCGAGATATGGTTGTTTACATCGTTGTACACTACATGCAGTTCCGGAAATCCATTATTTTCAAATTCCACAACAAAAGGATCTCCCTGCGCCGGCATGGCATCAGGGGCATACTCACTCAAATTCTGATATCCCCAACCAACAGTAATGATATAAAAAATATGCGCAATCTGGTTATTTGTATCCCTATAAAAACAATGTATTTCAAACCCGTAATTATAGGATATTGCAAATGGATCGCCCTGGGCCGGCGGGGCATCCTTTAGCAGTTCATGCAAATTGCCATTGTGCCAGCCGGAAGAGTAACGATATAAGATATCGGATATTTTGTTTTGGGAATCTCTGTAAAAACAGTGCATTTCCAGGCCATGTAAAGCACATAGCCCAAAAGGGTTTCCTAATGCAGGTAATGTACCGGGTGCCGCTTCATTCAAATTCACATATTTGGCTGGCGAAGCTTCTAGGTCAAAAAAAATGTCCGAAACATGACCGTTTACATCTCTGTACAAAGTGTGTACCACGCCATCCAGGTAACTTACCCCCATAACATTTCCTTGTGCCAGCGACGCAGATATATTCCAACTTGTTTCGGCTTGACATGTAAGCTCTTCTGAAATCGGATCATAAGCAATAGAAACAATCTCATTGTAATCTGTTCTGCAGTAGAAAGTCAGTAATTTGCGGTTGGCAACATTTGCAATTAATACACTCAGGTCACTATCTAATATCCCCCAATCAATAGGAGAATAAATATCCCTCCATGCCCATAAACCTGAATTCAAATCATAATAGATATCCGAAAAGTTGTTGTTTTCATCCCGATACATGACATGTTGTTGAATCTTGTTTTTATCATTACCATTCATAAAGGGAGGATATACAAAAGCGGAAGGATTTCCCTTTAGCTTCAAAGCACCCGGTGCCATTGAGCTCAGGTTCTGATAATGCCAGCCAGATAATTTATCATAATAAATATCCGATAATCGGCCGGACGCATCTCTATAAAAAAAATGCAACTGCAAACCGTTATTAAAAACGGAAGCAAATGGCCTGCTGCCTGCATGTGGCTTCGGATTAATCCATCCTAATTGCCCCATCGTCCAGGGGCAAATTTCAAAAACGAAGTCAGACATGATACAGGGGTATCTTGCATAAACACTTCTGCAATCAGCACAGTTATAATTTGGAACATTGTTCATACCGCTGGGGTTGCAGGTACAGTTTTGTTCAGTAGAGGCCCCAAAGATCTGACAGGTGGCACGGGCAAAATAATATTGAATTTTATTTGAAAATCCCCGGCTGTTATACTGAAACCATGTATATACTTTATCACAATTATATACGTCACCAGTATAGTAATTAGAGAAGAAAGCCATGTAAGCCCAATCAGCATGGTTTTCAGCCTTTAAATTATTAATAAAGTCAACACATCCCTGATAACCCGAAGCGTATCCTAAATGATTTAAAACAGGATCTCTGAATACTGCCTGGCAATCATGCTTGCAATTTTTATTTTCTGATGCTTCAATTGTTTCCATATATGTAGAATATGAGAAAATAATTTTAACCTGCGCTTGCTTTCCCGCAACGGCTAAATATTCGGCACCTGCTATCACATTCTCAATTATTTTGACTTTATCTGAATAAGATAATGAAAGAGAATATTTGGAAGGGCCTGATACCAATATCAATCCCAGAGCAATATAACCCGCTAGTTTTTCACTTGTGGGCGCCGGTATAGTTAACCGGCCTTTTTGCAATTGTTCATATGCTCCAACAACAGTTTCACTATTACCAGATTTTGCAGATTGCATAAATTCTTCTTCATTTCCTGAAACATGTTTTCCGATACGCTCTTTGGATTGTTTCAGTAATGTGAGCATATAGCTATTCCATCCTTCCGCCATCAACGCCGAAATTTCATCAAGCTGGCCTGCAGGTTCAGTTGCTGCATGTTTTAATGTACCGGTATCAAAACCTTCCGGCAAACTTGCGGCGAATACAATATTTGTAAATTTTTGGGTTACATACCCGCCGGCTTCTTCAATTTCCTGCAATGCTTTGGAATAATCTTCGGTAAAAAAAAGATGTTTTTTAAAATTGATCATACAATTGTGTTTTATTGAGTAACGGGGTTATATTATTTAAATTAACAGTTAGACTGAACAAGATTTTATATCGGTCTGGAGATGAAGGCTGTAGCTATTCCGGAAAAAAAAGCCGGTACGACCAGGCATTTTCTTTCCAGGAAATCTGTGATAACTGGTTGTTTACATCCCTGTATACATATTGGCGAGACTGGTCATTAAGGACAGTAATAACCAGGCTGCTTTGCGCTAAAGCGGCTTCGGGCACCAGTTGGCTGATATTTTGATACCTCCAGCCGATATTTACAACATAGTACATATCCGAAATCTGGTTGTTTACATCTGTGTATATACAGTGCAGCTCAAACCCGTGATAAAAAATTACAATATATGGATCAGTTTTGGCCAGCGGAGCTTCCTTTAGCAGCTCATGTAAATTGCTATAGCGCCAGCCGGAATAGTAATTATAAAAAATATCCGAGATGTGGTTGTTCGCATCCCGGTAAAAACAGTGTTGTTCCAATCCATTGAAATATCCGATAATAGATGGGTCGCCTTGTGCCGGCGGGGCTCCGCTTACCAGTGTATTTAAATCCTGGTATTGCCACAAACCTGTTTTAAGGCTATAAAAAATATCCGAAATATGGTTGTTTGTATCCCGGTATATATTGTGGCGCAGTTCAGGTTGCCCGGCGGGGTTATAATAAACAAAGGCAAAAGGGTTACCCTGGGCAGCAGGAGCCCCGTTTACAAGTGTATTCAGGTTCTGATACTTCCACAATCCTGTTTTTAAACTGTACCAGATATCTGATACCTGGTTGTTTGCATCCCGGTATAAATTATGTTGTTCTTCTTCAAGATAAACCAGCACAAAGGGATCGCCTTTTGCTGCCGGTGCTCCATTTACAAGCGCATTCAGGTTTTGATAATGCCAGGTAGATAATTTATCGTAATAGATATCCGATAGCTGGTTGTTTACATCCCTGTAAACATTGTGTATCTGTAAACCCTGGTTAAAATTTATACTGCAAGGATCGCCTTGCGCAAGCGGGGCTGCCGGAAGCAGCAAATTCAGGTTCCTGAAATGCCATTGTTCGGATACAACATAAAAAATGTCTGAGAGCTGGTTGTATTGGTCCCTGTATATAAAGTGCAGTTCGTTTTGGTTGTCCGCAGCCATTGCAAAGGGTTTGCCATCAACATTAATCCTCGGATTGATCAATCCAATCTGCGCCATGGTCCACGGGCATAAAAAGTATCCTGAATCTGACTCTGGTTGCCCCAGCCTCATAATGCAGTTGGTAATTTGGAACATACCAGAATAACAACCTCGGGAATTATAATTCGGTATACGGTGGATACCACCATACCCGCAGTCGGCGTCAACATCATACTCATAAAAGCCTCCAAAAATTAGGCAGGTTATCAAAATAAAAGCTCCACTTATCCAACCCTCTTTATAAAAGGAAGGATTAAAACCCATTGCCACCGATGAACTCTTATATCTAGAAATAATAGGGGCAAGTTTTGTAATAAAAGCCAGATAAGCCCAATCAGACTTGTTTCTTGCTATTAAAGCATTAACAAAATCCACACAACCTTTATCCCCCGGAGGATATTTTAATTGCACTAATGCGTCGTTTATCAGATAATCATAATCCAGTGGAGAATTCCTGTCTATAGCTAAAGAAAAAGTATTGTACAAAAAAGTTGTTTTAGCTTTAGCAGCTCTGCTAATTTCGGTTAACAGTTCTGCAGCTTGCATAACCCCCGAAACTATCTTTATCTCTTCGGGCCTGGATATTTGATATTCGGAACCAGTGCTTGAGACCAATATCAAACCCACGCAAATATTTCCTGTCAGTTTTTGGCTGGTAGGCGCCGGTATATTGTTTTTTACCAGTTTTTTATCTGCTGAATTACCCGGCTCCTTCATGCCTGTTATCGCCGTGTGTTGAAATGCGGCACTCTGGGCTGTAACAGGATTTTCTTTTTCAGATTTGTTTTGCATAGTAAGCATATAACCCTCCCATGCTTCCGCCATCAACGCCGAAATTTCATCAAGCGGGCCTGCAGGTTCAGTTGCAGCATGTTTTAATGTACCGGCATCAAAACCTTCCGGCAAACTTGCAGCAAATAAAATATTTGTAAATTTTTGGGTTACATACCCGCCGGCTTCTTCAATTTCCTGCAATGCTTTGGAATAATCTGCGGTAAAGAAGAGATGTTTTTTGAAATTGGTCATGCTTTATAGTTTTGTTGTTTTATTGAATACTTTTTGATTACTTTTAGTTGTGCACCTTGATGGATGTTCTTTAAACAATTCTGCTACACCAGAACCAATATCCATACTATCAATTAGCGGTTTAAAATTACAGGCCTGCATTTGTTTTTATGTATGCACAGTTTCTACTACCCCATAGAAAAAGTTCGACTGTACCAGTATGTTTAATTTTATTAACAGACAGGGCACAACGCAAAGAAGAAACAGAAAGAAGATAATTGGGCCGCCATTGATCTTCGTGCCAATGGCTTTGCAGCTAAGCAATCTTCAGTAATAAGCAGGGAGTTGAAAATCATTTCTTCCTTTGCCCCCTCAACTTAGAGAAAGTATCTTAGTTGTACAAAGGGCCGGGTAACCAGGTGAGCATTGCCGGTAAATAGCCGTACATTGTAGCTGATCTTTATGAGAATTCGTTTCCTGATATTATTCCTTTTGGCAGCCAATGTGCTGTATGCCCAGCATACCCTGCAGTATGACTCCACCATCAGTTTTATTAAAAGCAGGGGAATAAAAATAAATAGTGCGGACCCTCCTCCCGGTTTTACGGTTTATTATAATTGCGACTCCTTATTATTCATGAAAGGTATTTTTGGCGATACCATAAAAGTATGGACCCCGGCAATGGACTGGTACCAGGACCTGGAGGAGTTTAAGAACATACTGAAGGATGAAGGTTTTGGCAGTACGGAATTTGTAAAGAGTATCGATCCGGACGGGCGTATATATGTTTCAAGCTATCATGAAACGGTATTTATTTATCGCCACGATTCCTTATTTGAAATGGTAAATTCAAATCCGGCACCATCCGGACCTGTTACCGTGCTTTTCTCTGATTTCTTTAATCAGAAAATAGACAAACAAACCTATGAAAGCCGGTTAGACAGCCTTCAGCAAACAGAGAAAAAGCAGGCGGTATATACACCTAAACTGATCTTCGCCAAAAAAATGTTTCAGCAAAACAGGAAGCAAAAGCTGCCAAAACATTTGAATTTCATGGAAGATACCATAGCACTGGAAAAGCAATGGGTTCAACAAGGAAAAACCTGTTATTTAGTGCGGATCAGCAATACGGAAGAAGGGCAGGAAACCTCCTATGCTTTTGCCTTTAACCAGGATATGAGATTTGTGTTTTGGGAAAGTTGCGATAAAAAGTAAACACTACCGCAACCCGGATTTATTCCCGGGATAAATGAAACAGGCCACCGCTGGTATGCCTGTGCTGCTAACTACCCGGAACTGCCGGAACTAAGCAAACGTGAAAATTCAATTATTGTTAAGAGAAATACTTTCATTTTTAAAGAGCTTGTGTATATTTAGCTGCAGGCAGTTATTTCGCCACAATCAAATGCATGCAGGCTATTTTTGAAGCAATCAAATTAACTTCGTTCCATCATTTACTTACTTGAAACTTCAGTCAACAAAAGGATATCAAATTGTACATGACTGGTTATCCGCACAGGATAAGCAGCCCTTCCTGTTTCAGCAGCAGTGCTGGCAGGCCATCCTGAACGGTCAAAGCGGGCTGGTGAATGCGCCCACGGGTTATGGCAAAACCTTTTCTGTTTTTTTAGGCGCTGTTATCAGCTTCATCAATCAGCATCCCGAAAACTATCAAACCAAAAAGAACAATGGGATGCAGCTGATCTGGATCACACCTTTGAAGGCGCTGGCCAAAGATATTGGCCGTGCCATGGAAGAAGTGATCGTTGCGCTGGAGCTGTGCTGGAAAGTGGGTGTGCGTAACGGCGATACGGCGGTGGCAGAAAGACAAAAGCAAAAGCGCAACATGCCGGAAGTGCTGATCATCACCCCCGAGAGCCTGCACCTGCTGCTGGCACAAAAGCAGTATCCGCAGCTATTTGAAAGTCTCCGCATCATTGCCGTGGATGAGTGGCACGAGCTGCTGGGCAGTAAAAGAGGCGTGCAGGTGGAACTGGCCATCTCACGGATAGTACAGCTGCCCAAACAGGCGTTGCAGATATGGGGCATCTCGGCTACCATTGGCAACCTGGAGCAGGCAAAGGAAGTATTGTTGTCGCCGCTGAACGAGGCCGGCATCATCATCCGGGCCAAACTGGATAAACAGATCGCCGTGCATTCCATTTACCCCGATGAGATTGAGAAATACCCCTGGGCCGGTCACCTGGGACTGAAGCTGATCGATAAAGTGCTGCCCATCATTGCCGGCAGCCGCACCACACTTATCTTCATCAATACCCGCGGCATGAGTGAGCGCTGGTACCAGGCATTGCTGGAGGCAGATCCCGAATTGTCGGGCGTTATTGCACTGCACCACGGAAGTATTGAGCAGGCCCTGCGGTTATGGGTGGAAGATGCACTGCACGAAGGGAAATTAAAAGCGGTGATCTGCACGGCCAGTCTTGACCTGGGCGTTGACTTCAGGCCGGTGGAAACCGTAATACAGGTGGGCAGCCCCAAAGGCGTAGCCCGTTTTCTGCAAAGGGCCGGAAGAAGCGGCCACCAGCCGGGATCTGTAAGCCATATTCATTTTCTGCCCACGCATTCGCTGGAACTGATGGAAGCTGCTGCACTGAAGCAGGCCATCAAAGAAAACATCATCGAAAGTAAAGAGCCCAGGCTGCTTTGTTTTGATGTGCTGCTGCAATACCTGTGTACACTGGCTGTGGGCGATGGCTTTGTACCCGAACAAATTTTTGAAGAGGTAAAGACAACTTATTGTTATAAAGAGATAAGCCCGGAGGAATGGAAGGATATTCTGTATTTTATTACCGCAGGCGGTAATGCCCTGCAGGCCTACGATGATTATAAAAAGGTGGAAGTGCTGGACGGGGTTTACAGGATAACCAACCGCCGCATTGCCATGCGCCACCGCATGCATATAGGTACCATTGTAAGCGATGCCATGATGAAGGTGAAGTTCATGAGTGGTGGTTATATCGGGGTGATCGAAGAATGGTTCATCTCCCGGCTGAATCCCGGGGATGTATTCACTTTATCGGGACGTAACCTGGAGTTTGTGGCCATAAAGGATATGACGGCGCTGGTGCGTAAATCCAATGCCAAAAAATCAATCATCCCCAGCTGGCAGGGAGGTCGTATGCCACTGTCGGCCAACCTGGGCATGATGCTGCGGCAAAAACTGGATGAGGCTTCGCAGGAAAATAAAAAACAAAAAACAGAAGAAATACAGGCGTTGCATCCTTTGCTTGACCTGCAAAAAGAATTATCGCTGTTGCCCAAACAAAACGAATTACTGGTAGAGCATATTGAAACCCCGGATGGCTTTCATCTTTTTGTGTACCCCTTTGAAGGCAGGCTGGTGCATGAAGCAATGGCTGCTATCCTGGCCTGGCGTATCAGCCGTATCACGCCTATCAGTTTTTCCTTTGCCATGAATGATTATGGTTTTGAATTGCTGAGTGACCAGCCCATACCGCTTGATGACAGCAATGTGTATGAACTTTTCTCGCCCGAAAATCTTTTTGCCGATATACAACGCAGCGTGAATTCCACCGAAATGGCCAGGCGCAAATTCCGCGACATCAGTGTTATCGGAGGGCTCGTGTTCCAGGGTTATCCGGGCGAGAAAGTGAAAGCCCGGCACCTGCAGAATTCAGCTTCCCTCCTGTTCAATGTATTTACTGAGTATGATAAAAATAATTTGCTGATACGCCAGGCTTATGCCGAAGTGATGGAACAACAAATGGAGGAAGAAAGGCTGCGGCATATGCTGGAACGCATACAGGCAGGCAGGATCGTCATCAGTTTCCCGCAGCAGCTCACCCCCTTCTGTTTTCCTATCAAGGTGGACAGTTTGAGGGAAACGCTTACGTCGGAAAAGCTGGAGGACAGGATCAGGAAGATGATTGATTAATTAATTGATTTGAAGATTTGAAGATTTGGAAATTTGGAGATTGGGGAGATTTGGAGATTGGGGAGATTTGGAGATTTAGGGACCTGACCGCTGGCAGGCAGGTCACCAAATCATCTAATCATCAAATCTTCAAATCACCAAATCTTCAAATCATCAAATCACCAAATCATTACCTTTACCCGATGTCAACATTCATCCGGCATACCATATTGGGGAATAGTTTTTTACTGAGTGCTGCCCGTTGTATTTTTTGGGAAGAGTCCAAAGCCCTGATACTCTCTGATCTTCATTTTGGCAAGACGGGCCATTTCCGTAAAAATGGTATTGCTGTACCGCAAGCTGTTTTTAAAGAGGATATGCAGCGGTTAACAGCGCAGGTGCAATATTTTAAGGCCGAACAACTGATCATAGTAGGCGACCTGTTTCACAGTCATGAGAACAAGGAGATGGAATTGTTTGCCCGCTGGCGGAAAGATTTTGCGGGCCTGCCTGTAAAACTCGTGATCGGCAATCATGATATATTATCGCCAGACTGGTACCTGCAGCAAGGCATATCCTGCATACAGGATCAATGGCAGGATGGCCCGTTCATCTTTGCCCATGATAAGGCCGGGTGCGCCGATATAGATGACAGCTATATCTTTAGCGGGCATATACACCCGGCAGTAACGCTTAATGTGGGCGCACGCCAGTCGGTTAAACTACCCTGCTTTTGTTTTTCCAAAACACACGCCATACTTCCTGCCTTTGGCAGGTTTACCGGTATGCATGCCATCCGCCCGTCCCGGGGAGATAAAATATTTGCTATCGCCCAAAACAAGGTTATAGCCCTTTAGCTTTGGAAAATACCGCTGAAGGCTGCGCCCTTATTTATATACTGCATAAACTACGCCCCTGACTTCGGGGTGTACCCCACAATGGTAGGCAAAGGAACCTGTTGTAAGAAAACTTACACTGAAAGTTCCTCCGGGATTGATGGTACCACTGTTAAAACTGTTGGCATCGTCAGAGATGATACTGTGTGCAGTGGTATCATTATTGGTCCAGGTAACTTTGTCACCGGCCACGATTGTAAGCGTGGACGGATCAAATTTTGCGGACAGGATACTTATCTTATGCGTGCTTGTATCTGCAGTGGCGGGCGGCTGGTAATCCGTTGATTTACTGCAGGAAATCAGAACGGAGAAAAATACCAGCACTACCGGTGCCATGAATTTGAAACTTTTCATGATCTTCTATTTTAACGTTAACAATAGCTGTGGGCTTTACCGGGTATATAAAGTGGTAAACCAGAATTGTACCAAAATGATGCTGCCTGTTCACCGGCATGAAAAAGCCTGCCGGATAATCCAGGCCGGTATCTTTCCTGTTTGAAAACAGCAGCTTATATTTGCTGCAAAAATCAATTATGAAAAAAATAATTCTGCTGCTCAATGCAGCGCTTGCCTTTTCGCTGGCCAATGCACAAACTTTGGTAACCCCCCAACCCTCACCCACACAAACTGTAAAACAGAATTTTGCACTGGGTTCGGTGGAATTAAATTACAGCCGGCCCGGGAAAAAAGGCCGTAAAGTAATGGGCGACCTGGTGCCATTTGGCAAAGTATGGCGCACGGGTGCCAATGCGGCCACCACCCTTACTTTCAGTGATGATGTAACCATCGGCGGCACCGAGGTAAAAGCAGGTAAATACGGTTTGCTTACTATTCCGGATGCAAACAAATGGACCATCATTATTTCAAAAGATGTAACAGTGAACTCTCCCAGCGCTTATAAACCAGAGAACGATGTGGTGCGTGTACAGGCCGATGTGGTAAAACTGCCTTACAATATTGAGAACTTCACGATCAATTTTGCTGATATCACCGGCAGCAGCTGCAACCTGGAAATGATGTGGGAGAATACCTATGTTAAGTTCCCCATCACAACGGGCACAGATGCCAAAGTGATGAAGCAGATAGATGATGTGATGAACAAGGATACCAAACCTTATTTCAATGCAGCCTCCTATTACTATGATAATGGCAAAGACCTGAACCAGGCGCTTGCCTGGGTTAACAAAGCTATCGAAACCAATAAGGAAGCTTACTGGATGACCATGCTGAAAGCCCGTATACACCTGAAACTGGGCGATAAGGAAGCTGCCCGGGCTGCAGCCAACGCTACTGTTGACCTTGCCACCAAGGGTAAGAATGATGATTATGTGAAGCTGGCGAAGGATCTGATTGCCGGATTGTAATAAATCTGTATAAGCCAAATAGCCCTGCAGTTTGCGGGGCTATTTTATTTTAGCCAGTGCCTCATCCCGATAGTGCTGAAACGCGGCTTGTTTAAATTCGGCCTGCTGCAACAGCCTTGCTTTATCATTGAAACCCAATGCAACAGCTTTTATAATATCAGTACTTGCCTGCGCCAGGTTGCCATTGCGTGCATTGATGATGGCAGAGAAATACCAGGCTTCGCTGTTTGCTTCGTCAACCAGTTTATAAAGGCTGATGAAATGCGCTGCTGCTGCATTTTGGTTGCTGCTGATACACTGGTTGCTTATAGAATAAAAGGCCAGTGACAGGTATGCTTTCAAACGCTGGTACATAGCGGTTTCCGGGCCGGTTGTCTTTGCTTTTGATAGTATGTTATTGATTGTGCTGGTCCAGTATTGCTGGTCGCCCTGTTGAAATTGCTGCTGGTAAATTCCCTTGATCAACTGTTCCTGTTGCTGTTCCTTAACAGCTGCATCCATTTGCTGCTTCCAGTTTGGACTGGCTGTAATGGCCTTTTCTTTTTGCAGGAACCAGCCGGCTTCTGCATCGATTCCATTGAGAACGGTAAACGCAAAATGGCAGGTGGCAGCAGCCCTCAGCAGGTTATGGGCTGCAAGCAGGCTGTCTGCTTCCTTTTTGTTCCGGTTGATGAATGGTTTTATAAAACTGTTGTCCGCCGGCAGTTTGTTTTTTCTCATTGCGTCGAACGTCAGTGCTGCAAATGCCTTGTCCATCACCGGCAGAGGCGGCCATTCATGTATGCCGTTGAAGAAAAGCAGGCGATGATCTGCGCCTGTCTTATCCAGATCGTTATTGGCTGCAATGATATCCGAACGGTTCATATCCCCTTCTCCGGTAATGGCAGTAAAGCTGTATGGCAGGTTGTTTTGCTGCAGCATGTCGGGCAGTATAGCGCCGCAGGCAATCACACCACTGATGATGCTTTGCCGCATAGCCAGGTATATGGCAGCTTTAGCGCCGCCGGAAAAGCCACAGGTATAGATCCGTTGGGAATCCATGGGTAACCGGTTGCGGGTATCGTTGCTGATGCAGTTCCATATATGTTCTTCTGTGGACCAGTCTTTGCCATTACGTGAATTGTTACTGGCAACCAGTATGAAACCGTAGTGATCGGCAAGAGAAGTATAACGCTTCAGGGTGCCGGCACCATCGGCATGGGGATCGAAAAAATACACAACGGGCAGAATTGCCCCGCGTTTGTGTGCAGGCATGTACAGCGCATAGGATTCAGTTGTATCGGCCCTGCAAGCAACCAAAGGGATTAATTTGCCTTGTGGAAGTGAATCAGGTGCAAGGTTTCCCTGCCCGGCAGCTTGAACATTATTATTAAGCGGTCCGTCCGTTCTATCTGCCGCATTGCAGGATAGCATGCAGGTAATGATCCCTGAAATGAAAAAAAATATGATCCTTTTTTTTTGATGCAGCATAACAGAAAATTGGTACCCTCCTGCAGCCCGTTCATTGCACGGTGGCGATTTTAACCTAATTTACAAGAAGTAATTTATTACCGGTAATGAAGTTATTGAATCCTTTACACTACCTGTCATTTAATTTTTTAAAGCAGCCTGTGCTGGTTTTATTTTTCATTTTACCTTATGTATGCCAGGCACAGAAAAATATTTCAGGTGCAGAAAAAGACCTGGTAAAAGACAGCGTTGCCCTACTGGCAAAAGCAGATAGTGTGCAATTGGCCAACTATACACCCAAACCCGGCAAGGATGGAAAAGATGTTGATTTTTTATTTGAACTGCTGTGCCTGGGCGCATTGAACAGGAATGGAAAAGATGGCAGCAACGGACCTGAACTTACGGTGCAGGTCAGGGCAGTTCATTTGTTTGGCCTGCAGCTGCTGCAAGTTAGTATACCGGTGCCGGGCAGCAGTAATACTGACCAGTTTTATGTGAACCCGGCGAAAGGCCAGCTGAAGATATTTGCTGACGGATCGGATGGCGGTAAGCCGGGAATTAGTTCAAAAGGCTTCCGGGGCGAAGCAGGCCGGGCCGGCAAAGGGGGAAGCATTACCGTTTTGCTCGACAGCAATGCCGCTGCTTTTATGCGCTGCAGATGCCTGGTATTCTCCAATAATGAAGGCAACGGCAGCAACAGTACCAAAAGACCTGAAGATGAATTGCTGTTAAGTAACGGGCAATTGCTGCAGCCTTATAACAATGCCGTGATTTGGAAACTGGTAAAAGCCGCAGATTAACTGATTTTAGGCTTTAATTTGTTGATCCTTTTAAGTAAATTGCAATTCAATGTCTTTCATGAAAAGCCTTTCCATCCAGTAAACTAATTGAATTGTAATGAGAAAGCTTTTTTTGATTGTACTGTTCTTGCCCGTTTATGCTTTTGCACAAAAAGCTCCCTTTGTAAATAATGCTGTTTCAGCAGCCTGCGCAGGTTATGGCATGGTGCCGGATCTGGCAATACCCGTATGTGGCAGCAAGGTCTTTCACCAGGATAAGGTTACCACCTGTACCGGCCCCAATGTCAATCCCACTGCCTGTCCGGGTGCCCCCTTCCCTTCCACCCGGTCTTTCTGGTATAAGTTCAAGTGTTTCCAGGCTGGAACGCTGGGCTTTTTACTAACGCCGATGACAATCACGGATGACTATGATTTCATCGTTTTTGATATAACCGGGCACAACCCCAATGATGTTTTTACAGTTCCTTCCCTGGTTTTAACGTTAAATGGTACAGGCAGCACCGGTGTAACGGGCTGCGGGCCAACAGGAACTACCCTGATAGAATGTTACACCACGCCCGGCATGCTGATCAATAAAATGCCAGATCTGATTGCAGGCCATAATTACCTGCTGATGGTAACTAATTACAGCAATTCGCCTGCGGGATACGATCTTAGTTTCCAGGATGGTACTGCAGTTATTTCAGACGGGGTACCTCCGGCAATTGATCAAGTGGTGGGCGGTTGTTCAAAACTGGATGTATTCTTTACCACGGATATAAAATGCCCCAGTGTAACCTCCAGCGGCAGCGAATTCACCATCAATCCGGGTAATATTAAACCAACGGGTATTACATCCGGTTGTGCAAACGGCGATCTTACCATTACCAGCTTAACAGTTACCCTCCCCTCTCAGCTGCCACCTGGTAATTATACCCTTACCGTAGATGACGGAACAGATGCGGATACATACCGGAATGTGTGTGACGACCTCATGCCAAAGGGAACATTTGCCGATTTTACAGTTGTGAAACCTATTGGTAATTTTGCCCTGCCCCCCGCAACCTGCCGCGGCTTTGCCACCAGTTTTACCAGCAGCAGTGATCCGTTGCCCGGAAATACCGTAAGCGAATGGCATTGGGATTTTGGTGATCCTGCGAGTGGTGCTGCCAATACTTCTTTGTTACAGAACCCTTCTCATACTTTTACAAATACCGGCACTTTTTTAGTAAGACACTGGATCGTTAACAGTCGTGGTTGCAACAGCGACACTTCTGCGCAACTGGTAACGGTGATACCCTTACATGCAATTGGTTTAAACAGCGGCACGCCCGACCAGGTGGTTTGTATCAACAACCCCATAACACCCTTTACACTTACCATCAGCGGGGGCGCCAGTGGCATACAACCTGCATTGAACTTACCTGCCGGCGTTACAGCTTCGCTTGCAGGCAATACCATAACCATTGCGGGAACACCCACGGTATCCGGTGTGTTCGGTTATACCATTACTACTACCGGCAACAGCTGTGCTGCAGTTAATTTTACCGGTACCATCACGGTTACTGCTGATGCCACGCTGGTAAGGACATCCGCTGCCGGCACTGATGCACAGGAACTTTGTAAAAATTCTGCCATCACGCCCATCACTTATGATTTTGGCGGCAGCGCTACCGGGGTTACAGTCAGCGGTTTGCCGCCAGGCGTCAGCTCTTCTGTGAGCGGCAATACGGTTACCATTTCCGGCAGCCCAACCGTTGCATCGGGCACTGCATTCACCTATACCGTAAGCACATTGGGGCCGTGTGTAAAACCCCTGCTTACCGGAACTATTTTGGTTAATCCCCTGCCGGTTGCAGCATTCAGTTTTACAGCCCCCACCTGCGAGACCAGGGTAATCAGTTTTACAGATGGCTCGGCTCCCAATATTGGCGTGCTGGATCAGTGGAACTGGGATTTTGGTGATGGCCCTCCGGGCAGTACCCTTCAAAACCCAACACATATCTATGCCACCGCAGGCAGCTATAACGTAACACTCAGTGTAAGAAATGACAAAGGATGTATCAGTAACCCCGTATCGGCTGCTGTGATAAATATTAGTAACAGACCCCAGGCAGGGTTCATCATTCCCGAAGTTTGTCTGAACGACAGTTATGCCCAGTTCATCGACACCAGCAAACTGCTGAACGCAGCCATTAACCGCTGGGTATGGGATTTCGGCGATCCCGGGTCAGGTCCATTGAACAATTCGGCCTTACAAAACCCAACACACAGTTACAGTGCAGTAGGTGCTTATAATGTGCGGCTGATCGTATGGAACAATACTACAGGCTGCAGGGATACGATCACCCAGCAATTGTTCATCAATGGCAGTTTCCCGGTTGCAAATTTCAACATCAGCAATGCGTCCTCACTTTGTGCCAATGTTCCGGTGGAAATTACAGAAGCATCTTCTGTATTTCCCGGCAGCATAACCAAAACGGAGATATATTGGGACAATGTTAATGCGCCTGCTGTATTTGATACCGACAATACCCCCTTTACAGGCAAAGTATATACACACCTGTATCCCAATTTCCAGTCGCCATTAACCAAAACATTTACCATACGTTACCGGGCTTATTCCGGCGGGGTTTGTGTAAATGATAAATTGCAAAACATAGTTGTACATGCGGCACCGCTAGTACAGTTCAACAATATACCCAACACCTGTTTGCTGGTGCCACCGTTCCAGCTAACCCAGGCCAGTGAAACGGGTGCTGTTCCCGGCACTGGCGTTTACAGTGGTCCGGGCACTTCTGCTTCGGGCATCTTTGATCCGCAGGTTGCCGGCGTGGGTACCCATACTATTACGTACACCTACACCGCATCCGCCGGGGGTTGTACCGATTTTAAAACACAGACAATTACGGTGCTGGACACGGCTCATGCAGTATTCAGTGTGGCATTGCCCA
This sequence comes from Ferruginibacter sp., assembly GCA_044226725.1. Taxonomy (GTDB): domain Bacteria; phylum Bacteroidota; class Bacteroidia; order Chitinophagales; family Chitinophagaceae; genus Ferruginibacter. Next base: position 609,506 of record JBGAGM010000001.1, on the reverse strand, counting down.
GTTGTGAGCAAATACCTACTTCATTCACGGATCTGTCAACAGCACCCGGATCTGTTACGCTCAATAACACTGTTTGGGATTTTGGCGACCTGTCACCTGCAGAGAACCATGCACCCGGTTCCACGTTCGGACACCTGTTCCCGGGGCCGGGCACTTATCATGTTACCATGTACAATGAATCGGCTGCCGGTTGCAGAAGTACGGTTACCGACAGATTTATTACAATTGATCCCAATCACAGTCTTTCACTTACATCAGCCAATAATGTTCAAACAGTTTGTATCAATACAGCTATTGCTCCCATAACCTATACTTTAGGAGGAGGCGCCACAGGAGTACTGATATCCGGTTTGCCTCCTGGCGTGAGTTTTTCTGTAACAGGCAATACAGTAACTATCACAGGTTCACCAAATCCATCCTCGGGCGGGCCATTGTTTCCGTTTACTATCTGGACAACCGGAAATACCTGTTTGCAGGCTAATGCAATCGGTTCTATTACAGTAAATCCGGATCATACCATTGCCTTTACATCAGGCAATGAAAACCAGTCTGTTTGTGTGAACACACCCATCGATCCGATCGTTTATACCATCGGTGGTGGTGCAACAGGTGTTAACATCAGTAACCTGCCACCCGGCATCACTTATACCGTTGCCGGAAATACAGTGACGATCAGTGGTTCGCCAACAACTACTGCAGGCGGGCCCCTGTTCCAGTACGCCATACAAACCACAGGTAATAGTTGTGTAAAAGCCAGTGCCGCAGGCGGGATAAGGGTTAACCCCTACCCTGTGCCGGCATTCACGCCCGATAAACCTGATTATTGCATCCCGAATGCTGTTGTAGGGTTTAAAAATATTTCCACCATGCCGGATGGAACGCAAATGACCTATGCCTGGGATTTTGGAGAACCATCCAGCGGTATTAATAACAACTCCACTTTACTGAATCCGTCACACTGGTATTCATCAACCGGCCCGTTCAATGTTAAACTGGCGGCCCGCAGCCTGGCCATACTCAATGGTAATATAATCGGGTGCCAGCATGATACAGTGATCGCCATTACCAATATACACCCACAGCCGGTTGCTGACTTTTATCAAAGCCAGCCTTCAGCCTGCCTGGGAGATGTGGTAACATTCCGCGACAGGACGGATCAAAACACAGGCGTGACCACCGAATGGTATTGGGATATGGGCGACGGTTTGAAACCACGCCTGCCGGCCTTCACGCATGTGTATGCCGATACACTGGAGTATACCATCAAATTCCACACAGTAAATATTTATGGCTGTAACAGTGATACGATCAGCAGGCTTTTTAAAGTTTATCCCAACCCAACTGTGTATGCCGGTGAGGACAGAATGATTTTGCAGGATATAAAGATCGTGTTGTCGCCAACGGTTACCGGTGCAGATCTTCAATATGTTTGGAGCCCCAACCTGTATTTTGTGAACAATAACAACACGGTAAAAAATCCTGTGGCCATTGGCATCAGGGATGATATTACCTACACTCTTACGGTAACATCCAGGGGAGGTTGCAAGCGCCATGATGATGTGTATATCAAGATACAGAAACCGCCTGTGATACCCAATACCTTTTCGCCTAATAACGATGGCGTGAATGATAAATGGCAAATCAGTTACCTGAATGATTACCCTGATTGCCGTGTGGAAGTGTTTACCCGTGCCGGTCAGCTGGTTTTTAAATCGGCAAAAGGTTACCCGGTACCATGGGATGGAATGCGCAATGGCAAAGCATTGCCGTTTGACACGTATTATTACGTAATAGAGCCCGGTTATGGAAGAGACCCGATAACAGGCTATGTAACCTTATTGAAATAATAACGGTATGGTACCCGTAAAATAAATACATGCTGTGGTTTACCAAACAGCTGCAACCAATTATGAGAAAGTTTTTACTGCTCCTGTTAAGCACAGCTGCTGCATGCATTACAGCGAATGAAAGCCGGGGCCAGATAGTGAATATGGAAAGCCAGCGTTATCATACCGATACCACCGGCTGGGCGGGCAGTGTGGGGGGCAGTTTTGCACTTACTAACTACGGGCAAAAGGTTTTTGATGTGGATGCCAATGCGCATGTACAATACAAGTCTAAAAAAAGCCTGTATCTTTTTTTAGGGGGTTATGGTTTTTTAAAGGGAGATAAACAATCTTACGTTGACTATGGGTTCCTGCACCTGCGTTACAACTATAAACTAACAAAGGTCTTACGACTGGAAGCATTTACACAACTGCAGCAGAATACCATCACCAAAATAAAGTTCAGGTATTTGATTGGCGCCGGCCCCCGGTTCAAAATACTGGAAACTGCAAAAACAAAATTATATATGGGTTCATTGCCCATGTACGAAGTAGAGAAGGAAACAGGGGCAGCACATAATATTACTGACTGGCGCTGCAGCAACTACCTGTCGTTTACATTTGCCCCCAATAAGCAAACAGAATTTGTTACCACCACGTATTACCAGCCGGTGATGTTTGATGCCGGTGATTACCGGTTATTGAACCAGAGCAGCTTTAAAATAAAAGCAGCCAAAAAGGTATCCGTGGTTATCCGGTACAATTACCAGTACGATGCCTCCCCTGCAGCGGGTGTTACCAGCGAGACCTATACATTTGGTACAGGGGTTGATGTGAACCTGTAAACCACAATCATGCTGAACGGATATTGAATTGATAATAAAATTTTACTTTTACCTGCAACATCAGTGTTGCAGAACCAAAACCTCATGTTTTCAGAAGCTGAACTGATACAGGCACTCCGGGCACAGGATCCCCAGGCTTTTGCGCTGCTGTATGATAATTACAGTGGTGCCATGCTGGGCATTTTGCTTTCAATTGTAAAGAATAATGAAGAAGCCGAGAACCTTTTGCAGGATAGTTTTGTAAAAGCATGGAAGTATATACACCGGTACGACAGTAATAAAGGCAGGTTATTTACGTGGCTGGTAACCATTTGCCGTAATACAGCACTCAACTTTCTTCGTTCCCGGCAACATATTTCTAAAACAGAAATCCGGGAAGCGGAAATAAGTGTACATACCCATGCACTTGCCACCGAACCGGTACATTTGGAGTATATCGGCCTTGGAAAAGCGGTTGAAAAGCTGGACGAAAAGCACCGGGTTGTTATAAACCTGGTATATTTTTGGGGTTATACACAACAGGAAGCAGCCGAAGAACTGGGGCTTCCATTGGGTACGGTTAAAACCCGTATCCGGATGGCCCTTCAGATATTAAGAAACCAATTAAGCAAGTAACACAGCAGCATGGAAAATTACAAAGAATCCGGTATCATTGAAGCTTATTGCCTGGGCCTTCTTCCAGAAAATGAATCAACGGCCATTACGCTTGCTGCAGCTGGTGACAGTCAGCTTCAGCAAATGATACTGGAAACGGAAGAAGCGCTGAAGCAATACAGCGGGGTTAAGGGTTCTGATGAACTGAAAGGAGCAATCCTTTCCAAACTTTTACACACGCAGCCTGCTGCCTCCATAGACATTAAGAACCCCCCGCTGATCGATCGCAACAGTGATTCAACAGACTGGAATGAAGCGATTGCCGGTATTGTTCCGGAAACGGATCATGGCAATATCAAAACATCTTTCCTTGTATTTACTGACGAACTGCAAGTTTGTATTGCCTGGCTATCGGACAAGTTGGAGGAGGAAGGGCACCACGAAGATGAATTTGAAGAAAGTTTTCTGATACTGGAAGGGAGCTGTGAGTGCAACATTGGCGGCAGTATATTCCGTTTAAAAGCAGGAGATTTCCTGGATATACCTTTCAACAGCAACCATACCATTACTCCCACATCGGCCAATGGCTTTGTAAAAGCAATCATTCAGCGTAAGAGAACGGCTGCCTGATTTTTTTATTTATAAAAATCCTTTCCTTCATTTTCTGTGTATCTGTTACATGGAAAGAAAAATTTACAATCCCATTCAGAAGGACACAGTAGTCTTTTTAAAAACACAGCAGGACACAGATGGGGAATACACGCTGGTACAAGTGGAACTTGCTCCCGGCGGCGGAGTTGGTCTTCATTATCACAAAACTTACTCGGAGAAATTTACTTGCACTGAAGGTGAGGTGCAGGTGCAGCTTGGTAAAGCCTTGTCCCGCCTGCATCCGGGCGAATCTGCCACTGCTGAGGCAGGAATCAACCATCTTTTCAGAAACAGGAGTAACAATACCTGCAGGTTCCTGGTGGAACTGAGACCTGCCAGTCGTGGTTTTGAAGAATCCCTGCAAATTGGATACGGGCTTGCATCAGATGGCTTATGCAAAAAGAATGGATTCCCGAAAGATAAACTGGCGCTTGCCTGGCTGTTCAATATAAGTGAAAGCAATTTACCCGGCTGGATGAGCATTTTTGAATTCATCTTAAGAAAGCAGGCCCGCAAAGCGATCAGGCTTGGCCTGGATAAAAAATTACGGAGCACCTATGTAAAATTCTGAAAAAAAAATTCAGCGAATAAATCCAAACAGCCAGGTTCTGTGTAATTGCTATCAAACATTATTTAAAACAAAAACTAACAGAAATGAAAAGAACGATGCTGCTTTTTACCATTGCTGCTATGATGGCTGCCTGTAACTCTGAATCAAACAAAACTGCTGAAGAACAAAAGAAAGAACCAGCTGTGGAATCAAAAACCGAACGCAATAAAAAAGTGATCCGGGCCAGTATGGATGCCTTTTCAAAAGCAGACCTGGATGCCATGGTGAAAGATGCTGCACCGAACTACATTGAGTATGGTGATGAAACTATGCCACCGGTACATAGTGCAGACAGTACCAAGGTAATGCTTAAAATGCTTATGAACAGTTTTCAGAATTTAAAGCCGGAAAACGAAGTGATGGTAGCCGAGGGTGATTATGTATTTTATTATGCAGACTGGACCGGTGTTTTCAAAAATGACCTGATGGGTATAAAAGCCACCGGTAAAACCATCAGGTATAAAGACTGTGATGTTTTCAAATTCAATGAAGCAGGAAAAATAACGGAACACCGGTCGGTACAAAACCTGGGAGCCCTGCTGCTGTTACAGCAATCAGCAAAGTAAATTTTAAACTCAATAAATAAACCATTATGATCAACGAAACAACAACGGATCAGGTTGCTACAGTAGCATCGATCTATGCAGCATTTGGCCGGGGTGATATTGCCTTTATCCTGGATAAAATTGCAGACGACTGCCATTGGGTTGCGATGGGCCAGGGCACTTCAGCCCAGGGAGGAACTTATACAGGCAAACAAGCGGCTGATTTTTTTAACCGGTTATTAAGTGAAGTGGAATTCATTGACTTTAATCCTATTGCAATCAATGAAGCCGGCGAAAATACGGTAGTTGCCTTTGGTAATATGAACTGTAATTCCAGGGCAACCGGTAAACCTTACTTTACCGACTGGGCCATGCGCTGGGTCTTCAACGAAGATGGCAGGATATGCGAATATCAAAACTACCACGATACAGCTGCATTGTATTTAGCCAACCAGCTATAATGGCTTCATAATATTTACAATTACCATTAAAACAAAAAAAAATGGAAACATTAACCACTACCAGTCAAATTGAAAAAGTGCAGCAGGCTTTTGCCTGTTTTGGACAGGGTGATATTGCCGGTATACTTGATATGTGTACAGATGATATTACCTGGTCTACCTGGAACAATACCCTGGTTCCCTTTGCCAGAACTTATTCAGGTAAGACAGGGGGAGCTGCTTTCTTTACCGACCTGAACAATGAAATGACATACACTGCGTTCGAACCCCGGCAATTGTATGCCTGCGGCGACCGGGTCTTTGCAAAGGTATTTGAAAGTGCAATCATAAAAAGCACCGGAAAATCATTTGAACAGGAAGCCCTTATGGAATTCGCATTCAGGGATGGGCAGGTATGCAGTTTCTTTGCCTATGTTGATTCAGCAAAACAAGCAGCAGCCTTTTCATAACAGTTACGAAACAACCCCGGCAAATGAAGCAGGAACACCAAGGCGGGTTCCTGCTTTTTTATAAGAACAGCTTAATTTGTTACCACTATATCCATCACCTGTTTCTTATCAGCACTTTCCCACCGGTAGCGTATGATATATCCTTTGGAGTTTCCTGTTTTCGGCCTGAATGGGATCTTAACCGTGGCATTCACATTCCCCCCTTCCATGGCACCACCTACTTTTTTCAAGAGCGTTTCTTTGATCTTTATTTCTTTGTAAGCTGTATCGTACACCCAAAAATAATCTTTGCCCTGCAACATACTGATGACATCTGTGCCGGCTATTTTGGATATATCCAGGTTGAGGTAAGCCATTTTCGGATCTGTTTTCACAGCAGTGTCAACAAAAAATGCCAGGGTCTTAGGCTGAATTTCATTTACCATAAATAAAGAACCCGGCGGCGATTTAACGAGTTGCACAGCTTTAGTAAGCCAAATATTTTCCCGTGGATAAGCAATGCTTACCGGGTATTCCAGCCGCATCTGATTATTTCCTTTCAAATCATACAAGCGTATCTTAATAGTGGCTTTTGAATTGGGCTGTACCGTTTTTTCAGGAATGCTGAACCTGGCAGTAAGCATTTTAAGATCCTTTGCAGTAAATCCGTTTGCTTCTTTGTCTGCAAGCAGGTTGGGCTTCGTAAGCACCACATTCCCTTTATCGGAGACCAGTATATATTCTGCTCCGATGAAATAATTTTTCTTTTTATCAGCTTTAAAACCAGCCGGTTGCTGAAAACTGATCTCAATATCCTGGTTCAAAGGAACCCTGCTTCCATACAGCTGCTGGCCGTTTATTTTTATTGCCAGCGATTGTGTGGTAATACCCTCATTATAGTATTGGAGACCCGTTAATGGCAGCATTCCCTTTTTTTGAGCTGCGCAAAATGTTATGCAGGAAAAATACCCTGCTGTTAAAACAAACAATGGCTTAAACATGATGGAGGTTATTTACTTAAAGATAAAGCAGATTTCTAAAAATTTATAATCTCTTTGCCTGCCACATACTAAGCATTAGAATTTTACGTTAACCATTTCTGGTATTTATAAACCATGTCACAAAATTCCTAACAAACCAAAAAAAACAAATCATGAGCACCCAAACAATCCTCGAACAACCGATTTCAACACAAGTTATACCACAGCCAGGTATCCCTGAATCTGTAGGTGTAGCGTACACTACGAATTACCGAAACTACATTTCAGGTATTGACAAGGATCCCAATTACATCCGGGCCTTCAATATTCCGATGAGCGATATTCAATCACTCGCGGATTTTACCAAATGTCCATCAGTAAGGGCTTACCTGGGAATGTCGGATCCAAAAGACATTTCTACCCTAAAACTGGTACTGGTTCCGGTAAATGATCTTAACCAGGACATACTGGAAATCCAGGTACCAGATGGCAGTGGCGGACTGGTTGACCAGAGCAGTATTTATGACCTGACATCGCCGTGCCCAAGTATTTGCGATGTTCAGAGCCCGTTATTTCAATAGACCTACCGGGGTTATCTTACATAAAATAACCTTTACCGAAACATTAATTGTCTATGTAATTAAAAGCAGTTCAGTTTTGAACTGCTTTTTTATTTTCCGTAAAGCTTTACTTTATGCTAATATTGCAATATAAACCCCTAAAAGATGTTCTGGAAACAGTTCAGTTCCATTATAGTTCCCCTTTTTATCCTGGTTCCAATTATTATTGGGCTGGTTAAATACCGGCAATTACCATTTGCTTTGAAAATAATCTGGTTTTACCTGCTGGTTACAGCAGTCATTAATACAGCAGCAACCATTATTGGAAGGGTATTTCATTCCAATAACATGCCCCTGTTTCACCTGTTCACACTGATAGAAGGATTATTGCTCATCTGGTTTTACCAGCACCTGTTCGGGGAAGAAAAGAAGAAGTGGTTCCTCTATTTACAGGCAGGGTTCACGATATTCTGTGTTCTGAATGCTTTGTTTTTGCAGAGCATTTATTTATACAGCAGCTTCACCCGCTATGTTGAAAGTATAATCTGCATTTTGTTTGCACTGAGGTATTTTGCCCAGCTGGCACAGTCGGACACCAGGCCATTGAATATTCCTTATTTTTATTTCAGCACCGGTATATTCCTGTATTTCTCAGGTTCTTTTATCCTGTTTATTTTTTCAAATTTCATTTTGCAAAAGCTGTCGGCTTCCACCATGCTGATTTTCTGGACAGGCCATTCTTCCTTAGTTTTGCTGATGTACATACTCTTCTCAACCGGGTTCATCAAATGCAAACAGTAAACGATAATATCCTGTTTTCTGTATTATTTGCCATGTTAGGTACATTCATCCTGGCAGCATCATTCATTTTCTTCTTTATCAGGTACCAGCGAAGGATAACACAGCAAAAGGAAGCCATGCAAAAAGCAGAACTTTATCATAGTGAGCAACTGCTGAATGCCACCCTCCTGTCGCAGGAAGAAGAACGGAAACGCATTGGGCGGGATCTTCATGACGATGTGGGCGCTTCCCTGTCAAACCTGAAAATGATCATGTCGCAACATATTGAGGTGGCTGCAGATAAACCATCCTACAAACCGCTTATCGATAATATCATCAGCACGGTACGCAATATTTCGCATAGTCTTTCGCCGCCGGGCTTGTCACTTTTTGGGCTCGAGAGCGCACTCCATGAGCTTTTTGATAATTTTAATGCCGCAGGCAGCATAAAACTTGATTTTGATAATGAACTGGGTGAAAGACTCAGTAACTTTACCGAACAAACAGCCCTGGCCATTTACCGTGTTTTGCAGGAGCTCATGACCAATACGGTGAAGCATGCAAATGCAAACCGCATACTGATCAGGTGTTTTGAGGAGAACAGCCAGGCCATTATTACATACCAGGACGATGGAAAGGGACTTGATATTGCAGCCGGAAAAAAACATGGAATGGGAATGCAGAATATCGAGGCCAGGCTGCGTATGATACAGGCTGTTTATGAATTACCCGTTGTTGAAAAAGGTTTTTTTATTAAATTGATTATACCCGCCCCAAAGGGAATTTAAGATGAGTGAGATATTGATTTCGCTGGTAGACGACCAGCATCTTTTCAGAAGCGGACTGGCTGCTTTGATACGGTCTGTGCCCGGCTTTATGCTTTTGTCGGAAGCTGAAAACGGAAGGCTCTTCCTGGATGAACTGGAAAGCTCAGGTCAATTACCTCATATAGCCCTGATAGACATGGAAATGCCGGTGATGAATGGCGTTGAATTGAATGCTGTTCTTCAGAAAAATTATCCCACGATTAAAGTGATCGTTCTATCCACTTACAACCAGGAGCGTTTTGTGGCAAAAATGATAGAAGCCGGGGCCTGCGGGTATCTTACCAAGAACTGCGAAATAGAGGAACTGAAAGCGGCCATACATTCCACTTATAGGAATGGGTTCTATTTTACCCAGGAGACGCTTGCAGCCATGCGCAATGCATCGCAATACCGATCTGCCGATATCAAAAACCTCAGCAATATAGCAATAGATCTCACTGCACGGGAAAAAGAGGTATTAACACTGCTCTGCCAGGAGTTATCTAACATTGAAATCGGAGAGCGGCTTTTCATTAGCCCACGTACCGTAGAAGGCCACCGGAATAACCTGCTCACTAAAACAGGTTGCCGTAATACTGCCGGACTGGTCATTTTTGCCATCAGGAACAACCTGTTCCAGATCGGTTTTTAGAAAATCTTAACCACGTAGAAACACCTGTTTTAAAAACCAGTATTTTAACGCTGTTTTATCTGCACAATTAATCTTCACTTTGATGCAGAAAACAGGATAAGCCTGCTTTATTAAACCTTACCAATCTGAACCTATCGTCTGAATCCACATAAAATTTATTCCTGCCGGTATGCCTGAATGTTTGAACACACCCATCATATTAGGCAGGAAGTTCCAGGGGTTTTCTAAAAGTGAAAGTTGCCTATGCCTATGCATGGGCAACTTTTTTTAATAGTCTGAAAAGCGCCTTTGCTGCTGCCAATCAGGTATTTTCACCTGTTTCATTTTCAGGTATAAAAACGCTTAGCTTTTTTATGATACTCAGTTAGTTTTGTTGTAACAAACAGTCCTGGTATTAACCTCACAGGATTAAAAATGCCTTAAAGCAGCAGCCGGTATATCCGTTGGATTGCGCTCTAAGGCATTCTTCATTATATTATGGAGGAATATGTCAGCCTCCCTTTACCAATTGCCTGGTGGTGATTGTTCCTGTGGCAGTAACGAGTTTGAATACATACATCCCTTGGGGCAGACTGGCCGGTAGCATGATCTTGTTTCCAATCATATTGGATGTTTGATGAACCATTTTACCACTCATGTCAAATACATACACTTTTTTGATTGCTTCATTGGTATAAACTGAAACAAAGCTGTTAAATACATTGGGGCCAATGCTGATTTGATTTGCGGCTTTATCCAGCGATACTTTAGCGATCTCACTGTATTTAAATCTTCCTGTTTTGTCCACGATTCTTAGCCTGTAAAAAATATATTTTGAAAATGCAGCATTCACCACTGCATTCCAATCGGTATAACTGTAAGTATTTGATGCGGCATTGGCAGCCGGTATGGAAGCAGCCGGAGCAAAGCTGACACCATCGTAACTTCTTTCCAGTATGTAACTGCTGATATCAACTTCTTTCTCCGTTACCCAGTTCAAATAAACATCACTGTTCTTTTTAAAGGCGGTAAAATTAAGCAGGTTCACCGCAAGAGGGCTGTTGAATGGCCCTATGATCTCGAAATCATCGATTGCCACACCTGCAGCATTCGTATTTACATCCGAACGGAACCTGAAACGGAATGCCACACTGGATTGCCCCTGCAGCAGTAAAGTAGGATCGAAGAAATAACTGGTAAAACTTGCTGATGAACCTGAGAAGAATGCTTCATTAGCCGGGAATGATGTGGTACCGGCTATATTGGCATTATTATACCAGCCTGCTATCACTGCAGTACCAAGCGGGATCCAGCTTCTTCCTGAATCAAGCGTGTACTCTACCCTGAAACCATCGTAATCTGTTTCAACATTATATTTTGCCCTGAACCTAACCAGGTAGGCACCAATGGCACTAAAATTAAAATTAGGGGTCATCAGGCTTGCTTCGCCGTTATCGGCATAATTGCTGGCGGCAAGACCAGTAACCCATGCAAAAGCACCACTATTGGTTCCATTCTTTCCTGCAATGGCCGAGCTGCCTCTTTGCCAGGCGGTACCTGATACCAGGTCGGGACCAAAATCCAATGGATTGCTGTCAAAGTTTCCTCCCTGCGCCAGTGTGTAAGGCGTGCCTCTGTGAGGAAGCACCTGTATATACAGGTTCTTTGTTAAAGTAGATGCCCCGCTGTTGATAGTAAGGGTAACACTGAACTGACCATCGGAATTATAGGCATGTGTTGGATTTTCAAGGGTGGAAGTACCTGCATCGCCGAAATTCCAGCTCCAGGAGGTCCCCTTGTAAGAGCTACTTGTAAACTGGATCGGTACTCCTTTATAAGTGACCAGCCTGTCGGCGCTGAACAGTGCGGTAGGAGTTGTAAAAATATCAGAATAGAATAAGCCCCTGCCATGTGTGGCCGCAATCACCAGTTTGTCAGAACTTCTGACTTGCAACATGTCAACACGAACATTTGCAAGTCCGGAGTTGCTGGCACCCCACACCGTTGATGCAGCATTCAGGTTGTCGGTACTCCACACTCCCAACTCGGTAGCAATAATAACCTGGTCGCTGTTGGAAGGGTTGAATAAAGCCCAGCGCACCGGCATATCAGGCAAATTTCCTTCTACGCTTGTCCAGCTGGTACCACCATTGGTACTTTCCCAAATACTGTTAAGGCCGAAATTGGAATAAGTTACCAGCAGGTGATTATCATTCCCGGTTTCCACTTCCACACAGGTAACATAACCGCCAGGCAGTCCTGTACTGATATTGGTGGATGTGGGGCTAGCTGTGTTCGCATTATCCACCTTTACTACCTGTCCGTTGTCCAAACCAAAGAATACCCGGTTTGCTGTATTTGGAGATACCCTGACAGCAGACACCAGCCCACCACCAAAAGCAGCAACAGTTACAGCTGCAAATGTATTGCCCGATTGCGGGTTGTCCCAGCGCTTGTATGTACCGCTGGTATTGCACATGTACATGCGGTTATTAGCATCATCGTAATCTGTTGGACTAATAAAATCGCCTCCTGTTGTAGTAACATTTGTCCAGGTAGAACCTCCGTCAGCAGAACGATAAAAATTATTATACACATAAGATGTCCACTGGTATTGGGGCTGGTCCTGATCGATATGAACAAAAGCGCCGTCGCCACCTGTAACTTCTGTTGTATTTTGTACAGTCCCCTGTGTGAACTGATGTGACCCATTATCCTGTGCCCCTGCCAGAAAATAATTGGTTAAAGCTGTTGGATGTATGGCACAGGAGTAAAACTGTGCGGTAACATAATTAGTACCTTTGTCTGAAAGGGTGGGTGTTGTTACGTTAGCGTTGGCAGTGCGGTAAACTCCACCATCATTACTGAAATAGGCAATACTGGAACTGCCCGGTTTAAAGAGGATGAAATGCTGGTCGGCGTGTGCATACTGAAAACCAAATCCTCCATACCAGTGACTGGTTTGTGCCCAGGTACCCCCACCATCAGCCGACCTGAAAATATCTACGCCGCCAACAAACAAAATATCCTTGTTATTCGGGTCAACAGCAATAGTAAGATCATACCAGGCCTGTGTTCTTGAAAAATCTGCAGCAGGTATTCCGGGGTCTGCATCTGCCGGCTCTGTTCTGGTGCTCCAGGAGGTCCCTCCATTTGTGGAACGCAAAACTCCCGCTACTACACTGGAGTTTTCACAAAGTGCATATACATAGTTAGCATCGTTTGGAGCGCACGCCAGTTCGATACGCCCTGCAGCAATACCAATGGTTTGCGCTGCTGCAAAAGTTACACCTGCATTGGTGGATTTATGAACCGTTCCATTAAGTGTTGCATAGATGTCGCCATTGGCAGCGATGTCCACATCGTAAGAAAAGTTACTTACTGCACCGGTAATTCCGAGTCCGGTTCCCAGTACTTTAGTCCAAGTGGTGCCGCCATCAGAAGACCGTTGCAGACCTCCGGTGGCTGTTGCAACAAAAACAACACCGGTACTGTTGACCGTCATTTTTTGACAATAATAAAAAGTAGCGCCTGTAGTTGATGCAAGCTGGTTCCAGGTTGTTCCCCCATTGGTAGTTTTCCAAACACCCAGGCCCCGTATGGCGTCCCCGTTTCCATATCCTTGTTCACCTGTGCAAAAATACATTACCAGTGGGTTGGAGGGGTCCTGTGCAATTGATGTGACTGAAAGATTGCCAAATAAGTCGTTTACCGGGACCCAATCGGGCTCACTGGCTGTAATATCTGTTGTTTTCCAAAGCCCCCCTCCCACACTGCCTGCCCAAACTGTATTTCCGGTAGCATCATTTGCATCAACCAATAAGGCTCTTGTTCTGCCTCCCTGGTTTTTGGGGCCCAGCGGATGCCAGCTTACGCCTGGTAAAACAGCATTATTCTGCGATTGCCACAAGTCATCCCTGTATTGCTTTGCTTTTAGAATTCGGTCAGCAGGAACATATCCCAAAGAAGGATCTTTCATCATTCTGATATCCCTTTCCATCGTTTCACGGGGGCCATCCCTTTCCTCTTCATTAAAATATGACTTTATTGAATTATGGCTGTTACAGGATAAGAATGTACTGCTGATAACTAAAACAATAAATATTTTTATGCAGAAATTAATTGTAGTGTTTTGAAACATCATTTTTTTGCCAAGTTAGAATTTTAAAAATTACATTGAAGAAAATAGTAACCAACAGCTGTGGATAATTGAAAGGCAATGATTTCATAGTTACGGATCAATGAATTTAAACGAATAAAAACCGTGTTTTATTATATGCAAAACAACATTCAATCTGAACTTTCACATACCGATATTTACCTTATAGACCAGATCCTAAAAGGGCGCTATAAACCGGGTGACCATATCCTGGATGCCGGTTGCGGCAACGGCAGAAATATGTACTGGTTTTTGCAAAACGGTTATGATATAAACGGAATAGACAGTAACGTGGTTGCCATCGACCAGTTAAAAGCCAGCTATCCTGCTCAAAGTGAACGGTTCAGGGTTGCCTCAATTGAACACAGTGGTTTTCCTGCCGGGCAGTTTGACCATATTATCTGCAGTGCAGTTTTGCATTTTGCCAGGGATACCAGCCACTTTCAATCCATGCTTGCAGGTTTGGTAAACCTGCTGAAGCCAGGTGGCATCTTATTCATCAGGATGACCTCGGATATTGGCATAGAAGACAAAGTGAACTTACAGGCAGACGGGGTATATTCAATTCCCGACGGTTCAGCCCGTTTCCTGCTTACCAGAAAGTTGCTGGCAGACTGCATGCGTCAATATAACCTCAGCTTTGCTGAACCATTGAAAACTACCAACGTGGCGGATGAAAGATGCATGAGTACACTGGTGCTGGAAAAACAGGCAGACTAATAGATGATGGATAACAGGATCGGTTCTTTTCCCTGCCGGGCTATATACCCTTTCAATACCTGCAGGAACTGCGTAGACACCATCGGGCAGCCATAACTGAAACAAATGGGATATTCATCATAGGCCTTATCGGGCACACAACTATGCCCATGGAGCACAATGGCCCTCTTCAATGCATTGCTGTTGGTACTGTCGAGCCCGTACAGCCGGTACGACAAACCATACATTCCTTTGTAAGATGCCCCGATCTTATACTTGCCAAGCGAAGTACAACGACTATCAGGTACATTGGAGAATACCAGCTCATTCTTGAAGGTTTCGGATCCGGTACCATGTGCCACATAGCCGGAATTAATGATGGAATCTGTTGCAAGATCAAAAACAAAGAACCTCTTTTTAAAAGAGGGAATTCGCATATCAATCACAAAAGCATATTTGGTATTGCATTTATTCCTGGAGGCATATAATTCAAGCTCCATACGGTTCTTATCAACCTTTGTCATTTCTGCTTCAATATTATATGCGGGTGCCGCATATTTATAAGCTGCTGCTGAGGACGCAAGAGAAGCACTGTTCCTGAATGGCACAGCATTCACTTCAGGTTCAGCCGGATTATTCCTGCCTTTGAAATAAAAGTAAATATTACCAGCAAGCAAAATTGCAAACACTGCCGCCAATATCGTTTTTTTCATCCTCTGTCTTTATACAAATATGAAATTAAGCAAATAAAATAATCATCTAAGTAAATATGGTAGTTTTGCAAACAAAATCGCCAGGATGAAAGCATTACTCATTTTACTGACCAGTTTATCTTTTACATGCGCTGCAAACGCCCAAACTTCCATTAAACTGGATGAAATAAGTAAACATATTGGAGACAGTGTGACTGTTTGCGGCCTGGTAGCTGATATGCGCTATTTTGAAAACTCCAAAAACAGGCCCACCCTGCTGAATATCGGAGCCAGGCATCCTGAAGCACCATTGACCGTTGTGATCTGGGGAACTGTAAGAGATATTTTTCCAAGTAAAATAGAAGACTATCTGAACAAGAATATATGTATTACCGGGCGGGTAATCCTGTACAAGGAAAAACCGGAAATAATCATTGATAAGCCGGAACAAATAACCATACAATAAGACATAGCAAGCCTGGCATAAAATATCAGGAAATAGCCTGGCTCAATTCTTTGGCTACAAACAGCGATATAGCTACCGCGTCTACATGCCTGCTTTGCAAGGATATCTTTCCATTGATGGAACGTGCACGTTCCCGTATACTAGCCAGTCCTTTTGATTGCTTCACAAACTCTGCTGTGAATCCATTTCCGCTGTCGTGTATCAGCAATTCAATGCCATGGTAACTTTCTTTTATACTAATCTCAATTTTATCTGCCTGCGGGTGATTCAGGATATCGGACAGCGTTTCCTGGGTTATCCTGAAAAAATCGAGTTTCATTTCATGCGTGAGGCTGTTTTCGTTGTAATCGTGAATAAAGGAACATTCAATCCCGTGGAGTACCGAAAATTCATGACAAAGCCAGTCCATGGTTGCATTCAATCCAAAATCATCCAGCATCCTGGGGCTAATGGAAAATGCAAGCCGCTGAATAGTTTCTATCATGAGCTTACAAACAGCTGAAGTGTGTTCCAGCCTGGTGCTGAATTTGGCGGAAAGGTCAGTTGCATGCATCGTTAGCCAGTTTAGATCCAGGTTAACCACGGCTACCAGTTGCGCCAGTTTTTCATGCAGTTCGTATGCAAAGTACCTCCTGTCATTTTCCACCAGTTTCTTAAAATGGCTGGCGAGGTCTCTATATTTCTTAAATTGAGATTCCACCTCCTGTTCAATCCTTTTCCTCGACGTGATGTCTTTTGCAATTGCCAGTACCAGCTCGCTGCTGGCAATATATACGGATGTCCATTCAAGCCAGAGAATTTCGCCATTCTTTGTTATATAGCGGTTACAGAAGTTCTGCAATACTTCACCCTGGAATAACTTAAAGCGGTTCTGAACAGTCATTTCAATATCATCGGGGTGCATAAAGGCGGTAACTGGCTTAACCAGCAATTCTGCTTCGGAATACCCGAGTTTACGGATAACCGTTGAATTTACCTTCTTAAGAAAACCATCCCTGCCTGCCAGGCATACCAGGTCGGGCGTTAGTTCAAAAAAATCGGACAGCTCAATATCTTTTTTCATTGCTGGAACTTATACTTATTTTTCATAACTCTCATGGTTGTGAAATGGCAAATGGCCACACTGTAGTCATGAACTCCTATGTCAACGGTAATAAAGTAAAATTGTTGCAGAATCTTCCATTACAGACAATTACTGGACCTTTTTCTATAAGACGTGTAAATGGTTTTAGATGCTGTACCCTGTAAGATAGCCAGGGCAGCATATTGTTTAGTAGCTGCGTAAGTAAAATTTAACGCCGTTTGAATTAATGACAGACACACCGTTCTTCATACTTCCGCTGTACTGTTCAAAAGAAGAATAGTATGTAAAAGTGTAGCTGCCAATGCTTTTAATCTTGCCCCTGAAAGCTTTGTCTTCAAACGAGCCGTAATAAGTAAGTGATGTTGCCCCCAGCGTTTTTAGCTTTCCACGGAGCGCTTCATTCTCGTAAGAGGGGTACCAGGTAATACTTTGCTGGCCTATACTTTTTAAGCTACCAGCAAAAGACTTATCATCAAAAGCCTGGTAGTAATCCATATTTAAAGATCCTATGCTTTTTATTTTCCCTCTTAATGATTCGATTTCATAAGATGGGTAATAACTGATCAGTGTTCTGCCAATATATTTCACCCGGCCACGCAGCATTTCATCATCATTTTGACTGTAGTATTCCACCCTGCCCACATAGGGCTCCAGGTAGTCGTTGTAATTCTCCTGGTTTCCAATAAAACGGTCGAATCCCCATTTACTGATCTGTCCTTGTTTTGTTATATACACCTGCACATTTTCATCCAGCCCGATCACGATGTCGCCCGGGGTGCCGTTTCCGGTAATGGTAATTTTTGAAATACGCTGGCTAAATGCTGCCAAAGAAAATAAAGATACAGCTGCAATCAGGAAGATCTTTTTCATACAAACAAAGGTTATTTAGCTATAAAGATACAGCACAAAATAAAATACCTGCAGGTTTTATTGCTGATTAACATCAGTTTAGCCAACAAGGATTTTCAGCCGGCAATTTCCAAAATACCATAAATTGCATGTATGCTAAAATTACTATCAGGCTTTGTACTCATCAGCTTTTTCTCCTGCAGTCAGCCCAATTATAAAAACCCTCATGTGATCATCGAGACGAGGCTGGGCGATATTGAAGTGGAACTTTTTGCAGATAAAGCACCCAAAACCGTAGCTGCATTTTTATCCTATGTTGATTCGGGATTTTATACCAACAGTTCTTTTTACAGGGTGCTGAAAACAGAAGAACTGCCCACCACTACCAATACCGGTATCATACAGGGGGGCATGTGGCAAACCAATCCTGCCAAAAAGATCACCATCCCGGGTATAGAACATGAAAGTACCAAACTAAGCGGATTAACGCACCAGTCGGGTACTATTTCACTTGCCCGTTTGGCACCCGGCACAGCCAACACTGAATTCTTTATATGCATTGGGGATCAGAGCCCGCTGGATTTTGGCAGGCGTGGAACCGAGGATGGGCAAGGCTTTGCAGCCTTTGGCGGGGTTTTTAAGGGGATGAGTATTGTACGGAAGATCCAGGCCCAGAAAAGCCACGGGGATAAGTTTGATGAAATGATTGAGATCAGGAAAATTTCCAGGCTTTAGAAAAAGTGCTGAACATTTTACAGGCAGCGATGTTAAGCTTCCAAAGCAATATCTGCGCTATGGTAACTATAAGTAAAGTATTCAAATATTTCCTCCCACTCATATTCTTAATGACCCTGCTTTTGCAGGCCTGTTCCTTCAGCGATAAAACTGCCAAAAAATATTACCGGGAAGTTGCCGGTAAATCATACGATATGATTGCTGTACCCGGGGTTCCGTTTACCGAAAACGGCTGGGACAGCACTATGAAAGCCCGTGTGTACTGGGCCAAGCATTTATACGATAATGGTATCGCAAAAAATGTCATGTTCTCAGGCGCATCAGTAGGCAGTCCTTATTATGAAGGAGAAATCATGGCCTTGTATGCAGTTGCAATAGGCATACCAAAAGAACATGTATTTAGTGAGATAAAAGCCAAGCACAGCACTGAAAACCTTTATTATATTTATCTCAAATCTAAAAAAATGGGATACAACAGCCTGGCACTGGCCACCGATCCCTTCCAGGCAAAACAACTCAGAAAGTTTGCCAAAAAAAGGATTGGAGCAGATGTTGGCATCATTCCTTTTGTGATGGACACACTAAAGAAGTTGCAACCATACATGATCAACCCCGTAATAGATTATCGGAAAGCCTTTGACAGTAATTATGTATCCCTTAAATCTCAGCAATCTTTTTGGCAAAGACTGAGAGGAACCATGGGCAGGAATATAGATTATAATGCATATTAGTAATTATTTCTTCTCCTGTATTTGTATCTGGATATCTTTGTCGCCCCATAAAATATTCCAGTTACCATCTGCATCCAGTTTGTAAGTAAGTTTTTCAGAGAATGAATCCACTTCCCTGTCACGAACCGGAACCCTCAGCACGTCATCCGCTTCCTTATATGCAAAAGCACCCCACTGGTTCCAGGTTTTATTAAAAATCAGTATCCAGGTTTCTTCCTGCACCATCACAAAAAAGCCATATTTGCCTTTGGGCAATAGTTTACCTTCCACCACAATATCCTTATCTGTTTCAAACACAGTAGCCTCATTGGCCCCTGCCCTCCAAACCTTTCCCGGCAGGGGTTCCAGGTCTACCCCGATAGTTCTTCCTTTTACAGAAGGCTGGCTGTAGCTAATGCTGATGGTTGTACTCCCCACTTTTTGAGTAACAGTGGCCGGAGGACTTGGGCGCTTGGATTTGTCTGATTTATCTTTTTGTGCGGTTGCGTAAAAACCTGTGCTTAATAATAAGGTGGTAATACCTGCAAATAGAATATGTTTCATGTAATTTTTTTGTGAAAATACTTAAACCTGAAACAAAATGGCCCGGTTATTTTTTCATTTTCACTAAAATTATTTGATTGGCTGATTAGATTTTTGGGCGGGATCAACTATGCCTTTCCCAAATTATATCTCCCGCAAGTTCATTATTGTCATCCACAATTACATAAGCGGCGTAAGCTACAAGTCCTAGTTTCAGTGCCTTAGCGGTCAATACCCTGATTTCATAATCGCTAAGCTTAAATGGCCGCTGGGGATGCAAAAAAGTACGTACCTGCACCAGCACGCCTTCGGTTGTACCCCTGGCGCTAAACCCATGTTCGTTGTGCGGTAAACTTTGTTTGCTGATATTGGTATAGTTGTTTTTCCTGAGCCAGTTTTCCACGTGCTCCTGGCCTATACCATTGATTTGAGGTAAGTAATAATTTTCCATACCAGTTGGTTTCAGAACCAAATATATTCATTTTCCGGAATGAAAAAGTAATTTTACTACATCATTTTAGTAATTTCCACATTCAGTTTAAAATACAATGCCTTGTTAATCAGGAATAAGCCCGATTGGCAAAATTATCTCCCACCTGTTTTTCACTGAAGGGTTCAGCAGGTCTTTATCCAGTAAATGCGAAAACCTTACCCCGATGCTCACCGGGTAGGCATTCCAGATCTTAGTATCGAAGTATACCTCAGATCCGGTACTGCTGTTCCTGATCTCGGTAAGAACATTATTTACCCTTGCTTTTGCATTGCCATAGTCATAAAAGGCATTTAGCCTGATTCGCTGAAAATATAAGATGTTTCCAAAACCCCAATCAGGGTATGCAACCGGCAACTGGTAATTGACACCCAATTTGTACATCCGCCGGGTACTTAAAGCTTCGTAACCACGGGAATATGCAAAATTTTTGCTGAAAAGGTCCGGCAAACTGTCCCGCTTCTGGTATGCCGTATTAATTACCAGGCTGTGATTGCGGCCCAGGCCCGGGAAATAAAAAGCGGCGTGCCCCACAAACTTATGGCTGTTACTGAAATTAAATGCATCCCTGTAATCAAGTGAAAAAGTTTGTGCCCACCGTGGATTTACATGCTGCCTGGCCTTTTGACTTATGTTACTGAAACTTAAAAACGCATTTCCGTAATTGATTGCTTTATTGCTGAACACATTTTTTCCTGCGCCCCGGTAATAATATTGCTCTGAATTATAGCCCACGCCAATATTCAAAAACTTACTGGTTCGTCCGCTTACAAAACGCAGCGGAACCGAAATACCGGCTTTTACGGTTGCTGCATTGTAACTTACAGACTTGCCAATTGCGGTATCAACTGTTCTGTCGAAACTTCCCTCCACTCCTGCACTGATTAGCGGGAACCAGCCTGCATAGATCGCATTGAACCCAAGGGTGTGACTTCTGTCTGCCCGGTTGTAAGTATAAGTAAGCGACGATTTAAAATTACTGAGTACATTATCCCCGTACACAGAATACCCATACTCAGGATCATCTATAACAGGCCGCCAGCTGTGAAAATTAAACAGACGAAATGACTTACGGTATTTTGTAACAGGGGCCTGCATACCGGCACCAGTATTTTCAAAAGACCTCAGCAACCCGTTGCCGCTTAGTTGCACCGCAGTATCATCAAAATACCTGTTGTTCTTCATGATAAGTTGAAGGGGTGAAAACTCAGACCAGTCTTCTTTTTTAGCACTAACTGATGCCAGCTGATAGCCACCTGCTGTAAATGCCGATACGGTTATATTTCCCTTACTATTAACTGCGAGTGCATATACCCCATTGCTGTTAGCTGTTAATTTGAAGAGTTTTTTTGTATGAATATCCACCGCAAAGATTGCATCTGCCTGGTCGTACATGGCATTGAAATAAACCATGCCATCCTTCACCACAGGATACCCCATCACATTAAAACTAAAAGGAGTAAGATTATCAAGTGCCCCGGTTTCAAGGTCAACAGTCAAAAGCGCCATCTTCCCTTCCGTGTTCCTGACGGCTGAAACTGCTGTATTAGCATTGATATATTTGGTTTGTGTAAAAAAATAATTGCGGTTGTTGGGAACCACTGCTACCTGCTTACCGCTCTGTACATCAATACGCACCAGGTTATTTTGCCCGTTGGGCTTTATTTGTACGGCAAGTATTTCTGTTCCTGCCTCATTTATATCGGGTGAAAAATATTTTGAGTGTGTGGTAATTTGCCTTTGCTGCCGGGTATAAATATCAAGCATTTTAATGACGCTGTATTCAACATTTGTCCACCTGGGATCAGGCTGGTAAGCTGCATACACCAATTTACCATTGCGGTAACTGTAGTAGTCATCAATGCCAATATCCCTCACCCTGATCTTTGTTTCCTTACCTCTTGCGATGAGGTAAAAAGCCGGCACAGAACTGTAAGATCTTTTTGAAACCAGGAGACTGTCATCACTTATAAAGCTTGCAAACTGATAATCCGTTACATTGTGTCTCCCTGCTTTGGTAATATAACTCACCCCGGCGGCAGTATTATTTTTTCCGGATGCGAAAGCTTTTGCTTTAAAATACTCAAGGGCATCTTTTGTGAACTGCCGGTAGGTTTTACCCGAATACCGCACCACCGCCCGGTTAAACGGATAAAATACTCCCCTGAAACGCACCGCATCATTAGTAACACGGTTCCAGAAGCCGCTTCCATACTTTTCATAGCCGTATGCGGTTACCTGGTATCCCAGTTCATAATGATCAGGTATATAATGCCTGTACGAACCGTTGCGCAATGTCATCCACGAATAATTCTTTCCGGCCATCCACAGCGACTTAAATCCATTATAAAAAGCTGGCATCCGCCCACGTCCCTGTGCACTCACCAGGGTTTCCTGCCAAACAGCGTCGCCCTCAAAGAAATAATCAGGTACGGTCATCCCGTTTGCAAGCAGTTGCCCTTCTTCACCAAGCAAAAAAGAAAACACCCTGGTAAACCCTTTGTTGAAATTACTCAGCTGCTGCATGTGCCTGTTCTCGTGAATGGTGAGATTATCATCCCAGCGTAGGCTTCCGAAGGAAAAATTATCTTGAGGTGGCATCGTATAAAATTCACTCATGAGTGGTGCAAGTCTTACATAGGCATTCGAGATGGTTGACCGGTTTTGAAGTATGACATTCCATTTACGCTGACTTCCGCCGATGGTTCCGGTTGTGGAATCCCCCAGTAATTTTGTGATAGCCGCTATGCGCCTGGCCTGGCTATCCAATCCTGCCGGAAAAATTACCCGGGCTTGCGGGGTATTAACCTGTTTCCATTTTACATAGGGAGGGTTTCCGCCAAAGTTTTGGGCACTCACAAAGCAAACAGAACATTGAAAGAAGAAAAGAAGAATACAGGATCTCATACTGAACTTTAAATAAAAATAGTAAAAGATCATTTGAAAAAAAAGTAAACCCTCATTGCTGAGGGCTTTTCGAAGGTTTCTTTGGGTGCTTTTTCATGATAAAGTTGCTGTTTATAATCATTTTGATGTGTAGGATGCGGGACTGATTCTTTGTAGTTATTTTTCTACAACCAATCTTTTTTAGATATTGATTTTGCCTGTTCAGTAAAATAATTTGAAAAGCCTGCGATGAACAACTGGAAGTTTAGTATTTTCGACCCAAATTAATATTATGAAGCTTTTTGTAGCCGGACTACCTTATGACCTGGATGACGCTGAACTAACCGAAATATTTGAAAAATTTGGCACCGTTGTTAGTGCAAGGGTGGCAATGGATAAAGATACCGGCAAAAGCAAAGGTTTTGGTTTTGTAGATATGCAAAATGCAGAAGAGGCTAAGGATGCAATTGAAAACCTGAAGGATATTTCCCTGGGTAAAAAACCATTGGTAGTTAAGGAAGCCGAAGAAAGGTCAGCCCCTCCCCGTACCGGAGGTTTCAGGCCGGGCGGGCAAAATCGTGGTGGCGGTGGCGGATATGGCGGCGGTGGTTACAACAGTGGTAACCGCAGAGGCTACTAAATAAAAGCTCACATTAAATAGATTTAACAGCGGACATCGTCCGCTTTTTTTATTGTACTTAACCGTAACTTTCCGGCAATTGAAGTATATGAAAGTTGCTTTAACCGGCGCTACCGGTCACCTGGGTGCGGCTTTGTTGCAGGAACTCAGCAGCAGGAACATTGCTGTCAAAGCCTTGATACGCTCCGACGAAACCCGTGCCTGTAAAGGTTTACCTGTTGAGATCATCAGGGGGGATCTGCTTAGTACAGAAGCCCTGGATATGTTAATGGAGGGCTGCGATACTGTTATCCATTGCGCAGCAGTAATCTCAGTTAATGGCGACCCGACAGGCCTTATGAGCCGAACCAATATAACCGGTACACAACTCGCAGTCAATAGTGCACTGAAATCTGGTATCAAAAGATTCATCCACATCAGTTCAATCCATGCCTTTAAGCAACAGCCGGAAATTGAAGTGCTTGACGAGACTGCTGCACCCGCAGACGAAGCCAGTTATGCCTATGGCCGATCCAAATATGCCGGACAGCAAATAGCACTGGAAGCCAATAGTAAAGGCATGGAAACACTGGTGATCAATCCAACCTCTGTCATTGGGCCATTTGATTTTAAGCCATCGTTGATGGGTAAAGCTATCATCGATCTTTATAAAGGAAGACTTCCCTTTATTTTTAAAGGCGGATTTAATTATTGCGACAGCCGGGATGTGGCCCATGGCATTGCCAACGCATTAACCATGGGAAAACCCGGCGAACAATACCTGCTGGGTGGCGAATGGCACAGCCTTGCTGAACTTGCACAAATTTTGTCGGCAGTATCTTACGCAAAGATCAGGCCGGTTAGTTTGTCTCTAACCGCCGGGAAACTGGGATTGTCTTTCATAAAACTATTGTCTTTATTAACCGGTAAAGAACCGCTTTACACAAATGAAGTACTGGATGCTTTGTTCAGGGATAACCGGGTTATCAGCAGCAGCAAAGCAAAAAAATACCTGCAATATTCCAGCAGGCCTTTTGGGGAAACAATACACGATACTTTCCACTGGTTTAAAAATAATGGTTATCTTGATTGAGAAAAATTTACCCAATTAACAGCCCCTTTTCTTTAATGCTTATCTCACTTCAAACTTACCGGATCATTTTTTTTATCTGGATCGGTATTGCAGTTGCAGTATTTTTTTTATTGCAGAAAGTTGTGGCTCCTTACGGCCGTCACACCAGTAATAAATGGGGCCCGCAAATAGCCAATCATATTGGCTGGATGCTGATGGAATTACCTGCCCTGCTGATCATGCTGTATTTCCTTATCAAAAATCTGAACAATGGGAATAGTATAATCGCATTGATGATCGGCCTTTACTGTATTCATTATTTTAACCGGAGTTTCATTTTCCCATTCAGGCTTCATACCCGGGGTAAAAAGATGCCTGTGATCATCGTAGGCGCTGCTATCTTTTTTAACCTTTGCAACACATTTTTACTGGGATATTATTTTTCACACTTCGCCATTTATGATTCAGGCTGGCTTACAGATATACGTTTCATTGCAGGGCTCATACTCTTCATCGCAGGTATGTATATAAACTGGAAAGCAGACAACATTCTCATTCACCTGCGTAAACCCGGCGAAACAGGTTATCAAATACCCAAAGGCTGGCTATTTGAAATGGTGAGTTGCCCCAACCTCTTCGGCGAACTGGTTGAGTGGGCAGGCTTTGCCCTGTTATGCTGGAACATGCCGGCGCTTGCATTCTTCATCTGGACTTTTGCCAACCTGGTACCCAGAGCCATGGCACATCACAAATGGTATCAGCTAAATTTTAAAGATTATCCGGTAAAACGAAAAGCAATCTTACCTTTTATTTATTGAATATTCATCGTACGCCACTCTTCTTCCAGGATAGACATTTCAACCATGCTCAGGAATTCATCATTGAACCAGAGTATATCACGTGCCACTCCTTCTATTTTTAAACCGGCTTTTAAATAACAATTCAAAGCTGCTTTGTTATTCTCATACACGCCAAGACCAATCCGGTGCAAGCCTAATTCCTCAAACCCGATTTTCAATGCCGCTTTCGTCATTTGCCGGCAAACTCCTTTCTTTGTTGCTCCCGGACTTACCAGTACCCTGCTTATACGTGACGACCGGTTCTTCCAGCTGATACCACCCAGGGAAATATGGCCGATCACTTCGCCAGTTGCTGTTTCCACCGCTTTGTACACAAATGCGTCCGATTCGCCCGGCACGTTGGTATCATTAATATACCATTGCATACTTTCAATAGTTAAAGGAAAACTGAAGAGAGAACCAGACCATTTGATAAGTAATTCTTCGCTGTCAATCCAGTCTATTAATTGCTGAAAATCATCAGGGCCAAATGTCTCCAGTCTTATCATTGGTTGCTCGTTTTTTTCAGGAGCGAAAGTAACATTAAATAGCTGAGATTACGAAGATGGCTATTTCAAATATGTATCAAACCAGTCCAGGAAGTTCTGCTCTTCCACTTCCCGGTTCTTCCAACCGTGTGAGCCGCCTTCTTTAATGATAAGTTTGTTGGGGACTTTTGCTTCTTTAAATTTTTCGATAATAGATTCTGATTGCTGTTTGGGTACCAGCACATCTTTATCACCATGTATGATCAATACCGGCGGATCATCGGGGGTTACAGCATTAATGGGGGAAACCTCCCTGGCGATAGCCAGCCTTTTTTTGCTATCCGTGATCGTTGTATATGTCTTGGTTGTATCGTTCCAGAATTTAAAATCAAAAGCCGCTGCCACACCGGTAAATACAAGGGCAGCCTGGTTGATCGTCTCTGTTGTATTTGGTCCGCCGTAATTGATGAAATCTGTAGGGGGATAAAATACGGCAATAGCCTGTACCCTGCTGGAGACCTTGTCAACCGGGTCGGTGGATTTGCTGTTCATTGTTTCATCGGCAGTAGCAACCATTAAGGACAAATGACCACCGGAAGAAGAACCGGTAATGCCGATCTTATCCGGATCAATGGCGTATTCCTTTGCATTATATCTTACAAATCGAACTGCTCTTTTAAGGTCTGAAATTTCATCCGGGATGGTATAGCGGGGCTGGCAGCCAACCATTACCCCAAAAACGGTATATCCACGGGCTACGTACATCTGTGCACGCTCCGGAAAGCTTTCCCGCATCCTTTCAGATGAAACCCAGTTTCCGCTCAGTACGCTGATAATGGCTTTGCCATTTGATTTTCCCGAAGGCTTAACCATGGTCATGGTTAATGCCATACCATCTTTGCGGCCATATATGATCTCTGTTTTTGAAAAGGCGAGGCTGTCAGATGCAAGCATATCGGCCGAAAACAGCAGAAATCCCAGCAAAAGTAAATTGCGCATTATTTATTTTCTGTTTAATTCAACTATTCAAACAATTCTGCCTGCGGATTGTTCGCAACTTTCGGCACCCATTCCATTTCAATGGATTTATTGTAGTCTGCCAGCTTATTACCCAGCGCTTTCCAACCCATTACATCCACCACTTTACTAATAGTTACTTTAGCGCTGCGTATTTGTGCGCCACGGCCGCTTTGCATAGACAGTATGGGCTCCTCATCTGTAGTTACAGCTTCCAGGTAATTGC
The DNA here is from genome assembly GCA_044226725.1 of Ferruginibacter sp. Classification (GTDB taxonomy): domain Bacteria; phylum Bacteroidota; class Bacteroidia; order Chitinophagales; family Chitinophagaceae; genus Ferruginibacter. The sequence goes on along the minus strand of JBGAGM010000001.1, from coordinate 582,215 downwards.
CCTCTCCTTCCTTAATAAAGAAGAACTTATTGTGCAGGGTGGATGTTTCGATCCTGAAGCGCTTAACACTGTATTGCACTTTTTCCTTATCGAAATAAACTGCCGTTATAATTTTATTGGCATCAAATTTCTCAATCAGCAATACTTTTTCTGTATCAAATCGCTGTGTCAGTTCCTGGTCGGTAATTTCATAGTTACCATCCGTATAAATGACAAGTAACCGGTCCTCTGCTTCAAATTTGCCCAGGTAATCACCTTTTTCATCCGTATTGAGGCGTCCGAACTTATTATCAAACCAAAGTCTTTTTGCATCCAGCGTTGATTTGCCGGCTTCCTTGAATTTAACCGATTTGATGGGGTATTTGGTTACCTGGTTACCAATACTGCCCCGGCCCTTGATATCCTGTTCCTCAAAATAAAAATCAAATTCCTTATTTCTTGCGCTGCAGTTCGGGCTTAAGATAATCTTTACCACTTCAGCCTCGCCATTTGCATTGGCGCTGAAATAGTGAACCCGGCTTTTTTCCGAACCTTTGGTAAGATCGTATTCCTTATCCCTGGTAATACCTGTTACATTAAAGCGCTTTGCAAAACTCACACCAGTCTTTCCATCCACATAGATCATATTGTAGGTGGTTCGTTCATCATTCTTCATGAAAACGGCTACATGCAGTATATCTTTTCCGATGAATACTTTATCGGAAACCTTTACCACTTTCATAATACCACCCTTGGTAAAAGCAATAATATCATCCAGGTCTGATACCTCCGCCACAAACTCATCTTTCTTTAATCCGGTACCAATGAAACCATCAGCAAAGTTTACGTACAGCTTAATATTGGCTATTGCAACGGTTTTGGCCTCAATGGTATCAAATTGTTTGATCTCTGTTTTACGCTCACGCCCTTTACCGTATTTCTTCAAAAGATTCTCGTAATAGGCCACTGCAAAATCAGTAAGGTTATCCAGGTCATATTTTACCTGTTCAATATCAGCCTCCAGTCCTTTTATTTGTTCAATCAGTTCATCGATGTCCAGTTTATAGATACGGCGAACCGGCTTCTCGGTTAGTTTAACGATGTCTTCCCGGGTAATATCACGCCGAAGTAATTTCTTGAAAGGATTGAAGGCTTTATCAATAGCTTCAAGCACCTTTTCCCAGGTCTCATGTTTTTTCTCCAGTTCCTTATATATCTTTTCCTCAAAGAATATCTTCTCCAGCGAGGTAAAATGCCATTTCTCATAAAGTTCTGCCAGCTTTATTTCCAGCTCCCGTTTTAAAAGGGCCTTGGTATTTTCTGTGGCAGATTTCAGCAGTTCGCTCACTTTCAAAAACTGTGGCTTATCATCCACAATCACACAGGCGTTTGGAGATATACTCACTTCACAATCCGTAAAAGCATACAGTGCATCTATGGTGATGTCAGGAGAAATACCCGGTGCCAGTTCCACAATGATCTCCACCTCAGCCGCTGTATGGTCTGTTACTTTCTTTATTTTGATCTTTCCCTGGTCATTGGCTTTTACAATACTCTCCATCAATTGGCTGGTGGTAACACCAAAAGGCACATTGCGGATGACGAGCGTTTTTTTGTCAAGCTCTTCTATTACCGCCCTGACCCTGACCTTTCCGCCCCGAACACCATCATTGTAGTTGCTGGCATCCATGATTCCGCCGGTTTGAAAGTCGGGCAGTATTTCGAATTTTTTACCCCGCAGATATTTAATGGAAGCTTCTATCAGTTCACAAAAATTATGTGGAAGTATCTTTGTTGCCAGTCCCACTGCAATACCCTCGGCACCCTGTGCAAGCAATAGTGGAAATTTCATGGGCAGGGTAACCGGCTCATTCTTTCTGCCATCATAACTCAGGGCCCATTCCGTGGTTTTTGCATTGAAAGCCACTTCCAGTGCAAATTTGCTGAGCCTTGCTTCAATATATCTCGACGCCGCTGCTTCATCACCGGTACGTACATCGCCCCAGTTACCCTGTGTTTCAATCAACAGGTCTTTTTGCCCCATATTCACCAATGCATCGCCAATACTGGCATCGCCATGCGGATGATATTGCATACTTTGCCCGATGATATTGGCCACTTTGCTGAATCGGCCGTCATCCATTTCCTTCATGGCGTGCAATATCCTGCGCTGAACGGGCTTTAACCCATCTTCAATGGCAGGTACGGCACGTTCCAGTATCACATAACTTGCATAGTCCAGGAACCAGTTCTTATACTGTCCGTCAAGCCCGGAGTCTTTGTGAATATATTCTTCCTTTGGTTTTTTATTAGTTGCCATGATCCGGCTTTTACGCTTTATTTTTTCCAATCACACCCAGGTGTGTAAATTTAAATCCCTCGTTATACTTTAATCCATAGCCCGCCATCCTGTCCATGGATGAGTGACCAAATAATATTAAACCGCTAACCTGTAACCACCAGTTATCATAAAAAAATCCGGCGGCTATTAAAGCAAGAGCGATACCCTTATGATGAAAGATATTATAGCAGGCCGCGCCGGTTTTATTGCCCAGCAGATATCCAAGCATGCTGATATCCGGGCCCAGGAATAATACCAGGTAATACCAGTAAGGCACTTTTAGATAAATAAGTGCCAGCACACTTATCAGCAGCATTGCCATTTCTTCGAGCCTGATAATATTTTTCATGTTTTAAATTTTCAGCAACATCAGTTTTCTGCAGTTGCAGCTTCCTGTTTTGAATGTTGTTTCAGTTCAAACTCTTTCATCTTGCCAACATTGCCCTGTACATCAAACATATCCTGAGCTATCATCCCTTTCAGCCTCCACAACAGGTACATATCTCCCGTGGTGTGTTTTGCCTTACTGAGATGCATATGAATGATCTTCGATGCCTTTTGCCAGTCTGCTGTAACCAGCTTCTTCAACTCAGCATCATAAAAATCATAATCTTCCTGCACCAGTTTCTTCCCGCCTTCAAGCAGGCGCACACCTTTGTTCTCATTACAAAGCCTGGTCCATTCATCAGGGTCCACTTCAAATTCGCTGGGCGTTATTTCCCTGGCCAGTTTTTTTGCTTTCAGAAATTCTTTTGCGGGAATTTCAGAAAGCCAGTTAGGGTAAAAAATATTTCCTTTTTCATTCAGGAAAGGCAGGTTGTTCAGGTATAAGATGAAGACCCTTCCCTGGAATTCTTTCATATAATGGAGCAACCAGTAATATCCGCTCACATCATGTTTGTTTTGCGCAGCCCATATCCAGATTGTTTCGTTTTCATCCCTGCGCAGGGTGCCCACAAGTTCGGCCACTGTTTTATAATCATCCACTTCATCCTCACCGGCTTTGCCTTCGTAGTCTCCGCCGGCTAAAACATCCCGCCACCATTGTTTGCGGTTTTCTATACCCTCACCAATGTAAATATCCTGTAACGGCCCAACCGCATAATCATCTTTTATCTGAATAATTTTTCCCTGCAGGCTCTCATCCATGTCAATAGCCTGTTGCAACACGGCCACATCCGGTTCATTGAATACGATATGAATCATTTTGATTTTTTAGTTTTTAATTTTTACTTGTCTCTTCTGCCAGGTCCATTTCCACTTTCAGGTTGTCAATAATAAAATCCTGCCTGCTTGGCGTGTTCTTACCCATGTAATATTCCAGTAATTGCTGAATATGTGTTTCGGGCAAAAGCATGACCGGCTGCAGTTTCATATCCTCTCCTATGAAGCGGGCAAACTCGTTGGGACTGATCTCGCCCAAACCTTTAAAGCGGGTTATTTCAGGTTTGCCACCCAGTTTTTTTATTGCTTCCTGTTTTTCGGTTTCATCATAGCAGTAAATGGTTTCCTGCTTGTTTCGTACCCTGAACAAAGGCGTTTCTAAAATATATACATGCCCGTTCTTCACCAGGTCCGGGAAGAACTGCAGGAAGAAGGTCATCAGCAGCAGGCGGATATGCATACCATCCACATCAGCATCAGTTGCAATCACGATATTGTTATAACGAAGGCCTTCATACCCCTCTTCTATATTCAATGCATGTTGCAGCAGGTTGAATTCCTCATTTTCATACACTACCTTTTTAGTTAACCCGAAACAGTTTAACGGTTTTCCACGCAGACTGAATACCGCCTGCGTATCCACACTTCTCGCCTTGGTAATGCTTCCGCTTGCACTATCTCCCTCGGTAATAAAGATGGTGCTTTCCTTTTGCTTCTCTGCAATGCGGTCTTTATCTTTTCCGCTGGCTTCATCGTTATAGTGAAATTTACAATCCCGGAGTTTTTTATTATGCAGGTTTGCCTTCTTGGCCCTTTCATTGGCAAGTTTCTTGATCCCGGCCATATCCTTACGCTCCCGTTCATTTTGCTCAATACGCTTCTTTAATGCATCGGCCGTTTCAGGATTCTTATGGAGAAAATTATCGAGTTCTTTATTCAGGAAATCTCCCACGAAATTGCGCATGCTCGGCCCGCCTTCATAAACGGTTTGAGAGCCCAGTTTGGTTTTGGTCTGGCTCTCGAATACCGGCTCCTGCACACGCACACTGATGGCTGCACAAATGCTGCCCCGTATATCCGCCGCATCATAATCCTTTTTATAAAACTCACGGATGGTTTTAACAAATGATTCCCTGAATGCTGCCAGGTGCGTACCACCCTGGGTGGTAAACTGGCCATTCACAAAGCTGTAATACTCTTCACCGTAATCATTTTCGTGTGTAATGGCTACCTCAATATCCTCGCCTTTTAAATGAATGATGGGATAACGTATCTCATCTTCATTGGTCTTGCGCTGCAGCAGGTCCAGCAGGCCGTTCTTACTTACATATCTTTTGTTGTTCAGGTTCATTACCAGGCCTGCGTTCAGGTAACAATAGTTCCAGAACTGGTTATCCAGGTATTCCTGTACAAAATGAAAATTCTTGAATATCTTATCATCGGGTACAAAACTCACCAGCGTGCCATTCTCTTCAGAGGTCTTTATTTCTTTATGTTCCTGTGTAAGCTCTCCCCTTTCAAATTCGGCCGTCTTTTCCTTTCCATCACGAAAGGCAGTTACTTTAAAATAATTGCTGAGTGCATTCACGGCTTTGGTACCCACACCATTCAATCCAACGCTTTTCTGAAAAGCCTTGCTGTCGTATTTGGCGCCTGTATTTATTTTACTTACCACATCCACTACTTTTCCAAGCGGGATGCCCCTTCCGTAATCCCGTACCGTTATGGTCTTGTCTTTGATGGTAACATCCACATGTTTACCATAGCCCATGGTGTGCTCGTCAATACAGTTATCGATCACTTCCTTTAATAACACATAGATCCCGTCATCAGGGCTGCTTCCATCTCCCAGCTTACCTATGTACATACCCGGGCGAAGCCTGATATGTTCTTTCCAGTCGAGACTGCGTATGGATTCCTCGTTATAATCGTTCCTTTCTGCCATAGTTAATCGTTAATCCATTAATTGGTTAATTGGTTAATCCGTAGAAATGCAATGCGTTTGCACCAATTAACGGATATACGGATTAACCGATTAACGTATCGGCTGCGAATATAACTGAATGGGTGGATTTTGTGCCGGCATGAATTATCCACAATTATTTGAAAATGTGAGCAAAATCCTTTGGATTGCAGGCTCCGGATGACTGATGTTGGTTTTAAATATGTTTCAGATCATTGACCGGGGGACAAGGGTATTTTAATTTTACATAAAATAAAAGCCATGAAAATTAACACACTCATCTTCACTGTTCTTGCCTCCGCAGTGATATTATCCTGTAATTCAACTAAAATAACCAGTTCCTGGAAAGCTCAGAATGCCAAAACGATGGCATACCACAATATTATGGTGTGGGGGTTATTAACTGAAAAAGACAGCAGCACCCGCAGGCTGATGGAAACTCACCTGGTAAATGACCTTGTAAGCAAAGGGTATCATGCCATTGCATCAACAGAGGTATACAAGGAAAAAGCCTATAAAAAGCTTAGTTCTGCAGAAATACTGGATGAATTCAGGAATACAGGAATTGATGCAGTGGTAACCATCGTTTTGCTGGACAAACAAAAAGAAGAAAAATATTATCCCGGCGGATATCACAGTGAACCAGGCAATGCTTATGGCAACCTGGATAAATATTATTCAACCATTTATGAAAAAGTATTTACGCCGGGCTACTATGTGAGTACCACTACCTATTTCTGGGAGACCAATTTGTTTGAGCTGCCCGGCGCATCTGTTGTGTATGCTGCACGTACCAAATCATTTGACCCTTCAAATACCAATGAGCTGGCGCATGAGAACGGCGAGCTCATCATCAGGGATATGATCAGGAGAAAACTAATTCTTGACCCCGCCCCAAAAGATGATCAGTAAGCTCCCTGCCGGATGTATTTTTATAGTAGCTTTATCAAAAAAAATACATGAACCTGGATCTTACTAATAAAACAGCCCTTGTATGCGGAAGCACGCAGGGTTTAGGCTATGCAAGCGCAGCTGAACTGGCAATGCTTGGCTGCAATGTTGTGCTCATGGCCCGCAATGAGCAAAAATTAAAAGAAACACTTCAGTTGCTGGATAATTCTAAAAACCAGCAGCATACTTACCTGGTGGCAGATTTTACTGATATTAACGCTGTTAAAAAAGCTATAGCCGACTTCATGGTCAGCAATACCGTTCACATCCTGGTAAACAATACCGGTGGGCCCGCAGGCGGCACTGCACTGTCAGCTGATGCTGCAGATTTCCTGGCGGCATTCAATAACCACCTCATAAATAACCACAACCTTACACAGGCAGTGGTACCCGGCATGAAGCAAGCAGGTTATGGCAGGATCATCAATATCATTTCCACTTCAGTAAAAAGCCCTATACCGGGCCTCGGGGTAAGTAATACCATCAGGGCCGCTGTTGCCAACTGGGCCAAAACGCTGGCAACAGAATTGGGCCCATTCGGGATAACGGTGAACAATGTATTACCAGGTTTTACCAAAACTGTAAGAGCAGATTATGTGATTGCCACAAAAGCAAAAGCTGCAAATATTACAGAGGCTGAAGTAATGAAACAACTGGTAGCTGAAATACCGGCAGGCAGAATTGGCCAGCCTGAAGAATTTGGAGCGGCGGTGGCTTTTTTGGCGTCTCCGGCTGCCGCTTATATCAATGGTATCAACCTGCCCGTAGATGGCGGCCGGCTTGGCTGCCTCTGAATTAATCTGTAAATCGAAGCAACCCTTTAAACCGGAACGCTGTCTTGCCATGCTGAAAGTTGTTATTGTTGATAAATTAATTTTTAGCTAATATTAAAATATCTACCTTAACTCTTAATTATAACTTTTAAAAACAAACGAAAATGAAACTAACTAAATTACTGATGGCCGTGGCTGTATCAGCCACCCTGTTCTTTGTAAGCTGTAAGCCAAAGGACGCTGACATTAAAGCTGCTGTAGAAAAAGCCCTGAAAGCAGACCCCATGATGAGTAATACCACAGTGGATGTAAAAGATGGCGTGGTAACAATGGGTGGCGAATGTAAGGATGATGCCTGCAAAGCTATGTGCGAAAAAACTGTAACTGCTGTTAAGGGTGTAAAATCGGTAGTGAACAATTGCACTGTTACTCCTCCGCCGCCACCTCCCCCTGCATCTCTTACAACTGTTTTGGATGCTGCCACCCAGCAAAAAGTAAAAGATGGTTTAAAGGATATTCCCGGTGTTACTGTTGAATTTTCCGGCGACAAGGCAGTACTGAAAGGAGAAGTAACCCAGGCAAACCGGATGAAGATCATGCAAATGCTTGCATCTGCAAAAGTGCTTTCTGATGTTAGCGGATTAACAGACAAAAAATAATTGTTCAAAATTAAAATTTAACTAAAATGGCATTACAAGATAAATATGCAGAATTACTACAAACCGCAACCAGCCTTGGGGTAAACAACCTGGCAGCTGCAGAACAGGATGGTGTATTACACGTAAGCGGTACTGCCAAAAGCACGGCAGATTATGATGCGCTTTGGGCATTGTATGCAAAAATTGATCCTAATATGGCCAGTGGCGACCTGATGCTGAACATTGATATTAAGGCAGACGTCGGAGCTCAATTAAAAGTAACGACAGACAGCACAAACCTCAACATTCGCAGCACCCCAAGTACTGAGGGTGATATTGTGGGCAAAGCTGCACACGATGAAATAGTTACCCTGATTGAAAAAACAGATGACAGCTGGTGGAAGATAAAAACAGCAGACGGAGAAGAAGGATATGCCTACGCACAATACCTGTCCCCGCTTTAAAACAACAGCACTAATTATAAAAAGCCATCCCCATTAAACCGGGGGTGGCTTTTTTATTGTTATTTTTAGATAAAGTTTTTTTATGAAAGCATCATTCTTATTTATCGCTTTATTACTTCTTGTTGAAACACAGGCCCAGTTTTTTAAAAAAGAAACAGGATTGGCGCATACTTTCTCCATAGTTGCCAGGGACCCAGAGACCGGCGAAATGGCGGTGGGCGTGCAAAGCCACTGGTTCAGTGTTGGCACAGCTGTAAGCTGGGGCGAAGCTGGGGTGGGCGTGGTGGCAACACAATCCTTTGTAAATAAAAGCTATGGAATAAAGGGGCTCGACCTGATGAAAAAAGGAAAAACAGCACCGGAAGCCCTGCAGGAATTACTGGCCGCAGATGAAGGGCGGGAAGTAAGGCAGGTGGCCATGATAGACGCAAATGGAAATGTAAATTCCTATACCGGCAAGAACTGCATAGACCACGCAGGAAATATCGTTGGCAAAGATTACTCCGTACAAAGCAATATGATGCTTACAGACAAAGTGAACAAAGCAATGTCAAAAGCATTTGAAGGCAGCGTGGGCATGCCGCTTGCTGAGCGTGTTCTGCTGGCATTAAAAGCAGCACAGGCAGCCGGTGGCGATATTCGTGGCAAACAATCGGCAGCCATACTGGTAGTGGCAGGGAAAAGCAACGGGCAACCCTGGAACGAGCGGCTGATCGACCTGAGAGTGGATGACAGCAAAGCGCCACTGGATGAACTTACCAGGCTCTTAAAAACCTACCGTGCTTACGAACATATGGACAAAGGCGACCTGGCAACCGAAAAGAATGATATGCAACTGGCTATGAAAGAGTATGGCGCAGCTATGAAAATGTTTCCGGATAACCTTGAGATGCAATACTGGACAGCCATCACACTTGCCAACAATAAGAAAGTAAAGGATGCTTCGAAGCTGCTTCAGAAAATTTACCGAAAAGATTCCAACTGGCGTGAGTTAACAAGGCGTTTACCTAAAGTGAACCTATTAAATGTATCCGGCACTGACTTACAACTTTTATTGAACTAAATTTGTAAAAATTAAAAACGATGAAATTTATCCAAAACATGATCGCCAGCTTTTTCTTATCCGGCCTCATTATTTCCTGTACAGCGCAAACAAAAACAGTTTTATCGCCCGATGAATTTGAAAAAGAGATCACAACCAAAAAAGACATTCAGGTACTGGACGTAAGAACTCCCGGAGAATTTTTCAGCGGCCATATTAAAAACGCATTGCAGGCCGACTGGAATAATAAGGCTGAATTTGAACGCCGTATCAGTTTTATCGATAAAAATAAACCCGTGTATGTATATTGCCTTGCCGGCGGCCGCAGTGCAGCAGCTGCAGACAAAATGCGAAAAGCAGGATATACAAATGTGTATGAGCTAAGCGGCGGCACCAATGCATGGCGTGCAGCCAATAAACCGCTGGAAGGCGCCGGTACAGAAAAACAAATGACCACAGATGAATTCAACAAAGCCATTATGGCTGCTAAAATTGTACTGGTTGACTTTGGGGCTGCCTGGTGCCCGCCCTGCAGGCAAATGGAACCGGTTTTAAAAAGCCTGGAAGAAAACAATAAAGGCAAATTCAGTTTGGTGAAAGTTGATGGCGGCCGCGACCAGGATATATTGCAATCCTACAAAATTACCGCACTACCGGTTTTTATCGTTTTTAAAGACGGGAAAGAAGTTTGGCGCAGGGACGGTATCGCCACTGAAAAAGAAATAGCAGACCAGTTCAAGTAAAATTAATCCTGCGTTAATTCCTTTATAAAATCACTTACTAAATAACTGATTAACTTACCGGTGGTGGCGTTCTTACGGCCGTCTGCCAGTTGCGTGGCTCCCTCACTTATGTGCAGGTATGCAGGCTTGGCATCCTGAGCGGCGAATGTTACAAACTTGCGGGCATGTAAAGGAGTGATGCCACTGGGAGTAATGGCGCTGCTTAATACCTGCTCGATACAGTCAAGGTCTATTTCAATACCAGTATAGCTATCCTCTGTAAAGCCCGTTGCCTGTGCCACTGCCTGAATAAAGTTCTTACGTTCGTGAATGAATATCTCTTCGTAGCTGATATAATCAAGAAACGGGTTATTATGAATATCTGCCAGCACATTCTGTGAAATATAGTTTTCATGTAACCCAACAATAAAATACTTCCCCAGGTATCCATCCTCCTCTGCATACCTGAAGCCATTGCCACTGTGCCTGCCTTCGGCAACACTGTAATCAGCATGTGCATCCAGGTTTATACAATTGATCTGCGATAATGGCACCAATTCAGCCTTAAGTAAACCTTTAGCAACGCCTTTTATGATCGGGTACGCATTATTATGGCCGCCTCCGATTATTACAGGGATTTTTTTTGCCGATGCAATTACTTTCAGCAGGTTCTCCACTTCTTCATCCACAATATTGAGCGCATGCCTGTACGCACTAATTTTTTCTTCAGGATTGTATGCGTTGTTCTCTATCAGGAACTTCACATCACCAAAATCAAAATGCCCCAGTATCAAAACATTTTCGCCTGTAAAAAAATCATTGCTCTGCAGGTTAACAAAGGATGTAAGAAAAGACAGCCAGGCGGTTTCCGTACCCCCTACTCCATAATTTGCCTTCACTCCAAAATCTTCCGGGATACCAAGTATAATATATTTGGCATCAGTTTCTTTCAGCACTTCGGGCCATTCGTTACCCGGCTTTAAAAAATGCACACGCTCGCCAATGCGGGTTTCAAAGCGCCTTACCCGGGTAAGTGATAATATATCTTCCTTGGAGTAGAATTTAAAATGTTTCATTATTGGAAGTTAGGGAAATTCTGCTGGTAATAAATAAACCATTACAAAATAAATAAGAAGGTCAGACCTACTACTGATGCAGTTAGTTTTCATTTTCTGTATTATTTAACGGTAGTCTCTGAATACAAAGATTTGTTGGTATAGTATTTGTTTTATGATCGCTTATGAAAACAAAAAATATTCTAACAGCAATCTTTTTAAGTTTGGCATTGAGTTATACTATACATTCCAATGCCCAATCCCCCACGGAGCCTGTAGATAAGGGCAGCATTACCTTCAGCGCCGGCGCAGGTGTGGGTAATGAGTATAACAGTAATTATTATAATTCGGCTTTTGGTACCAAGGCTGTACTGGAAGCCGGGTTGTGGAAGGCTGGTCCCGGTACTATTACCCTGGGAGCAGAAGTTGGTGGATCCTTCACAAAAGGTGGCCGTTTTGATAATTACAAAGCCCATACAATTATTGTAGCCGGCCGTTCCGCCTGGCACCATGGCTGGAATGTAAAAGGACTGGACACTTATGCGGGACTTTCTGCGGGTGCAGGTTTCAATCAATATAGTTATAAAGACGGTACAACCGTAAAGCAAAATGAAGCAGTTCCTGTATTTGGTGGTTTTATTGGCGCCTCATACTTTGTAACTCCGTCATTTGGTTTCAACCTGGAAGCCGGATATGATATTACGCAAATTCAGGGTGGCATCATCATAAAAATAAAATAGAGCCCACAAACTTTGGCTTTGTTATTTTTGTTGCAGCTAAAAAAAACAGATGTCTGCACCAAAAGCATATACTGCCAAACATATTTTTACAGGCCACCAATGGCTGCAGGATCATGCTGTACTGATCGATAACAAAATCATCTCAGACATTGTACCCTGTTCTGAACTGGCTCCCGGAACAGCATGTACGGACTTAGGTAATCATATCCTGGCGCCTGCGTTCATTGACCTGCAGATTTATGGTGCAAACGGAAAGCTATTCTCTGTTTTCAGTAATACAGAAGCGCTTCTTTCCTTAAATCAATTCTGCAATGCCGGAGGCACTGCTTTCTGTATGCCAACCATTGCCACCAATGAGCCGGCCGTGCTTTATGAATGTATTGATGCAGTGAAACAATATTGGCAGCATGGAGGCGAAGGAATTTTAGGCCTGCATATCGAAGGACCGTGGATCAATAGAAACAAAAGAGGCGCCCACATTGAATCGCTTGTTCACAGCCCCTCTATGAACGAAGTGGACGCTTTGCTTCAATATGGCAAAGGGGTAATAAAGATCATTACTCTGGCCCCGGAAGTTTGCAGCCGGGAAGTGACAGATCATATTCTTGCATCGGGTATTAAAATTTTTGCGGGCCACAGCGATGCCCGTTATGAAGAAGCCCTGCACAGTTTTGATAATGGCATTACTGCAGTTACCCATTTATATAATGCCATGAGTCCCCTGCAGCACAGGAGCCCCGGGCTTGTTGGCGCCGCATTCTTGCATGATCGGGTAATGGCCAGTATCATTGCTGATGGTTACCACGTTGATTATGCTGCCATAAAAATTGCCAAAAGAATAATGCAGCAGCGCCTTTTTGCCATTACCGACGCTGTTACTTCCTCCACAGAAGGCTATTACAAACACCAGGCAGACGGAGATAAGTACACTGCCGGGGGCATACTAAGCGGCTCGGCTTTAACCATGTACAAGGCCTTGCAAAACCTGGTAAAAGAAGCCGGCATAGAAACCGGCGAAGCGCTCCGTATGTGCAGCCTGTATCCTGCGCAGGCGATGAATTTGGATAACAGGCTTGGGTGCATAGCCAGGGGCTTTGAGGCCAGGTTGACAGTACTGCCCGAAAACCTGGAATCGGGCAATGCCCAGCTTCTTGTATTATAAAACAGCTTCAATCAAAATTAACAGCAGTTTATTGGCAATTCCCTGTAATTGGTATAAGTTTATTGCTCAATAAATATATTACCATGAACAAACTAATTTTAGCTGTAATGCTGTTTTTTGCTACGGCATCTGCTTCTGCGCAGCCAAGACTACCCGAAAATTATTTTTGGAAAAAACTACCCAACGGACTTGAAGTGGTGGTGATCGAAAATCACAAAGTGCCACTGGCCACCATTGAGATCGCAGTTCGTAACGGAGCTTACACCGAAGGTCCGGAATTCAGCGGCCTGAGCCATTTATTCGAACACATGTTCTTTAAAGCCAACAGGGATTATCCTGACCAGGAAAAATTTTTAAAGCGCACACAGGAACTGGGCGCTATCTGGAACGGCACAACCGGAGACGAGCGAGTAAACTATTTCTTCACATTTGATAAAGACAGCCTGGATGCCGGACTCAATTTTATGAACAGCGCTATCCGTTTCCCAATATACCGTCCGGAAGATATGCAAAAAGAAAGGCCCGTGGTGGATGGTGAATTTCAACGTGGGGAAAGCGATCCGGGATTCCAGATATGGTATGAATGTCAGAAAAAATTATGGGGCGACCTTGTTACCCGTAAAAATCCCATTGGTGACCACAATGTCATCAATACCGCCACACCGGAAAAGATGATGATCATCAAAGGGAAATATTATCATCCCAATAATTCATTACTGGTTATTTGCGGAGATGTTAAACCCGAAGATGCTTTTGCCCGGGCTGAGAAAATTTTTGGCAGCTGGGAAAACAGCGGTTTCGATCCTCATCAAAAATACCCGATACCTGAATTTGCGCCACTTACATCCACTCAATATTTTGTAAAGGAATCTTCCATTGCCCAAACTCCCTACATGCTTTTCTTCTGGCAGGGGCCGGATACCAGGAGAGATTCCGCTGCTACCATTGCGGCTGATGTTTTCAATACCATTCTCGGGCTTAATTCTTCCAAATGGCAGCAGGCACTGGTTGATAAAGGCCTGGCAACTTATGCAGGTGTCAGTTATCAAACAGAAAAATATGTTGGGCCGGTAAATATCTACCTGCTCCCCAATCCGCTCAAATTAAAAGAATGTTATGAAGAAGTTATGAAGCAGATCAAAATGTGGACAGACAATGACTACTATACCGATGAACAGCTGAGTACCGCAAAAATGATACTGCAAAGGAATTTTATCAGACAAACAGAGAAACCTTCTTCACTGGCAAGCCAGATAACTTATAACTGGTGCAGCGCCTCCTTTGAATATGGTACAGACCTGATCCAAAATTATTCCAGGATAACCAGGGCCGACATAAAGAGATACCTGGATACATACATTGTGAACAAGAACTATGTTGCCGGCACCATCATCAATGCGGAAATGAGCAAATCAACCGGCATCTCCGGCTTCTTTAAACCTTCCAATTAATTTTTAAAAATACTTCAGATATGAAAAAGTTTTTTTCAACAACAAGATACTGGCTGCCGGCCCTGCTAATAGCAATGAGCAGCAGTAATGCCATGGCCCAAAAAGGCGAGGCTTACGAGATGAAAGTAAGTGGTGTAAAAGTGATTGTACAACCAAGTGGCAACCAGATTATGGAAATACAAACCATCATCAAGGGTGGTGTACAGAATTATGGTTTTGATAAACAGGGTATCGAAACGCTGGCCATGACTGCACTTACCGAATGCGGAACAAAGAAAGATGATAAAAACAGTTTTAAAAACAAGCTGGATAATGTAAGTGCCCAGGTATATGCCAATGCAGGCAAAAACTACAGCACGATCAGCATGAACTGTATCAAATCAGATTTCAATACCGTGTGGCCTCTATACGCAGATGCAATAACGGTTCCTTTATTTGATGAAAAAGAATTCAACCGCATCAAGCAGGATGCCATCAATGGTTTACGTTCACAGGAATCCCAGCCCGATTTTGCTATAGGCAATATGGCCAACCAAATTGCTTTTGCCGGTAAGGACAATGCAAAACGGCCCGAAGGAACTGTTGCCACCCTCACCAAACTTACTGCCGCTGAAACAAAAGCGTTTTACAGTTCTGTTTCTACCAAAAGCAGGATGACGATCATTGTAGTTGGCGAAATTGACAAGGCTGATCTTGAGCAAAAAATTGCAGCAATGCTGGCCGGCATTCCCGAAGGAAAACCATTCATGCTGAAAAAAGAAACCATCGCTCCTGCACAAAACAGTTTTAAAGCCGAGAAAAAAGAACTGGCTACTAATTATATTGAAGGCATCACAGGTGCCCCGGCCCCTGGCACACCGGAATTTAATGCTTTCAACCTGGCCATGCGTATTTTTTCGCAGCGGCACTTTTTGGAAGTAAGAACCAAGAATGGTCTCTCCTATGCTCCAGGCAGCTGGTTTGATGGAAGTGCCTCTCCTTCTGCTCATATCAGTGTTTCAACCACCGATCCAAATAAATACATTGCCGTTGCCAAAGCTTTGATCGAGAAAACTAAGAAAGAAGGTTTCACGGAAGAAGAGCTGCGTGATATAAAAACACAATACCTGACAGCTTTCTTTTATCGCCAGGAAACGAATAATGCACAGGCTAATTCTTTTGCAGCGAATGAAGTATTACACAATAACTGGAGAAGAACACTTACCATTGGCGATGATATGAAAAAGGTTACCCTGTCCGAACTGAATGCTGTTTTTAATAAATACATCAGTAATATCGTATGGGCATACCAGGGAAATCCATCCAAAGCAACACCGGCATTGTTTACAGGAACAACAAAACCTGAATTGCCAAAATCAAAGATCAATACAAAAAAGAAAGATTAGTATTCAGATAAATGAAAAAAGCTTCCTGCGTGCAACAGGAAGCTTTTTTTGTTATAACCAGCAGCTTATTCAAATACATAATAAAGCCCCAGCACAACGATACATACTGCGACAGAGGTCAGTCCGTAAAAAACAAAGTTGAACATATCGGGCAAAGCGTGTGTGATGGTAAGCACACAACTTAAAAATCCCAGGAATGCTCCTGCAGCCATGCACACAAAGCCAACAGAGCGCCGCTTTGCATCCCGCATACGCTTAATAGCTTTAACATACTCCCCTATTTGCTCCGGGTGGATACCCAGTTTATGCAGTTCCTGCTCAATACTATCTGCAGAAGGCTTAAGCGAAAGCACACGCTGGCAGATACTTTCATCTATAGCAATCGTCTCAGTCATAACAATGCAGTTTATTATTTACCGGTGATAAATACGGCCCTGGCCATTATCAAAATAGAATTAATTTTCAAAAAATCAAATTCTTTTTGCCGATATGACTTTTAGGTCAAATTCATAAAAAAGGTACGCTGTTGCGTACCCTTTTCTTTCAAGGCAATACTATACTTTTAAATCTATTTGGCTGCTTAATGAAGCAGGTAGCTGGTACCCTGAATTGGGCGTACCTGTTTATCAGGTCCTATAACTTTTACATTGTCAAAAACCACCATAGTGCCGGGGGCGCATTTATCCATCATACTGCGAATTGGCTTCAGACTATTACTGCTGATGAACCCGGTTTCCACACCTCTGAAATTGGTACCGGAGAAATACACCGTGGCGCTCACCACATCGAAATGAACATCAAATTCAAAATCCTTTAACTCGGCACGGCAATAATCCTGTTTACGGAAAATAGCTGCCAGCATTTTTTCATTTTCAGGGGCTGGCTGCGAACAGATGTTGAAGCCTTTATCAGGTTCTTCGCAAACTGCAGCCTTGCAGGTAACAAACTGGTCAGCCGACTGGTTAATAGAAGACTTGCTGACGGGCAAGATCCCCATGGTGAGCAGGGGCAGAAAAAAAAGATGTTTCATGGTTTTAGTTTTACGGAAATGAAAGATGTTTTAAAAATAGTACTTCAAAAGTGAAAGAATTGTTAGAATTAGATCAGTAATTAAACCTGGCTTTCAGCCGGCGCCAAATTTTGAACACTTGCTGCTAATCTTACATAATCTTTGTACATTTAGTTTAATTAAACAACTGCATGAAAACACGATTGCCATTTTTCTTACTGATCCTGTCTTTTACTTTTTTCACAGCGTGCCAGAAAGAATTGAATTTTGAGGCTGTTACCAGTGATGGGAAAGCAGTGGGCTCTTTAAAATCTTCTTCAGGAGACTGCCTGCCCAGTTTGGTATTAGGTAAATACATAAAAGATACTTCCTTAACTGCTGCTGAGTTAATTGAAGTTACCGTGGATATTTCTGTAACTGGTACATACCAGATCAAAACTGATACGATTGATGGCTTTTATTTTGCCGGCAGCGGAAGCATCACCCGTACCGGGGCAAGCACCATACAATTAGCCGGTTTTGGCAAGCCTCTTTCTGCAGGTACCAAATTATTCACGGTTTCATTCAATAACAGTTCCTGCAAACTGATGCTATTGGTTGGGACGGCTGCCCCACCTCCCACAGCTTTCACTTTTACCTGTGCCAGCACCACATTTGGCAGTGGTGTTTACACGGTTGGCAGTGCAGTTGGGGCACAGCACACCGTTACATTAAACGTAACGGTTACATCTCCCGGGCCATGGTCAGTAAACACGCCGGTTGTAAATGGAATATCTTTTTCAGGCTCGGGAACTTTTGCTGCTACTGGCAATGCACAGGTTACTTTAACTGCCAATGGAACTCCTTTGGCCGCCAGTCCGCCTGCTTATAATTTCACAGCCAATGGAGCCACGTCCAGTTGCAGCTTTTCAATCAATGTAACTGCTGCCGCTCCACCGCCAAACCTGGATTATGTGCCACAAACTTCTTTCAGTAACTGGAGTGCAAGGCTGGTTGGTGGTACTGCCAGTGATACAACTTATGTACAGGTTAGCGCCAACTCGATGACTTTCGGGACAAACAGTTACAAGATATTTGAAGTGAAGAACCAGGGTGTGCCTGCAGATTCAATATATAACAGGAAGAATGGAGGACTTTATTACCAATACATTGATGGCAACCTGGGTGTGTTGACAAACCCGATCAACAAAGAATACCTGGTGCTTGATTCCAATAAAGCGGTAAATGACACCTGGACTGCAAATTTTGGTCCCAATGTGGCCATGGGCTTTCCGCTAACCAATATCCGTGTTGATGCATTGATACTGGGTAAGGGGGAAACACAAACAGTTGCTTCTATTGTTTACAACAATGTGATCAGGGTGAAATATACTTATACTGCCACTGTGTTAGGACTCGGAGACATACCGGTTGCCCAGGAAGAAAGATGGTTTGCCAAAGGAATTGGTGTCATTCGGTCGAGCATACAAAACCTGGTAAATCCATCAACCACGGTCAATGAAACAACAAGGTCGCAAATATTTTAAATGTTCCCTGGTAAATGAATGGCACTTCGGTTAATCTAAAGCTTGCAGGTTATAAAAAGCAGGCTTTGTATGTGATATGAAATTTATTTTCTTTTGAGTTCATCAATCATTTTCCTTTGTTCATCCAGTTGCTTTTGTTGTTCTTTTACTGCGTTTATCAATAAAAAAATATAAGCCTGGTTGTTCACGCTTCTCAGGTCACCAAAATCTCCGGCTGCATTTTTGTCAACCATATAAGGCGCAACCTGCTCCAGTTCCTGTGCCAACACACCTATCTGCATCTTATCTGTTTGGAAAGGTGATTTGTTGTTGTAATAAAAACTCACAGGATTAATCTGTTTAATAATATCAAGTCCTCCTGTAAAATCACGAACATTGTATTTAATTCGTTCGTCACTAAAACTGCTTACAGTACCAGTTGCCGTGTAAGTAACTCCGTTCCTTACTTCCAGACCTTTTACATTGCCATACAGGTTTCCTGCACCGGTTCCATTTGTATAAAATTCGAGTGAGCCTGTAAAGCTTCCCAAATCGTTGCTGCGGATATAACCGGGCCGCCACTGGCTTCCCAATCCATAATCACTCACAAACTCCATGGAAGCAGGGCCAAAAGCACTTCGGTTGCCAATGACCAGAGTAACCGGTGCAGCAACTGCTGTACCGATGATCTCGGTTTGTTTAGCAGGATTGTCGGTGCCAATACCCACATTTCCGTTGGCAGCAATCCGCATACGCTCCAGGTCGTTGGTACCAAATAATACCGGGGCATTTTGATAATTCCATACATATCCATCATTATTTACAAAGCGCAGTCCGGCATAAAATCCCATAGTGCCCGGAGGCAGTGTTGGGCTGGTAGCCATTACGCCAGGCAGCGCACCAGAAGCCGTATAATTGCTGATATGCAGCATGGCCAATGGATTTAACTGGTTTATACCAACCCCCTTGCCTGGCGGCAGAATACGCATCGATTCGCCAATACCCGGAGCTTCGGAAAAATCGGTACCATAACCAAAGCGAATAAAACGGTCGGTACTTACATTATCTGCACTGAAATTCCAGAAAGAAGTTTTATTTCTGTTCGCCATATCATCATAACCAACAAATATCCCCTGCTCACAGGGGTTGTTAGCAGCCAGCAGGTTATTAAGCCTCAACCCGTTTCTTCCACAAGGATTTACTCCGCCAATCCCCACATTCACATCCAGTGCATATTTTGGTTGCATGGCACCAGAGCCAATGCCTGCAAGGCCATCACTGGTAAGTCGCATCATAGTTAGTACAGAACCTACACCCAGCGACAAAGTTTTTATCCCGGTATTTGCCTGCCCAAAATTCCATACCAGCGCTTCATTCGAAGCCGTATTGGGATCGGGATATCCCATAAACAATCCACGTTCACAAATATTGCTAAAACCTGCAGCCACACTTTTTACACGTATCCCATTAAAAGCACAGTTATTGATGGCTGCATTGCCGGTGGTTACATCCAACCCATAAAGCGGATCAGCAAAACCAATACCTACTTCAGCCTCACGGGTAACGTACATACGTGGTATTCCCTGTGCACCAATGGCCAGGTCAGTAGCATCAGAAGTCCCCACCAGGTTCGAAAATGGTGAGGTACCGGCATTCCCGTTCAGGCTCCAGGCATTGCCGCTTTCTTCCATCCATTGCCATTTGGTACCAGTATAATAATAAATACCAGTACTGTCCGGTGCGTTTTGAAATATGATCAACCCCGTTGCAGGCGAAGCTATGGCGTTTCGCTGTGCCTTACTCATACGCGGTATCAGCATTCCTTTTACGGTACTTTTTACATCAAGCATAGCGCTGTTACTGGCAGTACTGCCATCAGTATTGATAGCAAGAGACTGGGCAACCAGTGTGGCAGAAAAAATAATTCCGGAGATGAACAGTATTAAACGTTTCATATAAGTTACTCTATTTTATTTTTTTCAGTATCAGTTCAATTTGTTGTTGCTGGTGCAGATTTTGTTCTTTTAATGTCTCAATCTGTTTCTGCTGTTCTTTTATCCCCTCCAGCAGAACAGGTACCAGGCCTGTGTAATTAACACTCAGCTCGCCTCTTTCATTTTGTTTAACCAGCTGCGGGTAAAATTGCTGTACTTCCTGTGCCAGCAAACCTACCTGTTCCTCTGTATCCCGGTCCTGGCTGATCCAGTTATATGTGTATCCGTTTAACTGCTCCAGTTTTGCTAATGAAGATACCAGTGGTCGAATATCCTGTTTCAGCCTGGCATCACTTGCCTGGGTAAGTGTGCCCTGCAGCCATGCATTTCCAGTCCCTTGTATATAAAATGATTCATTGAGGATACCTGCATTGCTGCGGGTATAAAAAGAAAGTTTGGTTTGATTGGCAGTTTCAAAAGCATTGGCAATAAACCCGGTCCGCTGTTCGCCTGTAAGATTTAGTCCTGCCCAGCTTATACCTCCCAGCAATCCGCTTTGCCCGTAAGTGGAAAGTATCAGGTGCGACTGTACATTACCGGCACCCGAGAGTGAGTTTCTTATCTCCATAACACGGTTTGTCCCAATATGTCCATAAGCAGACGGGTAGGCGCCAACACCAATATCTCCATTTCCCACCACCCTGAATAATTCAGTGGAGGTGCTGCCTCCATTATCACCTTTAAAAAAAACATGATCAAAATTACCATAAGGAACCTGGTAACGAATACCGCCGTCTGGAGAATTACCAAAGCCCAGGAAGTTATGGTCATTATTAGCAAAACCTTCCAATACTATCTTCCTGTTTACAGGTCCATCGGCAAACTGAAGGGGTGCCTGGGGGTTGTTGTTATTAATTCCCACAAAACCATCGCCCGTGATACGCATCAGCTCATTAGAAGCAGTACCGGCATTATTCCCGGCATAAAATGCATGTGCGGTAAAGTTGCGGGGTATTTGATACCGCAACAAACCTGAATTAACCCCAAATCCAAAAAAATCATGTTCATTGCCAGGGAAATTTCCATGAAAATTATTATGCAGTACCAGTTTATTATTTGCATATAAATCGTCAAACTGAAGTGGTGCGTTGGGGAAGGTTTTAATACCAATGAAATTATTTGGGCTGATGGTAACCGGGTAATCTAAAGTAGATCCCATATAAATATTACCTCCGCCATATTTGTAAATGTTCAAATTATCATTATCATCAGTGCCAAAATAAGCGGACTCCTGACTGGTAATGTGTTTCATGATTGATAAACCGTTCTTTGCAACTCCGGAGGCATAATCTGTTTGTATATTCAGGGTACTTGGGAAGAAAAAATTTGGATTTATAATACGTCCCATTGTTATCTTTCCATCCTGCAATTCCATAGTAGCCGGTTGTGCACTATAATCCATATCGCCTCCCACACCAAAATAAATTGCTTTTCCTGGTGCATTGCCGCCCGAACCATCAGCATAATTCCAGACGTAACTTTTGTATGAGCTATTCCTGTCTACTCCCACAAACAGTCCTTTTATTTCGTCGGGCTGATATTCCTGGCCTCCGTATGTTATTCTCACACCATTTTTATTGGTAACATTGGCAGCAGGCGCAAACTGCGAAAAAGAATGTATATCCAATGCATAATGTGGCGTTCTTTGATAAATGCCCAACCCATACTGATCAATATTTACAGCAGGCCTGCTTCCTGCCGTAAAAGCATCAAAGCCAATCCTGATGACAGCATCGAGATTATTTGCATGGTTCCAAATAACTGTTTCATTGGGGTTTACTTTATTATTTCCTATAGCAAGCCCTTTGTATATATTGTTAGTGCTGTTCAGATCGAACAACGATGATGATACAATACGCATTCCAACAATATCCGTAAGCGGATTGGGGTCGCTCAGTCGCAGATCCAGGCCATATTCAGGGTTCCTGTTGGATAATCCGATCAGGCCTCCAAGAGGAACCTGTTTAAGCCTCATCAGTTCATTTCCTCCGGCAACAAATGAAATATCCTGTGATGCTGCAGTTCCCAGGTATGTATCTGTTGCATAATTTATAGGTACATTGTTTAAAGCGGCAGGTGGCGTTAAATTACTATTTCCATGCAGGCCCCAATAACTGGTATCTGCCTTACTGTTGTCTGCAAGCCAGTTCCATCGGCCACTTTCGTAATAATAAAAACCGGTACTGTCGGGCCCTGTTTGATAAATGAGCAAACCGGTAGCCGGTGAGGGTATTGCATTTTTCTGAGCCTTGGTCACCCGGGGTATCAACAACCCTTTTGTGTTGCTTTTTATATCCAGCATGGAGCTTGCATGAGCGCTGCTACCATCGGTATTGATACTTACTGATTGGGAAAAAGCTTCGGTAACACACAATATCAGGCTCAGTGTGAAAAAGCATTTAATTGGTTTGTACATAAAAAAAATTAAAAGGATGATGATCGTTTCAGTCATTGCACAGGCAGCTACTATAAAATTAAATAAATCATAGTAGTTTTTGCTATTACAGTGGATAAACATACAGCTTGCCATAATAGCAGCCACTAATATGATTTTAAACTCACTTCAGCATGTTGACCTGTGCTATCAAAAAAACTGTTCAAATGTTGATAAGAATCATAGACGATACCGTCGCCGGTCATGCTATTAAGGGTTACGTGCCCCTACCTTGTAATTGTAATAATTATTGATCCTAATTAAAACTCGGTAAAATGAAAAAGATAATTTTCCTGTTCCTGGCATTATTTTCTTTCAGGGGTTTTGCACAGGAAGTAAGCAAGCAATATGACAAGATCGGTAAGTTCAGCAAGGGCATTGCGATAGTTTGGAAGAACGGCCACTGCGGTATTTTATCGCAGGATGGAAAAGAAATTGTTAAGCCCTTTTATGATAAAATCGGAAGTTTTGGCAATGACGCAATTGCCTATACCACTAAGGATGGCAAGATTGGATTACTGAACATGGCCGGAAAAGTGATTGTACCAAATATCTATGAATCCATCAGCGGCTTTAAGGGTTCCTATGCCATCACCCGCAAAAACGGACTTGCAGGTATGATCAATAAGCAGGGAAAAGTGGTAATTGAAAATAAGTACGAAAAAATAACCATCGGCAGGAACAACACGATCAAAGCCGTAAAAGACGGACAGGAAATGATACTGGACATAAAGAACTAGAATACATTGATTGGTTGCCTATTGCTCCAGCTTTCTGAATGCCGCCGCATAAATTTTTTTAATGCTGTTTTTTTCTTCATTGCGGCATATTGTTTCAGCAGCAGGCAGCAGGTCCTTATTGTGCCTGGTCTTAAGTTTTATGATCTCACCCAGTGCAAGAGCAGCGCTCCAGCGTACAACTGTACCATTGCTTTCTGTATTTTGCTGCAAAAACCTTATAGCTTCACCCAGCTCCTCTTTAAACAGATGCGCTGTGTTGCCTATCACTTTGGCACTCTCCCATTTAACCCTGGGCGCCTTGCTGGTGAGTGAATTTATTACAAACCTGAAAGTTGCCTTGTCTGCCACGGCTGGCTGCTGCTTACTGGCAAACTCCAGTGCCTCTATGCATACTGCTTTTGCCGGATCCCTTAATGTTGCCGCAACAGTTATTAATTCTTTTGCAGTAATTTTCCTGGTAAGCAGCCATTCGCTTATGGTTTCAGTTTTTGCTTTTGCTTTAACTGTTTTGTCATTTATTGTTGCTAATATATCCATACATGTTTATAATTATCCTGCATTCTATATCACGATAGCTGGCAGAACAAACCGAAAGTAAAAATTTTTAGTAAACATATTCGCCTTATTCCGGCTTTTTATATCCATCTGTACAATTTCCTTTAACAGCGAAATTATTTTGCGCTTAATATCAGGTGGATCAATTTTTCTCAGGCACATGTGCATGTTATCGGCTGATACTTATATACGTGCGATTTGCATTGAATACACATGATGGTGCCTGCAGGCCGGCACATAACCGGCAAAGCAGCTTAGCGTATTATAAAATTTCATCATTACTATTGATTTAATTATATTTATGGTACGTTAACCAAAAAACCTCCCAATGACACAAATAGTTACCGGCAATACAACTGCTGAAAACGAGCCTTCGAAAAAAACACTGATAGATAATGCCAAAATATACCTTCGCGGCGAAAAATTTGAAAAGGACAAGGTCGATTATTATTACTCCAGGCTGGAAGATATCAGCCAGTTTGGATATGCGGCCGAAATGATACTGAAATATTTGGAGGAATTAAAGGAAGAAGGTGTGGAACTAACCGACAATCATTATCACAGCCTGGTAAGAAATATATATAAGGATACCTCCCTTTCTTCTTACTTTAAATATGACAAGGCCATCAATATTTTAAGATCGGATTGTGAACTCGACAGAACACAAAGTTGTGAAAGTCTTGGTATGGCCGGCGCTATTTACAAATATAAATGGAAGTTTGATCACCAGATACAGAACCTCTACATGTCTTTGTCCTATTACGAAAAAGGATACCGGATTTGGACTAATGCTATCGCCGCAGGAAAGGATACAGATTACGGTTATACTGCAATCAATTATGCATTTGTATGCGAAATGATCGTATCCCAGTTCCTGGGCAGGTTTAACAGCTCCGAAACGATCAGTGAGGAAATTGTTGGACGTTTTAACACAGCCCTGGCTGTGAGACGTTTGGTGCTTACAACCTATATAACAGATATAAATGCCGACATTCCAATACCCAAAACCAGCCTGCAACAGGACTGGCAGTTTGCAACACTTGCCGAAGCATATTTTGGTTTAAGGATGTATAAGCAGGCCCTTTATTTTATTAGAGAATATACAAAAAGGCAAGAACTCATATGGCGTATAAGATCCTTTACACAACAGCTTTATCAATTGGCAGGTTTCCAGTGCCTTCAAAAAAAGCATGATGATGGCGGTAAAAATACTTTCAACCAGTCGGCAGTGGATCAGCAAAAGCAAAATGAATGCCTTGCAGCGATCTCCGATGAAAATACGGGCCAAACTTATCCGGAGGATTTTGCAGAGAAGAAAGGACGAAAAAAAGGCATCGCCCTTTCAGGCGGTGGTTTCAGGGCTGCCCTTTTTGAAATTGGAGCACTGGCGGCCCTTGCCGAGACTGGCGAATTGCAGGATGTGGAAGTTATCTCCTGTGTATCGGGAGGGTCCATCATAGGCACTTATTATTATCTGCACCTGAAAGCCCTGCTCGAAAGTAAGACTGATGCTGAGATCAGCAACCAGGATTATATAAATATGGTAAAGGAAATTGAAAGGGATTTTTTAAAAGCAGTTCAGTGCAATCTGCGTATGAAAATATTTACGAATCTCTTTGACAACCTGCGTATGGTATTTAGTAAAACCTACTCCAGGTCGTACCGGTTGGGCACCTTATACCAGAAATATTTTTATTTGCCTCTCTTTAATAAAAACCGAACTGACAAGAAGACGAAACTTTATATGGACGACCTGAAGATTTACCCCAAGGGCAATCCAAAGTTCAATATGAGCCTGCACAATTGGGAAAGAGTAAATAAAGTTCCGCAACTGATACTAAACGCAACCTGCCTGAACACTGGTCATAACTGGCAGTTCACTGCTTCCTGGATGGGCGAACCACCTGCCTACCTGAGTAAAAGCTTTGATGTAAAAAAGAGGCTTAGGCGGATGTATTACGGGGATGCACCGGGCAAGTATAAACAATTTGCGGTAGGTAATGCAGTGGCAGCATCTTCCTGCGTGCCGGTACTGTTTGAGCCACTTGTACTAAAAGAGCTTTATCCGGGTACAGATGTGGAACTTGTTGATGGTGGTGTGCACGACAACCAGGGTATTGCCTCTATACTGGAACAGGAATGTGATTGCATTTATGTTTGCGATGGCAGCTCACAACTACCAGATGATGCCGGCACAACCGCCAATGAATTATCACTGTTTTTCAGGGTTGATAATGTTGCACAGGAAAGGGTAAGGGAAACACAGTTACTCGATCTTAAAGCCAGGAAATATGCTTCCATCATCCGGGATCTTAAGATCATGCACCTGAAAAAAGAACTTACCCAGCAACCGCTGAGCTGGATAAACTGCGATGATAAACCCCGGGCGATCATGCAGCACCAGGTAAAAGAAGACGATGACCTGCTGGATTTTGGACTGATGAAGAATGTACAAAAATTGCTGAGCGAAGTAAGGACTGATCTTGATTCTTTTAATGATGCAGAAGCCTGGGCCCTGATGTACAGCGGATACCGGCAAACGTTGACTGAATTTGGAAAAGAGCCGGGCGACTTTAATAATGGCTGGAATTTTTTACAGGTTGCCGATTACTGTACCAAGCCGGAAAAACAGAAGCCGCTTACAAAACTGCTGGAAATAAGCGCTTCCGTTCCTTTTAAGCTGGTAAAGAAATATAAGGGGCTGCAATGGTTCCTCTATGTGCTGATATTTGCAGCGTTATTTGCCGCTGCCCGGTTCGTAATCATCAACAGCGATAAGAATATTAGTATCAATTATGGTGCTGCCGCCTTTGTGGTTTTCACTTTTGTACTTGGCTTTTTCTCAAAAACCCTGGTAAAAATGCTGGATGTTAAAGGGTATATTAAAAAGCTGCTTATGCTGGTCGCTCTTTCCACAATTGGGTGGCTGGTATTCAATATTTATATTGTTTTCTTTAATCCCTGGTACAATTGGGGTGGTAAGTTAAAGCGGTTCAAATAAACCTGGCCCGATCCATAACAGGTAATCAAAAGGCGGTCAAAAAAAATCAGGCCGCAATCAAAATTTAATTACAGATAACGTCAATGAAATTCATCAAGCTGTTTTGCATCTGCTTATGCCCGCTATTTATGAAAGCCCAGCAAAACCCTGTGATCGATGGCTGGTATGCCGATCCTGAAGCGGCTGTATTTGGAAATACTTGCTGGATATATCCGACGTATTCGGCAAAATACAAACAGCAGGTCTTTATGGATGCGTTCTCATCCACCGACCTGGTACACTGGAAAAAACACCCGCATATCATTGATACAGCTGTAATAAAATGGGCATACATGGCTATGTGGGCTCCTGCCATTGTAAAAAAAGACAGCAGCTATTTTCTTTTCTTTTCGGCAAACGACATTCAAAGCAGGTTGCGCAACGGGGTGAAAGACGATACGCTGGGTGGCATTGGCATTGCCGTGGCCGATAAACCCGGCGGCCCCTTCAAAGATTACCTGGGCAAACCCCTCATCAATCATTTTTACAACAATGCCCAACCCATCGACCAGTCGGTTTTCAAGGATACCGACGGTCAATATTATCTGATCTATGGCGGATGGGGCCGCTGCAATATGGCAAAACTCAATAAGGATTTCACCGGGCTTGTTCCTTTTTCCAAAGACAGTCTCGTAAAAGAGATCACTCCGCAAGGTTATGTGGAAGGACCAACAATGGTTTTACGCAGGGGTAAATATTACCTGATGTGGTCTGAAGGGAACTGGACTGACGGGACCTATAAAGTTGCATATGCTGTTTCCAATTCGGTGAGCGGCCCTTTTGTAAGATCATCCGCTATACTGGAAGCCGATGAACATATTGCTACCGGGGCAGGTCATCATGCTGTTATCAATATTCCCGGTACCGATGAATGGTATATCGTATATCATCGCCGTCCCATACCCAACCTTGACCGTGATCATCGTGTGGTTTGTATCGACCGGCTTTACTTTGATGATGCAGGAAATATTAAACCGGTTAAAATGACCTTTGAGGGGATCAGGCGGAATTTAAAATAATGTTCCGCTTAAAAATTAACCGTAAGTTTTAATCCGGGTGTAACTCCTTTAAAGAGATTATTAAAATAAAATACCGGTTCAATATTAACACGTTCTTTTAAAAACGACAGTTGCCCCACCCCGATACGCATGGTATTCTTTTCAAAGAAATCTCCTCTCCTTTTTAACAGGTATGCAAAGGAAAAGTCACTCACAAATGAAATAGCAGGTATGGAAGCTGTCCTGTTTACGAACGTTCTTTTATAGTGCAATGTCAGGAAGGTATTGCGGTACGTTTGCAGGTTTCCCTGCGCATTCCTGGCAAACATAAAATGAAATTCACCCAATACATCAAAACCATATCTAACCCTTCCGTTATTGAAAACAAAACCGGCGCCCAGGCTTACGGAAGGAACAAAATAATTCTTGTAGTTCTGGATGCCTGCTGCCAGGCGGGAAGCGATATAGTCTCCCGGGCCTGCAACAGCTGTATACCCTGCCGGCTGATGCATGGAGTAAACAGACTGGTCACCACCTTTTATACGCCAGTTTCCCTCCTTATCTTTTATCCAGCGCTTTTGCTTATTGCTGTCAATTGCCTGCACCTTCTCATTGATAGTGCCTGTTAATTTTTCAAGATCACTAAACCGGTTCACAAAAAAAGTTAGCTGGTAGTATTTTCGCTGCGGGTGAGGTTTAAGGATAGTTGAAGTAAAATTTTCAATATAGGACCCGGAAAAACTTATGGTATCCTGTTCCAGCTTCAGCATGGCTACCTGATCCTGCTGGATCAGGAATGCCGATCCCTGGGGCTTGTTCAACCGGATACGGATTTGCTTTCTTCCCAGTTCATCCGTAAAATAGTCTATTCGCCTGGATGCAGTTTCATCCCTGAGAGAGTCGGTAAAAGCAAGCATATCATGCAAAAAAATGCGCAACAGGGAATCTGCATTCTTAAACCGTTGCAGGTCATCTATATCGGTTACACTTATTTGCATCTTATTGCCTTTCCCAAGATCTGCGTAAAAGCTCCGGGTTATATTATCCGTTGGCATATTAAAAAACCTGTCAGTTTTACCGGGCACAGGCTCGTCCTGGGCAATAGTTTTTCCGTTGATGCTTATCGCAAGCATCAGTAAGGCGAATGTCCTTTTCATATTTATCTAATTTTTAGAAGATACCTGTATTTTAAAACCAATACTATTAGGTTGGTTGCTGATAGTGAGGTTGCCTGAAGATTTCTTTTTTGTTTTGTCCCTCAGTTTCGATGCATAATTGGCCTGCGTTTCAAAAGAGGCCGGAACTGTCTCCAGTTCGTTGATATGCACAACCATCAGTTTCTTTTTGTTATTTACAGGAGAAGAAGCTGAATCAGCAACGGGGATGGTAACGGATGCAACAGCAATGCTGTCGTCCTGCTTTTGCAGGGAGGCATAAGCTTTATAATTACTGTCTTGTGCTGGTACAGTAACGGCCTGTGTTGCAGTTACTTTTTTTTCCTTTGCTATTGCAGGTTTTACATCAGCTGAAGGCTGTAAAATAACTGCGGGTTCCTTTAATGCGGAGGATGTAGCCACTGGTGCTTCCGGTGTTTGCAGTGGTGTTGCAGCAGCATGATTACGACCCCCATTTTCCTGCCTGTTATATAAGGCAAGTGTCAGGATAATCAACAGGCTGGCAGCAATGCGGTACCCTATCGATCTGTTTGCTTTCCGGGCAGGCTTCAGCCGTTCCCGGAGTGATTGCCACATGGCATCTTTTTCTGCCGCTGTTATTGCGGGCAAATAGCCTGGCAAATCCAGTTTAGCTTTCCATGATGGCTTATTAAAGTGCTTTTCGTTTAGCATAAGTTATATCATTTTGCGATAGTAATTTTTGCAACTGCAGTCTTGCCTTACATAGTTGCGATTTGGAAGTACTTTCTGAAATTCCCATCAGTGCAGCAATCTCCTTATGTTCCATTCCCTCAATAATATATAGGTTAAAAACAGTCCGGTAGCCAACAGGCAATGCAACCACCAGTTTAAAGATCTCGGCTGCAGATAAATTATTAAGCGCTTCTTCCTCCAGTACAATTTCTTCTGCAGTTGACTCAGAAACAATACTGAATACGTTTTTCTTTCGTAAGAACATCAGGCACTCATTGATCATGATCTTTTTCAGCCAGGCATAAAGCGCAGCTTCTCCCTGGTAACTAAAGGAAGGCAGGTTCTTAAAAAATTTATAAAACCCGTCCAGCATCAGTTCTTCAGCATCTTCCCTGCTTTTTACATACCGGCAACAAACAGGCAACATCTTATCTGCAAAAAACTCAAACAGGTATTTCTGTGCGGCTGCACTACCCTGCTTTGCTTCCCGTACCAGTGTGGGTATATTCATGAAAAATCAGTCAGGTCTTATTGTTCAACTGTATGAATGCAGTTTACAAACAATAGGTTGCCCGGGCAAACAGAAATTGTTAATTATAAGTATAATTTTAACATATAGCGGAGATCAAACCACTGTTATTCATCGGAACTAAGGGAAGGCTGGTTCTTGTGCCGCAGGAATTTATTTCGCAGCTGTATAAAAATAAAGCCGGTGATCCACAAGGCAGAAAATGCAACCAGCCCTTTCAGATTGGCTTTCACATCTTCTATATCAAACCTGCCATGAATGCGGCTGTGCAGCAGTTTATTGGAATACTCCTGTGCATACTCAACAGAAAGACCAAACAGGAAAAGCAGCACAAGGATCAGTATATGTGCCCACAGGCTTTTTCTGGCAAACAACAGGTTGAGAAAAGCTGCTGCCCCGAAATAATAAGCACTGTGCAGTTCCTTATCAATATGCCTGAAACCGGCCGGCAGTTTGATCATAAACCCATACACGGAAGCCGCAGCACAAAAAGCCACCAGCAATATTTTTAGCCAGGTATGTTTGTATGATCTCATGTAAAGATGCTGAGTTGATATCAAAAATAACAATTTCAGAGCCGGCTTTTACCGCCCGTAAAAAATATACGCCTCTTACATATAACTGCTGCAGCACCGGGCTAAAAATCCCCGGGGTTTTAACCAAATCCCGTATCTTGCCGGCCCTAATAACTGCCATGAGAAATAAACTTACCAAACTGTTTGCCCTCATCCTTTTCTGCCTTTGCAGCAATATGGCTTTCAGCCAGTCTGTAAGCATTAACAGCAACGGCGCTGTAGCCGATACCTCTGCTATGCTGGATGTAAAAAGCACCACCAAGGGAATGCTGATACCCAGGATGACAGCCACACAGAAGAATGCCATCTTCCAGCCTGCAACAGGTTTACTGGTATACCAGACCGATGGCGAAACCGGTTTCTATTATTTTAACGGAACTGCCTGGTACCTGCTCATCACCACGGCGATCAATACCGATAAACAAAATACACTCATTTATACCACAAGAGGATTTTAAACACAAACATGATCAGGAAAATTTTTACCCTGTGCATACTGGCTTTATGCTGCCACACAGGCAAAGCGCAAAATAATTTACAATTCAACCGTGTTGTTACCATATTCACCGACTCTGTATCGAATTGTTCAAGCAATTGTGCAGATACCGTGCTGCTGCGCACATTTACGGTAGCACCCAATAAAGTATTGAAAATTGAAAGTATCAACTTTACACCCGGCAACTATTTCCTGTTCTTAAATGGTGTTGCTTTTTCAAGGGTAGCCACCACCATAGCAAATAACTTTCCCATCTGGTTGCCACCAGGTACTTACAATATTTACTTTGGCACTTATAACTCCGCAAATTCACAGG
The DNA here is from genome assembly GCA_044226725.1 of Ferruginibacter sp. Lineage (GTDB taxonomy): Bacteria > Bacteroidota > Bacteroidia > Chitinophagales > Chitinophagaceae > Ferruginibacter. The sequence goes on along the minus strand of JBGAGM010000001.1, from coordinate 550,326 downwards.
CAGGTAATTATAGCTACCTGTTGTCGGCCATCGAGTTCAATGTCGTCCCCTGAGGACTTGAATACATATATCAACGGATTGAAAATATTGCCTGTTATTACAGCATATCCCCCATAATGGTTAACCGGGCAACTGATTTTGATTTTATCTTTAACGGGTGAGAAAATCAGTCTTAGTTTTTACAATATTCTTTTTTCTTGTTTGCGGCACCCATGCACAAATAAAAAAAGGCACCGCTCTATTTGAACAGTTCAATATGGAAGCGGGGCTTAGCAGCAACCAGGTTAACTGCCTTTTCCAGGACAGCAGGGGATTTATTTGGATCGGCACGGCAAGCGGACTAAACCGGTTCGATGGCCTGGATATCCTCCAGTATTTTCACAGGCCGGGCAGTAACAGCATTGCAGGTAATTATATAACCAGTATACGGGAAGACAGCCTGCATAACTTATGGATAGGAACCAACCAGGGCGTGAGTTACTTTGAAACTGCCACAAATCATTTCACAAATTACCTGGACAATCCTGCTGAAACTGAAGGCCTGAAAACAGGGCAATTTTATGTGGGCATTGATAAAAGCGGAAACACCTGGATAAGCAGCGCCTTCCATTTATCACTGTTCAACAAAAAGGAAAACAAATTCATACACTACGAAATTGACAACGGACAAAACCTGTCTATTACCCGAAACCATTACGTACACAGCATATTTGAAGACAGTAAGCACAGGTTATGGGTGCCTGCTTCATATGGAGTCCAATTATTTAACCGTAAAACCGGGAAGTTCACCAGTTTCCGTTTCCCCGAAAAAGATAAAGTGGCTCCCGAAAATTCCATAGTCACTATCAAAGAAACAAACAATGGTAAAGTAGTGGCAGCCACCTGGGGCGGAAGCATTCTTTTATTCAATGAGGCCAAAGGCTGCTTTGAAAAACTGGTTCTTTTTGAAGAACCAATGCAGCATCAAAACCTCATCAATATTGTACTGGATATATTACCGGTGGGCAATAAATTGTACTGTGCCAGCAACGAAGGCCTGGTGGTACTGGAGGATGAAGACCTTGTACCAGGGCTATGCCGCCGCTTCACCGTTTTTACCCATACTGAAAACAATGATAAAAGTATAGCCAGTAATGTAACCAATGCATTAATGATGGACAGGGAATCTACCCTTTGGGTAGCTTCGAAAGGAATCAGTAAAATGGATCCATCGAAACAGCAGTTCGCTAATGATCCCGTCTCATACAACCAGGCACCCCTGAATGTCAGCAGCGCCTGTATCAGTAATCAAAACCTGGTGCTTGCCGCCAACGATGCCTACTTTTTCAATGCCGGGAAACTGGTGCCTTTTGGCCTCAGCTCAAAAATAAAATCCAGCTTTGGCAACCAGGTATGGGATATACATGCAGGCAAAAATGCTATATGGCTGGCAACAACCAACGGGCTTATTCAAACCAGCAACTCCGGAAAATTTGTTAAGCAATATATCCATCAACCGGGCAATCCTGCTTCTGTGGCAGGAGAACGCATCTGGAAAGTTTATGAAGACAGCAAGGGCCTTGTTTGGATGGGAACCATTCGCAGGGGCATCAGCATCCTCGATCCCCAAACCGGAAACATAAAGAACCATTTTACCGGAAAGGATTCCAAATACAGTTTGTTCAACCAATACACTTCAGATTTTTATGAGGACAGGCAAAGCAATATCTGGTTTGCTGCCGGGGCTGGCTGGCTCTATTGTTACAACCGAAGCCTCGACAGTTTTTTTGTTACCAAACTAAAACCGGTAAATGGCGGAGCAATAGAATCTGAATGCAGCATCATGGGTGAATTACCGGGCAATATACTGGCAATCAGCTCCCGTCAGGGTATACTTCAATACAATATTATAACACAAAAAACGGGCATCATTGCCAATAATATAGCTATGGAAACTGCCGGCAGTTCCATAAGTACAGCCAGTTCCGGTTTCTGGATAGTTACTGGTGTAGGATTGCTGCATTATGATACCAATACTGGTTCCTTTAAACGATACAGTACCAGGAATGGCCTGCCTTCTAATGAAGATATCAACAGCATGGTGCATCTGCCCGATGGCCGGGTACTGTTGTGCGGACTGGGTTTCATTAGTTTTTTTGATCCTTCACAAACCGGCAAAAAAAGAAATATCCCGCCCGTTTATATTACACAGGTACTCGCTAACAGCAAGGATACCTTATTCGAAAACAGTCAGCAGGCACTACCCTATCTTTCGGGTATTGAATTTCATTTTGCCGCACTTGATTTTTCCAATGCTGCACAAAACATGTATCAGTACAGGCTGGTTGGCATCGACAATAAATGGAGCCAGCCAACCAGCCTGCGCAGCGTCAGCTACGCTCAGCTTCCTCCGGGCAATTATCGTTTTGAAGTGAAGGGAAGCAATGCTGATGGGGTTTGGAATGAAAAACCAGCTACCTTTTCTTTCAGCATCAGCAGGCCTTTTTACAAAAGCTGGTGGTTCTATGTATTGCTGGTAATGGCAGCAATCCTGCTTCTGTATGCACTGTACCGCTACCGGCTTAAAAAAGCAATTGAACTGGAAAAAATGCGCACCAGGATTGCCACAGACCTTCATGACGATATTGGCGCCACGCTAAGTTCCATCAGCATGTACAGCGATGTGCTGAAGAAGCAGGTCAGGGAAAAACTGCCACACCTGGAACCCGTTCTGAATAAAATGGGCGAAAGCAGTCGTGAAATGGTAACCGGCATGAGCGATATCGTTTGGGCCATTAACCCGGCAAATGACAGCGGACAAAAAATGGTTAACCGCATGGAAGCCTATGCCACCGACATTTGCGCAGTAAAAAATATCAAATTGCATTTTAGCTGTGATGAAAGAATAGTACTGCAGGTACTTCCCCTGGAGGTACGTAAAAATGTTTACCTCGTTTTTAAAGAAGCAGTAAACAATGCAGTTAAATATTCGGAGGCAAAGAACCTTTGGATAAACCTGGGTTTTGATAACAGGATAATCCTGCAGGTAAAAGATGATGGAAAAGGATTTGATGAAAGCCTCGTAAGAGCGGGCAATGGTTTAAAGAATTTGCGTATGCGGGCAGGGGAAATAGGCGGAGAGTTAAGCCTGCAAACAACTCCCGGCGCAGGTACCCATATACGCCTGTCCTGTAAACTATAGTCACCCGAATTGGGGAGATGCAGGCAGGGAAATAAATAGGATATTTGACAAAATGAAGATCGTAATTTTTGAAGACAACAAACAGTTCAGGGAAAGCCTGGAATTTGTAATTGTAACAAGTGCGGGCATGGAACTCTGCGGATCCTTTGAAGATACCAATCGCCTGAGATACCGCATCGAGGCCCTGCAGCCCGATGTGGTATTGATGGATATCAATATTCCCGGTAAGAATGGTATTGAAGCGGTGAGGGAAATAAAGGAACATTTTCCCAAAGTGCAGGTTTGTATGCAAACCGTTTTTGAGGATGATGATAAAATTTTTGCTTCACTCTGTGCAGGTGCATCCGGTTATATTTTAAAGAACACACCCTCCGAAAAGATCATCCAGGCCATACAGGATGTGGCTGAAGGCGGCACTTTTTTTACCCCATCGGTAGCCAGACGGGTATTGCTTAGTTTTCAGCAGCAAAAAACCAATGATGAATTTGTACAGCTTACCGATAAAGAGAAAGAAGCCCTCAAACACCTGGTAGACGGATGCAGCTATAAAATGATAGCCGATAAAATGAACCTCAGTTTTCATACCATACATACACATATACGCAATGTATATGAAAAGCTGCACGTAAACAGTAAAGGGGAAGCAGTTGCCAAAGCCATCAGGAACAAACTGGTTTAATTTCTACCACGAATTGGCGATAAGCGCCGGAGCATATTTTTTTCAAATTTGATTGTTAAATCTTAAGCATGAAAAAAATTACCGGAACCTTCGTCATCTTATTCTTTATAATCAACAGTTTTGCTCAGTCGGTAGCCATCAATACCACCGGTGCAATAGCCGGCAGCAGTGCCATCTTAGACATATCAAGCACCACCAAAGGCATGTTGATACCCCGGATGACGGCAGCACAAAAAACAGCAGTTGCAACACCGGCAACAGGTTTACTGATTTATCAAACGGACGGAACGGCCGGTTTTTATTACTATGATGGATCATCATGGGTACAATTATCCACTGCCGGCAGCAATTTTTGGCAGGCAAACGGAAATCACATTTACAACAGCAATGCGGGCAATGTAGGTATTGGTATAACCAGCCCTTTAGCAAGACTGCATGTAGAAGATAGTAGCGTATTATTTTCAGCCGCAGGAACCTGGCCCGCTACTCCTGGCCCCCCACCAGTAACTGGTCCGGGAAGAAGAACCATGTGGTATCCTGACAAAGTTGCGTTTAGAACCGGATACGTAAATAATAATGAATGGGATAAAGACAGCATAGGACTTTTTTCGTTTGCCAGCGGGGTTAATAATGTAGCAAGTGGTCAACAATCTACTACTATGGGTTCTGGTAATAGAGCAAGTGGTACAACCTCTATTGCTTTTGGTACAGGAAATAACATTAGCGGTTTTAATGCAATAGGTATCGGAAATCAAAATAGAGCCACACAGCAGGATGCATTGGCATTGGGTTATAAAAACTATTCAACATCCGGTAATTCAATAGCAATAGGTTATCAAAATCAAACATCAAGTTTTTACGGAATAAGCCTAGGAACATATCTGATGTCTAAGTACTATGCAGGGGTTGTGCTGGGTATATATAACGATACCGCCAATGCTGTTAGTCAGGGTTCAAACAGTTTAAACCGGATTTTTCAAATCGGAAATGGAACTGCCGACAATGCCCGCAGCAATGCTATCACTGTATTGCATAGCGGCGACGTAGGTATTGGTACAGTAAATCCATCGGCAAGGTTACATGTGGCAGATAGCAGTGTGTTGTTTTCGGCTACCGGTGATGTACCGGTAATCAAAAAAAATACACCTATAAACGGTGCAGGCAGAAGGATGATGTGGTATGCAGACAAAGGTGCATTCAGGATGGGATATGTAAGTGGTGCGGCATGGGACAGTGCGAATATAGGTACTTACTCCTTTTCATCAGGATTTAATAGCAATGCTAGCGGAAGTGCATCTTTTGCAGGCGGGCTAAACTCCGGGGCTTCGGGGGCTTCATCCATTGCTTACGGAAACAACAGCCTTGCTACAGGCTTACATAGTGCTGCATTTGGCTACAGGGCATTTGCATTGAGTGATGGTGCTTTTGCTGCTGGCTGGAGCAATACGGCATCGGCTGCTTATAGTTCGGGGTTAGGCATTAATTCAGTAGCCGCCGGAATTGCTTCTTTCGCATCGGGCGATAATGATTCGGCCATGGGAAACTCTTCAATTTCACTGGGTTTTCATAGCAGAGCACTCGATGATTACACCATAGCCATGGGGTTCTTCCCCATTGCATCAGGACAAGGATCAGTTTCAATAGGCTTTGGTACCACAGCATCCGGAAGCACCTCAACTGCTATAGGAATTAATAACGTGGCATCTGGCAGTGAGTCAAACGCAATGGGTTCAAATACATTTGCCGTAGGAACTAGATCATTTACGACAGGTTTTGCAACATTTGCAACAGGAACTTTATCAACTTCAATGGGATTTTTTACTAGATCCAAGTCATACGGAGGAATGGTGGTAGGAACATTTAATGACAGCACCAATGCTGCAAACCCCAATGGTTTTGATAACAACAACCGCCTGTTTCAAATAGGCAACGGTACGGCAGACAATGCCCGCAGCAATGCTATGACCGTATTACAAAACGGCAATGTCGGTATCGGTGTGCTGGTACCCGGCCAGCAACTTTCTGTTGCAACAGGAATGAATATTGATGAAAATAACAGTAACAGTGGTACTACCTCCAACACCCTCCGTTTTGGCTCAGCAAGCGGTGAAGCAATTGGCTCCAAACGTACAGCCGGAGGAAACCAAAATGGCCTGGATTTCTACACCAATTTCACTACCAAAATGTCTATTTCAAATGCCGGTAACGTAGGTATTGGTACCACTTCTCCGGTTGTACCATTGCAATTTGCAAACAGCGGGGGAAATAAAATAGCCTTTTTTCAAAATGGCAGTAACTATTACGGAATCGGCACACAGGCTTCATTACTGCAACTGTTCACTCCTACTGCTGCCGACGATATTGCCTTTGGCTATGGCAACAGCGGCGCTTTTACCGAAAATATACGCATGGATGGCAGCGGCTCCCTGGCTGTAAGAACCCACCTTACCGTGCAAAACGGCAAAGGGATCATCCGCAATACCGATGGCACGCAATCAAAAAAACTAAGCGCATCAGTAACAGTAAATACAACATTCAGCGCAGGACAAACACAGGTGTTTTCATTTGCCTGGCCCGAGGCATTCAGTGCTGTACCCGAGGCCTGGGTGGCCAATGCCACAGGTGCCGGTGGCTGGGCCGAAGTGGTGCTGAGTGTGGCTAACATATCAACCACAGGTGCCACTTTATATGTGTTTAATCCCAGAACAGTATCGGCTTCGCCAAATTTCACCGTAAAAATTGTGGCCATTGGCGCACAGTAAATGCAGAAAATATAAAGAGTATAAGTAACAACTTTTCCGCAGAGGTATCAGCATTTGCCACCGGCGCCACTAAAACGCTGCTGTCAATTCCGCATAAGTCATCACTGCGGTAAATTATGGGCTGATCAGGTGCGACCCAGGAATCATTTGAGTAAGTATAAATGATATGAAATGCTCATCCTAATGCTGGTCATCCAGCATCTCCTGCAACTCTTTGCTGCGTGCCCTCGTAAGATCGGCAATACAGCCGCTGTACACCATGGGCTGCATGGAACCTCCATCATAGGCATTGGCCACAGACTTACAATGCGCTTCCTTGTATTTGATCCAGGCACGCTGGGCTTCCAGTAACAACTGCTTACCCTTTTCATCCAGTGTGGCCATCAGTTTTTTATACAATGCCGTCATGGCCGCATCGGCCTTCTTTGCATCAGCGGCTGCTTCCATATTCATCTCCAGTTGTGTTTGTGCATGCAGGGCTGTTTGTGCAAACAGCATAAAGACTAGTAGCAGGTATTTCATATTTCGCAGTTTATATTTTGTTATTTTAATTGAGTGGGTACTGGTCTCTGCCTGTTAACAGCGCTCATAAAACAAGCTTTACAAAACTATTCCCGCAGCTGCCCATTTTTTATATCCGCCCCGCAGGTCAAGCACTTTACGAAAACCCATATGTTTCATTTTACGTGCTGCCAGCGGGCTGCGGTGGCAGGTTTCACAGTAAACCAGCACCAGTTTATTCCGGTCAAGGCTATCCACATCCCTGCCGATATGAAAATTAAGATAGCTGAAATTCATGGCGCCGGGCAAATGGGCACGTCTGTATTCTTTGGCAGTTCGCACATCAACCAGGTAATAATTACTGCTGTCCTTCAGCATTGCCGTATAGGCTGCCGGGCCCAGTTTTTTATAATAAAAATGTTCATTACTGCGAACCGTGAAGCAGCCCGTAAAAACAAACAGGCAAAACAATACTATAAAATGATAAGGAAGTTTCACCGCCACAAATTAATCAATAATCTGCCGTAAGAAATATGATTCTCGGCAGCTAACATGCAGCCGCAGGTAGTAATACCTGTTCAGCAAAGCAGGAATCCGTACTACTACGTTTTCAAACAGCTGCAGTATTGCTCATTTTTGTTGCAGTGCCTGGCAGGCACCATGGTTCTTCCTTGTTCTTATTTACTAATTAAACTCAACACAATCATGCAAGCTTCAAAATTCAAATTCAACAAAACAGTACTGGCAGCATGCCTTTTAGTCCTGGTTGCCTGGGGTTGCCATTTTACACAGGAAACACTTCCGGCAGACCCCAAAAACACCTGTGGCGCTGTGATCACCAACACCGAGTTCAATAGCTGGTTCGTTTCAGGAACTGCTTCTCTCAACGGCGCTGTGAACCCCGCCAACAGCATCACTTTTGCCAACACCCCTAATTGCAGTTTTTACAAATGGAGTGAACAGATGTTCTTATGGCTCACCTCTCCTGCCACAGGGCCTTATGGCAGCAGCGGACTGGTGATGAGTTCAACCGCTTTCTATGATGTTTCATTACCCGATCCCATGACGGGCGAAAGAACTTTTTTACCGCATCGCCAGGGTTTTGTGCGCCCCTTTAACCTGCGTACCGCACAAAAAGGTCTGCTTGACCTGCCTGTAATGATCGAAAAAAACACCCTGAACATGTTGCAGGTGTTACCGCAAAATCTTTCTGCAGCAGGTAATCCCATCATACTGGATGCCGCCGGTAAACAAAGGGCTGTAAGATCGGTAGATGCAAAAGAAGCAGGAAGACCGGTATTCACTGATGTGGATGGCAAAGTGATCGAAGGAGCCCGTGCTTTTATTGAACCACAGCTGCAGGATAAACAGCTGCGCCTGGGTGATAAACTGCGCAAGTTTGAAAAGTTCGACCGCTCATTGCTGGTGCAGAAGATCGTGATCGATAAAAAGATATTTTTACTGGATGGAATGGGCCGGCTGCATGAGACCGAACAGGGCCAAAGCGGCGGAGAAGTACTGATGGCACAAAATGGTTCACTTGTATATTATTCACTCACTGTAAATAATGTTTTCATGCTGCACCGCACCATGCAGGGTGCCAGTGTACCCGCCAATACGGCTTTCCCCACCACGCAGGCAGATATCAATAATATTTCGGCATTTGCCGTTGCGCACAACCGTTCGCCCATTGTTGATTCGCAGGCGCTGGCCATCGAGCTCAAATGCGCCTGGGTAGAGGCAAAAGGATTACCCGACTCAAATAAGTTCATACGCATAAAGGCTGAAATACCTGTTTATGATAAGACCAACCCCAACGACTGGGTACCAAACGGAACTAAAGTAGTTGAACTGGCCATGGTTGGCATGCATGTGGTGGGCAGTACCATCAGCCACCCCGAAATGCTCTGGGCAACTTTTGAACATGTTAGCAGTTCGCCGGCAGCTACCTACAATTATCTCAATACATCAAACAGTTCTGTGAATGTGCCGCAGCAAACTGCCGGCTTCTGGGTATTTTGCGCCACCAATGCAGCGGCTCCGTTCAACCAGCAGCATATTGAAATGAATGGCGACCACATTGTACCCTTTGGAGGTTTCACGATCAGCCCCAGCAATATCCGCAGGGAAATGCCTTTTGGTAAACCCGGCACTGGCAATGATGCCAGCAACAGCGAGGTGATCAGTACAAACAATGCCGTAAGATCAAAACTGGATGCGGCTGATGTACGCATCAACTATATTCAGACAGGTACCACCTGGTTCATACCCAACACCACCGTTGAAGTGGGAACTAATAAACTGGCCAATACAACCATGGAAACCTTTGTGCAGGGTTCAAACTGCTTCTCCTGCCACTCGGGCCGCACCGTGGATGTAAGCCACATTTATTCAGATACCAAACCCTTGTTTTGATATAAAAAGATCGCTGGCTGCAAACCAGCGGTCATCGGCACCCGGGGTCAGGCGGCTCCGGGTGTTTTAATGATGAGCTGACGGGAAATTGATTTCCGTGCCGGTTAACCCGTTAGCGGATTAACCCATTAACTTATCTGCCCTCTTCCTTCCCCACAAACACGATCTTACCTGCCTTATTCAATTGGTAGATAATACTGCTCTCCACATGGATAGCAGTATCTGCTGTTATCCGCTGCACTTCAAAAGAAGTATGAACCCGGTAAGTGTTGGTTGCAATGTTCGTAACAGAAAGCACCGTATTTTTTGAATACCGGTTCTTTGTCCAGTAATCCTTATACCGCTCCAGTATCTTTTGCCTGGCGGGGCTTTCCATATTCCAGTATGCGGTCAATGTATCGGCCAGCAAGGACCCCAGCGCCAAACTGTCCCGGTTATCTTCTGCCTGTATAAAGCTGCGGATAATGGCCGCCTGCTTTTGCTGCGCAGAAGCTGACTGCTGCATTTTATTATTGCAGGAAAACAGCAGTAATAAAAACAGGCCGTATAGTTGTTTCAAAAACATATCGGGAAGATAGCAAACCCGGCTGTGAAACACAAAATGCTTTAGAAAGAATACTTACAGGGCCGGGCCGCAACAGGATTAGTTCCGGCCCAAAATAATTTGCCGGACAGCAACCTGCTGTTCGGTAATTGCCTGTACGCAAAGCAGGAACAACAGGCGCATTTTTCCATAAACCATCAATTCCTTCTATTTTTTGGAAGCATTCCGGGAATAAGTACTTTTTAAACTGCTGGTATTCAGTCTATTTATCACTGGCACTAAAATCGTAATCAAGCAGCAAGCAAACACAAAAAATACGAATGCTATGAAAAGACTTTTACTTACCTGCAGCATACTGACCGGGCTGATCATTAACGGGCACAGCCAAAATTGTAACCCCCAGGGCAATCAAAACACTTACGGCACCAATAATGTATGGATAGGCTATGTGTACAATAATAGCAACCTGGGCAGCTATAAGGGATATATAAACCGGGGTTCCGCAGCCAGTCCGAATTTTGATACTGATTTTGGCGGGGCCGCCACAACCCTTGCCACCGCCGGCTGCCCGGTGGAAACTGAAACATTTAGTGTTCGTTTCAGGCTCAATAAAACATTCAGCAATGGCACGTATAAAATTACAGTAGGTGGCGATGATGGTTACCGTTTAAGCCTTAATGGTGGCAACAGCTGGGTTATTAATGCCTGGAACGATCATGCTTACCAAACTACCGAGCTTACCACCACACTGAATGGCACCTGTAATATAGTACTGGAGTATTACGACAATACCGGCGATAACAGGCTCTCCTTCCATATCGGGGCTGTTACTTGTGGAAATCAAAATACCGAAACCTACGGGTTGAATAATATTTGGAACGGCTATCTCTATACCGGCACTTCCTTTAACAGCTATGCAGGAAAAGTTACCACAGGCAACCCGGTGGATGCATCTTTTACAGAAAGCTTCGGGGGAAGTGATACTTACTTTCACAGCAGCTGTAACTATTTGCGTACCGAAAAATTCAGTGCCCGCTACCGCCTTATCAAGACCTTTGCAGACGGTATCTATTCCTTTGGTGTGGGCGGCGATGATGGTTACCGCCTGAGCATCGACAGTGGCCGCACCTGGCTTATCAACCGCTGGGACGATCATTCTTTCATTACCACTACCGCCACGCTGCGCCTTAACGGAACATACAAACTGGTACTGGAATATTATGAGAATGGCGGTGATAACCTGCTCAATTTCTTTGTACAAAGCGGAACGGTGCTGGCTGCTGAAAAACTGCAACTTACAGGCAGAGAGCAGCAGGGAACAGCCACCCTGGCCTGGGACCTGCAAACCGATAATAAGCCGGCATTTTTTGAACTGGAGAAAAGCACCAATGGCAGCAGCTTCAGTAAAGCCTCAACCATCAGTGCTGCCGCTTCCACGCTGCATTACAGTACCACCGATAAAATGGTCAATGCCGGAAATATGTATTACCGCATAAAAATGATTGCCACCGATGGCAGCAGTACCTGGTCGAATACCATTACCCTGCATAATACAGCAGATAACAACAGTGCTGTAAAAATATATCCAACAGTGTTAACAGGTGCCGGTTTGCATATCCTCAGCAATAATGCTTTAAGTGATGCCAGCATTATCATACACGACTTTACCGGCAAGCCTGTTTACAACCAGCGCATGGGCAAAACAGCCGCCGGGCAACCTGTTACCGTAAATACCGGCAGCACCCGTTTACCGGCAGGCATTTACCTGCTCAGTGTAATGGAAGCCGGCAGGGTTATGCGTACACAAAAGATCACGGTATTGTAGCAGTAATCACGCCGCACTAGAGGAAGACTTCCTGTATCAGGAACAAGGGCAAAGAGTAGATAAACCAGTTAACGAAGCCCCTCCAGTTGCGCCAGATCAATATCAGGCTTTGTATTCACAGCACTGTTGAAAAATTTTGTTTTCAGCGCCGTATTATCATTAAAGAACCCGCAGTTGCGCAGGTAAAATTTGCCTTCTGCTGCTCCCCCGCTATAATCGAGCCTGTAGCCCAGGTTGGCCGTGGCATCGCCGGTAAAAAGCATATTGTTCAGGGCTTTCCATTCTCCTGCTTTGGTTACAGCCCATTGATTATGGTACCAGGCCTTGCGGGTTACCACACCGGTTTCCGGTTCAAAGTTTTCCAGGAAGGAATGTAATCCTTTTAAGTAGGTATTTGTTTCGGGGCGGCTGAAGCTGGCGATCAGCAGCCATTTTCCGTCGGCGTCCCTGCCATTTTTTCCGGGAGCAAAAAACCAGGCAGTGTACCGGGTATGGTTATTTTCAACAGGTTTTGCCTGCACCAGGAATTTGTAGGTCTTCCCTGCCTTCCAGTTATAATTCAGGTAGCTCTGTCCGCCCGAGCCTTCATTACCAAACTCGCCGGTATGCACCTGGTCCCCTTTTTTCAGCAGCACTATCTTTTTATTTTCCGGTATTGCTTTAGGGTCGTCGGTTACAAAGGGGCTCCATACCGAAAACAACACCCTTCTTTCTTTAGCCGAATTCACCTGCATCCCGAAATATCCTTCCGCAAATCCGTCGGCCATAAAATAAGAGCCGGTCACATCATTGCCTTCGGGCACCGTGATCTCGCTGTAAAACCATTCTATATCATCCTTCACTTCCGTAAGGTCGTAATTGATATGCACCGAAGGGCCGCGGCGCCCCCAGTAAAAATAATCGCCCTCGTTGTTTTTTACAAAAGCTACCGGCCCTGCTGTAACCGTGCCACCGATCTGCAGTTCACGAACTTCTGCAAAGATATTTCCGGTACGGGCGGTTCCCTGGGTGCTGATGGTAATATAACCCGGCTGTGAAATGCGCCACTCACCTATCTCGTACAGTTTATCAACGGTGCTGTTTACCGTGATCGTTTTACTAATGCCATTGATGGTCCATTGCAGTGTGCTTTCGCCGCCCTGCACATGCAGCAAAGCGCTCAGCTTAAGCGATCCCGTTTTCTGTACCCTTATATACGTGCTGAAAATCGCATCCGTAAATTGCCAGTTCTTCCAGCCCTCGTCCGTTACCTTTTCATCCCCGTTCTTCGACCTGGCAGTAACCCAGGAATTACCACCCAGCGGCACCACGATCGTTGCAGGCGCATTTTGCGCCAGGCAATCAACCCCCGTTAACAGGAGCACTGCAAGAAGAAGATATAGTTTTTTCATGACTGCTAATTTACGGGTTATTGGTTATTAGTTTCTCTGCCGGTTGCTATCCCTCCGCCCCGGTTCGGGGCATACAAAACGGAAAAAGAATGGTTAAATCCAGGAAACAAATCGAAGCAGCTCTTATCTGCCGCCATTATTAATCATTGCATGCAGTGGTTTCCCATTTTTAAATGCAAGCTTATCATTATGCCAGGGTATACAGTGGTTAAAAACCGCCGGAACTACAGGGCCCAAGTGATCCCACATAGTTCTCATATTGAGTTTAATGATATGGTTGGGAACACTTGCGCCAGTGGGATTAACTGATTAACGGATTAACGGATTAACTTATCTACCCCCATATTGCGGCCTGATGACCCAACTGTTGTTATTTTGCCTGCGCAAAACAAGCCAGTAAAAAAAGAAGATCGAAGTTGCGATGGTTAATACTGTAAAACTCCAGACGGGTAATACATTCCGCAGATCAATCAATAATCCGTCTTCGCCCAGGTTGCCAAACCCAAACAGAGCGGGCAACCTGTACCAGTAGTAACAGGATACGCCCGCTGCTGCAAAAATGCTGATAAGCCTGCGTTCAGATGACGGGTGCAGAAAAGCCAGCAAAAGCATATAAAGAATCAGCGTAACAGTAAAGCCAAACATGGGCATTGTGTAAACACTAAAGAAAGAACTAACCGAACTGATGAGCGCCTGGTCGGGTACATGAAACCAACCCCATATAAAGCCCGGCAACCCGCCGATGATCAGCAGGCTGTTTATTTTCTGATGAATCGTTTTTTTGGTATGGGCCGGATGCATATTGGCGGTTGAGTCGGGGCATGGTATAACACAGTTCATACATTTGCTGCAATGCGCATTGGGCATGGGCATTAAAACATTGCCTCCGTATAATTTCTCTACCGGATGAACCGGGCAAAGCCCCGAACACCAGGCGCTTTTCCATTCATAAAAAATACCCACTACCACTCCTGTAATAACCAGGCAGATGATCAGTATACCGGTAGCCATTCCGTTATGGTTAAAAACCGCATGCCGCAGGGGTACAATGATAAATAAGGCAAGGGTGGCAACCAGGTTAAGTTTGCCAATTTGTGATACCGACAGCCTTTTTCTTTTTGATAAGCCCCGGTGCCTTGGCAGCAGAACGGTGGTGGCCAGGGGGCATACATTCCTCCATATCCCGGTTGCAATAACAAATAATGCCGGTGCAACCGGGATCAGTATATTCCAGAATAACAGGATGCCCAGTTTGGGAAAAAATAACAGGCAACATAAAATAAAAGCCCCCGCTAACCACACCAAAGCCTGGGCCAGTCGCCAGGCTGCGACAGACCGGGCAGATAACTGATCGCCTGACTTAAAAGCAATACCTTTTACCTGCATACACACACCGATAACATAATGGCTTAATTATTATAAAAGGCAAAATAAAATAAAGGCCGGATCTAAAAGATGATCCTCCTCATGTGTTGCATTACTGCAGGGAGAAAATAGCCAATTCAGGCTTCATCGCTTACCTGCGGCGGCAAAACCCCTGTCTGCCCGAAAGGGCTTTGGATACAAAAAAGAAAATATTATTTTGTTGTCAAAATTCGACGAATGAGTCCAAACGATTTTGTTATACAGATTTACCCCAATCCCACAGACGGGCTTTTCACCATTGCTGTTATCACGCAAATTCCCGGGGAAATAGTTATGAAAATTTATGATGACACAGGTGCAAGGGTATTAACACAAACAAAAGACCTTCAACTGGGCAGAACGCTCATACCAATGGATATGCGCCGGTGGCGGGATGGTATGTATTACCTCGAACTGCTAAAGGGAACTGTTCGCAAAAATACTGCAAGATTCATGATCATGCGCAGGCAGGGCGGCTGAGTATCCGCCGCCGTTGTTGCTGTTCGTGCAGATGGGCCAGAGGCAAAGTAATCAGCAACAACCAGCACGCTGTTATCCTCACCAAAGCAACACGCTTCAAACAATCAATCTTTTGCTGCTGCAGCTAAACACGCCGGACGCATAATGCGCCGCTGGTTGAAACCCAGGCGGCGGCAAGGCTGGCGGCTTGCCGACTGCGGCAAAGAAATATTTTTTTATTCCATAGAAATCAGCCCAACTTTTGCAAAGCCAATGTTAGGGTTCGTTCGATGACTTTAGAATTTAAACGTCACGATTTGAAAATTCTTGGAAGTGCCGCTTAATCTTTCTCAAAGTCTTGTCTTCAAAAATGTGCTCTTTACCATTAAAAAGGTCTATGACCTTTTGTTGCAAAGACCCATGTGTTTTCCAAAAGTCAGCGTCCGAAGTCAATACATTATTTAGTAGGTCACCAGGATAGAGATTACCTTCAGCAAGAAGATTGACTGTCAATCGGTCGATTGCTATTGGGACTAATATGTCAAGAGAAATGTTCTGCCCTATCATAAGGCGCAAATCTTCGACTGAAAAGTCCTTCAATGGCTTTTTACGAAGCTTATGGCATTGGATGACAAGGTTAGAGTCAAATGTTGGTTCGCCCCAATCATTGTTCTCAATCTCTGTCAGTGTACTTTCAGCGTTTTTCATCATTAGTTAAGAAAAGCAGAGTGTATCATTAATGACCGCCAACACTTAAATATACGAACCTTTCTTCCCAACTTCAAAAATCAAAAGCCTGATTATCATCAATAAGTATTCGAATTTTTGTATTGCCGGGTTCGTAAATACACAAATTCAAATTCAATCTTTCTCTTTGCCGTTTTCAAAATGAGAATTGTAATTTTATTCGGAATATGGATTCGCCGTTATTATGCATCTAAAGAAAATGACAACAAAACTAATATTCGCTTTTCTATTAATCTCAGTCTTGTCTCAATGCGTCAAACGTTCAAAATCGGAAGACCCTTTTATTGTCGCAAATGCCTACTGTGGCTGTATATATAAGAAATTGGCTAATGCAAAAGATTCGTCTTTGAATGTAAATGAATGCAATTATATTTTATTCACAAGCCGATTGTTTAGCATTCATTTTGAAGATGATAAAAACTTACATTATTCAACAGAAACATTGGATAGTTCAAATCAATTTTTTCTTGAAGTAGGAAATATTATTGATACACTATGCTTGAATAATATTGATCCAAGAAAATTGAAGAAAATTCCGCATGTTTCTATGTAATCCAAAAATGAAAAACTCGCCGTTGTTGGTGTTCGTGCAGATGGCCCGTGCCAAAGCAATCACCAACAACCAGCACGCTGTTGTCCTCACCAAAGCAACACGCTTCAAACAATCAATCTTTTGCTGCTGCAGCTAAACACACCGGCCGCATGATACGCCGCAGGTTGATCCCGGATAGCTATCGGGACAGGCGTCGGCCAGGAAGTCGGCTTACCGACTGCTCCAACAGGATACTAATGTTGTACGCAGCCTGGTATGTTTCAGTCACTGCAGCCAACACGTATCTTTTCCCGGCAAAAGTATTAATCTGAACTTTTCGCCATCAAAATAGTCAATTTGTTTTTGCAAATCGTCAATCCAAAGAGAATTACCCTTCATAATACAAATGACTGAATACCGTTTGTCTTGAATCAATTTTCCAGTCTGAGAATCGTACAGTTTTATAAGAACGCTGTTGCGGTGATCATGCACTTCAGCTAAACACCAATACTCACGGCCTATTCCTTTTACCAAAAAAGTATTGTCAGGAATACTTGCATTCTTAATCGAAGAAGAAGGAACTTTCTGCTTACATGAATAAGCAACTATAATTGTAAATAAAAAAACGAAAGTTAATCTCATCGATCGTTTGGTTGCGTACGAAAGTCGGGGTTTTGCGAAGGCAGTGAATTCATAAATTGTCCGGCCCGGCACAAATGCCCATTTGAAAATTGTTGAAGTTAAGAACTAAAACTGAACATTGAACGTGGAGTCCGAACCACTGCTGATGCTTGCACATAGCTTCTGTTACATTGTCCGGCCCTGCTTTTGTAAATACTTTTGTTGGTGGCAGTTATTCCTTCTCAAACTTAAAGCTGCCAAATAAATATCGCTCTGGTCTAACATCCTTTTTGTCGAACTGCTGTGTTAAATAAATCAGGTTTTTGTTTTCAATTTTATAAATCGTTGTTCTTATAGCTGCTTCACTTTTTGCTTCGTCGTCAATTACACATTCTATTTCTGAGGATAAATCACAAAAATTATTTGTGGTTTGGTTTTGACCTTTTTTGGTAAAGTAAACAATCCAAATTTCTACATCGTCAACTCTCCTGTATTTTCCTTGTTTTATTGTGGCGGTTCTGTTTTTTGTATCAATAATAAATTTGCCTTCCGAGTCTGTAAGTCCTGATAATGTGTCTTTAGAGTTTTTGTAAATGTATAAAACCTTAATGCCTTGAATGGGCTTGTCCTGTTTTGTTTTTACAAGAATAGAAATCTTGTTGTCGTTAGTCTCTTTATATTTAGTGAAGTTTACGACTGGATGATGACTTATTACTGTGTCAGTCAAAACTAATGTGTCTTTAGTAATTGCCCACTTGCCGTCAGAGTCATACCATAAAAAGCAACTTAATGATGTAAGATACTTATAAGTAAAAGTTTTGTTCTTTTTGATGATGAGTTCAGAAAACAAGTGTCCTCCACCAAAATCCTTTGTGTCGCCTGTTATTTTATACGTTCCGTATTTAATCTGTGCAAAAGTTGACTGGAAGATAAATGCTACTATTATGGTCAGTGACGTTTTCAAATTAATTGTCAGTTTTGGTAAGGATGCAACTTACCTCGCTTTTGCACAATCAAGGTGTCGCTTTATAATTGCCACCAACACTTAAATATACGAACCTTTCTCCCCAACTTCAAAAATCAAAAGCCTGATTATCATCAATAAGTATTCGAATTTTTGTATTGCCGGGTTCGTAAATACACAAATTAAAATTCACTCTTTCTCTTTTACTGCAGATCATCAATGAATCTTGTAAAATCTGGCAACTGCTCTCCTGCTGTTGTTAACGTTCGTGCAGGTGGACCTGAAGCCCTGCAATCAACAACAACACGGCACGCTATTAATGAAAGCAAACCAGCAGGCTACAAAACATTAATTCGCCAAATGAGTAGAATACACCCACTCCGTTTTATTCAATTCACAATTTGAATATTTATTGCTTACCTGGGCGGCTGTATGTTAAGACATCCCACCCCATTTCTACCCCCCAATAGAAATATTTCATGCCTCAGTAGAACTTTGTTTATCGCCCTCCCCGGTTCATATATCTATTTTTGGCCCTGTAATCCGTCATTAAAACCCTTTACATGAAAAGAATGCCCTGCCTGGCACGTTTGCCACCGTTGAAAAGGCCCGGTTCCTGTCAAAAAATGACCATTTACCCCCTGTTTCCGCCGGAAAAGGGGCGAAAACCGGGTAAAAATGCCCTTGCAGGCAGCAACCTTCAAATGTTCCTGAAAGTTTGCCGCAGCCCTGCAACAGACTTTCCGGTGTTCCGGAAAGCTTGTCGCACCCCTGCAACGGCTTTTCCGGTGTTCCGGAAACCTTGCCGCACCCCTGCAGCAGACTTTCCGGTGCTCCCGAAAGCTTGCTGCAACCCTGCAACGGAAATTTTGATTATACAATACATTAAAAATTAATATTAAATTTTAAATCCCATTTTTATGATATCAGCGATAGATCTAAAGCTTTTACGCAACCCTGAGTATATACAATTCATGAAGGGTGTTACCAGCATCGTTCGGTCTTACGACCCTGCCAACCTTAAAGTGCAGCCCCAGTTCGACGAAATGCAGCGCCAGGTAATTGGCCTGGAAGACATCTACATTTCCGAAATTGGCAGCGCTATCACCATGGAAGTAACCGCCATGGACAACCGGCGTGACAGGGCCGTTGTGGGTTTGGGCCTGGTGGTGAATGCCCTCACCTATCATTTTAATGCCGAAACGGCCAAACAGGCCGAAAGCATCAAAAGGGTGATGGATAAATACGGCAGCGGCATTGCCCGGGAAAACTACCAGGCCGAAACGGCCATTATCGACAACCTGGTGGCCGACCTGGATAGCAAGCCCGAAATAGCAGCCGCCCTGGCTGCCCTGCAGCTGCAGGACTGGAAAAAAGAATTGCAGGCTGCCAACCGGGAGTTTGACGATGCCTATATGAAACGCACCAAAGAACTGGGCGCCGCTGGTAAAGATACCCTGCTGGCCAAAAGGGTGGAGACCAACAACGCTTATTACAGGCTGCGTGATTTTATCAACAGCTATTATACCATCTATGAAGGCAGCGATATCTACAGCAAGACCAGCAACGAGATAAACGCCCTGATTGAACAGTATAATACCATGATGGCGGGCCGCCTGCGTAATACCGGCGGTGAAGCCACTGCACAGGCAACAGGAACACCTGCCGCAGAAGCGCCTGCCACACCCGGCGAATAAGGAATGCAGTTATTTACAGGCTGATTTTGTTTTCATAGTGTTGTTTTAAGAATGCCCCCGGTGAAAGCCGGGGGTTTTGTTTGGGGGGAAAGGCCGTATAGTGTGAGAGGGACTCGTTTAAGACTTCCGAAGTTTTAAAAACTTCGGAAGTCTCCCGCCCCGGTTCGTGGCGCAAGAAACGGAAAAAGTAACCTGCAGGCAGCTTCGTGCCCTGGTGCCTTGGTGGCTAACATCTTTTCACAGCGAAGCTGAGAAAATAATCTCCGAAGATTTTTTACAAAAAATTATTTAGCCACAAAGACACGAAGGCACAAAGGAAAATGCAAAGCATTTTTTTTACCTGCCGGCAGGCAGCTTCATGCCTTGGTGCATTAGTTCGTTTAAGACTTCCGAAGTTTTAAAAACTTCGGAAGTCTTTTTCTGCGGCATCGGCGCTATCTGCGGCCCCCCCTTTCACCGCAGGTGAAAACCTTCGTGCCTTTGTGCCTTCGTGGCTAATATTTTTCACCGCAGGTGAAACCATTCATCTAAATCATCGCCATAAAAAAAGTACTACCTGTGCGAAAACACACTGAGAAAGATTGTAGCTCCGGGAAGCCGGTTACAAACCGGCCATTTTAAAAGTCACGGGTGATCCCATAAACATTTCGTTTGAATTTTATAATGCAGGTGGGGAACACCCGCGCCAGTGAAGGGCACACGAAACGGAAAAGGAATGTTTCCTGAGTCACGAACAAAGGCGAGGAACTCGTTTAAGACTTCCGAAGTTTTTAAAACTTCGGAAGTCTTTTTCTGCGGCGTCAGCGTAATCTGCGGGCACCCCTTTCACCGCAGGTGAAACCCTTCGTGCCTTTGTGCCTTCGTGGCTAATATTTTTCACCGCAGGTGAAACCATCCGTCCAAATCATCGCCATGAAAAAAGTATTGCCGCTGCGAAAACACACTGAGAAAGATTGTATCTCCGGGAAGCCGGTTACAAACCGGCCATTTTAAAAGTCACGGGTGATCCCATAAACATTTCGTTTGAATTTTATTATGCGGGTGGGGAACACCCGCGCCAGTGGAAAAATGCAAAGCAATAATTGTCAGTTAATTCACAAAAAAAAACTGTACCCTGATTTAAATAACCAGGGTACAGATAACTGAAGATAAATTTGATGAGAGATTATTTTCTTCCTGAATGTTTGAATTTAAACATTTGCCCACCTATTAAATTTCCCGATTTTTCATCATATTGATTAAGCTCAACATGGTAAACATACCGGCCAGGATTATATTCTTTATTTGGCACCAATTTTAATTGCACAACAAAATGCTGTCCCGGCCTGGCTTCCAAACCACTAATGACCGCCATGGCTTTTGGTAACATATAGAGACCCGTGTTTGTTTTTTGTAATCCTGTAATTGTTACTTTCTTATTCATAATCAGTTCTTCAAGATTCTTATCAAATTTTGCATATAAAACTCCCGGGGATACCTTGTCATTATATAACATCCTATTATACTTCATTCCGTCAATAGTAATTTTCAACAGTGCATTGTTCTCTGTATAATTAGAAACCAAAGTAGCGCTAAAGCCAGGGCCATCAATATCATCAATCGCAATATTTTTCCAAACTATATTATTATTGTTTTTCACGTTTGCAAAAAGCTGACCTGGTATTTCCGGAAAAGTCATTCCAGACGGTTCTTCGATCCTTGCCAACAAACAAAAATGTCTCAAATCTGCGCCAAGAGAGGCATAATCGGAAGGATCAGGAGTATTATTCCATGTAAATACAAAAATCTGGAACCCATTGCCCGGAATAGAACCAATACTCTGCGCTGCAACCATATCTCCCATTTTTATAGTAGTTGAAGGTAAAAAAACCGATCCTGTCCAGGGATCAGGCCAATTGAGACCGGCAGATGCTTTAGCCCAATACAGTTTAAGGGTTGCTCCTGCTACAGAAGGTTGGCAGCCTCTGTTTCTTACTTTTACGTAAACGAAATTAGTAACCCCGCCCCTGGCGGTCTGACTTTCCTGATTTGTAATTCCATCATTATTATTTCTTACCCAGATGTCATCGCTGATATAAAATGTTGAAGATTGGTTATTGGGTTCGTTACCCAGGTCTTCGTCTGTATCTTTCATCCATAAGTCTGCAATAGAACTGCCGGGGGGCGGTATTGCCCCTTGTGAGCTTAAAAGACTATTACGAATGGTAAAAAGTGTAGCCGTCATTCTGTCGCTTTGGCCAAGCGTAAATAATCTCCTGCATGCATCTAAGGTATAATCCATTTGATTCATAAACATTACTCCCGGGAATGCCGGAGAGCAAGCATCTGTATGGGGAAATGCAGGACATCCGCTATTATTAGGCCCTTGCAGTGGAGTATCAGCAACTCCATCATCGTTAGCACAAAGCGGTTCATCTCCCCAAATATGCCGAAGGTTAAGCCAGTGGCCCACTTCATGACCGCAAACACGGCCTAAATCAAGTCCGGCATTTACCGGAGGGACGGTTCCGAAAGACATAAAATCCATCACTACTCCATCTTCGGTTGGCCTTGTTGCCATATCAGATGGAAAAGCTGCATAACCTATCAGACCACCGGCCAGATCGCAAGACCAAAGGTTCAGGTATCTATCACTGGGCCACCCATTTTCACCTCCGGATGAATTGAATTTAACTGCATTTCTTGCCTGGGGAGTTGCAGATGCAGGGAAGTTATCAAAGTTTGCAACAGTTGTAGCAGTCCTGGTAATCCCGGTAGTTGGCATACAATTAGGGTCACGTTTCGCAAGTGCGAACTGTATCATAATATCAGCAGCTAAACTATTGAAGGGTGCTGGTACAGTACTCAAATCAGCATTCATCCTCCTGTAAAAATTATTTAAGGCATCAATCTGGCTTTGTATTTTTGCAGCTGAAATATTTTCTGTTGCATTCTTATATACAACATGAACAACAACCGGAATTGTAACAACAGTAGTTCTAAAGTCTCCAAATTCTGTTTGTTTCAGATGATTTAAATAATCATTAGTTGCATTTTCTAATCTTTCGAGTCCGGCTTTAAACTCTTTATCTGATCTTAACCGTTTTTCATAATCTTTCATTTGGCCGCAAAGCAGGGGCACCGTCTTACCCCTTGGTATTTTTATTTGCCCAAAAACAGGGCTCATTAAAATACAACTTATGATAAAAAGCTGGATGGCAGGAAAACGAAATGAAATCATTTTTTTCTGTTTCATGATGTTATTTTTAAAGGTTGATAAAATAAATTCATTCTGTATTCAGAGAGTGTTAGCACATAGCAGTTTCATTTTTACAGAACGCTCTGAAGTCATAAGGATATTAATGGAGGCTAATCTTGTTGGCTTTACATCAATTTATTTGCATTTCAATGGGATGGATTTTTATGTTCCGAAAGTATTAGCTTTCCTGACAGCAGGAAACAGGGTAAATACCTTTTCACAACAGGTATAAATACCTATTTTTTTCAATTTGTAAAAAGTTGATAATTGTTTTTTTTTTCCGCCGCTGCTGTTGTTCTTTAATCTCAATCTTCTTTAACAGTTGTTATACAAATCGACTGATTAAGAAAATAGTTTCGTGCGAAACGAACCGGGTCGGTTGATGAATTTGGATTTTTGACGAATTTATATGCAGTGTTTGACGGAGAGTAGCGTGATTGTTTGCCGGGAAAGTAAAACCTGTGCGAAAACACACTGAGAAAGATTGTAGTTACGGTAAGCCGGTTACAAACCGGCCATTTTAAAAGTCACGGGGGATCCCATAATCATTTCGTTTGAATTTTATTATGCAGGGGGGGGAACACCCGCGCCAGTGGAGGAAGCGATGTTGTTCCGGTTGGTGAGGACACCAACCGGTAGTGGAATCATCACCATGAAAAAAGTTAAACCTGTGCGAAAACACACTGAGAAAGATTGTAGTTCCGGTAAGCCGGTTACAAACCGGCCATTTTTAAAAGACACGGGTGATCCCATAAACATTTCGTTTGAATTTTATTACGCAGGTGGGGAACACCCGCACCAGTGGAGGAAAACACACTGAGAAAGATTGTATCTCCGGGAAGCCGGTTACAAACCGGCCATTTTAAAAGTCACGGGTCAAGATTTATGTCGCCTTTTGCTGTATCAATAAGTGCAAAACCCTTAGGGATAAATTTTGATATTTTTTGTGGTAGTATAATTGTGTCCTTTAATGGTTTTTGTCTTGCGAATGAAACTTGCAGAGCCAATGAAGCAAGAATTACTATTGATAAAAACTGTTTAAGCATTGTGGTCATCTTTGGTTGCACATAACACTTAAATATACGAACCTTACGCTCCAACTTCAAAAAATATAAGCCTGATTATCATCAATATAATATTCGTTTTTTTGTATTGCCGGATTCGTAAATGCACAGATTAAATTTCAATCTCTCGCCGTTGTTGGTGTTCGTGCAGATGGCCCGTGGCAAGCAATCAGCAACAACCAGCACGCTGTTACCACTGGCCTGGTTTTGCCTCCCTCCGCCCAGGTTCGTGGCACACGAAACGGAAAAGGAATGTTTCGTGAGACAGGAACCAAGGCGAGTAGCTCCGCGAAGCCGGTTACAAACCGGCTATTTTAAAAGTCACGGGTGATCCCATAAACATTTCGTTTGAATTTTATTACGCAGGTGGGGAACACCCGCGCCAGTGGAGCGGTTAGGGCGATGTTGTTCCGGTTGGTGAGGACAGCAACCGGTAGTGGAATGGTTCGTGAGACATAAACCTAAGCGAAAGACACGATCCAAGGCGAAGGCGAACCAATCAAATCCCCAGCACTTCCTTCATCTTCTTATACCCTGCCTTACTCACCGGTAAATTGCCCCCTGTTTTTAAAATGACCGTATAGCTGTCTTTTTCATACAGGTCTATCCGGTTAATGAAGGCTGCGTTCACAAAATAAGAACGGTGAATGCGTATGAATTCCCTGGGTGGCAAACTATCTTCAAAAAACTGCATGGTCTTTTTCTTCAGAAAGACTTTTTCCTCCGTATGTATCTTCACATAGTCATCAGCCGCTTCCAGGTATTGCACCTGTGCCAGCGGTATGATGCGGATATTCCCCTTATCCTTCACTACGATGCGGTTACCGGCGGTGCCAGGCGCAGTAACTTCCTCCGGCAGAACAGGCTGCTGCCGACTGTCAGCCTGCAGGCATTTTTGCATGGCCTTATCAAACCTTTCTTTGGTAAAGGGCTTAAGCAGGTAATCGGTGGCATGTGCCTCAAATGCTTTGATGGCATACTCATCAAATGCCGTGGTAAAAATAACCAGGGGCGGCTCGTCCACCAGCTCCAGCATCTCAAAGCCGGTTAGTTTGGGCATTTGTATGTCCAGGAAAATAAGGTCAGGCTTATGTTCCTGGATGGCTTTGAACCCTTCAAATCCATTTTCGCATTCCTGCACAATTTGCATATCGGGATAGGCCAACAGGTACTCTTTTACCAGTGACCTCGATAAAGGTTCGTCATCTATGATTATTACATTCATGTTCTTTGCGGTATGGTTATTACAGTAATAAAATTGCCGGCCTCTGTTCTGGTTTGTAAAAGGTCCTGCCGGCCAAATAACAGGAACAGCCTGCGCCTTACCGAAGACAATCCAAAGCCTGTGCCCCTGCCGGCAATGGAAGTACTTTCATCAAAAGGGTTGCTGATCACCACTTCCAGGGCATTGCCTTTTTTGGCAGCGCTGATGCTGATACAAACATCCTCCAGGGTATCGTAAAGGCCAAACTTGATCGCATTTTCAACCACCGGCTGCAGCAGCAGGGCCGGCAGCTCCAGCTTCAGCAGGGATTCATCGCAACTGACCGCCACAGTCAGGCGATGACCAAAGCGCAGTTTCTCAATATCAAAATACAATTGCAGTTGCTCCAGTTCCTCTTCAACCGGGATAAAGCCCTCATCTTCCTTTTTTAAAGTGCCTCTTAAAAAAGCGGAAAGCTGCTGTATCATTTGCCGGGCCTTTTCGGGTTGCGTGCCCGTAAGTGCACTGATGGAGTTAAGACTGTTGAATAAGAAATGAGGCTGCAGTTTCAGCCTTAGTTTATTCAGCTCGGCATCTTTGGCAATGCGTTCGGTTTCCTGTTTGTAGTGTGCATCTTCTGCCTGCCGCTCGGCCGTGCGCCTGAGCAAGCCGGTAAGCGCCACACAGGCAAGCAACAAAAAGCCCAGGGCAAAACGCAGCAGCAGGCTGGCTTTAAATATTTCCAGGAACAGTGTGTCCTGCCTGAAGATATTGGTTTCTGCAAC
This sequence comes from Ferruginibacter sp., assembly GCA_044226725.1. GTDB lineage: Bacteria > Bacteroidota > Bacteroidia > Chitinophagales > Chitinophagaceae > Ferruginibacter. Next base: position 524,313 of record JBGAGM010000001.1, on the reverse strand, counting down.
ATAGTTTATGAGCAGGGCCAGCGCCCCGAGCGCTGTACTTACAATTAACACGTACAAATATTTTTCACGCCCGGGCAGGTAGTACCTCATATTGCTGAGGATCACCAGGCTGAAGAAAGCCAGCACGCCCATGCTGATAAATGCATCGGTGATGGCCTGCCGCGGCGCTGCTCCGGCAGTTTTCATGGCATAGTATTGCCCGGCGCCCCATACCAGCCACCAAAGCAAAAAGAAAAAGGCAGGCCTTTTTCCTTGGTTGTTTGCTGTATGGGTAGCTGTGTTCATATATATGTTTAATCTGTCGGTTGCTGCAGGCCGGCCTCCAGCAGTTGCAGGGCCCGGCGTTTGGTATTGCGAATATAAATATCCGGCTCCTCATCTTCCCTTACATGGGAATATAATTCTGCACCGTCTGTTAGTTCCGATAATAAATGCAGTTCACTTACATCCAGGAAAGTCCACTGCACATTCGGGCCGCAGTCGGTATTGCCTTCCTGCTCGCCTATAAGCCTTGCTTTATAGAATGCATGCAGGTTGTCTTCGGCCAGTATCAGCCTTAGCTGTTCATCAAACTGCGGCTTGTGATTGCCTGCACCGCAGATGATCCTGAAATTGATCTTTGCCAAATACCAGTTCATGATTAAGTTTTGGTTGGTGATAATTTAAATACAGTGCGTGTAAGCGGAATGAGCGTTCTTAGTAGCTTCTCACATCCATGCCGCCAAAATGGGCGGTACCCCTCAGCACCAATACTTTTTGCGGATCGGGCAGCACGGAACTGTTCTTCCTTTTATCGTCCACTTCATGAAACGTGCCTTCTATCTCGTTCACGATCGTCCAGTTGGCCGGCACAATGATCTTGGCGCCGCCAAACAGCAGTTCCACTTTAAGCTCTGCCCTTCCGCTGATATCAGCCTGCATGAAATCAATTTCGGCGCCGCCAAATACACAGCGCATACTTCCGCCCCGGAAATTTTTCGACATCATACTTTTATTCACCCCGCTGAAAACAGAGTTCACGTATAAGAAATCACTGCTGTCGGCCGACGTAGAGGATGAGCCCTCAACTGCAGCAGGCTGCACAAATTCTTCATTGAATCGGTCACGCCAGCGCTTCCTGCTGCCCCAGCGCTCATTATGCGGCCTTAAGATGAACATGAGCCCCAGGGCAATAATGGCAACCGGCCAAAAGGCCCGGTCAATATCAAGGTTGGGGTAAAAGTTGCCGGCCAAAAAAGCCGCACCTGCGCCAATCAGTATCAGCCAGGTAAAATTGCTGAAATTGTGTTTTACGCCCGAGTAGATACCCACCAGTACTAGTATCATTGGCCAGGTAAAAAGCCAGTGCGGCAAAATAAAACCCAGGTTGCGCATCAGGAAGGCTGCACCCACGCAAACCAGCAGCAGTCCGCCCACTATCCTGGCGCTTTCCCTGTTCCTGTCGTTGTTGTTCCTGTTTGTAGTGTTTTCCATGTTGCTTGTTTTTATAACACAAATGTATAACAGCGCTTCGCCGGTTCATAATGGCAATAGGTATGTAAACGGCAAGAGGAGGTGAATGGCGGAAAAACGTAGGTGAATGGGGATTTGGAGATTTGATGATTTGGAGATTTGGGGATTTGGGGATTTGGGGATTTGGAGATTTGATGATTTGATGATTTGGAGATTTGATGATTTGATGATTTGGAGATTTGGGGATTTGGGGATTTGGTGATTTGGAGATTTGGAGATTTGGTAATTTGGAGATTTGGAGCCATGCCTGTGGCAATATTGCCGGAGGATTGATCTTGTTTTATACGCAGGAACCTGAGGGGACATAATGCTGTTCCCGGGGATGCTACTTATAACAGATACTTCTGCCGGTCATCCCATACCCTGCATACCCTGCCCTCCCTTCTCCATCAGTCTCCCCGTCAGCAAATTCTTCTCACGGGTTACATTTTCGAGTTCCCTCATCAGCCTCTTGCTTTTTGAGTAATAGTAAATGGCGAGTGCCGGGGTAATGAATGCGCAGGTGATAAAGAGGATCAGCAAGATCCATTCGGAGCCGCCTGGCATTGATAACATCAGATCCATACAGGTAAGGTTTTTGCTTTTGTTATTGATACAACTATCATAAATATACAGCAGCGGAGCAGTATTCCATAAAATTTATGGATGTTTTTTGCTATTAAACATCACTTTCCATAACACAGTAGAAATTTTCTCTTTACCGGTTGGTGTCCTCACCAACCGGAACGATTTCCTTCAACAAAGATCATTTACTTACTGGGTTTCAGTTGGTGGAGACAGCAACCGATATTGAATATAGAGCAGCGGAGCAGTATCCTATAAAACTTATGGATGTTCTTTGCTATAAAATATTGCTTTCTACTGCACAGTAGAAATTTTTTAGTACCCCAGTAGAAATCCGTTTATCCTGTATCCGGAGATGCCTTTCTAATTTCACACCTGAATTTGATCCGGTAAACTATAGCATACGGTAAATGAAACACCAGGCCTGTTGCCCCTGCATTTTTCTTCCGGCAGGTGTGCCCCAAAGCCGGGCAGACCAGCAGGAAAAAAACCGGGTACCATAATAGCCCGGAAAATTGTAAGAGTATAAAACTATTTAAATAAAAAAATCCGAAACGATGATTCAAACTATTGATCTCAGGAACCTTCGCAATGGCGAGTTTTCGCAACTATTACAGGATGTGCTCATTATTACAGTGGCCCATGACCCTGCTGCCCTGAAGGTGGAGGATACTTTTGATAACCTGCAAAGACTGTCCTCCGAACTGGAAGCCTTTTTTAAACTGCCTTCCGGTATTATGGTTACCAAAGAAATTGAACTGCTGCACGAGCAGCGTGCCAATGCACTGAAGGGCATTCAGGCCATAGTACGTGGACATACGTTCAGCGATGACGCTGTTATTAAGGGCCATGCGCTGGCGCTGGATACCCATATCGCATTATATGATGATGATTTTACCAATGACAGCTACCAGGGCGAAACCAACAGCATACGCAATATTGTGGACGACTGGAAAGATCAGCCCCGGCTTAAAGAAGCCATTGAAGGGCTTGGCCTGCAGGGCTGGCAAAAAAAGCTGGAAACAGCCAATAACAGTTTCAGCGAGAAATACCTGTTGCGTGCCGCAGAAACAGGCAGTGGCAGTAATGATAGTTTCATGATAAAACGGATGGAGGCCTGCGATGCCTACTATGCCCTCAGGGATGAATTAAATGCCTATTACACCATAACCAGGGCATCCGAGCCCTACAAATCTGTAGTGGCGTCCATAAGAGGGCTGATAAGTTTTTATAATGATGTGCTTGCCCGCCGCAACAGCAGTACCGGTGTACCCGCCGTTGCAGAAGCAGATATGCCGGATAAAAATATTGGCTAGTTTCAGATTTGCGGCACCCCGGTTTCTACCGGGGGCCTTTTGCAAAAGCATTTTTTTGGGCTACCGGTTAATTGTTATATAGCCCGCTAACGCATACAGATTTAAGAATCGCCCTTAAGGGAAAATTTTACAGGCTAATTATTTTTTTATTTTTGTTTATAGAGTGACAGCTCCCCGGTTTCTACCGGGGGCTCTTTTTATGGGATAAAGTTTATTGTTTAGCTGGTTATTGGTTAATGCGTAGTTTGATGATCCCATTTAATATCAGTGTATATCACCCCTGCTGTCTTCCTTGTTAAGTTGTATGTGGGTGTAAAGTATCAGTGAAAAAAACGATCAGATAATTGTGAAAAGCAATGCGGCCAATCCCCCTGCTGCGGCATTCATCAAATGATAAACCTGCCCGGTACTCACCTCACATTCTTTCCATCTCTGAAAAAGCCGATCCATCTTTCATTTTTATACAATGTGCTGTGATAGATCTTACCCTGGAAATCGGGGAAGAATTCACGGATCATTGCCTTGGTGGCTTCAAAGACTGTTTCGGGCAGCTTACTGCTGAATGTAACCTGGCGTATGAAATTGATATCGATATCCACTTCATATGTGCCCTGCTGGGGCTGGTTACTGGTAACGATCAGCCGGTATTCCTTTTCAGCTTCAAATGGTTCCCGCTTCACGAATGGCAGCTTTTCCAGGCTGTAGTTAAAATCAGCCAGGTCACGCACACGCACATATTCTGCCTTATCGTGTTTGATGCCCTGCAAACTCAGCTGGCCGAGTAACCTGTTAGGACTAAACCGGATGCAAACACCACTGGTGCCCGAAGCAAATGCATTCCAGTGATGGATGTTATCGTCGTCGTAACTCAGGCACAATGCATAGATACTTTCTGCATTCACCCGCTTGCGGTAGATCTCAATAGTTTCCCGGTCGTTGAAATCTTCCCAGAAAGCCGGGTTCAGCAGTGTGAGTTTTTTACGGCGAAGCATATCCAGTAAAAAAGGCAGGGTGGTAAAGCGGTTCAGGACTTTAAAATCGTATGGCATAAGAGCATGTTTCGTTGTTGGTAATGGTATACGTGAAAAGCACTGTTGAAATGGACAAAATGCATGATTGAAGATAAAATATTATTCGTGAAATAGTTAGTTGCCTGATCTGTTTACTGCATGTCCGCAGTGCAGCCCATAGGCTATGCTGTATGCTTACAGGTAATTGTAAATAACAGGGCTTCTATGGCCTGTCAATCATGCCTGCAGACCGCCCTGGCGGTCCTTTCGGTTATCGAATAACCCAATCGCCTCGCTGCAACATTAATTACTGGACTGGTTTTTGCATTGCTGCATAAAAGCCTGTTGTACCGGCAGGATTTACTCAAATTAAATGCAGCGTTATGAAATATCTTTTAACATGCTGGCTGCTCTGCAGCAGCACCCTAAGTTTTGCACAAAACAATACCCTGGAAAAGAAGATCAGCAAACTGTCACAGGTATCCAATATACCTTTCAGCAACTGCAACAATACCTACAATGACTGCGGTGATGAACTGATCTGGCAGATCGTGCGCTATGATAAGAAAGCCATCCTGCCGCTGATTGAAAAGCTGGATGACAGTTCCTGGTCGAATGCTTATTATAAGGAGGGCAAACAGGAATACCGGTTACATACTTCAGTTATTGCCTACATCACACTCAACCAGGTACTCAATATTCCGCTTGCTAAACTGAGCGGCATGCAGTTCGATGTGCTGGTCTGCGGCTGGTACCCGCTTGGCATGTTCAGCTACCTGAATAAGCCGGCCAATATGAAAAAGCTGAAGCAGTCGATTGAAAACTATTACAGGAACACTCCGCTGATGCGGGTGGCTATTAAAAAAGACAAACTAAACCATTGCGCCAGTGATCATGGTATTGACGGGTATTATGACAGGGAGATACGTTGAGATTTGGTGATTTGGGGATTTGGAGATTTGAAGATTTGGAGATTTGGGGGATTTGAAGATTTGGGGATTTGGGGATTTGGGGATTTGGTAATGATTAAGCAGGTTTTGATTTGGAGGAAGAGATTATTTTGGAAAGTACTTTTATGATGGAACTGCATTGTACAAGCAGATGATTACAATCTGCATAGCCATCAGAATTTTGGCACAATAACAACCAGTATCTTATGAATAAAATCGATTTTACTTTTCAGCATTTTGAGCCTCTCTGACATTTGCGCCAATGCTGGTACCCGATTTTAGTAGTTGCCTTGCAATTACATACCTATGATCTTTCTCCAACAGTTCAACATACCTGATCGTTTCCAAAGCAAATTTAAAACTCAGGTCAATGATCAGGTTTCCTGGCTTATTTGATTGCATAGGGTTATCTTTAGATTAAACTTTGGATGCATCAGTTAGTCAAATTACTAAATTAAATCCTAACCCCTCCAAATCATCAAATCACCAAATCTCCAAATCTTCAAATCTTCAAATCTCTATATTATCTGCCTGCTTTCAACAGCTTCTGCTGCAGCAAAGCCCCCATACCGGCAATGCGGAGATAGTAGATCCCTTCCGGCAGTTTGCCGAGGCCATCGAACAGCAGTTCATTGTTACCCTCTCTGGCAGGCATCTGCCTGGCAGCAACCATCCTTCCGGTTATATCCACCAGCTGTAATGTTAACGACTGCGGCTGCTGTACCTCAACAGATAGCCTGATACTTTCGTTAAATGGATTGGGCCTGATATTGCTGACAAACATACCGTCTGTCTTGCTGCCTGTAAACACAATTACATTACTGTAACTGAACCTGCCATCATTATCTATCATTTTCAGTCGGTAATAATTAACGGCATCCTGTGGTTTCGTATCTGTGAATGTATAGGTTTTACTGCCGTTGCTGCTTCCGCTTGCCATTACTGTATTCAGTTTTTCGAAAATGGTTCCGTTGGCGCTGCGCTCTATCTCAAAATGGTTCACTTGTACTTCGTTAGAAGTAGTCCAGTCGAGTAAAATATGGTCTGCCAGCTTCTGTCCTTTGAACTGTATAAGAGTAAGTGGCAGCGTTACAAAACTCACATTTACTGTGCCGCTGGCCGATACGGAGCTGCACTGGGTTACGCCCGACAGGCTGGTGGACCTGAGCACTACAGTAAATGTACCGGCATTGTTAAAGGGATAGCTGGTAAATGAAAGGTTGCCATTTGTAGTTGCCCATACACCCTGCCCCAATGACTGCCCGGAGGCAGAGTCGGCCAGGGCATAGAAAGAACCGGCCGCCGCATTAGATACCGTAAAAGTAACAGTCTGATTACGCAGGATGCTTGACAATGCCGGGGTATAGACCGGTGCGGCCGGTGCGGCGGAACAACTAATGGTAAGTGCAGATGCAGGACATAGTACTTCCTGTTTACCGCTTTCCTGGATGCCTATGGAAAGTACCCCATTTGAATAAAGCGTATTATTGACTGTACTGTTTACCGTGATGGGCCCCCAGGCGGTATTGCTGGTGCTGGTACTGCCAATCAGCAGCCCGTCTAAATAAAGATTGACAGTGCTGGTGCTGAAAGAGCCGGTAAGTGTACCCGAAATATTTGTTGCAGCCGCTGATACAGGCCCGGTAATGGTTCCACACCTGCCGGCAGCAGTTTGTACCAGGGTGGCAAAGCTGGCGGTATTGCCGCTTAGTCCGCAGGTTCCATTCTGGGCATTGGCATAATAGCTGGTGGCAGCCAGGGCATTATAGGGTGCCGGCGTGGTGGCCGCATTAGCAGTTGACCAGCTGCCGTTAGCCTGTACCGGAGTAGTGGCCACCAGGGTATTGCCTGTAGTATATACGCGGATGCTGGTGCCCGCAGGTTCTGCTGAACTGCCGGTAATGGGTGCGCCTGCAGTAAGCTGGCTGTTGTTGTCGGTATTGATCACCGGGGTGGCGGTAAAACAGCTAACGGTATACAGCGGAGTCTGGCTGGCACACATGCTGGTACTTACCGTACCGGTATTCAGTTCGGTAACGATATACAATTGCTGGCCGTTAAGCAGGTTAAGCCCGGAAAAGCTGAAGTTACCGCCGGTGGCCGTAACGGTTTGAATGAGCTGGCCATTGATATACAGCATGGCCGTGGCATTGGCCGTGGTGGTACCGGTAATGGTTTTGGTGGCCGTGGTGAATACTGTATTGGCTGGTGCCGTGATCACCGGTACGGCCAGTGTACCCGCCAGGGCGCTGCCGCCATTGCCTGCAGCGCAAAAGTAGGCTGGCAGCGAATTACAGCCTGCAGCATTGGTATAATATACTTTGTACGATCCCGAAGTAAGCGGGGCACCGGAAGTGCAACCGCCGGAGTACTGCCAGGTAATATTCGGACTACTGCCGCTATTGGCCCCAAAAAGGGCGCTTGCATTGGTAACACTGTTATCCAATACATTGCGGGTGGTATTGTCCACGTGCACCACCCAGCCTGTGGTCAGGTTGGTACCGTTGATGCCCTTGCTGCCGCTGCTGCAGGTGAGTATGGGCGTAGGCGGTATATTGGAGGCATTGCAGGTGGAAGCTGCCACGGCATTGCTGGTCAGACACATGCTCTCTCCCGCTGCCTGGGCTTTAGCGGTGATGATATCTCCATTCACCAGGCTGATGCTGTTCAGTGACCAGCTGTTGCCACTGCTAACGCCGGCAACAGTTCCGGCAGATACACCATTCTTATATACCGTAATGCTTGCCGTGGAAGCTGCCCCGCTTAGGTTCGACTTCGTCCAGGTGCCGCTTATATTTACAGTACCGGTACCAATGGGTGAATTGACTGCCGGTGCCGCTGTGCACATGGCCGTGCTGCAACTGGCGGGATTGTTGAATATATTACAAGCCGGCTGGGCGTTGATAAAATCTTCATAGCTGTCGCCGCTGGTTCCGTATATATCGGATCTTGGTCCGCCGGTGGCAGCCTGTGGCGACATCACCGTAGTGGCACACATGCGTATTGGTGAGGAAGCAGTGAGATTGAAAGGCGCTGCCTGCAGATCGGAAAAAGGTATATAAAAATCGATGAGATAATCGGGATCGCCATTGTCATTGGTGGAGGCAATGGAAACCTGCGACATATCCTGCCAGTTGAGGTACTGCTTTACCATAACCGGCGAAGATGTTCCGTCCACATTATATATGGCGATACGGAAATTGGTCTCCAGCACCACTTCTATCTCAAAACCCGGGTTGCCATTGGTACCCGTGGTGGAAGCCACATAGTTAGGGTCCGCATTGGCACCGATGGCGCCAAACTTTCCATCGGTGTCCATCAATATACTATATCCCTTGGATCCGGGCATGATACCACCCATCCGCATCCTGAACAGCAGGTTCTGTGCTGCCGAAAAATAATGATACACGCCGTTTCCCAGCGAATCGGGTACAAAATCGGAGTAGGCATGGTTGGGGCCGCGGCGCAGGTCGCCATAGGGTTCTATTGAATAGGCCTGTATGCCCCTGAAAGCTATCTCGGAATTGGCCACATCGCTGCTGCCAAAGCCGGTGCTGGTAAGCGAAGTATAACCGTCACTATTGGGATCAAGTACCAATCTTCCGCCTGCACTGGTGGCAGCACGGTTGATATAACCGGGTAACTGGGCCATTACTGCGCCGGAAATTGTTATTAAGACAGCAAACAGAAAAATGGAAAAGGGTTTTGAGGAAAAAGGGTTCATTACTGTTTTTTTAGCATTGATATTCCCAATAGAACGGGAAGGGCAGCATTATTATTCCTCGAAATCTTTCTACAAATGAATGGAAGGACAACTGTGTTACAAATGTTACCGGGGCGATATCATGAATGACGGAACTTGCAATAAAAAAGAAAGATGGGCTCTTTGGAAATGATCATATTTGCCGTACTGCTGCTGCACCTGCTGGCGGGATTTGGGTATTTGCTGTATAAGCTTAGTGGTAAAAAAACTGGTACTGCTGAATAAGCGGTATGGATAAGGAAAGCTATGTAAATACAGGCTAATGGTATATGCTGACCAGCAGCCTTATCAACCTATCAACTTATCATCCTATCAACCTATCAACCTATCACCGGATCAAAATACTGCTGCCATTCTTATTCACCGTTCTTCCATCGCTGAGCAGGGCCGATACATACCACACATAAGTTCCGGATGCCTGGGCCTTTCCTTTAAATGTTCCGTCCCAGCCATCATTAAGGGCAGTAGTTTTAAAAACAAGCTGGCCATAACGATTGTAAACTGAAAAACTGTACGTCTTAATATCGCCATATACCTGCAGCCTGTTGTTAATGGCATCCCCGTTAGGGGTAAATGCCGAAGGAACGTACACATCATCGTATTTTGGTAAGGTGGTTGCACTGGCTGTACCATCGCTGCTGGTGATGCAGGGGATCGCAGTATCTGCCGCCCGAACATACAATGTAACCCTTGCACGTGGCAATAAGCCCCTGACCAGGTGCGTGGTGCCGCTTGTGCCCGAACTGGGCGATGTATAATTGATACCGTCTGTGGATACCAGATATGAATTGGCGCCCGGCACGGATGCCCAGCTAAAGAAAACAGAGCTGTCGGTTACCATGCCTGCCACTACAAAAGGAGCAGCAAGTGTGGTCCTTATCTGCACATCAGCATTGGTTCGGGGCGATACACAGCCAGCTGCATTCACCGCTTCTGCATAATAGGTAGTGGCAGCATTTAATACCGGGGTGGTAAATACCGTGCCCGTGAATACCGGTACCGCGGCTGCGGGTGTTGCATACCAGTTGTAGGTGTAACCAGCCACCGGGGCAGTAATTTGCAGCCGGGCTGTCTGACCGGCACAGATGAGTACCGGCGTATTCACTGCCGGCGCTGCAGGAATAGGTGGCGCAGCATTGATGGTTACCGTAAATACCGGCGAAGCACAACCCAGGGCATTCACGGCCGTTACATCATATGTATTGGGAGGCAGGTTGGTAAAAACCGGTGAAGACTGGCATCCGGCACCATTTAAGCAGTACTGGTATCCTGCACCAAGCGGCGAAGTAACGGTAATGGTTCCGGTGCCAATGGTACAGCCCGGCTGAATAACCGATACCAGCGGCGTGGCAACCACCTGCACATGAATGGTAACAGGCACCCGAACGGGCAACACACAATTGAACACACTGGTTGTTTGCACATACAGGGTGGTATCGTTTTGCAGGTTGGGAATGGTAATGCTGTTACCGGTGCCAACCAGCACACCACCCGTTGCCTGGGTATACCAGTTGTACACCGCACCCGCCACCGGGTTTATAACCGTGGCAGTGCCATTGGCATTCCGGCACACATCGGCTGCCTGCAGTTGTGGTAAAGGCGTGGTATCGCTGGCGAAAGTAAAATACTGGTTATTGCTGAGTGTGAAGCTGCCGTAAATTTTACCATTGGCAATGGTTACCGGGTAAATGCTGGTGCCAGCCAGGGGAAAAGCAGGATTGGAAGAAACCAGTATGTTTTTTACCGTGGCAGCAACAGCGGCCTGGTCAACCGCAATGGTTACAGGTGTTGCAAAGGCGGTAGCGGCAGCTTTCCACACACGCTGCATGCGGTGTGCATTGCCATCCAGCGCACACTGGTCAACCGCAATGGTTCCCCCATTATCGCCCACCAGCAAAAAAGAAAGATCGGTATTGATGTTATTGGTATTTAAAGCATTGGTTGCCGGGAATACACCGGCAGCATAGCCGCTCCCGTTATAAAGGGTAACCAGCGAGCTTGTATTTACCGAGCTGGATTGTCGTTGATGCAGTGCTGTTGCATCATCCCTGCCGATGCCGGTAATATCATTGGCATATCCGCTGTTAAGCGCCCTGTCCCAGGTTATGGTAGCATCCGATGCCACATAATTATTGTTATTGGCTGCCAGCTGGTTGAGGGTAAACCCGTATTTGACTGCCAGGTACGATTCTATTTTATTTCGTTCGGCAGCAGTTAAGGTATTCTTATAAATGATCACTTCTGCAATATCTATCTTACAGGGCAGGTTGATCAGGTTTTCGTTACCGATCACTATTTTGGTATTGGAAGCGGCAAAATTACCCGGCCCCGGAATGGGTATCGTATTGTCATCTGCCCCGTTCAGGCGGTTTACCGAAGTGGTTGTATTGACGTATGTGGTGGAAAGGGCATGATTGTTTTGTACCACCGTTACGCCTACATTTTGGCCATTGGCAGCGGGGTTGGCCCTGGGAAAATCGAACCTGATCTTACCGGCCGAATTCTCGAAACCCAGCCTGGCAGTGGTACCCAGGATATCCGTTTCCCATTTAAGCCATACGATGCCCGATTTTAAATTGAATACCTGGAACACGGTTACGTTGCTGTTGCTAACCAGGGCGGTACCCAAAAAGTTATTGGCACTGGATAAGGAGTTGGTTACCCCGTCGAAACTCAGGTAAGGATTAAAATTTACACCAGCGGGAATAAGCGTGGGCCCCGTTTGCACATTGGCAGTACCGGCCAGCGCCTGCACACTGAAATTGCCTGTTACCCCGGCACCGGAGTTTTCCTGCCATTGGGTAACGGTGGGGCCACTGGTAGTGACACCATTATCCGATCGCAGCCACAGGGTATTGTTGGTGGCTATGCCGCCCGGCGACTGGGCATACGAGCTTGCAGCTAATAACAAAAAGATACCGGAGCATACAGTAGTAAGGAGCTTCAATGTTACAGTTGTTTTGGATACCTGTAAAATAACCATTTTTTAAAAAACAGGGCATTATTGCTCAGGATTTTAAAAAAAACAACTAACCGGCAAGGAACATTATTGAATATTGAAGGTTCTTAATGGTCAGTACTGGCTAACAGACGGATCAACGAAGATCCAATTATTGTTTATACCAATTCATCATTTCCTGTTTAACTGCCTGCATACCGGAAGTGTCTGCGAGTACCTGGCGGTAGTTCATCTTTTTGATATCCATGCAATACTGCAACAGCAGCCGGTACTCGTAATAGGTCCGGGGTGTAATGCTGCTATCGGCAAAATAAACCGCCCAGCTGTTTTCACTGGTTTGCAGCAAGTGGCTGATCTGTTCTTTAAGATCAGTTTCATTTTCCTTTTTCCGCGATACATATTCTGCATATCCCTCCCATTTCCATTCCGGTATGGTTGCCACGGGGTTCGAATGCCAGAATCCCAGTTTATCAAACTGGTAGCAATGGGTCATTTCATGCGCCAGCAATTCAGTAAGGTTCCAGCGGTAGCCATTCAGTTCAACATAGTTGCTGGCAGCATCAGCCCTTCCCTGCAACACCACTTTATTGTAAAAGCCAAAAGCAAAAGCCGGTCCGTGCATGGCTTTGATAATGCCCGGATATGAAGCCCCGTCATTGAGACAGATATCCAGTTGCATCTGCGGATTGTAAAACCCGCTGCCACTTACAAGTTGGTCCGCTTCGTCCAGCGCCCTGATAAATGCAGGATTAAGCGGCTGGTTATGGAACAGGGTATGATTTGCATGCTTTGTTTTATTAGCATACAACAACACCGGGTTCAGCACAATGATCAGCAACAGGCTTGTAATGACCAGCAGGAAGGCCGTGAGGCGGAGCAATATTTTTTTTAGTTTCTTTTTCATATGGCCGTGGTTATTAAACGATTACTTTACCGTACAAAAGATCATTACTGCTTTAATTTGCAAAGCCCACCATTTTATGCAATACATGCGGATCATATTGCTGCCCGTTCTTTATTACTTTAAATACTTTGCGGATGTTGCGGATATCAGTAAGCGGATCAGCATCCACAATGACCAGGCTTGCCTGTTTACCGGGTTTCAATGAACCGGAACTTTTATCCATACCCATTACACCTGCTGCTGTAATGGTGGCTGTTTGCAGGGCCTCCAGGGGCGTGAGCCCTGCCTGTACATACAGTTCCAGCTCCCTGGGAAGGCTATAACCCGGAAAACCCATATCGGTACCAGCCACTACGGTAATGCCTTTATCGTGCAGTACTTTCACCAGGTTGAGCATGGCCAGGTAACGCGGACTCAGCTTTTTTGAATCTTCAGCGGGCATACCCATGGAAGTGAATAATTGCTGCAGTGGCACAGGCAGGTTTTCGTAATTGGGTTCCATAATATGTATATCCTCATCCAGCGGCCTGAAGATCATTTCAAAAACTCCCATGGTGGCATCAACCACAATATGTTTGGCTGCAAGCAGTTTAAAAGCCGCCTGGCTCAGGGAATCTTCCAGGTCGAGAGAGCCGTCTTTATTCCGCTTCATCATGGCATACACATACTGCATGTGATTGATCATATTCATACCCGAATCAATACCAGCCTTTGTGGTCATCCCCTGCGGGATATGCCCGGTAACGGTAAGGCCAAGCCGGTGTGCCTCATCACAGATAGCTTTCACAATATCCGGTTTTACCGAACTGTAAATTTTTATCTGCACATAACCGTTATTCTTATACATGCGTACCACATTTACCGCTTCGGCTGCTGTGGTGGCACGTACAATACCCAGCGCCATATCGCCCGGCCCGTCCACAATACCTGCCTTCAGGATCAATGGCCCCACACCGGCTCCTGCATCAATGGCGTTTTTAATGGCATTGATATACTCATATTCATTACCGCAATCACGAACAGTGGTAACACCCGCTGCAAGGTAAGCCGGCCCCCACTCTGCCTGCTGAAAATGCGCATGCATATCCCAGAGGCCCGGCACAATGGTCTTGCCCTCCGCATGGATGATGGTGGCACCTGCAGGCACTACAACTGTGGAGCTGGTACCAATTTTGGAGATAACCCCTTCTTCCACCAGTATCACGGCATTGTCGATATGTTTTCCCTCTTCCACATCGATCAGTTTACCACCCACAATGGCAATTACGTTATTTTTTTCCTGGTCCATTTTCATGGAACTGCTGAACAGTTGCATACTAAAGGTTGCAGCCCGGCTGATGAGTTTCGGCAGCAGGTTTTCGTAAGCTATATTCATCATTTCCAGCTTATCGCCTTCGGCATCATTGGTGATGAGGCAGATGAGATTGCCCTGTTTATCTGTCCACAGTATCTCATTGCCCCAGATCAGTCCGCTGATGATGAACCTGTCCAGGAGCAGCGGTTTGCCATTGTTATCAATGGATTCTGTTCCATCCTGTTTAATGGTCACTTCACCCCTGGGCAACATATTGATGCGCTGCGGGCGGCCATGTGTTTTCCAGTAGTTTAACAGCACCATTTGCACAGTGCCGGGTGAATATCCTGCCACGGGAAAGCTTAGTGGCTTTAAAGCTTCTGTGTGTACCACGCTATCGGCCCACACACGGGCTTTTTTGTCTTTAATAAAAATACTGTCATGTATGGTACTGAACCTGGATGTATTGCCCTTGATGAACAGGCTTACGGGTTCAAAGCGGGTATCGGTTACCAATTTTGCCTGCAGCGGTACAGGCTGGCCGCGGTCTGTAAATTTAAAACTGATATCATAGATAAACTGGTTGCCCTGTTTGCGCAGCACAAAGGTTTCCTTACCGATATTCTGTGCAAACTTATGCAGGTAAAAGCTGCCGCTGTCGATGGCATTTTGTGCTTTTGTGACGGCAACTGCGGCCAGCATCATCACTGCCAGTATTGTTTTCTTAATCATGATTTGTTACTGTTTATTTGAAGACAACCGGCAGAGCAGTTGCCGGGATCAGCATTCAATTTACAATTATTTTGGCAGGCTTCTTTAAAAGAAAATGCCTTCCTGCCGGTAATGCTGCTCTGTAAAAAATCTATATGCCGGTAAATTTTCCTGATTATGGAAATTGTCCTCGATCTCACCATTGCTATATCCTTGTTTTACAAGCCGGTAGAAAATGGCATATTTCTTATTGAATCTTTCCCATCAATCTCATTTTATGAAAACAACCATCTTACTCTGGATCATTTTCCTGCTGATGATGTTTTGCTAAGCTTAAAAACAGACATAAGAAGAAGGGCTGCCAGGGCCAGGGAAATAAAATGCAACATGTTTTGCCGGTACATGCCTGATCAGGCTGTTATGGTAACCCTGTTTTGTAATATCCTCGCTGGGTTAGCCGGCTTTTGCATTTATCCCTGCCCGCTATGGTACTGTATTCCCCCGGGAGGGAAGTTTCTACATCAGTAATGAAAGTACATGTTGGGTAATGGAAACCTCATATGACTAGTATTACACTGATAGATGTATCATGAGCCATGTTGCAGGGGGTGGTAATTTTTCCACGATAAATTGCTGACTTTTGAGGCGGCTGGTATAAGAAAGTATTTATTTAGTTGGAAACAACCGCAGCTTTCTCAAAGGGGCCTCTGAATTTTTCCGTATCAATGGTAAAATGCCTTGTGTAAATATGCGTACTTTCAAAAAGGCCCTTCAGCCATCGGGCAGTTCTTTCAAAACCGTCGGCATCCCTGCTTTCATAATCGTTTAAACGAAGTCCCTGTGCCTCGTTCATCATCTTGTCCGGGTCGTCTAAATAGTAATACAATACTGCCAGGTTATAATAGCTGGCATAACGCAACTTACGATCGTGCCTGCTAAAGCTGCTGTAAGTGGTTTTTATGCTTTCAAAATAATCAATCACTGGTTTTACCTGTTCCCTGATACTATCCATGTTGGTGCCGGCATTCATACCAAAGAATATACCGTTCAACAACTGGTAGGCTTTGCGATGGGCCTCATATTCGGGATGCTTCCTGCTGTCGACGATCCACATGACATCATCGGCACTCACTTCCTTAAAGCCAAAATCGTCTGTGAGGGTCTCGCTAAGTCTTTCAACCGCACGGTTGATGCACTGGCGGTAAAGTTCCCCGGTTATCTTAAGTGTATTCAATGCGAAATAACCCTGGGCAAGTGGTTTAAGCGCAAATTCAGGACTGCGGTACACATATTTATTGCTCCGGGATGCCAGTTCTATATCCGTGATATGGGCCCCTTTAAAATCTTTGACCATTGCAGTGGCGGCAAAACTATACTGTACCTCTTCGTGGTAAAAATTGCGGCTGCCGGTAACCTGCCCGGTACGGTCGCGGATGGTCTCCGTTCTTTCCTTAAGTTGTATGGCTTCAGGCAGCAGGTCGTCCAGTTTAAGCTGTATGGTAATGTGCCCTCCTTCAGGCAATTTTCTCCATCCTTCCAGCAATACTGAATTTTCAGGCGTTAGTTCGGCCAGGAAACTTTTCATTAGCTGGGTGCCGATCACTTCCACATTGTAGGTGCGATAGGTACTGTCTAACTTAATTGCAGGAAGCGAACGATATTTAACAGTAAACCTGAAGGGATCGAGGTCTACATATTTCTGTGCCAGCAGACCATACGGTAATATAAAAATCAGAAAGAATGCAGTAAATAGTTTTTTCACAAAAGGTCTATTGAACTGCGGTATAACGGTAAAATGGTACAGATATTTTACCAAAGACCTTTTTTACAATTGGAACCAGCTTACCTTAATAAAAAGCAGGGGACGAAAACGTTCAGCAGAGCGTTGGGATTTGGCGATGCCATACATAAGGAAGCCGGTAAATGTATTACCGGCTTCTTAAATAAAATTATATTACCGGCATTTCTTTATCCCTGCCGGAACCTCTTTTCTCTAATTCGGTTTATAGTCCAGCATCAGTACCGCATTCTCTGTTAGACTGGCGCTGCTGCGCAGTTCATAACGCTTACCACCTGCCTTCACCACCACGGTTGCTGTATTAGGCGGAATGCTGCCCAGGTTGTGCGCAAACAAAACTATCTCATGCTGTGTTGCTTTCTCATCCAGCATCAACTGCACGGTAATGGCTTTGTCGGTTAGTCCGCGGTTTGCCACCAGCAGTTTTCCATTGTAATACACACTAATGGTATCACCATCGATAGTACCATTGTCAAAGATATCAAGGGTAATGTCCCTGGTGTTAACTGCCAGTCGGCTGAATACATTGTTCTTGCGTCCTGCTGTAGGAGCTGTTTCCTCCTTCTTTACCGGTGCAGCAGGAGCAGGCGCTGTTACAGGATTAATCTTAAATTCTTTGGGTACTTCGGCCCCCATCAGGTTCTTACCAAAATAATCCCAGCGGCGGCGGGTCATGTAATTGGCATCAGCGCCATAGCCATGACGTGCATTGGGGAATACCACCAGGTCAAAATCCTTGTTGGCTTTCTGCAATGCCTCTACAACCAGGTACGTATTGTAAGGAGGTACATTATCATCCATACCACCATGCGCCAGCAACAGTTTTCCTTTTAAGTTACCTACATTGATCTGGTTGGCCTGTTTGGCATAATTGGTGGTGCCATCCGGTCCCTTTTCTTCCAGGCCTATATAACGTTCGCCCCAGTCGTCTTCGTAATTACGGTTATCGTGGTTACCGCTTTCGGAGATACCCACTTTATAAAAATCGGGATAAGTGAACATGGCATCTGCTGTGGCAAAGCCGCCGCCGGAGTGGCCCCATATACCTACTTTATCAATATCAAGATAAGACCTGGCAGCAGCCAGTTGTTTGATACCGGCCACCTGGTCGTCCAGTGTGTTGCTGCCCATATTTCCATAGCAGGCATCGTGAAATGATTTGGAACGATCCGGGTTGCAACTTCCATCGATGATGATAACCACAAAGCCCAGGTCGGCAAGCGCCTGGTGATCGCCACGGGCTGCAATAAAGTTGCGGCTGCCCACACCCCCGCCCTGCGGACCGGGATACACGTAGTTTACAATGGGATATTTTTTGGAAGCATCAAAATCCCTGGGTTTGAACATAAGGCCATACAGGTCCCATTTGCCATCGGCTGATTTTACTTTGATTGGCTCAGGAGCTTTCCAGCCCGAAGCCACTAACTTGCTGATATCGGCCTTCTCCAGTTCAGTGATCAATTTCCCTTTCATATCCCGCAGCACTGCCACTGGCGGCACATTGGGCTGAGAATAGCTGTCGGTAAAATATTTACCATCGGGCGATAGTGAAATATTATGATTGCCATCTTCAGGCGTTAATAATTTTAAATTACTGCCGTCGAAATTAATACTGTAAAAATGTGCGAAGTAAGGATCACGACCGGGTTCCCTTCCGTTGGCCATGAACCAAACAGTACGGGTTAGTTCGTCGATCTTCAGCACTTGCGTAACCACAAAGTTTCCTTTGGTGATCTGGTTCTTCAGTTTGCCGGTAGCTGCATCATACAAATATAAATGCCCCCAGTCGTCCCGCTCGCTGTACCACATGATCTCGTTGGTTTTGCTGAGGTAGTGGTTGTTGATACTGCCCTGTCCGCTTTCGTATTGAGTGGCCACTGTTTCGGTGAACACTTCCTTTACATCACCGGTAGCCGCATCTGCCAAACGAACTTTCTCCACTTTATGATTTCGGTTGGTGCTTACAAAGAATAGTTTGCTGCCATCAGCACTCCATTCATTATCATCATAACCCCCGCTGGAGGCTATATCATCGCTCAATGTACCGCGGTGATCATCAGCCGGTATCTTCAGGCGAATCACTTTGGCATTGTCCACATCAATAATTACGCGGTGGATCTTCACAATGGCCGAATCTTCAGGCAAAGGATATTTCCATTCCTCCAGTTCGGGTGCCCCCACTTTTGTTTTAACCAGGTACATGGTGCTTACATGGCGCTGGTCCTGCTGGAAAGTGGCAATCTTTTTTGAATCGGGGCTCCAAAGCAGTATGGGGCGGTCGCTGTGTGTCCAGCCCGCATTATCAGTGGCATAGCCAAAGTCTTTGATACCATCGAAGGTAAGTTGTGTTTCTTTTTTGGTGTCCAGGTCTTTTACCCAAAGATTCCAGTCTTTGATATAAGCAGCTTTTTTACCATCGGGAGAAACAGCTTCGTTACCCCCGCCCCCTCTCCTGCGGCCACCGCCGGCACCTGCAGCGCCACTAGCACCCTCGGGAAGTATGGATTTTTTATCGGGACCGGTTTTGCGGCTGCCATCGGCCGTATTGATCAGCACATATTCCACACCTCCGGGCACAGAAACAGCGTACCATAAATTGCCATCGGGCAACCAGTTGGGGTTTACATTATTACGGAAAACGAGTTTGCTGGTGTTGAACCCCAGTGATTTGGTGGCTCCTTCATAATCAGCTGTTGTAAGTACTTTCTTATCAGACTGGGCATAGGCAGTTAATCCTGTCACTGCCAGCAGTGCTAAAGCTGTGATTTGTTTTTTCATATTGAAATTTGTTTCGGGCGTTAATTTAGGAAAATTGGCGGATTTGAGGTTGGATAAATGTTGAGTGGTAAGAATGGATGCTGAGCAGAGACAATTTTTCAGGGTGCTACTAAAAAATAAGGAATAAGAAATGAAGAATAAGAAATGAAGAATAAGAAATAAGGAATAAGGAATGAAGAATAAGAAATGAAGAATAAGAAATAAGGAATAAGGAATTTCAGCCTTCGTCTAAACCTTACCCTCCCCAAACAAACAAGCCTTATACATACCGGGTGTTATGCCTTCAGCTTTTTTAAAAAGCCGCACAAAATAGTTCACATCCGCAAAACCACACTGGCGGCTTACAGAGCTTATATTGTTCCTGGCATCGGCCAGTAATTGCTTGGCCAGTTTGATGCGTTCGCCAATGATGTACTCCAGCGGCGAAATGCCGAACTGCTCCTTGAACCATTTGAAGAATTCGTTTCGGCTCATGTAGGCTTTGCGGCAGAGCGAATCAACGATGATCTTTTCGGTAAGGTTTTCCTGTATATAATGCACCACCTGGTGAAGGCGACTGTGATTGCTATGAGAATCTGCTTCAGCGCTAACCTGCACCAGGTGCTGGCTCTGCAGCAGCCGTATCATCAGTTCTTTCAGGTTCAGATCGGCATAGATATTCTTGGCCCGGTCTTCCGAACTGCAAACCCGGATGAGTTTATTGATCAGCCCCGTTACCTCATTCTCGTTTGCAAAATGATATTGATTGAACTGCAGCTTCCAGCTGTGTTTGGTATCGGGATCGGTATTATAATATTGATCAAGATAACTGAGTGTGTTTTTAACATACCCGGCATCCACGGCCAGTGCAATACACTGTGTGGGATTGGCCGCTTCTGCTTCAGGGAAGTCGATGACCATGGTTTCGTTGGCCGGCACGATCACGGTTTCTCCCGGCAGGTAATCGAAAGCAGGCTTATCAAAAAGATGCATCACCTTTTTGCCACGCACCATGCTCGTGATCACAAAGTCGTTGAAGGTAAGCGGCACCCGGTAGGCTTCCTGGTAGCTTTCAAAAACATTCAGCTCGCAATTGTGCAGGTTGAACACACGCCTGTTCTCCACCAGCGTTTGCAGGTATTTGGGATGCGTAAGATCGATCTTATGGAGATAATTTTTTACGGGCAATCGCATTTCATTTTACCGTTACAATGTAGCAAATCCTGTGTAATCAGCCTATGATTTGGTACGATTGTGCTATAAAAAAATACAAAAGTGCCGCAGGCCTGCCATTTATGTTTGGAAATTCGGCTTATTATTTAACGATTAAACTTCTATATCATGAGCACAGCAACTGCAACAGCCCCTGCGGGCAACCTGGCTGCAAGGCCTGCCTTTAAAGAAAAATACGATCACTATATCAACGGTGCCTGGACGGCCCCGGATAGTGGCGAATACTTCGACAATATCAGTCCTGTTGACGGCAAAGCATTTACCAAAGCTGCCCGTGGCAACGCCGCAGATATTGAAAAAGCCATTGATGCTGCAAGCGAAGCTTTTAAAAGCTGGAGCAAAACAGGAGCAGCTTACCGCAGCAACCTACTTTTAAAAATCGCACAGGTAATTGAAGACAACCTCGAATACCTGGCTACCGTTGAAACCATCGATAATGGTAAAGCAATACGTGAAACCAGGGCCGCTGACCTCCCACTGGTGATTGACCACTTCCGTTATTTTGCCGGTGTGCTACGCAGCGAGGAAGGCAGTATCAGCGAACATGATGAAACCACCGTGAGCATTAACCTGCACGAACCCATTGGCGTGGTAGGACAGATCATTCCCTGGAATTTCCCTTTGCTGATGGCTGCATGGAAGATGGCCCCGGCGCTGGCTGCAGGCTGCACTGTAATTGTGAAACCGGCTGAGCAAACGCCCACAAGCATCATGTGCCTGATGGAACTGATCGGTGATATCTTACCCAAAGGGGTATTGAATATTGTAACAGGTTTTGGCCCCGAAGCCGGTAAGCCACTGGCAACCTCGCCCCGGATCAATAAAGTTGCTTTTACCGGCGAAACCACCACCGGCAGGCTGATCATGCAATATGCATCTGAAAATCTGATTCCGGTTACGATGGAACTGGGTGGCAAGAGTCCCAATATCTTCTTTGAATCAGTTGCTGATGCGGATGATGAATTCTTCGACAAAGCCGTGGAAGGCGCTGTGATGTTTGCTTTGAACCAGGGCGAGGTTTGTACCTGCCCGTCAAGAATATTGGTGCATGAAAATATCTACGATAAATTCATGGACAGGGTAATACAAAGAACCAAAGCCATCAAAATGGGTAATCCGCTGGATGGTACGGTAATGATGGGTGCACAGGCATCGGAAGACCAGTACAAAAAAATCCTCAGCTATTTTGATATTGGCAAACAGGAAGGTGCACAGGTATTGACCGGTGGTGAAGCCTTTCATCAAAACAGCGGATTGGAGCATGGCTATTACATTCAGCCCACCATATTTAAAGGCCACAATAAAATGCGCATTTTCCAGGAAGAGATATTTGGGCCTGTTACCTCTGTAACCACTTTCAAAACAACTGAAGAAGCTATCGCTATTGCTAACGATACTTTGTACGGTTTGGGTGCCGGTGTATGGACAAGGGATGCACACGAACTATACCAGGTGCCACGGGCCATACAGGCGGGCCGGGTATGGGTGAACTGTTACCATGCTTACCCAGCACATGCCCCATTTGGTGGTTATAAAAAATCGGGCTTTGGAAGAGAGACACACAAGATGATGCTGAATCATTACCGCCAAACCAAGAACATGCTGATATCATACAGCAAGAGCAAACTGGGTTTCTTTTAGCAGAAGCCATTAAATTAAAGACTGTCAGCTTAGGCTTGTCGAAACCGGTATTCAACTGCAGCCGCCTTCGACAAGCCTAAGCTGACAGCATTTTCATGTAAGCATTTAAATATAATCCAATGCCAACACCCCGGGTAATAGCAAATGAAGCAGCAAAAGCCCTGATAGTACAATTAAAGCAACTCCATGGCCCGCTTATGTTTCATCAAAGCGGTGGCTGCTGCGATGGCAGCCAGCCGATGTGCTTTGCAGCCGGTGAGTTCAAAACTGGAAGCAGCGATGTTTGCCTGGGTGAAGTGGAGGATTGTAAATTCTACATGAGCGCCGATCAGTTTACATACTGGAAACATACCCAATTGATATTGAACGTAACACCAGGAAGAGGAAGCAGTTTTTCGCTGGAGATACCTTTGGGTGTTCGTTTCTTTATTGAATCCAGGTTATTTACGGATGAAGAACTGGAAGACCTGGAACCAATCATTACCCAGGGATAAACTGTTTATATTTGTTGTGATATAAGATCATGACAGATAACAAATTCTTTCCTGACACATACGCACTGGTACTTTGCGGCGGCCAGAGTAACCGAATGGGCTGTGATAAGAGCTTGCTGCAATATTATGATAAAGCCCAGCGCTATCATGTTTACGATATGCTGCAACCACTGTGCGAAGCCGTTTACATTTCCTGCAGCCATGATCAATATAAAACTATTGAAGGGGGTTACAACTATCTTGCTGATGAAGAGCGATTCGGGAATATTGGCCCGATGACTGCTTTGCTAACCGCCTTTGCAAAATTCCCGGATAAACATATGCTAATGATCGGGTGCGATTACCCTTTCCTGAACACAGAAGAATTAACATCATTTTCAAAATACTGTACTGACAGGCCTGCTGCTTTTTATAATGAGCAGGCAGCTATTTATGAATCCATGCTGGGCTGGTATCCTAATAACTGTGCTGAAGAACTGGTGCGCATGTTTAATGACAGATCATTTTCATTGCAGCAGTTGCTGAGAAATAACGATGCGGTAAAATACCTGGCTGCCGATACAAGTTGCATACAAAGTGTGGATACCCCGGAAGCATTCGCTGCAGCGATAAAGCAACTGAATACCCGTTAGTTTCAGTAATTTTAAAGTATGAATAGCAAAGCTGTTGAAAACTTCCGGGTATCTAAAGTAAATGCATCCGGCATGCAGGAGGCTACCGATAAGGTTGCTGTGGAAGAGCCGCTGCAAATACAACTGCAATACAGTACAGCTACCGGGCAAATGCTGAAAGATATTGCCGTTACCATGCGTACACCGGGAAATGATGCAGAACTGGCTGCCGGTTTCCTGTTTACTGAGGGTATCATTAGCCGTGCAACTGATATTGTGCAGATCAGACATAATGAAAATGAGAACCTGGTAAAGGTTATTTTGGAAGAGAATATACAACCGGTTTTAAACAGCATATCCCGGAATTTTTATACCACTTCCAGTTGTGGTATTTGCGGCAAAGCCAGTATAGAAGCCATTCAAACTGTATCAAAATTTACAGCAGCCGGTACCGAAGCTGTTGTTGCTGCTGCTGTGATATCTTCCTTACCTGATAAACTAAAACAACATCAGAAAGCATTTGAAGAAACAGGCGGTATACATGCAAGTGCATTGTTTGACACAACAGGGAATTTTATACTGCTGCGGGAAGACGTAGGCAGGCACAATGCACTCGATAAGATCATAGGCACAGCCTTCATGCAACAAGAACTGCCATTAAACAATTATATTTTGTTACTGAGCGGCAGGGCCAGTTTTGAACTGGTACAAAAAGCTGCCATGGCCGGTATCAGGATCATTGGTTCGGTAGGTGCTCCATCCAGTCTTGCTGTGGAAATGGCAACAGAACATGATATAACTTTGCTGGGGTTTATAAAAGCAGACCGGTTTAATATTTACAGCGGAAGAAAAAGAATATCAGTATGAAAATACGCATCAAAGGAAATTCAATAAGAATGAGGCTCACCAAAACAGATGTAAGCCGGCTTTGTGAATACGGCTACCTGGAAGAGCAGACCATTTTTCCTGGTACCCGTTTCATGTATGCATTAGAGAAAGCAGATGTAACTGTATTGTCTGCCACATTTGAGAACAACAAGATCACCCTGCATGTACCTGCTTCGTTCTTAAAAGACTGGGCAGTAAACGATATCATCGGTCTTGATGCGCAGATGCCTTTACCTTCAGCTGAAAGCCTTTACCTGCTCATTGAAAAGGATTTTGCCTGTCTTGATCATACTACAGAAGACCAGAGTGACAATTACGAAAACCCTAATAAAGTCTGCTGATTTCAAAAGCTCATTTTTTTGCTACTGATAAAATGCGGCAAATTCAAATTTTTTGTTTTAAATTTATCCACATTTTTAATTTCAACCCAAACCACTGCTTTTGAAAAAGATTGCCCTTTATAATATTAAAGGTGGCGTAGGCAAAACAACCACCACCGTAAACCTGGCCTGCCTCCTCGCAAAGCAGGGGCTTAGTGTACTGTTATGGGATCTTGATCCCCAGGGTGGCAGCAGTTATTTTTTCAAACAGGAGAATTTTAATGACAACACGCATGACCGGCTTTTCGACCGGTATATCCCGATCTATGAAGTGATCCGCTCCACAGATACATATCTGATAGATGTGATCAGCAATGACTCCAAATTCTCAGATCAGTTCATGAACAAGGCATCACGTATCACAGCGTTGAATTTTTTGAATGAAGAACTTATCATTAATACGCTGGAAGAAGTGAAAGACGATTACGATGTATGTATAATGGACTGTTCTCCGGGAAGGTTTCAGTTGCACCAGAATATCTTTAAAGCATCCGACCTGCTGCTGATACCTAATGTACCAGCCCCCCTCTCAGTTCACTGTAACAATATGCTGGTAAAGGAACTGCAGGATAAATTCAAAAATGTCAAAACCACGATCCTCAGTTTTTACAATATGGTACAGGCCCACAAAAACCTGCATAAATTCTATATCAGCAACCGGGATGAGAGCCAGCATTATATACTGAATAACCATATCCCTTTTTATGCCGAGATAGAGAATATTACTTTAAGCAAGGAGTCAATATTTCACCAGCTTAAAGAATTTAAACCCAACATCTATTACCAAAAGCTCTGGATGGAAGTTTGCGAACGAATGAACTGGCATGATTTCAACCAGTTAAAAGCACCAGTGGTTGACATACATGAGGAATTGACGCATCCTGTGCATCATCCGGTTCCTTTTCAGCAAAACCTGTCTGCCAGGCAGGTTGCTCAATAAGGATCAATTTCAGTTAGCTGCGTTTTTATATTTCCCTTTACTTTTCCTGATATTACAAGCCACCACTTTGTATTCGGGGCACATAGCTTCACTGTCGCTGATACTGCTGGTAATATTGTTCAGCATGATATCAGGAAAATGAAATGTACTGCTGAGAATGCCAGGCTTCACCTCATCTGTGATCTTTGCCCTGATATCCACTTTGCCCCTTGGCGATTCCACGCAAACCATATCCCCGTCGTTTATGAGATGCTTGCGGGCATCCTCCTTGCAGATCAGTAAAACGTCTTCCGTCAGTATATCCACATTCCTGGTTCTTCTTGTCATGGCGCCGCAATTGTAATGCTCCAGTTCACGGTTGGTAGTGATGATATAAGGATATTCTTTTCCGTGCTGCAGTATCTCTTCAGAATCCTTAAATGCATTGAACATGAATTTACCTTTTCCCCGGGTGAATGCTTCTGTGTGCAGGATCTCCGTATCTGTTCCGTCTTTGCGTACCGGCCATTGCTTACCATTATTACCCAGTTCGTCCCATTTTACACCGGCAAAGAAAGGCACTATCTGTGCTATCTCTTCCAGCATAGCCGCAGGTTCATAGTCAGCCTGCGCATAGCCCATCCTGTTCATGATGTCAACAATGATCTGTCCGTCGCATTTGGTACCCGCAATAGGTTCAACTACTTTATTCACTCTTTGTATCCTTCTTTCACCATTGGTAAATGTTCCGCTTTTTTCCAGAAAAGAGGCGCCGGGCAGTATCACCGTTGCAAGCCTGGCTGTCTCGGTCATAAACAATTCCTGCACCACAAATAATTCCAGTTTACCCAGCGCACTGATCACATGATGTGTATTCGGGTCTGTCTGGGCCATATCCTCACCAATCACCCAAATCGCCTTTAGTTTATCGTTCAGTGCTGCGTCATACATCTGCGGAATTTTCAAACCCGCATGTATTGGCAGTTTGGCCCTGTAAAAATTCTCGTACATGCTGTGTATTTCGGGGTTGGTCACATCCAGGTAACCGGCGCCCTGGTAAGGCTGGCAACCCATATCTGCCGCCCCCTGCACATTATTTTGTCCGCGAAGGGGATTTACACCAACACCTCTGCGGCCAATATTGCCCGTTATCATTGCCAGGTCTGCGATCAGCATCACAGTATAAGTCCCCTGTGAATGCTCGGTAACACCCAATCCATGAAAAGACATGGCATTGGGCGCTGATGCATAAGCAATGGCTGCCTCCCTGACCAGGTTGCGTTCAACACCCGTGATGTTTTCCAGTTCATCAATGCTGAGATTCAGAATACTTTGTTTGAATTCATCATAACCTTCTGTTCTTGCATCAATAAAATCCCTGGCTTCCAGGTTCTCTTTGATTATATAGTAAAGCATCATGTTGAGCAGGGCCACATTGGTTCCGGGACGTAATTGCAGGTGATAGTTTGCATACCTGGCCAGCTCTGTTTTCCTGGGGTCGATCACGATCAGCGTCTTGCCCTTTATAGCCTGTTGTTTTATTTTGGCACCGGTTACCGGGTGGGCGTCGGTGGGGTTGGCCCCTATTACCATCATGCAATCGGTATATTGCATATCTATGACAGAATTGGTGGCTGCACCGGTACCAAACGTGCGCTGCATACCAATTGCAGTGGGTGAATGACAAACCCGTGCACAACTGTCAATATTATTGGTGCCAATCACTGCACGGATGAATTTCTGCATGATATAATTCTCCTCGTTGGTACATCTTGCCGAAGAAATACCTGCAATAGCATCGGCGCCGTGTTCTTTTTTTATCTGTATAAGTTTGGCTGCAATAAAATCATATGCTTCGTCCCAGGTGGCTTCCACAAACACGCCATTCTTTTTAATAAGCGGCGTGCGCAAGCGGTCCGGATGATCATAAAATGAAAAAGCATAACGCCCTTTCAGGCAGGTGTGGCCGCCATTGGCTTCCGCATCATACGGTGCCTGGATAGATTTAATGGCTCCATCATTCACGGCAACATCCAGGTTGCAACCAACACCACAATAGGTACAAACAGTCCGCACTTTTTTATCGAACACCACTGATTTGGATTCAAACACATCACTGATGGCAGATGTGGGACAAGCCTGCGCACAGGCGCCGCAACTAACACAGTCACTTTCTTTAAAACTAACATCGCTGCCTTTGATGATGTGGTTGTCAAACCCACGCCCGGCCATACTTAGTACAAATTGCCCCTGCACTTCATCGCAGGCACGTACACAGCGATAGCAGTTGATGCATTTCGAAAGATCGGAAGTCATGTACGGATGGCTCAGGTCCTTTTGTCTGTCAAGGTGGTTCTTACCATCTGGATAACGCACATCACGAATGCCCACTTTCGCTGCCACTGTTTGCAACTCACAATTGTTATTCACTTCACAGGTAAGGCAATCAAGCGGGTGATCTGTCAGTACAAGTTCAATGATATTCTTCCTGAGTTTTTCTATACGCCGGGAATTGGGATAAATATAAGAATTGGGCATCACCGGAGTATGGCAACTGGCCTGTGCTTTAGCTGCCCCGTTCTGTGTGAGGGCAACATCCACACTGCAAACCCTGCAGGAACCAAAGGGTTCCAGGTTGGGCGCATTGCATAATGTAGGTACATGATCTTCACCAAAATTCCTGCGGATGAAAGCCAGTATGGTTTCACCTTCCTTTATCTCAAAAGGTTCGTTATCGATATAGGCTATGGCAGCAGGCTTTTCATTGACCGGGCCAAAGTTTACCGTGTTTTTCTTCAATGACTGATTGTATTTATCCTCTTTTCTGTATACAATACCCATGATCAGGATGTTTTAAAGTAAGGTGATAATTCTTCTTCAAAATATTGCAGTGCATTTTTTACCGGCAGCGGTAATCCGCCACCCAATGCACAAAGAGAGCCTATCTCCAGTGTTTCAAGCAGGTCATCCAGCAGGTTCCTGTCTATCTTATACCCTGTTTCCTCCGCCTGTTTCAGCATTTCGTAACCACGGGTACTTCCAATACGACAGGGAAAGCATTTACCACAACTTTCATGCGCAGTAAACCGGAACAGGTGCTGCAGGTATCTGATTACAGGAAAGGACTGAGGGATACAAACCACGGAAGCATGACCAAGCAGGAAGCCGTTTTTAGTAAAACTTTCAAAGTCTACAGTAAGTTCATTTGTCTTTTCCACAGGCACCAACCCTCCCAGCGGACCGCCGATGTGCATGGCTTTTATTTTCTCTTTAAACCCACCTCCCAAATCATTAATAACAACGGCAAGCGGTGTGCCCATATCCAATTCATAAATGCCGGGCCTGTTGAAAAAACCATCCAGCGAAACCAGCTTGGTACCGGTGGATTTACCGATGCCTATCGATGCAAATTGTTTACCACCGTTTTTAATTATGTAAGGGATACAGGCCAGGGTTTCCACATTATTAACCACAGTGGGTTTATTGAAGAGTCCCTGTTGTGTAGGATAAGGCGGCCGTACCCTTACCTCGGGCCGCTGGCCCTCTATGGAAGACAAGAGTGCCGTCTCCTCTCCGCATATATAGGCCCCCATAGCTTTACTGAGTTTGAAATTAAAATGGAAGCCGGTATCCAGTATATTATCTCCCAGCAAATTTTCAGTGATCAGTGTATTTATTGCCTGCTGAATGATCTGTTGCGATTCAGGGTATTCTGCACGGATGTATATAACACCTGTGTCTGCACCGGCAATATACCCGGCGATCATCATACCCAGCAAAATACTGTGCGGCTGATGTTCCATCAGGTAACGGTCGCTGTAGGCACCGGGATCGCCCTCATCAGCGTTACATACAATGAATTTTTGTGTGCCAGCAGCATTTCGGCAGGAGTCGAGTTTAAAAGAAATGGGGAACCCTGCGCCGCCCCTGCCCCGCAAACCGGATTCCTTTAATTGCTCCAGCAATGTTTCAGGAGTTTGCGACAAGGCAGCGGAGAGTGTTTTGTAATATTCCCTGATGCCGGGAAATGTACCTGTTAAAACGGTTGTGCCATAACTGCCAACATTATATTGATCAACGGGTTTTGAAAGCTTGTTTTTAATTGCTTCTATTACATCTGCTGAATTGCCTGAATAGTTATTGCCATCATAATTAAATGCACTGTTCTCGTGACAACGACCCAGGCAGCACATTTCACCAATCTCTTCTGCATTGAACTGTTTTACTAATTTTTCCTTCAAAGCATCCTGTGTTCCTGCCGTCATACAGGCTGTACCATTACATACAAAAATCTTTTTCCCTTTATTTTCCTCCCTTAAAAAATCATAAAAACTGGCGCTACCGAACACATTGGCCTTTCCCATTAAAAACTCCCCTGCCAGCTCTTCCATCTTTTCAACAGATGGCGCCCCCGTTTCTTTTGAAGCTATACCCATTGCTTCAAAGAGATTGTTCTTCAATCCCTTTCTGCCAGATAATTCGCCCAGGTTCCTAGACATACCAATAGTTTACAGCAATTTAACCATTAAATCGCTAAATCCGGCCAGTTTTAACCAAAACAAAAAACCTTCTTTTCAGAAGGTTTAAAAAAGGTAAGCAATAACTTAACTACTGCAATGGGATACTGTTTTTCACAGGATACTCTGGACTGTCGGATATTGGATATTGGAATTCATTTAACAGTACAAAGTTAATGTAAGCAGTGCCTCCTGTTTGTAATAGGCACTTTGAAGTATTTGTAGAAATTTTATGATTTCAGCTGTAAGAAGATTGCTTCAGCAAGCAGGTTACCTCCATGGGTTTTAATAACAAAGGACCTCTTGTGAAAAAGGTCCTTTGATAAAACATACTTACTTCGTGATCGCAATTAACTCGTTTCACTGGTCTTCACAGGATATTCAGGATCTGATTGATTTAGGATATTGGAATTCATTAACAACACAAAGATAATCCTGCCCGGGAAGGAATTATGTAATAGCTGCTGTGAAGTTTTTGTAGTTATTTTACGAATGACTGTACAGAAAAATGGATAGGGAGGTCAAAAAAGAATCCGGTGCTTTTGTTGTTCAGACAGGCAGGTTGAAATAAAAACAGGCTCCTTCCCCAGCTTCAGATTTTACTTCAATATTACCTCCCATCTGGTCAACCAGTTTTTTCACAGTAGCCAGTCCGATGCCATTGCCCCTGGCACCAAACCTGTCTTCCGGCACCATAACTTCAAAGATGGCAAATATCCTTTTGTGATGTTCGGGCAATATGCCCGGACCGTTATCTTTCAAATAAAACTCATATTGCGAAGCAGTTTCGGCTATTCCGATCTCTATTCTTGTTACCGCTTTATTGTTGTATTTAACGGCGTTGAGTATCAGGTTGCTTAATATCTGGCTCAATGCAGACTTGTTGATTTTAATTTGATCAACAGTTGTGAGTACATTAATATTAACTTCAGGATTGTTGTAGAACATGGCCGCAATTTCTTTCTTGATATCAGTCATTAAGATAACCTGCTTTTTTTCCTGCAATACTTTTTCGCATCTACTGTATTCAAGCAGCCCATCCACCAGGGAAGAAAGATTGATGGCAGAATTGGTGATGATATCGAGTATTTCCCTGCCCCTTTCATCGAGGCTTTCCCCAAATATTTTAAAGAACAACCGCCCCATGTTCATGATATTAACAGCAGGCATTTTCAGGTCATGCGCTGCCACATAGGCAAAACGCTCAAGGTCCTGGTTCTGCTGGTTAAGTTTACCGAGCGCTTCCTCATGCTCCCTGCGGATCTTTCTAAGTTCTAGCAGGTTAATAACCTGTTTTGATAAGGCTTTCAACCCGGAAATTTGTTTTTCAGTAAGCTTACGTGGTTTGTGATCTATCACACATAAAGTGCCCAACGCAAAGCCTTCAAAGGTTACAAGCGGTACTCCTGTATAGAAAATCACATAAGGCTCACCCGTAACAAGCGGGTTATCTTTGAAACGTTCATCTGTCCTTGCATCCCTAACGGCAAATACTTTTCCGGGTTCATTGATGGCATGTGCACAAAAAGCAAATTCCCTTAACGTTTCAGATGTATCAAGTCCATGGTTTGATTTAAACCATTGTCTGTTTTCATCAATCAGGCTGATGAGAGAAACCGGTGTGTCGCATATGGATGCAGCTATGGCAGTAAGATTATCATAATCTTCTTCCGGCATTGTATCAAGAATGGAATAAGACCGCAGATTTTCAACCCTTTGCTTTTCAGCGGCATTACTTTCAGGTTGCAGCATGACATTGAATTTATGAATCGTACATTCTTAAATTACCTGGTACTTTGAGAGAATTGTTCAATGCTTGCTTTGTAAATATACAATAAAATTAAAATTCAAATGTATTAAAATGCGTTATTGTATTATATAACAATTTCTGAGTTATACTGTTCATTTTCTCAAGCTGATCTTTGCATTGCAGAAATAAAAGGTCACAATGCTTTGCCTTGTACCAGTTTGTCAACAGCGGCCTGTATTACTTTTTTTATCTCCGGACTTGGTGCATCTGCAAGTGCTTTATTACCATACTCCAGCGCTTTTTTAAGATCGCCCTTTGCAGAGAAACCACGCATCATTCCTGCAGATGTTGGCCACGCCCCATTGAATTTTTTGTAGTTCATTTCAAATATTTCCATGGCCTGGTCAACTTTATTCTCGGTAAGCAATTGCCTGCCATAATTATGCAGTTCGTTAACAGTTGCCTTTTCAAGTGCAGTCTTCATGATCTTATCAGCTTCTTCCTTTTTATTGAGTTTAGAAAGCAAACCCGCTTTTACAGACAGATTTTTAAAGTTATTGGCACCACCCAGGTTAGGGTCTACTGCTGAGTTTATCCAGGTTAATGCCTCCTCAGTATTTACATTATTTTGCAGGCACCATGTTGCTGCGGTCTCCAGGCTGGGCGGATCAAACCCTGCAGCACCGCTCATTTGTGAACGAATAAATGCCAGCGTGGTGGCGGTAAGGTCAACTTCTACTTTAAAGGGTATGCGCCAGCGCTCCCATTCCAGCGCCACTTCCACCGAACTGGCTGTTTGATTGGAGAAAGTATAATCAAGCCTTTCCCTGCTTTCCTTCATATCTTTTTGCTGGTAGGCAGTTACCCGCATTACATCCAGCTGGCTATTGTAGAAGTAGCTGCCCCACTCCGCAGTATTCTTATTGAAGATGAGTGTGCATGAATCGGGGTAAACTGCAATAAAGAATGCATAGGCCCCGGCCGGTAATAAACGTCCGTTGATGGTTACGTCGGTTGAGAAAGAGATATTGGTACATTCATCTGCACCGGCCCGCCAGGGTGATGCGGTGTTTGAACCAAAGCCCAGCACTTTAAAACCATACCAGGCAATATCCGTACCCCAGATCTTTCCTTCGCGGCCCTTTACACCTGGTGCATTCCAGCTTATATCAATATGTGTAGCGCCCAGCAGCCTTCCAGTTTTATTTTTATAGTTGGTATTACCATCCGGTAAACGTAACATCTGTGCACCCGCAGGAGCGTAAACCGATAGCAAGGTGATTAGAAGGAACAGGTTGAAAAAGATAGTTTTTTTCATAACAGCATTTTTATTGATAATCAAATTGAAGTTTAAAAGTAGACTGAATTGATGGGATTGGTTTTCCGTTCATAAAATAATACCCGAAAACAGGTTCTTCATTTTCAGCCTATATTTGAAGGGTTGAATGAACTGCTTATGTTTACAAACAGGGATGTTGCCAATTATTATAACGTTACCCAGCTGCACTATGAGAACTGGTGGGGACTGAAAAAAAACCACTCCCTGCATTATGGCATCTGGGAAGATGGAATAAAAAATTCTCATGACGCCATTGCCAATACAAACCGCATAATGATGGAACTCAGTGGCATTACGGCTGGAGATCATGTACTGGATGCAGGATGCGGGGTGGGCGGCGCAGCCATTTATTTAAGCAGTAACTGTAAGGCAAAAGTTACAGGCATCACACTCAGTGAAAAGCAACTGGATTTTGCAAACCGGCTGGCGATAGAAAAGCATCTTACAGACCTGGTCTCTTTTCACCTGATGGACTATACACAAACAAACTTTGCCGATGAAAGTTTTGATGTGGTATGGGCCTGCGAAAGCATAACTCATGCTGCAGACAAAGCATCTTTTATCCGGGAAGCGTACAGAATTTTAAAAAAGGAAGGCAGGCTGATCGTTTGTGATTTTTTTAAGACTGATGAAACCCGGCCGGATAAAAAAAACTGGATAAAAAAATGGATGCATACCTGGTTTGCAGATGATCTGTCAACAGCAGATTCATTTGTGAAGCAACTTGATAAGTATGGGTTTATAAACACCAGGCAATTTGATTATACTTCCGGGATATTTAAAACTGCTAAAAAACTCTATTACGCTTCTTTGCTTGGCGCACTGCCTGCGGAACTGTATAATCTAACCCACCCGGGCGTATCAAAATATTCGAAGAATCATTATAAATGTGGTTATTACCAGTTCAGGGCATTAAAAGCAGGTCTTTGGTGTTACCAGGTAATTGTTGCTAAAAAATAAATTTGCAGTTGCAGTTTTGAAGTATGCTTGATATTTTTACAATATCACCCTTTATTAACCTTACAAACCAAACAAAATATGCAACCGGCCAATATCACCGTGTACCTGCAGGCTGTGGGCGGGCATTTTTTAGGTGCCCATGCTTATGACCCGGCAAACATCACCTTAAATTTCAGTTACAGCGGGGGCACTGTTTCCATTCCCTATACTATTACTCCCAACTTTACCGATGATGGCAATGTTTCCGGCAATTTTACGCCTGGCTCAAGCTCATATATGCCCATAATCACCGTACCACAACCAGCACCAGCCATGCAGGAAACACTGGTAAATTATCTGTCGGGCGATTTCACAACCGCTGCCGGAAAGCTGACTTTTAATTTGCCTGCCACAGTGGAACCGGGTGAAATTTTCGTAAGCATACCAACCACGCTCGGCAAGCCATTCATTTTGAAACAGACAGTAATTATCAATCCCTGTCAAACCAGTTACCAGTTGATCATACCCGTGCCAGGTCTTTATCTTTCACCTGCCGATGTTACGGGAAGCGTGGCTGTTAATGTAAAAATGATGTGCGGTTGCCCTGTTACCCAGGGGCCGCCTGCTTCGCTTTGGCCGGCAAACGATTTCACTGTTTATGCCAATGTATTGGATATACACGGGAATACCACTTCTTATCTGCTCAGCTACACAGCTAACCAGGCGGGCAATTCTCAATTCAGTGCTGTTCTGCCCGGCACACAGGCAAAAATAAGTTCAGTCAATTTTACTGCCTTTCAAAAAAGCACAGGCAATTATGGTGTATTGGTTTGCACACCATAATATTGCCTGCAACCTGGTTTTTATAATTTAATAACACTGTTGGTGCCGCCGTAAGCATTTGCCAGTTCTGCGTCGGCTTCTGTATCATTTAACCATTCTGTTTTGTTCACCAGGTATTTGAATTCGTGTTGCGAATCCTTTGGCAGAGATACTTCCCCGGAGAAGGTTCCGTCTTTTTTTCTTTTAAGTATAATAGCATTTTCCCAATCGCTGTTAAGCCCCAAAACCTCCACCGTTTCAGCATTTTCCGGTGCAAAGCTGAATTTAACCCTGCAGTAATCTTTTGTCTTGAAATAGGTTTTCTGAATCATGTTAATTTTTGTTTGGTTATAAAAACAATTATCCCGGCAACAGGGTCGCCAGGTTTCAACAGCAAATAAATCGTTAATGGAAAAAGCAGGCAGTGAAACGCTGCTGCTACCCTTAATACGGGTTTCTTCGAAAAGTAACCCGCTGGCTATCGTTTAACCTGCTTTGAAAACGCTAAGCCTGTGATAAGGTGACAGTAATTTAATCAGATATAACCGTGGGAGCTCCTTCCGACATCCAGGTAGCAAAAACCTCCGAGATCTTCCATTTATTACCTGCATAATTTTTAGGACGTGCAACCAGGTATTTTAAGAATGCTTCCAGGTCGCTGCGTTGTACAGATTCCATGGCCTCAAATATTTTTTTGCCCTTGTACATTCCTTTGGCAATCGGCTGGTTTTGTTCGGGTATTTGCTGCTGCATGGCCGAACCGGTAAACCGGATATCTTTTACCATCGAATCCAGGATACTCTGTTCATCGGGCCTGGCATTGGTGAAGACAGCTTCGGGTTTCATGAATGGTTCGCCATACACACTGGTAAAAACGATGGCATGGTTCATCACTTTCAATAAAAGTCCGTCGTATACAAAAGGAATTTTCAGCATCAGGTAAATGATATCCCCTTCAGCTGGTTGCTGCTTTTTTTGCAGGTGCACACCAAAGTAATAATAATCACCTTTGATCAAATTGCATCTTCCCCATCCGATCATGGCAGTATCCATGGGCACACCAGTTTTGTAACAATGGTATAGAACACCGAGTTGTTTTTCGGGAATGGCAACTGGAAAGGATGCAGGCATAAGCACCTGTACTACCGTTACAGAATCACTCAATGGCTTCATGTAATCAGTAATCTTAAATGCAATCAGTTTTTCTTGTGTATACTGTGCCTTACCTGTCACAGTGGCAAACAGCAACAGGTAAATAAAAGCGATCCTTATCTGCATGGTTTCAATATTAAAGAGCATTGATCTTGTCCAGCAATTGCCCGGCCAGTTTTTCATCCAGGGGTTTCAACTCGTTGTACATCATAGTGGCATTGCTTTTATCATTTTGTTTGATATAGATCAGCCCGCTGTAATACCTGCACAATTTACTTTTGTTATCCTGCGCCATCCCGGCCTTGAGTGTATTGATACCTTCCTTGTATTTCCCGGTCATATATTGTGCGTAACCCAGTTCAACATAAGACGCCGCAAAAGTCCTGTCAAGTTCAATGGCCTTATTTAGCACAGGTATGGCATCCTCATACCTGCCCTTTTCATTATAACACCAGCCCAGCCCGTAATGCGACCCGGAACTGGAGGTATTAAACTCAATCGCTTTCTGATACTTCTCCATTGCTTCGATCACTTTTGCGGGCTTGTAATTTAGACGGTATATATCGCCGATACCTTTATAAGCTGTTCCATTCTTTTCATTTAACTTCAGGGTGTTCTGGTATGCGTCGATAGCATCCTCATTTCTTTTAAGTTTGTAATAAGCAAAACCCAGTTCATTATTCACATCTTCCCTGTCTTTTATCTGCTTTGCTTTTTTAAGCCATTCCACTGCATTTTCATATTCGCCAAGTCCATTGTAGATATAGCCGGCATAATAACAGGCATCATCATTTTCGTTGTTATATGCATAACATTTTTTGTAAGCATTTATAGCTTCTGTTTTTTTCTCCATTAGCCTGTACACATCTCCCAGTTGTTTATAGGCAAGCGCATAGGTTGGTCTTAAAGAAACAGCCTTATTAAAACAATCCAGTGCCTCTTCGTATTTTGAGGTTTTCTTATAAGCATATCCCAGTTCCTGCCAGGCCTGCTCATCATCTTTTTTAAGTGCCACAGCTTTTTTTAACCTGCTGATGGCGTTGGTATAATTTTCAATGTCGTTGTAACACCAGCCTGCCATATAAAAGGCTGCCTGGTCTCCCGGGTTGAGCTGACCCGCTTTATCATAAGCGGCGGCAGCTTCCTTATAGTTATTCTCTTTATAAAGTTTTTCCGCTTTGTCGAACCATTGTTTGGAGGTTGTTTGTCCAAAAACCAGGGCAACTGAAAAGCAGGAAACAAAAAGCAATGTGGTTATTTTATGCAGGCTGTTCATGATCATATTTTTTCATAAAATTAGTTACTAACCGACTGATATGCAATACCCAATCACGGGTATTTTACAGGGAGATACTGATACCCCATTTAAAGGCCAGGTTATCGGCTGTTTTGGGAAGGCTGTAATAACCATAACGATAAAAAACTCCCCCTCCAATTCCAATCCAGGCAAGCGAAAAAAGGTTTCGCCGGTAGATATTCTTTATCATCAGCCCCGATTCAAACAAACCCTTTTCGGGAACTTTATAAGCAAGTAATTTATGAGCGGCGCTGTTGGCAAGCGTTCCATAACTGATATTTTGCACCAGGTATATTTCAGGCCTGAATGATATGTTCTTTGGCTTGAATAAGAGACTGCCAAAATTATGCTCAACAAAAAGGTTAACACTGGTGCCTGCTACAAATTCATACAATCCGGCTGTTTGAAAATGCCCCGGCACGTATACACTTACTTTTCCAGACCGGGTTGCCCTGGTATTAAACAGGTATGCATAAGGCACATCGCCCCAAATGTGGCCAGCCTCCAGTCGTAAGGAAGTTGTTCCAAGTTTTTTAAGCTGAAAACTATGGCTGAAACGCAGGGCAATTTTTGAATAATCCAGGTCGCCATTCAAAACATTTTTTAATCCTTTTGACAGCTGAAAAAGCAACTCAGTGCTTGCAGGCTTTGTACGCAGCTTGGCCCGGCCCATTCTTGTAAAGCTTTCTCCCCTGGTGAGCCTGAAGCCAATGCCGATCTCCGTATTTGTATAATTACGCAACAGTATTCCGTTATTGTCAAATTCGTAATCATATTTTGCAGGGTTTCTGTTCTCATGCTGCAGCCAGACATCAGACTGTATGGAAGGCCTGAGCTTTGTACTGAAATTAAATTTAAATTGCTCAACACTATCAAAGCGTGATCGCTGGAAATTGCGAAGCGACTGGTTGGAGAATACAGAACCGTTACGTACAAAATAATCAACATTGCCGGGCTCACTAATATCGCGACTGTAATCGAAGCGCAAAATTGTATTTGTTCTTTGCTGCAGGTTCAGCTGAATATTTGCACCATATTTAAAAGCTTCATCCCGCAAACCATACCCCGCAAAAATCCCTGCCGAAAACCTTTTGCTCAACAATGAATTCGTTTGTATACCAGCACCGATCCTGAAACTTTCATATTTATTGATACCCGAAATAATGTATTTAAAAGGTATATCCACCTTGCCAACAGGGATACCTTCGATCGAAAGTATCTGAAAACCCTTATTCACTTTTTCAATCATATTCTTGTACCGGGCGGGCAGCATTTCATAGGTTTCGTAGGTTATTCTTCCCTTGTCATTCAGTGAATCGGTACGCATCCTGCGCCAGCTGCTATCGGCCCTTTTGCCTGCCTGCGGCTGGTATTCGAGTTTTACATCAGAGAAATCCGATCGGGTAAATTGAGCATTGAGATCCACATTGGTTATATAACTGCGGCAATCCCAAAATAACAAGACCGAATCGGTACGCAGGTCTTTTTGCGAAAGCGTGCTGTTCAGTTGTGCCGGAAACCATTTGCCACTTACCCGTTCGTACTTTTGCTGCAGCCTGAAAGTAAAGATCATACCTTTTTCATCTGCCGGCGATACGATAATATTTTCAATGGCATACCCATCCGAATTGATGTACAATACACCCCTTAAACCCCTGAAATTCTTACCGGCCCTTGGTTCGAAGCTGATGATATAGGTAGTATCCTTTTCATGTATCAACCTTTCCTTTAACCTGAACCTGTACATGCTGATACTGCCATCAATTACCGGGCTCACAAAGCTTACATTGTTCATCACCAGGTAATCCTTATAAAACCCGAATGGTTGGAAATCGGAGGTGGTCACGCCAAATGTTGCATTCTTTAAACCGGAGAATTTAGTTGCCAGCACCGTCTCTTTGGTTTGGCCCGGAAATTTGTAGATGCGTTCAGAATATGATTCGGTAAGCATCAGGTAATTTTCTTTGAAACGTTTCCCCAGCTGGCTCCCCAGGCTTTTTCCTGAAGTATCTTTTGCAGCCTTCACCACTTTATTCAATTGCTTACCGGCCTGTTCCATTTGCGGAGGGTTGCTTTTTTGACGGGTAGTATCGGGCTTGTTGCTATTACCATTCCAAAAACGTTCCCCGCCTGCAAGTGCAGCAATGGTGTAAGCATTATATTTGAAAGAAGCCTGTTGCTCGGGATCGTTGTTTTTCTTATTCCGCTGCATCAGTTTGATGATGCGGTGTGCCGGATTCTCATTGCTGGAAATTACCACATTCTCCAGTTGCACCCTGTCAGGTTCAATAAATATCGCAATTGCTTTTTCACGTTTACCCAACTGGTATTCTTCAGGCTTGTACCCGATATAACTGATCTGCAATATGGCATTATCCGGCAGCCTTGAAAAACTAAAATGCCCGTCAATATCAGTAACTGTTCCCGTGGTGGTTCCTTTCAGTGTTACGCTTACAAATGCAAGCGGGGATTTAGTTGTAGCGTCATAAACAGTTCCGGTAACTGCAGCCGTCTGCCCCTTTGAAAAAAAAGGAAACACAACCAGCCAAATGATTAATAAAGGATTCCGCAGCATGTTAGTATCTTAACCGGTCAGCAATAACCTTTATAAAACTAACGAGATTTCAGGTATCGCAGATTTCTTTTAACCTTTCTTAAACAGCAGTGTAGTATTTATTACCACAAATACATAGCCCTTATTTTAGAGAGATCCATTTGAGACAGACCGGATTTCCAACTTCTAAACGTTTGCCGGTATCTGTAAGCAGGCCTGTTTGCTTATCAATTTTAAAAACAACCACCTGGTTGCTGTTTTGATTGGCTACCAATAAAAAATTGCCTGAAGGATCGAAATTAAAATTGCGAGGGGTTTTGCCTAAGGTTGACTGATGGCCCACCAAGGTAAGCCGGCCATTATTATGATCAATGCTGAATATAGCGATCGTATTGGATTCAGCCCGGTTTGACGCATACAGAAAACGTCCATCCGGTGAAACATGAATATCTGCACTGCCTGCAAAACTGGTATCGCCGGCAGGCATGCTGCTGATGCGCTGTTTGCGCCTGAACTTCCCATTTTTATATTTATAGACCACAACAGTACCACTTAATTCCTCCATCAGGTATGCATGGCTGCCGGCAGGGTTGAAGCAAATATGCCTTGGCCCTGATCCCGGTTCTGATGCGGCAAACGCAGGCCTGGCTGCACCTAGTTTTCCGTTGTTTTCATCAAAGGCATAGATCATCAGTTTATCCATACCAAGATCCGGAACAAAAAGAAACCGGTTATCTGCCGAAAAAAAAGTTGCATGTACATGAGCTGAACTTTGACGGGCTTTATCAGGACCTGAGCCTTCATGGCTGGTTGTGACCGGAAGGCCCAGCCCCCCGTTTTGCTCCACAGGAAATACTGATAGATTACCGCTGCTGTAATTGCCCACGGCCACCCATTTGCCGGTTTTATCAACGCTTACATAACAGGGATGATTACCTTTAGAAGACTGGCGGTTGATCAGTGTAAGTATCCCTGTTTCCTTGTTGAATATAAAAGCGCTGACGTTACCGCCGGTTCCATTGGGGTCCGAATCTTCTTCCACAGCATACACATATCTTTCATCGGGCGAAACAGCTAGGAAAGAAGGGTTTGAGATCTTTACCTGGCTTACGGGTGCTGCTGTTCCGTCTGAACTGTTAAAACGGTACACGTAAATGCCCTCACTTTTACCCGAAGTGTATGTTCCGGTTAGCAGGTAATAAGGCTGTTGTGCCTTTGAAACTGCAAGGCTGAACAATCCCAGCAGCAGGAAGATAAACTTATTTTTCATTCGTGAAAGATACTGCAGTAAAACAAATCTGCAATAACCTGCTGTTTTGTAAATTTGCAAAAAATTGTTGCAACAGCTTATTATGACCATTACAGATCTGAAAGAAACGATTGAAAAAGTGCAGGTACAATTACAGGCAAATGCCGAAGTGCTTGATTCAAGAACCGTATCAGCCATGCGCCGGGAACTTTTTGAAAACTTCAAGCTAACCGGTTTTGCAAACAGCCAGGAACGCCAGGAAAGCTGGAACCAATTGCAGCTTTTGCTGGACGCCCTGAAAGAAAAACAGGCCATACTGGATAAAGCAAGCGAACAATTTGCTGCTGAAGCCGAGGCGATGATCAACAAGGTAAAGGATGCCCTGGAAGATGAAAAGGATACCGGTGCTTTTACCAAAGAGGTAATAGAATCGATAAAAAAGCAGGTAGCCGAAACCGCTGAATTCATACGGCAAAGCAACTGGCCCAACCGGGAGCGCAGAACAGCCGCATGGGAAAGGTTTAAAAATTACAGGGAAAAATTAAAAGAACGGGAAGATGCATATTATAACCAGTTGCGTGAAGAGAAAACAAAACTTACGGAACAATCATCTGCACTCACACAGGCTGTATTGTACGCCATCAGGGCCTGCCATCCCGCTGCATCCTCCGAAAAACTTTTTGATATAAAATCCACTATCGCTGCACTTTCAAATACAGCTGCAGTTAATAAAGAAGAAGGCTTTACGGAAGCAGGTATTGCGGAAGAACAAGATATTGCTCAAACCCCGCTAAAAACAAAATCGGAAGGACTGAGGGACCTGAGAAAATTTGTACTTGATAACCGGGATACTATTACCCGGGAAGACAAGCAAAGGATATTTGCTGCCATTGATGAAGTGCAGGAAGAACTGGATAAGGCCTGGACAGTTTATAAAGAAGAACTACAGCAGAAAAAAGCAGCCTGGGAAGAAAGGCAAAAGGAAAGGGAACAAAAGCATGCTGAATGGGAGCAAAAGCAAAAGGATTTTCTGGCAAAGCTGGAAGACAGGCTTGCCAAACAACTGGCATTCAAAGAAAAGTTGGCTGTAGTGTATGAAAAGCAGAACAGTTTTTGGGAAAGACTTGAAAAGCGGATACCAAACCAGCAGGATTATATAAAACAGGTGCAGCTGGATGAACTGGAAAATAAATATGCTGCCGCCACCGACAGTAAGTACCGGGAAAAACTTTCCGAATGGATCAAAGGGAAATACAGTAAGATCGAAGAAGTGGAAACGGATATAAAGGATATGGAAACCAAGATATCTGATGCCAAAAAGAATATCGAAGACCTGCCAGGCCGGATGGCAGAAGTGGACAAAAGCATTGAAGATATACGGCAAAAAATAGCTGAGGTAAACCAGAACCTTAAAAAATAATACCTATCCGCCCGGTGCCCTGAAATC
This sequence comes from Ferruginibacter sp., assembly GCA_044226725.1. Lineage (GTDB taxonomy): Bacteria > Bacteroidota > Bacteroidia > Chitinophagales > Chitinophagaceae > Ferruginibacter. The sequence continues at coordinate 481,543 of JBGAGM010000001.1, read as the reverse complement.
AGGGTTATCAAACATTGACTTGTGAAACAGATAAAATTTCCCATCACGGTTATTGCGCCAGTACCGGTGGCCTTCCAGATCGTAATAATACCTGCCATCCACGCTCCTTCTTGCAGCACCTTCGCTGACTGTTATCACCCTTGGAACAGCTGTTTTTATTATCGCTCTTTTTGCGGGTTTTACCGCCACAGGGGCACTGGCTGAGGGTTTGGCAGCAGCCTCAGGATTTGTTTTCCTGTTGCAGGAGGCCAGCATAATTAACAGGGCAAAAGGGCTCAGTAAAAAAACTATCCTGTTCATTTTCTTTTTTTTACATCGTGGCAAAAACTTTACCAAAAAAACATCTCAAAATGTATGCCCGTAAAAAATTTAAGTTTACATTATAGTTTTGATAAGTAAAAATCTTTCAGCATGCCCGCTAAAGCATTATTTTTAGATCAAACTGCATCATTCTGCTAAAAACATTGATTACCCTGTTAAAAAATATCGGCAAGCAAACACTCCTTTATTTTATTTTATGTGCCGCCGTTTTTGGAATGCTGCTTACTATTGCTCAATATGGCAGTTTCCGGACCGATGTTGGTTTTTTGAGGTTCAAGCAGGATTACCTTGATATCAGCATATGGCGCATTGCTTTTTACACACATGTATTTTCCAGTGTATTTTGTTTGTGTGCCGGCTTTACACAGTTCTCCGCCCAGGTATTAAAACATCATAAAAAGCTTCACCGTTTCGTTGGTAAACTGTATGCCTTCAATATCATGTTTATTAATTTCCCTGCAGGTATGATCATGGCATTTTATGCCAACGGGCACCTGCCTTCCAGGGTAGCATTCATTTTGCTGGATTCATTGTGGCTGCTGTTTACATATAAAGCAGTGGCAGCAGTGAAAGTAAAGAATATGAAAGCACATCAGCGCTTCATGATTCGAAGCTACGCCCTAACCTGCTCTGCTATTACGCTGCGTATGTGGAAACTTATACTGTCGAACAGTTTTCATATTGATCCGCAGGTATTGTACATGATCGATGCCTGGATGGGATTTGTACCCAACCTGCTTTTTGCCGAATGGCTTATTACCAGGATGAACTTGAGGGACACTAAGGCTAACGCTCAAAAGTAAGATTGGTTACCACGAACAGCCAAAGCAGACCAATCAGCAAAACAAACATGAGTATAAAACTAAGCACCCGCATGGCCCGGGCATTGGGATTATCTTTTGCGGCAAGTGAGCGATAAATGGAATTGGAGGTGAAATATGAAACCCATCCAACTACCGCAAGAATAAGAAGCAGAATTATTATGGCTATCATCATTTTGTATTTGTATGAAGATAATCACAATAAAAAAATAACTGTTAAAAAGTTTTTTTTCAGCCTGGCTTTATAAGTGTGGATTCCTTGCAGGTAATGCCCTCACATAATTACAGATGATATTCCAGTTTTGCTGCCATTCCGGTTGAACAAAATAGCTCTGGGAATCATTGACGGAAAACAGCCGTAAGTTATCCATCCATCCTATGCTCATAGTTTCTCCACCCCGGTCATAAACACGACCTTTGTCTTTGTAAACGATATCCGAAAAATAGTTGTTGCGAAGCACCGTATACAGTTCATCCAGTTGAACGGGGCTAAGCCTGAAATGTTGATTAACTATCCGGCCTTCGTTGTTGATTGTGTACAAACAGCTGTCCTCGGTGATCCTGAGCGTTTCAGAATAATACCGCATACCCCCGTCAATATGAAAATACAATGCAAAACCTGCAGGACGTTTTTCAGGCATCATATTCCGCTGTGCTTTCAGCATGCAGCCTGTAAGCAATAAGAATGCTGCCAATAAATAATTTTTCATTTTACTTGTTTATACAGTTGATGCAACAAACCATAAGATTACACAGGTAGCTGATGAATTACCAGTTTGAGGTATTTTATTTATCATTTTGCTAATATATTTTTACTCCCATAACCTTCATCAAAACATCATTACAATGAAAAAATTAACCTCTCTCCTCGCAGGGCTGTTGTTGCTTACTATTGCAACCACTGCCCAGGTAAGCCGTGGCGGCAAGCCATTCAGCTTTTCCTATCCTTTAAATGATAATGTAGATGCCGCCCGGCAGGTGTTGCCGCTAATTGATGTGGCATCGCTTCGAAACCGTGCCGCTGAAGTATACGCCAAGGGCGAGATGCTGCCTGCGGGACAAATATTTCCTGTTTCATTAACGCCCGAGAACAGTGGTGTGTGGACAGTTTTGCCGAACAACGACAGAGTTTGGCGGCTGTCGGTTCATGTACCGGATGCACCAGCCACTTCTTTGTACTACGAGAATTTTTATATTCCGGAAGGAGCAGTACTCTATGTGTACAATGCCGAAAAAACACATCTCATCGGTTCTTTTGGTGCACACAATAATAATGAGAGCAGGCTGTTTGCAACCGAGATCATTTATACAAGTGATTGTATCATCGAATATTATGAGCCCGCTAATGTAAAACAGAAGGGAAGCTTTACCATCACCGGCATTGCCAATGTATATAATGCCCCGGAGCCCCCTGCTTACATCAAACTGCAAAATCCGAAGTGCTGTGGTTTTGGAACATCGGGCGCCTGCAATGTAAATGTGAACTGCCCTGAAGGCGCCACCTGGACCAACCAGCGCAATTCTGTTGCAAGGATACTGATAAAAAATGGTGCAAGCCAGGGTTATTGCAGCGGTGCATTGATCAATAATGTGGCGCAGGATTGTAAAAACTACTTTTTAACTGCCAATCACTGCGGCGCTGCAGTTTCTGCCGCCGATAAAAACCAGTGGGTATTCTATTTCAATTATCAAAGCGCCGGTTGCACTAATGGTGCGTCAGAACCTGGTTCTAATACCATGACTGGTTGTACCATGCGTTCCAGTGCTTCGAATGGAGCAAACTCCAATGTATTTGGTTCCGATTTTTTGCTGGTTGAATTCAATAGTGCCATACCCGCTGCATATAATGTTTACTATTCCGGCTTTGATGCCAGTGGTACGGGCAGTAACAGCGGTGTAGGCATACACCATCCTGCAGGTGATATCAAAAAAATATCTACCTACACAGCAGCCTTAACCTCCCGCAGGTATTATTCTCAATTACCTGATAATTCACACTGGCAGGCCAATTGGGTAGCCACGGCTACCAACTATGGCATCACCGAAGGTGGTTCTTCAGGCTCTCCCCTTTTCAACAGTGCCGGCCGTATCGTAGGTAAGCTCTCAGGAGGCCCATCCGGCTGTGCTGCGGCAGCTGCAGATAAGAATGATTATTATGGAAAGATATCGTACGACTGGATAACCAATGGTGCCGCTGCATCACAGCAACTTAAACCCTGGCTTGACCCGGCCAACACAGGCACAACTTCTGTGGCAGGGCGTGCAGCCTGCACCGTTGCCGGCTGCCCGGATATACAGGAACCCAACAACACACAGGCGACGGCAGGAACTATTGTGCCAGGCACTGCTTATAATGCCCTTATAGCCACCAATACTGATAATGATTATTACAAATTCAATGTGGTGACAGGTACCAGCATCACTGTATCACTTACCACACTTCCTTTTGATTATGATGTGCAGTTGCTGAATGCAGCCGGAACCGTAGTAGGCAGTTCTGCCAATGGCGGCACCACCAGCGAGACCATCACCTACAACAATGCAGCTGCAGGCACTTACACGGTAAGGGTATTTGGTTATAATGGCGCTTTCTCTGCCACACAATGCTATAATTTGCTGGTAACAACTGCCGTGGCTTGCACCAATACTCCAGAACCTAATGAAACACAGGCAGCCGCTGTTACCATCAGTACCAATACAGATCTGAATTCGCAGATAGCCAGCGCCACAGATGTTGACTGGTATAAGTTCAGCAATACAGCTGCCCAGCCAAATATTTATGTAACACTCACCAACCTGCCTTTTGATTATGATGTGTACCTGTACAATTCCGCAGGAACTTTATTGGGTTCTTCAACCGCCGGTAGCACCACCAGCGAAGCGATCATATATAACACAAGCACCGTGGGTACCTATTATGTGAGAGTGATAGGGTACAACGGCGCCATGAGCACTTCAGTATGTTATAAACTAAGGGCAGAAATAAGCGGCACCCCCAAAGCCGCTGTTGCACAACCAATATCAGCAAGTAAGATCAGTACTGAAGTGTTGGTATCACCAAACCCGGTTCAGAACAAACTAAGCATTGAATACAGCAGCACCGAAGCCAGGCCCGAAGAGGTCATCATTAGTTCGGTCAGCGGTGTAAGTGTATGGAGCAATACCATTAGTTCACAGGCTGGTAATAACAAAGTAAATATTGAATTGCCGCCATCGCTTGGCAATGGCATCTACCTGCTGCGTGTCGGCAACAGGGCAGCTGTAAAATTTGTAAAGCAATAGACAGGTTGCGATTAAAAATGGTCCAGCGTTGCTGGGCCTTTTTTTTGCCATACCAGGGGTATTTGGTAAAGTTTTTGTTAAACAGCAATTTCTCTTATTACCAGTAACTCATTGCTGCATCTTACCTTTGTGTTTAAAATATAACTATGAAGAAATTATTTATCGTTCTTATATGCATCATGTATGCTTCGGCCAGTGTACGTGCACAGCAAACAGAAACCTACCGGGTGATTGTAAGTTTCAACAGTGAATGCTGTGGTGTACCCTCTGATACGCCACTGGTAAAAATGATAAAAGGTTTTAAAAAACAATACAAACTAAAACAGGTATCAGCCGACAGGATCGGCCCTATGGGCCGTGAAGGAGAATATTACCTGGCTTTCCGTTTAAAAGAACTAAACAGGGCACAACAGGTAAAATTCATTCAGCAGCTTAAAAAAACCGCATCAGTTATGAAAGATAAAGGTTCTGCTGAAGTAAGGGAAAACGAAGTGATTGACCGTTCAGGCCTATCCCGGGGCGCAATGATTTCCCCGGTAAATCTGTAGAGATTTTAAATTATAAAAGGTAGCAAAACATGCTACCTTTTATAATTTTATTCCACAAATATCTATCACTGTATCACAATTCCGGGTCTCCGTGACCTTGTCTTACTATATGCATCCGCTAGGTGAGCTCATGCCTTCCACATGTATTTATCGATCAGTTTATACACCCAATTTTCAGTCGCCGCAGTAATAAGCAGTCCGCCTATTAGGCTATTGGCAAATTTGATCTGAATATATATTTTAGGATAATAAAACGCACTATTTCGGCACCGGGTAACCGGCTGAGCAAACTGGCCGCAAATCATTTGCCACTTGGTGCCGGCAAAAAATATTAACTTATATTCGTTTGCCATTTTAATAAACAAGCGAAAAATGCCAGCCTTACAAAAAAAACAAGACTACATATCCTGGGACGAGTATTTTATGGGAGTGGCTTTGCTCAGTGCCCGTCGCAGTAAGGATCCCAACACACAAGTTGGGGCCTGCATTGTTAACCGGAAGAACAAAATAGTGGGAGCTGGTTATAACGGGCTGCCTATAGGTTGCAGCGATGATGAATTCCCATGGGAAAAGCAGGGCGATTTCATGCAGACCAAATACCCTTACATCTGCCATGCGGAATTAAATGCCATACTGAACAATATAGGTATGGACCTGCATGGTTGCAAAATTTACACCGCCCTGTTTCCGTGTAATGAATGCGCCAAGGCCATAATTCAATCCGGAATAACCGAAGTGATATTTCTTTCTGATAAATATGCAGATACCGATACCGCCAAAGCATCCAGGATGATGCTGGATAAAGCAGGTGTAAGCTGCCGTAAAGTAGAGGCCGGCATCAGCAGCATCTGTTTATCATTCAACGAATCGGATGTGTAGGCCCCGTTATCAGCCACCACTCTTAGCCCTCAGCACAAAGAAAATATTCAGGGAGATATACAGTAACAACAGGACCTGGGCTGTGATCATATCAAAGCGGCGGGCCTGTTGTATTTTATTTTGCTTAACCAGCCGCAGCGACCAGGCCGTTGCCGTTATTACCACAAAAATAGAGAACAGGGTGAGTCCGTGCATTGTATCCACCAGGGTAAATGAAGTTGATTCGGGAAGTGATGAATCAATGATATATTTATTACCGATAACTGCAAACAGCGAACCCACACTCAAACCAAAACGGGAATCCATCCCATCTGAATGAATATAAAAACAGACATAGGCGATCAGGAAAGCAATATACATGCCCAGGAACATTTTCCAGTAAAGGCCTTGTGCCTCTCTTTTGATTACCATCTTTATCCTTAAAGCACTGTACACCTGCTTCTGCTCAGGCAGGTTGTCCAATCCGAATGCCGTGTTGTAAACCCGGTTACGGGAAGTCATCACAAAACTATCCACCTGCCACCCGTTGATCACCATATCATTATTGCCGGTCCTGTTGCTGATCCTTTTATCAAAATGATCGCCCAGGCTGTCGGGCATGAATACCAGTTTTGTGGAATCAAACTGCGAGTTTTCGAATGTCAGCCTCAGCGTTTGTTTATCGAACGGAAAATTGTTGATGTTCCATCCATTCTTCATGGTGCATTCCATTTTCATGATCAGGTAAACCCTTCCATCAGAAGTGTCTATGGTAGTGAATGCAGTTGAGAAACTCTTCGCATTGGGTATCTCGAGGTTGTGTACAAAATCCAGGTCCTTATTTCTGTATTTAAGCCATAGCCAGAAAATGGTCTTGTATTCCTTTTGCTTGAAATCAATATCATGTATGCTGGTAACATAAATACCCAGCCTGACCGTATCAGGCGGAGATATTGGGTTCTCCTGTAAATCCTGTGCACCCGCATGCACGTGAATCAGGCCAAGTATCAGTAAAATAGCGGCTCTCTTCATGAAGCAGTTAATATTAAGTAAGAAAGTTAAAACTTGTAGTTTAACAATCAAAGGTTTTTCACCTGATTATTACAAAGAAAATCCAAAGGCTGATTTTGTCCAATCAATTTTCTGTTTTTTTAACAGTTGAGCAGATTCGCTGGCAGCATTTTTGTTCTGATCACCGGAGTCAACATTCATTTATTCATCCAAACCACCATCATGAAAAAAATACATTCATTCTCAAAAATCACTTTTCTATTTGTATTGGCCAGTTTATGCTCTCTCACTGTAATAAAAGCGCAGGATTCAAAAGAAGAAAGATTAAAAGATGATGCAGAAAATGCAAAGTCGGCTTTCATTGAAAATAATAAGCAACTGGAGCCGCTATTTGATAAGGCTTACGCCTATGCCATCCTGCCCAATGTGGGCAAAGGCGCTGCCGGTATCGGTGGCGCAGCCGGCAGCGGCATTGTATATGAGAAGGGCGAGATGGTGGGCATGGTAAAAATGAGACAATTCACGGCGGGACTTCAGTTTGGCGGGGAGGCTTTCAGGGAAGTAATTTTTTTTGAGGACAAAGCAGCTCTCGAGAGGTTTAAAACCAATGAGCTTGAATTTTCTTCTCAGACTTCTGCAAGCGATATAAAAGAGGAGAATAATAAAGATGCTGACTATAAGAACGGCATACTTGTTTTTACCCAAAAAAAGACCGGGTTAATGTACGATGCCTCAGTAGGCGGGCAAAAATTTAATTATACTGCATTTTAAATGATAGTAACATAGCCCTTGCTGGTAGTGATTATTTCTTATTGCCCGGCCCTATAATTTTCATGTTTATTGTTTTGTTACTGCCAAATACAGCTTATTTTCACAGCTGAATATTCATCTACCTAAACCTCAGTATTATGAAATGGAACAAAAACTACCGCACCAGCAGCATGCTGGTTGCGTTTGCTGTCACTGCTTTAATAGCTTTTGGCATGCAGTCATGCTCAAAAAAATCTAATTCATCCAAGTCAACCACAGCTGTAACCAGCGAACCAGCTCCTGCAAGTACCCCGCCCCCCCCTCCACCTGCAGAAGAAAAAGATGGCATGCAAATCACCAGGGATGCAGCCGGAAATTATGTGATCCATCTTGTTATGGTAAACCTGCAGCCGGTTAAACTTATGAAACCGGTTAAAGAGGGTTACGTGGTATGGGTGGTAACCGACGCCGGTGTGCCTGTAAATATTGGCAATATTGAAGGCGCTAATACCTGGACCGACAAGAAAGACAAAACCAGGTTTGAAGCTGCACATCCTGTAAAACCTGTGAAAGTATTCGTTTCAGCTGAAACTGATCTAAAAACACAGAAGCCTGGTACCCAGGTTGTTTGGTCTACCGGAAACTTTTAATTGAGTTACCGATGATATTGATAGCCTCCCGATATCGGGGGGCTATTTTTTTTTATATTTCGCATAAATAAATAGTATTTATTCGTTTATAAATCTACTCCTCCATTTTACTTTAGCAATTTCATTATGATCCTTAGCGATAGTTTATCCTAAATCTCTACACCAGTCTTCTGTTTTCAGCGTAAGTTACTATTAATAAAATATGTTAATAAATATATTTACGAATATTATATTTATTTTATCATATTTTAATTATATTTACTTAGCATTATATATTTTAACCCCCAAAACAGAAACTATGCAATTATTACAATTTGCTCCCGCCATGGGACCATGACCCGGCTTATAACAGGTCAACCGGCCATGTTTAAGCTACTTAACCTCATTTATCAAAATAAACTGATTAATTATGAAAAATGTTCTGAAACATAACAGGAGAATGCTCTTAGTTATGACACTGTTCATCGGCTCACTGGTTGTTTTATTGAGCTCGTTCGATGACCACGATTCACCACCACCTGCGTCCAGGGACTGGCAGCAAGATCCCCCCATCGCCACTAAACTTACCGTTCAGCAGCTTTCAAAAGTGCTGCCCACCGGAGAAAACATGGCGGTAAACATTACATATAACCGGGGGGATATTACCGGAGGCCAGGTTGATATTTATGTTAGTGAAGCAAAGACAACTTTTTATGATGATGGAAAGAATGGTGGCGACCGTGTTGCAGGCGATAATATCTTTTCTGCCTTTGTGAAGGAAGATATTCCTGCTTTTGTGGCCCAGATGCAGGGTTTTGATGAAACCCTGAGGGCAAATAACAATATACTTGATGTATTTGAAGGAAGGGTGTTCTCTAAAGTGGAGAGAAAAGAACTCCTGTTCGATAAAGCTGCCTTTGACCGTTTTGAGGCAATTGAGATATCCAGGGACATTCTGAGGTTGCCGCCTGATGTATCGCCTGTACCGGCTACACTGCAGGTACAACCCATCAACGGAGGCTATGGTACAGGGTTGCCTGCCCGGACTGATCCGTCAGCATTCATCAACAACAATTTTACAGCCCCTTACGCTCACATGAGTTATGGTCCTCCTCCGCCACCACCACCCATTGATAAAGAAAAATCATTGTTCATCACTGATCTGCGTGTGGTGAGGGACCCGGCCAGGACATTCAATCCTTGTGTTGGCGCCTTTGGCAGTGGTAATCCTTATGGAGCATGGACATTTGGAAGCTTGGTTAAAGGAATTGCCAACCAGGGCTATACCGGTATTACACCCAAGGCACTGGTGATGAACTGGATCAACAGCTGGATGGTGGACCTGACCATCAACAGCGAAACCGTAAGGAACCGTTCTGCCCGTTTTTTACCCATGGTGATCGCCCGTTGGATACAGAAAGCAAGGCATAATCCTGGCCTGGTTATTAATGCAGGCAACTGGCAAACCGAATGGAATGCCACCCACGAAGACAGTTTATTAAGATATGCCCCTTTTAATTTAAAAGCCATAGTTAACAGAATAGACCTTCGGGGCAATTTTGGTTACGGAGGCGGAACCAACAATTCAGGCGAAACTAGGTTTATCTGGTCTTTAATGCAAAATACCATTTCAGGCACTCCACCCTGCCGCGATTCTTTGGGTGGTCCGCTTGGCTTGAACCAGTTTGACGGTTTTAACGTGATATTTGAATATGGTAATGTACAAACAAACTGCAATGCGGTGAAGAACCTGGGACAGCAATGGGCCAACCTCAGCAGCTTTAACCTGAACACTGTTGCCGGTTTAAATGGTTACCTGGCAGCATTGCAGGCCATTACTGATCTGGTAACCGTACCAAATGCAGCTCCATCACGCACCACAAATAATAAAAGCGCCATCAACCAGGTCAGGAGCAATGAAATAGCTGTGACCAATGGAAGTACTGTGGGCACAGACAAATCGCCCCGCTGGCAGTTCAGGGAATTTAAGGTAAACGGTACCACCAAATTACTGGAAGAAGTTGTGCTTTTCAATGAGCCCCAGAATATCTTTAATGGTGCCGACGGTGCCACCCTTGCTAATTCAACGATACTGGCCAACTGGGTCAACAGCAACAGTGCAGCCATCATAGCGCAAAGCACCAGCGGCCTGGTGCCCATGAGTATTGGTGCCACTCCCTTCAGGGCGGGCAAATCAAACTACCCCAGTTCCTCTCCTGTGCAGGCTCCCGGTTTTTGGAATGGTACAGCAGGTGTTGGTCCCGGCTTTATTACCGATGACAAAGCCCGCTTCTTTTTCTCGAACAATACTTGCTCGGGCTGCCATGCCAAACAAACAGAAACAGATTTTGTAATGGCAGACTACCGCGGCGATAACACAGCATACAATGCGCTGAGCAATTCACCGGTGGTACTTGCTATTGGTTCTCAGTTCAAGTTTGATATATCGCCATTCCTGACCGGGCGCAGTGCAAGGTTTGTGAGTCCAAACTTTGTTTTTGGTGATGATTCTACCGGCGTGGCCGCTGAAGACATAACAGACAATACACTGACAGGTGTTTTCTACGCAAATGATGCGGCCGGAAGAACATATCCGGGAACAGGGATTGTTCGTAAATGGGGTTTCAACGACCTGCAAAGAAGGGCTCAGGACCTTACCAACCTGATCACTTCCAGTTGCATTCCCATTTTCTCAACAAGCCTCGCCAGTGTGGTATTTTTTCAGCCGCTGAATATGGCTCATTAATTTAATCATGCTTAAAATAAAATTTTATGAAAAAAGTAATTTCCATACTGGTATGCTGCCTGGAGATGAACATCATACTGATGGCCCAGCAAAGTAAAAGCAGCGAATGCAGCGGTTGCGGAGTGGGCGGATCGGGCATCTTTGCCTATAAATATATAACCGACAGTAAACTCAGCTACAAGATCACTGATTGTTCACCATTCAGCGATATTGAAGTGTACAGTTCAGCATCGGGAGGTACCGTGGTGGCATATGCCACTGCCGATGAAAAAGGCGAAGCAGTGATATCCCTACCTGAAAAAGTGACGGTGGGATTTGCCCTTAACCATAACCGGGTAAATGACAAAGGAGTTGCAGGCAAAGGTCAGGTGTATAGCCTTCAAAATACCCCGGTGCTGGATATTGAAAGCCCTTTACTTACCGCAGACAATACAGGAAATATTACGGTTGACTGGAAAGCTAATGCCTATGGCGGGAATTGGGATTTTGCTGTACAAAGAAGCACCAATGGTATTAACTTCAGCACAGTTGCAAGCATAGCTTCCAGGAACAGCAGTAACAAAAATACCTACAGCATAACCAACGGCATATCGGAAAACAATGTAAATACAGCCTATTACCGGGTCGTTGCCACCAACAGGCAAACCGGCGTGGTGATACAAACCGATGTTAAGGATGTGAAAATACCGGTACTTCCCCTGTTCACTGCCATCAACTCGAATAACAGGGTTCGTGTTCACTTTTCCGGCCAGGTTACTTACCCTGCCACATATTCATTTACAGAAATGCAGGGTGTAAAAGTGGCTACTGGTGTATTAAAAGCGAATGACCAGGTAATCGATATCAGTTCTTACCAAACCAAAGTGTATGTTCTGCAGATAGTTGACAGCAAGAACAAGACAGGGTCACAAATGCTCTTAAAGAATTAAATAAAAACAAACAACGACGGGTGCAAACAAAAAGGGGCTGCCTCATAAGGGCAGCCTTCTTTTTTGCAGGATTGCTGAGTTGAAAATTGTTCCGGTCAACAGCCACCATTATTTGCAGGGCTGTTTCATGTAAAGGCATTAAATAAAAAACCTTCATTACTGAAGGTTTTTCACAGGGAAATCTGATTCATGCTTCACACTTCAAAACGGGTTCCATCGGGTTCGGGTTTTGGTTTTCACAGGATTTGGGTTGTGGTTTTCACAGGTACTGTTGTTTTTCACGGGATACTCTTTATTAACAAACGCATTGGATAATTGGATATTTAACAGTACAAAGATGCGATGTATCAAAAACAAATTCTGTAATACCAGATAGTAAAATATTGTAGAAAATTTACGGTGATATGTAATAAAAAGGCTTGCTTATTATCGCAGTTTTGCCACTATTTTTCTGAACCAGGTAACATGCATACTTAAATATCTCTGCCAACACCACAATTCTCTAAAAAATCCGGGGAAAGATGTTGCATAAATCAACTTTTCTATTTATTTTGCAGCTGGTACTCCCACCAAAACAATGCCCCTCCAGAGTAAACAGCCAAACCTGTTTTAAGCCAAAACCAGATTCATTATCCGTCATTTTACCTCAACCCTAAATTGCATTTGTATGAGTTTGTTTATCCGGCTATTTAACCTGAGTGCCACTGTTTTTTTTGTTTTATGGATAATACTGCATTTATTGGAACTGTACGATCTTTCCCTGGTTTGCCTGTATGCTGTTGCATTTTTTGCACTTTGCATTATAGCTATCAGGATATTTTTTGTTTATAAGATTACGAGACGCCGGTTAAAACAGTAAAGTATCCGGCAATACAAGCGGCTTCGGAGATTTACCCGGTGATTATAAAAAAGACCTGGCAGTTTACCAATTGATCTATCAGCAGGTATTAAACCTGCACTAAGCAGTATTCGGAGAATTTTTAAAATCCCGGACACTAAAGCTTGTGCAATGGGTTATACCTAAAGGATGCCTGCCCTTTATGCGCAACCCTTTTGGATTAAGTCGTTTGTTTTTATTACTGCCCGATCTTTTGATCCACCATTTTTAATATCTCTGCTTCAAGGGCAATGGTCTCTGCCTCTATTTCTGCACCACGTGCAATCAGGTTCCGGGTAAATTCCTTATCGTTGTAGCCAGATGCATTGATCCGCACATTCATGAATGCTCCGATAACGGCTGCACGGGCACAAAGAGCTCCTACACCCGCATCCGTTACAGAATTAGGGTTTCCCTGTTCCACCATCGCTTTAATTACCTGCATACTTTCGTATGCAGTAGTCATTATTTTAAAAGGTATCTCGATGGCATATTTAGTGGCAGCCTGTATAGCTTCCGAGCGAACGGCTTTTTCAGCATCTGTAGATTTAGGCAAGGCAAATGCTTCCATGATCTTATTGAACGAACGGGTATCCGCATCCACCAGTTGTAATAAGCTGCTTTTGTATTTTTCCCCCTTCTCCGCCCAGTCGCTGAATTCCTGCCAGCGTTCATCCCAGCCGCGTTTGTGGCTGCTCAGGTTGGCAACCATAGTACCCAGGCTGATGCCCAGTGCCCCCACATAAGCGCTGATGGAGCCGCCACCCGGTGCCGGGCTCTCACTGGCTGTTTCATCGGCAAAGTCGGTTAGCTTCATGCTTACCAGTTTACTGTCTGCAGCATCAGCCAGCATATATTCAATGATTCGTTCTTCAGGATTAAAAGGGCCCAGTTCATCCAGGCCCATACTTTTGATCGCAATTTTAATGAGCTCCTTTTCACTTACGCCGGTACTTCGTTTTTGCTTTTGCAGAAAATATTTTCCGGCATCAGTCATGGCTTTTAAAGGAATCAGCCCCACCAGTTCGCTGCCTGTAACCCGAATACCTCTTGCCGCTGCCTTATTACAAACCTCATCAAACGCAATATGTACGGGGGTTATATTGATATTGGTCAGGTTCATTGAAATTTGTGCCACTCCATATTCTTCTATATACCAGCCGATGGCTTTCACACTTTTTAAAGTGCCGGGCTGGTTTACTTTTTTTCCGTCCACTTCAATATTTCTGCCTGCTTCACGCACATCAAAAGCGATGGCATTGGCACGGCGGGTGGATGTGGTATTGAGATTGATATTATAAGCTACTAAAAAATCACGGGCGCCAATAACTGTGCCCCCGCGTTTGGCATCAAATTCAGCAGGGCCAAAATCGGGTTTCCATTGAGGTTCTTTGATTTTTTTAAAGAACCCTTCATATTCCCCGGCACGGATCACCGAAAGATTGTTTCTGGTTGTGTCCGGCTGAGCGGCTTCATATAAATAAACCGGGATATTCAGCTCTTCTCCCACCCTTTTAGCAAGTTGTTGTGCATATTGTGCAGTTTCTTCCATGCTGATATTGGCAATTGGGATGAGAGGACAAACATCGGTGGCTCCCATACGTGGATGTTCACCCTTATGTTTGCTCATATCAATCAGCTCCCCCGCTTTTTTAATTGCACGAAAAGCAGCTTCTGTAACTGGTGCAGGCGCTCCCACCATTGTTACCACGGTTCTGTTGGTGGCTTTGCCCGGATCAACATTCAGTAAACGCACACCTTCAACAGATTCAATTTCATTGGTAATTTGTTTGATGATGGCCAGGTCATTTCCTTCGGAGAAATTAGGAACACATTCAATAAGCTGCATAGTCTTTTTATTATAAAATTAGATAATTAACTACAAGCAAAGGTAAGCACTAAGCACACAAAGTTGCACTCAATCACCCTTGTGTTTTACCCGGTGCAATTAATGTTGATACGCTGTCCTAAAATGAAAATCATAGGTTCACATGATTGATATTAGTCCGGCCTATTAGTTATAAAGCGGAAATTTGCAGAAAATAATCATCCATGATCCATCCATATAATTATGTAACTGCGCAGGAAGCCCTCTCGCTGATACAAAGCAACAGCCGGGTATTTGTGCATGGAAGCATTTGCACACCCACATTCCTGCTCGATGAACTTACCAAAGAAAAAGACAGGTTGAAAAATGTGGAACTGGTTTCCATCACGTTAAAAGGTGAAGTGGAAATTGCGAAGCCTGCATACCAGGATAGTTTTCATATTAATTCCCTATTTGTTTCAGCCCCCATACGTGAGGCCGTGAATGACGGTCGTGCAGACTTCGTTCCTGTTTTCTTAAGTGATATACCCGACCTGTTCAAAGATGACATCATGCCTTTGGATACTGCCATTGTACAGGTATCGCCCCCGGACAAACAGGGCTATGTTTCACTGGGTGTATCTGTTGATATTGCCCGTTCGGCTGTTGATTCGGCCAAACAGATCATTGCGCTTGTAAATCCGAAAATGCCACGCACTCATGGAGATGGCATGATACATACCGATCGCATTACCAAAATGGTTTTTCATGATGCAGACCTGCCCGAAGAAAGTTACAGCAGCAAGGTTGGAGAAAATGAACTGAAGATCGGGAAACTGATAGCCGATATGATTGAAGATGGCAGTACCCTGCAAATGGGTATTGGCACTATTCCTGATGCCGTATTGAGTTTGCTGGGCAATCACAGGAACCTGGGGGTGCATACCGAAATGATGAGTGATGGTGTGATAAGCCTGATCGAGAGCGATGTGATCAACAACCGCAAAAAAAAGATACACCCGAATAAAAGTGTGACCAGTTTTGCATTGGGTACAAAAAAGTTGTACAACTATGTGGACGACAATCCATCGGTGGTGTTTTTGGATATCGATTACGTAAACAGTCCACAGGTGATACAACGCAACCCCAAAGTGGTGGCCATTAACAGTGCCATTGAAGTGGATCTTACCGGCCAGGTATGCAGTGACAGCATTGGCACTCAGCAATACAGTGGTATTGGTGGTCAAATGGATTTTATAAGAGGTGCCGCATTGAGCAAGGGAGGCAAACCCATCATTGCATTAACCAGCCGTACCAGGCATGGAGCGCCACGTATCGTTCCATTTTTAAAAGAAGGGGCTGGTGTGGTAACCACCCGTGGCCATGTGCATTACGTGGTTACTGAATATGGCGTAGCTTATTTATTTGGAAAAAATTTAAGACAGCGTGCCAGGTTACTGATAGACATAGCCCATCCCGATGACCGCGAAATGCTGGAAAGAATGAGCCACGATAGGTTCAAATTATTTTAAGGAAATACATACAGTTAAATAAATCAAATGCCGGTTTTGTCTAATCCCGGCATTTGTACTTTAATAAAGCTCGTAGAATTGCTGCCTGGTAATTTTTTTCATGTACCCGCTTTTCATTTTCGAGCCATCCGGGCATCCGCAACCATAAGCATAGCCAAGATCCCCATCAGTCTTTTCAATGTACACCAGGGTACTGCTGTTCCTGTATTTGCGGGCCGCCCTGCTGTTGGTATTGGCCTGAGTGATGAGGTAGGAGCAATTGCTCTTCCACTCCAGCCTCAACTGTGTTCTCACTTTGGTAACTGTATTTCGTTCGTACTGGTATTTTTTCTGGCGCTGCACCAGGATGACATTGCCCAGGGAATCTGTATAGGAGAAAAATCCTTTCTTATAGGTCAGGCAGGCAGTACTGTCCAACTGGGCAAAACTTACCTGGCAAATAAACAGGATGAATAAAAAGAGTATATAACGTCTCATATCATTTTCTTTAAATAAAGACCCCGTTGATCATCACCTTATCTATCAGATTGCTTCCGAAAGCATAAGGGATATAAGCCAGGGAGGGAATTGGTTTTGTAAAAATAAGGTTTGCTTTTTTGCCAATGGTTATACTTCCCAGTTCGTTTTGCAGTTCCATGGCATAAGCCGCATTGATGGTAGCAGCATTGATGGCTTCTTCCGGCAGCATCTTCATTTGGATGCAGCTTAAGGCCACTACAAAATTCATATTACCGGAAGGTGATGAGCCGGGATTATAATCGCTGGCCAGTGCAATGGCACAACCGGCATCGATCAGTTTGCGGGCGGGCTGGTAATGCATACGCAGGAAGAAAGCCGCTGTAGGCAATAAAGTACCGATAGTACCGGAATTACTCAAAGCAACAACATCTTCTTCCGTCATGGTTTCCAGATGATCCACCGAAAGTGCATTGAGCCGGATCGCAGATTCAATGCCACCGATGCTGTTCAGTTGGTTCACGTGCAGTTTAGGCTTTAGTCCATAGCGCATACCTGCTTGGCAGATGGTTTCCATTTCTTGCGGGGAAAAGAAACCGGTTTCGCAAAAACAGTCAATATAATCGGCCAATTTTTCCGCAGCGATCACGGGAAGCATTTCATTAATGATCAGGTCGATATAGGCCTGGTGATCTTCTTTATATAGAACCGGGTAAGTATGGGCGCCTAAAAAAGTTGCCTTAACCGGAATGGAGGCTTGTTCCTTTATTCTTTTGATCACCCGCAGCATCTTAAGTTCGGCTTCTGCTGTTAAACCATAGCCGCTTTTTATTTCAATGGCACCGGTACCCAATTGAACCAGCTGCTGCAATCGCTCCATGGCGCTTTTAAAAAGGTCATCTTCAGCAATTTCATTCAGCACCCTGGCCGAATTAAGGATGCCGCCCCCCCTGGCAGCAATATCAGCATAGCTCATTCCCTTTATCTTATCAATGAATTCCTCTTCCCTTGTTTTAGCAAAAACAAGGTGGGTATGACTGTCGCACCAGGCCGGCAACACAAACTTTCCTGCTGCATCAATGACCTGTTTGGGCAGTTGGGGTATTTTAAGTTCCAGTTCGTACATAGGGCCATAGTCGGTAATGATCCCGTCTTCTATTAACAGAAAAGCATTTTCTATACAGGGGAGTTCAGCCAGCTCAATACCACGCAGCAGTTTACTTTGTTCAGGAGTATTTACCAACTGACCAATGTTTGTTACAAGTGTAGTCATTTTATTAATAAAGTTTGCGACATGCCCTGGTCAGACCGGATGCCGGCCCCTTCGGGGATGCACTATTTTTTTGTTAGTGACATTCTTTTACGAATGGCAAATTCCTGTGCATCTTCACCCCTGATGCCCTTGGTAATATTCAGTATACCCGGACCAATTATCAGTACATCCTGAAAATCAACCGGCTTATAATTTTCGTATCCTTCTCTTACTGCATAGATGGTGAGCCTTGCTCCCCTGCGCCGTATCTCAGCAATATCAAACTGTGCGCTGTCGAAACTTAATTTGCTGTTGTTGTTATACAGGTACAGAAAATTGGTTTCCCTGATTTGTTTACCATCCGTATCTGTATAAGTAAAATTAAACTGCAGTGAGTCTTTCAGATCAGTAACTTCCAGTGCAACGGTAAGGGTAACCTGGTTTTGACCATTGTTGAATATCGTATTAACCGATGTCCCTGTCCAGTTGCCTGCCAGTGCTTTTAATTCAGCATTTGTCACAGAATTATTTTGGGCCAGGACAGTTACTGATGCAACAGTCATAAGTAAGGCAGTAACTAAACATTTCATACAATTTTATTTAATTGAACCTGGATAATCTTTTGCAAAGTTCCTCGCAGGGTGGTTTCATAAAGACTCATACACCGACCTGCTGAATGCTTCCAACCCCGGGTCCCGGGCACCCATTAACAGCAATACTGAGTTTGCTGAAAGATGTGGCCGTACTGACTCCACAAGCAGCTTCCTGTCTTCTACAAAAAAGGCGTTTTTTCCAAGGGCTTTAATGTCTTTGATGAGGTCATTGGCACTAATATCCTTTATGGCAGTGCCGCCGGCATAGAATATTTCACTCATCCATATCTCATCCTGCGGCCTTAATGCTGCAGCAATTTCTTTTACAAAATCGGTACGTAAAAAACGGGTAGGCCCGTATCCGTGCGGCTGAAACCAGGCCACTACCTTATCTGCCACGGGCTGACAGGCCCTGATTGCCGCAGCGCATTTTACAGGATTATGGGCATAATCATCAATTACCCAAATACCCTGCTTATTGCCCAATACCTGGTTGCGGCGGTAAATACCTTCATAGTTTTTTAATGCAGAAGAGCAGGCTTGCAGGCTCACCCCAATCTGGTTTGCAACAGCTACAGCAGCCAGTGCATTTTCCATGTTGTGATGACCAATGCAATTAATTTCGAATGCCGCATGCTGGATCCTGAACTTAATAGAAAATCCCTCCTGTTTAAAATCCGTTGCCACATAACCGGCTCCTGAATTTTCATCTGAAGAAAAATCCTGAGCCATATTTTGCGAAAGTTGTTTAGCCAATGTATTGGATTGGTTGACGATAAACGTTTTGCTGTTCTTCTTAAAAATGCCGAATATCTGCATCAGCTCATCAATCTCCTGGTGATCTTTATCCACGTTTAAAAGCAACCCCATTTCAGGCTCGTATTGTACAATGCTGCCATCGCTTTCGTCAGCTTCTATTACCAGCCATTCTCCCTTACCCACTTTTGCATTCCCTATCTTTCCGGACCTGATGATGCTTACAAGACCTGCTCCGCTGATGATACTGGGTTCAAGCCCGGCGTTATCCAGTATATCAAACAACATTGCGCTGGTGGTACTTTTACCCGATGTTCCGCCCACGGCAATGGTCTTCTTGCTTTTGGCTATCATTGCCAGCAATTCAGAACGTTTGATGATGGGAATATTGAGCTGCTTTGCTTTCTGTACTTCAAATACTGAATCTTCAATAGCGGTGGATACTACAACCAGGTCAGTTTTTTCAGTAATGCCTTCACCATTTTGTAAAAAACATTGAATCCGGTCAGCTTCTAATTTTTCCCTGGTTTCGTTGTATTCGTTTTCTTTAAAATAGCGGTCGCTCCCGCTTACCTTTTTATCGATACCCGCCAGGTATTGGGCAATAGCACTCATGCCAACGCCGGCAACGCCAATAAAAAAAACATTTTTAAAATCGTGAATGCTATTGATCATAGGCTTTTGTTTTCTTATGTAAAACCTGGTATGCAATAAGGGCACTTGTTGCCATCAAAGCTGACCCGAGAAAAAAAGGCGCCCCGGGAAGATATATCCTGCCACCTTTTTGTGAAAAGTAAAAGAAAAGGTTGTTCATTACAAATGGACCAACTATAGCCGCCAGGCTCATGGTACTGGTAATGGCACCCTGTAATTCGCCCTGTGCATTAGGCGGCACTTTACTTGCCATTACTGCCTGCATGGCCGGCTGCGCTATACCCCCCAGGCAATAAGGAATTAAAAACACAAACATCATCCAACCCTGTGTTGCCAGTCCAAACAATAACATACCCACGGCATATAATATCATGCCATAGAAAAAACTTTTTTCGCTACCTATCCTTGGATTAATGACCCGGGTAAGGCCAGCCTGCACCAATGCAACTAAGATACCCACTACGGCCAATGACATACCCACCGTTTTTTTGTCCCAGTGAAACTGGTCGATGGTGAAATAATTCCAGTTACTCATGATAGCATGAGCGGCAATATACAACAACAGGATACTTACAATAAGTCCGGCTATTGACGGATATTTAATAAGGTTTTGTAATGACCCAATTGGATTGGCCCTCTCCCAGCGAAATTGACGCCGGTTTTCAGGTTTTAGTGATTCGGGCAAAACAAAAAAACCATACAGCCAGTTAAGCAAAGCCAGCATGGCTGCGGTATAAAAGGGAAGACGCTGTCCATACTCGCCGATCACTCCGCCCAGCAATGGACCAATAATAAAACCCAGGCCAAAAGCCGCTCCGATCATACCAAAGTTTTTTGCCCTGTTTTCGGGGGTGCTGATATCGGCTATATAAGCTGCAGCTGTGGTAAAACTTGACCCGGTAATACCTGCAATGATCCTCCCAAAAAAAAGCCAGCCATATGAAGGCGCCAGCGCCAGGAAAATATAATCTACTCCAAAACCAAATAGTGAGAAAAGCAGTACCGGCCTGCGTCCATACCTGTCGCTGAGATTACCCAGCACAGGAGCAAATACAAACTGTGTTATTGCATATGCTACAGTAAGGTAACTTCCATATTTAGCGGCAGTGTTTATGTTCACATGTTTCAGGTCAGCAATTAAACCCGGCATTACAGGTATGATGATACCAAACCCGATCACATCAATTAGAAGGGTGATGAAGATAAATCCTACCGCTGCATTTTTAGATGAGGCCATTTTGCTGTTGAATGTTTATCTGCAAATGTAACTAATATGGAAAAATGACAGCGGAGTTGATTTTGAATGCTGGAACCTGTTGACTATTTTTAAGAATCAAAACAATCTTATGCTCAGAAAAGGATTATTCGGCGGGGCCATTGTGCTCATTGGCCTTATTGCAGGATTCATCTTCTTACTCCGTGGATGCCTCTCCCGCTATGATGAACGCTCGGCTATGGCACCTGCCCTATATTTTGAGAAAGATGGCAGATCTGTTGTGTTCACCATTATTCAATATGGCAAGGCCACCTCTTATAGCTCGGGGCCCAAGGGTACCTACAAAAGCATGAGCACGAATTATTTCATACAGTCAAATGATGCTGTAACTGCTGAACTGATCCGCAATAAAAAAATACTTCACCACAGCGACATCAAATTCTATCCAATAAAAGTAATGGGTGCCGGAAATGGTAAAGCCTGGGTTTTCATTAACGAGATACTGGCTTTTGACCCTTTCACCCTGGAAAAAATAGCAGACAAAAAGATCATCGAAAATAAAAATCCGCAGCTAAAAGGCAAGATGCCGGATGAAGAAAGATATTATTCATTGGATCGTTTTACAAACAACATACTGATAACTGCGACCGACGGGATGAAATATACTTTGTCCACAGCTGATCTTTCAGCTACCGCCATCGATGAGGATGTGATAGCAAAAAGCCCGGTGGAAGTAAAAATGCAGGAATTAAAAAATCAGGTTGATTCGCTGGAAAAGCTGTACAGTGCAGGATATGAAAGGTATCGCGGGTTTAACAGACTTTATTCCGACAGGAAGATCAGTTACTTAGCTTACGAGGATAGCACAAAAAACTTCAATAAGTTACAGGACAGCATCAGCAAAAACAAGAGAGACCTGCAGGATGAAATAAATGAACTGGACAATCTGCAGGATGCAAGCCGCGAAATGGTTTCAAAAATAGAAAGCCTGGCAGGCAGCAGCAAGAGCTACAGTAATATTTGTACTGCCGTTGATACTTTCAATGGTAAGTGGTACGGACTTTTAAGCGCCGCCGATCTGGAAAAGCCGGACGATCGCTTACGGTATCGCTCAGTTTATACAGAAACTGCCCGCAATAAATTCTACACTGCTGCGGTAACAATTAAAGATGCATCAAAAAAATCATCCGAACGGATGATTGGAGCACCGGTGAAACTACAGGAGGCAGTTTACCTGCAGGGTGGTTTTTTGCTCGATAAGAATACTGCACTACCTGTACACCTGCACAACGGGGATGGGTTTATTGTTTGTTACCGTGATAAGGTTGGCAATACAGGTAATATCATGTTGTCACGCCTTGACCTTGATGGAAAAGCATCATGGTCGGCCAATACCGGGCTTACAGAATTTGAAGACTGGATTTTTACCGGCAACAGGCTCATCATACTGGGAAGGGACAACAAAGAACTCTCTTCCGGTAATGTGAACCTGCTGCTGATAATCGACCTGCAGAATGGTAAACTGGCAAAACATGATTATTTCACCAATAAAATGCGCTGAGCTATTTTCCCTTTTCTATTTTGAAAGGATGGGCTTCTGTGGTAAGCACTACTTTGTTAAAATCGAGTGTGGATGGTGCTGCAAAAATAAGGTATGCATATTTTAATGTTTCACCGAAGAAAAAGCTTTCCATCGAGTTTGCTTTTTCATAGGTCTGCACATTTTTTAGGGAGGCAAACCCTGCTTCATTTTTGCAATGGTCAAGAATATCCTGTACCATTCTTTTTCCCTGCCATAAATATTTTGAATTACCGGTAAGCCTGTACAGGTAGAAATCACTTTCCAGGTTTTCGGGCCTCAGGATATAATAGGCGCTGGTAATAGTATCGGCTTTAAAATCAAATTCTTCCGGCTCCATGTTGAATTTGGTCCACATATAATAATTGGCTTCCTGTATTTTTGCCCCCGTTTGCACATCGCCGGAGAATGCACACAGTCCTGCATAAAAAGCCTCCAGTGCACCGTATGTACTTCCAATTTGTTTACCTGTGTTCATATCCACCTGTTGCATGAACCAGCCATTCTTCGTTTTACTGATAAGGTGCTTCTTAATGGCTTTATTGTGAATGTCAAAAGCTGTTTTAAAATCCCTGTCGCCAAAAAGCAACCAGCATTTATACATATACTCGTAGTAGGAGTCGATATAGCCACCAATGTGACTGCGGGTATTTTGCCATTTGCCGGTTTCCACATCGATCCTTTCTCCTACCAGGTCCAACGGGCTTCGGTGCTCATACACATACATCATCCCTTTTTTTGCAGCATCATAATATTTTTTATTGCCTGTTATTTTGGAGAGTTTTCCAAACTCCATCATCAGTGTACCTATTTCAGCGGGATTATTAATGCCATCCCTTGTTTTTCCTGTTTGCAGGTGAACATACCGGTATGGCATTCCTGTTTTTGAATTAAAGGCTGGCATCAAACGTTCGCCCAGATCCGTGGCAAGTGTAAGAAATTTTTTATCCCCATCCATTTCATAAGCAGTGAGCAGGCCTGCCAGCAAACGGATGGTAATTTCGAAAACCTGCACATCATTATCAATATTAAAATCCAGTTTGCTTAAAATTAACTCCTTTGCTTCTTTTGCCTCCGTTGTCAATCCAAGCAAAGTAAATGTATCAAAGGCATCAACCGGTGTCATCAGCATCGATGCCTGATACCAGTTCTTAGGTGTTTTGGTAAGTGGCTTCAGGTCATCTGCCGCCCAGGCGTAATCTTTATAACCTTTCCAGGCATGCTTTGCAGCATCTTTAACTTTGTTGCACATTTCTACTTTCATTTCATTAGTAAAAACCGGTTCATTTTGGGCAAACAAGGAAACCTGCAGAAAAATAATGCTCAGCGTTAGTACAAACCTTTTTGGCATGATGTTTTAATATTTTTAGGAATGATAAAGATAACGATACGAGGGCATAAAAAAAGAGCTTGTAAAGAAGCTCTCTTTTTCAGTATTTTTTCCGGGACAGAAAATTGATCAACCTGTTTTTTTGCCCATTCCCATAACGGCACCTACAACAGCACCTGTAATTGCAGACATTACGGTGGAAGCTGTCACATCTGCCGCCATTGCTTTTTTACTCATGATAGTGGAAGTTGCATATGCCATGCAATCATACCCAACCCCCATAAGTAAGCCAATTACAGCCGCTGTTATAAAACCAGTGGCCATGCTGTTTACGCCGGCTTTAATAAAGATATACGCCATTAAAAAACCCATTGCCAGGTTGCCAATAACCAGGTACAGGTAATCGGGTTCAGGCTTGTAAACATTTCCGGCAGTACCAGGATTGCTGGCCATAAAATTCATCAGCAATATGCCATAAATCAGCCAGCCCAGCAGGAAAAAAAGAACCCCGCCCGTGATGCCTCCCATGAATAATTTTTTGATGTCCATAAGTTTAGTTTTTGGTGATTCAATAAAAGTCTATTTCCAAAATAATACTTTGGGAAGCAAAATGCAAGTTCAATTTTTGGCGTTCTGCGGTTTGGGGGATATTACAAGTGAAGCCGTTTGACGGGCTCGTAATATTATTTTTTTGTCAGTGCTTTATCGATCTGGTGACCAAAGAAGTATCCGGCCACACCCCCTGCTGCTGCGCCGGCAAGCAGCCATACAAGGCTTCCATCCGCAGCAAAATAAGTTATACCGACACCTAGTATACAAAAGAAGATTACAGTAATAAGCACTGCACTTTTGCTCTTTGCTGCTTTTGCAGTATTAGCCGGCTGATGATGTTCGTGATGGTGTTTTCTTTTCTTAGACTGTGGCATTTTTTATTTCAAAGTACGAATTATTTTGGTAAAATTTATTGCAGTTGCTTTAGTTCCCTTATGTATTCATACTGCAGGTCTTCGTGCATTGCTTGTATGGATTTGACTGCCTTCTTCAGCTGGTTTTCATACATATTATTAATGACCTGGTGTTTCTTATAAGGGATCCCGGAATCTTTAAGGGTATTGCAAAAAAACAGCAATAGTTTTACTTCAGTTTCAGCTGTGCCGGCGTAGCGTATATACTTATTGAGTGTGCGCAATATCTTTCGAAGGCTTTTCTTTACAAAATACATGCTGGAAGTGTTTATTTCCCCAAACTCCTCAGTTACTGCTGCTTTTATATTCTCCACATACGCCTGTTCATCAAATGACTCAAACAGCAGGTAGGTGAGCAATTCTTTATTTTCCTTTTTGAATTTGGCCAGTCGTATGCACAATTCTGCCAGTTGCTCTGCCGGCAGTTGTGTTAATTCATGTTTCAGTTCGTGAACAGATGCTGCTTTCATGCAGCGAAAATAGGCAGATTTCATGCAGCTTTTTACAGGCAGCCACACAAATAAAAAAACCTTCATTACTGAAGGCTTTTCACAGGTTTTCTCTTGCTTGAATCAGATAGTGTTCAATAGGATTTGGATCGGTTTTTCAATAGGATGTGGATATAAACGGGCTCTCTTAATTAACACTGTAAAGATGCACATTCACCGGTTATAAATTTGTAGCTGCCCGGTTTATTTTTATGTAGTATTTTTTCTATATCAAGGGCGGATGCTTAGACTGAAAGCTGTGGTATATCAGGAAAGCGTTTTTACAATCCTGCCAATAACGATACCGTTGTGGTACACTTCCATGATATAATTGCCTTTGTTTACAGGGCTTCCTTTTATTGAAAACGCCAGTCGCCTGGGCTCTCCTCTTGTGCTGGTAAAATTGAACTTGTAGGAATATATCTTTTTCCCTTCCGGGGTATTAAATGTTCCTGAATCCCAGCCCGAACCTTTCAAAGGTTTTCCGTCCGGCTTAAGCACCACCACCATCATTTCGGCATTAGTGTACTGGCTGTTAAAATTTACCACAGTAAATGCCCCGGTGAATTTATCAGTTTTTTCTGCAGAGCTGGTCTCTGTTTCAGTGTCACCGGAATTATTGATAGCGGCAAGCCGGAGTTCTGAAGCAATAAAAGCAGAAGCCGGAGGGGTAATTCTTTCGGCAGATATATTGGAAGGGTTTTTAGAAGCCGGCTTATCAGTTTTTGCCATGTCATTCATAACAGCCTGCAGGTTCCTGTTCTCTTTATCCACCACCTGGTTCTTTTCATTCAGGTCATTCACTTTTGTTTTCAACTCACCAATCTTTTGCTGTGCAGAAACAAAATTATTATTCCTGCTTTTTAACAGGTTGGCAATCTCTGCCCGAAGCCTGTAAAACTCAGCCAGCTTGGCATCCAGTTGATTGCTCAGTGAATCCGAATTGCTGAGTGTTGAATCAAGCCTGATATCGAGTTCTTTTAATGCAGCGTCATAAACTCTCTGCAAAGAATCACTCACTTTAGCTGCAATGGCAGCAGAATCAGGAGCAGCCATTACAACAGCAGGTTTATTAGTATCGTTCCTTGTATAGAAATTATATCCCCATGTCCATATCAGCACAAAGGATACCACTATCAGCAATAGTGATACCAGCAGCAGTAAGAGGGATTTAGTATCTCTCATGACAATGGATTGCTTATCGGGTTTTATTTGGAAACACTTTGGTTTACGTAGGCGGATATCCAGCCTACAGATCCGTTTTTAACCAGGTAAAATTTCTTTCTTTCCACCACGCCGTCAAACTGCCGCATGATCTTCAATAACAACCCTGCACCTGCAAGTAATGCACGCTGATCAAAAACCTTGTTCACCTGCTTCACATCCTTTGCCAGTTTTTCTGTGTCAACTGTGTTTTCGGGCGTGGTTTTAACCAGGTAGTAATCTGAGTATAGTGATGGGTTTTTAGTAAGCTTTTCGGTAAATTCAAGCACTTCATCATAGGTAACACCCACCACAGCATTATCATTCAACTCGGGTGCAACCAGGGTGGCCACAGCCCAGGCAATGCCCCCGCTGAAAGCAATATTATCGCTTTTGGGAAAGGCTCCGCTTGCATTAACCGCATATATGATCTCATTGTTTTCGGCTCCGGCAAGCACCCTGCTTAACTGGCTGTTATAATTCTCAATACTCTTATCCTCGCCAAGCATTTTATCAGCTGCGTTGAAGGTACTTTTGGTTCCCCAGGTAAGTTGAAACAATTTGAAATCTTTGGTGTTGCCATAAGGGAAATACCCGCCCTTGGTATTCCCGCTGCCTATATCAATTAAAAAAGTATTGTAGCGTCTCGCTTCAGGAACAATGCCCAGGTGCGATAAGCGTGCCTCTCCTATCACATCAATCACCGCTACTTTTCGTTCAGGTTCATTATTATTCAGTTTGAATGCATTTATCAACTGGTCGATCCATCCCTTTTTATCCTCCTTTTCTGCCTGTATATTCACCCCGCTGCTGATGGCGGTGAACACATGTGATACCGGAATTTGATTTTGCTTAACTGCCACTTCATATAACTTATTCAAAGCGGCCAGTGTTGCCTGGTAACTAACCTGTGTAAAGGAAATAAAATCAGTATTGATGGTGGTATCTTTAAGAATTTTGAATTCTCCGTTCTCTCCGGCAGATTTATCCAATTCCAGTGTACTCATCTTTACACCCTTAGAGCCGACTTCGATACCGGCATATACATGGGAGGTTTCGAATTTTTGTACGGCACTGTTTTGCGCCAGGCTATTAAAGGCTGAAAGGAAAAATAAAGGCGCAATGCCAGTGAGGCGTTTAATTATTGTTTTGAACATTACAGGGAATTTGTTCAAAATTACTGAAATGAGGATGGGATATGCCCGGTTATACACAGGTGTGAAGAAAATGCAGCCTGTATCCTGCACATAAAAAAGCCATACTGCAATAGTCTGATCACAGCATGGCTTGCAAAAAATATATAATGTCTTAATTAGAAAACAATAATCTTTTCTATCACATCCCCTGCACGGATATCATCAATTACATCCAGTCCATCAATTACCTTTCCAAAGCAGGTGTGCACCCCATCCAGGTGTTGTGTGCTGGTTCTTGTATGACAGATAAAAAATTGAGATCCTCCTGTATCAGGGCCACGGTGTGCCATCGATATCACACCCCGATCATGATATTGTTTGCTGCCCTTTGTCTCACATTTAATAGTATAACCCGGTCCACCGGTACCCGTACCGTTCGGGCATCCGCCCTGTATCATAAAATTAGGAATAACCCGGTGAAATGTGAGTCCGTTGTAAAAACCCTCACTAATCAGCTTTTTGAAATTGGCCACAGCAATCGGAGCATCGTCGTCATACAATTCAAATTTCATTATGCCTTTGTTCGTATGAATTTCTCCCTGTGTTAATTGAATTTCACTCATTTGACTTTGTTTTAGTTATCAATATTTTTATACCAGTCCAGGAACTGTTTACCTACCTGCTGGAAATTGTATTTTTTTCTGGCTGCCTCAGCAATTAATTTTTTATTGAACTGATCTTTTTGCAAAATAAACTGTTTTAATTTTTCTGCAAGCGCTTCCGGTCTTTCTCCTGCCGCAAAGATACCATTAACCCCATCTTCCACAATTTCATGAAAAACCTCCAGGTTGCTCACAATTACCGGGATTCCGCAGGCATTAGCTTCTATCAATACACAGCCAAAGGTTTCAAACCTCGAATAAAGAACTAATGCATCGCTTTGTTGCATGGCTTTGGCAAGTTCACCCTGCGGTACTTCTCCTTGTAAAAGCACCATTTCCTCCAGGCCAAGCGTTTTAATTAATTGCTGCAGGTCAGGTGTTACCGGACCATACAGGAGCATTTCAAAATCGAAATCCTCTTTCAGCAAAGACAGGGCGTACAAAATAGCCTCGGGATTTTTCTGGTACAGCATGGTGGATACATGGATAAAACGCAGCTTACCTGATGGCTGTTTTTCTGCAGGATAAAAAACATCCGTATCAACCACATTGGGGATTACACGGGTATTTTGCATGCGATATGTTTGCTTAAGAACCTGCTGCAAAAAAATGGATACAAAACTGCATTTCGAAGCATTTTGAATTACATTTTTGTGGTACTGCCTGATCACAAAATTAAGGTCCCTGATATTAGGATTTGCGGCTGGAAGGTAGCCAGCCCAATGTTCGGTAAGCAGGTAGGGTATCTTAAATTTTCTTTTTGCCCATAAAGCAATAAGGCCTGCATTCATTGCCACATGTACATGAATAAAAGAAGGCTTGCCATGTTCCTGCATATACTGCTTTACTGCCTGCCTGTATATTTTTTTGTATTGCAGAAAAGAAAGTATTTTATCAGCCAGCGGAATATTTATTTTACGGGGATTGTAATAAATGACCTGTTCAGATAAGGCACCGCTTTCACTTTTTACAACAGCTGACGTGCCTGGTAACAGCCCCGGGTCTTTCTTTACAAAGATCACTACCACATCGCAATACAATGATACAGACCGAGCATGGCGTTGAATAAAATCCCCAGTGTAAAGATCCAGGCGATTGGGATACCAGCCTGCAAGCCATAAAATTTTCATCTGCGTCGTGTCTTATTTAGCTAATATCATTAACGAATATCCACCCCATTTTTTTGCACTCCAGTCTTTATTGATAGCAAAGGAAATATTGCGTAATATTTTTTTTACGAGTCTTTTAAGAGAACCGGCAGGTTTAACATCCACAACAGGCTTTGTATACACCCAGTCAATAATTTCGTAGCCGGTATCCTGCAAGGCCCACTCCACCATTTCCTTGCTGTAGTAATGAATATGCCCCACTGATTGCCGCTGCTGCAGCATTACATGCGGTTTCATGATGGTACGGCAACAAAGGTCGAGGGGAATATGAAAAACAAACCAGTCGCTTTTGTTTTTAAGCTTTCGAAGAAAACCATAATAATCATCCACGTGTTCCACCACATCAATTATCAGCAGCAAGTTTGTATGCAGGTCTTCCTTAACTGCTAAATCATCATTATAAAAACTGATCTTGTCCGAAGCTTTCTCAGTTGCCAGTTTTATTGCCTGCGGTGAAATATCGTAACCGGTCAATTTCCGGGCGCTGCTTATCTTTTTTTCCAATTCAACCAGGTTTTGCCCGGCGCCGCAACCTACTTCTGTTATATCTTCCGGGTTCAGTTTATTTTTTTTAAGTAGCCCGGTTATCACATCTGTCTTCCAGCCTGCATCAGCAATATCCCAATCGGGGTTATTGCTGAAGTATTGTCCATTTAAATATATCTCATTACTACTTTGCTTCATTTCTTTGTAACACTGATGTGATCGTATCCTTTATTTTATTCCAGTCTGATCTTCTAAAGATAAAAAAATCCGCCACTGCAATTTGATATTCTTTTTTAAATACTGATATAATGTAAACCTGGTAAACCAGGTATCCGATACTGCTAACAATGGCCGCCGCTTGTATTCCATATGCGGGTATAAGCAAGATATCGCCAGGTACAATAACCAGCAGCGCAAACAGCGAGCCGGTTATATTTACCGAGATCCTGTTTTTACCCGCAAAATAAGCCGTTAAGGTAAATATACCCGAGAGCGAGAGTATGCCAGGAACCAGATATAAAAAAGGCTGGTACATATCTGCAAAGCTTTCTCCAAATACAAAAGGGAAAAGCCATTTACCTGAAAATATCAGAAACAAACAGGCTGTCAAATACACAAAAAATATTGATCTTGATAACAGTGTCAGTAGCTTATCAATAGTTTGGTCTTTATTGCCTGCAGCTGTTATTGGGAAAACTGCACTTGCCAGGATAGTTGGCATCACGAAGAACAAATGAACCAGTTTTGACACCTGTATATAATTACCTAATTGCCCCGCTGTGCAGTATTTTTCAACAAAAAAATAATCGGCACGGTACAACAAAAAGAAAATTACATTACCTGCAAAGGCAAGTCCGCAATAGTGAAAGAGTTGTTTTAAATCTTCTACAGGTAAAAGCTTCAAGGAGAATGAAGACACAAATTTTATCCTTGCGGCCAGCGCCATTCCTATACCTTGTACAAAAAAACAAGCGAAATAGAAATAAAAATAATTCTGGTTGTTTACAAAAGGGAAGATAGACTGGCCATTGTATGGGATCAGCAGGATCAGGAGCAATGTGCCGGCAATGATGATGACATTGGGTGTTAGAAAATCATTGGCGGCATAAAAAAAACCTGAGCAATAGGTTATCAATAAATTCCCGGTTATGAATAATACAGAAGAAAACAGCAGGAGTTCCGGTGACACGCCATCATACTCAGTGTTAAAAAGGAGGCGAACCACAATAAAAGTAAGGAGCCCAATTATCACCGACCAGGTAACAGAAGTATTGAACAGGCGATCTGCTGCCATTTTTGATTTTGCCGAAAAATAGATAATGCCCGACTCCATGCTAAGACTTGCAAGCAGCAGCACCAATGCATATATACTGCTGATATAATATACAGACCCGCTTACAGATGCCTGAAAATGCCTGGCTATCAGAACATTGATCACAAAAGCAAAAGCATAGTACAAACCCCTCCATAAAATACTATGCATCAATACCTTTCCTGTTTGCATTGCTATTAAAATTGTTGCCGGTTTAATCTACTGTCAATATCCTATATTTGACGTGCTCAAATTTAACTGAATACTATTGTAAAACAAGCCTTCTTTAGTAAATGGCACTATTGCGCAAAATAAATTCAAAAGCCAAAACAGAGATTAATACAGGGTTTGGCACCAATGCATCTGATTATGGCGGCCGCTTTATCAATAAATCGGGCAATCCTAATATTGAGATGAGAGGTGTACCTTTTTTAAGCCGGATCAGCTGGTACCATACCATGCTGGGTTTACCCGGCTGGAAATTCCTTACAGTTATTTTCTCATTCTACATCATCATCAATTTTATTTTTGCGGGCATTTATATGCTGATAGGAGTTGAGAACATGAATGGGATTGAATCGTTATCTGACCTGGGAAAGTTTGGAGCCGCTTATTTTTTCAGCGCACAAACTTTTACCACAGTGGGTTACGGGCATATCAGCCCCAGTGGTGTATTGACCAGCGCAGTGGCTGCCATAGAGGCATTGATCGGGCTTTTAAGCTTTGCCATTGCCACTGGTTTGTTTTATGGAAGATTCAGCAGGCCAAGGGCCTATCTCAAATTCTCCGAAAATGCCATCATAGCTCCTTATAAGGATATTACCGCCCTGATGCTGCGTGTTACCCCTTACAAGAACACCACACTGACCGATGCTGAGGCCAAAGTAACATTTGGTCTATCAACCGAAGAGAATGGAAAGGTGGTAAACAAATTTTATCCGCTGGAGCTTGAATTTAAAGTGGCCAATACCCTCACTTTAAACTGGACGATCGTGCATCCTATAACCGAAAGCAGTCCTTTTTATAATTTTACCCGGGAAGATTATGCCAATTTGAATGGCGAGATCATTGTTTTCATAAAGGCATTTGACGACATGTTCAGTAACACTGTAGTGGACCGCAGTTCTTACACACTCAGGGAGGTGGTAGTGGGTGCAAAATTTGTTCCCATGTATCACCGTAGCTCTGCCGGTAGCAAAACCATACTGGAAGTGGAGAAACTGAACAGCTACGTGCCTGCTGATATAGACTTTGCTTTTGCTTCATCAGAAAAAGAAGCAGCGCATTAGTTCATGGTCAGACGATTACATCAGACCATGAACTAATCATCAAATCATTTTAAACTATTGATAATAGCGGCAAAATCAGCCGCTACCAGGCTGGCACCGCCTACCAATCCCCCATCCACATCGGGTTGCGCAAAAATTTCTTTGGCATTACCGGCTTTTACACTACCTCCATAAAGTATGGAAATGCTTTCCGCTACCCCGCTGCCATATTGTTTTGCAAGCACACTGCGTATATGTGCATGCATTTCCTGGGCCTGCTCATTGCTGGCCGTTTTGCCGGTGCCAATAGCCCAGATAGGTTCGTACGCTATTACAAATCCGGTTAATTGATCTGCAGTTAAATGGAAAAGGCTTTCTCTTAATTGTGTTTCCACAAAGCTGTTTTGACTGTTTGCTTCTCTTATTTCAAGAGGTTCGCCACAGCAAAAAATAGGTTTCAACCCATTGGCAAAACAAATATCAACCTTTGCAGCCAGCATGGCATTGCTTTCATTAAAATATTCCCGGCGCTCGCTATGACCAAGTATCACATAATCCACTGCAATACTCTTTAACATTTCTGCACTTACTTCACCGGTATAAGCTCCGCTTTTTTTATCGTAACAATTTTGCGCCGAAATAAAAACCTGGCGTTTATCTGCCAGTTTATTCTTTATATTGATAAGGTAAGGAAAGGGAACACCAAAAACGGCTTCCTGGTTTTCACTGAGCTGATGTGGTGTTGCAAGCAGTTCGTCTATTAAAGATTCTGCTTGTTGCAGGGTGAGATTCATTTTCCAGTTTGCAGCTGCTATCTGTTTGCGCATAAATTATTTGGTTTAGAAAAGTTTGTAAATATCAGTCAAAATTTGTTTTTCCCTGTCAGAAATAGCCAGGCCTTTTAACTTCTTCCAGTTATCAATATCGCTCAGGGCCTTATCCAGTTTGTACCTGGTGACACCATCGGCCCCCCAGGAAAAATTAGCAATGAATTTAGGCGTTAACCCTGCAGAAAAAACATTGGCACAAACACCCACCACAGTTCCTGTATTGAAAGAAGTATTAATGGCAGCCTTGGAATAATCGCCCATCAGCAAGCCTCCTTTGTTACCAGCCACAGCCTCCTGCTGGTCTGCATCGATCCAGTATTTCACTTCACCCGCATTATTCTTTATATTACTGTTGCTGGTACCGGCACCCAGGTTGCACCATTCGCCCAGCACACTATCGCCCAGGTATCCATCATGTGCTTTATTGCTATAACCAAAAAGTACCGAATTCTTTATTTCGCCTCCCACTGTGCAAAACGGGCCAATGGTAGTTCCACCATAGATTTTAGTTCCCATTTTAACCACAGCTCCTTCACAAATGGCAAGCGGACCACGCAACATGCAGCCTTCCATTATCTGCGCATTTTTGCCAATATAGATTGGTCCTTCTGCTGCATTCAAAATGCAGTGTTCCATTTTAACCCCTGATTCTGTAAATACAGCACCGGGTTTGATGATCTTATTGGTTTTGGAAATTGCTTTACTTTTTCGCCCGGCAGTTACTAATGAATAGTCTTCCCTGATTGCCCAGTCGTTCATTTGCGATATTTGCCAGGGATAATGTATAGCTTTCATTTCGCCGGCAAAATCAACCGATTTTCTTATTTTGATTTTATGCAGCCCTTCGATTTCTTTCTCAGAAAATTTAAACGCCATCCCGCCTTCTTTTCCGGAAGTGAGGAACTCGCCATTGGCAAGTTTTTTTACCTTACTGATGATGGCCCTGGTTGGAAGTACATTTGCATGGACAAGCAGGTAATCTGTTTTCCCGCTAGCTTTTTCAATTTTAACCGACTGTTCATCATCCAAATACCGGGCTTCCCACTTATTTGCTGAACCTATTTTGAGGTATTTCTCCCATTTTTCCCTGATAGTTAAAATGCCGATTCGTATATCCTGGATATGCCGTGTGTATGTAAACGGACGAAGGCTTTCAGGCCTGCAATATTCTTCAGTAAAGATGATCTGTTGCATGTGGTAAAAATACAGAAAATAAAAATCCCCCCGGAGAACCAGAGGGACTTAAAGTATAGCCATGAAAAACAAACTTGAAATAAAGATATGGTATCCTTATTAAATTATTTATCTTTTTTTGCGTAACGCTTGTTGAATTTATCAATCCTACCTGCGGTATCCACCAGTACATTTTTACCAGTGTAAAAAGGGTGAGAAGTATTTGAAATCTCCAGTTTAATTACCGGATACTCGTTACCATCTTCGTAAACAACTGTTTCTTTTGATACGGCTGTAGAACGGCTCAGAAATTGAGTGCCGTTACTCATGTCTTTAAAAACAACCAGCCTGTAATTTTCGGGGTGAATTCCCTGTTTCATATTTTTTAAAGTTTAGCGCACGGGTTTTGCCGTACAATTATTAGAAAGGTGCAAAAGTAATGCTTTTTATTCAAAATTATGTGTTGGAACATCAAAAAAAGAATCACTTAGCTTTTCATATTAATATATTGCAATGCAATTCCCAGGTTCCAGTCTTTTGAAGCCTGTATAACTTCCTGCAGGTCATCTATTTTTTTGCCGGTAACCCGGATGATATCATCCATAATGGCTGCCTGAACCTTTAAACCACTATCTTTTATCAGTTTTACTATCTTTTTGGCGTCTTCCTGTTTAATACCATTTCTTACCGGCACCTCCTTCTTAACCACTTTTCCGCTTTGATGGGGCTCCTTACTAAGATCATAGACCTCTGCAGCCAGCCCCTGTTTCATGCTCCGACTTATCATTACATCAGTGATCTGGTTGATCTTCATATCGCTGTCTGCTTCCAGGTTTACCTTAAACTCCTTTTTGTTAAGTTCTATCAGTACATGCGACCCTTTAAAATCGTAGCGGTTGGTTATTTCCTTTATGACAGTGTTGATGGCATTATCCAGGGTTTGCAGGTCAACTTTGCTTACAAGATCAAATGATGGCATGGCAGTTTTTTACCAAAAATATCAAATTATCCTGAATGTAAAATGGACAATGTTTAATGTAAAATGTGCGAATATCGAATGTCAGTCCCAGATCTGTTAACATTCGATATTCGCACATTCAATATTCAATATCTTAATCAGCCACCTGTTTTCACCCTGCTCTCTTCATCACTTGCACCATTTCTTTTATTGCTGCCGGCTTTTAGTTTGCCTTTATTAAACCTGTAAGTAAAGTTCAGGCTAACTGCTCGGCTGTCGTTTACGTTCCTGAACGTTGCATCCACAGTTCCATATTTGCTGTAACCTTTAAATACGCCACCTGCAAAAATATCCCTCACATTCAGCCGGATAGTTCCTTTATTCTTAAGCACCTGCTTGCCTATTCCCGCATTTAACTGGGCCATTGGTTTAATATAGATCACACCTTCGAGCCCCTTGGAACGGTAAAAACCGCTTACTTCAGCCGTCCAGGTTTTGGCAAATTTAAACTGCTGCTGAGCCTGCACAATAAAAGTGGTTATTCCGGTAGAAATGTTCTCGTTGTTAACCAGGCCGGTAAAATGGTTATTGTATACATTGGCATATATATTACCACTCCACCATTTGGTTATCGATTTATTGGCTGTTACCTCAAGCCCTATTTGCCTTGCACTTGCTATATTGGCTTTTTTGATAAACGTTTCATTGGTTTGATCGTTTTGTTCAAGTACCTGTTGTATAATACTGTTTGTTGCAGTGTAATTTAAGGTGGTTGTCAAAAATCCTTTGTAAGTATGGCTCAGCTCGATATTGTGAGAAAATTGCGGGCTTATGTTAGGATTACCCTGTTCAAAAGTATACCTGTCCAAAAAGTGTACAAAAGGGTTCATATCCTCATAATCCGGCCTTCTTATCCTGCGTCCATAATTAATTACAAACTGGTTCTTTTCGTTGGCTGTATATTGCAGATAAACGGTTGGAAATAATTGTGTGTACGATTTTTTGAATTTTGTTTCTGTGTATACAAACCGGTCTTCAGCAGTGCTAAATGCATACCCTTTAGAAATTCCATTTGAATTGGTATTTTCAACCCTTAATCCTAACTGGGCACTCCATTTTTTGCCCAAAGGCCTGCTATAGTTTACATAAGCGGCGTTTATATTCTCATCATAAATAAAATGGTTACTTCGTCCGCTGTCCAGTACACTGTATCCTGCTTTTAAACTGTCATACCGGGCATTGTTATCATTGGTAACAAAACTGGTTTTAAATCCTGCTTCAAATTTGGCATCTTTTTTCAGGGGCAATGTGTAATCAACCTTACCGCTGTATATCTTAATGTTTGTGGGCAGGGTTCCATTTAAAACATCAGGTGCCTGTTTAAGGGTTCCCGTGTTATCATAGTAAGAACTGGTTAGCGGCTGAGTACTGGTTGCCTTGTACTGGATAAAATCAAAGTCTGCAGATATTTCCTGCCCTGCAGTATCCAGCTTGGTTCTTATATTGAAATTGGAACTGAAGTTTTTCCATTTTTCTGAATTCTCAGTTGTTGCTGTCGTAATATCAGTCAGGTTATAATTAGGGTCATAGATATAGGTTTTGGTATTGCTTTGCCACAAACTGGGGTTGTAAAAACCATTGAGTACCAAACCAAAAGTTGTATTTTTTGATACGGTATAATCAACACCAGCTTTTGCATAGTAATAATGCCGCTGATCTTCCATGTAAGTGGATTGATCGAAAATGGACTTTACAGCTTTTGTGTTTGCATCCCTGAAATTCCTGACAATATACAGCTCCTGGCTGCGGTGGTTTCGGTTGTAATTGAGATTGCTGAAGAAATTAAACCTTTTATTACGGTAGTTAAAACTCAGCGACTCATTAAAACGTGCATACCTTCCCTGAGTATAACCGGTTGTAACGTTCCCGTTATATCCGAACATCTTGTTCTTTTTCGTTTTG
Organism: Ferruginibacter sp.; assembly: GCA_044226725.1. GTDB lineage: Bacteria > Bacteroidota > Bacteroidia > Chitinophagales > Chitinophagaceae > Ferruginibacter. The sequence goes on along the minus strand of JBGAGM010000001.1, from coordinate 443,984 downwards.
ATGTTGATTACACCGGCATTACCGGCAGCATCATATTTTGCAGGCGGATTGGTCATAATTTCTATCTGCTCAAGCTGCGATGCAGTCATATTTCGCAGCATATTGGCCAGGTCGGCCCCGCTTAAATAACTGGGTCGCCCATCCAGGTATACGACCACGCCAGCTTTTCCCTTTAAACTAATATTACCGTCTTTATCCACAGAAACCCCTGGTGATTTTTCTAAAACCTCCATAGCCGTTCCGCCAGTGTTTGTGATTGATGCGTCCACATTAACAATGGTTCTGTCCAGTTTTCTTTCGACTAACGGTTTTTTTGCAGAAACTGATACTTCCTTGAGCTCTTTCTCGGCGGGGACCAACTGCATTACACCTGCGTTGACCTGTGCTGAGGTTCCTGAGATACTGATTTTGGAACTGTAGGTTTTGCTATGGCCAACTGAAGTGGCAAGCACCAGGTAATTTCCCTCTTTTACATTTTCGAAGCTGAAATTACCCTCTTTGTCTGCAACTGCCACTTTTACCAGGGCAGAGTCTTTGGCTTGTAACAGAGAAACAGAGGCGGCATCGATGATCTTTTGATTACCCCCATCTTTAATACTTCCGGTGATCTTACCCCCGGTTTGGGCATAGCTGCTCATACCGATAACGGCAGCAGCCAAAAGGCTGAAGAATTTTTTCATGGCTATACTTTTTGTTTTTCCCGATGGCTGTCGGGTTTTTAATGTCAATTACTATACTTTGATAACTACTTCACAAAAGTAGGTACTTGGTTTAACATAGTACATTGTTTTGTATTGGACGGTAAAATACAAGGATGATTGGTTGTATACCAATACGAAGATTATTTCAAAAGGTTACAAAAATGGGGGAAAAGGAAATGATAAGTTTCTAAAGATCCTTTGGCAGGGCTTTTAAGTTAACGGGTGAATTAATTTTCGGCTGATCTTATTCTTTTAACAAAAATAATCAATATAACACCTGCTAAAACCAGTGAAGCAGAGATCAGTTCTGCCTGGGTGGGGCGCAACCCAAAAATCTTGTATGTATTATTTACCCGGATAAGTTCTACAGTAAATCTCTCTATCCCATTCAAAATGAGATAAATACCAAACATTACTCCTGGCGTTTTTATTCGTTTTCTTACAGTCCAGAGAAGCAGAAACAGCAGTGTACACACAATTGTTTCATAGAAAGGGGTTGGAAAAACCGGCTGTGGTAATGCCCGGCAATGTTCCTCCTGGCAATCTTTTATACGTACTCCATCCTTATTTACATTATTGGGATATGTATAAGCAAACAGCCAGGTAGGCAAAAAGGAAGGTCCATTGAATGATTTATGCGGCACTTTCTCCAGACTCTCATACCTTCGGTCAGTTACGTAAACTACAGAATCCTGGCCTTTACTGCCCTTGTCAACCACCGCTCCTTCCAGGTAATAACTTTTATACTTATTAAGCTGGGCCTCATAATCGCCGGCCCCTGCCACTACAACTTTTCCATCAGCATTTACCACATAGGCGCTATTAAATACTCCCCAGTCGCCATCGCCTGAAACCTGGCAACCAATACGCCCGACCGCATAGGCTAATAATAAAGCCAGTGCTGCCGCATCTACTAAATGTATAATCCTGATCCCCTTTTTTGCAGCATACCAGCAAATAGCAATGGCAGCAAGTATGAGGCCGCCATAAAAAGTCAAACCGCTGGGAGAAAACAGCCGGCCCAAAGGATCTTTCATGAAATCATCCCAGTTCTCCAGATTGTCAAAAATCTTGGCGCCGATGATACCAAAAATAAGGCCCAGTATAATAATATCCCCTACTCTGTCGTGCGGCCAGATACGCACATGGCGGTTTTCCGGCTCTTTAAGTTTCTGTTTGTTTTTATCATGCCATTTGTACCATGCCAGGACCCCCCCAAGCAATAGCCCCCCCAATAAATTACCTGAAGAAGAAAAAATGTAATCCTGCGGATTTACTTCCACCGGTTTATTTATGAACAAACCCAGTATCTTAAACCCAAAAATAAACCCCACCAAACCATTAAGCAAGATCTCCAATATTGATGCAGGCTTTCCAACAGTGATCATTTCTTCCCTGGGCGATAAAAGGCCCTGCTTTTCCTTCCGTTGTAATTCTTTACTCAAAATAACAGCAGCTGTAATAAAACCAAGTGCCACAAAAAGACCAAAAGTGTTTAGAAAACTTAAGCCGTGCCACTTCACGCCAAACCAATCAAGGAATACATAATACAAGTTGGGATACATCTGCTTATATGAGGTTTATAAATTTGGACTGCAATATACTGATTCGTTCAATAACCAATGCGGATAATAGTATACGGATAACCTTGCATTAAAAAGAAAACCTCCCGTTCAAAAACAGGAGGCTTTTATGATACTTACTAATAAATGCTTTTAGTTACAATATTGATCGAATGCGCCAATGAGGTTTTCAGCAATCATCTGTGCACTTCGGCCCTCAATATTGTGACGTTCGATAAAATGAACCAGTTTACCATCCTTGAATAAGGCAATAGCTGGTGATGAAGGAGGATAAGGCAGCAGGTGTTCACGCAATTTTTTAACTGCTTCAATATCAAAGCCTGCAAAACTCGTGGTAATATTATCTGGCTTTTTAACAGCATTATGCACTGCCATAAGCACGCCTGGACGGGCTGTACCAGCACTGCAGCCACAAACTGAGTTGATCATTACAAGGGTTGTTCCTTTTTCTGCGAGTTTATTCTCAACAGCTTCAGCAGTCAGTAATTCAGAAAAACCATTTTCGGTCAACTCCTCTTTCATTGGTATTACAATTTCTTCCGGATACATATCTTTTTGTTTTTTTAGAATGTAAAATTACATACTTCCTTTAGAAAAACGCTTCAGATAGAAGAGTATTCCCAATATCGAAATTTGCAAATACAGGAAATTATGTCATCCGGCCGATTAAAAACAAGCCATTATGTCGCAAAGATTTTGCATAATTGACAATTTTGTCTCGATAAACGGGTTGGAATACATTTTGAACAACGTAAATCAAATTCAAAACAAACAATTAAAAATTTATAACCATGACACTCGTAAAAGTTAACAACCCAATCAACAGAACCTTTGATGGTTTAATGAACGAATTATTCAATGAATTACCTGCAAATTTTGGTAAATCATTCAGGGAAGATGTATTGCATTTTCCTCCGGCCAACATTGTTGAAAAAGCAGATCAGTACAAAATTGAATTGGCTGCGCCGGGTATGGAAAAAGCAGATTTCAATGTAAAACTGGATGGCAAGGTTTTAACAATCAGTGCCGAAAAGAAAACAGAAAACACAACAGAGAATGAGAAAATGATCCGCAAAGAATTTGGCTACAAAGCTTTCAAACGCAGTTTCACTGTTGATGATAAGATTGATGCGGCCAATATTGCAGCCAGGTACGAGAACGGTATCCTCACTCTGGAGCTTCCTAAAAAAGAAGAAGTGAAAGGCGGCGCCAAAGATATCGCTATACAATAAGCGTAGTTTTTTTCATAAATACATACAGTTGGTTTGGTTCTGATTTAGTCAGAGAAAAGTCCCTCCTAGTCTTAGGAGGGGCTTTTTTATTCACAGTTTGTTTTTCGCCTGGTATCCAGTATGTACTGAATTTTCCACTCTCCGTTAAGTCGTACCAGCTGAAAAGAGTTAACCCCGCAGCTGTAGAATTTTCCGTTGAAATATAATTTAAAAGGTGTCCATACAGCTGCCATAGGACCATCAATTTTCAGGTCCTTAAAAACAATTTGTTCATCCGCTGCGCCTGCAGGTATGGTGGCAATGATCTTCGCAAAATCACCCGGGGTTTCCGTTGTAATGATTGTCCGGGCTTCTTTGTCTTTACCAAAAGTTTGTAAAACCGCTGTTTCAGTAAAGCAGGATTTCACCATCAGGGTATCACTGTTCTTCATCCCGGCAAACATCTTGTTGATCACTGCCTTTATAGAATCTTCAGCAGTTTGAGCCTTCGCAGTTCCGGTAATGAAAACAGCCGGAAAGCAAGCTACAATAATGCAAAAACTGAATTTATTTTTCATGCTGGTATTTGTTTGGTTGATATAAAAATAGGCAACACAAAGTTTGCCTATCGTAAAATTACATGAGCGGTCACCTTATTTATAGCCTAATATTTTCAGCATGCTCTGGCTGGTTTGTTCTTTTGCATACACCCACTCCACCAGTTTACCATTTTTGTCTTTTTCAATGATCACATGCTTGGGAGAAGGTATAAGGCAATGCTTGATACCGCCATAACCGCTGATCTGATCCTGGTAAGCGCCTGTATGAAAAAAGCCCACGTACAATGGTTCTTTATTGGTTTCCAGTCTTTCTTCATTAGCAGTTTTTACCTTAGGCAAAAAAACTTCATTGATATGCTCCTCGCTGTCGTAGTAATCATGCCCGTCGCAGGTAATACCACCTAATACAATACGCTGGTATTCGTTTTCCCATTTATTGATAGGTAGCATCAGGAATTTTTCGCCAATTCCCCAGGTATCAGGTAGAGTGGTGATGAATGATGAGTCTATCATATACCAGGTTTCCCTGTCGTTCTGTATCTTTTCACCAATCACACTGTATATGTGCGCCATACTCTCACCCACTGTAAAGCTTCCAAACTCGGTGAATATATGGGGCATAGGCACTTTGGCTTTCTTGCAGGCTGTTTTGATATTTCCCACTATTTCATTTATCATGAACTGATAATCGTAATTAAACCCGAGTGAATGCTTGATAGGGAAGCCTCCGCCAATATTGATTGAATCCAGTTCAGGACAGATCTTCTTGAGCTGGCAATACAGGTTGATGCTTTTTTGCAATTCACTCCAGTAATAAATATCATCCTTGATACCCTTGTTCAAAAAGATATGCAGCATCTTTAACTGGAATTTATCCTCGTATCCCTCAATTTCATCCACATAAAATTCCAGTACATCTTTTGCCTTAATGCCCAGCCTGCTGGTATAGAACGGGAAAGTGGGTTCTTCTTCAGCTGCTATCCTGATGCCCAGTTTGAAAGGTTCACCGGTGCGGATGCTGCGCTTGTACATATTAAGTTCCTCTTTATTATCCAATACCGGTATCACATTCTTAAAACCGTCGTTAATCAGTTTTGCGATGCGGCTGGTATAGTTCTTTTGTTTAAACCCGTTGCAGATGATATGAATATCTTTATTGAGCTTTCTTCTTTTGTAAAGAGAGTTGATGATATCAATATCATATGCATAAGATGTTTCGAGGTGAATATCATGCTTCAGGGTTTCTTCCACTATGAAACTAAAGTGAGAACTTTTGGTACAGTAGCAATAATTATACTTACCCTCATACTTGTGTTTTTTAAAGGCATTCTCAAACATCTTTTTGGCCTTGTTTATCTGCATACCTATTTTGGGCAGGTATGTCAGTTTCAAAGGCGTGCCATGTTTATCAATAAGCGCTTTAATATCCACACCATTGTATTGTAAATAATCATCCTTCAGTTTAAAATCTTCCTGTGGAAAATTGAAGGTTTGCTGTACGAGGCTGTCGTAAGTATTATTCATTAATTGGTTTACCGGCTTTTTGATTTATTAATAATTTCAGCAAAAGTAAATGAATCTGGAAATTATGGGCACAAAAAAACCGGTAGTGATGATCACAACCGGTTTTTTTATTTCACACAGCAAATTATTTTACTGACTCGATTAATTTTTTGAAAGTCTCAGGCTCATTCATAGCCAGATCTGCCAGAACCTTACGGTTCAGGTCGATTCCTTTGGTGCTCAGTTTATTGATGAACTGGCTGTATGTCATACTGCCTTCTTCACGAACTGCAGCATTGATACGTGCAATCCACAAAGTGCGGTATTCTCTTTTCTTTAATTTACGGCCAACGTAACTGTACGTTAAACCTTTTTCCATTACGTTTTTGGCAACGGTATATACATTTTTGCGCTTACCATAGTATCCTTTGGCAGCTTTTAATATTCTTTTGCGGCGGGCCCTGCTGGCTACTGCATTTACTGAACGTGGCATATTTGAATTAGTTTAAAGTTGAAATTTGAAAGTTTAGTGCTGGCTCTTTAATTATTTAAGACCCAGTAAACGCCTCACAAAGTGCATGTTTGAATCTGCAACCACACCATCCATACGCATAGCACGCTTGCGCTTGGTTGATTTTTTGGTTAAGATGTGACGTTTAAAAGCTTTCTGGAATGTGATCTTACCGGTACCGGTAACTTTGAAGCGCTTCTTGGCGCTGCTGTTGGTTTTAACCTTTGGCATTACATAACTGTTTTTAGTTACTCCCTGCTGGCGTTTTCGCAATGGCGAAACACTTGTTGAGCCTTGTGGGAAATGTCTGAATGGGCGTATTTTGCCCTTTCGGGCGGCAAAGGTAGTAATAATCAGGCAGGTTTTGGCAAAAATGGCAGATTTTTTTGTGCCCCCGGGAAAATGGTATACCCCCTGTCCGGCTGAATACCAACATCAATGCATATCCTTCTGCTGTAGCTGAACAATTGCCTTTTTTAGCCCCTCGATCTCTTTGGCCTGGTTTTCAATCATTTGTTGCTGCTCCTGAACTGCTTTTACCAGAGGAACCACAAACTCGGCATACCTGAGCCCATAAAAATCCTTATCGTTTTTAGGCGCATCCACCCCGGAAAAGTTAAAACCTATCTTGCGTGCGGCCGCTTCTACCTCCTGTGCAATAAAACCCGTGGTGACATTAGTTTTGGAAGCTCCGGTATAGCTTATTTTTTGCCCGGTATGATCCAGGATTTTCCGGGGGTTAACAGTATAGGTAACCGGTCGCAGGCTGTTAATAAAGCTGATGCCGGGAACATTTTCCAATACGTGCTCCTTAAACCTACCATCCGATAAGGTTGTCCAGCCTACCTGCCCCCCAATTGACCCCACGAATATATTTCCAATCCTTACCTGGTCGCTGGCGGTGCCACGGGCATCAATGCCCAGTGTGGTTGTATTGAACAAATTTCCTGAATTAGGGCCGGTATTGTAGCCAATAGCAGTGTTATATGCCCCGGTAGTATTGTTTACCATGGAATTGGCACCAAGCGATGTGTTCTGGAATCCCGTGGTAGTGGGCCTGGCTGCTTGATAGCCGACTGCCGTATTTGTACCATTGGTACTGTTATACAAGGCATCGTAACCCACGGCGGTATTGTAATTTGCAGCGCCGTTTTGTACAAGTGCATTATAACCAACCGCTGTATTACTGGTACCAGTTGAATTACCTGCCAAAGCGCTGTACCCAAATGCTGCATTTGAATAACCGCTGCTGTTGGCCGACAGGGCAAACATCCCGGATGCTGTATTCTCATATCCCACCGTGTTCAGCACCATCGACTGGAATCCGGATGCCGTGTTGCTATATCCGGTTGTATTAGCCTGCAGTGACCCAAGTCCCTCAGCAGTATTATTTTGACCAATGGTATTGGCAAACAAGGCAAAAACACCGGTTGCGGTATTGTTGAATCCGGTGGTATTTGAATAAAGACTTTGGTATCCGCTGGCTGTATTGGCCTGCCCGTTTGTATTGGCAAACAAGGCGAACGCCCCGTTAGCTGTATTTTGATTTCCGGTTGAATTACTGTTCAGGCTGTAAGCCCCCGATGAAGTATTATCATTACCATTAGTATTGCCGGTAAGCGCCCGGTAACCGGATGCAGTGTTCCTTATACCCCCGGTGTTGCCAAATAAAGATTCTGCACCTGAACTGGTATTCTCATAACCGGTTGTGTTGCTCCTCAAAGCTGTATTTCCTATGGCAGTGTTCCTTTCACCGCTACCATTACTATACATGGATTCATACCCTACAGCAGTATTAAAGCCTGCTGTGGTATTGGTATACAAAGCCCTGGTTCCATTGGCTGTATTCGACATACCAAAAGTGTTGTTGAAAAGTGAGTTCGACCCTGTTGCGGTATTATAAACCCCGCCGCTGTTACTGTAAAGGCTTTGGTATCCGTTGGCAGTATTATCATCTCCGCTGGTATTATTTGTCATAGCATAAAAACCAGTTGCCGAATTGTTACTTCCCCCGCTATTGCTGTACAGGGCCAGGGTACCAAAAGCTGTATTATTATTCCCGTTTCTGTTGATCCACATAGACTGATAGCCTACTGCAGTATTAAAATTTCCGCTGTTATTGCCGGCATTGGTGGTTCCTCTTAATGCTTCAAAGCCTACTGCCACATTTTTATTATCAAATCCTGAGCCTGAGTTATTTGCATAATACATAGCACCAGACCCCACCGCAGTTGCGTTGTTGCCCATTACATTACTGGCTAAAGCATTTGCACCTATCGCTGTATTATAATGCCCGCCCATATTAGCATTCAGGGCACTTGCGCCATCAGCAACATTATAATTGCCAAGCAGGTTGGCAAAAAGGGCTGAATTTCCGGTTGCTGTATTATAATTCCCGTTGGTATTTGTAAACAATGCAGCATTGCCGCTTGCTGTATTGTTGTTACCAAGTGTGTTTGAATACAGGGCGGCCGATCCGGTTGCTGTATTACTTATCCCAGCATTGTTTGAATACAGGGCTGTATTTCCTAAAGCAGAATTGGCATTACCTGATGTATTGTTGTACAGAGCCTGGTAACCCAAAGCGGCATTATTGAATCCAGTAATATTGCTAAACAACACTGCCGAACCAACTCCGGTGTTGTTGTTTCCTGATGTATTTGCCTTAATGGCATTGGCACCAATGGCAGTATTATTGTCGCCTGCAAAGTTGCTGAACAGGGCCTGGTATCCTAATACGGAGTTGCCGCTTCCTGTATTATTGCTGAGCAATGAATTGTTGCCAACAGCCGTATTATTGACTCCTGAAGCAATAATCGACCCTGCATTGTACCCAAAAAAGGCATTGTTTGATACCGGGTCGATAGTACCTGATTTTTGATTATTCACCCGGATATTGAAAGGAGTATTATCTAAAGTACCAATAAAATTACTTGCAGCATTTGTGCCTGAATTACCGGTTATTTTCCAGCCCAGGGCATTACTGTTATTATCACTCCATACCAGGTGCCATTGGGCACCTGAATAAAAGTATAAACCTATACTGTCAGGGCTATCCTGAAAAACAATTAATCCATTGGCAGGAGACGCAAGGGTGTTTCGTTGCAGTTTTGACATCCTCGGTATAAGCAAACCTTTACTGGTGCTTTTCACATCCAGCAAAGCACTCGTGTGTGCGATGCTTCCATCCGTGTTAATGGCTACAGATTGTGCCAGTGCCTTTGAAAACATCAAAGCAGCTACCATAAGAAGTGCCAGCATATTTTTCATAGTAAATCGTTTAGTATTTACAATTTAATTATTTGATTGGGTATAGTAATGTAAACATTTTTTGCCTGGTCTGCATGCAATTTTTTATGCGCAATACCGCACTCCTTCAGGCCGATGAAATACAAAGCCAAATAGTGTTTATTCATCCATGCCGTCTGCCCCTTCGGCTGTTTTGCTGGAATACCGGACCATCTGGCTGATAGTCTCAATTTCTGCCGGGGTAAAGTACCGCCATTTTCCAGGGGGTAAGTTGGCAAGCGTTATGTTCATGATACGGATTCGTTTCAGTGTTTCCACCTTATAGCCAAGCACTTCGCACATACGGCGTATCTGCCGGTTCAGTCCCTGCACCAGGATTATCCTGAAACGGTTCGGACCCTCCTGTTTTACAAAGCACTTTTGGGTAATGGTTCCTAAAATGCGAACTCCATTCCGCATTTTTTGTATAAAATCGGGGCTGATTGGTTTATCTACTGTAACAACATATTCCTTTTCATGCTGGTTGCCGGCACGCAGTATCTTGTTTACGATATCTCCGTCATTGGTTAAAAAGATAAGTCCCTCGCTTCGTTTATCCAGTCTGCCAATCGGAAATATCCTGCTTTTATAATTTACAAAATCTATGATATTGGTCCTGTCTTTCAGGTCGGTGGTACAGGTTATTCCTTTGGGTTTATTAAGTGCCAGGTAAACAGCCGTTTTCTTTTTCCTGCCTACCAACTCCCCGTCAACCCTCACCTCATCACCTTCTTTTACGCGGTTGCCTTTAGTGGCCTCCACCCCGTTGATTGTGACCCGTAGTTGTTCAATGTACTTATCTGCCTCCCGTCGGCTGCAGAACCCGGTTTCGCTGATATATTTGTTTAAACTGATGTCCATTTTTGTAAAAATAAAAAAGGGAAGCAAGAACTTCCCTTAATTTTTTATGCAGTGGCAAACTTATAACCTGTCTGCTTCCTGTTGTTTCCTTTTAGATAATTTGGCCTTGGGTGCAAACATCACCAGCATCCTCTTACCTTCCATTTTTGGCATACCTTCCAGTGCCCCGACATCTTTTAACCGGTCAGCGAATTTCAGGAGTAATAATTCTCCTCTTTCCTTGAACATGATGGCACGGCCCTTAAACTGAACATGCGCTTTCACCTTATCGCCATCGCTGAGGAATTTTTCCGCATGCTTTACTTTGAACTCAAAGTCATGGTCGTCTGTATTGGGCGTAAAACGAATCTCCTTAACCTCGCTGGTCTTGGACTTCGCTTTCATTTCCTTTTTCTTCTTCTTTTCCTCGTACAGGAATTTATTATAGTCTATGATCTTACAAACAGGGGGCTTTGCACCTGGTGAAATTTCGACCAGGTCAAGTTCCAGTTCTTTAGAAATTTTTAGTGCATCTGCAATGGGATAAACACCGGCTTCTACATTATCGCCAACCAGTCTTACTTCCGGCACTCGTATCATGTGGTTGGTTCGGTGTTCCTGTTGTTGTTCTTTTTTAAAACGGGGGTTAAAAGCGCCCCTGGGCTTTTGTGGAAATGACATCTATAATTTTTAGTTTACAATATTGTTTTGCTTGTCAAAAGTAAATTTTATTTTAATAAGCTATAAGCAATTTATTTATTTAATATTGGTAATCCAAATTAAATATAAAACGGCATACTTTTTATTCCGAAATCCGGTCATTAATCTCAGTAACAACCTCTTGTACAAATGCATCAACGGATTTTGAGCCCAGGTCGCCTTTACCCTGCCGGCGAACTGAAACCTGACCATCACTCATCTCCTTCTCACCTATTATAAGCATATAAGGCACTTTGGCTATCTCGGTATCCCTGATTTTCCTGCCAATTTTTTCGCTCCTGTCATCGATCTCTGCACGTATGCCCGCCTTTTTAAGCGTACTCAGAACCGTATTGGCATAATCCATGAATTTATCGCTGATAGGCAGAATCTTAACCTGCAATGGAGCCAGCCAGGTTGGGAATTTTCCTGCATAATGTTCCAGCAAAAAGCCGATGAACCTTTCATGCGTACCTAGTGGTGCCCTGTGAATAATTAATGGTATTTCAGGCTCATTATTCTGATTGGTAAATGACAATTTAAAGCTGCGTGACTGTGCAAAATCAACCTGGTTGGTTGCCAGGGTAAATTCACGTCCTATTGCACTCCAAATCTGAACATCAATCTTGGGTCCGTAAAAAGCACCTTCGCCTTTTACCTCAACAAATGGAACACCTGTTTCTATCAATACATTTCTTACCAATTCCTCCGTTTGCAACCACAATTCGGGTTCATTTACATATTTCTGACCCAGTTTTTCCGGATCATGCAGGCTTAGCCTCATCACGTATTTTTCTATACCAAATATCTTAAAATACTTCAGGTACATATCATTAACAGCCTTGAACTCCTGGGCAAACTGTTCCTTGCTGCAATAGATATGTGCGTCATTCATATGGAGGCAGCGCACCCGCATCAAGCCAAACAATTCACCACTCTGTTCATACCGGTAGCAGGTTCCATATTCTGCAATACGGTAAGGCAGGTCTTTATAACTTCTTTGTTCTGCATCAAATATTTTATGGTGGTGCGGACAGTTCATGGCTTTCAGGTAATACCGCTCACCATCCAGTTCCATTGGAGGAAACATGCTGTCTGCATAATAAGGCAGGTGGCCACTGGTTAAGTACATACTTTCCTTGGCGATATGCGGGGTTACCACTCTTTTATATCCGGCTTCGTTTTCTGTTTGCTTGGCCAGTTTTTCCAGCTCCTCAATAATAACAGTACCATTCGGCATCCATAATATCAAACCCGGCCCCACATTATCGTCCATGGTATATATACCCAGTTCCTTTCCAAGTTTGCGATGATCTCTCTTCTTTGCCTCTTCCAGCATATGCAGGTATTCATCCAGTTCTTTTTGCTCCGGAAAACTAACTCCATAAATACGGGTAAGCTGTTTGTTCTTTTCATCGCCCTTCCAGTAAGCACCTGCAACACTGGTAAGTTTAATTGCCTTAATAAACCCGGTATTGGGAATATGTGGCCCCCGGCACAGATCTGTAAAAGCGCCCTGTGTATAAAAAGTTATTTCACCATCATTTAAATTACTCAGCAGGTCCAGCTTATATTCATCACCTTTCTCGGTAAAATACTGTATTGCTTGAGCCTTGGGCATTGCTTTTCGGAGGTAAGGATTTTTTTGTTTAGCCAGCTCATTCATTTTTTTCTCAAGAGCAAGCAGATCTTCTTCAGTCATCTTCCTGTCGCCCAGGTCCATATCATAATAAAATCCCTTTTCGATAGCTGGACCAACCCAGAATTTAACACCCGGGAAAGCCGATTCAACTGCTTCTGCCATTAAGTGGGCAGATGAATGCCAAAAAGTTGATTTACCATCGGCATCGTCCCAGGTAAGTAATTTAACCGCAGCGTCTTTTTCTATTGGCCTGTGCAGGTCCCACACTTCACCATTTACGTTTGCCGCAAGCACTTTCCTTGCCAGACCTTCACTGATGGATTTTGCTACATCAAATGAAGAACTTCCGGATTCATATTCACGAACTGCCCCATCGGGTAATGTTATCTTTATCATATCTTTAATTGAAAAGTCGTTTTGATATCAGTCATTAATCATTGGGCATTTACCATTCTTCAAATGCTGAATGATTGCATCAAAACGAACTAATGACCAATGGCTAATTTCAGGCTGCAAATTTAACGAAGTATTAGCTATGGAAAAATTAATCTAAAATATCTTTGTAAAGATGAAGAAAATTATACCCGTTTTTATTTTTACCTGTATTTCAATTACACTTTCGGCCCAGGATTTTACCGGTCAGTGGAAGGGCGAGTTTATTGATAAAAGTACTTCCTTCTCAGGATGGGGAGGCGACCGCTGCGAATACGTTCTGGAGCTGGAATGCAATGGAAACAAGGTTTCAGGTTATTCATACACTTATTTCAGTGATGCGGGAAAACGATATTACACAATCTGCAGGCTAAGTGGCACTATCGATAAGGCAAGCAAATCAGTTGAGGTAAGAGAAACTGAACGCACTAAAACCAATGTGCCGGTTACAATCCGTAATTGTTTTCAAATACACAAGCTGGTTTATTCCCAAAAAAGTGATGAACAATCGCTTGAAGGCAGCTGGGTGCCGGTACCAAACCAACAGGGCGATTGTGGTTTCGGGACTACACTTTTAACCAGGAGGGTTTTACAAAAGAACCCGGCATTTGTAAGCACCCCGGCTGCAAAAACGAAACCAGATACCAAACCAAAAACTACACAAAACCCAACTACTGCGGTTACAAAAACGGTTCCCAAAAAAACAGCACCTCCCGTTGTAAAGGTTACGCCTAAAGACCCCCCGGCAGTAAAAACAGAGCCTAAAAAAACAGCACCGGTTGTTAAGAAAGATATTAAGACCAAACCAACTCCTCCTGTAAGAACCGAGCCAGTAAACCAGGGCAGTACAGAATCCAGAGAAGTTGTTACAAATAACACCCCCGCAACCGAACCTGCAGTAAAAAAAGTTCCTGAAGAAAATAAGCTCCAGGATGATTCTTATAAGAAACGCAACAGCGAGCTTATTAAAACTATTGAAATAGACAGTACCAGTTTTACAGTTGCTTTATATGACAATGGCGAAATTGATGGTGACAGCATTTCCTTATTCTTTAATGGTAAGCTACTGCTGGCTCACAAAAGACTTACTGAAAAGCCGCTGAAACTCACTTTAGACGTAGACCCAAGCAAGCCTGTTAATGAGCTGGTTATGTATGCAGAAAATCTTGGTACTATTCCGCCTAATACCGCATTAATGGTTGTTAATGATGGAGATAACAGGTATGAGGTACGTATATCTTCAGATTTGCAAAAAAGCGGTGTAATCAGGTTTATTCACAAACTAAAAACGAAACAATAAAATATTGGTTTCTCCGTTATTCCTTTAATCAATATTTTATTCGTGATGAAAACCGCTTACCCATCCCTATTACTGATAGCAGGATTATTTTTCATTTCAACAATATTTAATTCTTGTGCCAAGGCAGATACCAGCACCAGTTTACCAAAAGAACAACAGGTAGTTGGTGAATGGGTTATCAATCGTGTACAGCTAAGGATATATCAAAACGGGGTTTTTGTAAAGGACACAATCATCAAATCGACACCCAAACCCAAGAATTTCGTGCGGTTTGGTGCCGATGGAAGTTTTGAATATAAGTTAAACAGCACCACTTCAGACCTGGGAACCTACGAATTTGCTGGACAGGGTACGCTGGTAACCAATTCTTCGCCTAAAAGTTACAACTGGACCATGCTCACACTTACTGATGTATTGTTTACCCTGGTTTCAAAAGGACCGGATCCTGCGTTTCCCGGGGCTTATGTAGAGCGATACCAAACATTTACCCGTTAACCTATACCTAATTGATATTTAACATGCGCTGGTTTTTACTGGCGCTTTTTTTTATCTTTCATTTAAAGCCTTAACAATAGCAGTTTTAAAACTTCACATTCCAGGTAATAGCAGGAATTACTGGAAACAGGGATACCTGCTTGGCCTGTATCTCCAGTGTGCCATTATAAGGACTTCCGGTTTGATCGAAATAAACGAAGTATGGATTTTTACGATTGTACAGGTTATAAACACTGAACACCCATTCGCTCTTCCATTTACGGCGCAGGTTCTTCTTAGGTGTCATGATTGCAGCAAAATCCAACCGATGATAGGATGGTAATCTGTATTCATTGATGCGGCTGTATTCCTGAGTTAGTATGCCGTTCACAATATAAAAACGCTGTGGCAATGTGGCCGAATTACCGGTTCCAAAGACAAAGGATGCTGATAGTTTCCATTTTTTGCTCAATTCATAAATGGCTACAACGCTCATATCGTTTCTCCGGTCATATTTGGCAGGGTATTTTTGACCAAAGTTTAAAGCAGGGAATTTTCGCCAGGTCCAGCTTAAGGTGTATCCAACCCAGCCGGTTAGCCTTCCCTTTGTTTTATTCACAAAAAATTCTGCTCCATAGCTCCATCCCTTTCCAAAGGCAAAATGATTCTCTGTATCATCCAGGCTGCTGGGCACATAACCTTCTTCATATTCAATCTGGTTCTGCATCTGCTTGTAATACAGCTCCACAGATGTTTCATACATATTATCCTTAAAGTTCCTGAAAAGCCCCAGGGCATACAACCAGCTTATTTGCGGCCTCACTTTATAGGTACTGGGTACCCAAATATCAGTTGGCAACGTGGTGCCTGCATTACTAACCAGGTGTATATATTGCAAATTCCTTGTCACAGATCCTTTCACAGATGTTTCATCATTGATGGCATACCTGAAAGTGAATCTGGGTTCAAGTCCGCCGTAAGTTTTAACAGCTTTCCCACCGCCGAATACAGTACTGTCTGTTCGGTTTCCGTTCACATCTGTCTGGTAGATTTTATAAGGTCCTGTCTGCTGAAACCAGCTATATCTCAATCCAAAATGGACCTTCAGCTTTTCATTGATTTCCCAGTCATCCTGCAGGTAAGCAGCAGCTTCGTGGGCATATTTCAGCTGGGCATTATTGGGCCTGAAAACAGTTGTATCCTGCTTGCCGCTGATCACGGAAGGCGTAAATCGGTGATAGGTGTAAATTCCTCCAAATTTCAATTTATGGCCGGTGTAAGGATAGAGGTCAAAATCCTGTTTCAAACTAAGATCCCTTATTCCTGATGCCAGTTTTAACTGAAAATCGTTTTGTACCGCATTGAAACTAAAGTTATAATCATTATAGACCGCTGTGGTATTACCAAATAACTTGTTGTTGAAAACATGGTTCCATCGCAGGGTACCTGTTGCGTTGCCCCAGGGGATATTGAATTTTAAACTTTGTTTCCCGTTTACATAATCAAATACATCCCTTCCAAAATAACCGCTGAGATACAGCCGGTCTTTTTCTGAAAATATGTAATTCACTTTTGCGTTCAGATCGTAAAAATAATAGCCACTGCCTTTAAACTGGCTGCCTGACTTTACGAATGGCTTAGCCAGGGCATCAATATAGGTGCGACGGGCGGAAACGATAAATGAGGATTTGTTCTTTTTTAGAGGCCCCTGCACAGACAGCCTGGATGCAATCAAACCAATGCCTGCATCTACCTGCAATTTCTGGTTATTGCCCTCCTTCATCGAAACATCCAGCACACTGGACAATCTTCCGCCATATTGGGCCGGCATCCCCCCTTTAATAAGGGTTACATTTTTTATGGCATCTGAATTAAAGATGGAGAAAAAACCAAAGAGATGCCCGGTATTATAAACAGGCGCATCATCCAGTAATATCAGGTTCTGGTCCGGGCCGCCGCCACGTACATAGATTCCGGCACTACCCTCCCCGGCATTACGTACCCCGGGCAAAAACTGTACGGTCTTTAGCAGATCAACCTCACCCAGGAAAGCAGGGATTGATTTTATTTGTTCAATGGGCAATGTGAATTTTCCCATTTGCGCATTTTTTACATTGGCATCTCTTTTCTTAGAAGATACAACTACTTCCTGCGCCAGGTATGCCCTGGGCAAAACATCAAAGTTTATCCTGGTATCTGCTTTCAGGTCGATAGAAACAGCCTTAACACGGTAACCAACAAAAGTGCAGATAAGCACATATTTACCCTCATCAAGTGTTATGGAATAAAAGCCATAGGAATTACTGTTGATCCCCTTGGTTTGCCCCTGTACAGCAATGGTGGCACCAATAAGTGTTTCACCATTAAGCGAATCTTTCACATAACCACTGATGGTATACTTATTTTGTGCAAACAGAACAGATCCGGTCAATACAAACAGAAGCGTGAAGGAAAATAATTTCATAGTGTGTAACATAATTTCTGTTAATACTGATCCTCAGTATCCTTTATTTTGCCTTGATTGTGGCTTTTACGCTGCCGCAGTGAAGCATGGTGGCTTTAAATTCAGGATGATTTTTTCCAAGATAGGGGTTCACCACTTCCTCTGATTTGCTTACCCAGTTGGCTTCTTTACCATCGCCAAAAGCCATAGGGCAATTTTGCCAGTATAATGTTTCTCCTTCATAATTTATAACATTGAAAAAGGTAGGGTATAAATTTTCCGAAACATTCGAAAAATCCTGGCGCATTTGCTGCAGGTCGTTCACGGCCAGTATATCCGCTGCATTATTTTTTATATCCCCAAAAGTGCCCATGGCAGTTTCGTAAATATTAGTGGTATCTTTTTTCAATTCATCCATTGGAATACTGTCAAGTAACCTGACAAAATTTGCAGCTGCTGTTTTAGCTTTTGCAGTGTCAGCATCTACCAATGCCCCGGCAATATCAAAATAAGCCCCCATGGCAGCAGTTACAGACTGATTGAATTTATCCGAATGCTTTTTCAATTTAAGCGCCTCCTGTTTGGGGCCGCTGTTGGCTTCACTCTTTCTGCTGAACATGTACCAGTAGTAGCCGGCAATTCCAAGAATGGCTATCAATAGAACTAAAAGCACTTTTTTCATAGACTTTATTTTTTTGCAAATCTAACTACTCATTAAACATATTAAGGCTGCAAATACAAGATTTTTTGATTTATAACAGTAGTTTATCCATTAAGGTTCGATATTCGTTATTTTTGCGGCTTCAAAAACCGTATATCGATACTCAGATTATGCTTTTAGGATTACAAAATGTAACATTTGAATTTGGTGCCAGAACAATCGTGGAAGATGCCACCTGGCATATTCAGCCCAATGAACGTATCGGCCTTATCGGTTATAACGGTACCGGAAAATCTACTTTGCTTAAAGTACTCACCAATCAGTACTCGCCGTCTAAAGGTACTGTGGAAAAAGGGCGTGAAACCACCGTTGGTTTTTTACACCAGGACCTGCTGGGTTTTGACACTGAAGATTCCATCCTGGAAGTGGCCCTTGGTGCTTTTGAAAGAGTAAAGCAGCTGGAAAAAGAAATGGAAGAGATCGGGCATGAACTGGAAAAGACCGGCGATGAAACCCTGGCTAATAAATATGCCGACCTGTTACATGAAATGGAAGTGCTGGATGGCTACAGCATACACCATCGCACCGAGGAAATTTTACAGGGCCTTGGTTTTGCCAATGCTGACCTGGGAAAACCTTATAAGAATTTTAGCGGGGGCTGGCGCATGAGGGTATTGCTTGCAAAAATGATATTGCAAAATCCTGATGTACTGCTGATGGATGAGCCTACCAACCACCTGGATCTTCCCAGTATTGAGTGGCTGGAGAAATACCTGGTTCATTATCCGGGTGCTGTGGTGATCGTATCGCATGACCGGTTCTTTTTAGACAGGATGGTAAATAAAATTGTGGAGTTGTATCAGCGGCAACTGCATTTTTACACGGGTAATTATTCTTATTACGAAAAAGAAAAAGCCCTGCGCATTGAAATGCAGCAAAAGGCTTTCGAAAACCAGCAGGATTATATTCGTCAAAACGAACGGCTGGTGGAAAGATTCAGGGCAAAAGCCAGTAAGGCGGCCATGGCTCAAAGTATCATAAAAAAATTAGACAAACTCGAGCGGATTGAAGATGTTGAATTAGAAAGGCCGAATATGCGCATCAACTTTGCCATCGACAAAACGCCCGGCAAGATCATTGCCACCCTGAAACATGTCAGCAAAAGCTTTGGTGAGGTAAAGATCCTGGAAAATACGGGAGCAGAGATTGACCGGGGCGATAAGATCGCTTTGATAGGCGCTAATGGTAAAGGTAAATCCACCCTGCTGCGCATCATTGCAGGCACCGAATCTTTCAGCGGCGACAGGGAATGGGGGCATAATGTGGAAGAATCTTTTTATGCTCAGCACCAGTTGGAAGCGCTGAACCTGAACAACGATATCCTGGAGGAAATGAAGGAAGCCCGCAGCGGAAAAAATGATTTAGAGCTGAGAAGTTTATTGGGTGCCTTCCTTTTTAGCGGCGATACAGTTGAAAAGAAAATAAAAGTATTAAGTGGTGGCGAAAAAGCAAGGGTGGCACTGGCAAAAACCATTGCCAGCAAGGCCAACTTCTTAATGCTGGATGAACCTACCAACCACCTGGATATTCATTCAGTTGATCTGCTGGTTGAAGCATTGAATAAATATGAAGGCACTATTGTATTGGTAAGTCACGATCGTTATTTTATCAGCCGTATCGCCAACAAAATATGGGATATTGAAGACCATAAGATACGTGAGTTCAAAGGTACTTATGCAGAATATGAAGACTGGAAAGCCCGTAAGGAAAAAGCGGATACTGCTTCATTAAAAGCTGAAACAGGTAAACAGCCGGCAAATACTGCCATTGCGGAAAAAGCAGAACCGGTGAAACCTGCTAACACACCTGCGCCTGCGGCAACAAATACAGGTATCGACAAAGAGCTAAAAAAAGAATTAAACAGGCAAAAGAATTTGTTTAAACAACTGGAGGAAAAGATTGCAGAGCTTACAAAAAAGAAAGCCCAACTGGAATCAGACTTGGCACTACCTGAGATTTATAGCGATAAAACAAAGTTTTTACAAACCGAAACAGCGTACAACACGGCTACAGAAGAATTAAAAAAAGCAAATGCTGATTACGAGATTGCATTTGAGAAACTGATGGAACTGGAACAAAAGATGTAAGCAATTCAAAAACATTTAAAAAAAAGCTATCCCTTATTGGATAGCTTTTTTTATGCCGTTTATCCAAGTACAAAGAGGATATAATGAAAGAGCCCCCGGAAACTCCCGGGGGCTCTTTCTTATCATTTTAAGAAACTATTAATAGTTGCTCAAAGTCATTTCCACTCTCCTGTTTTGTGAACGGCCTTTTGCAGTGTTGTTGTCAGCAACTGGTTTTGTTTCACCATAACCAGTTGAGCTCAGACGTCCTTCTGCAATACCTTTGCTAACTAAGTAAGCTTTCACTGAAGCAGCCCTCCTGTTAGAAAGATCCATATTGTACTCATCATTACCCTGAGAATCGGTATGACCATCGATCTGAATTTTATATGTTGGATTTTGATTCAGGATAGTAACAACATCATTTAAACGTTTAAATGATTGTGCTAATAATTTGTCACTTGCAGTTGCAAAGAATACATTTTTTGCAGCCATTTTGACAATATCAATTTTTTCTTGCTCAATTACAGGGCATCCATAATTTGAAGCAGGGCCTTTTTCGTTGATACACTTATCTTCTTCATCATTTACACCATCACCATCAGTATCAGGAATTGGGCAACCTTGATAACGTGCAACACCTGGAACATCAGGACACTTATCAACTTCGTCATTGATACCATCTTTATCCCTGTCAGGAATAGGGCAACCCTGGTAGCGTGCCAAACCTGGAACATCAGGACATTTGTCTTCTGCATCAGTGATACCATCACCATCCCTGTCTGGGCAACCTTGCAATGAAGCTAAACCAGCAACATCCGGGCATTTGTCGTCAACATCCAATACACCGTCGCCATCCCTGTCTTTTGGAGGCTCAACAACTGGTGGTGGTGGCGGAGGAACAACTTTTGGTTTTTCCTTACCGATATTTTGAGCAAAACCGATTGAATAGAATAAATTGTCGCCGGTTACTTGTTTGTTACCATATTTAGCGTCTTTCTTGGTCAGATCCCACCTGTATTGAGCCTGAACAAACATGTATGTTTGGCTGTTGAAGTTAACCTGAACACCAGCACCAGCAGGTACATAGTAACCCAGTTTGTCAGTGTACCATCCGGCGCCAGCACCCACTGTTAAGAATGGATTAATGATCGCTTTGTCCGGGAACACACGCATATTAAGTGTAGGTTCCAGTTCCAGACCGATTTCAGTCTTTTGAGTTAAACCTGTGCGGATTGCACGGTAATCACGGAAACTTGCATTTGCTTTAACAGCCAGGTCAAGTCTTGAAGTAAGACCCCTCCAGTAAGACAGAGAGAAACCTTTGGTCATATCCCTGAAAGTGCTGTAAACTTTACCAGTGATTGGATCTTTAATACCCAGCGGAGCATTGAAATCCTGCATGTTATAATGTAAACCGAAAAGCGGCCCTTTTTTATCTCCGGTTCCCATCTTCTTTTTAGATTTTTGAGAAAAGGCACTTGTGGCTAAAAGAGCGAATGCCAGAATTAGTGTTAGTTTTTGTTTCATAAACTTTAATTTAATTAAAATTTTTTGTCTGAGTTATGTGCAAATATAATGTTAAATTAATGGAAAGGCAAAATTTGTACCTTTTTTTATTAATTATGCTAAGATAGTAAAAATCAGACTTTTACCAATTTCCATTTCCCCCTTCTAAATATCACAACACTCACTATTGCCAGTACAGTTTCGGATACCCCGATGGCAATATACACACCGGTTGGGCCCATTTTCAGGAATTTAGCCAGCACCCAGGCCAGGGGTATCTGCAATATCCAAAAAACAAAAAGGTTGATATAAGTGGGGGTACGGGTATCTCCGGCCCCGTTAAATGCCTGGCTGATGATCATGCCATAGGCAAAAAACACGTAGCCAATAGCCAGTATATGCAGACATTCGGTACCAATTGCAATTGCCGTTTTATCAGCAGTAAAAAAGCGCATAAGTACCCCGCCAAAAAGAAAGAAAACTACTGCCACCACTGCAAAAAAGCAAAATGTGATAAAGGCAGTTCGCCATACCGATTGCTCTGCCCGGTCGGGTTGTTTTGCCCCCAGGTTTTGCCCCACCAGCGTTGCTGCCGCATTTGCAAGGCCCCAGGCAGGTAAAATAGTGAATATGCATATCCTGATAGCCGTGCCATAGCCGGTTATCGCCGATTCGCCCGATTCGGAAATGATCCTTAATAAAAACATCCAGCTGCAACTCCCTATAATGAACTGGAACATGCCGCCAGCCGACGTTTTCAGGATGCTTGCCATCAGGCTCATGTTTGCTTTAAAATGGCGGGCTGCCAGTTTTACCAGCGCTTTTCCGTTGAACAGAAAATAAAACTGAACCAGTACAGCAATCGATCTGCCCGTGGTGGTGGCCACTGCTGCCCCCACCACTCCTAATTTTGGGAAGGGCCCGATGCCCAGTATGAGCAGGGGGTCCAAAACAATATTGATGGCATTTGCCACCAGCAAAACCCACATCGCTATCGAGGCATTTCCTGCTCCCCTGAAAATGGCATTGTTAATGAATAATAACATGATAACAATGTTACCGGTAAGCATAATTTGGGTAAACAAATGATGCTCCTCGGCAACTTTGGCCGATGCCCCCATCAGCAACAAAATTTCTTTTGAGAAAAAGAATCCCGCGATACTGACCAGGATAGATAATATTACACCCAGTAAAATGGCCTGCACTGCAATATTGGATGCTTCCATGAAATTCTTTTCGCCTGCACGCCTTGCCACCAGTGCTGTTATGCCAATTGATAAGCCCCAGGCCACGGAATACAAAATGGTCAATGATCCTTCGGTAAGTACCACGGTGGAAGCTGCTTCGCTGCCAACCTTATTCACAAAGTAAATATCAACCAATGCAAAAAGCGCTTCCAGCAGCATTTCCATGATCATTGGAATAGCCAGTAAAAAAATTGCCCGGTTAATACTGCCCGTTGTAAAATCGTCCGTATCGCCTTTCAGGGCTTTGCCAAATAATGTAAAAAAGGAATTGATATTTTTAGTTAAAGATGCCATGATAGTATTTTAATTGATAATTGATGAACGGCACAAACCCTTACAGGTTGTGCATAGTAACTGTTACGTACTAAGAAAAGCAGTGCTTTATCTTAGATAGAAAAATACTTCATAGCAAAAAGTTGTAGAAGGTAAAATTAGCAGTTTTTATCTGTTTAAATCAAAAGCAAGCATAAAAAAAAGCCCGTAAACATGCTTTTAACCTGGGTGATCCGGATTGGATTCGAACCAATGACCCTTCCGATTATGATCGGGGTGCCTATCCAACTGAGCTTATCAACTGCCCAATAAATATCCTGTTTTTAATTTTTTTGATATGCTTTTTCCCTTTGTCTTGCCTGTCTTAAATCTTCACATACTTCTGAATAAACCAATTGCCAGGGGATACCTTTTCTTGAAAATTTCTCTTTTCCTCTGTTATGCTCCTCATACCGTCTGTTTAAATCTGTTGAGGAGCCAACATAATACTTATCAATTTTCTTGCTGAAAAGGATGTATATGAATGCCTGCATAAAAATTATCGGGCACTACTAAATTAAGTTCAGGTGCAAAGTAAAATTTTCTTAGTTTTGCGGCTGCAAAAAAATTGGTCTGGTAGCTCAGCTGGATAGAGCATCAGCCTTCTAAGCTGAGGGTCATTGGTTCGAATCCAATCCAGATCACGAAGATAGAGAGTCGCTTATTGGCGGCTCTTTTCTATTTTTATGAAAATTTCAGTCATGGATGTAAAAATCGAGCCCTCCTGGAAGGAAGTATTAAAGAACGAATTCACCAAACCTTACTTTCAGCAGATCGTTACTTTTCTGAAAACAGAAAAAGCCACAGGCAAGATCATTTACCCACCCGGTCCGTTAATCTTCAATGCATTTAATCAAACTCCTTTTACCCGGGTGAAAGTAGTGATACTCGGGCAAGACCCCTATCATGGAGAAGGACAGGCCCATGGATTAAGTTTTTCCGTTCCTAATGGGATCAAACCACCACCCTCGCTGGTAAATATTTTTAAAGAAATACAAACCGACCTGGGAGTGGCCATGCCTGCACAGTATGGCAACCTCACCCGCTGGGCAGGCCAGGGGGTACTGTTGTTAAATGCCGCACTAACGGTGAGGGCCAACGAGCCTTTCAGCCATGCCAAATTTGGATGGGCTGAATTCACTGATGCAGTAATTCAAAAAATATCCGATGAAAAAAAAGGAGTAGTGTTTTTGCTTTGGGGTAAGTTTGCGCAGGAAAAGCAATTATTAATAGACGAAACAAAACATTTTGTATTGAAAGCTGCACACCCTTCGCCTTTCTCTGCTGATAAAGGTTTTTTTGGCTGCAGGCATTTTTCAAAAACAAATGAACTTTTAATCAGGCAGGGCATTGAACCTGTAGACTGGAAATTATTAAGCCCGTAAAAGGCAGACAAAACAGCAAGGATATTTACCCAACAAAAAAACAGTTACTTTAAAAATGGATAATGATTTAAATAAAAAAAACACGTCAGCGCCCTCGGGTTGGGCTGTGGCTGTTTTTGGCAGGGTTTGGGCTCTGTGGGGATTGATAAGTTTTTTGATCACCTTCCTGGTTGTTTTTTTACCATCCATGCTTTCTCATTTGATGGACGAAACAAAGGGGCAAAGATATTTTATCAAAGTTTCCAAAATATGGATGGATGTCTGGCTGTTTTTAGTAGGCTGCCCGGTAACAGTAAGCGGTAAGGAGTATTTCAAAGATGGTGAGTCTTATATCGTCGTATTCAATCATAATGCATTACTGGATGTGCCCTTATCTGCTCCTTATGTGCCCGGCGCCAATAAAACCATTGCAAAAGCTTCCTTTGCAAAGATCCCCTTATTTGGCCTCTTCTATTCAAGGGGCTCCATCCTGGTTGACAGGAAAGATGAAAAAAGCCGTTCCAAAAGTTTTGAGGCCATGAAAAAAGTGCTGGAAGCAGGGATGCATATGTGCATTTACCCGGAAGGCGCCCGAAACAGGACAAGCGAACCAATAAAACCCTTTTTCGACGGCGCTTTCAGACTTGCCTTTCATTCACAAAAAGATATTATGCCCTGTGTGATAACCGGTACAAAAAAGGCTATGCCCATCACTAAGAAATTCTTTTTGTTACCGGTAAAATTAAAGATGCAGTTTTTGCCACCGGTAACATCAGCCAATAAAACGGTTGCTGAATTAAAAGAAGAAGTACATGCTGTAATGCTGAAAGAGTATGTGAAGTATTCCTGAATAAAATAATGGCAGCCGTTTAAATTTTCTGCCGTTATAATTTACTACAGGTCATAAAAGTACCGGGTGCGGTTTATTTTCAGGTCACGCAACAAACCGGATTTTGGACTGATGCTGATATTGAAAGAACGGTATCTTCCAACCGGCGAAATATTGATAGCCATCTGCCAGCAATGCATTTCACGGGTCAGGTACATACTGATCATACCTAACTCCTTTTGTGTGATATTATAGGACCCGTTCATTCCCATCTGCCAGCGTGGTGTTAGGTTCAACGTTCCCGTCCAACCCACGTTTTGTGTTACTGAACTTTTGTACCCGGTTCCGAATCCATTGGGAATACGGTTATAATTGAATGCATACTGGAAACTGATACTCCAGGGTATATTGAAATTGGCAAACTCCCCGGGGTTGTTACTGATATACGCTGCTTCCTGCTGGTACTCGTTCAGGGGCAAACCCGAAATAGGATTAAGCTGGTTGGCTTGCATCAAATTATTGTTCACCGGCAGTTTTTCCTTTTTATCTCCACCTTTGAACTGGCTTTGCACAGCCACATTGGCGCTGGTAAGCTTACCCAGTGCCACTTTTTTGTTCCATACCAGTTTATCGATGAACTCACCCTTGCTGTTCGTTAAATAAGGCACCACTATAGCCGTTGCCGAAATACTGATCTTATCAAAAAGATTTGTACGCAAATTAATATTGAACGGGCTCAGCTTAAATGAATCCAGTAAAAAATTATAAGCACTGTTGATGCTGAATCCATCCAGCAGTGTTACTTTTTTAACTGCCTCTGCACTGGTGTCTTTTTTATTACGCACTTTCATCTGCAGGTTGTTATCCAAACCAAAGCTCAGCCCCCCAAAGCGGCCTTCGCTGAAAGCGCCAAACACACCTCTTTCATAAACCGAAAATCTGCCTTTGTTTCCTGCTGTATCAATCTGTGTGGAATACCAGTATTTCCTGTTCATATCGGGTTTGTAACTGGCAGAAAATGTTGGCCTTATTTCATGCCGTATGGCCTGCACTTTACTGTGCTTCTTAAAAGTGAACATACCAAAGATGCGGGTGGAAATGCCCAGTCCGAAATTCATTTCCCTGGTTGTATAAAATCCTTTGTTGATCGTGGTATCCAGCTTTTTGGAACTGCTGTTCCAGCTGCGTACAAACTTTTCCTGGTACCACCTTTCCACATAACTAACACTGGGCGATACCTGGAAATTGCCCAACTGGGGCAATGAGAGGGAAATAGGTACAGTATGATTGGCGCCCCACTGATAATTCTTTGCAAACTCACCCAGAAAATTTCCCAGCGTATCATAAAAGGAAGAAAGGCTGCGAACATTGGTGTTCAGTGCAATACCCAGGTTCTCGTACCACTTATAAGCGCCTATCACTTCTTTCCTTCTGAAAGGATACAGGGTGTTCACATTAAACCCTATATCCGGCAAATTGATATTCCAAAGCTTGGTATTGGTGTTCTGATTATGATTGCCGCTGATGTTTAAATTGAATGGTTTGTCTTTCCAGATCTTGCTGTACGTGATAGACGAATTCAACTGGTTTTGGAAATTTCTTTGCGGACTGTTGGGTACTGCAGCATTGAACCTGCTGCTGCCTGCATTCAGGCTGGCGTTGAAAGTTACACCCGGCCTGGCTTTGCTGTCGGAGCTGTGACTCCAGCGGATATTAAAATTACGGTTGCCTGCATTATCCAGGTCCCGCAAATGCTGCACATCCAAAATAAGGTTGCCCTGGTAATGATAGCGCTTGTAATATCTCGGGCTAAGGTTGGCCGTCCACCCCCCGTAAGAGTAAATGGTTCCTCTTAATACCACGTCCCAGCGATCGCTTAACACTTTGTAATACCCCAATCCTTCCAGCGCAAGCCCCAGTTGTTCATTGGCGGTAAAGGTGGGAGCCAGAATTCCGGAATGCCTTCCTTTTTGCAAAGGAAAAATTCCAAAAGGCAGGTAAACCGGTATGGGCACATTTTCAAACTCAGGATGTACCGGGCCGGTAACAGCCATCTTCTTATTGATGAATTTAAACTTCTTACTCACAAAAGAAAAATGGGGCGTATCCAGGTTGCAGGTGGTGAACTGCCCTTTGTACCCATAGAATACATCTGGGTCCACTTTCTTTATTTTTTCTGCATGAAAATAAATTTCACCCTGTTGGGTATAGGTACTTTTGGTGATGCCCTTCAGTGTTTTCATGTTGAATGACATGGAATCACTCTTTGTTTTAAAATCACCCTGGTTGAATGTGGCAAATGAGATCACATTGCCGTTACTGTCACGCACAAGGTAAGCACTTACAATACTGGTACGCTGGTCAAATTCCACCCGGGGGGCAGACAATTCGTTATCTGTATATTTTACATTCGTTCCCTTGCCATATAAAATTATTTTTTTACCAGGCACGTCCATCACCATGGAATCATCGGCATGATAAACCACCGGGGCATCCAGTCCGTCTTTTGAAGCTTTGTAAGTAAGTGTATCTGTTTTTTCAACAATATTCGTATCCGCAAGCTTCCGAGTTGCTGATGCCGTAACCGAAACATTACTTTTGATTTTGGAAGAATCTGTTTTAACCAGCGGAACGGTATCAAGCGTTAAAAAACTGTGAAAATAAGGAGTACGAAAACCACTGGCATTGCCATACTGCGTTATAACGATCAGCAGCAGTATCAATGCCAAAACCGATATATATTTTGCCTTACCTTTGTAGAGTTGGTTCATAAACGTGAGTCGCAAAAATAGCCATAAACTCCCGATAGTTATCGGGAGAATTTGTGAATAATTGTATAATTACTAACCCCCGATAAAACGAGTTGAATATGATGAGGAACAAAGTGCCTTTCTTTTTGCTGTTTGCTGCTTTACAATTGTTAATGATAAATGAAATAACTGCCCAGGCTACTGCTCCCAAACAAATAAAGACCATCATTGTGGATGCCGGCCATGGCGGAACAGATGTGGGTGCTTCAGGCCAGTACGAGAATTCACTTCGCTCCAAAGAAAAAGATGTAACCCTCGCCATTGCGTTGAAATTGGTGGAAGAACTGAGGAAAGAACTTCCCGGTGTCAAAATTGTTCCTACACGTACCACAGATATTTATCAAAACCCCAGGGAAAAAGCAAACCTGGCAAAGGAAAACAAAGGCGATCTTTTTTTATGCATCCATGCTGACAGCGGCCCGTTAAAACAAGGAAGAAGGCAGGTGGGTACCAGGACCGTAACCCGATACAAAATAACCTACACAGGAAAAGGGAAAAAAAGAAAAAAACATTCTCAACCTTACGAGGTTGAAGAACCCGTTTATGAATATTTTAAAATGCCGCTCAGCCGCAGCGGAACCAGTGTATGGATATTTGCCGCACATAAAACCAGTGAAGTGCTGAAGAATATCATGGGCGGTGATGAAAATTTTGAGATCGAGGCAGACGCTGTGGATTCAGCAACACATACATTTGATTTTAACAGCCCGGAAGGAAAGATCATTGCCGGTATATATGCACAAAGATACCAGGTAAGAAGTGACCGCCTGGCCACCTTTGTGAACGAGGAGATTGAACAGACCGGTCGCCCTGCACTGGGCGTGAACCAGCGCCAGGTAGGCATTTGGGTATTGCAGGCCACCAATATGCCGGCGATACTGGTTGAAACGGGCTTTATTAACAACCCGGAAGACGAACGCTACATCAACAGTGAAAGCGGCCAGCAGGAACTGGCTGAAGCCATTACAAGAGCAGTAAAAAAATACAAAGCACAGGTTGAAAGCGTCAACAGCCCTGTCCCCCCTCCCGTTTCCAATGATAAAAAGAATCCGGTAACAACTACTGCGGCTTACGAAACAAGGAACATGAAAGACGTTAAAACGATCAGTGTAAAGAACCGCAAGATCACTGTTGACCTGTATGATGATGGCGATGTGGATAATGATATAATATCTCTCTACTTTAACGGGGCTTCGGTGCTTTCGAAAAAGCCGCTCAGCACAAACCCGCTTTCACTTACTTTAAATATAGAACCCGGCAAGTCAAATGAACTGGTGTTATTTGCCGAGAACCTGGGCAATATTCCGCCCAATACAGCTTTGATGATCATTAATGATGGTGCAACCAGGCACGAGGTGCGGCTTTCATCCGATCTTAAAAATAATGCTGAGGTAAAGTTTGAATTGAAGAATTGAATTACTTTTGAACTGGCCTGATAATTGCGTGGCCATGTTATTACCAATTATGAAGATCTCTAACGAAACAAAAATAGGTTCATTAACTGCCATCTCCATAGTATTACTGATACTGGGCTTTAACTTTTTAAAAGGAAAGACCTTTTTTGGCAAAAGTCATAACCTGTTTGCAAAATACACCAATGTGCAGGGACTCGCCACCTCCAACCCGGTAGTGATCAACGGGCTGCAGGTGGGTACAGTGTACAGCATCAGCACCGACAAGAATATGAAGGAGATACTGGTGAACATGACCCTGACCAAGGATGTGAACATCCCCACCAACTCTATCGCCATCATCAAACCATCCCTGCTGAGTACCCCCAGTATAGAAATAAAACTGGGCGATGCGCAAACATATATTCCCAAAAACGGCTACATAGCCACCGAAGCCACCGCTGGTATTTTAAATGACGTGTTAAGCAAGGTGGATCCTGTATTGTACCAGGTAACCAAAGCAGTAACTTCTATCGATTCTGTACTGCTAAGTGTGAACCGCATACTGGACCCGACAGCAAAGAATAATATCAGCGCCATGCTTGCAAATCTTAACGCAACAACCGCTAACCTGGTTGGGGCCTCCAAATCCCTAACCACTTTATTGAATACACAGTCCGGCGCACTGGCAGGCACATTGAATAACCTGAATTCATTTACCGGCAATCTTGATAAGAACAATGGAAAGATCAACAGCCTGGTGGATAACCTGGATAAAACAGCCACTAACCTTTCACAGCTCGATCTTCAAAAAACACTGGCCGTTCTAAATAACACCATTGGCGACCTGAAATCCACCATCGGAAAATTCAACAACAATAACGGCACCATTGGCTTATTACTGAATGATACCAGGCTGTACAACAACCTTACCGCCACCACCAATAAACTCAACCTGCTGATAGACGACCTGAAAACAAATCCAAAACGCTATATCAATATTTCGGTATTTGGTAAAAAGAATACATCACCCGGTTTATTGGTGCCGCTGCCCGACACTATCAATGCTCCTTATATCAAACAATAAATTTATCATTCCGTTATAAAATAAAAACCGCAATTTTACTCCCGTAATTTTCGGGAGAACAAAAACAGCAACCTTGCGATTGAAATTTACCATCAGAAAGATCTTATTGCTTTTTTTTATTGCTGCAGGTTATCATGCCGCTGCACAACAACAGATCATCGGGGCCCCCGGTTCGGCAGATACCGTTCGTTCTATCAGGATCGTACAGGGCAAAAGCCTTCGCCTTATCACCCTTGATTCTGTTACAGCCCTGGAGACCATTGCCGGCGATGTGATCATCAAAGAAGGACTTACCACTTTCTATTGCGACAGCGCCACCATAAACCGCCGCACCAATATCGTGGAAGCTTATGGCAATATTCATATCAACGATAACGACAGCATTCATACCTATGCACAATCCCTGCGGTATGTGGGTGCCGACCGGATTGCCTACTTAAAAAAGAATGTAAAACTCACCGATAAAAAAGGGACCCTGTACACCGACGACCTGGAATATAATTTAAGAACAGGCATTGCTACCTACAAGAATGGCGGACGCATTGTAAACGAAAAAACCGTTTTAACCAGCCGTGATGGCGTTTATTATTCAGATACCAAAGATGTGTATTTTAAGAATAATGTACACCTGAAAGACCCCGACAGGGATATTTACACAGACAGCTTACTGTACAATATAAAAACAAATATTGCCACCTTCATTGCCAAAACACGCATTATTGGCAAAGATGGAAGTGTTATCACCACCCAATCAGGCACCTACAACCTGGCAACGGGTGAAGCCATTTTTTCCGGTCGTCCGGCCTTTAGTGACAGCAGCCGAAGTGCCACAGCCGATATCATGGAGTATAACAAGAAAACCGATGTG
Organism: Ferruginibacter sp.; assembly: GCA_044226725.1. GTDB lineage: Bacteria > Bacteroidota > Bacteroidia > Chitinophagales > Chitinophagaceae > Ferruginibacter. The sequence continues at coordinate 412,593 of JBGAGM010000001.1, read as the reverse complement.
CTGCATCTGGAAGGCAACGCCAAATTCGTTGACAGTATCAACAACATGACCATTGTGGGCGGACAGATCTATGCCGATGGAAAAGTAAAATCTTTCCTGGCTACTCGCAAACCGGTAATGATCATTTACCGGGATGGCGACAGCACGTATATGGCTGCAGACACCCTGTTCTCCGGCTTGAGAAAATATGACAGCCTCGAAAGAAAAATGATTACCATTAATGATACAGTAGCACAAAAAGTAGTTATAAAAAAAGCAGATCAGGACACTTCCATCCGCTATTTCATCGGCTTCCACCATGTGCGTATCTACAACGATTCGCTGCAGGCCGTAAGCGACAGCCTCCACTACTCCACCATCGATTCCACCTTCAAATTATTCGGCGACCCGGTTGCATGGAATGGCAATTCGCAGGTAACCGGCGATACCATATACCTGTACACCCAAAATCAAAAACCCAAAAAGCTGTACGTTTTCTACAACAGCCTCATCGTTAATAAAACCAAAGAGGGCATGTTCAACCAGATCGGCGGCCGCATGTTGAACGGGTATTTCACGGATGGAACCATCGATTATGTAAGGGTGAAGGGAAGCCCCGCTGAAAGTATTTACTACCCCCAGGACGACGACAGCGCCTATGTGGGTATGAACCGCAGCAGCGGAGATGTAATAGATATTTACTTCGTGAAAAAAGAACTTAACAAAGTGAAGTTTGTAAACAATGTGGATGGGGTTATGTATCCCATGAAAGATATTCCTTCCGATAAAAAACAACTGAAGGGTTTTAAATGGCTCGATAACCGCAGACCAAAAACCTGGCTGGAACTGTTTGAATAAACAAGACCATTGAAGATGCTCTATAACATTTCATTTTTAAAGTGCTGTTAAATGAAAGCCCCGCTGTTGCAGTCCTGTTCTTTTATTAATAGTTTTATTAAGCATTTATGAACCTGCCCTTTTATTAACTGCAAAACATGCTTTATGAACAAAATATTACCCGCTCTGCTCGCCTGCCTGATTTCCGGGATTCTGGCGGCCCAGGATGTAAGGCTTAATGATTCTGTAATATTCATAAGCGACAAACCGGTTGCCTTGTATGAAAAACAACTGAGCAACTCTCCCCAGCGCTACAATATGGAAGTATATAGTTTCGATGACTATGTACTGATAAAGGCGGAAGTCATTAAATTCGATGCCCCGGTGGCCGAATTAAAACCCTTTTATTACTATGAGCTCACCTTCCCGCCAACAGCTGATACCTTTGCCATCTATATTGAGGACGAGGCCTTCCCGCTTACACTTTCCAAGATCATCAGGGATTATGACCTGATCAGTAAAAATCAACTGAACAGGAAAAATCTCCGCAAGTTCATCAGCACTTACTATGGCGGACCAGCACTTACCGATAAGATAAAATCCTTTGAAGATTATCTCAACGAAACAAGATATTTTAATGAACAGGTAAAACGCGACAGAACAAAACCGGTAACCATAATTAACAACCGTATCATTATGCAGGATGGCGTAAAGATCGGCCTCGTGGCCCGGTATCTGAATACCACACCGGGTTACAGCTACCACAACTATGATCCTGAGCCTGTAGCCACGTATGTTACTTCGGGAAGCGGTGTGGTACAAAAAATTGGTCCGCAACTGGATATGATCAGCACCAACGAAACACAGGTATTACTTACAACAGGGAGAAGGGTGGACAATCTCAGGTTCTATAAATACTGGACCCGGGACGATCACACCAGCTTGCCGCCGGATGGAAAGCGGAGGAACGAACGCAGTTTATACCAGGTATCTAAAGCAGCAGACAAACGCATTGGCGCCGAAACAGATAACCTGTTAAGATGGGTATGTTACCTCATCGAGGACTATGCCCTGTAAACGATCAATGGTATTAATGAAAAAGATCCCGCCATGGCGGGATCTTTTTTTATTGCACAGTAAAATAGCAACCTGGATCTTTCTTCTTGAATTGCTCCGGGGCAAAGTCGAACACTGAGGTCACGATAATCTTCCCAGCGCATCTGCGATCTTTGCAAACCCCTTTTCAATATTTTCCATGCTGTTTGCAAAAGAAATACGGATGCAATTGGGCTCGCCAAATGCACTGCCTGTTACAGTGGATACATGCGCTTTATTGAGCAGGTACATACAAAGGTCTTCTGCATTGCTGATCTTCTCTGCACCATCAGCCTTTCCAAAATAACTGCTCACATTCGGAAAAACATAGAATGCCCCCTGTGGTTCACTGCACGAAATACCCGGTATGTCAGCCAATAATTCCATTACCCGGCGGCGGCGTTTGGTAAATTCCTCCACCATGGCAGCAGTGGGCCTCATATCACCGGTTAAAGCAGCCACAGCCGCTCTTTGGGTAATGGCAGTGGCGCCGCTGGTAACCTGGCCCTGTATCTTTTCACATGCCTTTGCTATGATGGCATTGGCTGCAATATAACCCAGCCTCCAGCCTGTCATGGCATAGCCCTTACTTAATCCGTTGATAAGAATAACACGGTCTTTTAAAAAATCAAATTGCGCTATACTTTCATGCGCTCCCACAAAATCAATGTACTCATAGATCTCATCACTCATGATGAAGATGCCGGGATGTTTTTTGAAAACTTCCGCCAGTGCTATCAGTTCCTCTCTTGAATACACAGCCCCGCTCGGATTACAGGGCGAAGAGAACATAAATAGTTTTGTCTTGTCAGTGATAGCGGCTTCCAGTTCGGCAGAAGTGATCTTATAACCATGCTCCAGGGAGGTACGAACGATCTTTACTTCTCCTCCTGCCATGCGTACGATCTCAGAATAAGTTACCCAGAAAGGCGATGGAATGATCACTTCATCTCCCTTATCCACAATACTCATTACCGTGTTGTAAATACTTTGTTTGGCCCCGGTACTTACAACCACCTGGTCGGGTGTATAATCCAGGTTATTATCCCTTTTCAGCTTGCTGCAGATAGCCTGCCTCAGATCGGGATAGCCGGCCACCGGTGTATAATGACTGTAGTTCTCATCTATTGCCTTTTTGGCGGCTTCTTTTATATGATCAGGGGTATCAAAATCCGGTTCGCCCAAACTCAGGTCGGTAATGTCCAGCCCCTGCGCACGTAACTCACGGCCTAGCTTGGCCATCTTTAAAGTTTCAGGTTCATTAAAGCGTTGAAGTAAAGAAGACAATTGCATGAGTTGCGTTTTAGGTTGCAGGCAAAAATAACTATTTATCATAGGTAAATAACACAGCAGACAGATCAGGTTTTGTTTTTCGTTTCCGCTTCAGTTCATAATCATACAGTACCCTGCCCAGGTTTTTCATAAAAGGCAGGCCCACAGTGGCATAATCATATTTGTCATCGTTCAGTATACCATCACTGTTGCAGTAGATCATGGCAGATACAAAGAACTCAATTTTATTTTTATAATCTGCAATGTAAGCGGCATCAATCATATGCCCGTATGCATCACCGGGCTTATTAAAAATGCGGATATTCGTTTCCGGCTTTTCCCGGGAAGCACCATAATACAGGAACTTGCAGTAAGCCGGCCAGTAAGCAGCCGTATCAGCAGCATAAGGCGGATAAGTACTCTCCGTTGGGTATTGGCTCATGTATTTTAGTACAAACTGCCGGTCATCTTCTGTAATATTGAAACGTTCACCTGCCTTTGATTTGCCGGGGAAAATGATCCCCTCCACGATCCTGTTCAGATCTTCCAGCCCCAGCCTGTTCTTTTTTGAAAAATCCATGGGCCTGTTTACCAGTTTTCCCCCGCTGTAATAACCGTTGCCCAGGCTGTCCCTGCGGGTACTGTAACTGGCGGTGGCGGTTTGTGCCGGTTGTTCATATAATAACTGGCCATCTGCACTGTAGAACTTCACCGGGTTGGTATTCCGGTTCTCGGCCTGGGTTAAAAAAACATTGAGCCGGTGCAGTATCTCTGCACTCGTGAAGCCCTTTTTCCTGAGCTCAGTATTGATATAATCCTGCCCTAAAAATTCGTACAGCCGGTTATAGGCATCATTATCGCTCACCATCAGTATCTTCCTGATGTATTGAGCAATGGTTGGCCTGCCGTCAATGGCCGAAGGATCGTTGAAAACGGGAGACTGTCCGCTGAAAGCAGTTTCTGTGACCATGGTCGTATTTCGGTCAATACCCTTACCCTTTAATTCATTCAGCTTTTGCAGGGCCAGCAGCACAATGGGCAGCTTCACCGTTGAGGCCGGGTAAAAATACTGGCCCGCATCCACATTGAAATAATAAGGGGTAAGCTTAGCATTCCCGTTGCTGTTCCGGTTTACCTGGGTATAAATAACCTGCACATGAAGGTCCTTCCTGTTTTTGAGTATCCCGTCGAAATACTGCGGGTACTGCTGCATCAGCGACTCCAGGAAAGTATCGTACCTGCCGGTATCGGCAACCATCGCCTCCTGTTTTGTTTGTTGCTGGTTACCAGATTGTTGGGCCCGCCGGCTGTTGCTGCAGGATATCAAAATAGCCATACCGCAAACAAATTTCAATATTCCCTTATTTATATGGATCATACAACCGGTTTATGCTGCAAATTGAATAAAATTCTAAAATTATCCCCCATTAAAACTGAACAGGTTTTTCCCCTATCTTTGCACACTTCTAAAAATTCAACAAAACAGAAGGTACTAAAACGAACATTATTATGAAACTAAAAGGTTTAGTGTGGTTTTTTACAATTGCCCTTACATTGATCTCCCTGTGGGAATTATCTTATACATGGGTAGTACGTAATTATGAAAGCACTGTTAAAGCAAAAGCAACTAAAATTGTAAAAGCTGCCTATCCCAACGCTAAAGGTGAGGAGCTGGATTTGCTTATCAAAGATCGTACAAGAAGGGTACTTGACAGCACTTCTGAACAAAAGATCTACCCTATTTTTGGAACAACCTACAAACAATGTAAGACCAATGAACTGAACCTTGGTTTGGATCTGCAGGGTGGTATCAGCGTAACCATGGATGTTAGCCTCACTGACCTGCTGAAATCCTTAAGTAATAACCGCAACAACCCCGCCCTCATCAGCGCACTTCAGGCTGCCACTTTACAAAAAGAAAGCAGCGACGCAGATTTTGTTACCCTGTTCACCGATGCGTTCATTAAACAGAATGGCCCTAATAAACTGGCCGGTGCATTTGCAGGTGCAGAAAAAGAAATAAAAACAACTGATTCCGATAAGGAAGTTATTACCAAACTCAAGAACACTGCTTCTGGCGCTATCAAGGAAACTTATAAGATCCTGGTTCGCCGTATCGATAAATTCGGTGTGGCACAGCCCAATATCAACTTTGATGAGAACAAAGGTATCATCAACGTGGAACTGGCAGGTGTAAATGATATCGAGCGTGTACGTAACCTGCTGCAGGCTTCTGCTCACTTACAGTTCTGGGAAGTGTACCGCATTGATGAACTGAAAAATTCGCTGGAACTGGCCGACAAGAACCTGCAGAATTATTTGAATGGTGTTACACTTGACAGTTTGGGCAAACCCAACGATACTTCAAAAGCTGGTGAGAATGTAAATCCCCTGTTCAGGGTAATGAACCCGCAAAATCCGCAGGTGGATAAAGAAAGCGGCAAACAATTCTTCTACGCAAATATTGGTACTGTTCTTTCTCAGGATACTGCAACCTTCAATGAGTACATGAACAACCCGGTGGTAAAGAATGCTTTTCCTGCCGATGCCAAATATCTGTACGGTATTGAAGAGAAAGCAGCAAAAGGAACCCAGAAATTCTTCCAGGTATATTTTGTAAAAACACAACCTGGTACCGACAAGGCTCCGCTGGAAGGTGAAGGTGTAAAAGAAGCTTACCAGGCTTACGATGATAAAGGAAAGCCATCCATCAAAATGGAAATGACCAGCGTGGGCGCCCGTACCTGGGAACGCCTTACCGGAAAAAATGTGGGACGCCCGATCGCCATTGTACTGGATGATATCGTGTATTCAGCTCCCAATGTTAACGGCCCTATCGCCGGCGGAAGCTCAGAAATCTCAGGAAGCTTCAGCGTACAGGAAGCACAGGATCTTTCCAATATCCTGAAATCAGGTAAACTGGATGCCCCTGCCAAGATCGTTGCACAACAGGTGGTAGGACCAACTTTAGGTGCCGAATCTGTTCGTGGTGGCGCCATGTCATTCGGCATTGCCTTTTTAGTGATATTCATTTTAATGCTGGTATATTACAACACGGGTGGCTGGGTAGCCAATATCGCCCTGGTGTTTAACCTGCTGTTCACCATTGGTGTGTTAACAGCCATGGGCTTCACCTTAACTGCTGCAGGTATTGCCGGTTTGGTGTTAACCATTGGTCTGGCAGTGGATACCAACGTAATCATATTCGAACGTATCAAGGAAGAACTTACAAAAGGCAAATCATACCCGCTGGCGGTTAACGATGGTTACAAGCGTTCACTGGCACCGGTTATCGATGCCCACGTCACTTCATTGCTTACTGCCTTCATCCTGTTCTATTTTGGTTTGGGTCCCGTACTTGGTTTTGCCACCACGCAGATCATCGGTATCCTGCTGTCTTTATTCTGCGGTATCCTGGTATCCCGTCTCATTACAGAGATCTTTACCAATAAGAACCGTCACCTGAATTATTTTACAGGCCTTTCAAAAAGGATCTTCAAGCATGCCAGCTATAAATTCATTGAGTACAGGAAGGTGGCTTATGTAATTTCTTCTATTGTATTGCTGCTGGGTGTTGGCTCTTTCTTCAATGGCTTCCACCTGGGCGTGGAATTTGAAGGTGGCCGCAGCTACACTGTTCAGTTCGACAGGAATGTGAAGAATGATGAGATCCGTGATGATTTGAAAGCTGCATTCGACAATGATAACCCAACCATTAAAACAGTGGGCGATAACCGTCACCTGAATATCACTACTGCTTACTTAAAAGCAAATGATAAGGCTGACAGCGCTGTTAAAGCAAGATTATTCCAGGGATTGAAAAAAGTATTACCTGCTGACCTTACTTACCAGAAGTTCATTAAGGACAATATCCAGGCTTACTCAACCGTACAGCCAAGTATATCAGACGACCTGATCAACGGTGCAAAAAAGGCCGTTATCTTCGCCATGCTGATCATCTTCCTGTACATCTTCCTCCGCTTCCGCGACTGGAGATACTCTGCAGGTACCATCGTTACCCTGCTGCACGACGTATTTGTAACACTGGCCGTGTTCTCCTTCTTCAAGAACATTGTACCATTCCCGCTCGAGATCGACCAGCACTTTATTGCGGCTATCCTGACCGTGATCGGTTTCAGTATGAACGATACCGTTATCGTGTTCGACCGTATCCGTGAATACAGCCGCGATATGAAAGGCGCAACCAAAACCGCCATCATTAACCGTGCTATCAACGATACACTGAGCCGTACCATCATGACATCACTCACTGTATTCTTAACCATCCTTATCCTCTTCATCTTTGGTGGTGAGGTTACCCGTGGTTTCGCATTCGCAATGCTCATCGGTGTTATCACAGGTACTTACTCTTCTATCTTTGTGGGTGCTCCCATCCTGGTTGACTTTGCTAAGGACAAGCCCCTGGGCGCTGCTGCAGAATTACCAAAAGAGAAAAAGAAAGCATAATTTTTATCTGAGTTATAAACATAAAGACCCCGGTTCTCCGGGGTCTTTTTTTATTAAACCTATCAGGCCTGCCGCAAAGCCCCGCAGCCCAGCAAGCCCTTATAGGTTTCAAACGATCACCCGCCAATAATCCTATCAGGCCTGCCGCAAAGCCTCGCAGCCCAGCATGACCTTATAGGTTTCAAACGATCATACGGCCCCCAGCCATGCAAGCCCTTATAAGTTTGAATAAAGAATAAAAAAAGCCGGCCCTTTTACAAGCCGGCTTTCATCATGTATCTTTTTGATCCTATACCAGGTCAAACCTGTCCGAATTCATCACCTTATTCCAGGCCGCCACAAAATCATCAACAAACTTCTGCGCTGCATCCGCACAGGCATATACTTCAGCAAGTGCACGCAGTTCCGAATTGGAACCAAAGATCAGGTCTGCACGGCTGCCCGTCCATTTCACAGCACCAGTTCTGCGGTCGCTGCCATTGAATACATCCTGTGCATCTGAAACAGCGCTCCACTTCGTTCCCAGGTCAAGCAGGTTCACAAAGAAATCATTGCTCAGCGTTCCTTTGCGGTTGGTGAACACCCCTGTTGCCGAACCATCATAATTGGTATCCAGCACACGCATACCACCCACCAGCACCGTCATTTCCGGGGCCGTAAGATTTAACAGCTGCGCCTTATCCACCAGCATTTCCTCTGCCGATGCTTTATGTTTTGGTTTATAATAATTGCGGAAACCATCAGCAGCAGGCTCCAGCACGGCAAAGGATTCCACATCGGTTTGTTCCTGTGTGGCATCGGTTCTTCCGGCCGTAAAAGGCACTTTCACTGCATAGCCCGCATTCTTTGCCGCCTGCTCCACTGCAGCACAGCCACCCAGCACGATCAGGTCGGCAAGTGATACTTGTTTGCCGCCACCCTGTGCCTGGTTGAATTCATTTTGTATGCCGCTGAGCACATCCAGTACTTTAGCCAGTTGCGCAGGGTTATTTACCTCCCAGTCCTTTTGAGGAGACAGGCGTATGCGTGCACCATTGCCGCCGCCGCGTTTATCCGATCCGCGGAAAGTGGAAGCCGAAGCCCAGGCTGTTGAAACCAGTTGCGGCACGGTAAGTCCCGAAGCCAGTATCTTCTCTTTCAATGACTGAATATCATTATCATCCACCAGTGCATGTGTTACCGGCGGAACAGGATCCTGCCATATCAGTACTTCAGATGGCACTTCCTTGCCCAGGTAGCGGCTGATGGGCCCCATATCACGGTGTGTAAGCTTGTACCAGGCACGGGCAAAAGCATCAGCAAACTGGTCAGGGTTCTCCAAAAAGCGCCTGGATATTTTCTCGTATGAAGGATCGAACCTTAAAGAAAGGTCAGTAGTTAACATAAAAGGTGCATGGCGCTTGTTGGCATCATGTGCATCGGGTACCAATCCCTCACCTGCCCCGTCTTTTGGTTTCCATTGATGGGCGCCTGCAGGGCTCTTGGTAAGTTCCCATTCGTACCCAAACAGGTTTTCAAAAAAGTTATTGCTCCATTGTGTTGGCGTGGTCGTCCAGGCGCCTTCCAGACCGCTGGTAATGGTATCACCCGCATTTCCGCTACCATACGTATTCTTCCATCCCAGTCCCTGCTCTTCTATACCGGCAGCAGCAGGTTCTTTGCCCACATATTTGCCGGGATCAGCAGCGCCATGCGTTTTACCAAAACTATGTCCGCCTGCAATCAGCGCAACAGTTTCTTCATCATTCATCGCCATACGTCCAAAAGTTTCCCTGATATCACGTGCGGCAGCAACCGGGTCGGGGTTGCCATTAGGACCTTCCGGGTTCACATAAATAAGTCCCATCTGCACAGCTGCCAGCGGATTCTCCAGTTCACGGTCGCCGCTGTAGCGCTGGTCGCCCAGCCATTCCTTTTCAGCGCCCCAGTAAATATCTTCTGCAGGTTCCCACACATCTGCACGTCCGCCACCAAAGCCAAAGGTTTTAAAGCCCATCGATTCCAGCGCACAGTTGCCCGCCAGTATCATCAGGTCGGCCCAGGATATCTTTCTTCCGTATTTCTGTTTTACAGGCCACAGCAGCAATCTCGCTTTATCCAGGTTGGCGTTATCGGGCCAGCTGTTCAGCGGTGCAAATCGCTGCGTTCCAAAACCGGCGCCGCCCCTGCCATCCGATATACGGTAAGTTCCCGCACTATGCCAGGCCATACGGATGAAGAACGGACCATAATGGCCATAATCTGCTGGCCACCAGTCCTGCGACGTGGTCATCAGCTCCACAATATCTTTTTTCACAGCATCCAGGTCAAGCGATTTGAACTCCGTTGCATAATCAAAACCCTGGCCCATGGGGTCCGACAGGGATGAGTATTGACGCAGTATATTCAGTTTAAGCTGGTTTGGCCACCAGTCTCTGTTTCTTGTTCCGGCGCCTGCACTTTGCTTCAGCGCTCCGCCGGAAAACGGGCATTTACCCCCGGTTGCATTCGTTTCCATCGTATATATATTTAAGGTTTTTTCTGAACTATAAAGTTATATCAATCGCCTTACAACAATAAGTAACAATTGATACAGGGTGCTATGATTGCTATCATAAAAATGATGCACCGGTAAAAGAAACTGGTAAAACAGGTAAAGCAGTTAATTGTTTATTGCAACAGATCATTTTTTCTGTAAGCATAAATGAAACAGGTCCTTGCAGACCTTCAATTATTATGTATGACCATTACACGGCAAAACTGGTTCCGCAGCCGCAGGTTTTGCTGGCATTCGGATTATTAAATGTAAAGCCCCGGCTGTTCAGTCCGCCCTGCCAGTCCACTTCCATGCCCATCAGGTAAATGCCGTGTGCTTTTTCCATTATCACGGGTATGCCTTCCACTTCAAAGCTTTCATCCTTTTCGGTTTGTGAATCAAAACCCAGCACATAGGTCATGCCGCTGCACCCGCCGCCTTTCACGCCCACACGCAGGCGCTGGCTCTTATCAAAGCCTTCTTCCTGCATCAGCCGCCTGATCTCAGCCACTGCTCCCGCAGTAAATGTTACCGGTGTTTTTGTGATCGTTTCCATATTCTTTGCTTTATACAAAATTACTTAAAATGCCCCGGCAGTTTTTTACGAGATAAGATTTTTTTTCAGCCCGCTCTCAATAAACCCCTCTCTCAAAAAAACCTATCAGGCCTGCCGCCCGGTCCTGTAGCAATGCAAGACCTTATAGGTTTTAAACGAACCCGCTCTCAATAAACCTATCAGGCCTGCCTGCCGGTAGGCAGGTCTGCCGCCAGGTCCTGTAACAAAGCAAGACCTTATAGGTTTTAAACGAAAAACCCAAAACCAGGAAATGCCTTATATTTTTCTTTCTTGTTCTTTTTGTCTTGATACAAAAAGAACCAAAAAAATCAAGGACAACAGGAATGGCTCCCCCGAGTTCCGCAAGCTCGTCGGGGCACGGCGCCCCTTTGTCCGGCCAACCCACGGCACCACTTCACCCCCTACGCACCAACAAAAATCCAAAACCATGTTTCAGCTTTTCATAAAACATATTTCAGCTTTTCAAAAATTGCAGCGGCAGCATTTGCTTCGGCAGCAACAAGGAAGTAAAATACCAGGGGCGCAGTCAGCATCAGTTAAAAATTGCGATGGGTATCCATTAAACTAAAAACAGCCACTATTAATAATACCAGTGGCAACTTAAATCTTTGAGCTGCTCCCATCAGGGAACCAACGCCAAAGCCACAGTCCGCAGGATGCTGTGCATAGTACAAATGCCCAATCAGGGAACCATCCCGAACTTGCTTCGGGACAAAAAGAACAATAAAAAATAATACACCTTAACATTTTTGAATTCCGCTTATTTAGTGAAAAGCCAATGACTGCTACTCAGCAAAGGGTCTGAAGGATGGGCCTCGGAAAAAATTGCGTTAAGAAAATTTAGCGGCAAGGAGTAAAAATGAAATGATGTTACCAAAGCCCGGAATTATTCATAGCCCGTAAGTCGTACATAGCCCGGCGATATTCCGCAGTTGTGACTATTTCATTTTACCCTTGACGATAAATTTTTAGCTTTTTTTTCCGGAGCCCTTGATTTTTGTTTCTTTTCATCAAGGAAAAGAAAAAAAGCCTGCCGCAAGGCAAAATTGTCCCTTTCTTCAGTACTTATTCCAATTTATCAGCAACCAAAAAAGCAAATCAAAACATCATCCTCCTTACCTTTACCCCCAAAAAAAAGCCCCAATGGATTTCAAAACAGACACACTCATCTACATCCTCATCTCCATACTCATCCTCACCCTCATCACCGTTGGATTTTACATCATGGAATTCAACAAAATAAAAGCCAGGCTCAGCGGTACCAAACCCGCCGATAACGAAATAACCAAACTCAAACTCCAGGCGCTCGAACGTTTCACCCTCTTTGCAGAACGCTCCGCTTTAAAGAACCTCGTATCACGCACACCCGCTGCAGGCCTCAATGTCGTCAACATGCAAATCGCCCTTATCGATACCCTGAAATCAGAATACGAATACAACGTCACACAACAGATATACATCGACCCCAAACTCTGGCAGGCCATCGGTAACCTCAAAGACCAGAACATCTATATCATCAACCAGCTCGCTGCCATGCTGCCACCCGATGCCAACGGTATCGAACTCAGCAAACGCATCCTCGAATACACCGCCGCTGCCGATACCGACCTCAGCAGCATTGTATTGAATGCCCTGCAGTACGAAGCAAAGACCCTTTTATAATTATGTCAGATAAAAAAATATACACCGACTCCGGCATCGAAATAAAAACCATCTACACACAGGATGATCTTGCCAAAGCTCCCTCATTAGAGGACGCACCCGGCTCCTTCCCCTTCACCCGCGGCGTGCAGCCGGATATGTACCGCGGCAAACTGTGGACCATGCGCCAGTATGCCGGCTTCTCCACCGCCGAGGAAAGCAACCAGCGCTATCACTATCTGCTCAGCCAGGGTGTCAGCGGACTCAGCGTCGCATTCGACCTGCCCACGCAGATCGGGTACGACAGCGACCACCCCCTGGCCGACGGCGAAGTGGGCAAAGTGGGCGTGGCCATCGACAGCCTGGAAGATATGGAGATTCTCTTCAAAGGCATTCAGCTGCAGGACATATCCACTTCCATGACCATCAACGCCAGCGGCTTCATCCTCCTGGCACTCTATATCGCCCTGGCAAAAAAACAGGGGGCCGACCTCACTAAGATCGCCGGCACCATACAAAATGATATACTAAAAGAATATGCCGCCCGTGGCACTTATATCTATCCGCCCAAAGCTTCCATGCGCATCATCACCGATATATTCGAGTGGTGCTCGCAGCAGGTACCCAGGTGGAACACTATTTCCATTTCCGGCTATCATATACGGGAGGCCGGCAGCACCGCCGTGCAGGAGATCGCTTTCACCTTAAGCAACGGCAAAGCCTATGTAAAAGCAGCGCTCGAAAAAGGGCTCGATATAAATGTCTTCGGCAAGCGCCTCTCCTTCTTCTTCAATGCACACAATAATTTGTTCGAGGAAGTGGCCAAGTTCCGTGCCGCCCGCCGCATGTGGGCGCAGATCATGAAAGACCTCGGCGCCACCGACCCCAAAGCCATGATGCTCCGCTTCCATACCCAAACCGGGGGAAGCACCCTCACCGCCCAGCAGCCTTACAATAATATCAGCCGTGTTACCGTGCAAACACTCGCAGCCGTTTTAGGCGGCACACAATCATTGCACACCAACGGGTACGACGAAGCCCTCAGCCTGCCCACCGAAGCCGCCGCCGCCATTGCCCTGCGCACACAGCAGATCGTGGCTTTCGAAAGCGGCGCCGCCGACACCGTGGACCCCCTCGCCGGCAGCTATTTCATCGAAACCCTCACTAACGAAGTGGAAACCGCCGCACTGGCCCTCATCGAAAAGATCGACGCCATGGGTGGCAGCGTATCCGCCATCGAACAGGGCTTCATGCAGGACGAGATTGCCCGCAGTGCCTACGAATACCAGCGCCAGATCGAAAGCGGCGAAAAGATCATCGTGGGCGTAAACAAATTCCAGACCACCGAAAAAACAAATATCCCCGTATTTAAGGTTGATGAACAGGTGCAAACCGTACAGGTTGCCAAACTGCAGGCCCTGCGCCGGCGCCGCGACAATGCCAAAGCCGCCGCCGCCCTGGCCGACCTCCGCCTCATTGCCCAAAGCACCCAAAACATTATGCCCGCCGTACTCCACGCCGTAGAGCAATACTGCACCCTCGGCGAGATAGCCGATGAACTCAGGGCAGTCTTTGGAGAGTATAAATAGCAGATAATTGATAAGCTGTCAATAAACCTATCAGGCCTGCCTGCCGGTAGGCAGGTCTGCCGCCCTGCCCCACAGCCATGCAAGTCCTTATAGGTTTTAAACGAAAACCCTTCTCCCAATAAACCTATCAGGTCTGCCGTCCAGCCCCGCAGCCATGCAAGTCCTTATAGGTTTTAAACGAAAACCCCCAATAAACCTATCAGGCTTGCCGCCCTGCCCCACAGCCAGGCAAGTCCTTATAGGTTTTAAACGAAAAACCCCAATAAACCTATCAGGCTTGCCGCCCTGCCCCACAGCCAGGCAAGACCTTATAGGTTTTAAACGAAAACCCCAAAACCAGGCAATGCCTTATATTTTTCTTTCTTTTCTTTTTTTCTTGACAAAAAAAGAAACAAAAAAGTCAAGGCGAACCCGAACGCCTCCCCCGAGTTCCGCAAGCTCGTCGGGGCACGGCGCCCGTTTCGCCGGCCAACCCACGGCACCACCTCACCCCCTACGCACCAACACAAATCCAAAACCATGTTTCAGCATTTCATAAAACATATTTCAGCTTTTCAAAAATTGCAGCGGCAGCATTTGCTTCGGCAGCAACAAGGAAGTAAAATACCAGGGGAGCATTCAGCATGAGTTGATAATGGCGATGGGTATGCATTAAACTAAAAACAGTCACTATTAAAAATCCCGAAGGCAACCTAAATTTTTGAACTGCTCCCTTCAGGGAACCAATGCTGAAGCCACAGTCCGCAGGATGCTGTGCATAGTACAAATGCCCAATCAGGGAACCATCCCGAATCCGGGGTGTAATCGGATTCGGGTGCCCTTTTTTGGTTCTTTTTTGTGTTACACCCCGACGAGCGACAGCGGATCTCGGGGGAGAAGCAAAAAAGAACAACAAAAAATCAAGCTGCCAAAATTTATTATACTGCCATTTCTTTTTTCTTTTCTTTCTTTTTTCTTGATAAAAAAGAAACAAAAAATCAAGGACAACAGGAATGGCTCCGCCCCTTTGTCCGGCCAACCCACGGCACCACCTCACCCCCTACGCACCAACACAAATCCAAAACCATGTTTCAGAATTTCATAAAACATATTTCAGCTTTTCAAAAATTGCAGCGGCAGCATTTGCTTCGGCAGCAACAAGGAAGTAAAATACCAGGGGCGCATTCAGCATGAGTTAATAATTGCGATGGGTATGCATTAAACCAAAAGCAGTCGCTGTTAATAATACCAGAGGCAACTTAAATCCTTGAGGTGCTCCCATCAGGGAACTGAATTCGAGTTCACAGTAGTACAAAAGCTAAATCAGGGAACCCACCGACAAAGCGGATGTAATGCTTTGTCGGGCTCCTTTTTTGGTTCTTTTTTGGAGAAGCAAAAAAGAACAAGAAAAATCATACCCTTGTTATTTTTAAACTGCCATTTATTTCTTCTTTTCATTTTCTCTTAATAAAAAAAAGCAACCGGAATTGGAGGTTGCGTAACAAAATCAAGGCGAACCCGAACGCCCTCAGCCTTTTTCTCTAAATACCCTCTAACACCACTATTTAAATACCCTATGCTTACCAAGCATATCCTTTATATTTTCCCTGTGCAATAATTGGTTTACATCAGAAGCACCATCGGCTGAAGCTCCTTTCAGGATTTGCAATAGCTCAACTTTATTTGTATAAGAAATAATTGGATTTTCCCGCAAGATCGTCTTAACAACTTCCAAAACTCTTGGAGCTTTTGTGATGAACGTTCCGCGGGGTATACAGTTTATTTCCTTCAGGCTGCAGCTTCCGTAAAACACAATAACAGAATAAAAAGGCAAATCTCCACAATGCTGCAATTGCTTCTTTAATGCTGCAATATGACTATTGTTTTGTTTGACTGGATTATAAAAACGGTATTTCTGTTTCCAGTAATTAAGCACTTTTGTCCACTGCTCGTGGTTACCATTGCCGTATAACCAGCCACTGTAATCTTTAACCTCAAAAACAATTATACCAGCATCCGTGGCCACAACTGCATCTATTTGCGCAAAACCTCCGCCATCTTTTTTTACATACAAATCGTGGAATACGATATCGGCAGACATGCCTGATCTTAAGAGTGTCAGAATAAGGTCCCTTTCAGAACTTGTCCCCCTGCTATAATCTGTAACCGTTCTTAATAATTTGCGTTCCTGCAATTTTTTATTGCCAATAAAACCTTCTGATAATACAAGAACGGCAATTACAAGAACAATGGGCAAAATGGAGTTTCCCTGCTCAGGTTCCGGAGATTTTATTTGTTCATGAATAGTAGAACTTTCATTTACACGGCCCCTGCTGTAACGCAAATATTTTGAATACACATAGCCAGTCTCCCCTGCATAACTAACCTGGTACCAGGAACTATTAGTCGACAATACCTCTAATTCTTCTCCCTTTGGCAAAGTATAAATAATGGGGTATTTACTCCCGGCACCGCTCCTGATGCTAACCGAAGCGGTGGTTATATAATAGATTGATGCGAATGATCGAAGTAAGCAAAATATAAACAGGATAATCAGGAGAATGCGTTTAACAATCATTGACTGAGAATTTTTGTTTTAATTGCTGGAGGCAAAAAGTATTAAAGTGAAAGTTATAAAATTATTATAATTCATAATTTAAAATATAGCTTCACGATTTAATTTTGTATACACTTCAAACAATTTTACCACTATGCTCTCAAAAAAACCTATCAGGCCTGCCTGCCGGTAGGCAGGCTGCCGCCCGGCCCCGCAGCCATGCAAGACCTTATAGGTTTTAAACGAAAACCCCAAAACCTGGCAATGCCTTATATTTTTTATTCTTTCTTTTCTTTTTTCTTGATAAAAAAGATACAAAAACCTGCGTGCCTGCAGGCAGGAATCAAGGACAACAGGAATGCATCCCTCGAGTTCCGCTTTCCTCGCCGTGACAAGCCCGTTTTTCGGACCATCTCATAGCGACTGCATGCTACTATGTAACAACACCAATCTCCAGCCGTGTTTTCTGCAGTGCTGTGAAAAAGAGTAATCAAATAAAGAATATATACCAATTGAAAAATGTACTTTTATTATTTACAGATATAGCCATTTTATGCTTAACTATTACTATTCAGATTATATTCAAAAATTTCTAACAAAAACAAAAGAAGAAATTATTGGCAAAATAACTTTATCAAATCAGTTTGATTCCAAGTTAACTCAAAGCAAGTCATGGGAAGAGCAAATAGAAATTTTAAAGCACGCATTAAAAGGTTTTGAAGGAACAATATTTTTTGAATTTTCCATTCCCAGAATGGGAAAAAGGGTAGACTGTATTCTTTTAATTGAGAATATTGTATTTGTTATTGAATTTAAAGTCGGCCAGTCTGAATATTTCAGTCATAATATTGACCAAGTTTGGGATTATGCGTTGGATCTAAAAAATTTCCACAAGCCTAGTCATGCGGCTGTTGTAGTTCCCATATTGGTAGCCACTGAGGCAAAAGAATCATTTGTTAATATCATATCAACCTCACATCAAGATAATTTAATACACCCAATTAGAACAAATAAAACTGGCATTAGACAGGCAATAACAACAGCCCTTGCTTTTTATTCTGAGAATGCAAAAATTGATCAATCTGAATATGCAATAGGAAGTTATTCCCCTACCCCCACCATTATTGAAGCCGCAGTAAATCTCTACAACAATCATTCGGTAGAAAATATTACAAGAAATGATGCTGATGCAACAAATTTGACATTAACAACAAATTCAATTTCGAATATTATTGACTATGCTAAAAGGGAAAAAAAGAAAGTCATTTGCTTTGTGACTGGAGTTCCTGGAGCAGGGAAAACTTTAGTTGGATTGAATGTAGCAATAAATCATTTAGATAAATCAAAAGGGAATACAAGTGTTTTTCTTTCAGGAAACGCTCCTCTCGTAGCAATATTACAAGAAGCCCTTACAAGAGATAAAGTTAGAACGGAAGCAGAACGAGGGAATAAAATAACTAAAAGTTCAGTAAAAGAGGGGATTAAAGCATTTATTCAAATCATCCACCATTATAGAGACGCTTATTTGGTAGACCCAAAAGCCCCTTACGACCATGTAGCAATATTTGATGAAGCCCAGCGAGTTTGGAATAAAGAACAAACTGTCAAATTCATGAAAACAAAAAAAGGCCAGTCCAATTTCAAATATTCTGAGCCAGAGTATTTAATTTCTTGTCTAGATAGACATACAGATTGGGCAGTAATGGTTTGCTTAGTGGGAGGCGGTCAAGAAATAAATACCGGAGAAGCTGGAATTTCTGAATGGTTAAATGCAATACTGGAAGTATTTTCTCATTGGGAAGTGGCAATATCACCGCATCTAACTGATAGTGAATATGAAGCCGTTGAAGCCATTGAAAAAATAAAAGAAAAATGTATTGTCAAGTTTGATAGCAGTTTGCATTTAGCTGTATCTATGCGTTCATATAGGGCGGAAAACGTGTCTCTGTTTATCAAACAGCTTTTAGACTTAGATGTAATTCAAGCAAAAAAAACATTTGAATTGATATCCAAAAAATACCCAATTGTCTTAACAAGAGATCTAGCTCTTGCAAAAAATTGGCTAAGGGAAAAAGCTAGAGGTACACAAAGGTATGGAATTGTAGTTTCGTCACAAGCACAGCGCTTAAAACCTCTGGCAATTGATGTCAAATCTCCCATGAGTCCAGTACACTGGTTTTTAGAAGGCAAAGACGATATCCGCTCTTCATATTTTTTGGAAGATGTTGCAACTGAATTTCAGGTTCAAGGACTTGAATTAGACTGGGCTTGTGTAACATGGGATGGTGATTTAAGATTTTCAAACAATGGTTGGAAAACATTTGAATTCAGAGGAAACAAATGGATCAATATCCATAAGGAGGAACGAAAAAAATACCTTATAAATGCCTATAGGGTATTACTAACAAGAGCGAGAGAAGGAATGATAATAGTAGTTCCTAGTGGACAAATTACAGATCACACAAGACTTCCACATTTTTATGATCAAACCTATAATTATTTAAAAGAATTGGGATTGTCAGAAATACATTAAGTTTAATGAATTTACTTTCAAAATATCTAAAATTATTTTCTCATCTCAAACGTGCCACAATCAATGGCTTAAAAGCTCCCCACAAACCTATCCTTTTACTTTCTGTCATACAGTCAATTGAAAAAGGAGAAATTTTAAAAAATCAAATAGACATATCCCCTCAACTTATTGCACGGTTTAGAGACAACTGGAATCTATATGTAAAAAGCAATTTATTTCGGCCTAACTTTTTCTTGCCATTCTTTCATCTTCGGTCTGATAAATTTTGGCACCTCAAAACTATTATAGGTAAAGAAATCTCGCTGTCCAAGTCTTTATCAATCGGAAGCTTTGCCCAGCTAAAAGAAACTGTTGCATATGCCTTTCTAGACATGGAACTATTCGAACTATTGAGTAGTTATGAAAACCGAATTGTTGCAATCAATTTTCTATTGTGGCATTATTTTAACACAGAAAACATAATCAATTCGGATTATGGACTTATTGATGAGATAAAAAAGCAAATATTGAATGATACTCCTGCTCAATATCAACAACATTTAGTTTTTTCAGATGATGAAGATATTTTTATTAGAGGGGGCATTTTCAAGAAAGAAATCCCCAGAATCTATAATTTAACTTGCTGTATTTCTAGAATGCGAATTGTTACGGGATTCAACATTCAAATGGTTGATGCATGTCATATTATTCCCTTTTCAATATCACATGATGATACTATTACAAATGGTATTACCTTGAATCCAAATCTGCATAGAGCATTCGATCGTGGTTTAATATCAATCGATGAAAATTATTTAGTCAGGGTTTCGAATAACTTTTCTGAAAACAATAATTATGCGGGCTCACTAAATTCGTATGCGGGAAAATCAATTTTACTTCCTGATGAAAGAAAATTTTGGCCTTCGGTAAACAATTTTAAGTGGCATCAGGAGAATATTTTTAAAATGTAAAAGTAGCGGCTATTCAAATTATTCATTGAACTATAAAAAATTTATGCACTGTCGACTCCTGGCATGTATTTGCCCAGGTTCTAGCGCCGAATACAAAATACCTCCTTCTATTACAAATAAAATTAAACTATTTACCCCCCCTCCCCCCAATAAAACTTTTTCTATGGGTGTATAGAAATTCGTTTATCGATCCAAAAGCAGCAGCCTCCTACATTTGTGCTGTAAATAAAATTCGAAACTATTTAAACTACTATTATGGCTAGTAAATCAGAAACAGGCCACTATAAGAATGTGGCTAATTTAAAAACACTTAACACCTACCTGGAGTCGCTGGGCGAAAAGTACAACCCCTCCAAAAAAAGCATCCAGCTAAAACTGCTTACAGAACAGCAGGAACAGGCTGAAAATGTACTCAACGCCATCAAAAATTCATTTACCGGCTACAGCGCCGCAGTTGACGTACAGGAAGCTGCCTTCGAGCCGCTGGATAAATTCATCACCCGCCTGGTAAGGGCTTTTAAATCATCCATCTCAAACCCCGCCGAGGCCGAAACCGCCATCAGCATTCAAAACAAGATACGGGGCAGTAAAAAGGGCAAGATCGATATATCCGAAGAAACCACCCCCGACGGAAAAGATACCATTTCCACCTCACGCCGCTCTTACGATAGCAGGCTCGAAAGCTTTAACCAGCTTATCAGTATCCTGGCTGCCAACGAAGAATACCAGCCCAACGAGCCCGAAATGCAGGTGGCCAGCCTGGAGGCCATGGCCGCCCGACTTAAAGAAAAGACCGAAGCAGTGGATAAAGCAGCTACCCCGCTTATCAACAACCGCTTTATCCGCAACGAACTGCTCTACAACCCTAAAAGCGGACTGGTTTCGGTATCCATAAAAGCCATCAAGGATTATGTAATATCCGTTTTTGGCTCCGGCAGCCCGCAGATAAAATATATCAATACACTGTCTTTTAGTAACCTTGTCAGGTAACACATCACAGGTTCTGTACCCTCCCCCTGCCCAACCCGGGCAGGGATTTTTTTTGCCCCCTTCCGCCACAGCCCGGGTGCGGTCTCAGGGCAACAGCCCTTATCAAACCATTGATTATGAATGGAAAATGAGGATTTTATCAATGACACAGTTTATTGAACAGACCCCACAGTTTAATGAACAGACCCAACTTTACACTCGTCGTTGCAAACTTTACACTCGCTGTTGCAAACTTTACACCCGTCGTTGCAAACTTTACACCCGTCGTTGCAAACTTTACACTTGCTGTTGCAAACCTTACACTCGTCGTTGCAAACCTTACACTCGTCGTTGCAAACTTCACACTCGCTGTTGCAAACTTTACACTCGCTGTTGCAAACCTTACACTCGCTGTTGCAAACTGCACACTCGCTGTTGCAAACTGCACACTCGCTGTTGCAAATTGCACACCTGCTGTTGCAAACTGCACACCTGCTGTTGCAAAGCTCCCCTGCGCTCTCACCACCCCCGGTTTCGCAGTCCCGCTCCTTCAGCAAGCAGCTGGTAAATCAGGCTGCGGCTTTTCAAATACTATTACCCCTGCCAAAGCGCTCACCCCGCTCAAAAAAAAAGCCGCCCCGTCAATCGACGGAACGGCCTTTCTTCATTTTTATTCCAGGTTATTAGCGTAATACTTCCAGCCTCGCCACCACAATCTTATCATTGCCCAGGGCCTTCACAATATAAGTGCCTCCCGCCAGGGTACTGATGTCCACCCGCAGGCTGCCGCTCTTGCTCAGTCCGCTGATGGTCTTCACCGGGTTGCCCAGCAGGTTATAGATCACAATGCTGTTATTGGCCTCCCGGCTAAAGCTGTAATTGATGGTTACATAGCTGCTGGCAGGGTTGGGCACAATGGCCAGTTCCTTATTAACACCTGGCAGGGCCATACGGTTGTCCGCAGCTGCTGGTTTACCGGCAGCAGTGGCAGCAGTTACCGTCTTGCCTGCAACCTTAGCACTGGCAGCGCTGCCCGCAAACCCTGCGGCCGCAGGCGCCCCCTTGCCATTGATGGTGTACAGCTTCTCTTCCGCAGCGCCTCCGCGGCAAACCAGCCGCAGCGTCACACAGAATCGGCAGAGTTCCTTACCATTATCATCATACAGTATCACAGTAAAGTTGCAGATCGTACCCGGCGGCTGGTTGCTGTAGAATATACCCGAAACCACATTGGTGCCTCCGCTGATATATTGCGGGTTAATGGGCCCGAATATACCACAGGGAGAAAATACCCGGGGTGTGGCTATACTGCGGCAACCCCAGCCAAACGTAACCGTAAAGTCGTACGCATACTGGTAGCCTGGTATTGGATCGGCCCTTGAACAACCGATCGTTGGCATTATTTCAGTGTTCAGGCATTCGCAGCTGGGCCTGGGCGGACAAATATTCTCGCAACCCGGCAGCTCTGCACAAATATCCAACACATAATTACAGGTCTCATGCTTCTCCTCAAACGTGATGGTGCCGCCGGTAAGGCAAACCTTGCCAATACCCGCCAGGTCATCAAAGTAGGCTGTTACCGTGTTCCAGCCCGGTTGCGGCAGGTTGATGGCTGCCGGCACCGTAAAGAACGGCCCCTGTGGAGAGTTGAACGTTATCGTGGCCGGACCGGGATACGGATTGTACACCTGCAGCATTACTGCATACCGTATCGGGTCGGTGGTATAGTTAAGGCATATAATATTTGTGATGGCCACTTCCACATGCTGTGTACAGCACTCCACAAAATTCACATTGAACGATTTTTCGTACCGGCTCAGCGAGTTGGCCTCACAACCGGCACTGGGCAGCATACTCGTGATGCTCAGCGTGTATTGTCCCGATCCGGAATAAGGCCCCGGCGCAGGGTCCACCCAATAATCAGGATTGGTACCGTCTGGCGGCGGTATCGGGTTTCCATCCTTGTACCACTGGTAGCTGTACACGATCTCGTAAGGCACATTATCATTGGGCGGCGGCACAGCTATCGACGGGCTCTTTGGTCCCACCAGCAATATCCGCTTATCATTACAGATATCATAACAGCCCGACATGAAATTGCTGAAATCTTCCACACGGTACACCCTCGTCTGGTCGCTCGATCTGCAGCCATTCGCATCTATCACCGTGGCCTGGTACAATCCGGCATTACTTACCGTTACCGTTGCTGTGTTTTGCACCGGCACCGTATTCCAGTAATAAGTGAATGGCGCAGTACCCGTACCGGGCACAATATTGGCCGTTATCATGTTTGGCTGGCCCGCACATAACTGGCTGTTGAAGCCCGGCGTAACATACACATAAGGTTTGGAGTTTACCCTCACCGTCATCGTACTTACCGAACTGCAGCCATTGCTGCTCACCGTTAGCTGCACAGTATAGTTGCCCGCAACTGCTGAGAACGCAATGGAAGAGAAGGTTCCGTAATTGGCCCCGTTCACCAGCCACTGGTAAGTATAGCCGTTGCCCTGCTGCGCTGCCAGCGATACCACTTCTCCCTCGCAATATTCATCCCTGCCAATAATAGATGCCACCGGCGCCGGTTTCACGATCACTTCAAAGGCAGCTGATTGTTTTCTGCAACCAATAGCATCGGTCACTGTTACCATATACCGGTCAGAGGCCTGGCTGCCGGCAACTATAGAACTGTTGGTAGAGATATTATTGAGCGTAGTGGTATTCCAGCTGTAAGTTGGCGCCCCGTTGGCCCCGGTTACCACCGCATTCAGCACCGGCCCGGCTGCCCCCTGGCAAATAGATACCGGGCTTGCTCCCGATGGGGAACTAACGGTCACGCCCAGGTTATTGGGCAAAATATTCAGCGTACTGGTATTGCTAACTACACAACCCTCGTTGGTAACTACCTGCAGGCTCACCGTCACCGGCGAAAAGCTGGTATTGTATTGATGGGTGGGGCCTGGCAATAAGGAAGAGGTTCCGTCGCCAAACTGCCAGTTCCACGATGCCGCATTCGTTGCATTCGTACTGAACTGTACCGGCGCACCCACACAGCGGGGGTTTCCATTTGTGGTAATGGACGGTACCGACAACACCGGCAGGATGGCCGGGTTGGTTACCGAACATTGATAGGTATTGCTGGGATCACTTACCTGTATGGTGAACGTTATGCTATGGTTGCCCGCCGGTACACCAACAAAGGTATACGTGGTGGATGCTCCCATACTCACCGGCGTTGCACCATCAAGGCTTACCTTCCTTACAGGCGTCTGGCTGTAAGTTGCCAGCCTGTCGCTGATATCATTCACCACAATATTATAACCGCCCGCAGGGTTACACACTACCGATATCACATTCTTCGCTATCACCGGCACCACCACTTCTGCCGATCTCAGGAAATCGCAATACACTCCGGGTGTGGTGCTCGGGTACTTGGTATATAAGGTGGGGTGATAGATACCCGCCTTGGTATAAGTATGGCTTACCGTTCCGCTGTTGGGGTTATTGGGCGGCATCAGCACCGGCGCAGTCAGGTCATCAAAATCAAGCTGCACGGCAAAACCCGGTGAAGGCGCTGTATAGGTCAGGCTGCCCGATCCGCAGGCCGATGCAGGGGTTTCCGTCCACACCAGTGTGGGGTTGGGCAGCGCCGCAAGCGTACAGGTAGTGCAGCTCGCTGCACGGGTGATCTGCACGGCAGGGTTAGACTGAACAGTTCCGCAGGGCACGCCCGGGCAACTGTACTGGAAGGTATAAAAATCAGTAGTGCCGGCTGTTGCTGGCCAGGCTGGCTGGTACGATGCTCCTGTGGCGCCGGTAATGATGATACCATTCTTATACCATTGTATCACCCCATTGGCGCCGCATCCTCCCGAAATGATGGTGGCCACCAGCGTTGCCGGTGCAGGCACAGGGAATTCGTTAGGACATAATTTTGTCTTGGCCGTACCTCCTAATGAGATCGATACTGTTGGTCTGCTGTTCACACTTACAGTAGTACTGGCCGTGGCAGTGGCTCCAAAACAATTATTGGGTTGCTGCACCACCACCGTTATATTGTAAGTACCCGGTGCCGAATAAGCATGTGTGGCAGATAAAGCAGGTCCCGAAGTATTAGGGGTTCCGTCGCCCCAGTTCCAGGTTACTGTTCCGGCAGATGTAATGCCGCCCACCGTAAATAGCTGGGAAGCCTGCACACAAATGGATGCATTCAGCGGGCTTAGCGTTATGGCCGGCGCAGGACTAACCACGATCGTGGAAGAACTGCAGTTCTGCACATTGGTACCGCAATATTGTATGCCCACATTCAGCGTGGCATTCACGTTAACGTTGGTATTATGCCATTGCACATTAATAGTATTGGTACCCTGACCACTGATGATACTGCCCGCCGAAGCAGGGCTGATGCTCCAGGTATAATTGCTGAGGCCCGCAGTGGCGCTATAGGCAAACGTACTGTTCGGGCATGGGTTGAAATTACCCGTTATCGCACAGGAAGGCGGCTGCACCATCAGCACATTGATCACTCTCACCACAGAAGTACAGGCCGGGTTCGTCTTGCTTACCTGGTATATCTTTATTTGTCCCGGCGCCGTGCCCGTCCACACAATATTTACTTTATTACCCGATGTGGGGCTTACGGTACCGGTAGGGCTCGCATCCCATACCAGGTTATAATCTGCACTGGTGGGCGTGGCCGTGTACATATAGGTTTGGCCCGGGCACAGGTTGCTGGTTTGCCCGTTCACCGTTCCGCTATGCTGGGGCGGCACCCCTGTAATGGTCTGTATCAGTTTTGCCGGGCTGTTGCAGGTGCTGCCACTGTTATCAATGGCCACCACTTCAAAATCACCGCCGCTGCCAAATGTATAGTTTATCGTATTTATCAGGCCCGGGTTATTATAAATATTGGTTCCCGATGGCAGTTGGTTTATCTGCCAGGCCACATTCACAATTCCGCCAAACTCAGTGGCCGATGTATAAGTGATCGGGTTGCCCGAACAAATACTGCCGGCACTGGCATTGATCACCAGGGCTGGTCTTAATGTGATATCAAGCGTTCCTGTTCCCTCACATTCAAATACCGTATTCACATAATGCACCTGCAGGGTTACGGTTCCGCTGAAACTGCTGTTCCACCTCACTTTGATGGAATTCGTTAAAGAACCTGCATAGATCACGCCCGCTGCAGGGTTGCTCAGCGTCCAGGTAAAATTACAACCCGGCAACGCTGGTATCGAATACACTTCCTCACTGCTGGGGCACACGATCGTTTTGCCATTGATATTGGCTGTACTGCTTATCACGGGTATATCATATACTATCGGGTTATTGCAGGCATTGCAATTAACCGGCGTTAATGTAATGGTCTTCGGTGTGGATCCGCAATCCCAGATGATGCTGGCCTCATCAGCCGTTTGGCCGGGCGCCGGACTTACCAGCGTGCCTCCGGTTACACTCCAGGTGTAGCCACATCCCAGCTGCTCATCATTCGCATGGGTTATGCTGTATCGGGTCAGTTTGCCGCAGCATACTGTTGAAGGGCATACCAGCTTAGGTACACCTGATTTACTTACATACACCCGGATGCGGAAAGTATTTTCACAACCACAGGCATTCTTTACAGTGAGTGTGGCCACATAAGGCGTTCCGCCATTATCATTGGTATATTGATGGGTAACAGAAGCCCCCGCCGTGTAAGTGGTGGTTCCGCTGCCATCACCAAAATCCCATACCCAGCTCACAATAGGCGATCCGCTGGTGGCAGTTGAAATATCCTGGAAGGTTACTGTTTGGTCCCGGCATATCGTTAATGAACCGCCGCTATGTGCCGGGGTGGTATTAAATGCGGCTATAGGTGCCGCTATTATCTGTATGCATTTATATACTGTCTTCGAACAGCCTGCTGCATTGGTTTCGGTTACCTGCAGGGTGCCCGAACTTACAGTTCCCCAGTTTACAGTAAATACATTGCTGTTGGCGCCACTCACAGAAGTAGTGCTCAGTCCATTGATCACCCACTGATAGGTACTGCCCGCATGATACGATACGCGATAAACCACAGTGGAGTTCTCACATACTTTGGAACAGGGATCTTCTTTGGGCCTGCCAACAGAAGCCACCGTTTCACCGCCGGGGTCAGGGTTCTCCGAACAACTGGCCTCAAACGACGGAACGATATTGGGCGAAGGCATATTGTACACATTCACCGGCAGCGTGCAGGTATTGATCAGCGTTCCGTTCTGGTAAATATTAACAGCAACAGAACCCGTACCGGGCACAGTCCACTGCACCGCACAGCCATTAGCCGACTGCGATAGCAGGGAGCCTCCCGTTATCACCCACTGGTACGTGTAAGCGGGATTGTTTACATCTGCCGTGTAGTTGGCAGACTGGTTTGTACAAACTACCTGTGGCCCTGTAATGATACAGGGCGGCTTCACTTCTGCAAAAGCAGTAATACGGATAGCCAATAATGAAAGCAACAAAAGGACGGGGGTTACAATTTTGATTCTCATAAAGGATCAGTTAAAGGATGAATAAATGGAGCTGCAGGGGTAACCAGGGAAGAAGGTGATTACGGCATCACCTCTTATCAAATATAAATATAATTTTTATCAATAAATAGTGTTTCTTTTAAATTGTTTTGAAAATGTATATTAATTGCATTTCCTGCAACCACCCCAACACACTCCAAATGCCCGCCCCCAAAACCCATAAAAAAAGCCGTCATTCACTCTTTCAACAGTGAATGACGGCCCCATTAGCACATTAGCACATTAGCAAATTAGCTAATTAGCTAATTAGCTAATTAACCACCACCTTACTCATCGCCAACCTCCCCCCACCCGCTACCCTCCACTCTACCCAATACATTCCCGGCCCGTATTGGCTTATATCCACATCAAAAGCCTGGTACGGGTAGCTTTGGGTAACTGTTTTGCTTAGCAGCAATATGCCCTGGTTGTTAAACACATTGATCGTTCGTTGCGCCGGGCTATTAGGTTCCAGCGGGTGCCGCACCTGGAAGATGCCGCCCGCCGGGTTGGGGTAAACATATTTAAAGGAAGCAAAGCTGTTGGCAATAGTTACAATATTGCTTACACCTACGCCACAGTTATTGGCATCAGTAACTTTCAGCTGATAATCTCCCGGGCTGCCATAGTTCACCAATAAACTCGGATTTGTTGCCCCCGGTATCAGGGCACTATTATAATACCACGCATAGCTCGTTGCCGGGTTAGGCGATACCGTGCTGCTGATGGTACTGGTTTGTGTAGGGCCAATCACCACAGGGTTAGCAGTGATATTTACAAAGGGAATGGGGTTAATACGCAGCAAAGCAGTATTCGATATTATATTACCATTGCATCCACTAATGGATACCCTGAACCGGTATCCGTTCATGATAGCAGTAACGGGGTTTACTGTCAGCGTGGCTGTATTCATCCCACTGTAATTGCTGCTGTTAGGAACATTAAACCAGTTAATACCTCCATCGCCACTGAGCTGCCATTGAAATCCAATACCAGAGCCGGTTACTCCAACAGAAAATACGGCAACACCACCGGGATTACAAAATGACTGGTCTGCCGGCTGACTCGTAATAGCTGCCGGAGCACCGGCTATTACTGTTACACTTCCTGGTAATGATGTACATACCTGGGAAGCCGGGGGAAGATTCCTGGTAGTGGCCTGGTAAATAAATGTGCCTGCAATTCCGGGTTTTACCCAAACTGAATCGATGGGTGTACCAGTATAAGGCTGGGTTCCATTGGCATCTGTATAAAGCCCTGCAATGGGCGACCATACTGCTGGCGTAGCATTGGGATCACCCGTAGTGGCGCAGGGAAAGTTAAATTTCAAACACCATGCGTTCAGTGTCCCTGTCTGGAATGAGACTCCGTCATACATACCCAATACCCAGTTTCCGTTAACCTGGGAAAACAAACTTCCCCAGTTAGTGGAGTTAGGTTGCATACCCGTTGGCCCTGCGGCTATAGTATTACGGAGATCAGCTGAGAACGTACCTGTATAAGGACTGCTGCCCGAACTTAGCGGATTGAGAATGGAAGATGAAATATTGGTATTGGTAAATCCGGTGGAAGCACCATTTCCATAGGTACCGGAAATAAAATAATCAAGATTAATGATCTGGCCATTCGGCGCTTTAAGGGCAAAAACCATATCCCCGATCCGGGTATGGGCCATATTGATCTCTGCTGATATTGCAATCGGGTTACAATCTGCCGGTGCTCCTGATACAGCAATCGTACTGAAAACACCTGAGGTGTTGTTATCCGGAACAGCCAGGTTAACCGGCCCCGAACAATAGGATAAGTTTCCGGATGATGTTGTTCTCAACTTCACTGGCGTACCACCCACACAAACATAAGCAGGGTTAGGGAGTATCCTTGGCGGATTAGGCGTGTAGTTCACAACAGCTGTTGCCGTACCGGTACAACCGGTTGCATTTATCTTACCGGTAACCGTGTACGTAGTGCCGCTGTTGTTAACAAATCTTGTGTACAATGAAGTAGCATTGCCCCCCTGGTATGGTACAGTTGCCGCACAATCATGAAATAGTCCTGTATAAGGATACCAGATATAACTATCAGCCCCGCTTGCTGTTATGGGTGTGCAGGTACCACTACAGGAAACAGCTGGCGTTACAGTTACGGTTGGTGGCGTACAAACACCGTTATTGGTTATGGAGGTAGTGCGACAGGTTGCCTGTATACCACAGATATAATACGAATTCACATGCACATAGTATGTACCTGCTCCAACAGATGTCCAGGTTAAAGGAGATGCACCAAAGGCAATTACCGGGCCCGAAGGCGTTCCCTGCCTGACAGTAAAATAGTCATTTACCGGTATACTAACACTGCTGGTAACCGTATACGAAGTTGATGCCGTTACACCCGTGATCGTGGAATAATCACCTGCAAAAGCACAGGCATTGATCAGGGCGGTATTACCCGGCGCTGGTGCTGCAATGTTACCCGATGAATTGGTATTGATACATTGTGCACTGATACTTTGGCTGATAATAACTGTAAATAAAACACAGATAATGCATTGCAGAGCCTGCCTTTTTAAATGAATTACAGTATGTAGTGTAGTGGAGAATTGTTTCATGCAGTACTATTTAGGTTTGGGCAGAATAGCTAATCCAATTTACTGATTTTTAAACAAAAATGAAAATTATTTATAATGAAATAATCAACCGATCAACAAGAAACAAACAACAAGAAACAAGAAACGAAAAAACAATCATGCCCCTTTCCTTCAATACTGCCCGCCTGCCCGTAATAATTACTGCAATAAAAAAAATCCCCCCCGGAAAACCGGGAGGGATCTCTATATAACCTAAAAGTTATTGATTATTGAACCACAACTCTGCACATGGTTAAGCGGTTGCCATTTCTGTCAACGATCTCAACCCAGTACAGGCCCTTGCCTTTAGCTCTCAGGTCCACATCCATCCTGTCATAAGGCCTTCCAATGGTATAGTTTTGACTCAATACCCTGTCGCCCTTCGCATCAAACACCACGATACCCCTTGGTACCACGTTGTTGGCTACGCTGTAATACCTAACCTGGAACTGGCCACTGTTAGGATTAGGATAGATAAAGCACCTGCCGCTGGCAGAATCCTTAATAGTTACAATGTTAGAACTGTTGGTACAGCCGTTCACATCGGTAACCCTTAACTGATAATCTCCCAGGCCATCAACATCCACATTTACAGAACCTGTAGTAGCTCCTGCAAGTACCGCACCATTGCGCAACCAGGTATAAGTGGCAGCAGCATTAGGCGATACAGTAGATGAAATGGTAGTTCTTAAACCAGGGAATAAGCTGGTGTAAGGACTGGCGCTCAACACGATAACCGGTAATGGGTTAACAGTTAAGGTTGCAGTTTTTGATGTTTGTGCAGCACATGGTGCAGCACCGGTCACCACGCAACGGTATATGTATCCGCTCATAGTTACCGGAGGTGCAGTAATGGTAAGTGTTGCACTTGTTGCACCGGTGTAAACACCACCATTGGTAACATTGGTATAAGTACCGCCACCATTGGTGCTTACCTGCCACTGGTAACTGTGAGGACCAGTACCTGCTGTAACAGATGCAGTGAAAGTTGCCACTTTATCAGTACAGATGGTTTGGTTGGCTGGTAAAGCTGCATTTAAAGTAGTTGGCTGGTTAACCGTTACCACTACTGTTCTTGCAGGTGAAGTACATGGAGTTACACTGGCAGTGAATTGTACGCTGCCATTGAAGTTCCGCGGATTATTGGCCGGTGTGCCCGGAGCATTTGGTCCGCCCCAACCTACGTTACCATCAGTAATGATATCGCATCCTGCAGCTGAATAAGTAACGATGGTTCCGGTACCATTGGTATAAGCAGGGAAGGTAGCCCCTGTCATATCCAGTGCAATACCATAAGTAGCTCCCGGAGGAATAACCAGTGTTAAACCGGTCAACAGCGGGTTCAGCGTATTGGCCGTTACCGTGTTGTTGGCAGTACCAAACTGGTTCCATCCATTGGCAGCACTGATTGGGCCGGGGTTACCGGCAATTGGTGCAGCTTTATAGAATGCTGTTGACACAACAGCTCCTGAACCAAATGTGTTGCTGGAGATGCTGCTCAGGGTTACAGGGTAACCATTGTTGTTCCTTACATTGAATGCAACCAGGTTATTACCGTTACCACCGGCCATTGGTGTAGCCACCGTAGCAGGAGGAATTGGTAAACTTTGTACAGTAGCCTGGTAAGTGTACACACCGGAAGGTGTTGGCCTTGTCCAAACGGTATCCCTTGGAGTACCGGTGTATGGAATGGTAGCCGCAGCATCATTGAATAATCCTGCAATTGGGCTCCATGTAGCCGGAGTAGCAGGTACACCCACTACATAAGATACAGCAATAGACCATGAGGTGAGCGTACCCACATCACCACCACCCCAGTCGCCCATAGCAAGCCTCCAGGTTCCGTTGGCTGCTGTTGGTGTTGGAGCAAGTGCTGCCCAGTTGTTAACTGTTTGTATAAAGCCTGTAGGACCGTAACCTGCACGTGCTTCCGCAGCAAAGGTTCCGGTACGTGGTGCAGCAAATCCGCTGATAGCAGCACCACCCAGTGAACTAAACGAAGTGTTGGTGAAGTTAGCAGTACCATTGCTTCCGGTTCCGCCATTCAGTCCGCCTACCAGGTTCAGGATAGCATTGTTAGGTGCCACCAGGTTGATATCCATATCACCCACCCAGGTATGGCTCATGTTGAAGGTAACCTTGATCTCGCCAATGGTAGAACCGGCAGGTACACCTGCAATGTTCAGGCTCGATGTGGCCGGTGCACCTGTTCCGTCTGGTACTGCCACACTAATAGCTCCTGAGTTTGCTGTAATGGTTGTGGTGGTTGAAGTAGAACTTACCAAACGTACTGCAGGATCACCTAAGCACATAGTAACTGAACTTGGAGTTACATTAGGTGCAGGTGGTGTGTAATTGATCAGTGCAGTTGCAGTATTGCTGCAACCGGTTGTTGTATTAGTACCAGTTACAGTGTAAGCAGTGTAAGCAGTTGGAGCTGCATACACGGTAGGTGTGTTACCGCCTGTGTAAGCAACAGTTGCTGTTGCATTGGTATATAAACCGGTAAGCGGAGCCCATGTATAAGTATTGGCACCACCGGCAGTTAACAGTAAACCGTTAACACCAGCCACACCACCACAGCCTGAAGCCGGGGTAACAGTAACAACTGGTAACGGATTCACACTTAATACAGCGCAATTTGAAATGTTTGCATTGTTAACCGGTGAACATGTACCACTTAATACACAACGGTATGCATAACCGTTCATGGCTACAGTAGCAGGGTTAACAGTTAAGGTAGCGGTTGTTGCACCACTGTAAGGAGCAGCATTCGCTATATTGGTAAAGGTACCTGCACATCCTGTTGTGCTAACCTGCCATTGATAAGTTAAACCTGCACCAACACCCGCTACAGTGAAAGTAGCAGTTGCACCGCTACAAACAGTAGTGGCAACAGGCTGAGAAGTTACAGCCGGACGCGGATTAACTGTGATGGTAATATTTGCCTGGCGGATACATCCTGCACCATTATTATGGTTAACAGTGTAAGTGGTTGTATTCTGCGGTGATGCAGCAACAGGGTTTGAAGTTGTAGAACTTAAACCTGCAGCTGGTGTCCACAAATAAGTACCGCCCGGTATTGGAGTTAGTGCACCTCCGGAGAAGTTTACTTTACCGATGAAACCTCTTGGTGTATTGGCAAGTGTTGCAGGGGCAATATCACCGGCATAGCCGATACCTGTTCCGGTAATGATATCGCAACCGCCTGCAGAAATGGTATAAACACCTGCAGCAACTGTGCTGTAACGCAGGTTACCCACGTTAGCAGCTGTTTTACTTTCTACAGCCAAGCCATAAGTAGCACCGGCAGGAATTACCAGTGTGTTCAATCCGCTTAAGAATACCTGCGGAACGTTGGTAGTTGTGTTGGCAACTGCAGTGTAAGAACCGGTATTGGCCAGGTTCCATCCATTGGCAACAGATATTGCACCCGGAGCACCTGCGATTGCGGTTGTTTTATAATACAGTGATGCAGTACTTGGACCACTGGTTGAAGCAATACTTTCGATACCTGTAATGGTTACAGGGAAAGCATTGTTGTTCCTGAAGTTGAATATCACCAATCCAAACTGGTTGTTATTGGTGAATGTGGTTTGAATTGAACCACTGCTTGCAGTTCCCTCCATTACTGTTAACCTGGTTGGGTCTCCGGCACAAACTGTTGTACCCGGATCGGCAACGATCGTCATTGGTAATGCAGCTGCAAAAGTTACAGTAGCAATACTTGAGTTTGCTTCAACGCAGGTACCAAACTGTGTTACTGCACGGAAGTAAGTGGTTTGTGTTAAGTTGGTAAATGTATATGTATTGGTAGTATTGGCAATAGCAGTCCACGGGCCTGCAATATTAGTTGCAGATTCCCAGCGTACCACATTACCATTATAACCAGATACGGTAATAACACCGGTATTTGTAGTTCCGCAAACATTGGTGTTTGCAGGAGCCGTTGTACCCGCAGTTGAACCGGCTGCTACAGATAATTGAGCAGGATTACTGGTTGCATTAGGCGCACAGCCACCGGTTACCACGCAACGGAAATAATAACCGTTCATACCTACCGTGGTAGGGTTAACAGTAAGTGTTGAAGTAGTAACACCTGAGTAAGGCGCACCATTAGCCAGGTTATTATAAGTACCTGCGATACCGGTAGTACTCAACTGCCATTGGTATGTTACACCGCCTGTAGCTGTACCAACACAGGTATAAGTTACAGATGAACTTGCACAGGTAACCACATCAACCGGTTGTTGTGTGATAGATGGAGCACAGTTTACAAGCTGTGTGATCTCGGTGATCATATCTTTATAAGAAACCCTGGTATTAGATGCGTTGAATAAACTTGTACGCATATTAACCGCAGGCTTATAGCTTAAGCTGATATCATCAACCCACCATCCGGTAGGATTGGTTGGAGCAGCCGTATTATCATCCGAACCGAAACGGAAACGTAACATGATCGTTTGACCATTGTAAGCTGCTAAATTGATCTTCGAATTGATGAAGGTAGACTGGAGACCGGTAAATGCAGCCCTGCCGGTTAAAGCATTGGTTGGGGCAGCTCCCAGGGCGCCATTGTAACCATTCAGTGTGAAATTGGAAGCGCCCACATCACTCCAGGTGGCACCGCCATTGGTGCTGATCTCCACAACACCGCCATCCCATCCGTCTTCTGTATTCCACCTGTGCCAGAAGCTCAGTTCAGGATAAGAGTTCAGTGGTAATGCATATGAATTGGTTGTTGCCAGTCTCTGATCTCCGGCAACAGTCATATTTTGTACAAAGAATGAATTAGGAGCACTGTTACTTACAGTAGTTGATACTGTCCATGGGTTACCGGCCGGAGTGGTAACTGTCCATGCAGCTGGTATAGAAGCAGTGGCAACAGGTTCAGTGAACAGGGTAACCGGTGGGAAGTAGCTTCCGTTGTTTACCTGAACAGTGAACGGATAGTTGGTTGTACCAGCAGCCTGGTTTACTGCAAAACTTACCACACGGTTAGGTGCATCGTAAGTACCGCCGCTCACATAGGTAACGTTGGTAGGTAAGGTATCCCTTAAAGTATAACCGGATACAGCAGAACAAGTGGTAAGGCTGTTGGTATAGGTTAAGTTAGATCCTTCAGGTATAGTGGTTGCACTTACCGTAGCTCCTAAGGTTAAAGGAGGCGTAAAGTCAGGAACCTGGTCAGTTACACTGTTGGTAGAACCTTCAGATGCAAATGCACCCATACCCCTTCTGCGGAAAGCTTCCCAGATAGCACAGCTGTATAAACCGCCGTACAGGTTTTGATCAGCCTGCAGGATTGCATTCCTTCCGCTGATGAAACCGGGATTACATTGTTGCAGTTTCAATCCTTCGGTAACCAGCTTCATGGCAATTACATTACCTCCCCCGCTTGCAACATCATAGATATTAGGGTTGATGGTTCCAACCTGGTTGATGATATTCCAGGTCATATCCCATAAAGTGGCACACCATATCTCTCCCCTTGGGTGAGGACCCGCAGGTAAAGATGCCAGGTAAACTTTATTATTAACAGTAAAATCAGTACAATATTTTTGTGTACGGATACCCAAACCGGTTGGAGCCTGGAACAAAGCATAAGTTCCGATACCTCTTGGAGAGTTGAACCCTGTATTTAATGTAGCAGTAGTCCAGTCCTGGGTAAACATCAGCGCATAGTAATCACTCCATCCTTCACCCATTTGCTCTGCATTACCCAAACAGGCACCCGAGCCACCACCGGTAAGGCGGTTGCTGATACCATGTCCGAATTCGTGAACGATAACACCGTTATCAACGTCACCATCCCTGTTGGGAGTACCGCCTGTCCACAAATACATTTGCATCCTTCCGCTTCCGCCATCAGCAGGTGTGGAGAAGTTTGCGTTATTGCTACCGCTTCCATCCTGCGCTTCTGCATTCACATGGTCGTTACCGGCACCACCCCTTCCCAGGTTGTCGTCCTGGAAGTTGAAGGAGGCTTCAGTGAAACCATAAGCATACATCACATCATGGATAATATTGTTCCAGTAAAATAAGTTGGTGGTATTGAACTGTTGATTGGGAACCGGTGTGGTTTGAGTAGGATCAACAGTATAGTTCGGAGTAAAATCGAAAGTTAAATTCGGTAAAGCAGTTGATGAACTTGCAGAAGCAGCAACCGAACCACTGTTGGTGTTGGCCCTGTCCTGGTAAGCCCATACGTTATTACCACGGGTGTAGTTATAATCAGTTGCACCGGCACCTGTG
Organism: Ferruginibacter sp.; assembly: GCA_044226725.1. GTDB lineage: Bacteria > Bacteroidota > Bacteroidia > Chitinophagales > Chitinophagaceae > Ferruginibacter. The sequence continues at coordinate 376,222 of JBGAGM010000001.1, read as the reverse complement.
TTCCATTTCAGTGTGGTTGCGTTGGCAGAACCTGCTGTCCATGGATCAGTCCTTAAAGCATGTGCACCATTTGGAAAGCTCGGCGCTTCTGCAGGGAAAGGAACTACCCTGTAAGTGGCAGTGGTAACTGTTGAAGGGCCCTGAGCTTGTTTGAAATCAAAAAGATTCTTTTCAGCAGGTTGTTCATTCATGTTACCATAAAGGAAAGCCGGGTATTTGGTAAGGCCATTCACATCAGGTGTTCCCCAATGATCATAGTCGGTATAGTTATCCATACCCAGGATACTATTGTTTTCAGCATCTACCCTTACCATCCAGTAGTCTGAAGTGGTTTTAGGTACGATGTAAACATGCCAGGATAAACGAATTTCATTTGTGTTTTCAACAGGTGTCCACATCAGTTGAGCAGTAATGTTCTCACGGGAAATACCCATGTTGCTGAACTCAACCTTGCGGCCATTGTCTTCGTTCTTTACTGCAACAGCCATTTGAGAAGCATGTAAGCCCCTGTCAGAAATAGCTGATTGTACAGCGGCAGCCGCAGTTACTGCAGGCATGGCCGATTTACCAGTTGCGAACTTTTCCAGGTTGTGGTTAAAAGCGCCTGCCTGTGACAGCAGTTTGCCTTCCCTGAACGAGAGCACAAGCATCTGGTTATAAACTGGAATACCCTGGTAGGTCTGGAGCAGGTACACCATGCGGATGCGTGAAGCATCATCATAGGATGTACTGTACACCATCGTATTACCGAGGTCTTCAGCCGACAGTCCCAATTTGGCTTTGCTTGCGCTCACCAAACTGAAAGCTGCGTTCTTTTCAGCGCTGTTATTTTGTGCCTTAGCGACAAACACAAAAAGGAACAACGGAACAAGAAAGAGGAGAATTTTTCTCATAATTGATGTTGTTTTTATTTTAGAATACATAATTGAATTGGGGATATAACGCAAAACAGGCTGACTGAGGGCAATGAATGAAACACTTACTAAAGGATATGTTTATGGGAACTGCATCAACAGCTATAACCGGGTATTGGTCAGTGCAGGAAGTACTGAGACCAATTAACAGCGGCTATTTCCGGGTAAACATTAAAGTGAAGAAGTAAAGTTTCTGATCATAAGCGCCCTGTTATCTGAATGTTTTTTGGTTAAATGTAAAATTCTGTTAGCAATATTACGAACAATAAATTAATATTGAAGAAAAATAAAAGGCTAATAATTATCAACAAATTCACAGATGGTAACTCTTAATCATCAATCATTTTTCATGCGAAAAACAGTTTTGTTGACTTTACTGACATTTTTTTGTCAAAGCAGGCCGGCAGTTGCCCAATTGCAAAGTTCCCAAATTGAACAGCAGGCTAAGGTTATACAGAGCCAGCTGGTTCAGTGGCGCAGGCATTTGCACCAGCATCCTGAACTGGGCAACAGGGAATTTAAGACCGCCGCCTACATTGTTGAACAACTACAGGGCCTTGGCCTGGAGATACAAACCGGCATTGCCAAAACAGGGGTGGTGGCTCTTTTGAAAGGCGGTAAACCGGGACCAGTAATTGCTCTCAGGGCTGATATGGATGCACTGCCCGTAAAAGAAAGGGTTAACCTTCCCTATGCTTCCATGGATAGCACTATTTACGGAAGTACAAAAGTAGCAGTAATGCATGCCTGTGGTCATGATGCACACGTTGCCATGCTGATCGGCACAGCCAAAGTACTTTCGGCCATGAAAAAAGATATTGCCGGCACCGTCAAGTTCATCTTTCAGCCTGCCGAGGAGGGTGCCCCCGAAGGCGAGGAAGGGGGTGCCGCTCTCATGGTAAAGGAAGCTGTTATGGAAAATCCCAAAGTGGACGTTGTATTTGGAATGCATATTGAAAGCTGGATACCTGCCGGTGATATACAATACAAACCCGGCTCATTCATGGCTTCGGCCGATATGTTTACAGTAAAAGTAAAAGGAAGGTCATCACATGGATCGCAGCCCTGGCTTGGTGTTGATCCTATTGCTGTTTCGGCACAGATCATTGAAGGGTTTCAGAACATAGTAAGCAGACAAATGGACCTGACCAAGGCTCCGGTGGTTATCACCGTTGCCAAAATAAACAGCGGCATTCGTTTCAACATCATACCCGAAGAAGCAAATATGGAAGGCACTTTACGAACACTGGATGGTAAAATGCAACAGGATGTTCAGGAACGCATGAAATTTACTGCTGCTAAAATTGCTGAAGCATCCAATGCGACTGCCGAAGTGACTTTTTACAACAAGACGCTTGTAACTTATAATACCCCGGAATTGGTTGATAAAATGCTGCCCTCCCTGCAGGCCGCTGCAGGCAAAACCAATGTGCGGCCGATGGAATGGGTTACCGGCGCCGAGGACTTTAGTTTCTATGGTACCAAAGCACCTGCTTTTTTCTTTTATTTCGGCGGTATGCCCCGTGGCACTGATGCTAAAAATGCACCGCCGCACCATACCCCCGATTTTATGATCGACGACAGCCAGTTGTTTGTGGGCGTAAAGGCTTTGTGCCAACTGGTGTTTGATTATCCGGGAACAGTTAAACGTTGATTTCGTATTTTTAGATAGCTATTACCCGCTTCATTATGACAAGACTAATTTTTATACTCTTTGTCTTTCTTTTTGCCGGCGAAACGGTAAATGCACAAATTTATATTAGAACCAATGCGTGGCTTCATGGTAAATTCAACAAAGAAACGAAGCAATACGACCTGGTATCAGATGATAATAACCAAACCAGCAGCTTTGAATTTGATAAAGACTTTACTTATATAAAACATGTGGTACCTGCAAAGTCAACTTCATACTATCTCATAAATTCACAAAAGAAAGATGAAGTAAATAATCGCTGGGAGTTTAATGTAATAAGCGATGCAGGATATAGCTATTTCATGATCATTGATATTGCGAATGAGAACATACGTTTTATTTACAGAACATCGCGTAATACGTATGTTACCCAACTTGGAATCCAAAGGGTATGGATGGATAAATGATATTATCACATCAAACCAAAGGTAAATTTCAGTTTTATGAACAAATCAACCTTTTTTAAAACACTGGCAGTAACAAACTTTATTGCGCTGTTCACTCTTTTTCTTTTTTACAGAAATGGTTCGTTTGACAGCTACCTGTTCAACAATAAAGCCTTTAATTTTACAAGCCCTAACGGTGGTGTTGGCGCAAAACAAACTGCCGATTCGCTTAGAGCGAGAATAGATTCTATACACAAATGGCAAAGAACAATGTTATCTTCCTCAAAATCTATTGTAACAATTGACAACATTCAACGGATTGATTCAACCCCGGTTAAACCAAGTGTAATGGAAAAAGAAATGATCCCTGGCTCGAAAACGGAAATGATGTCCAGCTCAAAATCGGCCCTGGTAATAGACACCCGGATATCATTGCTGGATAGCTTACTGAAAGCAAAACAAAAAGATAAACCCAAAAAGAAGGAATGAGCTTCGTAAATATTTTACTGGCTACAGGCGTCAGCCTTTTGTTTCTGGCATTGGTGTTTATTCCGATGGAAAGAGCATTCCCTGCAAAAGCCGGTCAAAAGATATTCAGGCCAAAATGGTTTTTGGACCTTTGCTATTTTTTGGGTCAGTACCTCCTGTGGAGTTCACTGGTACTTAAGGTGCTGAATTATGCAGGTGCCTGGCTCGATGAAAATATCCCTTTGCAGTTCAGAAGTTTTATTGGCAGCCAACCCGTCTGGCTGCAGGCCATTGAAGTGCTTGTTTTGAGTGACATACTGATCTACTGGGGGCACCGGCTGCAACATAAATATGACTTTCTGTGGAGATTCCATAAAGTGCATCATTCTGCCGAAACACCCGACTGGCTTGCTGCACACAGGGAGCACCCGCTGGATTCAATTTATACAGTTGGCATTATCAATCTGCCGGCATTGCTTTTTGGTTTTGTCCTTAGCACATTAGCCATAATTGTTGCATTTCGCGGGCTTTGGGCCATCTATATCCATTCAAATGTCAGGCTTCCCATCGGCCACTTAAAAATGCTTATTGGCTCACCTGAATTGCATCACTGGCATCACGATAAAGAACGTGACAGGGGTAACTATGCCAATATTTCTCCATTGATGGACATAATTTTTGGTACTTATATTTGTCCCCCAAATGAACCGGAATCATTTGGCATAAAAGAAAAATTCCCATCCACCTATGTAACACAAATGATCAGGCCATTATTACCTGGCAAAATCTGGAACAAATTGTTCAAACAAAAAAACAAACAATGAAACGCATCTTATTTTCCCTTACGGTACTCCTCTCCTTTTCTGCATCTGCACAAAACAAAATGACACCTGAGCTTTTATGGAAACTGGGAAGGGTTTCAGGCCTGGGAATTTCAAAAGACGGCAAGTACCTGGTTTACTCCGTTTCCACACCCAATGCGGCAGAGAACAAAAGCAGCAGAAAATCATTCGCTATTCCGCTTACCGGCGGAGACCCCATACCGGTAAACAATCCGGACAGTATGCTGCTAAATGAAAAAATTTCACCGGATGGAAAATACATGATCAGCAGCCAGGAAGTAAAGATCAAAAAACTAACCGGTAAAGAAAACTATGCCGAACTTCCCAAATCGAATGTATATATTTTTGATGACCTCAATTACCGTCATTGGGATACATACGAGGATGGAAATTTCGGTCACGTAATGCTAACACCCTTGCAGAATGGTGTTGCCGGAACACCCATTGACCTTATGCCCGGAGAGCCATATGACTGCCCGCAGAAACCATCCGGCGGCGATGAGGATTTTGTATGGAACCCCAACGGAAAGGAAGTTGTATACTGCACTAAAAAGAAATACGGAGCGGCATACGCCATCAGTACCAATACCGATCTGTATGCTTACAATATTGAAACCGGCAAGACGAGGAACCTTACTGAAGGCATGATGGGCTATGATATCAATCCCTCATTCAACAACAAAGGAGAATTGGCCTGGATGAGTATGAGAAGAGATGGTTATGAGGCAGATAAACAGGACCTCATAGTAAGCAATGGTATTACCAAAATGAACCTTACCGCATCCAGGGATGATATACATGTGGAAGGATACCGCTGGAGTGAAGATGGGCGAAATCTCTTCTTTTATGCGCCAATAAACGGAACATTGCAATTGTTTGTAGTTAATTACCCCGGCCTCACTAAAATGATGCCTGTTATTCGCCAGATCACCAAAGGCGATTTTGACGTGAACGGAATCATTGGTCAGTCGGGTAATACATTGATCGTAAGCAGAACTGATATGAACCATGCTGCAGAAATTTTTAGTGTTGATATCAGTAACGGGAATATGACTAAGCTAACCCATGTGAATGATGAAATATATGCATCACTCAGTTTGAGCAAAACTGAAAGGCGTTTTGTGAAAACAACCGATGGAAAAGACATGCTGGTTTGGGTCATCTATCCTCCTGACTTTGACCCTGCAAAAAAATACCCCACACTATTATATTGCCAGGGCGGGCCGCAATCCCCTTTAACACAATTTTACTCCATGCGCTGGAATTTTCAGCTGATGGCTGCCAATGGATATATTGTTGTGGCGCCCAATCGCCGCGGTATGCCGGGTCATGGCACCAAATGGAATGAAGACATCAGCAAAGACCATGGCGGCCAGGCTATGAAAGATTATCTGAGCGCCATTGATGCAGTAAGTAAGGAACCTTTTGTAGATAAGAACCGCCGTGGTTGTGTGGGTGCCAGTTATGGCGGCTATTCTGTTTTTATGCTGGCAGGTATGCACAACAACCGGTTTAAGTCATTCATCAGCCACGATGGTATTTTCGATTTTAAAAGCATGTATGGCACCACCGAAGAGATGTGGTTTGTAAACTGGGATTATGGCGGACCATACTGGGATAAGAAAAATACAGCTGCACAAAGATCATACACGCAATTTTCGCCCAGTAATTTTGTGGACAAATGGAACACTCCCATTTTAATTTACCAGGGCGGCAGGGATTACCGTGTGCCTATAGAGCAGGGACAGCAGGCATTCCAGGCTGCACAGTTGCGGGGCATCAAAAGTAAATTCATTTTATTGCCCGATCAAAACCATTGGGTGCTCACCGCTCAGGATGCATTGGTTTGGCAGCATGAGTTTTATAAATGGCTGGATGAAACATTAAAATAACTTCAAAGAAGAAAGCAGCTTTTCCGGCCTGGTTACCGTCCATACAATTTAATGAGCAGATGCTGGGCATCTGCTGTATCATTGCGTACTTTTTAGAAAAATTAACCCTAACTATATTTGAATGAGAAAAGGTTGGCATAATCAAAATATCTGTACCCTGGTTTTTGCTGTTTCCCTATTATTTTTTTCGCAACTCATCTTTGCACAAACAACCATAAAAGGCAGGATCAAATATGCCAATGATGAGGCCCCCGCTGCTTTTGTAAGTGTTGAACTGGAACAGGATAAAAGCACCAGGACCATGTCTGATAATGCAGGGAATTTTCGCTTAAATATATCCGAGGCCCAAAAAAAGGATATACTGCTTATTTCATCAGTCGGGTATCAAACATTACGCATGCCGGTTTCTGCAGCGCTTGCCAAATCAACCTTTACACTTTCTGAAATTGTAAAAACAATTGAAGGTGTTACTGTTTTTAACTCACATGAAGTAATTGGCTCGTCCTCGGAAACCGTGGGTTATTACCGGAGCTGGGCACCAAAAAGAGGCGGGGAAATTGGCCGTGTATTTAAACTGCCTTACAGGAAATTCAAGATCGATAAGATACGATTTAAGGCCAGTAATACCTGCGACACCTGCCAGTTGCGGCTTCATATACGCTCGCTGGAAAAAAATGGAGAACCCGGAGAAGAAATACTAACCGATTCCATCGCTGTTCGTGTTCACCGGCTTTCCCTCGATTCCAGAATCTCTGAATTTGATCTTACCCCCTATGATATTATTTTTACCGAAAAGGAATTCTTTGTGGGGATTGAACTGGTTAATTGCGGCAACGGAAAGAAAGGTTCCTGTGCATTCAATTTTGCCGGCACCGAAAAGGGAGAATATGTTTTCAAATCATCAGAATCAGCTGCCTGGCAACTGACAGATGATTATACTATTTACCTGAAACTGTTTTTGAGGTTTTAGCTGTTATAACCAACCCCTGATCTATTACAAACCCTCTCCCTTTATTTAAGTTCCCCGGGTTAAGCGGGGTATATATTGTTAAAAAGAGAAAAGAGCACACTGCACAGGCAGCATAAGAACCGGCTTCACAATCTTTTTATTGATCCTGTTCTATAATATTGATAATACTTTTTGTTTTATTGTTGAAAAATTCCAGTATTTTTTTCACTGAATGCAATTACCTTATGCAACACACTGGCAGCATTTTCCGGAAGATATGTTCATTCGCTTATTTCACAATCATACTATGTGCTTCACAAATAGCCACGGCACAGTCGGTCATTAAAGGTAAAATTCAGTATAAGAACGATCCGTTACCTGCAGCACTTGTAAATATTCAGCTGCTGCGTGACACAGGTACCAAAACCTATTCTGATGACAGTGGAAACTTTAAGCTGAAAATATCCGACTTACAAAAAAATGATACATTGATCATTTCATCCGTTGGCTATAAAAGCCTGAAGATGCCGGTAAATATTGCTTTAACTCAGTCAGTTTTTATACTTACTCCTGCAGTAAAAAGTATGGAAACTGTTACATTATTTACTTCCAATAGCACCATTGGTTCCAAACTGGAGAAAGTTGGTTATTACAGGGCCTGGAGCCATGAAAATACAGGGGCTGAGATCGGGCGCATTTTTAAAGTGCCTTATCATAAATTCAAAGTAGACAAAATAAGATTTAAAGCCGGCAACACCTGCGACAGCTGTCAGTTACAGCTTCATATACGCTATGTTGAAGATGGAAAACCCGCAGATGAAATGTTTGACAGGGATATTTTGCTTATGGTAAACAATCTGTCACTCGATTCCAGGATTTCGGAATTTGACCTGGAGCCATACAATTTTACGTTTACCGAAGACGAATTTTATATTGGCATTGAGGTTTTAAACTGCGAGAACAATGAAGAACATCCCTGTGCATTTAGTTTTGCAGGCACCGAAAAAGGTGAATTTTTATTCAAAGTAGCAGAAGACAGCCCCTGGCAGACAGAAGCAAACGAATATTCGATTTACCTGAAATTGTTTTTGAGATTTTAATCTTCATTGTTATCGCCCCGAAGCCTTGTAAAAAGCCTGTACAACTGGAGCAGGATCAGGAAAGCAAAAATAAGGAAGGCCACCAAAATGAGAATTTGCTGAATCTGATGGTAGTAGTAATTTCCTGATACGAATGGCGTTTGTATTATCGAGGAAATTAAGAACATTACGAATGCAGCTATTCCAAATAAACGTAGTTTAAACAGGGTTTTGTTCATTTTGAATATGTTTCTATGAATATAAAAAAAATACCCTAATGTGCAAAATCCTCTTCAAAATTTCCTTTGATCCTTTCCATAAACGGGGAAAAATATTCTAGAGCTAGTTCTTACTAACATTTCTCTTTGATGAACCATCTGCTGAGATTTTCGCCTTTAGTTCTTAACTTTATTTTCAAATCAGTTGTCATATTGTTTATGGCGATAAGAATGTTACTTCTTAGTTCCTGTTATGCTCCGTATGTTATAAGTTATTTGCCAAAGTATAAAAGTATAGTTAAGTCAATTCATAATTAGCAAATGAAAAAAAAAGTTTACCGGATTATCGTAATACTTATAATCTCTTTTTCTACGAATAAAAGTTATTGTCAGAAAGCCTGCAATAATAATTTTACCAATATTGCAAAAGCGTACCTTGAACATGCCACTAAGAAATATAAACTTGATACAGTCTCAATCATTTTTATTGCATCCATAACAGAATTAGAAAATGGGGAGTTTTTTTATGAGATAACCTTTTTTGACACTCTCTTTATAGCCAATTATCAATACGATGCTATCTATGCATTAGGACACTTTAAGCTTATTATCCCAAAGCATGGCGATTCACTTGGCAGGCTAACAAATATTTTTAAAAAATTACCTTTCAAAGATTTAAACAGAAGCAAAACACTTCCTGAATTCAATTACAGTGAAAATTTTCAACAATGGTATTTTCTTATGAATAGAAAGTGTGAAATAAGGCAGTTCAAAGGCAACCAGTTAAATAAAAAAAATTACGAGGCTATGAAAAAATATAAATTAGTATATGAGAAAGATATTAGAATTTGGGAATAAAATGAACATTTACAGTATCTGCAAATAAATTAAACTTTATTCTGGAAAGCCAAAGATTCAATTTAGCAACAACAAAAATTAATGTGCAAAATCCTCTTCAAAATTGCCTTTGATCCTTTCCATAGACGGGTTGAAATAACCAAATTTCAGGTTGGGAAATTCTTCCCGTATCAGCTTCATCATCTGTTTTACACCCATACATTCTCCCGTATCTGTCACGCCAATTTTCCCCAAATACCAATCGGGGTCAATATTAAAATTACGCCACTGTATCATACTCAGGTCAGTTTCTTTTATCAGCTTTCTAAGCGCTTCGTACTCTTCAATACTGTCAGTCATGCCCGGGAAAACAAAATAATTAATGCTTGTCCACCCTCCATAACTGCGTACTGTTTTTAAACTTTCCATCAGGTCTTCAAACTCATAATTATTGGGCAGGTAGTAAGCCGTATAAATATTTTTACGTGCCGAGTTCATACTTACCCGTATACTGTTCAGCCCCGCTTCGCACAATGCTTTCACGGCTTTGGGCATACTTCCATTGGAGTTGATGTTGATACTTCCCTTTTGCGTATGCTTTCTTATTTCTATGATGGCCTCCCGGATCGTCTCCCACATCAGCAAAGGTTCGCCCTCGCATCCCTGGCCAAAACTGATTATAGGAAAGGGTGCAGTTTCAAGATGAGGCACCGTAAACTCAACGATCTCTTCGGCTGTGGGTTTAAAGGTAAGCCTGTCCTGTGTGCTGATGATCGTTTCGGCTTCCGGCTGAAAAGAGATGCATCCTATGCAGTTTGCATTGCATGCGGGAGAAACCGGTACGGGACATTCCCACCTGCCAATAGCCAGGTTCCTTGCTGCAGGGCAGGTATAAGTCATGCAGCAGTTTTCCATTAAATGCTTTATCAGGCGATTATGGGGATAAGCTTCCAGCAGTTTATTGGTGCCTGCCTCAATGATTTCATCAATATAACCTTCAGCCTCCTGGCGGATATCCTGTTCAATGCGAACAGCAGGCACATATATCTTCTCATCAAACCAGGCTGCTGCCGTGTAGCAAAACAAAGGCAGTGTGGGGGCATCTTTTTCAGTTTCATAGGCGGCCATATACAGCCCCGTATGTGCAGGCGGAATAAAAGCTGCCACAGCCCAGCCTTTTTCGCACAGCCGCATTTGTCCTGTTTCCACATCTATGCCAATCCCTTTTCGGCCCGGCAGTTCGTACAGGTTTCCCCCAACCGGTAATTCTATCCACTCATCTGTTGGTACAGGTAAAGCATCCCAGCCGCTGCGGCCAGTTGCATACAGGGTTGTGTCTTCAAAAATATTTCCTTCCCCGTCGGAATAAAGTATGTAAGGGCTTTGTGTAAGCATTTGTAAAAAATGTGTGCCTGGCCGCAGCCGGCTGTTTTATGTATTAGCGGGACATCTGCGATTGACAGAACTGGTTAAACTCGTCTTCATCGATCATCCGGTTATTTTCCACGATCTCGGCCTGTATTATTGTGTTGTTCTTTAAATCGATGGTTATTAAATTGTCTTTCAGCATTACATTATCCATGGCCTCCCAGGAAAACGTCACTGTTTTAAAGACCCTTGTCAGGTCCACCCCCTCGGCTGATACCAGCACGGAAGTCCTTTTGCCTTTAACTACTGTAACGGCAATGAAGATGACTGCAAAAGCCAGTGCCGCGATGATCCCTGCCTGCTGAAACCAGAAATTGGCATAAAGCAAAGCCATTACCAGGCTGAATGTTTCCAGCGCCCTGGGATGGCGGCGATAAAAATAATAGGCGCTGCTCAGCAGCACATAAAATACAAGCAGGATGCCAACGCTGAGCCTTACTTTATTATTATCTGTATTCAGCGCAAATATAGCTGCTGCAATATGCAGGAAAAACAGGAACCAGGTAAACAGGCTATAGGCTTTCTGGTTGTTGTCCTTTAAAATAAAGTTGTATTTCATTAAGCAGGATTTACAGCGACCAGTAAGTTACATAATTTAAACAAACACCTTGCACCCACATTCTCATCCCATTCATTATGGCTTACACCCACTTCGTTCAGGTCGAAGCCGATGAATTTACGGCCGCTCTGGATCAGTCGTTTAAAAATATAGAAAACCTGTTCCGTTTCAAAACCGCCCTGCACCGGTGTTCCTGTATGCGGACATAATTTCGGGTCCAGTCCATCAATATCAAAACTGATGTACACTTTTTCGGGGAGGTGGCTGATGATCTCGTCCACGATCTGCTTCCAGGTTTGTCCTTCAAACTGGCGCTCCTTGATATCCTTATCAAAATAAGTGACCACCCTGCCATTGCTGGCATTGATAAAGTCCACTTCCTCTTCACAATAATCACGGATTCCAACCTGCACCAATTTGTTCAGCTGCTGTATCTCATTCAGTGCATTGTACATTATGGAAGCATGCGAATAGGTAAATCCTTCGTAAGCCTTGCGCAGATCGCAGTGTGCATCGATCTGCAGTATCCCGAACTCGCCGTGCTTTTCAGCTATTGCCTTAAAATAACCCAACGGGGTACTGTGATCCCCTCCCAGCAATGCCACCAGCTTTCCGGCATCCAGCAGGGCCTTCGTTTTCTCAAATACCCAGTTATTCAAAAATACACTGCCTTCATTGATCTCTTTTTGGGATTTACACATGAACTTATTATCGGCCACTACTTCAGCATGGGCTATATAATTGATAAGCAGCTCAGCTTCTTTGCGCAGGTAATCGCTCTTCATCAGCACTTTTTTATCGCAGGGCTGCATATAAAAACCCTGCTTCCAGCCATCCTTCACATCGGGATCATACAGGTCTACCTGCAGGCTGGAGTTAAAAATATGCTCAGGAGCCCTTGCGGTACCGGCATTGTAACTAACTGTAACCTCCCAGGGTACAGGAAGTATGATCAGCCTGGCATCCTCTTCTGAAAAGGGCAATCCGAAGATATTGTTATCAGGATTACCTACCGAGTTGGGATCAAAGTTCGAAAGATCGGTCATTGCTTTTATTTAAGTAAACAGGTTGGCAAAGAGCGCCAAATTTAAAAAAACGCTGCAAAGATACAGTACTGCAACACAAAGCAGGTATAAGCAACAGATAATTTTACAGCCGGTATCCCTGCATATAAAAGGCAGCCTGATACAAATCATTGCAGTATATGACCAATTAGTTACACAAAATGTAAGGAAAAACACCAATTGAGTTACCTTTGTGCAAATACTTGTTGCGGAACCAGGAAACCGTCACAATAAATAAGCATCCATGAAAAGAACTCATATCATATTACTCGTTGGTATTGCCGCCCTCATCGTTGCACTCATTGTTTTTTCTGCCGGGGATTTCTCCACGTATGAGACCATTAGCTCGGCACAGAAAAAAATGGGTAAGTCGGTAACCATTATTGCAAAAGTTGATAAAACTGCCCCCATTGAATATGACCCGGTAAAAAACTCAAATTACCTTTCCTTTTATGCAATGGATAGTTTGGGAGGCAAAACAAAAGTGGTTTATCACAACAGCAAACCAACCGATTTTGAAAAAAGCGAACGGGTGGTACTGACCGGTGTGATGAAGAATGAGCATTTTGAATGCAGCAAGATATTGCTGAAATGCCCCAGCAAATACAAGGACGATAAACGTGAACTGGAAAGGAAATTAAAAGAGGAAACAGGCTCAACTACTTATAATTAGATCCCAATTTTTAATGATGGAATTTGAAGGCGAACACTTATCACCCGGAAATATCGGGCATTTCTTTGTACTGCTGGCTTTTGTTGCTTCCATAGTTTCAACACTTGCTTTTTTTACTGCAGGCAAAAAGACTGGCCCGGCTGAAAAAAGCTCCTGGATACGTTTTGCAAGGTTTGCTTTTATTACACAACTCGTTTCGTCCATCATCATCTTTGCCACCATTTTCTATATCTGCTCCAATCATTATTACGAATACATGTATGTTTACAAGCATGCATCCAAAGAACTGGAGCCCAAATACCTGCTGGCCTGCATATGGGAAGGACAGGAAGGAAGTTTTTTGCTATGGACCTGCTGGCATTCGATACTGGGTATTTTCATCATGTTAAGATCGAAGGAATGGGAAGCGCCGGTAATGACCGTAATTAGCTTTGCCCAGTTCTTCTTACTGATGATGCTTATTGGCATCTATGTTGGCGATGTCAGGCTGGGAAGCAGCCCCTTTACCTTAACCCGCAATGAAATTCCAGGCCCAATCTTCAGCCAGCCTAACTACTTAAGTTTTATAAAAGACGGGGTGGGTTTAAATCCGCTGTTGCGCAACTACTGGATGGTGATTCACCCGCCGGTACTTTTCCTGGGCTTTGCAACCACCATCATACCTTTTGGATATGCGTATGCAGGTATACAATCCAGGCGCTTTGGCGACTGGGTTTCCCCGGCATTGCCCTGGGCACTGTTCTGCGCCTGCGTGCTGGGTGTGGGTATTATGATGGGTGGCAAATGGGCATACGAATCACTTAATTTCGGGGGCTACTGGGCATGGGACCCTGTTGAAAATGCTTCGCTGGTACCCTGGCTGATCATGGTGGCCGGCTTGCATACCATGGTCATCTTTAAGGCCACCGGGCATTCTTTGAAAGCCAGTTACCTGTTCGCTTTCCTTTCTTTCATCTTTATCCTCTACTCTACTTTTCTGACACGTACGGGCATATTGGGCGATACATCAGTGCATTCATTTACTGATGCAGGCAAAGCCATTAATTTTATGATCCTGTTATTCCTGGCCGCATTCACACTGCCTTCCCTGATCCTGTACCTGGTTTATGCCAAAAAAATGCCTGCATTACAAAAGGAAGAAAACACCAATTCCCGTGAGTTCTGGATGTTCATCGGTTCGCTGGTACTGTTCCTCGCTGCCATGTTCATCATAGCAAAAACATCTGTGCCGGTTTACAATAAAGTGCTGGGCACCAATATAGGGCTGCCCGAGGATGTGGAGTTCTCCTACAATAAAGTGATTGTAATGGTTGCTATCATAGTTGGATTGCTGAGTGCTATTACCCAATATTTCAAATACAAGAAGACCGACCGTGGTTATTTATTGAAGAAGATTGCTGTTCCCACATTCATTTCAGCAGTGGTCACCACCTTACTTGCCATTTTTTATCCCCTCACCTATTATAAGGGCGGCGCTGCATTCCTGGGCGCTGTTTATATTGCGTTCTTTGCATCAATCTATGCGGTAATTGCCAATGCAGCTTACATATGGAAAGGGTTAAAAGGGAAATTAAGTGCTGCCGGCGGGTCCATCGCTCATTTGGGTTTTGCACTGATGATCGTTGGCATCCTGGTTTCCTCCAGCAATAAACAGATCATCAGCAGCAGCAGTGCCAACGGCATCAACCTGCAGATATCGGGTAAAGACCCTATGACTAAACAAACTGATAACCCGCTGGATAACCTGACCCTCATACGCCAGGTTCCTGCAAAAATGGGCCCATACGATGTTACATACCAGGGCGATTCGCTGGGCCATGAAAAAGGTCGGCGTTTTTATCAGTTGCTTTTTCAACGCAAAGATGCTGAAAGCAAAAAGGTATCAGAATCATTCATGCTGCTTCCGGATGTATATATCATGAAGGACAACAACATGAGCAGCAATCCCGACACAAAATCCTACCTCACCAAAGATGTGTTCACCTTTATTTCCTATGCCATTAACAATGAAAATAAAGAGCCCGACACAGCCCGGTTCACCATTACTGAAATGGCTGAAGGCGATACTGCTTTTTACAGCAATGGTATCTTCATACTGAACCGCGTGGTAAGGAACCCTGATAACGAAAAATATCATTTCAAACCATCAGATACTGCACTGATGGCCGATATCACTTTTATCGGCAAAGACAGCATGCACTACAGGGCTTCCCCGCTGATACAGGCCGACCGCTTTGGCGTGAACCAGGTTGATGATACCGTTTATGCCCAAAACCTGTATGTGAAATTTGCCGGTGTTGCCGACAAACAAAAAGTGAAGATCGGCATCAAGGAATCGGACAAACTGATAGAGTATGTAACCCTGAAAGCCTATGTTTTCCCCTATATCATCCTGGTATGGCTTGGGCTTATCATCATGGCGCTGGGTATTATTATGAGTGCACTTAAAAGGGCTAAGATTTCCGCTTTGAGTGCGGCTTTGGCTTTGACCGTTGTTGCAGCAGCGCTCTTCTATATGTTTCTCTTAGCAAACTAGAATCGCAGTCGGCCTGCAATTGCCTGACCACTTTTTCAACTTTTTCGTTTGCATCGGTATACCGTTTGCCTGTATCAAAAAAATGGAGGAGCAAAGTACTGTCCTTTAACAACGAGTCCACCATTTCAGGTACCTGGTAAACCATCAGGGTATCGCACTGGCTTTTGATGGCTGCATAGGCCGAGTCGATCCTTGCCTCGGCAACAGAATCCTTCTGCTGCTCCATTTCAAATTCGGTAAGCTTTTGATTTGGCTCCCGGCACCCCCCTGCCAAAATAATAACACAATAAAAACTAAATTTTAGGGTTACTTTAAGCATCAGATTGTTATAAATGTTTGTCTGAAATGTAAATTTACAGTATGCACAGGCTGCTTTCACAATTTAATTGCCTTAAAAGAACCATACTGCTGCTGGTATTTTTCACCATGGCCAAAACAGCCGTATTTGCCCAGAGAGGCATCAATGACACCATTAAAACCTATGCCGTGGTTTATGATGGGGATACCATTGAGGCCAAAACACTCTCTGCAGTGGATGTTTTTACCCGGGTGTCATATGCCAATACAGAAATGAGGGCAAAAATGACCCGCCTGCGAAATGCTATCATTGTTACTTATCCCTATGCCATTCGATCGGGGCTTATCCTGAATGAAATGAATGCCGCACTTGCAAACATATCAGACAAATCCGCACGCAAAGACTATATCAAATCCCGGGAAAAGGAATTAAAAAGAGAATTCACAGATCCGCTCAGCAACCTGTCTATTTACCAGGGCAAGGTGCTTATGAAGCTGATAAACCGGCAAACGGGTAATAACTGTTACGAGATCATCAAAGAGTACAAAGGAGGCCTTACGGCACGCCTTTATCAAACCGTGGCCTTTTTCTTCAGCAGCAACCTTAAGCAGCCTTATGATGCTTTTGGGGAAGATTATGAAATGGAAATGGTATTAAAGGAAGTATGCCGTACCTATGGATTCAACTATGCCATGTACCGTCAACAGATGTAAGGCTTTTTGTATAAACTGCTACTCAACCGCTAACTTTTACATTTCTGCAAGCGTTGTTGTTAATAAGTAGCCAAATCATGCTCACTGTCGTATCAATTCTACATTATTTTTCAGGCTAAATGAATTAAATTGCATGCTGAAACTTATTAAACTAGCATGAAGTTAGATGTACTGGCCTTTGGTGTTCACCCTGATGATGTGGAATTGAGTTGTGCCGGCACTTTGCTGGTTGAGCAAAAGAACGGAAGAAAGACCGGTATTACTGACTTAACCCTTGGCGAACTGGGTACCAGGGGTACTGCAGCAACCCGCAGAACCGAAGCAGGTGAAGCAGCAGCCATTTTAGGGGTGACCGTAAGGGAGAACCTGGAAATGGCAGACGGCTTTTTTCAGAATGATGAATCACACCAGCGCAAGGTTATTACCAGCATCAGAAAATATCAGCCCGAAATAATCCTGTGCAATGCACCTGAAGACAGGCACCCTGATCATGGCCGTTCTTCGCGGATGGTATCAGATGCTGCTTTTTTAAGCGGTCTCATGAAGATTGAAACCGAACTGGAGGGCGTACAGCAGCAAGCCTGGCGGCCTAAATATGTGTTCAAGTATATACAGGACCGTTTTTTAAAACCCGATTTTGTTATCGACATCAGTGATGTATTTGATCAGAAGATCGAGGCTATCAAAGCCTACAGAACTCAGTTTCATGATGAAGCTTCTGATGAACCGCAGACGTATATTTCCACGCCGGATTTTTTAGACAGTGTTATTTACAGGCACAAATGGTTTGGTAAAATGATCGGGGTAAAATATGCAGAGGGTTTTATTACCGAAAAAATGATCGGGCTTAGCAATTTCGGGGCAATTATCAAAGAAAACACTTAACTTAAAAATTCAATTATTCAATATGGCTACACCCAAATTCACAAATGTACAGGGATCCACATTTCACCAGGAGCTAAAAAGAAGAGTCAGCAATTATTTTGCTGAAGCGAAGAAATCATCTCATGGAAATTTCAGCCTGTATTTTAAAGCAGGTTTACTGTGGTCGCTTTATATTGCCCTGTATGTGCACGTCATGTTTTTTACGCCACAGAACTGGGTGGCCATCCTGGAATGTTTTGCCATGGGCGGGCTTACCGCTTCTATAGGTTTTAACGTAATGCACGATGGCGGGCACGGAAGCTTCAGCAAAAGCAAGATCTGGAACAAGATAGCTGCTTATTCCGTAAATGCCCTGGGAGCAAGCGCCATCATGTGGAACAATAAACACAATATCATACATCATACATACACCAATATCGATGGCATTGATGATGATATCGAGATCAAGCCTATGCTGCGTATGTGTACCACGCAAAAGAAATATTTCATCCACCGCTTTCAGCATATCTATGTTTGGTTCCTCTACACGTTGTTATTGCTGGTTTGGGTATTCCAGTCCGATTACCGCAAGTACTTCAACCAGAAGATCGGTGAAGTGCCCATCAAAAAAATGAGTACTTTCCAGCATTTTGCCTTCTGGATAGCCAAGGCCGGTTATTATTTTATGATGATCGTGCTGCCCATCATGCTGCTGGGCTTTGTTAAATGGCTGGTGGGCTTTTTGATCATTGCAATGTTTGCCGGCTTTGTGCTGAGCATCGTTTTTCAGCTTGCACATACCGTGGAGGAAACTTCTTTCCCTATTCCCAATGCCGATATCAATACCATTGAGAACGAATGGGCTATTCACCAGATACAGACAACGGCCAACTTCGCCACACGTAACAAACTGATATCTTGGTTGGTGGGCGGTTTGAACTTCCAGATTGAACACCACCTGTTCCCTAAGATCTCACATATACACTACCCGGCAATCAGTAAGATAATCAAAAAGACCTGCGAGGAATATGGTATTAAATACATTGAGTTCCGCAGAATGCGCCATGCCATTGCATCGCATACGGTTCATTTAAGAAATATGGGCAGGGCTTAAAATGCCCTGTTTTTATCATAACAGCCTTTTTGTTATTTACATTTACAGTACATAATAAAAAGGCTTTTTTTATTGTAAAAAATTAAACGCTTTACCATGAATGCAAAAACCTGGCTGGATAAACACAAAGAAACATTAACCTCCGGGCAACGCATTGCAGATGCGGTGGCAGGCGGGATGGGTTCCTGGAAATTCATTATCTGGCAAACCATATTTGTGGTGGTTTGGATGGCTGCCAATGTGATCGGTTTTATCAGGCATTGGGATCCCTACCCTTTCATATTACTCAATCTGATCTTCTCCACCCAGGCAGCTTATGCGGCCCCCATCATCATGATGAGCCAGAACAGGCAAAGTGAAAGAGACCGGGTGCAGGCCCAGGCCGATTATGATACAAACCTGGAGGCAAAAAAAGAGATTGAAGCGCTGCAGATACAATTGAATAAAATTGAAACGGAAAAACTGGATCAGATCATCCTGATGTTACGAGAAATGAAAAAAGGCCGATGATGGTAAAAAATCCTGATTGCCTGCAATAGACTTATCTTTATTACCCGGCATGAAAAATAAGAAGACCAGGTTCTCAAAATTCATCAGGTTCTGGAAATTAATGGGCCCAGGATTGGTAACCGGCGCCAGCGACGATGATCCTTCGGGCATTGCCACTTACTCGCAGGCAGGGGCAGCCTATGGACTTTCCACACTCTGGACTGCTTTGGTGGCATTCCCGTTAATGGCTTCCATTCAGCAAATGTGTGCAAAAATAGGATTGGTTACCTCTCAGGGGTTAACCGGTACTTTAAAAAAATATTATCCAAGACCCGTTTTATACCTGATGCTGTTGTTCAGTTTCCCTGCCATCATAATGAATATCGGTGCTGATATAGCGGGCATGGGTGCTGTTGGCAACCTGCTCTTCCCTTCTGTTGATGCTACTTATTTCAGTGTGATCTTTACCATCTTACTGCTGGGCCTTATCATATATCTTCCTTATCAAAAGATAGCTGCTGCGCTCAAGTATATGTGCATTGTGTTGCTGGTGTACCTGGTAGTTCCCTTTTTGTACAAACAGGATCTTATGGCAATCCTGAAAGCCACTTTTCTTCCAACACTTAAGTTCAACAAGGATTTTATCAGCATATTGGTTGGTATACTGGGCACCACTATCTCTCCCTATCTTTTTTTCTGGCAGGCATCGGTGGAAGTAGAGGAAATGAAACACAAAAAAACGCACCTGGTGGTTGATAAGCGGATCATCCGGGACATGAAGCAGGATGTGGATTTCGGCATGGCGTTTTCCGGCCTGGTCATGTTCTTCATTATCCTTACAACCGGCACCGTTTTGTTTAAGGGGGGCATTCACCAGATAGATACTGTTGAACAGGCAGCACTTGCCTTGAAGCCGCTTGCCGGCAACCTGGCCTACCTGTTATTTGCAATTGGCGTTATTGGTACAGGTCTTATAGCCATACCGGTACTGAGTGGCTCCCTCAGCTATATAATTACCGAAACTTTTGGCTGGGACCAGGGCCTGGATAAAAAATTCCATGAAGCAAAAGGTTTTTACGTGATCATTGCCATTTCACTGGCACTCGGACTTTCATTGAACTACGTGGGAATTTCACCCATAAAAGCACTTATCTATACGGCTATTTTATACGGGCTTACCGCTCCTGTATTGATTGCCATCATCCTTCATATCTCCAACAATAAAAAAATAATGGGAGACAATGTAAATGGCAGGGGGCTGAACATACTGGGTTTTGCTGCACTGCTTATCATGACTGCAGCCGCTGTGGCCCTGCTGTATTTATACCTGTAACCCGCTGCAATAGATGACGAGGCAGCACCTCAGTCTTTATTTGCCCGTCTTGCCGTAAATTTGCGCTTCAACCAACAAATAATGAGCGAAGAAAAAAGCCTCAACTTTATTGAGGAGATCATAAAAGAAGACCTGAAGAACGGGAAATACAAAAGCATACTCACCCGGTTTCCGCCCGAACCCAATGGCTACCTGCATATTGGTCATGCAAAATCTATTTGCCTGAACTTCGGACTGGGCATTAAATACGGCGGCAAAACCAACCTGCGCTTTGATGATACAAATCCTGTAACAGAAGAAACAGAATATGTTGAAAGTATTAAAGAAGATATAAAATGGCTTGGCTTTAACTGGGCCGAAGAATTATATACATCTGACTATTTTGATACCTTATTCAATTATGCAGTAGTCCTGATTAATAAAGGTCTTGCCTATGTGGATGATTCCACTTCGGATGAGATTGCCGCTATGAAAGGAACACCAACCGAACCTGGAAGAGACAATCAATACCGTAACAGAAGTATTGAAGAGAACCTGGCGCTGTTCATGGATATGAAAGCAGGGAAATATAAGGATGGTGAAAAAGTGTTGCGTGCAAAAATAGATATGGCGCATACCAATATGCTGATGAGGGACCCCATCATTTACCGCATCAAACATGCACACCACCACCGCAGCGGCGATAAGTGGTGCATTTACCCAATGTACGATTTCGCACATGGACAAAGCGACAGCATTGAGCAGATCACGCATTCTATCTGCACACTTGAATTTGTTCCCCACCGGGAATTGTATGACTGGTTGATTGAAAAGCTGGAAATATTCCCATCGCATCAATACGAATTTGCCAGGCTGAACATGACCTACACCGTGATGAGTAAAAGAAGGCTGTTGCAACTGGTAAATGAAAACCATGTGAGCGGCTGGGACGATCCCCGTATGCCCACACTCAGTGGCTTCAGGCGCAAAGGCTATACACCCGAAAGCATCCGGAGTTTCTGCGATAAAATAGGTGTGGCCAAACGGGAAAATTTCATTGATCTGAGTTTGCTGGAGTTCTGTTTACGGGAAGACCTCAATACAAGGGCCCTCCGGGTAATGGCCGTACTGGAACCGGTAAAGCTCATCATTGATAATTATGAGGATGGTAAAGTGGAGGAACTGGAAAGTGAGAACGGGCCCGATGA
The DNA here is from genome assembly GCA_044226725.1 of Ferruginibacter sp. Taxonomy (GTDB): domain Bacteria; phylum Bacteroidota; class Bacteroidia; order Chitinophagales; family Chitinophagaceae; genus Ferruginibacter. The sequence continues at coordinate 354,686 of JBGAGM010000001.1, read as the reverse complement.
AACACTGGGAAAAAGGACCATACCTTTTAGTAAGGAATTGTGGATAGAACAGGAAGACTTTATGGAAGAACCTGCTAAGAAATGGTTCAGGCTTGCACCGGGGGCCATGGTTCGATTAAAAAGTGCCTACATTGTAAAATGCGAAAGCTTTGTAAAAGATGAAACCGGCAAGGTTACTGAAATTCATTGCAGTTATATACCCGAAAGCAAAAGTGGCAGCGATACCAGCGGCATCACTGTAAAAGGTACCATACACTGGGTTAGCGTTGCACACGCCCTGCATGCCGAAGTACGTTTGTACGACCGGCTGTTCACAGAGGAAAATCCTTTGGCTGTGGAAGGCGATTTTAAAGACACCATCAACCCTCATTCCCTGCAGATAATTACCGGTGCCATGGTTGAGCCATCACTGAAAGACGCTGACATGGAAAAGCGTTACCAGTTTATCCGCAAAGGATATTTTTGCCTGGACAAAGATTCCACCGCAGAAAAACCCGTGTTCAACCGTACCGTTACTTTAAAGGATGCCTGGGCAAAGGAAGTAAAGAAGAATTAAGCCTGGCCTTGCTTATCCCCGATCTTCATGTTGGGAAAACCGGCAGCGACCAGCATGATGGTGGTTGCTGCAAGCATCAGGTATAGACCATACATTTTTTGGGGGCAGTAATTGTTATAGCAGGAGGCAAAGCTGTTGAACTTGCTGATGGCATAAGCAAAAACAAGTGCGCTTAAAAAAAGATTGATTCTTTTCGCCCACACCCTGGGCACTATCATAAATATCATGATAAGAACTGCTGCTAATACCAGGAATTTTCCCGGTTTCCCGTAATAATTCTGAATACTGTAAAAGCCTGTAAAATACTGGTTAATATCCGCATGGAATGTCCAGGGCAAAAAACAACTTACTATCAGTGTAAGGCAGGCTGTAATACCAAGCCAGTGAAGGATTTTAACGGCCATATGCTTAAATAAGGGTCAAAGATAAATGATAATGAACTTCCCAAACAAAAACGCTGTAACTATTGATGTTACAGCGTTCATTTTTGAGGTCCCGACCGGATTCGAACCGGTGTAGAAGCTTTTGCAGAGCTTTGCCTAGCCACTCGGCTACAGGACCATTTGAATTTGGAACAGGAACAGCAAACAGGCTTTAGCCCATAAATTTATTCCTAATCCGGACGCAAAAATAGGGTAATTTTAAGGAAAATTGCACAACAGCAATCTTTAAATAAAAAAATATGAACCGCATAGCAGAATCGGAACTGATCATTAATGAACGTGGCGCTGTTTATCATTTAAATTGCAGGCCCGAAGAGATCGCAACCACCATCATCACGGTTGGTGATCCGGATCGTGTTGGTGAAGTAAGCAAGCATTTTGACAAAACGGAATATCAGAACAGGCACCGTGAATTTGTAACGCATACCGGGTATATCGGGCAAAAAAGAATAACCTGTGTGAGCACAGGTATTGGCCCGGACAATATTGATATTGTACTGAACGAGCTGGATGCACTGGTGAATATAGATTTTGAAACCAGGCTTATCAAAGAGAAATTAACCTGCCTCAATATAATCCGGCTGGGCACATCCGGTTCCCTGCAAAAAGATATTCCTGTTGACAGTTTTGTTGCCAGCAGCCACGGGCTTGGCCTTGATAACCTGCTTCATTTTTACCGTCAGGAAAATAACGAGGAAGAAAAACAGATCATACAGGCATTTACCACACATACACAATTGAATTCAGGAAAGGTTTCCCCCTATATCAATATGGCCAGTGCCTCGCTGATAAAACATTTCACCGTTAATTATCACCAGGGTATCACAGTAACCTGCCCGGGCTTCTATGGTCCGCAGGGCCGCATACTCAGGCTTGGTTTAGGCTACCCGATGCTGATAGATAATTTGTCCAATTTTCAATTTGGCAATCATCGCATCACCAATTTTGAAATGGAAACATCTGCCATTTATGGCCTGGGCAATGCACTTGGGCATCACTGCCTGAGCCTGAGCGCCATTGTTGCTAACCGCATCAGCAGGGAATTTTCTAAAGATGGGGCCCTGGCTGTGGAAAACCTGATTAAACAATCATTACAGATAATTGCTGATTCCAGCATATAACGATCATTCATGAAAGTAGCATTTTTTAAGTACCAGGGAACCGGAAATGACTTCGTCATCCTGGAGAACAGGAACAACCAGTATGACAGCCTTACACCCAAACAGGTTAAGCATATTTGCGACCGGAGGTTTGGCGTGGGTGCCGACGGGCTTATGTTATTGAACAAACATGCTGAACTTGATTTTGAAATGAAATATTTCAATGCAGATGGTAATGAAAGCAGCATGTGCGGTAATGGCGGTCGCTGCCTGGTGCAATTTGCCAAAGACCAGGGCATGTTTAAGAGTACCTACCGTTTCATGGCCATCGATGGGATACATGAAGCTGATATAGATATGCACAATCTTGTGAGGCTAAAAATGAAAGATGTTGATGCTGTGGATTATCATTCGGGCCATGCCATCTTAAATACAGGCTCTCCCCATTTTGTAAAATTTGCCGATAACGTAGCAGATATTGATGTGGTGGCAACCGGCCAGGATATCCGCTACAGCAAAACATTTGCTGCCCAGGGTATCAATGTTAACTTTGCAGAACCCACCGATGAAGATGGCATTTTTGTACGCACTTATGAACGGGGCGTTGAGGATGAGACACTGAGTTGCGGCACCGGTGTTACCGCTGCTGCTTTAATGCATGCGCATAATGAAAAAGGATTCAACCGGGTGGAAGTAAAAACTCCGGGCGGCCGCCTGAGTGTTGAGTTCAACAAGATCGATGATGAACATTTCGACAATATCTGGTTGTGCGGCCCAGCCGAAATGGTATTCAAAGGCGAACTGGAAATATGACCAAAACCGAGCTAATAACTGCTTCCGAAAAAACCTTCTTGGGTTTTTCGCAAACCTGCAACAATATGCAGGAGACTTTGTTTTTTATGAACCCCGGCAACAAATGGTCGGCTGCGGAAAATATGCAGCATATGATCATTTCAACCAGGATGACAACGCTTGCTTACCGTTTACCTGTATTTATTGTAAGACTGATAGGCGGCAGACCCAACAGGCCTTCCCGAAGCTATGAAGAACTGAAAGCGAAATACTACAGTAAACTGGCAGCAGGAGGTAAAGCCAGTGGAGTGTTTGTTCCTAAACCTATCAAAATAAAGTATGGCAAACAAAAACTGGTGCGTAACTGGGAAAAGGCAACCGCAAACTATTTGAATGCCTTAAGCAGGAACAGGACGGAGGAAGATCTTGATAATTACCTTGCAAAACATCCTTTGCTTGGACGCATTACATTAAGGGAACTATGTTATTTTACCATTTTTCATACAGAACACCATTTACAGGCAATTGAAAATATAAGCGCTAACCAATGATCCAGTATTTTAAAAATACCGACCGGCAAACCATTGCTATTGACAAGGCTTCTGAGGCTGTGTGGGTAAATGTATTACCCCCGCTGAAACAGGAAGAGTTCAGCGAACTGAGCGAAACAATGGATATTCCCCTCGACTTCCTGAAAGACTCACTGGATATAGATGAACGAAGCCGCTATGAAATTGAAGATGATGTAAAACTAATCGTCATTAAAACGCCCACTGAAAATAATTCATTCAACCTGAGCGATGCTTTCTATATAACTATTCCTATTTGTATCATCCTTACGCATAACCAGATAGTAACAGTAAATTCTTTCGAGAACGAAGCCATCAAAAAATTCCTGAACAGCTTTCAGCACCGCAATCCGGACAGGATGAATATGATGGTGCTGAAGATATTTGAAAAAGTAACCACCAATTTTCAGGATTACCTGAAGGAGATCAATACAAGGCGCAACAGCCTGGAACAAAAACTGTACGACAGTAACCGCAATGAAGAGTTATTACAGCTCATGCGTATCCAAAAGAGTTTTGTGTATTTCATCACTGCCCTGCGCAGTAATGAACTGCTGATGATGAAGATCAGCCGTACCAACATCCTCAAACTAAAAGAAGAGGAAAAGGATTTTTTGGAAGACCTCATCGTGGAAACTTCACAAGCCCTGGAAATGGCCAATACCTATACCAATATCCTCAACAGCACACTTGATGCCTTTGCCAGCATCATCAGCAATAACCAGAATGAGGTATTGAAACGCCTGACCACACTTACCATCTTCCTGAGCATACCCGTACTGATTGCCAGTATCTATGGCATGAATGTACCCATCCCTTACAAGGACAGCCACCTGGCTTTCTGGTTGCCGGTGATCCTGTCGGTCATCATCCTGGCCTTTGTAATCTGGAACTATGCAAAACGTTTCAGGCGGTGATCAGTATGTTCAATATCCGGGTATATGGGATACTCATCAACAACAAACGCCAGGTGCTGGTGAGCGACGAATTCATTCGGGGTGCTTATATCACAAAGTTCCCCGGCGGCGGACTTGAATTTGGTGAAGGCACCCGTGAATGCCTGGCCAGGGAGTTCATGGAAGAGATGAATTTGCGGGTGGAAGTAAAGGAGCATATCTATACAACAGATTTCTACCAGCAAAGTGCATTCAATGCGGCACACCAGATCATCTCCATTTACTATTTTGTGGAAGCACTTGAAGCTATCAAAGTGCCGCTCAGGGATAAACCTTACGACTTTGATGCGGCGCAGCTAAAAATGTATGAAGATACCGGGGAAACAGAAACCTTTCGCTTTGTTGACTGGGATGATTTTTCCGAAGAAAGCGTAAACCTGCCCATTGACAAAATAGTTGCAGGCATAATAAAACAAAAGTCATGATACCAGCAGAAGATTTCTTTAAACAGGAGATTATTTTAGAGAACGAACGTTCCAGACTGGAACCGCTTACCGAATCCCATCACAGGTATTTATTGCCCATCGCACTGCACACGGAGCTCTGGGAGTTTACGGGAGCCAAAGTGCGGAGTGAAGCAGATTTCAGGCGGTATTTTGATACGGCACTTACCGAAAGGGCGTCAGGCCGTTCCTACCCTTTCGCCATATTTGACAAGCAACAAAACCAATACGCAGGCAGTACAAGATATGCTAATATTGCTTTTACAGATAAAAGGCTTGAGATTGGCTGGACCTGGTACCACCCTGTATTACAACGAACCGGCATCAACAAAGCAACCAAGATATTGTTACTTGATTATGGATTCGGCAGGCTTGGCCTGAACCGTATTGAATTAAAAACAAGCCTGCTTAATATAAAGTCGCAGGGCGCCATGCTGAAGATCGGTGCAGTGAAGGAAGGCGTATTAAGAAGGCATTCGATAAACGAGGATGGCCAGGTGAGGGACACAGTTTATTTTAGTTTTATCAAAGAGGAATGGCCCGAAACCAGGGCTGCTATCTTTAAGGAATTTCCTGCCCCCTGATCTGCTTACCTGTATAACCATGTAAACCATATTGTAAAAAATAATCACCAAAACTAATAACATGAAACACTCTTTCATTTTACTGGCAATCATTTCGCTGCTGGCATGCAATAACCAGCCTAAAGAAACAGCAGTTGCCCCCGAGAACGACCTTTACAAGGAGGTACAAACCGGTGGTATTAAAGTAATTCCCATTGAAACGCCCAAAGGAAAATTCAACGTGTGGACCAAACGCATCGGCAATAACCCAACCATTAAATTGCTTTTGCTGAATGGCGGCCCCGGTGCCACGCATGAGTACTTCGAATGTTTCGAGAATTTTCTGCTGCCCGAAAATGTGGAACTAATTTATTACGATCAGCTGGGCTGCGGATACAGCGACAATCCAAAGGATACCACTATGTGGGACCTCTCCCGTTTTGTGGAGGAAGTGGAGCAGGTGCGCAAGGCACTCAACCTGGATAAAAGCAATTTTTATTTACTGGGCCATAGCTGGGGCGGTATCCTTGCCATGCAATATGCATTGAAATACCAGGACAACCTGAAAGGACTGATCATCAGCAATATGATGAGCAGTTGCCCTGCCTATGGAAAATATGCACAGGATGTACTGGCGCCGCAATTTGATCCAAAAGTGCTGGATACCATCCGGCAGATAGAAGCCAAAGGGGATTTTTCAAATCCCAAATACATGGAACTGCTCTATCCCAATTTTTATGCAAAACATATTTGCCGCATTCCGCTGGACCAATGGCCGGAGCCCGTTATCCGTTCCTTTGCAAAAATGAACCAGAGCTTATACGTAACCATGCAGGGTCCCAGCGAATTTGGTATTGGTGGCAACCTGATAAACTGGGACGTAAGTAAGGAATTACCTAAAATAACAGTCCCTACCCTAACCATCGGCGGTAAATACGATACGATGGATCCTGAGCATATGAAATGGATGAGTACACAGGTACAGCATGGCCGTAATATCACTTGCCCCAACGGCAGCCATATGAGCATGTATGATGATCAGAAAAATTATTTTCCGGGATTAATACAGTTCATTAAGGATGTGGATGCGGGGAAGAAAATAAATGGTTAATCGTTAGCTGCTAATTGTTATCTGTTATTGGTTAATATGTGTTGTTCACGATTAACCAATAACTGATAACTGAAATAAAAAATCTATCAGCCTGTAAGCCGGATTCTGTAAGTGTTTGTGTAACCAAGCTAAAGGTCAAACACCCGGTCATCATTTATCTGGCTGTACCATTACTGGCACAATCTTGCTGCCTACCCTTCCCGATACATCAGCTGATGATAGTAAACGAGCAGCTTACCCTGCCCAGCAGCTGAATTAAATTCAACTGCCTGCAAATCGGGATATACATGGCATTACAGCACACAAGGTTTACCCGGTTCCTGCATTACTGCAAAAACCCGTGAGCTCTTACCTCACGTTTTCACCCTTTCCTTTTAACCACATCGGCAAGCCGGTATGGCATTCAAGGTGGTAATTTTCTGTGGCCCTTTCTCTTTCGCCCTGGTTAGTGTCTCCACTAAACAGTACAAAGCCGGCTGTTAACCGGTGTGTTGCTCTGTGCTGTCCGGACTTTCCTCCCCGATCAGGATCGGGGCGATAACCCGGCTGATAGGCCGCAAAGGTAGTTTTAATTTCCTGATAAGGCCTTAGCGGCTTAATGTGGCTGCTGTTTACGCACAAAGGCATTGATATAATAGACGGCAGTCATCAGCCCGAAGAATATGGCTATAGCCTTTACCTCGGGCCAGGTTACCTGGTAAAGAAACCAGCAGATGCTGCAAACAGCCAGGACTGGTACCAGCATTCCGCCAGGTGCCCGGAAGCCGGTGGACAGGGTATTATCTTTTTTATAACGCAGCCTGATCATAGCCAGTACCACGGCCAGGTAAATGATCAGAACGGATGAACTGGCAAGCGTGGCCAGCTGTTTAAAACCGCCGCTGGAGGCCAGTATAACGATCACGGCACTATACACGGTAATGGCCCAGTAAGGCGTTGCAAACTTTGGATGAATACGGCTGAGAAAGCCGGGCAGCAACTTATCGGCCGATGCAGCAAATAAAAGCCGTGAGGAGGCCAATACATCCCCGCTTAACATACCAAACATAGATATTACAGCAGTTAACAGCATCAAAGTACCGCCTGCCGGGCCTACCAGCCGTATGGCCAATGCCGCCAGGGGCGCTTCTTTATGCAAAGCAAGCTCATCGCCCAATACCCCCTGGGCTACCAGTTGTATACCCAAATAGATAATAAGCACGCCCAGTACGCCCATAAAGATCCCTTTAGGAATAGTACGTGACGGGTTCCTTATTTCGCCGCTTACATTCAGCGCTGTTTCAATACCCATAAAGGCAAATACCAGCACCAGTGAGGTTTGCCCGATACCACTTATGGAAGGCCATGTCTTTACTGCAAGATTGCCTCCGCGGATATTGAATAAACCCAGCACCAGCAGCAAGACAAGTGGTGTTAGTTTGATAAGGGTAGCCGCAGATGCAAAATAAGTTCCCTGCTTTACCCCGCGGCAGTTCACAAAACTGAACAGGCCAAACAGTGCCACAAAAAAAAGTATACGCACATACAGCTGTGAAAATACCGGGAACCATACAAGCAGCATATCAGCCAGTGCGTTTACTACGGCAGCATCGGATAATGCAGCAAAGCCAAACCAAAAAATAGTATTGATCAGAAAACCGGCCAGCGGGCCAAAAGCTTTTTCCACGTAGGCATAGGAACCTCCCGAAGAAGTCACCCTGCTGCCCACCTCGGCATAGCACAGCATAATGAGTATGATCAGCAGGGCGCAGAGCAAATAGGCTACAAAAGCGGCCCGGCCCAGGCTGGCCGCAACAATGGCCGGCAACACAAAAATGCCTGAACCCACAGTGAGGTTAACCGCATTCAGTGCCAGGCCGGCTGCGCCAATCTCACGTTTAAGTATAGGCCCGTTTTGTTTTTGCATCATTAAATATACTAAACGGTATTAACAATTCATTAAGGTTAAAAGCCTGTTTATTCATTGCCGGTAACCCAAACTGCCTTAACTTTGCGCCGCAATTCAGAACTACCGCGATAGATAATGGTTCCTGCAACCTCCTGTTTGCCCTGAAAACCTCTTCCAGCCTGGTAAATACGACTTCAAGAGGCTAAACAAGTATTGATAAAAAAAACAGAAATATGAAAAGTGAAGTAATGGGTGTTGGTACACCTTTAAGTAAAAAAGACCTGAAAGAACTAATGCATGAAACAAAAGAAACACTGGCAACAGACCTGAAGAACAGCCACAACAACCGTACCTTCAGTCACCTCGACCTGTGGAATTTACAAAAAAGGCAAAGGTCAGCTTCGGAAATGAGAAGGAAGCTGATGTAATGATATTGTTACACTGATTTTGATTCTTTCATTTATGAAACAGTAAGGCCCCGTAAAAACGGGGCCTTTTTATTCAAATTGTTTTAATCTATCGCAGCAGCACTGTTGTACCCTGTTCCTTATGAACCACACCGTCCACATCTACAGCTTCCACCATCCATACCACGGTTTGCAGCGCCACTTTATCTCCATTGAACCTGCCATCCCATCCCGGCCTTTCTGTCTGAGACTGGAACATCAATTTTCCCCAGCGGTCGTACACCCGGAAGTAATTCAGTTTTTTATAACCCATCAGCACCGGATATAAATATTCATTCAGTCCGTTGCCATCTGGGGTAAATGTTGTTGGTACATATATATGTATCTTCTTTTTGATCTGCACAAACTGTGTATCCACCGTTAAACAGCCTGTTCTTGTTTTCAACTGTATATAATATAACTGAGAGGACAGACCTTTAAAAGCAGGGCGGTAACTGTTAGGCACATCAAGGCTGATACCGGGTGTCCATAACACACTACTGCTAAAGAAAGGCCTTGTTTGTAATTGTTGTGGAAAATTCATCACCGCTTCCACATCCGGGTAGCGTACCCCCGGTACCGGAGCATCGATCACTACCGGCAGCTGTTTAACAGATAATGTTTGCGGGCACTGCACATTGCTTACCGTTAATTTAATATTATACGTACCCGGCAATGGGTAACTGTATACAGGGTTCTGTGCAGTGGAAGTTATCCCGTTGTCAAAGTCCCACAGGAAAGTGGATACCGAAGGAGAGGTATTGATTGTTTTATTGAACAAAGGCAGGCGTGTATTCACGCAGGCAGGATCCACAGTAAAATCTGCAACGGCGTATTTGAACACCTTAAAGTTCTTAGCCGTGCTATCAGAGCAGCCCTTGTCGGTGGTTACAACCATCCTTACCAGGTAATCACCAGGCACGGTATAACTGTAAACCGCATCACGTGTATTGGCACTGCCACCATCCCCAAAGGTCCACTGATATTGCATACTGCCCGTAAGCACGGTACTGCTATTAATGAAATTGAACTGGTTGTTGCCAAAACATTGCTGGGCATTGGGCTCATTAAACCCAACCACAGGTTCGGGGAATACAGTAACGTTAAAGGCAGAATCATTGGGGCAGCCTTTTTCCGAAGTAACGGTAAGCCTTACCGTATAAGTACCCGGCTGGGTATAATAGTGCCTTGCATTACGGGTGGTATCTGTATTACCATCACCATAATCCCAGAGATATTTCATGGTACCCACTGCCAGGGTGCTTGAATTGGTAAAAATGAAATCATTTATTTTCTGGCATACACCCTTGGTATTGGCATCAAAAGCAGCAACCGGACTGTCGAATACCGTAACATCATAGAAGGCACTATCGGTGCATCCCTGGTCGGATATAACCAGTTGTTTGACGGTATAAGAACCTGGTGCAGCATAGCTGTAACTTACATTTTGTGTGTTCAGTAAAGGGGAAGCATCCCCCATTTCCCATGTATAGGTCATGGTTCCAAAGGCAATGGAACTGGTATCGGTAAATACAAACTGGTGATTGTTGAAACAAAGCGTGGGTGCATTCGATTTAAAGCCCACTACAGGAACCGGGTTCACAGTTATCGAAATATCAGATGTAGTGAGATTACAGCCCACAAAGCTGAATACCGTTGCATGGTAGGTGCCCGTTTGAGTAACATGGTACACGGTATCATTGGCCCCCGGTATAGGGAAGGTATTCCGGTACCATTGTATACTGTCGGCCGGTTTTACATGCAGCACGGCTGCCTGCGGATCGCCGGAGCAGTAAGTAGTTACCCCGGTTTGTACGATTGAATTATCCAGCACGGCTGCTTTCACTACCACGGTATCTTTGGTTTCACATCCTCCCCCCACACTCCTTACTGTAAGTATGTACTGTGTTGTAACAGAAGGAGTGGCAATTGGATTTGAAATATTCGGATCACTCAGGTCCGTAACCGGATCCCAGGAATATACAAAGCCCGGTGAGGGGTTCACTCCCAGTTGCACCGGTGCGTTCTGACAGGATAACTTATCCGGGCCCGCATTGGCAAATACATGCAGGGTATCCAGTAAATCAACAGTCAGGGTATCGGGACAACCATAACCTGAATAGGGAGTTAAAGCCACTTTCAAAGTTGTGCCTGCCGGGGGCGGTGGTTGAAAACGAATAGTCTGTGTATGGGCATAATTTATGGTAAATGTCGGATCCCACCACTCATAGGTTTCGTAGCCAAATGGTGCAGTAACGTTAACAGCGGTATCATCCGGGCAATAAGATGCTCCTATGAACGAACTGGTACATTCTGTATTCATATCTATATAGGCGTAACCAAAATGCGTTCCGCCCGGGGCGCCACAACCGGTGGCAGTAAATGATATTTCAATGGTCTTACCGGCATTACCATCCAGGTTAATTGAATTGGCTGCCCATGGCTTAAATTTCACATTGGGGTTAGAGGCGGCAGATTGAAAACCGGGCAACGGGTTCGCATTGGAATAGGCAATATCAAAGGAAGCACAGTTGTCCGTGGTATTATCGGTAAGGTTTCTGACGCTTACAGTCAGCCTGGGCTGAATATTGGCAGCATGGCCGCCGGTATTATTAATCACAATAGCATAATTGTAGATCAGGCTAAATACATTCTGCGTGGGTGGTATTGTAAACGTGTAAGTGGCCCTGTCTGCATTGGTACCCGTTGTTTCCAGCCCTAGCCTGATCGAATACCTGCTTCCATTGGGACATAACTTGGGGAAGTTTCCGTATGGGTCCCTTGAAGGCACGGTGGCAGCAGAAATAATATCATGCCGGCCGGGATTGGGGGGAATGGCGGGCCCCATGGTAACTGTTCCGTTAAAAGTACCCGAATAACATTTCCACCCGTTAAAAGTACCATCTTCAAAATCAATATTAGGAGGACATTGGGCCAATGAAATTGTTCCCGCACTTAATAAAATAGTAAGCAAAAAAATAAAGCGGAAAGGCAAGAGGCAATTTGTAGTGGTTCTGTTTAACACTATGGTAATATTTAAGCAGGCAGTAAGTTACTCAATTATTGCGGTAAACTCAACACCGCCCCTCACATTATTATCCACGTAAAGGCAATTCTCTATTCGTTGCCCATGGCAGCCAGTTTCATTTGCCTGGTGGTTTCAGGCCCAAAATATTTTTCAATACGATGTTCCACCAGGTAGATAACCGGTGTTAAAATAATGGCCATGGTAAATTTATAAGTGTAGTTGATCAGGCAGATAGCAAATACCAGTTGCCAGCTCCAGCCCTGCCCTATCTTGAAGGCAATGAAAAGAACGATGAAGCTGTCGACCAACTGTGAAACCAGGGTGGAGCCCGTAGCACGTAACCATACTTTCTTTTCACCCGTCACTTTTTTAATTTTATGGAATACGGTAACGTCCACGATCTGGCTTACCAGGAATGCAGTCAGACTTCCAAAAATGATCCACATGCCCTGCCCGAAAATGCCGTTAAATGCTTTCGACATATCCGGTACCCCATTTTTCACACCAGAGCCAAACCAGAAATCGGCAGCAGGTACTCCCATCGCCATATAAAACATTAAAAAGGCATAGGCAATCAATCCCACTGCAATAAAAGAGATACGGCGTACTGCTTTGGGGCCATAGTATTCATTCACGATATCAGTCATCACAAATTCAAGCGGCCATAGCAATACACCACAGGTAAGGCTTATACCCAGGCCCGATTCACCAAATAAGGTAAAACTAAACGGTTGCTGCCCGAATAATTTTTCGAGCGAAAATATCTTTGTACCAATACATTCAGCTATCAATGCATTAGCCACAAAGAATGCAGTAAAGATGACAAACAGTTTGGTGGGCTTGTCTTTCAGTATGTTCTGTATCATGAATTTTATTTTAAAAAGAAATGAAAGTAAACCTGGCAGCAAAAAATGATGATGTTAAAGATAATGATCCAGCGGGGAATTTTTATGTTCGATCTGAAAGCATAGAAGATGAAGGCCAGCAACAGGAAAAGTGTGTTCACCAGTATGGCCGTATAACCCAGCACCACAAAACTTCCTTCCAGCCAGGGAAGCGGCAGGGCTTGTACGGATTTACCCTCAAATGTTCTGTGCGTTTCATAATACCAAAGTCCCACAGCTACTAAAAAGCAGATATTGAAAAGAAAAGCGATTTTAGAAAAGAGGCGCATGGTAAAACGTTAATTGGTTAATTGGTTAATCCGTTAATTCGTTAACCTGCCTGCCGGCAGGCAGGTCCGTGGAGAAGCTTATGGTTGCTGGTCTTTATTCGTTGATCGCTTATCGTGGCAGTTCAATCATCTAACTGATCAGCTATGGACCATCGACTATCGACCATCGACTATCGACCATCGACTATCGACCATCGACCATCGACCCGTCTCCAAATCACCCATTCCTTCCGCTCAGCATCGGAACAAAACTAAAATTATCAAAAGCTTCTTCACTGGTACTGCCATCCTCATTTTTGGTAATGCGCAGCATACGCTGGTGCTGGTCTTCATCCACCGGTATCACCATCTTTCCGCCTGGTTTTAACTGGTCAATTAATTTAGGCGGAATAAAGGGCGCTGCTGCTGTAATGATCACTTTATCAAAAGGAGCATAAGTGGGCAATCCCTCATATCCATCACCGTAAAAGAATTTCAGGTTGGGATATTGGTTCTTGAACAGATAATGCTTTGTGTTCTCAAACAACTTTTTTTGGCGTTCAATAGTAAACACCCTGGCACCCATTTCTGCCAGCACGGTGGCCTGGTAGATGCTGCCGGTGCCAATCTCCAGTATCTTATCGCCGGGTTTTACCTGCAATAATTGCGTTTGATAAGCAACTGTATAGGGTTGCGAAATGGTTTGCCCTTCACTGATCGGAAATGCCCGGTCCTCGTAAGCGATCTTATCAAAAGCGCTGTCCAGGAAATAATGCCTGGGAATATTGTTCATGGCCTGCAGCACATTTTCATCTGTAATGCCTTTTTCACGCAGCAGGTCCATCAGCTTTTTACGCAGTCCCTTGTGCTGGTAAGTGTCTTCAAATCTTCTCATAAACCTCAAACCCCTTCGGGCTTTTAAATATTAGCTGGTCTCCCGGCGATCATCAGCCCCGCCGGAAATAAATTAATAGGCTGTTATTTCAATCCCATCTCTGCAATGATCCTGGCTATCTTCTCATCCAGCTGCTTTTCGGTTGCATCAAATGCAGCTTCAGTTGCAAGTGTTGCATTTACACTGAAATAGAATTTGATCTTAGGTTCGGTACCGCTTGGTCTGGCCGATATCTTGGTGCCATCGGCCAGCACAAACTGCAATACATTGCTTTTAGGAAGATCTATCGTCCAGGTTTCGCCTGTAGCCAGGTTCCTGCCTGTTTGCAGTTCGTAATCCAATAGCTGCTGCACAGCAGCCCCGTCAATGGTTTGCGGCGGGTTGTTGCGATAGCCCTCCATCATGGCAGCAATCTCTTTGGCCCCGTTCATTCCTTTTTTGGTAACGCTTACCAGGCCTTCTTTGTAAAAACCATATTGCAGGTACAGGTCTATCAGCTTATCGTAGAGGCTGCGGCCCTTGTTCTTTTCATAAGCAGCCATTTCGCAACTTAAGGCCACGGCACTGATGGCATCCTTGTCCCGTATCTTATCACCGATCATCAATCCAAAACTCTCCTCACCGCCAATGATGTAATTTTCACTTCCTTCTTTTTCCCGGATCATCTTGCTGATCCATTTAAAGCCGGTAAGTACATTGTAGCAGGCCACGCCATTGGCTTTGGCCACCACATCGATCATGTCGCTGGTAACAATGGTCTTGATCACCATATCATTGGGTTGTGCAATGCCTTTTGCTTTGCGGGCCTCGATCATATAATTGAAAGCCAGCAGGGCGGTCTGGTTGCCGTTCAGCAATACCCATTCGCCTTTTTTATTCTTTACACCAATGGCCACCCGGTCGGCATCGGGATCGGTCCCCAGTAAAATATCCGCATCCAGTGCTGCTGCTTTCTTCAGCCCCATGGTCATGGCTTCTGTTTCTTCCGGGTTGGGGTAAACCACTGTGGGGAAGTTCCCATCCGGTGTACTTTGCTCCTCCACGATATGTACATTGGTAAACCCAAATTTTTCCAGCGCTTTAGGCACCAGTATAATGCCGGTACCATGTATGGGTGTGTACACGATCTTCAGATCGGCCTGTGCGGCACAAACATCGGGGTATACGCTTAAACCCTTCACCATGTCCAGGTAGGCCGCATCCATGGCTTCACCCACTATGATAATATTCTCTTCGCCCCCGCTCCATTTCACATCATCCACCGAGGCGATCTTCTCCACTTCCTTTATCACATTTTTATCGTGCGGCGGCACCATTTGTGCGCCATCGTTCCAGTAAGCTTTATAGCCATTATATTCTTTAGGGTTATGACTGGCCGTGCAAACCACCCCGCCCTGGCAGCCTTTACTGCGTATGGTATAACTAAGCTCCGGTGTGGGGCGCAGTGCTTCAAATAAATAAACCTTTATGCCATTCGCTGCAAATACACCGGCCGTGGTTTCGGCAAAGAAACGGCTGTTGTTGCGGCAATCATGTGCAATGGCCACGCTCACCTCTGCTCCAAAGCATTGTTTTAAATAATTGGCATAACCTTGTGTGGCCATACCCACTGTATATTTATTCATCCGGTTTGTACCAATACCCATGATGCCGCGGAGCCCGCCCGTACCAAATTCAAGGTTCTTATAAAAAGCGTCTTCCAGTCCGGCAGGGTCGCTGGTTTGCAAGGCCTTTATCTCATCCTTCACAGCCTGGTCGTAATTACCGGTTAACCACTGATCTATCTTTTGTTGTGTTGCAGCATCCATCGTTTTAAATTTTATAGCTTCAAAAATAAATTATTCATACATCAAACAGTCAAAATAAGTAGATTTGTTATATGCTTTTTTGCAGTATCAAATACAAACGCCATTGTTTGCTACAAAAGATCATCTGCGTGGCAATACCCCTGATATTCTCTGTTTCAATGGCCGCACAAAATATTTCATTACCTGCAGACAGTATTACTGCAAAGCCACTAAACCCGATGCTGGTTTCCGCCTACAAAAAACCTGCAGGCATGATGGGCTGGCACCTCAGGTCCCCTTCTTATAAAAAATTCGTAGCCCATCGTGGCGGCGAACTCATGCACTGGCCCAGCTATCCCCTGACCACCGGCCAGATCATTGCCCGTAATGAAGAATGGCAAAGAAGGAATAACCCCAATATCGGCGAACAGATTGCCAGCGATATAATCAAAAGCAATGTGAACAGGCTTATATATGGCCGCAAGCCCGTGCCTGCGGTGGTCCCTAAATTTTAAACCTCCCTATTATTCTTTTCTTAAATCTCATTTGCCAACTTACCAACAGGTTCTTATTTGTATTTTTGTATGGTATGAAACAAAAAGCAGTACCAGGGTCAGTGTTGGTGAGGTTACAGACCCATTCATTAAAAACTATCCTGGTATTTTTCCTTGGGCTAATTGCATATGCGCCATTATCAGCACAGGATACTGCGCTCGATCATCAGATATCCCAATCACCAAATCTTCAAATCTCCAAATCTCCAAACCTGCCTGCCGGCAGGCAGGTCTCCAAATCTCCAAATCAACCAATTAACGGATTAACGGATAAACAAATCAACCGCCGCGTAAAAATAATTACAGCTACCAATATTGTTGGGTACAGCGCTGCCATGGCCGGACTCTATTCCGCCTGGTACAAGGATTACCCGCAAAGCAGTTTTCATACTTTCAATGATATAGGCGAATGGAAGGGTATCGATAAAATTGGCCATGCGTACAGCGCCTATGCCGAAAGCAAGGCCAGCATGGAGCTTTGGCGCTGGACAGGAATCAGCCGCAAAAAACAGATCTGGCTGGGCGGAATGAGCGGCGCTTTTTATCAAACGGTTATCGAAGTGCTGGATGCTTACAGTGCCGAATGGGGCTGGAGCTGGGGAGATATCGGCGCCAACTTTGCCGGCAGCGGTATGCTGGTGGCACAGGAACTGGCCTGGAACGAGCAACGCATCCAGTTCAAATTTTCTTTTCACCGTAAAAGCTACGGCGATGCCATGCTGAACAAACGCAGCGACAGTATTTTTGGCAAAAGCACAGCCGAACGCTTCTTAAAGGATTACAACGGACAAACTTATTGGCTCAGCGCCAATATCCGCTCTTTCTTCCCCCAAAGCAAATGGCCGGCCTGGCTCAACCTGGCTGTGGGAACGGGCGCAGAAGGTTTGTTTGGTGCCAGCGATAATATTGGCAAAGACAAGAACGGCAATATCATTTTCAACCGGCCCGATATCAAACGCTATCGCCAATGGTACCTGGCACCCGACATAGACCTCACCAAAATAAAAACAAATAAAAAAGGATTGAAACTGGCATTCAGGCTGCTGAACATTGTGAAGATACCAATGCCGGCGCTGGAATTTTCGAACGGAAGTTTTAAAGTGAAAGCGCTTGCTTTTTAACCGGCAAAAAGCCGTGAACACACTGTACTTTTTTAAGAAAGCCCTGCCGAGGTTTCAAGCCAGGCGCCTGTAACCTCTCCATTGGCCACTTCCACCAATATATGTTCATCCGGGGTGGTGGAAACACTAAAGCCCACATAATCCACATCCACCGGGAAGCTTTTGTGTGTGCGCTCAACCAGGGCCAGGGTCTGCACTTTTTTAGGGAGCTGGTTCAGCAATGGCTTTAAGGCATACAGCATGGTGCGTCCGCTGTTGGCCACATCATCTGCCAGGATGATGGTCTTGTTATTGAGGTCCATGTCCGAATCCAGGCTTATCTGCAGCGGGTTCTTTTTATCGATCGAGAGTTCAAGCAGTATCACTTCACCGCTGAATATTTCTTTAATATACCGGCAGATACTGGCAGCGATCACCGAACCGCTTTGTTTGATACCGATAAGCACCAGCTGTGATTCAGTATAATTCTGCTCCACCACCTGCAAGGCCATGCGGCGCAGTTTTTTGGAAGCCACTTCGGCAGTCATTATTTGGTTACGTTGTTCCATTACAGCACGAATTTACGTGTTAATCCATTAATCCGTTAATCCGCGGGGCATCAAATAACTAAAACGCTGCCAACAACAAGGCACTACTAATTAACGGATCAACCAATTAACTGATTAACGGATTAACGGATCAACGGATCAACGGATCAACGGATTAACGTTTTAACGTTTTATAATTACCTTAGCGCTTCAATCCAGAACGATGCACATCATACCTCAAATACTTTTCATAGCCCTGGCCGCAGCAGCAACCTGGTTGTTTGCAAAGAATATCATGTCCATCCGCCGCAATATCCTCCTGGGTAAGGATGAAGACCTCAGCGATAACCCATCCCTGCGCTGGAAAAATTTGTTGCTCCTCGCCTTCGGACAAAAGAAAATGTTCCGCAACCCGCTGGTGGCAGTGATGCACTTTGTGATCTATGCAGGGTTCATCATCATCAATATAGAAGTGCTGGAAATTGTACTGGACGGCATGCTGGGAACCCACCGGCTGTTCTTCCCGCACCTGGGTGGTTTTTACACTTTCCTCATTAACTTTTTCGAAGTGCTGGCAGCCGGTGTATTACTTGTTTGTATTGTTTTTTTGGTAAGAAGAAATATCATCAAACTGAAACGCTTTATCAGTAAAGACCTGGATGGATGGCCCCGCAGCGATGCCAATTATATCCTGATCACAGAGATCATTTTAATGTCGCTTTTCCTGATCATGAACAGTACCGACCGTGCCTTACAATTACAGGGTGCCGGTCATTATCACGATACCGGTAATTTTATCTTTTCGGGTATCATTGCCCCTGCACTCTCCGGGCTGTCGCAAAGCACATTAATTACTATTGAACGCAGTTGCTGGTGGCTGCATATCATCGGCATATTTGCATTTTTAAATTACCTGCCATACAGCAAACACCTGCATATTTTACTGGCCTTCCCCAATGCCTATTATGCCCGGCTGAATGTACCCGGAGAGATGCATAATATGGAAAGTGTACAAAATGAAGTGAAGTACATGATGCAGCCCGAACTGGCCCCTGCCGAACAGGCTGCACCCATGAAATTTGGCGCCAAAGATGTGTTTGACCTTAGCTGGAAAAATTTACTTGATGCCTACAGCTGCACCGAATGCGGCCGTTGTTCTGCTGCCTGCCCGGCCAATCAAACAGGGAAATTATTAAGTCCGCGTAAGATCATGATGGATACCCGCGACCGGCTGGAAGCAGTGGGTAAGAACATCAGTGCCAACGGCGAATTCAAAGACGACGGAAAAAATCTGTTCTCTCATATCAGTGTGGAAGAACTGCGTGCCTGCACCACCTGCAATGCCTGCGTACAGGAATGCCCCGTTTCCATTTCCCCGCTCGACATCATTTTAGAACTGCGCCGCTCCCTGATCATGGAAGACAGTAATGCACCGCAGGAATGGAATGTGATGTTCGGTAATATCGAGAACAATTTTGCACCCTGGAAATTCAGTCCCGATGACCGGGATAAGTGGGTGGAGGAGATGAATTAAACATGAATACTATTTTCATTATCGGTGGTATATGCTGGATACTAATCAGTTTATTATATGCCTGGTTTGAAGGCAGTAAACGAAAGCCCGGTTTTTTAGGCTGCCTGGTAATCATGATCGTTTTCACACCTTTTTTTGGGTACTTTATTATTGAATCCTTCTCACAGAAAAAAGCAAAAGGGTGTAAACACTGTGGCAATAAATATAATGAGGCAGCGTATTGTGGCTTGTGTGGTAAAAATGAAGAAGGAATTTTAAGGAATGGATATCAGCCTTCGTAAACCAAAAGTAAATTAATCAAATCAACATACTGTTTTCAGCAGGCATAACCTGATATGACCATGAGGATATTTATTTTCTGCTTCATCATCCATTTGATATTGGCAAACCCTGTCAAAGCACAATTAGTGTCTGTCGAACCTGACTACAATAAGGTTGACTATGGGCCCTATTATTTTTATCTTCAACGGGCAGTAAGTGAATATAAAAAAGATCCAAAAGCCCCGGAATCCGGCATAAAAGATACACTCGCATTATTTATTGCTGATTCAATAAAATTTCACAAAGAACATGGCTATATTCATTCACAATACCCTCATACCTGCCAGAACCGCCGTGGAAAAGTTGGCTTCCTAAATACTGAGGGACAGGTTATAATACCATTTGAATTTGATTATATAGATGGTCACTATGACTCCTCATTCATGAGGGCAAGACTGAACAACCAGTATGGGGTGATCGATGGTAAAGGCCGCACAGTTATACCTTTTAACTACAAGGAAGTAGTTCATATACTGCACACAAACCCTCCGCTTTTTTGCCTTAAAAATATTGCCGGCAAATTGGGAGTGTTGGATAACAGGCTAAAGCCGGTAATCCCATTTGAATTTGAAGCTTATTATTTTATCGACAGCAATATACTGGCTTTCAGGAAAACCGAAGATGACTCCCTGTTATCATTTTACAATAACAAGGCTGAACATTTATTTTCATTGAAAGGATACAGCGCAAAAGAAAGAGCAGGCAAATATATCTATATCTCAAACGGCTATGGCAAGTATAATAGCCTGGCAACAAAAAAAGGAAAATGGATAATACCTCCCGGCACTTATAATAGTGTAACCTGGATCTGGGATGATCTTATCTGCGTGCCTGAAAAAGGCCGTTTCGGAATAATAGATACAAAGGGTAAAACCGTACTGCCTTTCGAATACGAACGCATTTTGCCAACAACAAATAAACAGTTCATCGTTCAAAAGAACGGGCGTTCAGCTGTGGCTGACTTACATAATAAGCTCATCATCCCCTTCGACAGCTCCTATATATTTAATTTCGGTGCTCTTTACCTGGTTTACAGGAACAACTCAACTGTAATGAGCATGGTAAACAAAAGGGGCGAACAAATACTGAGTGAAAAATATACAATTAGCGGAGGCGGCATTCCCTTTAATTCGGGCAATGAAGGTATTGAAGCAATAGATCCGATGAGCACAATACTGGTAAGAGATACCTCAACCAGGCTTTTGGGTTTGTACCGGGCCGACGGCTTTACTGTGCTTCCCGCCAGCTATTATTACATCAACCATCAGCCGGGACAACATGCAATCCTGGTTGCAAAAAGGTCAGCATCTGATACCAACAGGTTACTATATGCGTCTGTAGATATCAATGGTAAACTCATCGCACCCTTTTCAGATAATCAGTTAAGTTTTATACCGGGTGCCACTAACATTTATGAATCGAAAAATAAAGATAGAAAAGCAGCCATTGTAAATGCTCACACCGGTGAAGTAATAACTCCGTTCGAGTTTGAAGCCGGTTACATGAAAGATCTGGGCAACGGTTATGTTGCTGCAAAAAAAGGCTGGTTTTATGCCCTTGTTTCGCCCGAAGGAAAAATTCTAACTGAAGCTCTTTACAATGAAATGTACAGGCCTGATCAAAAGAACAGACTTTGGTTTGATGAAGAAATTGTTTGCGTTGCAAAACGATTTGAGCAATACATTGGCTTAACCAGTAGCGGAAAACAGCTTTTAAAAATGAGATAATAGAAATAAAGACAGTCCTCAGCATACCCCTTGTTCATCAAAATCCATTGAAAACCAACGATCTAAACATCCTCCCCCTCAGGAAATGAAATTCTGCTGTTAAGAAATGTACCTCGTCATCTAAGCAATAGACTTCCCCCATGCCACAAAGGCAGTGTGCCTGACTGAAATGAACCTGAACATTCAAGCAAAGAACATTAACCCATAAGCAATTATTATATGTTCTCAAGCATTGGACATTTACACCGAAGAAACAGAATTTAACTGGCAAAAAAGTGAATTCAAATTGCAAGAAAAAGACCTCATCTATCAAAAAAGAGAATTTATATATCAAATAAGAGACCTCATCTATCAGAAAACAGAATTTATATATCAGGTAGGTGACCTCATCTATCTGAAAACAGAATTCATATACCAGGTAGGAGACCTCATCTATCATAAAACTGAATTCATATACCAGTTAGGAGACCTCATCTATCTGAAAACAGAATTCATATACCAGGTAGGTGACCTCATCTATCTGAAAACAGAATTCATCTATCAGTAGGAGAACTCTTTTCCGGGGCAAGTCTTCCAATAGAACGTCTTGATGTTTTAAATCTCCCGGTATTTGTCCGGTATTTGAAAAACAAATGTTGAATGCATATTTCTAAGCCCTATTCTAATCCACATTGGAATATTTAGGGCAATGCA
The DNA here is from genome assembly GCA_044226725.1 of Ferruginibacter sp. Classification (GTDB taxonomy): domain Bacteria; phylum Bacteroidota; class Bacteroidia; order Chitinophagales; family Chitinophagaceae; genus Ferruginibacter. The sequence goes on along the minus strand of JBGAGM010000001.1, from coordinate 332,479 downwards.
AAACACACTCACTTAACATTTCCATTTCGCAATAGTATTTATATTTACACCCTAAATATTTTAGTTATGAAACAGTTTTTATTCCGCACAATTTTAAGCAGCCTGTTATTGGTTATGCTTGGTTTTACAGCAAAAAGCCAGATATTTTCTCCTGTAGGCTCTGTACCTCCCGAACTGGGTAAGGAGCCCACCACCATCCTGATCATTGAAACCGAAAGAGAAGCGGTGAACAAGGCATTTGATGATGTGTTTGGTAAAAGTTATAAAGGCAGTTATGAGATCACGTCTGACAGTTATGCCGCCAAAAAATACAGCGACACTAAAAAATACCGCTATGTTTTTCAAACCATTGTAAAGTTTGTGGAAGCCAGGGGATTCGGTGACAGTCGCCAGCCGGCCACCTACGAATACAGTTACCGCATACTGGACCGGGTAACCAATAAGATGTATGGAGAAGAATGGAGCACCGATGCCTGGAAGAATTACCTGAAGAAATATGTGAAGAAACTGGAGGATATGAGAAAGACCAATGCCGGGGAATAGATGCAGCCCGGATTAACACCTGTTTTGGGGGCTGGCCACTGGCCGGCCCTTTTTTTTGTGCGGGCAGGGCCCTGGTTCTGCCCTGCTTCAGTACAAGTCCGTTACAAGTCCGTCAATTAACGGACTTGTAACGGACTTGTGAGCTGGAAAACCAGAAGCAAACCCGGGGCGTTGAGCCTGAAAAAAAGGCCGTTTTTGCTGTAACCGGCCTGTTTACTGGGGCAAGTACCCTATTTTTAGGGTATCATGAAGCTTATCACCTGGAACTGTAACATGGCCTACCGCAAAAAAGCCCGGCACATACTGGCATACAAGCCGGATATTGTGGTGGTACCGGAATGCGAACATCCCGATAAACTGCAATTTCCTGCTGAAGTTCAGAAGCCGGCTGATCTGCTTTGGTTTGGCGAAAACAGGAACAAAGGCCTGGGCATTTTTTCTTATAGTCATTACCGGTTCAAACGACTGCGCTCATACAACCCTGCCTTTAAGCTGATCGTACCCATTACAGTTACCGGCGGGAGCCAGCCATTTACCCTCTACGCCGTATGGGCCAATAACCCATCCGACCCGGATGGGGTGTATGTAGAGCAGGTATGGAAGGCAGTGAACTATTACCGGATCCGCAGAAAGAACAGTATCCTCGCCGGCGACTTCAACAGCAATACCATCTTCGATAAAAAATACCGCAGGGGCAACCATACACATGTGGTGGAATTGTTGCAGCAAAAAGGTATTGACAGCTGCTACCACCTGCATCATCAGCAAATACAGGGAAAAGAAGAACACCCCACTCATTATTTGTACCGCCACCAGGACAAACCCTTTCACCTGGATTATTGTTTTGCTTCGGCCGACCTGCTGCAAAAAATGGTATCGGCAGAAATTGGCGCATTTGATTCCTGGAAACAATACAGCGACCACGTGCCGGTGATAGTAACATTCAATGAAGACTAAAGGAATGCGCCAGTTCTGCTGCTTGATGATGTAAATAATATTTCGTTACTTTAAGAACAATTTAAACAATGAAAAAACTGGTAACGATATTCCTGCTTTGCCCCTTATTTTCGGCGGCCCAGGGAAACATGCCCCGCTTTGAAAATGATACGCTTACCACATCGGGCGGATATAAAATTTACAAGGGGCTAACCCTGCAGTTCAATACCGGCACCTCAGCTGCGGGATATTTTACCTTCATTAAATTTCACCAAAGCATGGTGAAGAACAATACCTATATCCTGCAAAACGGGAGCATGCTGGTAAAGAACCTGAGGAACTATAAATATTCCAATGCAGACAATAACAGCATCCGCATCAGCGGCACCATCACTTACAAAGATGGCAAACAGGAAGAAGGCGATATTGTGCTGAATTTTGAAAGGGCCACAGAGAACTACGATGGACAGCCATCAGAACTGAATATTGCCGAACAGTTTAAAAGACAGCCGGGACTGGTTGTAAAGCCCGAGCCCAAAACAAAACAACCTGTTGCCGCCGAAGCGCCTAAACAAACAGCACCCGATGACCTGAGAAAGATACTGGTAGCCGATGAAATTAAAAAACTGTTCGACCTCTATAAAGCCGGCGCACTCACCAAAGAGGAGTATGAAACACAGAAGAAGAAATTATTAGATCGTCAATAATTATGGCAGCAAAAAAAACTACCTGGAAAAAAGGGGCCGGCAAACTGGGTTTCATGCAGCCCTTGCTGGGCAGTTGGGTGGCGCAAACAGACTCGCCCATGGGTCCGCTTAAATGCAAACGCAGTTTTAAAAGCATACTGGGCGGCAAATACATTGAATTAAACGCCCGCTGGGAATTTGGCAAAGGCGCTTATGAAGAGCATGCCATCTATGGCGTTAGCGACGGGCAGGTGTCATTCTGGTCTTTTACTTCCGATGGTAAAAGATCGCAGGGAACTGTAGCTGACGGAAAAGATGTACATGCCGAAGCCATTTGTTTTGAGGCACAGATGCCCGCCGGACTGGCCCGCATGGTTTACTGGCCCGGAGAGAACGGCAGCATACACTGGGCTGTGGAATCGAAAGTAAAAAAAGGATGGAACCGGTTTACAGAACATCATTACCATCCGGAAAAAACAAAGTGATATGCTTGCACCCCTGCCGCATTAATCAGTGGCAGACCTGCTGTAATTCAAAAAATTTCTTGTCCTCCATACAAATAGCAGCATAACCAAAAAACAGGCGGCAAGCACCCAGGTGCTTTGATGACCTGTTGCAACGGTGTTTGTCTTTATAAGTGAGGCATTGGTTTCAAAAGCTATATTGGAACCCCAGTGAATTCCGAAAGTGAGCCATAAAGAACGTGTAAACCACAACGCATAGGCAAGCGCCAGTCCCAGAATAAATAAGTACACTAAAACCGAAGGATGATCTCCCAGCCTCCAGATATGGTTCAATACATAGACCAGGGCAGAAACAAGGATGAACATCTTTTCATTCATCCTGTCTTTCAGGTGTGCATATAAATAGCCCCTGGTTAAAATGTCTTCAGCAACGGATGGAAAGACAGTCATTAAAAGAATAAGTGGCAGTTGCTTCAGTATGACAGACAGGTTTTCCATCGACACAAATACATCAAAGCCAAACCATACAGAAAGCCAGGCAGACAAAGCAAAGAAAAATGCACCTGCCAGTAAGCCCTTAAGCAGGTTGGCCCACCAGCCTTTATGCAGGTTTAGCCCGAATGCCCCCAACCCGCTGTACCCCTGCACCCGGGCCACCCCGTAACTTACCAGCAAGAAGCCAATTTTAAAAACAGCAGCGATCCAAAGTGCATTGAAAAACTCGGGGAAATGATATACTGCAAAAAGCAGCAGGAAGCCTGCAATGGCCGGCCAGGGTGTCTTTTTCATGTATATTTATTTTTGTAAAACGGCAAATATTTTTACAGCTTAAAGATAATACAGCAAAAAAATTAAGCAGCATTTTAATTGATTAATTTTATGGCATAACATGTAACAGCATTGCAGCAACTTTTATCTCATATATCAACCTACCACCGGTTAAGTACAGAAGCCGTACATGCCTTGCAGGAATGTTTTGAAAAAATATCGTTGGGCAAAAACGATTTCCTGCTGACACATGGAAATACCTGCCGGCATTTATATTTCCTGGAGAAAGGCGCCCTTCGGGGATTTTATAACCTGGATGGAAAAGAAATAACCCACTGGTTTGGTTTTGAGAATGATTTTGTTACTTCCTTTCACAGTTTTATTACCGGCACAGCCGCAGTGGAAAACATCCAGCTGCTGGAAGGCTGCACCCTGTGGAGCATCAGCAAAGAAACACTTACCGGTCTTTTTGATCAATACCATGATATTGAAAGGCTGGTAAGGATCATCTATGAAAGATATTATATCAGGCTGGAGGAAAGATATGTGAACGCCCAGTTCCGATCTGCAGCCGACCGTTATGAAGACCTGGTAATACAATCGCCGCATATCCTGGAAAGGGTACCGCTCGGGTGCATCGCATCTTACCTCGGCATCAGCCAGGAAACACTCAGCCGCATACGCAGCCGGTTTTAACATTTGTTTTTTTCGTTTTTGACATTTGTCAAAAAACAGCAGCACCCGCTCTGTTACTTTTGTTTTATCACCAATAAAACAAACTATGCAACAAAAACAGATCAATCAACCTTCTGCAGCTTTTATTGCTGCATCCTGGACAGCCTTGTTAATTGGCAGTATCGGGTTCATCATTGGCTTGTGGAATGCCAATATGCAACTGAATGAAAAAGGGTATTATTTCACGGTCTTAATGTTCGGGCTCTTCGCTGCCATTTCTGTTCAAAAAGCCGTACGGGACCAGCTGGAAGGCATACCGGTAACCAATCTCTATTATGGTATTGCCTGGTTTGTGACCCTGCTCTCCATCGTTTTATTAACGGTTGGTTTGTGGAATGCCGAACTGGAAAAAAGTGAAAAGGGATTTTATGCCATGAGCTTTATATTAAGCCTGTTTGCCGCCATTGCGGTGCAAAAGAATACCAGGGATGCAAAAGCCGCCAAAGCAGCAGAACTATTCTGATGCCTGCAATCCCTAACGCCAGGTGGTTGATGTATTTGAAACATCAGCCACCAGCTTATTGATATGCCTGCGCAGGATCGCTTCGGTGATGCCCCTGTTCTCAATCGCAACAGCCATCATAAGGTTGTTTTTTGCAGTAATATAAAAAAAGCTGGGTTGTATACTGGCTGTCTGTTTCAGCAGCGCCAGGCTCTTATCGGCATTGGTGGTATCTGCCGGGCCCAGGTTTACAGTAAGCCAGATAAAATTGGTACTGGGGCTTATCTCGTAGGCTACGGGAACATTAAAACCGGTTCCCTGGTGATCTACGGTATATTTCTCCTCGCCCGCTTTATCATTCAGGGTCTTTACCTCAAAGCCCATTTGCTGTAATTTCTCTTTTAACTGCGGCCTTGTGATAGCATCACAGCTTTGCGCAGCCGCTACAAAAGGCAGTGAAAAAATTAAACAGATAACCAGCAGGCGGCTTACAGTTTTTAAAGTGCTCATGATATAAAAATTATGAAAGACAAAGCTACAACACAGGGCAGGCAGATTCAATACCGTACGCTGGGTATTTTGTGAGCAAATGAAAAACGCCTGCAGCGATACACTGCAGGCGTTTCAAACAGCTTTTACCTATTGTGCACTTTCCACCAGGTCGCTCAGTTCTTTAAAGTTCTTGGGTTTGGGTCGGTAGGATTTATCGTTGAAATTATAATACAGCACTTCGCCCGTTTGGCCGTTAACCACGCTGATCATCTTATCGGCCGAGCTTTGCACATAATTAAAATAGTACACGGGCCTCGTTGCTGCCAGTATCATATTGCTTAATTCGTCACGCCTGATAAGTCTTACCGGGTAACTATAACTGTCCAGCATTTTACGAATATACTTTCCACTGGCTGAATTTTCCGGCTCATCAGGGAGCATGGTCCCACCCGGCCCTATCCAGTAATTCGGCACATAAAGCGTATCCTTTTTAAGCGCCGCCAGTGCAGGAGCAGCATCCACATCCTTCTTCAGCTGCACGGTTTTATTGGCGGCTATATTATTACTTACTGCCTGGAAAATGCATTTGATATAACCGGGCAAGCCATTACAGAATTCGCTTTGAAAACCGGCAGAGCCGATATTGCTGCTGCTGAAATCAATTTTACCGGTACCGATAGACATGAGGTATAATTCTGCACGAACCACCCTCCTTTTATTTTTCGGTTTCAGTCCCTTATCGGCTTCATAATTCTTGTCCAGTGTCCAAAAGCTCAGGTAAAAATAATCGTTGTTGATATCGCCCGACCTGGAAGTGCTGATCTCGCCAAAGCCATTCGTTCTTTCGCGGTAGTAATTAAAACTGGTATTATCATGTTCCAGCGTTACAAAGAAATTGCCTGGTTGCAGGTATTTACTCATTTGCTGGGGTGTTACAAATTCCAGTTTCGAAACCGTCCAGCCCTGCCTGATGGCCCGGGCCATTTGTTTATTGGCGGCACTGGTGGTATCGCTCATTTCCACATACAGGGTTTGGTTTTTCATATTGGCAAACTGGGTATCATCCGGCATGCCTATCTGGGCATAGGTTTTGGTGAACCCAATAACAAGCATGAGTACTGCTATTCTTTTCATATTTTTTCAGATTTAAAGAGGCAAATATATCACAGCCGCAGGTTGTTTTATGTTCTGTGCAGGCAGAAAGTGATTTTTTAGCAAACAGCTTTAACAGCACCCGGAATTTGTAAGCTGCATACATTTCGATGCTGCCCCGATTTTTGTACTTTTGCAGTCCAATAATACAAGAGGACGATATAAAATGGAACTGACTAAAAATTTTGAGCCCGCAGCTGTAGAAAGTAAATGGTACAAGCATTGGCTGGATAAACAGTATTTTAACAGCAAACCTGATAACAGGCCTGCATTTACCGTGGTGATCCCCCCTCCTAATGTAACCGGCGTATTGCACATGGGGCACACCCTGAATGAAACCGTGCAGGATATACTGGTGCGTAAGGCCCGTATGAGCGGCTTCAATGCCTGCTGGGTACCCGGCAGCGACCATGCTTCCATTGCCACCGAAGCTAAAGTGGTAGCCATGCTAAAGGAAAAAGGCATTGATAAGAATAACCTGAGCAGGGAAGAGTTCCTGAAATATGCATTTGAATGGAAGGATAAATACGGCGGTATCATCTACAACCAGATTGAAAGGCTTGGCTGCAGTGTGGATTGGAACCGCACCACTTTCACCATGGATGATCATTACTATAAGGCCGTTATTAAAGTCTTTATCGACCTGTACAATAAAGGCCTGATCTATCGGGGCGCCAGGATGATCAACTGGGATTCATCGGCAAAAACTGCATTGAGCGATGAAGAAGTGGAGTATAAGGATATCACCGGCAAATTGTATCATCTGCGCTATAAACTTGATAACGATAAAGACGAATACATCAGCATAGCCACCCAGCGCCCCGAGACCATCATGGGCGATACTGCTATTTGTGTGAACCCTGATGATGAACGCTATACTCATTTACAGGGTGCTTATGCCTTTGTTCCGCTGATCAACAGGCGCATCCCCATCATCTTTGATGAATACGTGGATGCATCTTTTGGAACCGGTGCCTTGAAAGTGACCCCGGCACATGATATCAACGATTATAATTTGGGGTTGAAACATAATCTTGAAATTGTGGATACCATCAATGCGGATGGCACCATGAGCCCGGCTGCGCAGATCTATGTGGGCGAAGACCGTTTTGTGGCACGTAAAAAGATCATTAAAGAGCTGGAAGAAAAAGAATTCTTAGTTAAAGAAGAAGAATATACCACCAGGTTAGGTTATAGCCAAAGGACCGGTGTGGTGGTGGAGCCCAGGATCAGTACACAGTGGTTTGTAAAGATGAAAGACCTGGCAGAACCTGCATTAAAAGCGGTGGTGGATGGCGATATCAAAATTCATCCCGGTGATAAATTTTTGGCCACTTATAAATACTGGTTAGAGAATGTAAAGGACTGGTGTATCAGCCGCCAGCTTTGGTGGGGGCAGCAAATACCTGCCTGGTACAGTGAGGATGGAAAAATGGTGGTGGCGGAAAATGAGAACGAAGCGCTGGAGAAATATTATACCACATTCCGGGAGGAACCAACAAACGGCCTTACACAGGATGCAGATGTACTCGACACCTGGTTCTCATCCTGGCTTTGGCCCACACAGGTATTCAAAGGCATTACCGAACCGGGGAATGAGGAAGTGAAATACTATTACCCCGGATCTGTATTGGTAACCGGGCAGGATATCATTTTCTTCTGGGTGGCACGTATGGTGATGGCAGGAATGGAATATGAAAAGCAGATACCTTTTAAAGATGTGTATTTCACCGGCATGGTGAGGGATAAACAGGGCCGTAAGATGAGTAAGAGCCTGGGCAATAGTCCCGACCTGCTTGACCTGATTGATAAATACGGAGCTGATGCTGTTCGCTTTGGCATTATGATCTCTTCACCTGCAGGTAACGACCTGTTGTTTGATGAATCATCACTGGAGCAGGGGCGCAACTTTAATAACAAGATTTGGAATGCCCTGAAGCTTTTGAAGATGTGGGAAGGAAGACAGACGACGGGCAACGGACAACAGGCTACAGACGACTTCGCATTAAGCTGGTTTGAAAACCGCCTGAACAAAGTACGTGCTGAAGTGGATGAACTGATGAAACAGTTCCGTTTAAGTGAAGCATTAAAGACTATTTACTCATTGGTATGGGATGATTTTTGCAGCTGGTACCTGGAATGGATCAAACCGGGTTTTGAACAACCCATCGATGCCGCTGTATATCAAAGAACCATCGGATATTTTGAGGAACTGATGCAATTGCTGCACCCCTATATGCCCTTTGTTACCGAAGAGATATATCATTTGCTGAAAGAACAAACAGACGATCTCTGTGTAAAACAATTTGCAGCTGTAAAACAAGCTGATGAGCAAATTCTCGCAGCGGGTGAATTATTAAAACAGGTGATCAGCAATATTCGTGATGCAAGAAATAAGAACCAGCTGAAGCCCAAAGAAAGCATCAGGGTTTTTGTTGAAACAGCGGCTACAGAAAATTACAGGTCCATTCAAAATATCATTTGCAAGCAGGTAAATGCCGATTCGTTCTCGTTTACTGCTGATGCAGTGGCAGGCACCATCGTGGTAGCTGTTGAAAAGGACAAGTTCTATATCAAAACAGATAAGCAATTGGATACAGCCACTTTGAAAGAAGACCTGCAGAAAGACCTCCAGCATCAAAAGGGCTTCCTGGCAGCTGTTGAAAAGAAACTGGGCAACGAGAAATTTGTTCAAAATGCAAAGCCTGAAGTGCTGGCGCTGGAGCAAAAGAAGAAAGCTGATGCGGAAGCCAGGATAAAGACTATCGAGGAAAGCTTGTCAACGATCAGTTAAAATGGAAAATCCATCGGGATAGTTGTGTATTTTCGTTAGCTAATAATAAAGTAACCTATGGCAAGTTTTGTAAAGATCCTTTTTACTGCAGTATGTACCCTGGGTGCAGCTGTTGTATTGGCACAAAAACCTAAACCGGCACCTGCAAAACCGGTTGCAGCAAAACCTGTCGCATTTCAGAAATACACACCCCCTGCTTTAACAAGTGCCCTGGGTATCCGCAGCGGCGATGATGCTGTGGTGGTGGTGGAAGAAGCGCTTCAGCTCATCAAACTGCCCTTACGGATCACCGACGACAAAAAGAATGTATATACCATCTCCTCTTACCAGGCCATGTATAAAAAAAAGGGTGTTACGGAATCGGATGATATGAGCGGAAAGACTGCACCGGTATATACAACGGTCATTGATAATTTTAAAACAACGCCCCTGCCACCCCTCTGGATAAAATCGCTCAGCGAGACCTTACGTACCGGTGAAGAGCTCTTTTTCTTCGATATCGTAGTCAAAGATGCACAGGGCAGGCTGATGTTTGCACCCAATCTCAGGATAAAGATCAAATAATGCTTGCTGTTACCAAAGCCACTGCGGCAGATATTCCGCTTATCCGCCGGCTCACTTATGATATCTGGCCAAAGACCTACAGTGATATCATCAGCCGGGAACAAATTGATTACATGCTGGAGCTGATGTACAATCCCGCTGTGTTACAAAAACAAATGGAGGAAGAAGGATGCACATTCATCCTGGTGCACGAAGATGCAGAGCCCGTGGCTTTTGCATCCTATAACGAAACAGAACCAGGACTTTGGAAACTCAATAAAATTTACATCCTTGCATCACAACAAGGTAAAGGCACCGGCAAATTCATCATCAGCTATATCGTTGATGAAATAAAAACCAAAGGCGCCCGGGCAATGCAACTGCAGGTTAACCGTCAAAACAAGGCAAAGAGTTTCTACGAAAAACTCGGCTTCAAAATTATCCAAACCGCCGATTTCGATATTGGCAACGGGTATTTTATGAAAGACTATGTGATGGAGCAGACATTATAATGTCGAATGTGCGAATATCGAATTTGAAATGTTGTTCAACAGCAGGCATTTTACATCTGCACAATCAACATTCGATATTCAACATTCGATATTCCCACATTCGATATTCGATATTCCCACATTCGATATTCCCACATTCGATATTCGATATTCCCACATTCGATATTCCCACATTCAACATTCGATATTCCCACATTCAACATTCGATATTCAACATTCGATATTCCCACATTCGATATTCAACATTCTCTAATGCACCACCTGGTGCGTCTCCTTAATAACCCCCATCACAAACACACTCTGCACGTTGCCCATATTCTCCTGCTGACTTAATTTGTTCACATGAAAATCGTAATAGGCATTCATGTCCCTGCAAACCACTTTCAGCATAAAATCAAATTCACCGCTGATGCTGTAGCATTCTATCACTTCATGCAGGGCATTGATGTTCTTAATAAAACTGGCGCCGGCATTCTTGCTGTGTTCCTTTAACGATACATAACAGATCACCATCAGGTTCAGGTCGAGTTTATTTTGGTCAACCAGCGTAACATATTGTTTTATCACCCCGCTCTCCTCCATACGCCTGATCCGTTCATGTACAGGCGTGGTGCTCAGGTGTATTTGCTCCGATATTTCCTTTACCGTGGCCCGGGCATTTTCCTGCAGCAACTTCAGGATGGCCATATCCTTTTTATCCAGCACAATCGTGCTGGTAGTTGTATTTTCTTTTTGAGTTGATTTTGGCATAGCAAACTAATATTTTATTCTACATAAAGTTTAATAACAGGCTTTTATCCTAAAGTTAGTAAAATTTTCAGAATATTATCCTGAAATACTAGCTTTGCATCCTAAATTATACTATTATGTCAGCTACAAAGACCGCTATCGATTTTTCACTGCCCTACAAGGTTAAAGATATGAGCCTTGCAGAATGGGGCCGGAAAGAAATAAGACTGGCCGAAGCAGAAATGCCCGGCTTAATGGCCATCCGTGAGGAGTTTGGCCCTTCGCAACCGCTTAAAGGTGCACGTATTGCAGGCTGCCTGCACATGACCATCCAGACTGCCGTATTAATTGAAACACTGGTGGCCCTGGGCGCCGAAGTTAAATGGAGCTCCTGCAATATCTTCTCTACACAAGACCAGGCTGCTGCTGCAATTGCCGCTGCCGGTATTGGTGTGTTTGCCTGGAAAGGCCAAACACAGGAAGAAGCTGACTGGTGCATTGAACAAACCTTATTTTTTGGCGGCGCCGATCGTCCGCTGAACATGATCCTGGATGATGGTGGCGACCTTACCAATATGGTTTTTGATACATACCCTGAATTAATTCAGCATGTAAAAGGTTTATCTGAAGAAACCACCACCGGTGTACACCGTTTATACGAGCGTATGGAAAAAGGTACTTTGCCTGTTCCGGCTATCAACGTAAACGATTCAGTTACCAAATCTAAGTTCGATAATAAATACGGTTGTAAAGAATCACTCGTGGATGCTATCCGCCGTGCAACGGATGTGATGATGGCTGGTAAAGTAGCTGTTGTTGGTAGCTATGGTGATGTGGGTAAAGGTTCTGCTGCTTCCTTAAAAGGTGCAGGCTGCCGCGTTATCGTTACCGAGATCGATCCAATCTGCGCTTTACAGGCTGCTATGGACGGTTTTGAAGTGAAGCCAATGATCGAAGCTGTAAAAGAAGCTGATATCATTGTTACTGCATCCGGTTGCCGCGACCTGATCACTGAAAAACATTTCCGTGTAATGAAGGATAAAGCCATCGTTTGTAACATCGGCCACTTTGATATCGAGATCGATATGGCCTGGTTGAATGCAAACTATGGCAACACCAAGAACACCATCAAACCACAGGTGGATATGTATACCATCGACGGTAAGGATGTGATCGTTCTGGCTGAAGGCCGTTTGGTGAACTTAGGTTGTGCAACTGGTCACCCAAGTTTTGTGATGAGTAACTCATTCACCAACCAAACCCTGGCGCAGATCGAACTTTGGACAAACACCGACAAATACGAGAACAAAGTGTACGTGTTACCAAAGCACCTCGATGAAAAAGTAGCCCGCCTGCACCTGGCAAAAATTGGTGTGGTACTGGATACTTTAACTGATGAGCAGGCCGCTTACCTGGGCATTCCAAAAGAAGGTCCGTTCAAAGCTGAGCATTACAGGTACTAACAGGTGTCTGGCCACTAGTAAAAGTTTTTCAATTTTTAGTGCGTCAGTATCTCAGTCATCTTTTAAATTTTCAGAGTCTTTGTAGTGGCCTGACACCTCTGCAAGCGGCTCAAAAAAAAATTAACAGAATCCCATCTGCCTTTTGCAGGTGGGATTTTTTATTATGGGCCAGGCAGAAGTTCTTTGATCGGCTGCAGTGGCGTCGCACACTTGTACATTATATATCTATTAGCTTTTCTACCGCACAAATAAAGACCATTTGGTACCTTTTTTTTTATTAATCTTACCTTTAGTCCTCGGAAAGAATTAATGAAAAAATTGACTGACGATATAACGTTTGGAAGGGATATCACAGATAGCATACTATCAGCACATTTCAACAAATTTAATGATTCACTAAAAAGATATAATCCAAAATATAGAAAGTTGTTATCAATAGATCCTGATGCTCCTGCTCCCGATCATCACTATATATGCCCTTTATGTATAGAGAAGCAGTTCGCAGTGATCGATGGAAAAATTTTAGCAAATGCTGTGTTTACTTTGGATCATGTTCCCCCGGAAAGTGTTGGTGGGAAATCAAAAATATTGACTTGTGCAACATGTAATAATACGGCAGGTATCTATGAAGCAGAATTGCTTTTTAAGATAAGATACCAAGCATTTGGTGATAAAAAAGAAGGTTCAAGCATAAATAAATTAACTGCCAATGATGGAAGTAAAGCTGATAAAAAGCATAAAGGGTTTTTAAAACATAATGAAGATGGCAGCTTTTATTTAGACTTTCCAGAAAAAGCAAAGGAAAATAATCCAGATCTAAAACACATGTTAGACGGATTTGGTACTACTATTGAAGAAATACATATAAGGGTTCCATCACCAGATGAAACGAAATTAAACAGGGCTTTATTGAAGTCAGCCTATCTGATTTGTTTTCAAAATTGGGGTTATGAATTTGTTTATTCAGACACAGCCAACAAGATAAGAGGTGTCCTTCAAGGCAAACATTCTTATCCAATAACACTACCATTGTTTTTAGTTGATGGTGATAAAGTAAATCTTCCAATTGGTTTAGGTATAATTACTTCGCCAAAAGAAGTACAAGGTTACTGTGTTAATATTCCATTACGAGAAGGGAATAACTACTATATAGCGCCAGTACTTATAGCACCTCCAACAAAAGACGGTTGGGATATTTTAAAGAATGTTCATGATTTCATATCGGCGGAAAAAGACAAAGAAGGAGATATTTCGTGGAGCTTTACTTCATTAAATCAATGTTTACCTACAATACATAATGGATATACTGCCACTTGGAATTTATATAAATCGGGTACCTTATTATAAAAATCTTTTTTGCCGCCGCAGGTAGGCCACCTGCCTCTTGCCGTTGTTGGTGTTCGTGCCGATGGCTTTGAAGCAAAGCAATCACCAACAACCAGCAGACTGTCTGCATAACTTGGCCACTGCGGGTCTTCGCCCCAATCTTCTCATACACAGGCCTGTTCAAACACTGAGAAACTTCCGGGATACGATATGGATATTTGCCTTAGCCGCCACCCGTCTTCGCCGGTCCCTGATCTTTCGACCAACTACGAATAAGCACCCAAACAAGATTTCTAACTTCCCCGGGCAGCATTTTTTCATTTTACAGTGTCATTTAAAAAACAGCTGCTATGCAAAAACTACTTTTATACCTTTTAATTGCATCCTTGTTTTGTTCATGCAAAAAAACAGAAACAACCCGGCCAGATTCAATTACAGGTCAATGGCTGTGGGTTATCCAGCGTGAAAATAATCCTGCCTATTTTTCAACACCGGCAACTACGGGTATCCGGGAAACCATTACGTTTAATGCAGATGGCAGTTACGCTGTTGCACAAAATAATGCAGTAGTAAACTCAGGAACATACAAAACCATTGTTGACAGGTGCTCCCGGGATAATAGCAGGGTTTCAGGCGTTTTATTTTCCAACGCAAGAGTTACCGATTCTATTGCCTATTACGAAGTAAGGGTTAGTAATGACTCCTTACATTTAATGTTTTGCCACGACCTGATCGGTTCGTACGGAGGCGCTTCCAGGTTTTACGGAAAATCAAAATAAATGAAGAGTGCCGGTCGCCTTTCTCTGCCGGTTGGTGTCCCCACCAACCGGAACTGCTACTTCCGAATGTAATTATATCAAATAACAGGCTGAATGTGAATTTCGGTTGGTGGTGACACCAACCGATAAGTAAAAAATCCCCTGGGCTAAAGTCCTGCAAACATCATATCAGTTGCCCCGCCCTTGTGGGCGGGGCAACGCATTAAAACAGCATCCTGGCTTTAGCCCAATACCGGGAGCTTAACCGGCACCGGATTCATACCGGCAACTATTGACAGCAGGATTTGATTACTGCAGAACCGCATTGTTATAAACGCCTTCCCGCAAATAATCAATTAGAATATTTGTATATACCAGTTATCCATATTATATTTAAGTCGCATTCATCAACGCAGGCATAAATACCTGTTTTTATAAACAGGCACAAGTGTCCGTTACCAACAGCCGTTGTTCCGATATTTTTGTTTCATACATTTCTTAATCATTAAAAAATAAATTATGGCACCCATTACAACGATCAACACTATCTCACCAGCAGAGGCAGCAGATGATATCCTGAGGTTCCAGGATGTTGATGCATACCAGGATTACTTTCAATTTAACGGGCCCAAGGCATTCACCATGTCATTAATGGAACTGTCAAATGCAGTCCAGGATATAAATAGCCTGAAAGATAAATACGGGCTGGATATCGACGGCGTAAGATTTTACATGGGTCAAAGAAAACAATGGGCTAAATTGGGTGATTCAACTGAGTTTACAGAAATACTGATAAACAGCCTCATATTTGTACCGGTTGTAGGGTATGCGGGCGTTGACGGAGAAGAGATGATGATCAATGGCCAGCAACAGAAAGTATTACTTAGCTTTCCTACCAATGCCGGTACTGATATACCATCTGTGGCTATTCCGGGCACTGGTAACAGCGAACCTCCAACCATTGTAAATCTTTGCTACGATTTTACTTATCCTTGCCCGTCTACTTGTCCAAGCCTGGAGAACTCCGTTGTTTCAAAAGCCACACAGCCACAATCATGAGTGAGCCCCGGCTTTTACAGATCTGTACATTGAACTAAAACAGCATCATGCTGCAACAATTATATTTTGAATTTGCGCCGTTCATTATTTTTCTTCCGGCCATTTTAGCCGTGTTGAATTACAAACGGTACCCGCCGGCATTGCAGTATATTACCTGCTACCTGCTGGTGGCTGTACTTTCGCAGCTTACATCCTATGTGCTCTGGAAACAGAGTAAAAATAACATGCCCATACTGCATGTTTACATCATTATAGAATACCTGCTGCTGCTGAGGTTTTATTATGCAATACTTGGTAATTACCTTCACAAAGCCATTTTTATGGTATTGCTGGTGGTTCCTCCCCTGTTTTTTATTGCTGATTCGCTTTTCCTTGAAAGTATTTACACCTATAACACGTTTGCCCGCTCGGTAGAATGCCTTGCCATTATTTTCCTGGCCATGAGCTGGTATGTAAAACTTGTATCCAAAGAAACCGATGACGAGGCTATACAGCGCAGCATTAAATACATAAACAGTGCCTTACTGATCTACTTTTCAGGTTCTGTTATGCTTTTCACTTTTGCAAACACCATCTCAAAGCTGGCCTTAAAATACACACTGCTTATATGGAGCCTGCATACTTTGCTGGCGGTTGTATTATACGTACTGATAGCTATCGGATTATGGAAATATCGAAAACAATAACGCTATATTTTGGTGTCATCACCGGTATGATCGCTTTTGTGATCATTGCCGGGGGTTCTATCATCATTGCTATACGCTATCAAAGGAGGTTATTACAAAAACAGGAAGAGATTCATAAAAGTGATATCAAACACAGGCAGGAATTGCTGGTGAGCAATATTCAATCGGTAGAAGAGGAAAGAAGAAGGATAGCCAAAGATATTCATGATGAACTGGGAAGTATCTTCTCCACACTGTTCATTACCCTGAACCGGATAAAAACTGATGACCTGCAAAATACAGAGACCATTCATACAGGCAAAGAACTGATCAATACCGGGATTAAAAGTGTAAGAAGAATTGCTCACTCCATCATTCCGGATGAGCTTGAGTTGTTTGGATTGAATATTGCCATTGAACAATATCTTAACCCTTTGAAATCATCTTTAAAAATTGATTACAACAACGCATTGGAACAAAGCGTGCTTAAGCCTGGCCAGGAAATTGCCGTATACAGGATCATACAGGAGCTTGTTTCAAACACAGTAAAACATGCCACAGCAGCGGCATTGCAGGTCAGTCTGAAAGAGCATGGCGGCCATGTATCGCTTTTCTACCAGGATGATGGCATTGGTTACCTCCAGGACATGCAATCACAAAAGAACGGCCTCGGCTCAAAGAATATCGAAAGCAGGATCATTGCAATGAATGCAACCATGCAGATCATTACTTCGCCCGGCAACGGTTTTACCTGCAGCATACAAATTCCTTTACAAAAAAACAAATAACATGATACAGATTGCCATAGCAGACGACCAGTTGCTGTTCAGAAAAGGGATGACCGGCTTATTGAATTCTATTCCGGGTTTTAAGGTGATCATTGAAGCAGAGAACGGCGAAGATCTGCTGGCGAAGTTTATGTTATCCGAAGAAATTGCCGATGTGGTTTTACTTGATATCAATATGCCTGTGCTGAATGGCCTGGAAACGATCTCGAAGATCAAACACAATTACCCCTTTATGAAATGCATCATGCTTACCGTGCATGAAGAAGAAAAATATATTGTAAAACTGATCGATGCAGGTGCCAATGCCTACCTCCCAAAAAATACGGAGCCCGATGAACTTGAAAAAGCCATTCAAACTGTTGTTGAAAAAGATTTTTATTTCAACGACAGAACAATTGAAGCCATGAAAAATGGTTTTAAGTATGATAAACCCAAAATAAGCCTGGATATAGCCGGTACCATCACCACCAGGGAAAAAGAAATACTACGTCTTATCTGTAAAGAATATACAGCCGCAGAAATGGCTGCCGAGCTTTTCATCAGCGAACGCACCGCGAACGGGCACCGCAATAATCTGCTGCAGAAAACAGGTTGCAAAAACACTGCAGGGCTGGTGGTTTTTGCTATAAAGCACAGCCTCTACTCGGTTGATCTGCAGTAAAAAAAAGTGCAGTATAGTACTTTCGTCTCCCCCCCACAGGCATAAATGCCTGTATTTTATTTTGGTCATTTATGCGCAGGAAATTCTACCGCATCATAAACAACTTTGTTCTGTTCATACATAATCGTTGCAACAATAAGTCATGAATGGGCCAAAGCCGAACAGCCGGAAACAAAGTAGGCAATTTAAAACATCATATTATGGAAAAGACAATTAACAAATCAAACAACGAAGCGCTTATCCCAGGCTTACGTACAGCAATGCAGGGGCAAATGGAAAATGAAAAAATCGAAAACGCTATCAGTTATTTAACAGCGCAGCAAACCACCAGCATGCCGGCAAAAGCAATATTTTCAAATGAGAATGTGAAAGTACAAACAACTGATCCTGTTAACCTGTTTACTGGTACCGGTAATAAACGGCTTGATGCAGCAGCATCCGGAAAAGTAATGACTAATAATGAAGCTGCTTTATTTGCCGGCACAGTCAGCTTTTATGCTGCACCAGGCAACAACAATATTTTAATAATTTTTCTGGACGAACAGAACAACCCGCTTGGTCAATTCCAGGGCATCATTATAGCTGGTAAAGCTGAAACTGACAAAGGAAACGGGCATTGGAATAATGGCTGATCGGCCAGATTCATATTAACCCTAAAGTCGGGCGCTGAAAAGCCTGAAGGAGTAATCAAAAAAACTAAATCAGAAATTACTATGGCATATAATCCTCAACAAGTTCTCCTTTATTGCCAGGGAACTTTTTCAACAGGAGATCCCACACCGGCACAGCAACAATCCATGTTAGCCAGTGCGGCCGAGATCTCCGCATCGGGTTTTGGAACAGTTGTACTTGGCCAATGGCATGTACATTCCAATGGAGATATTTTTTACAATAACAGCTTATTAAGTGAGGTTTCCTGGACACTTAATAATATTCCCCTGGCGCTCAAAGCAGGCGGAACAGTAACAAAAGTGCTGATTACTTTTGGCCCTTTCCCGGGCGATTTTGAGAATATACAAAATAATCTTGCAACATTTCAATCGCAAATGCAGGCAGTGCTGGCATTACCCGGTATTGACGGACTGGACTGGGATCTGGAAGGAGATTACGATTCTTATTCCGCACTTCTGGAAACGCTTACTGAATGGGCGAATGATTTAAATAAGGCTGTAACAGCCCCACCTTATCAGGATCAACCCTTTTGGAATGCGTTGCTGCAAAATACCAATTCCCCGGGTGTACAATGGTGGAACCTTCAATGCTATGGAGGTGCAGATTATGATCAATGGAATACTTCCCTGCAGGGAATAGTTCCCAACCCCTCCTCTTTTCTTGTTCCCGGTTTTAAACCTTCAGACGAAGCGTCTCCGCCAACCATCCAATCTCCGGAAGAGATACAAGCCCAGGTAGCAACATTAAAAACATCTTACCCCCTGTTAAGTGGTGGTTTTATCTGGAGATATGAAGATATAGCAGGGCAGGCTGCTGCTTATGCACAGGCTATTATTAACGGCTTGAATGGCTAAGGCAGCACAACAGTAGTTATTCATTCCAGGCAACAGTATTGAAACAGGATCAATGCTGTTGCCTTTAGTATTATAGTTACATGCTAGGTATATATTTCTTCAATCCAATCAAAACAGGCATTAATGCCTGTTTTTTAATTTGGGCATTTATGCGCTCATAATTTTTTTGTGGGATAAACATCTTTGTTCTGTTCAAAGCAATTGTTGCAACAAAGAATTTTGAACAGGCGGATGCTGAAAAGCCTGTTATTAAAAAGAGTAAGCAAACCTAATATTTAAAATAATGGGAAATTCAACTGAAGGCGGTCCTCAATGGTCAAATCCGCTGAATTTATTTGTACAAAACATTTGTACCAGTAAAACGATCCTCGGCTTTTATGTAAGTCATTATTGCGGCAACCAGGGGCCGAATGCAATTACCGGTACTAACTTAGCACCCGGCGCAACGTCAGGTGCTGTAGTAACCAATACACAATCGGGCCATAATGATTATTTCACCGTTTCTGTCATGTGGACAGATGGTAACCAGGGTAGCACAAATTTTTATTGCAATTCCGATTCAGACGATGCTTCTGTAACTATACAGATCGGGGATAGCGATTGTAACTGCAACTACTATGAATCAAATAATGGTTCCGGTGTGGTGGATACCAGTTGCAATAATAAGGGAAGCTGGACATCCTGATCAAATTCAATCCATCCGGCAGAAAAGAGTTTACAGACTTCCGGTGCCTGCCTTGATTACAGGCAGGCACTTCATTTTAAACAGATACAAAGATGCCATTCTTAAAAAAATCAGTTGCAGAAAAGCCCGCTATGCTAACTGACAACAAGTTTACAAATTTTCAATTGGTGAAAAAAGCAGGTAAGGCGATTATTGACTGGTCAGGTTCAGGCTTCGCTTCTGTTAGTGATGAACAACTTGAGAAAAGAGAAGCTATATGCCTGCAATGCCAATACCTGCGGGAACCCAAAATAATGCTGCAGCAAATTGTTACATCAAATGATATGTCTGACAAACCCGGCAACCGGTTGGGCAACAAAGTGTGCGGGGTATGCGGCTGTAGTGTAAAGAAAAAAATAAAGATGTCAACTGAAATCTGCCCAATTTCCAGTACAGACAACCCGGGAATAAATTTATGGGGAGAGTCTGTTGGGAAAATCAAAGCCCCGGTATAACGCTTCCACCAGGATAACCTATGCCCCTTATAACCGCAACGATTGTAACGGGGAATTTGGAAAACAAATGTTGAAGATCAATCAATGTTCCTCCTTAAAACAGATCTTATAAATCTTCTTCCCCCTTTCATCCACTTCTCCAATTTAGTTTAAGTGTAAATGACGCGATGGCTTGTTCATTACCAAGTGTGTCTTCCAAAAGTCCATTCAACCACAGAGAAACTCCCGGAATACTAGGTGGATATCTGCCTTTCAAATCGTTCATCATTCGTTCTCTGATCGTATCAAATTGAGTAAAAAATCACACTAACCCCTGCCCCACCCCGCAGGTTATTCTGCCAGTATGTTCTACTGATCATTAAATCGCCCTGTTTGTACCAGTAAATTTGAGAAACAAATAATGAATAGCTATCAATGCTCCTCATCAAAGTAGATCTTGTAAAACTTCTTCCCGCTTTCATCCACCCCCTTCTCTATCAGGTCTCGGCGGCCATGTATATAAATGTGAAAGTTCTTATCCAGTTTTAACACAGACTTAAAGTATTTCTGCTGCTTTTTTACGGCCGCCAGGTTAATATCAAATTCATCTTCTATCTCATAATTGCGGGAAGCCTCAAAATTGCGTTTGAAATCCTTAAAGCTGTCGATCACTTCGGGGTGGTGTATCACTTCGCTGGCAAATTCGTCCAGGTTGAACTGGTCGTGCGTTTTAAAATACTCCATGCTGCGGTTCATCATCTCCAGCTGATCGCTTTTTTCCACCACAAACTTTTCAGCATATTCATTGCTGGCAAATTGCTTGCACATGGCCAGGTAATGATCGGTATGGTGGTAATCATCTGCAATAGGCGCCATCTGCAAAAAATCATTCACCCAGTACTGTGCATCCTGCTGTTTGTTGGTATGGTCTATCACACAAACCCGGTAACCATCCGCAGCATTGGTTTTAAATACCACACAACCCTTGTCCGGCTTATTGATATTGATACCATCTTCCTGTATCATTTCCAGGCTGTCGCCATGCTCAAATACTTTTAAGAAGCTTTCCTTGCTTTCGCTTTTAAAAATGCCCACGGCCTGCACAAAATCTTTTTCAAAAGGGACATTGTCCAGTTGAACCACGCAAAGCTCCCCTTCCTTTACTTTTACATGCGTGGATTTGCTGTATAAGAACTGGGCGATCCGGGCGCTGTTCATTGTAAAATCATCCTTGCTGGCAAAAATATCCTTCACATAGCTGTACATTTCGTTCAGCTTCACATCGTGCAAATGCGTGAAACGGTTCAGTTCGTTCTCATTGATAGCGCCCAGCAGGTATTTGAGCAACATTTTTTGCACCCCCGCATCATTCAGGGTAAGGTTGTTGGCGGAAAGTTTCAATGCCTCGCCCCTGGTGGGATTGCCCACCTTATGTACGATGGCACGCAGTATGGTAACGTTTTCAATTCCTGTCATGCGGCAAAAATAAGCATTTAGATGTCAGGCCACTACCAACAGTATTAAGCTTTAAGGGTCTTACATTCCAAAAGCATTTCAAAAATTTTTATACCATTCATAATGGCCAGCCATGTTAACACACTGCAGGTAAATATTTATCTTGCGCCCATGTATACCAGGGAAGAAGCATCCAAAGTAAGAGCGCAGTTCTGGACAAGTTTCGGGCAGTACATGAAACCTGTACCGGGTTCATCGGGGATGCCCGTAAACTGGATCAATTATAAAACCGGTATTAAGCATATCCGGTTTAAAATGGATGCAGACAATAAAAAAGCCATCATTGCAATTGAAATTGCCCATCCAAAGGAAGAAGAAAGGATAAACTGCTACAACCAGTTCCTTTCACTCAGGAAATTAATGGAATCAACCACCGGTTTCGCCTGGGAATGGAATGAAAGCCTGCACACCGGGCATAAGGTAATAAGCAGCATATCGCAGCAACTGGAAGCAGTTAAAGTACTTAACCAGGCAGATTGGCCGGCCATTATCAGCTTTTTAAAACCACGTATCATTGCACTTGATGCTTTCTGGGAGCTGGTAAAAGAAGGTTTTGAATAGCTCACTCTTTTTACTCCCCCTGTTCATAACCTGCGATCCACGCAATTGCCGCACCTGGCTCCAGCAGCCAAAAAATACGATCCCAACGCATAAAAATACATTGCCAGCACAATTAATATAACAGATCAATAAAAATCTATACCCCCATAGAACTTTTTCTATCGCCTGATTTTTGTTGTTCAAAAAAATTATTTTGCAACCATGCAACCTAAATTTAAATTTAAACGTCATACTACCCATGGCGTTTGACGGTGATGAGAAGGCCTTTAGGGCCATATACGATATGCTTTCGGGAAAAATGTATAGCCTTTGCCTTCGCTATGCCGGCAACAAGAGCGATGCGGATGATCTTTTCCAGGAAGGGATTATCAAGGTTTACAGGTTCTTGTCGACCTATAAAGGAATCGGGTCATTTGAGGGCTGGGCAAGGCGCATTTTTGTGAACGTATGCCTCGATCATTTAAGGGACAAAGAAAAACTAATCTTTAGCGAACTGCATGAAAACATAGACATTACCACTACGGAATTATCAGGAATTAAAAGACTTACACAGGCCGACCTTCTAAAAATAATCCAGCAATTACCAAATGGCTACCGCACGATTGTGAATCTATACCTAGTAGAGGAATACAATCACCGGGAAATTGCAGAATTACTTGGTATCTCCGAGGGTACCAGTAAATCGCAATTGGCGAGGGCCAAACTAATTTTACAAAAGAGTATTTTAGAAACTGATGGCCGATACGAATAAAATATTTAAAAACCTGCAGCAATTTGCTGTGAACCCGCCACCGGAATTATATCCGGAGCTATGGCAAAAAATAAACTCTTTACCCCAGCCCGACAAGGATTTACTGCAATTGATACAGGCCAATGCCGGTACAGATACCGGTACGCATTTAACAGCAACCAGTGAGGAATTCACCGCACTTCAATCCTATATAGATAAAGATAATATTCCACCACCCTTTGATCTTCAAAAAATAAAGGAAGCGCTGGCAAACAGCACAACACTAAACGCTGCCCCCCGCAAATCAGTTACTTTGCGCTGGCTTTACCGCTCAGTTGCAGCAGCAATACTTATTACTGGCATTGCATTGATATATGTAAATAAAGGAGGCAATAAAGAAACAACTGTCGCAGGCAGTAATGAACAGGCCCCTCATCCGGGTTTGGTGAAGAAGGAACATCCTGAACAGATAAAAGACAGCAGCCCCTTAATTAATAAAAAGTATTTTGCAGTAAAAACCAAGAAGGGAAACGACGGTATTTCACAACAGGGAAAGCAAACTCCCGTTGCAGCTGTTAACAGTACTTCTTCAGTCATAACGCTACTTAACAACGATTTTTTTTACACCCTCACGAATTTTAATACAAGTGAAGCTGTTACATTTTTCAGTGATTGGGAGAAGGATAAAAAGGTAACTGTAAATAATTATTGCTACGTTAATATATCAGATGAAATGGCTTCCTTTTTAAAACAGAGTTATGCTGTAAACAGAAAGAAGAAATACACCTGGAAAGCAAGGCGGATGCGGGCCAAACTAAACAGGTGGAAGAAAGCAGATGAAAAATACTTTGATAATGGACCCGATAAGGACCCGTTGGATATCACGGACCTTTCAGAATTTCTTTTTAAACACAAATAGTGAAAATACAAAGCATCATATCAGTAATAGTCTTCTTAGTAATGACTAACCCCATAAAGGCCCAGTCAGCTGCTGAGCAACGCGGCAACCTTACTGTTTTATACGATATCAGCATACACAGCAAAAAGAAAAATACCGGCATTGAAGAGACCTATAACGGGGGTATAAAAACAATTATGGTTAAAAATGATAAGGCCAGGGTGCGCTTGGTATCCCTGATGCGTATACAGAGCCATTATTTTTTTAAGCATGATACAGCCTTGTCAAAAGTGCTTATCACCAAAGAATCGGGAAAGAAAAAATATAAATACCAGCTTACGGCAACAGAATGGGAAAGCTATAATGAAAAGTACGGTAATATTACCTGCACTTTGCTGGAGGATACAAAGTTAATTGCAGGATACAGCTGTAAAAAAGCCATAATTGCCTTACCTGGCCTGGATAAGGAAGTCACCGTTTATTATACGCCCGAGCTGAAAGCCCTTGATAAATACATAGAACCATTGTTTGCCAAAATACCCGGAATGGTGTTGCAGTACGTAACTGAAAAAGGAGACGGAACTGTAAGCTTTACTGCAAGTAAAATTAGTTTCGAGCCTGTAGCTGAAAGCCTTTTGTCAGAACCATCTGCCGGTTACATCCAAAAAAAATATGAAGCTCCAGAAAAATAAGGCAGTGTATTTCATACTTGCAAGCTGTCTTTTCTTTTTGGAAATAGCCCCAGCAACCCCCGCTGTTTTCTATATATGGAAAGAAATATACCTGCAACAATAAGCAGGTGAGGTTCATCCAGGTAATCGGTAGCTCTCAGCACACCATTTCTTCCCCCATCCATAATATCCTCCACTCCTTCCAGTAAAATTTCATCATGCCGCTTCCACACCCAGTGAAAAGAGTAAAGATTTTTGCTGTACCAGGTAATAGGAGGCCGGCCCTCCCGGGAGAAAACAGATTTTCGGAAAAAGAAAGGAAATAAGGGTACGGATATAAAACCTGATTTCTCTCCTGCATTCATGTTTTGTATGCTGACGGGGGTACTAAACTTTTTCGGCTTCGTAATAACATATACCTGTCCGCTTATTTTCACTTTAGCCTGCCAGCTATCCTCACTGCTTTTTTCAATCGCTGCCAATAATATCCCATCCAGGAAAATTAAAAAGCCCTTGCCGGTATATTTTATATTATAATCGAAAGCTGTCGTCATTAAAAAGATACAAAGGAAGAGCACTGTGATTAGCAAGCACTCTTCCCAGTAAGAAACCTATCTAACCTTATTTATATGACTTGCTTCTGGCACAAACAGTTGCATCCGGTTGCTTAAAACATTTGCACCTGTATATTTCACTCCATAACCGAATCATTTAAATTAAATTTGTACCATTAATTATCAATCATGACAAAGCTTTCTGTTAACATAAACAAACTGGCCACACTCCGCAACAGCCGCGGTGGCAATAATCCCGATCTCATTCAGGCAGCAAAAGACATTGAACGCTTTGGTGCCGATGGCATCACCGTGCATCCCCGCCCCGATGAAAGACATATACGTTACAGCGATGTGTATGAATTGAAGAAGATTGTAAAAACAGAATTCAATATTGAAGGAAATTGTACCGAACAAAAATTTGTTGAACTGGTATTGGCCAATAAACCCACACAGGTTACACTGGTACCCGATGCACTGGGGCAACTTACCTCCAACCATGGCTGGAATACTATTGAGCATGTGGCTTATTTAAAGGAGATGATCGGAGTTTTTAAATCAGCGGGTATACGGGTTTCCATTTTTGTTGACCCGGTGGTGGAAATGGTGGAAGGCGCTAAAATGACGGGTACCGACAGGATAGAATTATATACAGAAGCATACGCCACTCATTATAAAACGAACCGGGAGCAGGCTATTGCTCCATATATTGCTTCGGCCCAAAAAGCAAATGAACTGGGACTTGGTATTAATGCCGGCCATGATCTTGACTTGCAAAACCTGCAGTATTTTGCTCAGCATATTCCCGGTCTTCAGGAAGTTTCCATTGGTCATGCATTGATATGCGATGCAGTTTATTTAGGCCTGGAGAACACAGTTCAACTCTACAAAAGACAATTGGTTTTTTAAAGCCGGTGTTTAGGACTTAATTGGCATCAGCGTTCATAAATGTGAAATACTGCATACCATAAGATTCAGCACGCATTTATTAATGCACAATAAAAATTTGTTGAACAAAAGTACCCCGGAATTTTTGGGCACTACTGAAGCCTGATGATGACCAAAAGGACCGGCTAAGCAAAATCTAATTTAAAAGCCTTGCCAGTTTCCTTTCCAGTGCAGGACCACGGAGGTTTTTCGCCAGCACCTTTCCATCGGGGCCTACCAATATGTTCTGGGGAATATTAAATATCTGGAATTGCTGCGCAACGGAATTTTGCCAGCCCTGCAGGTCGCTAACATGTGTCCAGGTAAGACCATCCATTTTGATCGCTTCTACCCAGGCTTCTTTTGCCTTATCAAGTGATACGCCCAGTATGGTGAAATTCTTGCTTTTATACTTGCTGTAAGCTGCCACCACATTTGGATTTTCCATACGGCAGGGGCCGCACCAACTGGCCCAGAAATCAACCAATACATATTTACCACGCAATGAAGAAAGGCTTACGGGTTTGCCTGACGTGTCGGGCTGTGAAAAATCAGCCAGGATGCTTCCTTTACCATTTATCTTGCCTTCAGCTATCTGCTGTGCAATATACTGGCCCATTACAGTGGCTTTAATCTTTGGGTCAAGCTGGTTATACAGCTCTTCAGTTTTGTACACATCATCAGCAATTTGATTATACCTGATCAGCGCTAATGGCGTAATGTAAGCAGCTGTGTTGGCAGTCACAAAATCATGCAACAATTTAACTGCCTTATCGTACATAGCATTATCATATTCGCCGGTTTCGGCAAAAACGGCCTGGTAAGGTTCCAGGGAGTTATTGAATTGCTCAAAAGCGCTATGAGATGGTGATCCGGTAACTTTTGGTTTGTCAATACTGGCTTTATCGGCTGTGATTGTAACATTACTATTATCAAGGAACAAGGTTATGAACCTGACTGGCTGCTGCAATTGTTCCTCCTGCCTGTTTACCAGAATGATCTTAAAATCAGGTGTCCCCATTTTTCCTTTAAAATTGAATTTTCCGTCCTTTAAAACTGTATTTTGTTCAGGCTGACCCTGGCCATTCAAAAGTTCAACCGTAACACCCTCTTTATAACCTGTTAAGGTACCATTGATATTAAAATCAGTGGCAACAGGTGTATTGGCATCTGCACCTGCTTTAGCTGCAGGCTTAGTTTTGCTGCTGCCCCTGGCCTTTGTTTTGGCTTTTGCACCCGCCTGGGCAAAAATATCTGCCGAAAAGATGGTGGCCGCTACAAATAAAAACAGGAAAGGGAGAATTCTTTTCATCATAATAAAAGTTATCGTGCAATTTACTGAGTTTTCAGCACACCGGATTAGCCTTTTATACCATTTATGAAATCTTTAGTAGCTGTGCTTATATCGGTTGCATTTTCCAAAGCTTTAATATAAGCGGAGCCAATGATCGCACCGCTTGTGTATTTGCAGGCTGCATCAAAACTGGCTTTATCCTTAATACCAAAGCCAACCAGTACAGGGTTGCGGAGGTTCATTTGCTGTAATTTCATGAAATATGCCTCTTTATCGCCGCCGGAAGTATCTGACCGGGATTGACCACCCGTGGTGGATGATGATGAAACGGCGTATAAAAAACCACTGCTTAGCCTATCAAGTTGCCTGATCCTTTGCTCTTCCGTTTCGGGTGTAACCAAAAAGATAAACCTGAGATCATTCTTTTGAAAAAAGGGAAGGTATTGCGTTTCAAATTCGTACATGGGCAGGTCTGGTAAAATGATCCCATCAATGCCAACCGCTGCCGCTGCTTCACAAAATGCCTCCACACCAAATTGCATCACGGGGTTCATGTAGCCCATCAATATTACAGGCACCTGAATTTGCAGGCGCATATTCTTTAATTGCTCAAAGAGCAAATGCATGTTCATGCCATTTTGCAATGCCTGCATATTACTTTGCTGTATTACCGGCCCGTCTGCAATGGGATCGCTGTAAGGAATACCCAGTTCAATGATATCGGCACCGGCCTGTTGCAAAGCCCCCATCACTACCAGTGTGGAATCGGGCAAAGGATATCCCGCCGTGCAGTAAACATTTAAAATACCCTTATCTACCCGGGCAAAAAGTTTATCAAGCCTGTTCATATATATTTCATGTAAGTATCCAGATCCTTATCACCTCTGCCACTCAAACAAACCACCACTACATCTGTCTTATTAAAGTTTATCATCCTCAAAGCATGCAGTGCATGGGCTGATTCCAGCGCCGGAATTATTCCTTCCAGTTTGCTCAGCTCAAAAGCTGCATTCAATGCTTTATTGTCTGTGGCGCTCATAAATATAGCACGGCCACTCTCATATAAGTGTGCATGCAGGGGGCCAATGCCCGGGTAATCCAGTCCTGCAGAAATACTGTGTGGTTCAATAACCTGGCCGTCTTCTGTTTGCATCAGCAGGCTTTTGCTGCCATGCAGTATGCCTGGCTTTCCTAATTGTGTGGTTGCCGCACTCATGCCGCTGTTGATGCCACAACCGGCAGCTTCCACCGCCACCAGTTTTACAGTTTCGTCATCCAAAAAATGGTAGAAAGCCCCTGCTGCATTGCTGCCACCTCCAACACAGGCTATCACATAAGCCGGCAATTCACTCCCTGTTTTTTCCAGCAACTGCTTTTTAATTTCTTCACTGATAATGCTCTGGAACCTGGCCACCATATCAGGGTAAGGGTGCGGCCCCACCACAGAGCCAATGATATAATGTGTATCTGCCGGGTTATTGATCCAGTCGCGTATGGCTTCGTTCGTGGCGTCTTTCAGCGTTTTACTTCCGCTGGTTGCCGGCACCACGGTGGCACCCAGCATTTTCATCCGGGCCACATTGGGCGCCTGCCTTTCAATATCCTTTTCGCCCATGTACACGATGCATTCGAGGCCTTTCAAAGCACATACTGTTGCCGTTGCCACGCCATGCTGGCCAGCACCCGTTTCGGCAATGATCCTCTTCTTGCCCAGTCGCTGAGCCAGTAATATCTGTCCTATGGTATTATTGATCTTGTGGGCACCGGTATGGCAAAGATCTTCCCGCTTTAAAAAAATCTGCGCCTTATATCTGTTGCTTAACCTTTCCGCAAAATAAAGGGGTGTAGGCCGGCCGGCATAATCGTGCAGCAGGTACAAAAACTCATTTTGAAAATCCTCATCCTGAATGATCTTCAAATAATTATCCTGCAACTCCTTTACATTGGGGTACAACATCTCCGGAACAAAAGCTCCGCCGAAGTTTCCATAATAACCCTGTTCGTTTACTGTGTAATTCATTTTAAATTTTATTTGGCTTTGCCAAATCCTGTTTATGTGACAAGCGGTGACGCTTTATTGAGCTTCGGTGGCGCCTGCCTGCCGGCAGGTCGCACACTTGTACATACGATCTTTACTTAGCGTTGAACAAAACGGATTTGAAATTCAATTGCAAGCCGGCTTCTGCAAGTCTTACAATATCAATTGTAAAAATTTCAGATCCAGCCACCTGTCAAACTTAAAGCCCACTTCTTTAAAGTGTGCCACTTCTTCAAATCCAAAACCTGTATGCAAGCGCAGGCTCACTTCGTTAGAGGCATCGATCCCCGCAATGATCGTATGCATACCCAGTTGTTTCGCCGCTTCTATGAGCGGTGGCATCAGCATTTTTCCAACTCCCCTGCCCCTGGCCTTTGCAGCAACGTGCACCGTGTTTTCCACTGAATATTTGTAGGCTGTTGGCACCCTGAACGGACCAATGGTACTCATTCCCAGGATTACCCCCTCCTCTTCAGCCACAAAAACCGGGAAACCCGCTTCCATCCTTTCTCTGAACCAGGCTTTCCGCATTTCCAGTGTATGCGGTTCGTAATAATACACGGCAGTTGTGTTTGCAATAATTTCGTTGTAGATATCAAGTATCTGCGGCAGATCTGCTTCTGTTGCGTGCCTTACGGTAATCATATCCTGTTTTTTATTTGATACCCTGCCTGAACTGCAGCACCAGCGCCATATCCTTTACGCCCGGCTCTTTCTCCACCTTGCTGTTAATATCCACTGCATAATAATCGGGGTGTTTAAATCCCTTTACTTTAGCTACATCATCCACTCCGATGCCACCGCTCAAAAAGAATGGTTTTTCAATTTTAGCCTTACTCAGCAGCTTCCAGTCAAACTGTTTCCCGGTTCCGCCCTCTGCTTCTGAAGAGGCAGTATCGAACAAATAATAATCACAGACTTCATCATAAGGGGCCACCATCTCATCAATAGAAGCCTTGCTGTTGCCAACCTTAAAGGCCTTGATCACTTCCACTTCATCAGACAGGTCTTCGCATAATTCAGGACTTTCATCTCCGTGCAGCTGCACCACATCCAGGCCATAATCTTCCACAGCCTGCATGATCTCGTCATAATCTGCATTTACAAAAACACCCACTTTCTTCAGGTCAAAATCCGAATTCTTTACCTCTGATGCAGGCAGCTTGCCAACCACATAGCGGGGCGAATCCTTGTGAAATATCAATCCTGCAAAATCAATATCCAGTCCGTCTAATTGCTGCAATTGCTTTAATTGTGTGATTCCGCATACTTTCGTGTTCATAACTTATCCTTGTTTTAATTGTTGTACAAATTGTTGAAACGCCAGGCCCGGATCTGGCGCTTTCATGAATCTTTCTCCCATCAGGAACCCTTTAAACCCGGCATCTCTGAATTTACTGATCGTTTCAACATCATCAATGCCGCTTTCCGCAACCTTTATTTTACCGGCAGGTATTTTTTCTGCCATCCTCAAACTTCGTTCTATATCAACCTCAAATGTTTTCAGGTTGCGGTTGTTGATCCCAACAAGGCTTGTCGCATCGCATATATGATCAAGTTCATTTTCGTCATGTAATTCCAGCAATACTTCCAGCCCCAGGTTACCGGCAAAGGTAGCCAATCGTTTTACTTCTGCTGGTGTTAAACAGGCCGCTATCAATAAAATAACATCGGCGCCAATGGCTTTTGATTCCACTACCTGGTATTCATCTACTATAAAATCCTTTCTAAGCAACGGTATTTGCACCGAATCCCTGATTCCCGTCAAATCGTTATTATCGCCCTTAAAATACAAAGGCTCGGTAAGAACAGAAGCTGCGGCAGCACCATTACTTTCATAAGCCGGTACCACATCCAATGCCTCAGCATGGGTATTGATATCTCCTTTCGAGGGGGAAGCTTTTTTAAACTCTGCGATAATACCAGTCAGATCCTTATTAAGCAGGTTTGCCCTGAGCGACAAGCATTGTCTTTCATAAAAAGGCATCAATTCCAATGCCTGCATGGAAATATATGCCTTTAACTGGTCAACCGCTTTTCTTCTTTCCCCTGTTATTTCAGCTAAAATATTCTTCATGATACCGAAATTAATTTTTGTAAGGCCTGGTAAGCTTTCCCACTCTCCAGGCTTTCCACCGCCATTTGATAGCACTCGCTGTACGAGCTAAACTGTCCTGTACATTGCAGCGCCATAGCAGTATTGGCAAGCACCACTGCATTTTGGGCCCAGCTTCCTTCTCCTTTTAAAATGGTTAAAAATATTTTAGCAGCTTCCTCAACAGAATTACCACCGTGTATATCTTTCGCATCAACCATTCGTTTACCCAGGTCTTCCGCACTGTATATTTTTTCTCCCGACCGGGTGATCACTTTTGCATCACCCGTAAGTGATATCTCATCATATCCATCAAGGCTGTGGATGATGGTAAAAGCACTGCTGCCCTGTTGCAGCAGGTAATTGTATATCCTGGCCATCTCCGGGTTGTACACGCCCACTAACTGATATTTTGGCGCTGCCGGGTTTACCATTGGCCCCAGCATATTGAAGAAGGTGCGAACACCCAGGCTCTTTCGGATTGGCCCAACAATTTTTAATGCCGGATGAAAAAGTGGTGCATGCAGAAAACAAATGTTTGCTTCATCCAACTCCCGGTTCAATACCGTGCTGTCTTTTTTGAAAGTGTACCCTAACTGCTCCATCACATTACTGCTTCCACTGATGGAGGAGGCCCCATAATTACCATGTTTGGCAACTTTTACACCTGCCCCTGCTGCAACAAAACAACTCAGTGTTGAGATATTAAATGTATTCTTTCCGTCCCCCCCGGTTCCCACAATGTCAATCACTTCTTTTCCCTGCAGGTCAACCGGCACACAAAGTTCCATCAATGCATCCCGGAAACCCTGGAGTTCATCAATAGTAATGCTCCGCATCAGGTACACGGTAATGAATGCAGCTATCTCAGCATCGTTGTACACATTATTCGAAATATTGTGCAGCACTTCCTTTGCCTTTTCACGGGAAAGGCTTTTGTGTTCAAACAAATAATTCAATATCTTTTTCATAGGTTATGTTAACCAGTTTCTTAAAATTGTTTCACCATCCGGTGTAAGTACGCTCTCCGGATGAAACTGCACCCCCTGCACATCCAGAATCTTATGCTGCAATGCCATGATGTATCCATTTTCATCCCTGGCTGTTACTTCCAGCTCTTCAGGAAAACTTTCATCACTAACGATCCAGCTATGATACCGCCCCACCCCGATTGTTTGCGGTAACCCGCTAAGTATTTTTGAATGTTGACTTTTAATACTGATCGGTGTAGCCACACCATGAAAAACCTTACTCAGGTTTGTCAGCTTACCCCCAAATGCCTCCGCTATGGCCTGGTGCCCCAAGCACACACCCAATATGGATTTGGTGGCTGCATATTCTTTTATAAGCGGCAATAACAGCCCTGCTTCTTCCGGGATACCGGGACCTGGCGATAAAATGATCTTATCAAAAGCGGCAACATCTGCCAAAGCAATCTGGTCATTTCTATAAACATCCACTTTATTGCCGGTGATCTTTTCAACCAGGTGAACCAGGTTGTATGTGAATGAATCGTAATTATCAAAAACTAATATTCTCATTTTATTCTTTTAAATTGGCTTTGCTTTGCCACCCTGTTAATCTATCAGCTGAGCTTCTTTAATGGCCTGCTTCAATGCGTTCAGTTTATTATTCACTTCCTGTAATTCACTTTCAGGATCACTGGCTGCCACCACACCGGCACCAGCCTGGTAAACCAGTGTATTGTTCCTGCTTAAAAAAGTGCGGATCATAATGGCATGATTTACCGAGCCATCAAACCCTACAAAACCAATGGCCCCGCCATAATAATTCCTAGCTGTTGTTTCGTATTCGTGGATCAGCTGCATAGCTTTTATCTTGGGAGCCCCGCTTAATGTACCCGCAGGAAAACTTGTTGCCAGTAAAGCAAAAGGATTGTCACCGGGTTTAACATCTCCGGTTACCTCGCTCACCAAATGTATCACATGACTGTAATAGTTGATCTTCTTGTATTGTGTCACTTCTACTTTGCGGCACATTCGGCTCAGGTCGTTCCTGGCAAGATCCACGAGCATTACATGTTCGGCATTCTCTTTTTCATCCTTTTGAAGTTTTTCTGCAAGCAGCTTATCCTCCTCATCGTTTCCGGTACGTTTGAATGTACCGGCTATCGGATGTACAACAGCTTTTCCATCAGCAACGATCAGCTGGCTTTCAGGTGAAGAACCGATCAGTTTATAATCACCATAATCAAAGTAAAATAAATAAGGCGAAGGATTGATGCTGCGAAGGGACCTGTATACATTGAATTCATCTCCGGTGAATGCCTGTTCAAATCTCCTGCTCAATACAATCTGGAATACATCCCCCCTGTGACAGCTTGCAATTCCTTTCTTCACCATTTCAATGTAAGCCGCATCAGTTATATCCGGGCGCTCATCTTCCCCGATTTTAAAAGGATAGACCGGTACATCCTTACTTTTTATCAGGCTTTCCACAACCGCCAATTCACTCTCAATACCAGGAAGCTGGTTTTCACAAACGAACAATTCGTCCCTGAAATGATTGATGGCAATTACATACTGGTAAAGCCGGTAGCGCATCAGCGGAATATTACCGGCTGCCGGCGCCTTGCCGTTTACAGTGGGCTCAAAAAGTTTTACCGAATCAAAAGCAGTATAACCAAATAATCCCTGCGCCGCATTAACAGGTTTTACAGCTGCTTCTTTCACCTCAAACCGTTGCATAAAATCCCACAATAATTTTGGCACATCAGCATTAGCGCCCAGTCTTATTTTTTCGGCCGGTTGCCCCGGCAATTTAAATTCGATAGCTGTGGTATTACTGATCTCGATACCGGCCACAGCATTGATACCAATAAAGGAGTAGCTATTTTCCCCCGCATGAAAATCGGTACTTTCCAGCAACACGGTATCCCTGAAACGGTCACGCAGGCGCAAGTAGATCCCTACCGGAGTATATACGTCTGCCAGCATTTTTTTAAAGTTTGTTTGTATTGGTATTTTTTTCATCCCATGTCATTAAAAAAGCCCCAACATCGTGTCGGGGCTTCGTAATAATTTTAATTATAGCGTATAACAGCACAGCGACACATCAGGTACCTGACTGCCACCACCAATTGTTATTATTTGTATTGATCATCTTCATTACAATGCAAATATGTACACAAATCTGCTAACAAAAAAACTTATTTCGTAAATTCAGGAAAAATTTACCAAATGCTGATACAACAAAAGCAGGATGACGCCAAAGGTTCTTTTTATGTGGAAGAAAATGGAAATATACTGGCAGAAATGACATATTCCATGGCCGGGGATAACCTGATGATCATTGACCATACTGAAGTTTCTGATGAACTCAGAGGCAAGAATGTTGGGTACCAGCTGGTGCATACCGCAGTTGAATATGCAAGGGAAAAACAAATAAAGATCATACCACTTTGCCCATTTGCAAAATCAGTTTTTGATAAAAAGGGAGCGGAATTTGCAGATGTACTCAGGAACAATTGATCTATCTTCACTAAAAACGAATCAAATGAAACTGGTAATATTCGGAGCAACCGGAATGGTGGGTAAACAACTGGTACAACAGGCCCTGTTTGCCAAAAACAATGTACGGGCCTTTGGCAGGAATGTTTTTACAACAGATTACCTGGAAACCGGGAACCTGGAACTGGTTCAGGGCGCTTTGTTTGATGAAGGTGAAGTGTATGACGCCATCAAAGGTTGTGATGCCGTATTGTCTGCCATTGGCGGCAGTGTGGATGGCATGGATAAAACACGAACGCTGGGAATGAAGAACATCATTAAACAAATGCAAAAAGCAGGGGTAAAAAGAATCGTTGCAGTTGGCGGACTCGGCGTACTGAATGCAGATGAAAACTCACTGCTGGTTGATAAAGAAGATTATCCAGCCGAATATAAAGCTGTGGGGCTGGAACACAAAAAGGCTTACGAACTGCTGGATGCAAGCGGCCTGGACTGGACCTTTGTTTGTCCGCCCAATATTATCAATGAAGGCCCTACAGGAAGCTTTATTACCCAAGCAGGTTATCCGCCAGAGCCAAATAATTTCAAAATAAATGCCGGCGACCTGGCTATGTTCATGCTGAAAGAATTGCAGCAGAACGCATTTTTAAAAGAACGGGTGGGCATCAGCAATTGACCTGTTCATTTGTCTAAAAAAATGGAAGTAATTTTATTATAAATACTGTAAATTACAACAACCAAAACAAGGCCGGCATTGCCGGATCATCTTTAAGCATCCAACGCTTCCTTAAAAAGCCACCAAAACAACATTTTCTTACCTAAACAGGTTTTTGCCTGTTTAAGAACCAAAAACTAATTGCCATGCAGATTGTCCGCAAAACACCATTGCTGAAATGGTCCCCTTTTCTATTCTTTCTTGTATGTATTTGCAGTCAAAACCTCTTCAGTCAAACTTACACGCCAATAACGGTTACTGGCTTTAACCACGATGTTATTGCCGAAACGGGCACCAGTTCTTTAACGACCACCACCATACCGCTGGATGGTGTTACGGTATCCAACAAAGTAATGTACAGCAATACATTCCGAACCACCAATGGTTTTGGCGGAGGTGGTATTGCCGACAATGGTACCATTACAGATGCAGCCGGTACTTACCAGCTTGCAGCTTATAATGGCAACAATGCATTGCTGCTGCAGCGTACTCAAACCGGCGACCTTACTTTGAATACGCCTGCTAAACTATCCGCATTGCGTGTGCTGTGTTTTTCAACCGAGGGCACCAGCCTGGTGAATGTGAAACTCACTTTCACAGACGCATCAACAACCAATGCCCTCACCAATTATTCATTGGGCGACTGGTTCAATAATACCACCAATCTTGTGTTGTCCGGTTTTGGCCGCTGCACCAGGGCTACACCGGCTTCAGGTGCGGATGCATACCCTTCCAATCCAAGACTATATTATATAAACATTCCTATCAGCTGTGCAGATAAACAAAAGCAGATTCAAAAGATCAGCTTCACTAATGTTACAACAGCTGGCAGCAATGCACCTTATCCCAATGCAGTTTTCTTTGCTGTGTCGGGCATTGCCAATACCGCCACAGCTACTGCGGCTGTAACCAATGCAACCTGCACCAGCAATGGCAGCGCCACACTAACATTAAGTGGCTTTGTGCAACCAACCTCAGTAACCTGGAATACCACGCCTGTGCAAACCGGCCTTACCGCCACCAACTTACCGGCTGCCACTTACCAGGCCAGCATCCTGGATGGCGCAGGCTGCACAACACTGGTACCAGTAACTGTTGCATTGAACAATAACTTAACAATGACGACCCGGGGCGACACTACCATTTGCCCGGGCTCCTCTATTTCCGCTAATACCGTCAGCAATGCTGCAAACTACAGCTGGACGCCAACAGCAGGTGTAAGTAATCCCAATATTGCCAATCCCGTTTTATCTCCAACGTCCACCACTGCTTATACAGTCACCGGTACAACCGGGGCCTGTACCATATCAAAATCATTCACCGTTACAGTGGGCTCAGCTGTTAATTTAACACTGCATATTGATACTACCATTTGCTATGGTGCATCTTTCAATGCCAATACCATCAGCAATGGTACAATTTTCAACTGGACGCCAACAGCAGGGGTAAGCAACCCTTCCATTGCCAGCCCGGTATTATCACCTACCGCAACAACTACCTATACTGTAACTGCTCAGATAGGCACCTGCATTATTTCAAAACTTTTGAAAGTAACCGTACGGCCTGCTATCAATGTTAGTGCTGGTCCGGGTACAAGCATACTGGCCGGTTCATCTGTAACCCTGCTGGGAAGCGGCGGTGCAGGAACTTATTTATGGACACCTCCTACCGGATTAAGTGCCACCAATATTCTTACCCCCGTTGCCACACCAGCTGCCACCACTACTTACACCTTAAAGATAACTGATGGATTGGGCTGCAGTAATTCATCTAACGTAACTATCCAGGTACTGCCATATTGCATTAAACCGATGAATGCCTTTACACCAAATAAGGACGGATTTTATGATACCTGGTTCATCACCAATGGCAACTGCTTAAAAAAAGCAACCGTACAGGTGTACAATCGTTACGGAGGCAAAGTGTTTGAATCGCAGGATTATAAAAATGACTGGGATGGAACCTATAAAGGTAAACCGCTGCCGGATGGCACTTATTATTATGTTATTAATTACGAGTTACTCAATGGGGACCAGGTGATGAAGAAAGGAGATGTAACCATTTTAAGATAATATTCTGCAACATTAAAATATTCAAACTCATGAGCTCAATAAAAATAAAAACCGGTTTACTCATTTGCATCACTGCATTTTTTTGTACGCATGCCAATGCTCAGCAATTATATAAGATAAGCAATTACATGCAACACAACTTCCTCACCAACCCGGCTGCTGTTGGCGCCAACGGGCATGCTACCTTTGGGGCGGCCTACCGCAGTCAGTGGCAGGGCATTGACGGGGGCCCCACCACTGCTGTTATTTTTGGTGATGCTTATTTTTCAAAAATGAATACCGGCCTTGGCATCGTGCTGTATTCAGATAAAACGGGACCCACAAGCCGCAGTGGCGGGGAACTGAATCTGTCTTACAGCATTAAATTTGATAACGATCATAACAAAAGGCTGATGATTGGCATTGGCGGGCAGTTGATTCAGTTTAAGGTAGATAAAGCCAAAATTGCCGACGCCATTCCCAATGACCCGCTGCTGGCTTCATCGGGAAGCAGTTTAAAAGCAGATGCCAATGCAGGTATCTATTACCGGTCCAATACACTGAACCTGGGCATTTCTGCCAAGCAACTCATTCAATCGAAACTGGATTTCATTAAAACAGCCGGCAATCCCGAAGGCAGGTTGTACAGGCAATACACCGGAACGGTCAGTTATGATATTAAAACAGATGCAGTAAATATATTGCAGCCTCACTTTGAAGTGCGCTATCAGCCGGAAGCCCCGGTGGATTTTGCAGGAGGAATCACACTTTATCATAAAGACATGTTCCATATTGGGGGCAGCTATCAATACAACAAAGCATATACACTTTTTGCCGGGGTAAAATTCATGCACCGGTTATCCATCAACTATGCATTTGAAGCATACACAGCCCCGGTTGGATTATTTGAAAAGGGGTACTCGGCCCACGAGCTGATGCTGCGCTTTTTCTTCGGAAAAAATAACTGACAGGGGTAAAACCATCGTTCAAAAAGCTGTTATTACATTTAATTGCTGTAAATTAAATGCCTGATAACAGCTTTCTTTTTAATACTGCTTAACTCAAAAATTATATCGCCATGAAAAAATTCCTGATAGTCTTACTTACTTTTAGCGTTACCCTGCTCCATGCTCAGGATGCCATCGAATACCAGGTGCCACCTAAAGATATTTACGACCTGGTAATGGCCAAAGCAACGCCCGGTGTAAGTTTCGACAGCAAGGGTCAATACATGCTGATACTTGAACGCAGCAGCATGCCTGCTGTTGAAGAACTTGCACAACCCGAATTACGCATTGCAGGTTTAAGAATCAATCCCAATAATTTCGGCCCCAGCCGTACCACTTATTTTACTTCAATAATTATTAAGGACATTAAAACCGGTATCGAATCCCCCGTAAAAGGCTTGCCGCCAAACCTGAAAGCCGGCAACCTGCAATGGAGCCCCGGGGAAGACAAAGCTGCCTTCACACATTTTACAAACACCAATATCGACATGTACGTGATCGATATTAAAAGCCATAATGCTGTCAAAATAAACAAGTCGCCGCTGAACCAGGTGTTAACAGCTGCGTATAGCTGGATCGATAATAACACAGTTTTATATTCAACTGTAAACAAACCGTTGAGTATGGCACCTAAAAAACCACTTGCACCCAAGGGTCCGGTAGTACAACAAAACCTGGGCAAAGTAGCTGCAAGTCCCACTTTCCAGGACCTGATAAAATCGCCGTTTGATGAAACACAGTTTGAGTTTTATGCAACAACACAACTGGTAAAAAACACCAATGGCGTTGAAACAAAGATTGGCACCCCGGCTATTTACAGCAGTGTGGAAGCATCACCCGATAATAAATATTTACTGGTAGAAAGAATTGATAAACCATTTAGTTACCTGGTTACTGCATACGGCTTCAACAGCACCGTAATGATAACAGATATGAATGGCAACCTGGTAAAAACGATTGCCAAACTGCCCAGCACCGAACTGGAGCCAAGAGGCAATGATAATGTATTGAATGCACCACGCAATTTTAACTGGTTAGATAATTCACCGGCAACCCTGCAATGGACAGAGCCCCTGGATAGTGGCTTTATCAAAAAGAAAATGGATTATCATGATGCGGCATATATTCTTGCTGCTCCATTTACCGGTAATCCCAAAGAACTGGTAAGGACTGCGGAACGTATTTATAATGTGAGTGACATTGTGAATGGCTCTGTATTCATCACCGAAGGTTCAAGAGGGAAACACCGTACAAAAATGAGCAGGCTGACTGCTGATGGTAAAATGGAAGTATTGATAGACAGAAGTACCGACGATGCTTATAATGATCCCGGTACCCCGCTCACCGAAAAAAATAAATATGGCCGAAATACGATCAAACTGCTTGACGGGTCAAAACTGGTGATGCGGGGCATTGGCGCTTCGCCAAAAGGCGACCTGCCCTTTTTAAATACGTTCGATATCAATACAAAAGAGACCAGGCAACTGTGGCGTTGCGAAGAGCCTTACTATGAAACAGTTTCGGCAGTAATTGATTATAATAAGATGCTCATCATTACCAACAGGCAATCTCAAACCGAGCAGCCCAATAATTATATACGTGACCTTACAAATAATTCACTGAAAGCCATCACCAATTTCCCTGATCCGCAGCCCGGTCTGCGTGGCATTACCAAACAGAAGATCACTTACAAACGCAGGGATGGTGTTGACCTGGCTGCCGACCTGTACCTTCCCAAAGGCTACGATGCCAAAAGAGATGGCCCTTTACCTGTAATGATGTGGGCTTATCCCCGTGAATTTAAAAGCGCCAGCGATGCCGCACAATTGCGTGGAAGTAAATACACGTTCACCCGGATAGGTGCCGGATCAATCATTTTCTGGGCAACACAGGGTTATGCCATTATGGACAATACCGAGTTTCCGATCGTAGGCGAAGGCGATAAACAGCCCAACGATAATTTTGTTGACCAGCTTACCTGGAGTGCAGAAGCTGCTATACATAAGGTTGCTGAAATGGGTGTTGGGGACAGCAACCGTGTTGCAGTTGGCGGTCACAGTTATGGCGCATTCATGACTGCCAACCTGCTGGCACATACCAAACTGTTTAAAGCCGGTATTGCCCGCAGCGGTGCTTACAACCGCACCCTCACTCCCTTTGGTTTTCAGAATGAAGAACGTACTTACTGGCAGGCCCCTGAAGTATACAATGCCATGAGCCCCTTTATGTTTGCAGACAAGATAAAAACACCTTTACTGATGATACATGGAGAGGCAGACAACAATCCGGGCACTTTTCCCATACAAAGCGAACGATTATACAATGCTATCAAAGGACACGGCGGCACCGTTCGTTTTGTACTGCTGCCCTTTGAAGCACATGGATACACCGCTAAAGAAAATCTTTTACATATGCTTTGGGAGGAGGATCAGTGGTTGAATAAATATGTGAAAAATGTGGCAGGAACTGCGTATGTTAAATAGCAATAGCTGAATTGCCTGAATGTATATTCCCTGATACTGATTCATGAAAAAACTGTTGCTGCTTTCCCTGGTATTTGCATGTTGCATCCCTTTATACGCCCAGTCGCTTGAGGGGGAATGGCGGGGTTCGTACTATAGTAATTCAGATATTGGCATTACAGGCATTTCCAATCCTATCACTTTATATTTTGTTCTAAATAAAGACAGCTCTTACAATATATTTAGTTATTCCCGTGGTTATGATGCAGCAGGCAATGATACGGTGGTGGTATGCAAAGTAAGATATAAAAAAACAGCAGTCAATTCTTTCTGCCTGGAAGAAACGCAGGTCTTACTCCCTAAAGATGCGCCTGCGTCTTGTTTTCAAAGTATGACCCTTGAGCTGAGTAAAACAAAAAAAATGACAGTATTGGAAGGTACCTGGAAAACCGATAAGGCATGCGGAAGTAGCGGATCGATCAAATTTGTAAAAAAAGACTAATTAAATGAACCAGCTCCCTTAATGTAAATTTTATGAACAAATCTCCTCATTCCCTCTATACCATTCGCTTCACCGATTGTGATCTCTTCGGGCATCTGAATAATGGCAGGTACATCGATTATCTTTTAAATGCCCGGGAAGATCATCTTAAAAATGAATATGACCTGGACCTGACTGAATTTTATAAACAAGGTGTAAGCTGGCTTGTGGCCGGCCACGAGATCAGCTACATCAGGCCTGCTGCTTATAATGAACGTGTTTCCATTAAAAGCTCCCTGCTAAAAGCAGAACCCGGTTCACTGCTGGTTGAAATGCAGATGCTGGATGAACATCATTCCCACATAAAGTCGCTGATGTGGACAAAGTTTATCCATGTAAACATAAAGAGCGGCAAAAGAGAAAATCATACCGATTCTTTTATGGATTTTTTACGCAGCATTGAAATGACCGGGCTGGATATTTCTAAAGGATACCCGCAAAGGCTGAAAGATATCATAGAAGATTTGAGATTGCCAAAAACCAACCTGTAAGCGAATCATATAATAGCTCCGGTTTTTAATTTTTTACAATAACTTTAGCGCATCTTTAAAAACAAATCAAAATATTTATGAAAAAAATCATTCTTTTATTACTAACCCTATGTACCGTTCAGTGCTTTGCACAGGAAATAAGTAAGGAGTACGACAGGATTGGCAGGTTTGATCACGGGGTGGCATTTGTATGGAAAAATAAATTAGTTGGCCTTATCAGGCAAAATGGAAAGGAGATCGTTAAGCCTGAATACGAAAAGATCAGTTCGTTTGGCGGCGATAACCTGGCATTCACCACCAGGTATGGAAAAATTGGTATCATCAGTATAGAAGGCAAGGTCGTTGTTCAGAACATCTATGAATCTATAGGCTCATTCAGGGGCTCGCTTGCTATCACAAAAAAAGACGGCCTGTACGGCATCATCAATAAAAAAGGTAAAGTACTGGTTGAAAACAAATACCAGAAAATCAAGATTGGCAACCATGGTGATGTAAGGGCTGTTAAAGACGGCCAGGAAGTATTGCTGGATGTAAAAGACTGATGAGGAAAAAGCTAACAACCGGCGCCGGCCGCTTTCATAAAAGCTGCCGGCGCCGGTTTCGTTTTAAATGAATTAATTTAGCAGCATGAATATTTCCTCTCCCGAAATAAGGGCTGTTACTGTTACCCGCTATATCACACCATTACGTGAAGGGGGCTCTTTACCTGCAATCGTGGAAGCAGATGACGGCTTTATGTATGTACTTAAGTTCAGGGGCGCCGGACAGGGCGTAAAGGCACTGATAGCAGAACTGATTGGCGGAGAAATTGCAAGAGCCCTTGGTTTGCGGGTTCCTGAAATTGTATTTGCCAATATTGATGAAGCCTTTGGCAGAACGGAACCCGATGAGGAGATTCAAGACCTGCTGAAAGCAAGTACGGGGCTAAACCTGGCATTGCATTATCTCTCCGGCTCCATCAGTTATGATCCTGCGGTGACTGTGATCAATGAAACACTTGCTTCGCAAATTGTTTGGCTCGACTGCCTGCTGACCAATATGGACCGTACAGTACGCAATACCAATATGCTTTGGTGGAATAAGGAATTATGGCTGATAGATCATGGTGCCTGCCTGTATTTTCATCACAACCCGCAAAACTGGAAAGAACAGGTGTTGAAACCATTTACCCTGATAAAAGACCATGTACTTATTAAGCAGGCTGCTCAATTGCAAACTGTTGACGCAGATTTTCGTGCAAGGCTTGGCAATGGTCAAATACAAGCCATTGTAAACTTAATTCCTGACCAGTGGCTGAATACCGATGGCAGCTTTAGTTCTGCCGCGGAGAACAGGCAGATGTATGTACAATTCCTTGAAAGCCGTTTGGCAAATTCCGAAATCTTTTTAAAAGAAGCCCAGCATGCAGCAAACGCACTTATTTGAATATGCCGTTGTACGGGTGGTACCCAGGGTTGAACGGGAAGAGTTCCTGAACACTGGTGTAATATTGTATTGCTCAAAACTCAATTTCCTCGATGTCAGGTACAAGCTGGATGAAGAAAGACTGGGTATCTTCTGTGCAGAGACTGACAAACAGGAATTACTTAAACACCTTCAGTCCATTGAACGCATTTGCCGGGGCGACGAGGAAGCAGGGCCTATTGGCAAACTGGATACTGCAGCCCGTTTCCGATGGCTTACTGCCACACGCAGTACCATTATTCAAACATCCAAAGTGCACCCGGGTTTTTGCAGCGATCCATCTGAAACGCTTCACAAACTTTATAATCAACTCGTATTATAATGGATCTTTTCAGCAGCATGACCGACAGTTCTCAAAACCTGTTGCCCAAAGACGGCACCGTGAATTATTATGGAAAG
The DNA here is from genome assembly GCA_044226725.1 of Ferruginibacter sp. Classification (GTDB taxonomy): domain Bacteria; phylum Bacteroidota; class Bacteroidia; order Chitinophagales; family Chitinophagaceae; genus Ferruginibacter. The sequence goes on along the minus strand of JBGAGM010000001.1, from coordinate 288,396 downwards.
ATATTCACGAAAACGGAAGCCGATCATTATCTGGATTGTTTGCTCAATAATATCGAATGGAAAAATGATGAAGCCTTTATTCTTGGAAAACTCATCATCACCAAACGAAAAGCCGCCTGGTATGGCGACCGGGAATTTGAATACACCTATTCTAACAGGACAAAAAAAGCACTGCCCTGGACAACAGCATTGCTTGAATTGAAACGTAAAGTGGAAAAGGAAACAGGAGAAACCTACAATTCATGCCTGCTTAATTTGTATCACAGCGGCGAAGAAGGAATGGCCTGGCACAGCGACGGGGAAAAAGATCTTAAAAAAGATGGCGCCATTGGATCGCTGAGCTTGGGGGCCGAAAGAAAATTTGCTTTCAAACATAAACAAACCAAAGAAACCGTATCGGTAATATTGGAACATGGCAGCCTGCTGGTAATGAAAGACACCACGCAAACGCACTGGCTGCACCGGCTTCCACCCACCACAAAAATTTTAAAGCCAAGGGTGAATTTAACTTTCAGAACAATTACGGGTTAAAATATTGCTGCCCAGGTTGAGATGACCATTATTGCGGAAGTCTCACCGTTGCTGAAGTACCTGCTCCTAAGGTGCTGGTAATGGTAAAGCTGCCTTTACATTTTTCAACCAGGTCACGGCAGATGATCAGCCCCAGGCCTGTTCCCATTTCATTATTGGTGCCCGGACTGGTATAAAAGGATTTTGAATTGATCTGGGCGAGTTTTTCAGGACTGATGCCGGTGCCGGTATCGCATACCACAATTTCGTATGCCCCATCTACAGCATTCCCCTTCAGTTTAACAGAAGTATGGGGATGTGAAAATTTAATCGCATTGGAGATAATATTACGCAGCACTATTTCCAGTATATCCTTATCGGCATTGATGTTGTAATCTGTCAGGTCAGCATCAACGGTCACACTTTTTTCAGCAGCAGCCTTAGCCAGGTGCATCGTCACTTTATCAACCAGTTCCTTTACATCTACCGGGCTTATCGAGATCACGGCTTCCTTTATCTGTATCTTGGCCCAGTTGAGCAGGTTATCAAAAAGGTCAAATGCCCGCTTCAGTTCTTCTTTTAACTCAGGCAGTATTTGCTTTACTGTTTCAAGCGAGAGATTGTCGTTGATATCCGCATCCACGATCAGGTAAAGGCCCTGCAACGGGCTGCGTATATCATGGCTGATTATTGAAAATACTTTGTCCTTTACAAGAATGATATCATTGAGTTTTTTTGCCTGCCGGATGATCTGCTTATTGCTTTCCTGCAGTTTATAGCGCTGCGCCTTGATCTTGTCCTGGTAATCCCATATCTGGAATTTTATAGAGAATAATGTAACCGATGAAAGTATAACCACACCTGCCAGGCTGATCAGCTCCAGCACCAGGTCGTGCTGCCTCAGCATTTCGGATTTGTTGTTTTGCAAACTTATAGCAGTTACAAACATTAACGATATGGCAATGGCCGCTGTAAATACTTTGACCTTGCTGTTCAAAAAGAAAAAAGTGTAAATAATACAGGGAAAAAGATAATACACCACGCCCCTGTCGTGCGTAACAAGCCCAATAAGCAGCAACGTAACCGGATATACAATGAAACAAAAATAAACTGTAAATACATAGGCCCTGTAATACATCAGGATCATGATCACAATATTCAGCAAAACAGAAATGGAATTAATAAACAATAGCAGTGCTGTATGCTGGGCAGGCAAAAAAAGCAGTATGTACACAAACCTGAATAGCCCGATCAAAAAACCCGTAACATTTATAACATTGAAAATAAGGCCCTGCCTGTAATGATATGGGGACAAATCAGCGCCAAGGCCCACATAAAAAATACGCCGAAGGATATTTTCAGGTTCGCTACGACTGTTGGTAGTTCGTGCTTCAGACATTGGCTGGTTTTCTTCTTTAATTAGAATTATGAAACCCGGGAATGGCGCAAATATAATATTTCCTGAAAAAAAGCAGGCAAATATATAGTTGCTTATTCATTATGGTTGTTTTATAAGATTACTTTATACTGGTAAAACAAACAATACAGTAGCTTTGACAGAAAATGAACCATTCACAGTTCAGGAGAAATAAGCAAGCATGAAATTAAATTATCAAACAGAAAGACTGTGGTTGCGCACACTTACTGATGCGGATGCAGACTTTATTTTTGAACTGCTGAATACAGCCGGGTGGATAAAATTTATTGGTAACAGGAATATAAGTAACCATGCAGATGCGGTGAACTATATCCACAAAATACTTGGCAATCCCGCCGTCAATTACCGGGTTGTGACCCTGCAGCAAACAGGAACTCCCGCTGGCCTGGTAACTTTCATCAAGCGTGATTACCTGGATCATTACGATATCGGTTTTGCCTTTTTACCGGCCTTCAGTAAGCAGGGATTAGCCCTGGAAGCAACCAAAGAAGTACTGGATGACCTTTTACACTCAGGCGGGCATACTACCATTCTTGCGACGACCATCCCGGATAACCATGCTTCCATTAACCTGTTGCATAAGCTGGGTTTTCATTTTAGCAAGGATTTTACACACGAAGGGCTCCCTCTGAAATTATTCAGCATCAGCAAAACTGATCAATTAACATTCATACTGACATGACACATTTTTTAAGAACCGATTCGGATAATCCTGATTTTCAAAAACTGGTTGCCTTACTGGATGCCGACCTCAGGATCAGGGATGGTGAAGAACACGCTTTCTATGCACAATTCAATAAAATTGCGGCCATACGCAATGTAATTGTTTGCTACGCCGGTGAAAAGGCTATTGGCTGCGGAGCGTTTAAACCATATGATGATAACCTGGTGGAGATAAAAAGAATGTTTGTGCTGCCTGAAAACCGGGGGCATGGCATTGCCCATAAAATATTGAATGAACTGGAGATATGGGCTGCAGAATTACACTATGCGGGTTTTGTGCTTGAAACCGGGCTGAAGCAGCCGGAAGCAATACGCCTGTACCAAAAGGCCGGTTACCATACAATACCCAATTATGGCCAGTACGAGGGAGTTGAAAATAGTGTGTGCATGAAAAAAATGCTGTAATCACAACCAAAAATTAACAATTACAGCATTCCATTAACGCAACGCTGGCATATTTTTTTCAATCTTTGTGCAAAACAAAATCAATTGAAGAAATATTTACTTGTCCTGTTCCTGTTATGTTCGCTTTTTGCCAAAGCACAAAAAGTGGAGCATATTTATGTGAACCTGTATACTGACAGCCTGAAAAAAGGCACGTACAACTATATCAATATTGACGGGCAGCTCAGCAACGGAAAATACCTGCCTCTTGACAGCACCCACCTGATCTTCACGGCTTCTGCTGGCAGTTTCAGCGGTAACAGCCTTTGGATAGATAAGGATTTTTCTGCGCCCAAAGTAGATATCAGGGTAAGCCTGCGCAGCAACCCTGCACTGGTTAAGGAATTTACGATCTATGTAAAGCAATTGCCCGACCCACCCCTGAAGACCATGGACGAGATCATGAATAAATCGAAAAGCAGGAACGGCAGATAATTAATTATACCACAAAATAAGATGCCCGGCAGACCAGGAAGATCTGCCGGGCATTTTTATTCTTAGCCTGGTTATATTATTACAATCAGGCGAGCAGCCAAGTCCGGGGATTATGCAAACTTTTTGGCGTCTTCCAAAAACTTAGCCAGCCCGATATCAGTTAAAGGATGTTTCAGCAAACCTAAGATAGAATCCAGCGGGCAGGTACAAACATCAGCTCCTGCTTCGGCGCACTTGATAATATGCAAAGGATTGCGGATGGATGCGGCCAGTATCTCCGTTTTAAAACCCTGAACAGAATATATCTGCCTGATCTGGTGAATCAGTTCCATTCCATCCCATCCACTGTCGTCAACCCTTCCCAAAAAGGGTGAAACATAGGTGGCCCCGGCTTTGGCTGCCAATATAGCCTGGCCGGCACTGAACACCAGGGTACAGTTTGTTTTGATGCCATTATCTGTAAACCATTTCAGGGCCCTGATACCGTCTTTGATCATGGGAACCTTTACAACGATATTGGGATGGATCGCTGCCAGCTTTTTTCCTTCTTCAACAATACCTTCAAAATCGGTGGAAATAACTTCAGCACTGATATCGCCATCTACCATTTCGCAAATGGTTTTGTAATGTGCCATCACAGCATCCTGGCCTTTTATGCCTTCCTTAGCCATTAAAGAGGGGTTGGTGGTAACACCATCCAGAATCCCGAGATCATTTGCTTCTTTAATTTGATCAAGGTTTGCAGTATCGATAAAAAACTTCATAAGTGTGTACTATTTAAGATTTAAGTATTACACAAAAGTAAAAGAATTGAAACACTCAGCTTTAAAAACTTGTTCTTAGATGTACACAGTTTATGTGCCCGGGGTGCAAAAGCCCTTCAGGTTGGGGCAAAAAAAATGGCAAGTTACTTACATCGCACCGCTCAACCATCTACCCTTGCTACCTTCCGGTCCTGGGGGAGTTCAACAGGAGCTGGTCGTATAAGACTTGCCGGCGCAAAGATAGGGGAATATGAGTAAGGAAAGGGAAATAATTTGAAGGAAAATATTGGTGGATGGTCGATAGTCGATGGTCCATAGTCGATGGTCGATAGTACATGGACCATGGACCATGGACCATAGACCATAGATTATGGTCGATAGTTCATAGTTTGCAACACGATGAATGATTACTACTGATCAATAACTAATAACAAGAAACCAGCTTAAAAACTAATCCCCGGCTTATCAGATCTTGAATTAATTTTTCCAACACCGATCAGCTGGTCCGACCTGTCGGTAAACGATTTGTAATACATCAGTATGGTATAGCTGTTCTCTGTTTCCCAGTAATCACCTTCCAGGTCGCGCCTGTCGGCAGGGTTATTCTTATCAACAGCTATGTAGGTATAGTTATAATATCCTTGTTTTAAAAAAGCAGTGCATTCATACACGCCTTTCGCTTCATTAAAAACCATTTTCGTTTTATCGCTGAACTCATAATTGGTCAACTGGCCTGCCAGGTAAATATCCTTCCCGGCATAAGGAACAGCATTAGGGGCGGCCAGGCTAAAATGCACATTGGCAAAATCGCCCTGCCAGTAAGGGTTAATGCTTTCATAGGTCTCAACCAGGTACATACCGTTGAGGTCTTTGAAATACATATAACGTTGTGCAGTACGGTCAGCATCGGGAAACAAATAAATATCCGTTCCATCTTTCCGGTAGTCGGCATTTTTTACCCGGTCGCTCTGCAGCCGGAAACTTCTCAGGTCGAGCCAGCGCCATTCCTTGCCTGCCGGAAAAACCAGGTTGTTCTCCATGGAATATTCCAGCGTATTGTTGCGCACAAAAGTTGGTTTAATATCTTTCAATGCATTATCCCAGCGGTTGTTCTGCAATATCACCACTTTAATTTGCTGTGCCGCACTAAAACTGTTCAGTCCGTTGATATTGGCATTGAACTGCACTTTTTGGTGTGTTCTGTATAGCTGTGGTGCAAATGGTTGTGTTACCTGTCCGCCAACAGCAGCTTTTTGATCAAGCACCAGCATGCGCCGGGTAAATACAAGTTTGGAAGTATCACCATCCAGGTACACTTTCAAAATATAATTCCCCGACATGGTCAATGTAGTTCCCCTGTCAGGCAGTATGGCCTGGTAGTGGGTGTACCTGGTTAATGCAATGGAAGAATACCGGTAAGTGCTGATGCGTTGTTGTGTAAAACCCCTGGTGTATAAAAATGGGCTGATATCAACCGGGTTCCAATCGTAATCGCAGAGCTGCATGGTATAATAATAACTTTTTACGTTGGCATCCAGGTCGTCAAAATTAAGTTCCAGCTGATCGGTACTGTTGATCTTATACAGGGGCAGCGATTCCTGGTCGCCATACATATGAAAACGCACTGCTTTGATATTCTCTTTGAAAACTGCATCGGTCATCTGGCCCAAAGCAGTTCCGCTTGATAAAATAATAATAAAAAAGAAGAATAAACCTGCCGGTATCGTAAAACGGGTACTGGTTTTTCCGATGTTATCTTTAATCATAAGTTTAAATAAAATACTTTTGTAAGATACCAAAAATTATACCGTTTGAATGTATCCGTTTTCATAGCCCGGCGAATTGCTTTTAACCGGCAAAAGACCTTCAGCAGGTTTATCATAAGGCTTGCTGTTGGCGCTACTGCCATCAGCGTGGCCATTATGATCGTGGCGGTAAGTTTTGTGAACGGGTTCCAGAACGTGATCAGCAACAAGGTATTCAGTTTCTGGGGGCATATACGGGTGCAGCAGGATATTCAGAACAACGTGAACATTGCCGAAGAATATCCCATTAACAGGAATGATACCGTGGAGCGATACCTGGCTTCGCAGCCGCAGGTAAAATCGGTTGAGCGTTATGCCACCAAGGCCATCATGCTGAAAGCAGGCAGTGAAATAGTGAATGTATTGCTGAAGGGTGTTGACAGCACCTTCGACTACCAGCGCTATAAACCACTGTTGCAGGAAGGAAAATGGATTTCCTTTTCTGATACTGCATACAGTAATGAGATCAATATTTCTGCAACCACTGCCCGTGAACTGGGGGTGCATGTGAATGATTCCATCAGACTTTTTGTTTTCCGCGACGGTGAAACGCCGAGGCAACGTAAAATAAAAATTGCCGGCATCTTTAAAACTTCCATTGATGAGTATGATAAGAATTTTGCCTTGGGCGATATCAACCTGATACGCCGGCTGGCAGACTGGGAGCCCGGGCAGATAGGCGGGTATGAGATCTTCCTGGATGATTATAAAGAACTGGACAATATCAACCGCCGGGTGTATGAGGATCTGCCGCAAACCTGGTACAGTAAAACCATTAAGGAGATCTATCCCAATATATTCGACTGGCTGGGCCTGCAGGGGCAGATCAAGAATATGCTGCTGGTGATCATGCTGGTGGTGGCCGTAGTAAACCTGGTAACCTGCCTGATCATACTGGTGCTGGAAAGGACCAGGATGACAGGCGTACTGAAAGCACTGGGCTGCACCAATTGGAAGATACAACAGATATTCCTGTACAATACAACGGTAATAGCTGTTACAGGCATATTAGCCGGCGCAGCATTAGGGCTGGGCATTTGCTGGCTGCAGGAAAAAACAGGTTTTATTAAACTGGATGAGGAAGCCTATTATATGAATGCTGCCCATGCTGATGTGGTTTGGTGGCAGGTGCTGCTGATCTGTGCGGGCACACTTGTTATCTCTTTTATAACCCTCATCATTCCCACCATCCTCATCAACAAGGTGAAGCCGGTAAAGGCTATTGAGTTTCGGTAGAATGGTGATTGGTTAATCGGTTAATCGGTTAATCCGTTAATTGGTTAATCCGTTAATCCGTAAAGCAGACTGATTACGCAAAAGGCTTTTATATTTTCAGGAGCCATGCAGATTTTAAAAAAAAATGTAAATTTAGATTACATCTGCACTAATCTGCCTTATGGAATATACATTGGAAAAACTGGAAGTATACCAGTTGTCAGAAGCCTTATCTGATATTATTTGGGAACTGGTAATGGGCTGGACGCATTTTCAGAAAGATACAATAGGGAAACAAATAGTAAGGGCTGCAGACTCTGTATCTGCAAATATCGCTGAAGGATATGGCAGGTATTACTATAAGGAAAGCAAACAGTTTTTCTTTTATGCAAGAGGTTCCTTACAGGAAACCAAAGCGTGGCTGTCGAAATGCAAAAGGAGGAAATTAACCGAGCCCGGAAATGCCGAAAACCTGATTGAAGAAACAGAAAGAATATTAGCAAAGCTAAATGCCTATATTAAATTTATAGCATCTTCCCCCCTGCACAACCAGAAAAATATCTGAACCAATCACCCGTAAATGCAGCAATACCGGACTGCCGTATTAGTAAAAACTCTTTAAATACTCACGCTGCTCATACGGATTAACCGATTAACCAATTAACGGATTAACGGATTAACCGGTTAACGTGTTAACGATGATCCCCGCAGCCACAGCCGCATTCAGCGACTCCGCCTCTCCTATCCTGGGTATGGTTATCCTTTCATGCACCAGCTCCATGATGGCATCGCTTATTCCATGTGCCTCATTGCCGATGATGAGAATGCCTTCTTTTAATTTTCCCAATGTTCTTACATCCTTTCCTTCCAGCGAAGCTGCGTAGATCTTAACCTGGTTATTTTTTTCGAGCCATGCCGCAAGGTTTGTGTATACCACATTCACCCTGCCCAGGCTGCCCATGGTGCTTTGCACCACTTTGCTGTTGTACATATCGGCACAGCCGGCGGAACAAACGATATTTTCTATACCAAACCAATCAGCAATGCGGATTATGGTGCCCAGGTTGCCCGGGTCCTGTATGGTATCCAGCGCAAGTGTTAGTTTGGAAGCGGGGTCGAATAAAGGCAACGGCTCTTTCTTTTCAAATATGGCCAGCACTTCATGCGCAGTGGATAAGGCAGATATCTTTTGCAATTCAAATTCCTGCACGGCTGTAATCTCTGTACCTTTCAGCATGGAAAGGGTTTTGCCCTGTTCAGCTATCCATTTGTCCAAAGCAAAGATTTCTGTACAGATAAATTTATGGCTGTTTAGCAAATCCATTACTACCTTCGGTCCTTCAGCAAGGAACAATCCATGCTCATCCCTGGATTTTTTGTGCTGCAAACTTTGGATATATTTGGTATGTGTTTTGCTTAACATCGACGATTATATTAATTTATGCTGTTTAACCCGTTAAAAAAATACTTTTATTCCCGTCCAATAAATACCGGGTTCATCTATGTGCTTTTTACCTGTTTGCTCTTTGGCTCGTGCACGGTTCCCAAAAAATACCAGAAGGGAAAACCCTTTATCACTAAAAACAGCATCGAAGTTAAGGGAGGAAATTTTAGTAAAGAAGAAAGAGCCTCACTAAAGCAACGGCTGAATGCCCAGCTGGATGACAGCTCCCGCATAAATACCATCGACAAATATTTTATCAGGCATATAATCATGAGCCCCCCGGCCTATGACAGCGCTTCTGCTTCCAGGTCGGCACGCAATATGGAAACCTCCATGATGCACCTGGGGTATTACAAAGCAAGGGCTGCATTCAATGCCGACACCATACGGGTGGAAGACCAGGAGCGTGTGCATGTAAACTACACGGTGGACGTGAATAAACCCACACTGATAGATACCTTCCAGTACATCATGCGAAAGCCCGACCTTCAGAAACTGGCTATTGAACATATTGACCAGACGCTGATCAAAAAAGGAAAGCCCGTGACCAAGGCTGCTGTACTGGGCGAGATCAACAGGATGGTGGACCTGTACCGCAATAACGGCTATTATAAATTTACTGCCGAAGAACTGGTGATGCGGGGCGACACCACCGTGGCTGCCCTTACGACCATCACCGACGATATCTTTGAACAGCTGCGCTTACTGGCCGAGGCACAGGCGGCCAGGGACTCCCCCACCATCAAACTGGCCCTGGTATTAAAATCGCCGAAAGACAGCAGCAAACTGAAACAATACCATATCAACAATATTTATTTCTTTCCTGATTACAGGAATGGCGATAGTATTGGAACACCCGGCCTCACGGTTCGCTATCTCACCAATGAAAGACGCATCCGCAAATACTGCGATACCTGCCGGGTAGATACCAGTTTCATCATGATGTATCATAAGAACCTGTTCAGGCCACGCTTTCTTATACGCAACCTGTACCTGCGCAAGGGGAACCTGTACAACCAGAATGATTTTTATAAATCGCTCAACAGCTATGCCAGGGCGGGTGTTTGGCAAAGCACCAATATAGTGGTGCAGGAAGTGAAGCCCAAAGACAGCGTGCATAAGATAGACCTGCTGGTGCAACTGATACCCACTAAGAAATATGGATACGAGGCATCGCTGGAAGCCAGTTATTCCGCCTCCAGCAATACCAACAGTGTAACCGCTGCCAATGCCGGTAACCTGCTGGGGCTCTCGGGCAATATTTCATTTTTGAACCGAAACCTGAACAAGGAAGGTATAAAGATGACCAACTCGCTGCTGGCAGGAATAGAACTTAATTTCAGGCCCGACAGTGCCAATAAGAAAAACATCATCAACTCCAACGAGATCAGTTATACCAACAATGTTGCCTTTCCGCGGTTTATATTTCCTTTTGTAAATTTCAACACAGATAAACGGTTTATCTCCACCGAATCATTCATTACCACCAAATTCAGTTATATAAACCGTATCGACCTGTTCAACCTGCAATCCTTTAACCTGGGGCTCGGTTATTCCGGCACCACCAAAAAGAACCGCACCTGGACATTCAGGCCGCTTAGCTTTGAATTTGCAAAGCTGTACAACGAAACTGATACTTTTAAAAAGACACTGGCCGATAACCCCTTCCTGCGCTATTCGTTCAATACGGCGCTGGTGGCAGGCTCCAGCCTGGGCTACCGCATTATCAAAGTAAATCCAAAGCATACCAACCGGCAGCACAGCCTGAAGATAAACCTGGAAGAATCTGGTTTGATCTGGGGCAGGCTCGGCATCTTTAAACAATACCTGAAGCAATATGTGAAGGCAGATATGGAGTATATCTATTCGGCCAACAGGCCTAAATCGGCCATCGTGTTCCGCGTATTTGGCGGTGTGGGTATCGCTTCAAAAAAAGATACCACCCTCCCCTTCTTTAAACAATATTTTGGCGGCGGGGCCAACAGTATGCGTGGCTGGCCTGTACGGGGCATCGGGCGGGGATCGCAGCCGCTGGCGCCTTACGGGTCGAACAGCTTTAACGACCGCACCGGCGATATACAACTGGAATCAAATTTTGAATACCGATACAATATTGCACAGATCATCCCCAACTCGCTGCTGCTGAAAGGCGCTTTGTTTGTGGATATGGGCAATGTGTGGAATTTCCGGAACTCTAAACCCGGCGGCGGTGCAGACAGCACACAGTTTGTATTCGGCAACCTTTATAAACAACTGGGTGTTTCAGCAGGTACGGGCTTCCGGCTCGACTTCAATTATTTTGTTGTGCGTTTCGATTTTGGCTTCCGCTTCAAAAAACCGGATGTAAGTAAAAATGATGGCTGGCAAATACCCGATATCAACTTCAACAACCTCTTCAAACGTGGTGAGCGTGTGCCCGACCCGGTGAACCCCGGCCAAACCAGGAACGACGACCGGTACAGGAAGTGGAGGTATGAGAATTATAATTTAACGATTGGGATAAGTTATCCTTTCTAATAACGTTAATCGGTTAATCAGTTAATCCGTGGGCTCGTAATAACTTGAAGAGCTTTAAAGGTTTTGAACTGTATTAAATATTCATCTTTATATTGGTTAATCCGTCAATCGGTTAATCCGTTAATCCGTGAAACAGTCTGATCACGCAAAAGGCATTTAAATTTTCGGGAGGTTAATTGGTTAATTGGTTAATCAGTTAATCCGTGGGCTCGTAATAACTTGAAGAACTTTAAAGGTTTTGAACTGCAATACGGATTAACCAATTAACCGATTAACGTTTCTACGGATTAACCAAACACCCCGGATTACGAAAAGCTCTTTAATACTAACGCTGCCCATACGGATTAACCGATTAACGGATTAACGTTTCAATCTCCTCCACACTCACAGCATCCTCAATCTTAAATTCCCCGATCCTTGTTCTGCACAGGCTGCTTAAATAGCCGCCGCAGCCAAGTGCAGCGCCAAAATCATTGGCCAGGCTGCGTATGTAAGTGCCGGTGCTGCATACTACTTTAAAATGCACCACGGGCAGTTCTGTATTTGTTATTTCGAATGATGCAATATGAATGGGCCTTGGTTTCAGTTCGGTGGTTTCGCCGCGGCGGGCCAGTTCGTATAAGGCAACGCCATCTTTTTTGATGGCGGAGAACATCGGTGGCAGTTGTTCAATATCGCCGGTGAATTTTTGAGCGGTTTGCTGCAGCAGTGCTGTGGTAACGAATGAAAAATCCTTTGGCTGTTCAGGCTGGCTTTCCAGGTCGTAGGTAGGGGTAACAGCGCCCAGCGTGATGCTGCCGGTATATTCCTTCTCCTGTGCCATGAATTCATTTATCTTTTTGGTGAACCTGCCGGTGCATACGATCAGTAAGCCCGTGGCCAGGGGATCCAGTGTGCCGGCATGGCCGATCTTTTTGATCTGTAGCAGGCTGCGCAGTTTGCGCACCACATCGAAGGAGGTCCAGTGCAGGGGTTTGTTTATCAGCAGCACTTTGCCATCGGCAAAAGGTTGTTGTATGGCGGGGTCGATGGGTATCCTTTCCCGGCGTTCTTTTTTAACGGGGCTGTCCCCCGCTTCCACCAGTTTGTTGGTAAAGCGCTGCCTGTATGTGGTTTTACGTGCCAATATGGTTTTAATTTTTGCAAACCTACAGGAATAATTGGTAAAGATGATGAGTAATCATGCGGACCGGGGTTACAGACTGTTCTGATTGATTTCGGATCCTCCTTCAATGCATAAAGACCTTTTGAGAATTGCCCGGATAATACAAGCCACTCAGACAAATAGAATGACATACGCATGAACAGGGTTTTTAATGAAGACCAGGTATCTTCTGCTAAATCAGCAGGCAATAAAGCCCGGCATTGGTTCAGTTTGAACAACTAACTTTACCCGGGCATTACCAGGTATGGCATGCTGCCCGGAAAGAAAAAATTGCTATTCATCAAACAAAACTCATGATCTCTCCCGAATTTGTTTTCAGTAATATTCCCGAAAAGCAGTCGAAATATTTTTCCTCGGTGATCCATAAGATCGGGAAAGAGAAGCGTGTAAGGAAAGGAGAAACCATCATCCGCTATGGCTCCTACCCTTCTTTCTTTTTTTACATTGTAAGCGGCGCCTTTAAAACTTCTCTTAAAAAAGCAGGTAAAACCTATATCCTTGGGTTCACCTTCCCGGGCGATGTTGATTGCTGCCCTGCTTCTTTGTTAAAAGGAACTGCCAATAATTTTGCTATCGAAGCTGTGTTTGACAGTACGGTGCTGGTTTGTGAATTAAAAGATTTTCAGCAGGCCTGCTCTGCCAGGAAATATTCCGGTATCACCAATAATATCATGGCCAATTATATTTCCATCCTGGAGAACCGGGTCATTGAATCCATTTCACTGACCGCTGAACAGCGTTACCGGAAACTGTTGCAACAGCAGCCTGTATTAATTGAGAAGATACCCCTTTCACAGATCGCTGCGTTTCTTGGCATCACACAGGAAAGGCTAAGCCGGATAAGAAAAAAGATCAAACCTTTGACCTAGGTCAAATTATCCGGTGCGGCACAGGCATACATTTGCACCGGTACAGTTCCCCGGTCTTTTCAAGAAAAAAATAAAACCAGTATGACAAGGTTTTTTTTAATAGCCTTTCTTCTTTTACATTTCCCCGCAGTTTACGGGCAAAGAACAATCCGTTTTGCCGACTCCATCCGTAAGGCTTACCAAATTCCCGAGATCAGTTATGCGGTTACTGACAGCAGAACTACCCTGGAAATTGCCGCATTGGGAAGACATGCTGTTAACCTGCCGGATACCGCAACATTAAACGACCGGTTCCATATTGGCTCCAATACCAAGGCGATGACAGCCTTCCTTATTGCCAGGTATGTGGAGCAAGGCAAACTGAAATGGACAACCAGGTTCTTTGACCTGTTCCCCGAATGGAAAACAACCAGCAAACCCGGATATGCAGGCATGAACTTACAGGACCTGCTCTGTCATAAAGCAGGCATACAGCCATTCCAGGGTGAAGGCGACCCTGTGATACCGGATTTTAAAGGAACAAATCCTGAAAAAAGAAAACAGTTCGGGCAGTTTGTTTTAACACTGGAGCCCGTAAAACCGGATGAACAGCATCCTTTCATTTACTCCAATGCCGGTTATACACTTGCTGCACTGATGCTGGAAAAAGTAACCGGTAAAAGCTGGGAGCAACTGATGGAAAAGGTATTTAACAGGGATCTGAAGCTGAACGTGCAATTATCGTGGCCGGATAATCAAACAGGTAAAGACACCTGGGGGCACAGCACCGAAAGCGGCAGCCTTGCACCCGTTCCATCCAATAAAGAACCGCACCTGGATTACACAGAACCGGCAGGTGACCTGAATATCAAACTGAAGGATTATTGCAGGTTCATACGGTTAAACCTTCAGGGCCTTGCAGGCCGGGATAATTACCTGAGATCCGAAACGTATAAGTTCATTCATACAGGAACAGCAAACTATTCGATGGGCTGGTTCAATATCTATGAGAACGGAAAAGAACTTTCTGTACATTCCGGAACCGGGGCCTTTACCTATTTTACGCTTGTGCATATAGACAGGATACATAACAAGGCCTATATCATTTTCACCAATTCCTTCAATGATGAAACACAGCAGGGCGTAAGGCTGCTGATGAGAAAACTAAAAGAACAATACGGGAGTTAGCAGGGTCTTCTGTTTAAACAGGACTTTCAAAAACGCCGCTTCCTCACTTAAAAAAAGCATTGTATCCTGTCGCCGGCTCAAAAAAAAATATCCGGATCATTTGGCATTTCAAATCTTTATCGTAATATTGCAATATTAAATTAAAGCAATGGGAGCAAGTAAAACAGAACATTTCACGGCCAAACAAAACAGTATAGCCGCTATGGCCAAGGCTTTGGGGCACCCGGCACGGGTGGCCATCATGGAATATCTAATGAAGGTGGACGCCTGCATCTGCGGTGATATTGTGAACGAACTGCCGCTGGCACAGCCAACCGTGTCGCAGCATTTAAAGGAACTGAAGAATGCCGGCCTCATCAAAGGTGAAGTGGAAGGCAATGCCATCTGCTATTGCATAGATGAGAAAGCCATTGAAAAACTGCTGTCCTATTTCGGGCATATAACCAGCAAACTAACCAGTAAGAAAAACAATTGTTGTTGATCATAAAAAAATAAAACATGGAAAACGCAGAACAACTCAAAGAAATGGTAAGGCAGAAATACAGTGAAATAGCCTTACAGGATAAGGAAACCAATCAGTCATCCTGCTGCGGATCGGGCGGGTGCAGCACCGAAGTGTACAATATCATGAGCGATGATTACAGTACACTGGGCGGCTACAATCCCGATGCCGACCTGGGCCTTGGTTGCGGACTGCCCACCCAGTTTGCCCGCATACAAAAAGGCAATACCGTGATAGACCTGGGCAGCGGCGCCGGCAACGACTGCTTTATTGCCCGCAGCGAAACCGGTGAGGATGGCCGTGTGATCGGCATCGACTTTACCCCGGCCATGGTGGAGAAGGCCAAAGCCAATGCTGCCAAACTGGGTTACAGCAATGTGGAGTTCAGGCAGGGCGATATTGAGCATATGCCTGTATCGGCCAATACTGCCGACGTGATAGTAAGTAATTGCGTGCTTAACCTGGTGCCCAATAAAGACAATGTATTCAAAGAGATCTTCCGGGTGCTGAAACCCGGCGGGCATTTCAGCATATCCGACGTGGTGCTGGTGGGCAACCTGCCCGATGACCTGCGCAATGCAGCGGAAATGTATGCCGGCTGTGTATCGGGCGCCATACAAAAAGATGTGTACCTGGAGCTGATACACAATAACGGCTTTGCCAACATCAGCATTCAAAAGGAAAAGACCATTGAGGTACCTGATGATATACTGGCCAATTACCTGGATGCAGCGCAGCTGGCCGCTTTCAGGAATGCCAGCATTGGTATCTTCAGTATAACTGTATATGCGGAAAAACCTAAAACCTGCGGATGTGGAACAGACTGCTGTAACTAATATTGCCATCAAAAACATACTGGTGCTTTGCACCGGCAACAGTTGCCGCAGCCAGATAGCCGAAGGCTACCTGCGGCATTTTGCCGGTGCCAAAGCCAATGTATACAGCGCCGGCGTGGAAACCCACGGCGTAAACCCCCGTGCCATTGCCACCATGCTGGAAGACGGCATTGATATTTCCCGGCATACTTCCAACAACATACTTGAGTACGCTGACATTGATTTTGACTTTGTGATAACCGTATGCGACAATGCCCGTGAGCGTTGTCCCTTCTTCCCGGGCAATGCCCGGAAGTTCCACCATAATTTTCCCGACCCGGCTAAGGCCAGCGGCACCGAAGCGGAAATAAAAGAAGCTTTCCGTGCTGTGCGGCAGCAGATCAAGGAGTATTGCCGGGAGTTTGTGCAGCAAAACCTCTAATCCTGTTTTTTTTTACCAGGCAAGGCAGGCTCGCCTACCTTTTTCATAGGCACGCCTACCCCTTTAAGTAGGCACGCCTACCTTTTTGATAGGCACGCCTACCCCTGTAGGTAGGCCCGCCTACCTTTTTCATAGGCACGCCTACCTTTTTCATAGGCACGCCTACCTTTTTCATAGGCGAGCCTACCTTTTTGATAGGCGGACAGCTTGTTTTGCTTACAGCCAATAAATAAAAAGCCCCGGCACCAGGCCGGGGCTTTTACTACTGATTGATTATTAATAACTTATGACGTTGGCTCCTCTTTCCGGTTGGCGAAGCGCCTGTTCCACTCATCTATTTCTTTCATACTGTTATCCAGCGATCCGTTGCGGCCACGGCTTCCCTGAAGGCTTGCAGCAAACCCGTCAACCAGTTTCATAATATCAGCCGCATTGGCGAGCTGGGTTTCACTAATAATTTCCACCAGCGTAAGGCAGCGCTGCCTCATCTTTTCCAGCATGGAATCATAAGCCAGTTTTTCTTCCAGCTCGGCGGGGTCCTGGTCCCGGGCCAGGCTGTCCACATGGGCGCTGGCAACCTGGCTTACCAGGCGGGCATAGCCCTCACGCCCTTCGGCCATGGTGCGTGCCCCGATTTTTTCTTCGTCGGTAAGGTTTACCTTAAAAGGGGTTAAAATGCTGATCTGCCCTTCCATAGCAGAAATCATTTCTTCGGCAGATTTTGCCGGCAGATAGGAACTGATTAAATTTTTCATATTATATATAATTTATTTAACCGCAAAGCTAGCATCGGGTAATAAAAAGGGCGATAGTAAAACTTCTACTGAGCTATGAAATATTTCTACTGGCAGGGCCCGCCATGGCGGCGGGAGACGGGTAATAATAAATGCAATTTTTGCTTTGCATAATTTATTATATATTTATATCTGTTGTTTCCGGCACTTATTTAAAGGCTGGTTATTTAGAAAGCATCATAAACATTACAATTAATCATAAATGTCATTGACGCAATAAACAATATGAAATGTATAACACTAAAGTTTTGAAAATCAATACCTTTTTGTGTTGGAAGCTTGCGGATGATTACATAAATACTAAATGTTAGCTGCAACCCTGTAGGACACTTCCCGTTAACTCAATCGGACATTTTTTGCGACACTTCAAAACCATCTTGTAACGTTGCTGATGTCTTTGTATTTAAGTATTTGCTTAAATAAGTAATCTTTGCTACATTTGACCCGACAAACAAATTTGACAATGGCAAACGACACTTGCATAAGGTTACAGGCAGACATAGAACAAATTAAAAGCTGCCGAGAAAAATTAAAGTCTAACTCAAAATCATTTTTGCAGTTGGGACAGGTTCTTGCTTTAGCAGGCAACGAAGTGCGACTGAAAATACTGTTTCTGCTTGAAGAGGAAAATGAACTTTGCCCTTGCGACCTTAGCGATATTTTGGGAATGAGTATTCCTGCCATTTCTCAACATCTTCGCAAACTAAAAGACGGTAACATCATTGAAGCCAGAAAAGCAGGGCAAACTATTTTCTATTCTTTACGCAGCGAACATCTAAAAACTTTAAGACCGTTTTTTAAATTTATTAATCAACAAAATTTGGCGACAGTATGACAACGACAACAAAAAATAGTAAAGGTTGGGTTGCAGGTCTGTTGACAGCAGTTGCGGCTTCCCTTTGTTGCATAACACCAGTTTTGGCTTTCTTAGGTGGTGCAAGTGGACTTGCTTCCTCGTTTTCGTGGATTGAACCGTATCGTCCATATTTAATCGGTTTGACAATTGCAGTTTTTGCATTTGCCTGGTATCAAAAACTCAAACCGCAAAAACAAATTGACTGCGACTGTGAGGCAGACAATAAAAAATCATTTTGGCAATCAAAAGCATTTTTAGCTATCGTTACAGTAGTTGCAGGATTGTTAATTGCATTTCCTTATTACGCAAAAATATTTTATCCAAAGCCTCAGGAAGCAAAAGTTATTATTGTTGATAAAAGCAATATACAGACTGCAGAATTTAAAATAAAAGGTATGACCTGCGAAGGCTGTACAGAACATATAAACAGCGAACTTTCAAAAACATCGGGAGTGATTGAGTTCAATACTTCTTATGAAAAAGGCAGCAGCCTTGTTAAGTTTGACAACAGTAAAACTTCCGTTGACAGCCTTGTATCCGTCATTAATAAAACTGGCTATAAAGTAACTTCTCAATCAGTAATCAACAACTAATGGAAAAAACTATCATACTTCAATCTGTTATTACTTGCCCTGTTTGTGGACACAGACAAGAAGAAACAATGCCAACAGATGCTTGCCAATATTTTTATGAGTGTTCAAATTGCAAGACACGACTTAAACCAAAAGAAGGTGACTGTTGTGTTTATTGTAGTTACGGGACAGTAAAATGTCCACCAATGCAATTGGGAACATCCTGCTGTTCGTAGTGACGAAGGGTATGCAGCTAACAGCGAGGTTTGCTGCTATGCTGGCTGACGAATATAAACTCATCTTCATATCGCTATCAGCCCATATCCAGCCGACGGAATTCTATCAGCTTTTGTTGTTATCTTCATCATCAGTTTTTCAATCGGCTGCGGCTCCGGGCTGGACATTATAAAATACCAGCACAGCAGCAAGCCCCAACGTTAGCGGTAATTTTTTCGGACACCATATGTAATCGGCCAATCCTTTTCATCTTGACATAAAACTTACATGACAAAGTATATAACAGTTTCCATATTTACTTTTCTTTTAACTTTTTTCACCCTTGATACATCCGCTAGTCCACAATCACCAGATTATATTATTTACAAAGGAGACACCCTTGCGACATACACTTTAATTCTTGAGCAGTATTTCCATTTACAAGCCAAAGAAGACCAAGGGAAATTGTTTGGACTAAGTTTTCGTGACGGAGCAACTTTTAATTGCTGGCGTGGATATCAAGCTATTTACGAAATTGATAATGATAGCCTTTTTCTAGTTTCCGTAATATCTTGCGGTGAACGACGAAATGGAAAAATTGATAAAGTCACATCTACTCAAAAAATGAAATCAATCTTCAAAGACAAATTTCTTAATGACAGAGTTTACATTGACTGGTTTTCTGGCGACATGAAATTCCCGTTGACTAATAAAGTGTTACGATGGGATGGAATTTTTTATAGAATTTACGAAAAGGAAACAGTGATTGACATTGCTTATGGCAAGGTTTTAAAAATGGAGAATGTGAACAATTATATTCACACTCCAAATGCGATTGACAGAAAAAATAAAGACAAGATATCAGACATCTTGTTCAAGAAAATAAAAAAAGCTAAATGGATAAATGTTGACAGCATTGATTGTTCTGAAAAATTCCTGGTAACTATTGGGAATGACGGAAAAGTATCAAGAGTAACTATGCTTAGCTATCAATCACAAGACTCAATTGATAAATACTGGGAAAAGAACGAGTACGACTATTGCATTAACACAGTTTTCAATTCATTAAAGAAATTAAAGTTCGATATATTAAAGGACAAAGGAGAACCCATTTCAGAAGATATCTATATCGAGATTTGGTTTGACGAGAAGAAAGGAAAGATTGAAAATTGGACACACTAATAAAACTACCGCTAACATCAATATTTGCAAAAGCTGGGCGGACGGAAGCCGTGTTTCAACTTTTTGTTTTTCAATTTGGCTTCATATCCGGCAGACGAATTACTATTGAGCTATGTGCAAATCATCAACTTAAATTTATAAATTTAACTTCAGGTAGCCGGGGCGGACGGACGGATTCTACTTCCCAACCTGCATAAAACCCTGCTCATTGGGCGTAATTTCATGAAACAGCTTTTCATTTCGAGCTTTTTATCATTCTTTATCTGTCTTTCTCTATTCGGACAAAATGAGAAAGATTATCCATACATGTATAGAATCATGCTCAAGGATACATTAAAACCCTCTCCAGTTTTAATTAACCCTTATGAGAAGAAAAGTAAAACCGCTCAGTTTTCAGGTAGACTTATTGATATTCTCAATTTACCAGTTTTTTATGCAACTATTTATGCAAAAAGTAAAGACACCAGTGTGCTTTTTGGTACGAATGTTAAGGGAGAATTTTCATACCCTCTTCCCTCAGGAGAATACACTCTTACGGTAACTTCACTTCAATATTCTTCAACTTCGTTTCAACTAAACTGGAATGGGGCATGTGGATTTGAGTATTTAATCAACCTCGGGAGAAAATCTAGAGGAGGCCCATATATAATATACTCAAAGAAAGAGCTAAACCATGTTAAGCTAGAAGAAATCAAAGGCTGTTTATGGTATAATTTAAGTAATCCTGGCAGCTGTAGTAATGCCGGTGTGTATCTCGTCATGGGAGAAGGTTAAACTACGCCCAACATCAAGTTTTATGCAAGTTGGGCATAACGAGCTAACTTCAGCAAATTGCAATGCCAGGCTGCCCACAGGGCCCTGCGGGTGGTTCGGGGCTGGACTAACCCGCCTAAGGTGCTATAGGTGGGCAGATATTAAAAACTGTAAATAGTAACAATGATTAGTCCTGAAAAAAAAATCACGTTTGAGCTCGGTAATCATGAAGACTTTCCGGGGTATAATACGGGTTTGCCGAAAGATATAGACCGGCACATCAATATTACCTGTTTGGAAGTGGCATATAATAAAATAGTGACTATCGGGATGACCCAACCAAATGAAATGTTAACAGACATTTTGGCTTATCACCCCTATTTTTAAATTTGTTTCTTGTTATTGCCATCCCTCCAACTTGAAGATTTTAGCCTCAAGTTTATCAATACGCTTCTTGCTAATGATATGTGATATTATAAATCCCAATACAAATGAACCCACAGCTACTCCTGCCATAACAGTATAAGCTGCTTTCTTTTGTTGTTCTGTAAGTGGCTGTTTCATAATACAATTTGTTGATAATCAGTGTTTAATTGTTTTATTTTGAATATATAAAAGAAAGACGGTAAATTTAAACTGGCTTTAGCTAAGGTCATGGTATTTAAACTTAAAATCTAAAACAAACACCATGAACCAATTTATGAAAGTTCTGTTGTTGGCTAAAGCTGTTATTGTATGCTACATCATACTTGACAAAGCCATCAAACAGAACTAAAAGCAAAGGTGGAAGCTCAACCACTATGAAAAAATTAGCAGGTTATTGAAATTGAATGCAAGGTGTTATTTGGATAGCAGTTGCAGACGAAATCAAATCCTTAAAGAAGCTGTGGACGCAGCTACACTGAAAAATTCCCTGTTTGTTACCTGTTGGCAGGTACGCAGGGCAAAGCCCTTACAGGAGATTGTGGTTTTGTAATCACATAATTTCATAGCCCCGCTTTGTAGTGGGGTTTTTATTTACCGTCTTTCAAAGAACTTAATCAATACCAGGTATCATGCAATCCGGCTACTATCAATCTGTCAAATAAATCGCTTTCAAACGTCCTCCTGTTCAGTTTATAAACAAACTCATTCAGGTAGTTCTGTAAGAACCCTTTGCCTATTGAATGATGCACTCCAAGTAAATTCCGCTTTGCATTTCCTATTACCGAATGCACCCACGGCAACTTTATGTGTGCTTCTTTTTGAGGAACAACCATTGCATTGTGTTGCTCAACAATTTCACTCAATCCTGAATAACCCCTGTAACCGTCACTTATCACTATTGAACTGGGGCTAATGGATTCTTTTACCACATAGTTAATTCCAGTACTGGTTAAATCATCCATCACAATCATTTTAGCAAACCCCATTATCCTGTTCTTTTTGTGTGGGTTCTCTTGCTTTGGGTTTGGTACTGATTCAACCATAACCAAAACTTTTGACTGTCGTTCTGAACCCCTGCCTCTTGTCAACTGTCCACCTCTTGCATAATTCTCAACCTCCATTTCGGTTATAATGCCTCCTAAAAGCATTTCCTTTGGCAAATCAACCGTTTCAAAGAAAGCATCATCAATTTCAATATCTCCCTGCAACCTATACCTTGCATCACGCTTGCCCATTGTGATGCGAATTTTCTGTTGCATGTACCATATAGGCTCATAAAACTTATTATCAATCTGCCTCTGTATCTCCAATGCCGAAAAAGCCTTTTTGGTTGAAGTCATCAAATGAATAACCTGAAACCACAACAACAAAGGCATCTTTGTTTTCTCCATCATTGTACCTGCTTTCAGATTCAGCCACGTACCACAGTTTTTGCACTTCCACATTTTTTGATTCTGATACCAATGGTAATCTGATTCATGGCACTTTGAACAAATAACCCCTTCTTCTTCACGCTTTAATTTCAAATAACTTTCGCAAGCAGCCTCATCGGGAAATCTCTTATGAAACTCAAATAAATTCACTTTTTTATCCTAATTTATGCTATTTTGTCATTAACATTTCATTTGGTTGATTCATCCCGATAGTCACTATAAAATAACTAATCTGCCTGAAAGCATCGGCAGCTTGACTAAATTAGAAGAGATCTATTGCAATAACAATAATCTAACTGCAATTCCAAGGTCCATAGGCTCATTGAAAAAACTCGAAATACTGACGATAAGTAATAACCCGATACATACCATTCCTGATGAGCTGACCAATTGCAAAAGTTTAGAAGTATTATCTGCATGTAATTGTGAACTTGTATCACTTCCAAAGGAAATTGGCAACTTAACAAAACTCGGAGTCTTATTACTTGATGGAAATTTGCTTACTTCTTTGCCGGAATCAGTTTATAAGCTGAAGAACTTATACAGGTTAGAATTAGCGAATAATAAATTAAAAGAATTACCAGCTTGCCTTTCTAAGTTAACTAACTTAAAAGACCTGGACCTGTCTGGTAATTTATTTAGTGAACCAGATTTAACCCAACTACAAAAAGACCTCCCAAACTGCAAAATAAAAATATAGCACATCTGCTTATACGGCATTGGGCAATTATGAACTGAACAATGATCCGGCTGATAGCAGATCTCTGTCAGGTGTAATCTACACTATCTCCTCACCACTTTAAATGCCATATTACGGCCCTGGCCCTGCATGATGGCCAGGTTTATCCAGGACAAGGCAAACTTTTCCAAAAGTTCCACTTTATCTGCCTTACCAAAATCTATACAGGAACCAAAACCACAATCCAGCGCTAATTGCCCGGCAACGGATTTGGCGCTCTCGCTATCTCCCGCCATAAACATATCTATACCCTGACCTTCATAAACAGGGTCAAGCATATTTTCAAAACCGGTGCTGTTAAAACACTTCACTACTGCTGCCCTGGTCCTGTCTGCCAGACAATGATATACCGTTTTGTAAGGCTCAGGGTTTTTCATTACAGCATTGGTGGCATCGATCATTATTTTGTTTGAAACATCGCCCAGTTGCTCAATGATCTCAAAAATAGCCGTGGGTGGCGTGGCGATCAATATAACAGCAGCCTGCGCCGCTGCTTCCTTTATTGAAAACAGATGGGTATTTGCATTTTTCAATAATTCCTTCCCTTTAAAATTATCCGGGTTCTGCACACCTAAATAAATGTGATGCCCTTTTTTTGACCATTGGGTGGCCAAAGCGCCGCCCACATTTCCTGTTCCGATAATTGCTATTTCCATTGTATTGTTTTTTTAAAATTCATATCGTAAAAAACCGCCTGCATTTTCGGTAGTTGTAAAATCTGTATGGCCAGTCTGGTTCAGGTCGGTCATCAATCCAAACACAAACTTATCATATTTTATTCCAAGGCGAAGGCGTTCGGTCAGGTTCCAGTTTTCCCCGGCCGGGTTATAAACAGGAAATAATTCCACCTGGCAAAAGCCCCGCCATGGCTCCCTGATCAGGGGCTGATAGCGAAACAATCCGAACAGATCGATATTCCCTTTGCTTTTAAGATCAGTTACCAGCCAGCCAAAGAAAAGGAGATCGTTTTTTTGTTTGTACAACTGAATTCCGGCCTTGGGCGTAAAGCCTGAATTGATGAAAGACGCTACCGCAACGATACCCAGCCCCTTCTTTACAGTAAAGGAAACAGCATTGACGGAACCAAAGGAAGCCGGTGAATTATGATAATCCACACTGGCCCTGTTCCTGCTGAAAAACAAAAAGGCTGCCGGTTTGCCCGATGGCTTTTTAAAGTTCTTAAACCACATCAGATCAACACCTGTGCGCTTATGGCCTGCATAATATTCAAGCGACTGGGCCATGGCAGCGGCATTGAAAGAGAGCGCTGCCATGACAGTGCATACTATTTTATAAACCCATCGCATTATTTGATTTGATTTAAGATGCTTACAAACTCCTGCGCTTTTACCACAAAGGGCAAATGGGAAGTTTCCATTTCAAACAGTTTTTTTACCGTTCCATTTTCTTTGATCATCTTTTGCTGCAACAAATAGGGAACAGCCCTGTCGTTGGTTGTGCTGATATAATATTTGGGAACCTTATTGAAATTTGCGCCCAGCTTCACTTTATCATTAAAGGCTTTCACAGGTTCTGCCCGGTGATATTTTATCAGTACATCCTTCATGTAACCGGGGCAATCGGCGCAAACTACTGCAGGAATAGAATCCTTTTTGATGGAGACCAGGGAATAATCCTGATTGAACTCAAAAAAAGCAGGAGTTTTTCCACCTGTAACTTTGGCCACGATCCCATTCAGGTCTTCCCCATTTGCCGGAAGGAAGGCTGAAACATAAACAAGTTTCGCCACTTTGCCGGGCAGGTTCTCTGCCACCTGGGAAATGATCATCCCGGCCATGGAATGGCCTGCAAGGATCACTTTCCCGTTTACTTTATTGATGGCTTCAGTTACCGTTCTAACATAATCATTCAACCCAATGCCGGCTCCGTATGTATTGTCGGCCCCATGGGCAGGCAGGTTTACCACCACCACATTGGCATTTTTGGCCAGGTCGTTCCGTACCATACCCCAGGCGCTTTCATCTGCCCAGGCGCCATGAACCAATACGTATGTGGGGTAACGTTTTTTATCCTCTTCAAGTGCCTGTACTACCAACTCGGCTGCCTTTCCCCCGGAATTTTGCTGCTGGCCGGTGATCAAATTTCCATCACGCACTGCAAAAGCCTCAAACATAGGGGCCACTGTAAATTTGGAACCGGGCATTTTCCGTGCTTCGTCTTCAATTCTGAATGGCTGGATCTTCAGACCTGTATAGGCATCGGCATAATTTTCCTCGCTGTTGGCAAAGCCGGTCCATTTTTTTCCTTCAACAAGATATTTGCCGCCGGGAAGTTTTGCATCCAGCAACACACAGGTACCATGGCAAATGGCTGCTGTTGGTTTTCCGGTTTGATAAAAAGCGGAAACAAAATTTAGTATTTCCGGATTCTTATACATCGTGTACATAGGCCCCTGACCGCCGCAGACAAAAATGGCTTTGTAATCGTTTGGATCAATGGCTGACAATTTCAACGTGTTTTTGGTTAAAGCCATTTTGGCTGCATCCTTTTTAAATCCCAGGGAGATATAATCAAAGGCTGCATATTTGCTGGCATCCTCCGGGTCGCTGAAAGCGTCAAACTTCAATTCTCCGCCATCCAGGCTGGCAATATCAACTGTATAACCTGCTTCACTGAATACCCAGTAAGGATGGGTAAGTTCGGCATACCAAACCCCGATGGGCCAACCGGTTGTTTTAGAGACCGATGGGTTGCTGGCGATCATGAGTATTTTACCATTGTTACCGGCATTGTGTTGTGCAAGGCCCGCCCTGTATGAAAGGACAATGAGCAGGCACATAAAAATTTTCTTTATCATTTTCTGTTATTTAAATTTTGAGGTACAAATATCGAAGCGATACCTACCTTTGAGAACAGTTTAACCCAAAAGTGCGATACATACTTTTTGGTAAGTAACAGTAAAATCAATAGTTACAGGCAATGCCAGACTTTACATACAAGGGAAAGATCTATTACAACCCGGTGCAACTGGTAATGGAGCAGATAGGGGGAACCTGGAAAGCGCCAATTTTATGGCGGTTGAAAGACCAGGTGATGCGTTATGGAGAATTGCGTAAAGACATTCCCCATATTTCTGACAAAATGCTGACCACCCAATTGAGAGAATTGGAAGAGGACGGCTATATTGAACGCAAAGTGTATGCAGTGGTGCCGCCTAAGACAGAGTATAGCCTGACCCGCCAGGGCAATGATATCATAAAACTCATTACGGAGATCAGGAACTACGGGTTAAAAATGATAGAAAAACAGGAAAGGGAGAGATAGTTCAGCAATAAAGTCTATAGCCCCTGTCATGTTCATCATTTACCCGGCTTGTACCGATAAAAGCATTTGGGTATTTCCTCGCCGTTGTTGGTGTTCGTGCAGCTGGCATTTGAGCGAAGGCAATCACCAACAACTGTGGGTGGTTGCCGGGGCATTAAGCCCCTTTTTTTGGCCTGGAGTGCTTACTGGGACTGTATTTGTTCATAGATATCCCGTATATATCCCGTATATATCCCGTATATGTCCCGTGGATATCCCGATATATGGGAATAGGGTAAAACACGGGATATACGCGGGATAAGCACGGGATAAACCCGGGTTAATTACCTCGAATTATTAACTTAACAGATAATCAACCAGGGCAGGATTAACAGGAAACCCGGGGTTTAACGGCTGCCTCCCCGCACAACCTCCCGCCGTTGTTGGTGAGGTGACCAACAACGGTGTAAGAACACAAAATATTTGTACATTCAATACAGCAAAAAGGCCGTACCCCGTTACATTAACTCCTTTTTGTTACATTGATTTATGAAGACCCTTAAACGAATTTTTTTATACCTGCTGTATACAATTATTATCCTCGTCAGCATTTTTATCTTTCAAAACTATCCGGCAAGTTCGACTGCGAAAGAACTGCCCCGGCTTTCGGATACCACCCATATCCGCAAATGCCTTGAGTTTATTGTGAACACACCCAGGCCCCGAAACTACCTGAACCCGGGAATACTTGATACGGTTGCAATATCTGTAAAACAAGAGTTTCAGCAATATACAAACCGGGTAACGGAGCAACCATTTATTGTAAAGGGAACTGCGTACAGGAATATCATTGCATCCTTTGGCCCCGAGGAAGGAGAACGTATCATAGTGGGCGCCCACTATGATGTGTGCGGCAACCAGGACGGTGCTGATGATAACGCCAGTGGTGTTGCCGGAATATTAGAACTGGCCAGGCTGCTGAAAGATCAAAAATTAAAATACAGGATCGACCTGGTGGCTTATTCACTTGAAGAGCCGCCCTACTTTGATACAAAGAACATGGGAAGCTATGTACATGCCAGGTCGCTGCATGATGCCCGTATTCCGGTAAAAGGAATGGTAAGTATTGAAATGATAGGGTATTATTCGGATGAGGAGGGTTCGCAGGATTACCCGGTTGGATTGCTGGAGTGGTTTTATGGCAATAAGGGAAATTATATTACCATCGCTCAAAAGTCATTTTGCGGTGATTTTGCAAAAGCTTATAAAAAGACTGCCTTTAAGAATAATTCCATTTCCACCAAATCATTCCGGTCGCCTTCCTTTTTAGGCGGCGTTCGGTTATCTGATCAACTGAACTATTGGGATTTTGGTTATAGTGCCGTGATGATCACCAACACGGCATTCTTCCGCAATAAGAATTATCATAAAGAAACGGACAAACTTTATTTATTAGATCTTTCTAAAATGGCCCTGGCCATTGACGGGGTTTACAGAACAGTTACACAAATAGAGTGATGCATTAATTACCAGCAGTGATCTATATTGCCTGCCTGGCTTTCAGTTCCAGGTATTTGTTCACGGCATTGATGGTGAGTTTTTCGGGCGGGGTAAGTATAGAGAGTATGCCGTGTTTTTTAAGTTCCTTAACGATCAGCCTTTTTTCGAAGGCGAATTTTTCGGCGATAGTCTTGATATACACATCTTCCAGGTTCCGGGCTTCCAGTCCGGACAGGGCATGCAGTTCGGTATTCTCAAAGAACACCACCATCAGTAAATGGTGACGGGCAATGGAACGGAGGTAATTAAGCTGCCGGTTGAGACCTGAGAGCGATTCGAAATTGGTGTACAATACAATAAGGCTGCGGTGTTTGATGCGGCTGCGGATCTGCATGTACAACATCTCATAATCACTTTCCTGGAAGCTGGTTTCCTGGTTGTAGAGCAATTGCAGGATACTCTCCCGCTGTATGGGTTTGCGGTCGGCTGCCAGCAGTGAACCCATTTTGTTGGAGAAGGTCATCAGCCCCACCCTGTCCTGCTTTTGCAGGCACACGCCCGTAAGCACGAGGGTGCTGTTGATAGCATAGTCAAGCAGGGTCAATCCGCCGAAAGGCATTTTCATCAGGCGCCCCTTGTCAATGATACAATATACCTGCTGGCTTCTTTCATCGGTGTAATTATTCACCATCAGCGATCCCTTGCGGGCGGTGGCTTTCCAGTTCACGCTGCGGATATCGTCGCCCCGTACATATTCCTTGATCTGTTCAAACTCCATGCTGTGACCGATCTTGCGCATGCGTTTGTTGCCGTACTCGGTTTGTATGGTAGTTTGCGAAAGCAGTTCGTATTTACGCATCTGTAAAAAAGAAGGATATACGGGTATCATTTCTGCGGCTTCTATATTGTGGCGGCGCCGCAAAAGCCCCAGCCGGGAACTCACATACAGGATGATACGTCCAAAATCATATTCGCCACGGGTTACGGGGCGCAGGTTGTAAATGATGCTTTTTTGTTCCAGCGCTTTGAAACGATAGTTCAGTTTCCAGTCGCGTTTTTGAAATTGTTCGGGCAGTTCATCAATGATCTCCATATCCACGGTAAAGCGCATGTTGTTCTTTACCTGCAGTTCAATTTTGTTCTCGTCGCCATTGCTGAGCCTGTCGGTGGTGAGCCTTTTTGCCTGGGGTTCTTTGCTGATGACAAAGAGAAAAATATAATCGCTGATGACCAGTGCAGTTAAAACCAGCAATACCATGCTGGCAACGACGTAGAATACCGGCACAAAGAACGAGATAATGAAAAGTACAATACATAGCCCCAGGAACAGGTAGAACCTGCCTGTGAGAAAAAGCGCCCCAATATATTTCTGGATGAGTTGCATAGCAGGAATTACCGGGGTACTTCAATCGCTTTTAAGATAGATTCAATAAGATCATCGGCAGTAACACCCTCCATTTCCTTTTCGGGGGTAAGCATGATACGGTGGCGCAGCACATGCGGAGCCATTTCCACGATATCATCCGGCGTTACAAAATCGCGGCCTTTAATGGCAGCAGCAGCTTTTGACGAACGCAGCAATGCCAGCGATGCCCGGGGAGATGCACCGAGGTAAAGTGCTGGATTATTGCGGGTCTCATTCACTATTCGTGCAATAAACTCGATCAGTTTGGGTTCGATGATGATGGACTGCACCTGGCTGCGGTAATGCACAATATCATGCGGCGCCAGAAGTTTTCTTACGCCTTCGATCATCTGCGCCTGTGATTTGCCCTGTTGCCGGTTCAGGATGCTGATCTCTTCCTGCAGTGAGGGATAGCCCACTTCTATTTTAAAAAGGAAACGATCAAGCTGTGCTTCGGGCAGTCGGTAAGTACCCTCCTGTTCAATGGGGTTTTGTGTGGCAAGTACCAGGAAGGGGAAACGCATTTCGTGGGTGATGCCATCGATGGTAACCTGGCGTTCTTCCATTACTTCAAATAAGGCGGCCTGTGTTTTTGCCGGGGCCCGGTTGATCTCATCGATCAATACGATATTGCTGAAAATGGGGCCTGCCTTGAATTTGAAATCACCTTCCCTTTGATTGAATACAGAAGTACCCACCACATCGCTGGGCATCAGGTCGGGTGTAAATTGCAGGCGGCTGAAATCGGCATCGATGATCTTTGCAACCAGTTTGGCTGTTAATGTTTTTGCCACGCCGGGTACCCCTTCTATCAGGATGTGTCCGTCGCACAAAAGGCCTATAAGCAAGAGGTCAACCATTTTGTACTGGCCAATGATCACCTGGCCTATTTCGGCCTTGATATCAAATACCGCCCTTTGCAGTCCGCTGAGGTCGACCCTCTGTTGAAAAAAATTTTCTTCCATCAGTTTCATTTTTTTTCCAAACCTGCTGCCGGCAAAAATGGCAGCTGCTGGTTTGGTTTGATTTGTAAATTATATTGCCCGGTTCTTATAGAATTGCTGTATCTGTTCCTGCAGGGAAAGCAACTGGTAATCGCTAACTACCTCACTTGCCTGTGCAGCCACAATGGTTCGGTACAGGGTTTCCACCTTGTCTTTATCCACGCCCGATTTGCGGCTGAGCATTATCATAAAGTCATCATTAATATGGTTGGTGTTTACAAAGTAGGTATTGCGAATGTACTCATTAAAATAAGTAATCATCTTGTCGGAAATATTTTTATTATCTTTTTTCTGGAGGTACAGTCTTCCGATCGTTTCGGTAAAAGTTACCGTTGTATTCTCATTGGGTTTAAGCTGCCTGATGATGCGCTGCAGCCGCTTGCCGCCAAACAGGATGTACAATGCCAGCAGCAGCAGGGAAAGCAGGAATGCCGCTTTCAGGGGCGGGTGTTTCATGATCTCATCAAGACTGGAAAAATTACGTTTTGAATTTCTGTGGCTGCGGAGTTTATAATAATAGTCATCCCAGTACAAATGCTGCGGCCTGTTGGAAGTAAAGGCCAGAGAATTTTTTAAATATTTATAATTGCTGTCTTTCAGTAAAAAATAATTGCTGTATGCACGGGGATCGCATTGCAGGTAAAGCTTTCCCCTGCCCCTGAAGTACACGATCAGGTTGGGCTCGTTATTGCTGTTGTAACCGAGTACCCGGGTATTGCTGCTGTCAATACCCTTGAAATGATTTTGAAAGGGATAATAATAGTATTTGTATTTCACTAAGGTATCTGCGGCCATACAAACAGTTGCATCTGTTCTTTGAGACATCAGTGCATCAAATTCTGCCGGAAAATATTCTTCAGCACAGCCTGCTTCGTCCAGCAGCAGCTGATCGATGGAGGCGGCCGAAATAAAAAGGCTGTTACCGGCTTCCACATATTCCATCATGGCAGTAGCTTCCTCTTCGGTTAAATAGAGTTTGGGGGCCAGGCATATATACAGAGAAGCAGTGTCGCTGATATTTTCCCAGGTCTCTTTAAAATCCTTCTTCTTTTCCTGCATCACACTGGCGCTGTACATCGCTTCTGTTTGCCGGTAAGCAATACTGCTGCCAAAGGGTTTGGTATCTTTTTTAGAATAGGTTTCTTCCAGGGAAGGCAGTGGCCTTGAGGAAGGCCCGGAACAGCCCGCCAACCATACCATGATTGCCAGCAATGCGTATATATATGTATGCCTGTTCTTCAAACCGGGTTATATCTTTTGATTAAAGGTCTTAAAACTGTTTTCCAGTCTTTCGTAAATATCTTTGTCAATATCAAATTCTCCATACCATACATACTCGTAATTCAGGGTAAGTGCTGCAAAATTCTGCCGCTGATCCGGATTACTGAGTTCGCTTACATACTGGTAATTGATCTTATCGGGTGCCAGGCTCACCAGGTTCTTGTCTGCCAGCATATGCAGTGTGCGCAGGTACTGGTATCGTATGGCATGCCTGTAATTACCTGTTTGCAGGGCCTGGCGGATCAGTCCGTCGAAATCGCTCTCCGGTGTTATGATCTCTTCTTCCACTTCTGCAATGATGTCTTTCACTTTTTTAGACCGGCGCCTGAAACCTCCATCCGATAAAAAGAGCTGATACAGGATGAAGCCAACAAAGCAAACGACGAATGTCCACAACAGTAGTTTAAGTATGCCCGAGCCCAGTATATCATTCAGCATACCGGGTTCGGATCGTTCAGGTTCTTTCTTTTTCTTTTTTTTATCCAGGCTCCTCAGCAGGCTGTCGAGGTATTTGTGGTACTCAAATTCCTTTTGCTTTCGCCAGTTCTGTACCGAATCGTATCGAAGGCCGATATCATTCCTATAAAGACTGGTATCCACGTATTCGGCAGCTGCTGCGGTATCTGCAGCGGGTTCATTAAGCACCATGCTGTCCGGGTCGGGAACTTCCACCACCGTGGTGCTGGTTATAGTTTCGGGTTCATCTTTCTGCAACAGGGAGCTGTCTTCATAGATGATCTTTTTCTGTGCCTGTGCGGCAGCAAAAGACCCCAGCAGCAATAATGATATGTAAAGGGCTTTACGCATTTTCTTTCTTCAGCCTGTTAACAATGCCATCGGGCTGAATATAATAACCTTTCCGGTTCAAACGGATGGGCAGTATGATGAAATACCAGATGATAAAAGCGGCTGATGCGCCCAGTATGCAAACGCTTGCCCATACCGGCAACCCGGCATTGTTTGCCTTATCAAAGGTTTGACTCATTAAATGCGTGATATAACTTTCAAAGAAAGCGGCCACCAGTAAAAGGGGCATTACAATGAGCAATATTTTTATCGCATCCTTGATACCCCGCTTACAGGAAACCTTCCGGGAGAAGGTGCCGGGAAATATCATGCTGCTGGCAATTATAAAACCTGCCGTGGCCGCTATTACAAAGATGGATATTTCCAGTGTGCCGTGTATCCAGATAACCAGCACGGATTTGAGACCCAGGTTATGTGCAAAGAACATATATTGA
The DNA here is from genome assembly GCA_044226725.1 of Ferruginibacter sp. Lineage (GTDB taxonomy): Bacteria > Bacteroidota > Bacteroidia > Chitinophagales > Chitinophagaceae > Ferruginibacter. Next base: position 255,475 of record JBGAGM010000001.1, on the reverse strand, counting down.
AAAGCGCCGAGCATCATGCCGGTAGACCAGAGACCTGCCACATTGATCAGTGGCCATTTGAACAAAGTGGGTATGCCCAGCAGGAAACCACCCAGCACAAACATCATGGCAATAAAAATATTATTGAGTGCAATGATCACAAACATGGTAAAGGGGTTCCCATCCTTGTACACACCAAACGGGTCCCCGTTGCGTATATTATCCTCGGTCATGTTCACATAATCATCTCCCAGGATGCCGCGTATAAAGTTCTCATCTTTCATGGAAGAGAAAACTCCGATACCAACAAACAATAAGAATACAATGGTGGTAAATAAAAAAATGCGGTGGTATCTTTTGAACAGCAGCGGCAATTCAAATTTCCAGAACTGAAAAATACGGGTGTATTTTTCTTTTTTATTCTGGTAGATACTTTGGTAGATGCCGGCTGCAATACCATTTATCCAGCGGGTAACCTTGCTGCGTGGATAAAATGTTTTGGCATAGGACAGGTCATCGATAAGGGTGATAAAACGGTCTGCCGTTTCATCGGGATTGTCTGTCTGCGAGTGCTGGTAGTTTTGCCATTTATCCGCATTCTGTTTAATAAACCTGGCCTCTCTCATAAAATAAAACTAAAATTAGGGATACTGACATGAAACTACAAATTCTCTCATATTTATAACAATAATTATTGAAAACAATCTACTTTTACGTGGCAACCTATACCCATGTCCATAATACAGATCCCCACCAATTTCAATATTGACATAGAATTTGAGATTGCCGAGTTTCATAAGCGGCTGCTGGCATATATTATAGACCTGTTCATACTGATATTGTATATGGTGGGTATGCTCTATGTACTGGTAGGCAGCCTGGAGATAGAGGAAGATTATTTAGGCATGCTTTTACTGGTGGTGATGTTGCCCATGTTGTTTTACACCCTGTTTACCGAATTGTGGATGAACGGGCAGACACTGGGTAAAAAGATCCTGAAGATAAGGGTGATCAGCCTGGATGGCGGGGAAGCTAACCTGGCACAGTATCTTACACGCTGGTTCCTCCGGTTTTATGAATGGGGCTTTGTGATGTTCTTCTTTTTTTACGGAAGCCTTTCGCTTGGCTTTTTGATATTGTTCATTGGCGGAGTGGCATCGGTCATCATTATCTCTGTTACTCCCCGGAACCAACGCCTGGGCGACCTTGCTGCAGGCACAGTGGTGGTGAACACCCGGTCGGCTTTAACCCTTGCCGATACTGTGTTTATGCAGATAGATACCTCCGGCTATAAAGTAATGTTTCCGCAGGTGATGAGACTGAGCGACCGCGACATCAATACTATAAAAGGAGTGCTGATACAAGCCAGTAAGCGAAATAATTACGACATGTGCAACCGGGTGGCTTATAAGATAAAGGAAGTATTGCAGATACAATCAGATATGCACGTGGACCAGTTCCTGGAGAAATTACTTGCGGATTATAATTACCTGGCAACTAAGGAATAGAAAAAGCCTCACCAGAACTGTTTTTTCATTGAACAAAGAGGTTAAAGGAAAATACAGGTTGAGAAACAAAAAAATATCCCCCTCACAGCTGCCGGACTGTTGCCCCGGGAAGCTTTACATAAAAAGATGGTTGCATTTTTATTTTGGGGCATTAGTCTCACAGGGTATTCATTAAATGCCAAACGAAATTTCTGTTACTGTAATCTAAAATAACATCATGATAAAAAAAGGGCTTTCAGTTGAAAGCCCTTTAAGTTCGCAAAAAGAAATTTAGTTAGCATGGCGCATTGCCTCCATGAAAAATGCACCAAAAATTAAAAAGTAAAGAATCATTAGCAGCATAAAAAGACCGCCCAGGATCAGTCCGATAATAGAGCAGGTTCTGCCTGCATTTAAAGAACTATAACTTGCCTGTGAATAAAGTTCGGGTGTGGCCTGGTAAAGTTTACGGTCTTTATTGGCAAGTACCAATCCAATTATACCGCATATTACCCCAACAATACCATAACAGAATGCACCCACAATAGATATGATGCCCAGCACCAGCGCTGCTGTGGCGTTAGGTAAATTACCTGGTTGATTACCAGAACTCAGAAAATTTTGTTGATCACTCATAACAGTTTTTTTTGGTTAAAATAAATTGGCTATTTAAGCCCCCTGGTCATTGAAATAATAAAGAAAACAAAAATAATGTAAAGTATCAAACCCAGTACCTGCAGGGCAATGCCTACAATGGAACAAATACGGCCTGCTTTAAGGTTATTGTATGATGTTGCTGAATATTGACCGGGATTTGCTTTATATAAAGCCATATCCCTGTTAGATATAATCAATGCAACAATACCGCAAATGAAGCATATTACGATGGAAAGTATCCCAAGCACCAGGGTGGCAGTTGCATTTGGCAAATGCTCATCATTTGTATTTACCGAGCTCAAATAATCCCTGCTTTGATCTGCCATGCTAAACCGTTTTGGTAACTAAGAGTTTGTAAATATAACTTACCATAATTACAGCTGCACAAAAAAAGTAAGCAAATTTTAAGATCACGGCCCCGTTTCTGATCTTAAAAACTGCATGTGCCACCAGGAAGCTGAAAAGCAGCAGCACAGGAATCAATGCAGGGTACATAGAAAAGCTGGCGCCAATATCCCCCTTCATCAGCAAAATAAAACTTCGCTGAAAACCACAGCCAGGACAATCAACATGGGTTACTGCTTTAAACATACAGGGCAGCTGATGCGCTTCCAGCCAGGATGTGATATTCAGTAAAAAGAAGTTCATTCAATTTTAAACATTAATACCGCTGTATGTTTATGAACTGCATAACCAATTAACGGATTACCCAATTAACCAAACAGCCCGTATTAATTAAGCTCTTTAAATACTAAAGCTGCACATACGGATTAACCAATTACCGGATTAACCGATTAACCAATTAACCAAACAGCCCGTATTAACAAAGCTCTTTAAATACTCAAACTGCTCCTACGGATTAACCGATTAACCGATTAACCAATTAACCTTAATACGCCCTGGCAAACAATACCCTTTGCGTGCTGGGATTACCCGTCAGCACACATTTGCCTTCTTCCATTTTATTGTTTAAAGGAATACACCTGATGGTTGCCTTGGTTTGTTCCTTGATCTTCTCTTCTGTTTCGGCAGTTCCATCCCAATGTGCAGAAACGAATCCGGCTTTTTCATCCAGTGTCTTCACAAAATCATCCCAGTTGTCAACGGCAGTGATATTGTTATCCCTGAAAGCGAGCGCTTTGTTGTAGAGGTTCTGCTGAATCTCTTCCAGCAGGTCTGCAACCCTGCCTGCAATTCCATCCAGTGAAACACTATTTTTCTCCTTGGTATCACGGCGTGCAATTTCAATCACATTGTTTTCCATATCACGCAGCCCCAGGGCCAATCTTACCGGAACGCCCTGTAATTCGTACTGTGCAAATTTCCATCCGGGGCGGCTGTTATCGCTGTTATCATATTTAACCCGGATACCCTGCTTTTTCAATGCTGTTATTATTTCATTCACCCGGGCATCAATGGCTGCCTTACTTTCTTCACCTTTATAAATTGGAACGATCACCACCTGGAACGGAGCAATCCTGGGTGGCAGTACCAGTCCCTGGTCATCGCTGTGTGCCATGATCAGTGCACCGATCAAACGGGTGGACACACCCCAGGAAGTTGCCCATACATATTCCTGTTTGTTTTCTTTATTTAAGAATTGTACTTCAAATGCCTTCGCAAAATTTTGCCCCAGGAAGTGCGAAGTGCCGGCCTGTAAAGCTTTACCATCCTGCATCAATGCCTCAATGCAATAAGTGTCCACAGCACCTGCAAAACGTTCACTGGCCGTTTTAACGCCTTTGATAACGGGCAGGGCCATATAATTCTCTACAAATTCAGCATACACATCCAGCATCCGCCTTGTTTCTTCCACCGCTTCTTCGCTGGTTGCATGTGCAGTATGCCCTTCCTGCCACAGAAATTCTGCTGTACGCAGGAACAGGCGGGTACGCATTTCCCAGCGCACCACATTGGCCCATTGGTTTATCAGCAATGGAAGGTCACGGTAAGATTGAATCCAGTCCTTATAAGTATTCCAGATTATTGTTTCGGATGTGGGGCGAATGATAAGTTCTTCCTCCAGTTTTGCATCCGGATCCACCACAATACCCTTTCCATCCGGGTCATTCTTCAGCCTGTAATGTGTTACCACCGCACATTCTTTGGCAAAGCCATCCACGTGGGCTGCTTCTTTGCTCATAAAACTTTTAGGGATGAACAGCGGAAAGTAGGCATTTACATGGCCTGTTTCCTTGAACATTTTATCCAACTGGTCACGCATGTTTTCCCAAAGGGCAAAGCCGTAGGGTTTTATAACCATGCATCCCCTCACGGCTGAATAATCGGCCAGCCCGCCTTTAATTACCAGGTCGTTGTACCATTGCGAATAATCTTCTGCTCTTGATGTTAACTCTTTGCTCATGTAACTTTGTATAAATTTTAATAAATCCTCTTTTGATTTAGCACAGCTTTAACAGCAGTCAGTTTAACTTTACTGCCAGATGCTATATGTTAAGCAGTTGCACAAGGGCCCCTGCACTGCACAAAAGTAGTAACTTCAATTTTAAAAGCTTAAAACAAATCGCCATGCAATCAAAAATTTTACTTTTTGTCTTATCCGTAGCGGCTTTCAGCAGTTGCAGCACGGCTTATAAAACAGGGCAAACGCCCGATGATGTTTATTATTCACCGGTAAAGGTTGTGGAAGAGAAAACAGAAACAAAGCGTGAGGAACAGCGATATGAGAACAGGAAAAATGATTATGAAATCACCATGAGCATCCGCGACAGGCGCTGGCGTAATTTCAGGGATGATTACGATTATGATAACAGCCCTTATAATTATTGTTACTGCAATTGTTATCATACCGGTTATTATTACAACCCTTATTATTATCCCTGGGCTATTTATACAGTTACCCCAACCGTTAAGACACCCGTTAACAGTACGCCCCGTATGGTTAACCTGAATGCCTACAATGGCTACAATACCAAAGTAGCTGCGGGTAAAACCAATGGTACTTTAAATATGTCCACCTCATCATCACAATACAATAACAGCAACCGGAGCGGCAGCAGGCTGGGAAATATACTCAGGCAAACCATTGAGCCAACCCCGGCTTCATCCTCGTCTTCATCTTCTTCGAACAATACCAGGACCTACTCTCCTTCTTCATCGGGCAGCAGCAGTTCTTCATCAGGCAGCAGCAGCTCAGGCTCCTCTTCCAGCAGGCCTGCAAGGGGCGGATAAGCATTTGCTCCCTTTATTTTTTGAAAAAAGATTGTTCATTAAAAAAAGCTACATGAAAAAATATTTACCGCTCCCACTTTTATTAATAAGCTGTTGTATTTACGCCCAGGTTCCGGAGGATGCGATCCGCTATTCCTTTTACCCGCAAAGCGGTACAGCACGCAACATGGCTGTTGGCGGGGCCATGGGTTCGCTCGGCGGCGATGTGAATGCCACTTTTGTAAATCCGGCCGGGCTTGGATTTTACAAGACAAACGAATTTGTAATTACACCCGGCTTCTTTTTAAACAATAACAAAGCATCTTTCAGGGACACAGATACAAAAAACAAAAAAAACAGTTTTGGCTTTGGCACCACCGGCTGGGTATTCGGTCAAAGCAGCAGGAACGATCCAAGGAACAGCAGCGCCTACAGCATTGCCATTACACAAACTGCCAGTTTTAATAACGAGGTTCATTATAAGGGTCTCAACAATTACAGTTCATTCAGTGAGCAGTTTGCCGAAGAGTTTGCCAAAAGCGGCTACACGATCGATGAGGTATTGGATCGAAGTACTTCTCCTTTCCCTTACACATCAGCACCAGCCTTGTACACCTACCTGATTGATACAGTTACCATCAATGGTATTAAACAGGTAAGGGGCGCCCCGGAATATATACTGGATGCCGGCCAGGCCCTGCAACAGGAAATGATCAAAAAAACCAAAGGGGGCATCAGTGAAATATCCATTGGCTTTGCGCACAACAGCAAGGACAAATGGTTTATTGGCGGCGCCATCGGAGTGCCGCTTGTAAGCTACACCAGTAACACAGTTTTTAAAGAATCGGATACTTCCGGCAACACTTCTAATTATTTTAAGGCATTTGAATTTACCGATAATTTTAAAACGCAGGGTATTGGTTTCAATGCAAAACTTGGAGTTATATACCGTCCGAAGGATTACATACGGCTGGGACTGGCCATACACACGCCTACCTGGATGTTCTTAACAGATACGCGTTACACTAACCTGGTTACTGAAGTAGAGAACCCTGTTGACAAATTCGAAATAGATTCCAGGTTTTTCACTAATGGCAAAGCCGGGGAGGCAAAGTATGTGCAAAGCACACCGTTAAAAGCTATCATCAGCGGCTCCTATGTATTCAGGGAAGTAAAAGATGTTACGCGCCAGAAAGGTTTTATCAGCGCTGATATTGAATATGTGCAGCACCGCGGCAGCCGCTTCCAGAGCGATAATGAAACCGTGACCGATGAGGAGAAGATATATTACAAAGCACTCAACAAAGTGGTGCAAAAAAATTATAAAGGTAATTTCAATTTCCGGGTTGGCGGGGAACTGAAGTTCAACATTATCATGGCCCGCCTGGGATTTGCCTACTATGGTAATCCCTATAAAGACAAAGAACTGAAAGCAAACCGTATGTTACTGAGCGGTGGCCTGGGCTACCGCAATAAAGGTTTTTTTGTTGACCTTACCTATGTACATACCATGACCAAAGATGTTAACTTTCCGTACAGGTTGCAGGACAGGGCTAACACATATGCCGGCCTGAAACAGCAGCGGGGAAATATAGTAGCTACAGTTGGTGTAAAATGGTAGCAGGACTAATTGCTTAAGTTTGCGCCCCGGAGATGTATCCGGGGCTTTTTTTTATTTATCCTCAAGTGTCAGGAAAAAGGAAAATGCAGGCAGTGGGAGATCTTCTGATTTTCACCAATCAGTTAGGTATGTACGCTTACGAACCCGGGTTTAAGTATCCTGCACGGCATATCATACCGGAACACAGTACCCTGAATTAATACCTCAAAGAAGAATTGTTTGCTGAAATCATTGCTGTCAGTCGTTGAAAAGCTCCACCATGGGCATATCAAGCGCTGTTATGATCCGGTGCAAAGTACCGATAGTGATATTGGTTTTGCCAGCTTCTATTCTTGATAAACTGGCTTTTTCGAAACCGCATTCCATTGCAAGTTCATTTTGCGTCATGTTCTTTAAACGGCGTGCGGCCTTAATACGTTTTCCGATCGTGATCAGTAAGTCTGTTTTTTCCATAATCAATTAGTTGTTACAAAAAACAAAATATGCCTATAATCAGTTGCTGTAAAGAACAATCGTCATGACAACGCCTGATCTTCGTCATATTTTTTGATGTTTTATGCTATCGTTGATTCCAGCTTTTTAGTTGCTTGCCCGCTTTAATATCAACTATCCACACCGTTAGACATTTCACTTACCCCGTTTCAGTATTGGTGATAGAGACTCCAAATACAACCGGAAGGTTGTAAGCTTTGCTAATATTTCCATTTATTTTTTTATTCCGGAGAAATTACGTGGGACCATGTTGGTTAAATGCCTCAATCCCTTAGAGTTTTTAAATTACCCGGTCGGGTATTCGCTATTGATTGCCGAAAAAGGTGAGACAGATGTTATATAAGACAAGTTTTACTGAACCTTCGTTTAATCAGGAACACGTTTTTGAGACAAAATTCTAAACAGGAAGTCCGAAACCTCTGATGAGTTTTTCAAAATCTGGTTCACACCAGTTCACTTCCTCATCTTTTTTAAACCAGGTCATTTGTCGTTTGGCATATTGGCGGGTATTTATTTTGATGATTTCTATGGCATCGTCCAGGGAAAGATCACCGGCCAGGTGACCAAACAGTTCCCGATAGCCTACGGTTTGCAGGGCATTCAGCTTTTGGTATGGCACCAGCTTTTTGACCTCTTCCAGCAGGCCGTCCTGCATCATCATGTTTACCCTTATATTGATTCGCAGATGCAGTTCATCCTTTGGCAATTCCAGCCCGATCTTAATAATATTAAATGGCCGCTTCTTTTTTTGCTGCGTTCTGAATTCAATTATAGATTTTCCCGTAGACAATTTTACCTCCAGTGCACGCAACAGCCGCTGGGGATTCTTTATTTCGCCCTGGCTGAAGTATAAAGGATCGTTCTTTTCAACCTCCTTCTGCAACCATTGCAATCCTTCCCATTCAAAATCCTCATTTATTTTTTTTCTGATTCTTTCATCAATTACAGGCACTTCATCAATACCCTGGCAAAAGGTTTTAACATACAGGCCTGTTCCGCCCACCATCACCACCACATCCTGCTTTTTGAACAGCTCATCAATTTTTGCCAGTGCGAATTGCTCATACAGAGCCGCATTCATTTCTTCGTGAATTGAGTGTGAGCTGATGAAATGATGTTTCACCAATGCAAGTTCTTCAGCCGAAGGCTTTGCCACCCCAATATTCAGTTCTTTAAAACACTGCCGGCTGTCTGCTGATATGATCTCAGTTTTATAATGCAGGGCGGTTTGCATAGCCAACGCAGTTTTGCCAACAGCAGTGGGGCCAACAATAAGAATGCAGGTTTTGTTCATGTAAACTGTATAAGCTTGTAAAAAACTCGGGAAGTGAAAAGTTATGAATAACGGGTTTGAAAAAACGGTGTGACCGGCTATTGAAGCAATGAGGCTATAACCCACAACTTATCGCTCAATACTTTCCTAATACCCGTCATTAGCTTCATCAGCCGAAGTATCTTCATCAGCCTCCACTCCATCTCCGTCCTCTCCTTCTTCGCTAAATCCATCCGACATTGCATCGGGTCTCAGGTCATATTTTTCTTCCATCTCTGCCAGGCGGCTGTCAACCAGCCCCTTGGTACCATATTGCGAGGGTGCAATTCCTTCGGTACGGATACAACATGGATAACTGAGTTTATTATTCTCTGCCTTATCAACATTGATCAGTTCTACCAAAAAATGCCAGTACTTATTAAAATCGTATTCGTAAATGAATTTTTGATTCGGGTTGCTGATCTCGCTGCCGATCATAACATCGGCCATGATTAACGGCGCTACTTTATAATCCTTGTCATATTGCTCAAGCGAAATTTCGCGGCCGCGTTGCCAGTTATCATTACTGCGGTAAAAAGTAGCTTTATGTTTCGAGTCGAATTCGAAACTTTTCAGGATAGCTGTGTGCAGGTCGAAAAAACTTTGCGTATGCTTAATTGCAATATCCCTGTACACACTGTCGTCATCTTCCCAATATATTCTGAAACGTAAGATAGCCATAGTGTAAAAATATGAATTAATTGGTAATTAGCTGATGTGCCAATATGCTGATGTGCTAATTCTCTGAAGTAAATGCATTTTCATAGTTAAGCAAACTGTATAAACCTGAGAAATTAGCAGATTAGTTCATCAGCTAATTAGCTTATTTCCCGATTCCCAATTCCTTTGCTTTAGCCAACATAAATGCATAAGCCGCCTCAAACTCATTCGGTATTATTCCATCCAGTATAGCTTCCCGGATAGCGTTTTTAATATCGCCCACAGCCCTTGATGGCGGCAGGCTGAATGTTTCCATGATCAATTCGCCTGTAACAGGTGGTTGCCAGTTACGCAGGTGGTCTTTTTCCTCCACTTCGGCACAGCGCTGGCGCACCATTTCAAAATTTTCGAGAAAACGCTTTACCTTCTGTTTATTTTTAGAAGTAATGTCTGCTTCGCATAATGTCATCAGGGCCTCAAAATCTTCCCCTGCATCAAAAAGCAGCCGCCTGATGGCACTGTCAGTAATATTCTCTTTGGTAAGACTGATTGGCCGAAGATGCAATTCCACCATTTTGCGCACAAACTTCATTTTCTCATTCTGGGGCAATTTTAGTTTGATGAATATTTTAGGGACCATCCTGCCCCCCACCACTTCATGCCCGTGAAAGGTCCAGCCATGGCCTTCCTCAAATTTTTTGGTGGCAGGCTTGGCAATATCGTGCAATACGGCAGCCCAGCGCAGCCAAAGATCATTGGTTTTCTCCGCTATATTATCAACTACCTGGATGGTATGGTAAAAATTATCTTTGTGCCCCATACCATCCAAATATTCGGCTCCTGCGAGCTCAGCCATTTGCGGGAAGATGATCTTTAACAACCCGCTTTTAAACAGGAGATCAAAACCAATGCTGGGTTTGGGGCTCATCAGTATCTTATTCAGCTCATCAGCAATCCTTTCTCCGCTTACAATGGTTATACGTCCCGCCATTTTCCGGATTGCCTCAAATGTTTCCGGGTTAATGAAAAAATTCAGCTGTGATGCAAAACGGATGGCCCTCATCATGCGCAGCGGGTCATCACTAAAAGTTTGGGCCGGTGCCAGGGGCGTTTGTATATTTTTGTCCTCCAGGTGTTTGATGCCATTGAAGGGATCAACCAATTGCCCGTAATCTGCTTTGTTAAGGCTGATGGCCATGGCATTGATGGTAAAATCGCGGCGGTTCTGATCATCTTCAATAGTGCCGTTCTCCACAGCAGGTTTGCGGCTGTTAAAATCGTAACTTTCCTTTCGGGCACCCACAAATTCAATTTCCAGCCCCTCCGTTTTTATCTGTGCCGTTCCGAAATTCTTAAAGAAATGCACTTCGGGTTCAGGTGAGAACTTTTCAGCAACTTTGGCGGCGAGGGCAATACCATCTCCCACACACACAATATCCATATCCTTGGTGTCCCTTCCCAGTATCTTATCCCTTACAAAGCCTCCGATAAGGTAGCAGGGCAGGCCAATCTCGCTGGCAGAGAAGGCAATTTTTTCCAGTATTTCCAGTTCTTTATCGTTGCAGTTGATATACATGAGCTGCAAAAGTACTTGAAGAATCAGGAATTGCGAATTAGGAATTAAGAGAAACAGCTTTTGTTTATCAGACGGATGCGATTTGTTAAGTCAATTCCTAATTCTTCATTACTAATTCGTAATTCTATTTCCGGCATTAATATTGACTATATATACCACTACACAAAAAAGCAGTATCGAACCCTGTGTGTTGACAATTTGACTTTAGATTAAAAAACTATGAACCAGAAGATTTTATTGCCGGGTACAGAAGATGAGATGGAGTTTATGCCCATGATTCCTTTAAATGAAGAAGAAGACGGAGTTGTTGATGATCAATCGATTCCACAAATTATTCCACTTTTAGCTTTAAGAAATACGGTACTCTTTCCGGGTGTTGTTATCCCTATCACTGTTGGCAGGGACAAGAGTATTAAGGCCGTAACCGATGCCTACAAGGCTGACAAATTGGTAGGGGTTGTTGCACAAAAAGACAGTACCATTGAAGAGCCCACCGTTAGCGACCTCGAAGATATTGGTACCGTTGCAAAGATTGCCAAGCTGATAAAAATGCCCGACGGGGGCACCACCATCATCATCCAGGGGCGCAAGCGCTGCAAGATTGAAGAAATTACCAGCGATGATCCTTATTTTAAGGCAAAGATAACTGTGTTAACAGACGAGGTGCTGAAAGACGATCCTGATTTTGAAGCAATGATCGGCAGTATTAAAGACCTGGCGGGACAGATCATCAACCTCTCTCCCAACCTGCCCAGCGAAGCTGCCATTATTCTGAAGAATATTGAAAATCCTTCCTTCCTGATACATTTTGTAAGCAGCAACCTCAACAGCGATATCAAGGAAAAACAACGCCTGCTCGAGATCAGCAGCATTAAGGCCAGGGCCGAACTGCTGATGAACCTGATGCAGACCGAATTGCAGTACACTGAACTGAAGAACAAGGTTACTAATAAAACCAGGGCCGAACTGGATAAGCAGCAGCGTGAATATTTCCTGCAGCAGCAGATGAAAGCCATTAAAGATGAGCTGGGCGGAGATAATGTGGCTGAAGTAAAAGACATGCTGAAGAAGGCTGAGAACAAAAAATGGCCGGCCGCAGCTAAAGATATGTTTACCAAAGGGGTGGAAAAACTCGAACGCATGCACCCCACTACCCCGGATTACTCAGTGGTTTATAATCACCTTGACCTGATGCTTGACCTGCCCTGGGATGAGTATACCGAAGACAGTTACGACCTGAAAAAAGCAAAGAAAATTTTGGACCAGGACCATTATGGTATGCAGAAGATCAAGGAACGTATACTGGAATACCTGGCGGTACTTAAACTGAAGGGTGATATGAAGTCTCCGATCCTTTGCTTCCTGGGCCCTCCGGGTATTGGTAAAACCAGCCTGGGCAAAAGTATTGCTGCTGCTATACAAAGAAAATACGTACGGGTAAGCCTTGGCGGTCTGCATGATGAAAGTGAAATAAGGGGACACCGGAAAACATATATTGGCGCCATGCCTGGCCGTATCCTGCAATCCATCCGCAAGGTTAAATCAAGCAACCCGGTAATCATACTTGACGAGATAGACAAAGTAGGCAGCGACCACCGTGGCGACCCCTCCTCTGCCTTACTGGAAGTACTGGACCCTGAACAGAACAATACCTTTTACGATAATTACCTGGAACTGGAATACGACCTCAGTAAAGTACTGTTCATAGCAACCGCCAATAGCTTAAGCACAATTCCAGCACCGTTACGCGATAGACTGGAAATCATAGATTTAAGCGGTTATGCTGTGGAAGAAAAAATAGAGATTGCCAAGCGTCATCTTATACCTAAACAACAGGAAATGCACGGGTTGAAGCCGGGAAGTTTTAAGATGAGCGATGCGGTCCTGGAAAAAACCATACAGGATTATACCAGGGAAAGCGGGGTAAGGGAACTGGACAGGCAACTTGCCAGCATTATGCGTTACCAGGCCAAAGAACTGGTTACCAAAGGAAAGCTGAAAGCCACCATTACCAATAACGATGTGGAAAAGATATTGGGAAAACCCAGGTACAGTAACGACCTGTATAAGATCGCCAATATGCCCGGCGTGGCAGTTGGCCTGGCCTGGACCTATGTGGGTGGTGACATTCTCTTCATTGAAACACAGTTAAGCGAAGGCAAGGGCGAGCTGAAACTAACAGGCAACCTGGGAAATGTGATGAAGGAAAGTGCCAGTACCGCCCTCACCTACCTGGAAGCGAATTGCAAAAAAGTGGACATTGCCCCGGATATCTTCAACAAAAGAGACATACATATCCACGTGCCCGAGGGTGCTGTGCCCAAGGATGGTCCGAGTGCCGGCATTACTATGCTGAGCGCCTTGGCCAGTGCTTTCACCGGCCGCAAAATAAAACCATACCTGGCCATGACCGGCGAGATCACCCTTCGGGGACAGGTACTGCCAGTTGGGGGCATCAAGGAGAAAGTTTTGGCTGCACGCCGGGCCGGTTTAAAAGAGATCATCATGTGCTGGCAAAATGAAAAAGATGTGGATGAGATCAATCCCCAGTATATCAGGGGAATTAAATTTCATTATGTAAAAACCATGCAGCAGGTACTTGACCTGGCACTGGTATAGGATAACTGAAATAAAAAAGCCGCCCCTTATCGGGCGGCTTTTTTATTTACCTGAACAGGTTATTGTTTCACAAATTTTTCGCTGTGCAATAAGTTGCCATCTGCATCTGTCAGTTTCAGGTAGTATACTCCGCCGGGGATCTTTTTAACATCCAGGGTTGTAAACATATCTGTAACAGTTTGTGTATACATAATTTTTCCGTTCACATTATACATCACCAGTTTTTTAGGCTTATTGTCGCCGGTTAAATAAACTGTCAGCTTATCAGCAACCGGGTTTGGAAACACTTTCATTGACAGTTTGGAATTATCCGTAACGGGCAAATCCTGCTGTGTGGCTGTTCCAAGCTGTACCCTTAAAGTATAACAACTGGTGGCGCTATTGGCTCCGTTGAAGCCATATACATGCGCATAATATGTGCCTGCTGTATAGGTTCTGCTGATGTTTTCGCTGGTGGTGCCTCCGGCCTGTGATATTGCAAGTTGGGTAGTGCCGTTGCTGCTGTACAATTTAAGATCGTAATCAAAAGGCAGCGTGGTCAGGGTGATGGTTGCCGTACCTCCTGTAGTGATCACAAACTTATAGTAATCATTATCGCCGGTTGGGCTGATAGTTCCTTTCACATCTGTATTGAACGGAATGGTGGCAGCACCTGCAGCTGTACCGTTGGTGCTAACATCCAGCGGACCAGGGCAGGTACTAACGGCAGCAGTTGTAAATTGTGATTGTACAAAGCCACTGCTTAGTCCAACGCCGTTACAATTAGCGTTCACCCTCCAGTCGTATAAAGAAGAAGCAGACAAACCACTCAATGCCACAGAAGTGGACGTGGTGGCAGTGGCAGCATTGGTCCAGGTTGCAGATGAATTCAATTTGTAATCTACGTCATAATTGGTGGCTCCGCTTACAGCAGTCCAGCTTACGGTAGCACTGTTGGATGTAACTGCACTGGCGGTTAAGCCCGTGGCTGTGTTACAGGTTGGGTTTGCTGCTGTAGTAAACTGTGCCTGGGTATAGGCCCCGGTTGCACCGGTACAGTTGGCCCTTACCCGGTAATCATACAGTGATGAAGTGGTAAGCCCTGTCAGAGAAACTGACAGGCTGGTAGTTGCGGTTGCGGCATTGATCCAGGTTGCTGATGAATTCAGTTTATAATCCACATCGTAGTTTAAAGCACCACCCAGGGCAGACCAGCCCAGTGTGGCTGTAGTAGTTGTAATGGAAGAAGCGTTTAATCCGGCAACATTACCGCAGGAAGGAGCAGCCCCGATGATGGTTGTAAATAATCCGCGGCCATGTGTGGAAGCAGCCAGCAGTCCGTCGCTTGCCCGGTATTGCAGCATGTCGACACGCACATTGGGGAAGCCGGTTTCAGGATCCCAGACTGTTGAAGCGCCGTTTAAGAGGTTTGTGGTCCAAATTCCTGTTTCTGTTGCGATGATGGCTTTGGTATTATCTCCGGGATAGAACATAGCCCAGCGTACAGGCATGTCGGGCAGGTTACCATCCACGCTTGTCCACGTGGTGCCTCCGTTGCTGGTTACCCAAACATTGTTGATTCCATAGTTTGAATAAACAACGATTATGTTCTGTTCATTGGTTCCTAATTCAATACAGGAAATATTTGCACTGGCAGTTGTCATGCCTGTACCAATAATGCTGGTAAATGCAGGCGTTGCATTTGCCGCAGTTGCCTTTATCAATGATGGGGTGATGCCACTGCCGCCACCGCCAAAAAATACGGTATTGGCAGTATAGGGAGATACTTTGATGGCAGATACCGTACCCGAATTCAAACCACTCATGGTAACTGAAGTAAACGTGGCCCCGCTTTGGGCATTGGCCCAGCGCAGGTAAGTATTGGCATTGCCACTGCAGTACATAATATTTGCAGCATCATCATAATCGGTAGGATTGATGAACCGGCCAACAGTTGATGAAAAATTCACTGAGGTCCAGGTAGATCCGCTGTTGGTACTTCTCCTGTACTGGTTACGTACATAAGAGCCCCATTGAAACTGCGGCTGATCCTGGTCGATATGAACAAAAGCCCCATCTCCGCCGGTTACTTCAATGGATGTTCCCAAACCGGCAGCATTCAACTGGTGTACACCATTATCCTGTGCACCCGCCAGAAAATAATTAGTGGACGTGGGGTGCACCGCCACTGAATAAAACTGCTTGATGCGTAATCCCTGGTTTCTGTCGCTGATGGTGGTACCACCATTGGCAGAATAATGCACACCACCATCGCAGCCAATCAGAACCTGGTTATTATTGCGCCAGGTAATAATCTGCTGATCGGCATGCACATATTGACCGGTGGTTCCCACCCATTCACTGATCTTTGTCCATGAAGTGCCTCCGTTGGTTGTTTTGTAACAATCCAAAGCACCAACGATCACATTATTGGCATTGGTGGGGTCCACAGCCACGGCCATATTGTACCAGGATTGTCCGCTGGTAAACGCTGGTGTGGTAGTGGTGGCAGCCCAGTTAGCACCGCCGTTGGTTGATTTGAAAATGGTGGGCACTTCAAATGCTGAGTTCGATGGTAAGGCATATAACGTGTTGCCATTGCTGGCCAGGTCTACATTATATTGGGTGGTAAAAGTTGTTACCGGCGAAGTCCAGGTAGCAGAAGTAACCGTTGCAGGGTTATCAGTATAGCGGTAACCCGAACTGGCTGCAGCCGTATTGTAATATCCACAGGTAATATGTAACCTTCCGGTACTGCTCAATTCAATATCTGGTACCCGGGGGTCCAGGCCTGTTGGAGTAATATTCGTCCAGGTAGCTGTAGCCTTGGTATAGCGCTGCAGGCCTGATGTATTGGAAATGGAATTGCACCCTACATATAAGTTACCGCTGGCATCACAAACCAGTTTGCTCACATTCCAGAAATTTGCTGTGCCGGGCATAACTGTCCAGGTAACACCATGATCTGTACTCGTCCAGATACCAGCCCCTCTCACTGCATCAGCATTGATCGCTTTTTCTCCCGTTCCAAAATACATGATGTTCACATTGGTGGGGTCCTGGCAAATACTGGCGATGGAAAGGTTGCCGAAAAAATCATTGATGGGTGTCCAGGTGGCAGGGTTTAGTGTAATGTCGGTAGTCTTCCAGAGCCCGCCATCTATACCACCAACCCAAACTGTTTTACCGGTTGCATCTCCCAGGTCTTCCCAAATAGCCCTTACCCTGCCGGAGGTTTTACCATTTCCCGGGCGGCTGTTACCGTTGCTGGCTCCTACAGCATCGCTGCTTGGGCCACGTTCGGTCCAGGATAGTAAGGAATTTACAGTATTTGTCTTCAGCAACTGGTTCCTGTACTGGTAAGCTTCAAAAAGCCTGCCTTTTGGAACAATTCCCAGGGCCGGGTCCTTGGTCATATCTATTTCCTGTTGTAGCCTTTTGGAAATACCTGCCTGGTTTTCGGTTACCCTTTCAACCTGTGCAAAGGCTGCAGCAGTTAACAGCATGCACAAAAATGAGAGTGCAGTTCTTAATTTTAACATAGAATGGTTTTTAGTGATGAATGAGGTTTTAAATATAATATAGTTTTTTTTTACAATATCATAGTAAAAACACGGTACAGAAGCTATTTGTGGATAAAAAAATCACAAAGTTGACACGTAAATCAACTTTTGATCTCCAAAATCATAAAGAGTAATTAAGTGCTTTCCAGAGTTAATAAATAAAATTATGAGATTCCCTGTAATGGGCAGAACCGCCCGGTCATATTTTACGTACCTGATTCGTCGTGCACCAACAATTTTCATGTTGGTTGTTTTAAGGGTTAAAGAAAATTCCCTCCTGTTCACGGGAGGGAATTTATATTCTAAAGCCATAGCTAAAAATCACCTGTTCCTGTCCATCCAGTCCACTTCCTTTTGCGTAGTGAATGCCTGTATGATGGCAATAATAAAAAGCAAAGCCACATTGCCCGCAAGGTACAAAAGGCTGTAGCTGTAATAGCGATCAATATCGCTGCTGAATTTTGCAAAAAAACTCTTTATATCAAACAGCAACACAAGCACACTGGTCACAAAGGCTGCAATGAATATAAGTTGCGAGAAAGTTTTTACAGGCCGGGAAGGGTGATTCTTTGTCCTTATAAAAAAAATAGCATACACCGACATAAAAAGGGCTGCCGGCAGTACGGTCACCAATAAACCAAATACAATATCAGCAATGCCGGAGGAAATCACTTTTGAGAATCCATAAAAAAGGAAAAAAATCAAACCCAATAATACCGGCACGGAGAGAAAGAGGAGGAAAACCAGCACATATAGTTTTGAATATTTGATGAACCTGTCTTCCATGATCATATTATTTGCCTGCGTTGCGCAGAGAATCAAAAACCATTTTATTCAGTGAATCCAGCCTGGAACTGCTTTGCTTTAGTTCTTTATCAATTGTCCTGAATTGGTCCAGGTATTCATTGGAAACCTTCCTGGCCCTGTCGGCCGATTGTTTCATTAAGAACAAAATTACCGACACCGAAGCAAGACAAATAAAGACCACTAAAACAATCAGCCTTTTGGACATAAACTAACAGTTAAAAAACATTTTTGTTTACCGGGCTTCTGCTTAGAAATAACTGAGTTTTGTTTTGGGTGTCAGTGCCAAAAGCGTCTCATACATAAGTTTTACTGTATTCTCAATATCCGATTTATGCAGCATTTCCACGGTAGTATGCATATAACGGAGTGGAATCGATATTAAAGCGGACGGGCAACCATCGTTAGCATAGGCAAAAGAATCCGTGTCGGTTCCGGTGCTTCTGCTAACAGCATGATATTGCAGTTCTATTTTACTTTTATGAGCTGTTGCTTTTATCAGGTCCAGCAATTTGTTATGCACTGCAGGGCCATAAGTAAGTGAGGGGCCTTTACCGCAGGCACATTCGCCCTGTACCATTTTGTTGATCATGGGCGTGGTGGTATCATGGGTTACATCTGTGATTATGGCCACATCGGGTTTGATGCGACGAGCGATCATCTCGGCACCACGCAGGCCAATTTCTTCCTGTACAGCATTAACCACGTACAAAGCAAAGGGAAGCTTCTTCTTATTTTCCTTAAGCAACCTTGCCACTTCTGCGATCATGAATCCGCCAACACGGTTATCAAAAGCACGGCCAATCAGGTAATCATATGCAATTTCTTCATAGCCATCTTCATAGGTGGCCACAGCGCCCACATGAATTCCCAGGGACTCCACTTCCTTTTTAGAACGGGCCCCGCAATCCAGGAACAGGTTGTCCACTTTGGGTTGTGTTTCCTTGTTATCTCCGCCATTCATGCGGGTATGTATGGCGGGCCAGCCAAAAACTGCTTTCACCGGTCCTTTTGAGCCGTGTATGAGCACACGCATGGAAGGTGCAATCTGGTGATCAACCCCGCCATTGCGTTTCAGGTATATCAGCCCTTCGGGAGAAATATAATTTACAAACCAGCTTATCTCATCGGCATGCGCCTCAATCACCACTTTAAATGCAGCATCAGGATTGATAACCCCTACTGCAGTTCCGTAAGGATCGGTAAATGTTGTATCTACATAAGGTTTCACATATTCAAGCCATAATTTCTGGCCGCTGCTTTCAAAACCTGTTGGAGAAGGGTTGTTAATATAATTTTTGAAAAATGTGTATGAATTATCTGTAAGAATGCTTTTTGGTTTTTTAGCTTTTGCCATAATAAAAATTTAATTGCCGCAAAATTACTTAAATACCGGCTATATAAGTGGCCAGTGCCGAAAATATCATCATACCATCCACAAAAAAATAATAAAACAGGTAACCCTGTTTTTTGTTTGAATAAAAATATACAACCAGTAGTGCAAGTGTTGAAACCTGCAGCGCTACTGACTGCGACAAACTGATACCATAATTCCTGAAAAAGAAATTAGAAACGAATAACAGGAGAAAGATGCAATAAATAAGCATGCGGAGTGTAACTGGCCCAAGGTCGGTTGCCAGGCTTCGCAGCCCCCTGATCTTGTCCATATCCTTATCACGATTGTCGAATATAATACAAAGCATTAGCATGAAAAGGAACCGGCGGCTAAATATGAAAACGCCGGCATGGTTCAATGATAACAGATCTTTTTGCAGGGGCAGCAGCACAGTAACAAAAGCCCAGGTGAATGCCAGTAATATTGTTTTCAGCACCCCGGCCCTGCGGGTGAATTTTAAAAACGGGACGGGCAACAGTGGAATGGCATACAATACAGTGAGGCAAATGGCCATAAGTGTCAAATGTACAGGCAAGGAAGACCGAACGAAACAATATAACATTCCGGCAGAAGAAACCAGCAGCACCAGGAAGGCTGTGCCCTGTTTTTTCAGGGTTGCCTGTAAATTGCCCTTTGAAGTGAATGACAATTTACTTATAACCCAGTAAAAATTATAACTGCACAGGGTTGCAAAAAAAATAAAGCCATATACGAACGGTTCAACATACAGTTGCAATAACAAAGCAGTCTGAAAAGTAAGCGCCAGAGCACAGAAGGCAATGAAGATAGAATGAGATAAGATGAAATGAAGCCATTTCATCAGGGAAGTGTGTAATAAATGAACTGCTGGTCAGTTACAATTACATTGCTTTTATTTTTGGCAAAATCCTTTACATACACTTCAAAGTGCAGTGTATCCTGGTAAGGGCGCTGGCTGGTTGGCAGGTCACGTCCGCCTAAGACCCTTTTCAATCCCACTTCAAGATTTGCCTTGAAATTTGAAGTGGCAATACTGCTCATATCAGGAAACAGCAGTGAATCTTCTTTTAAGGTCAGCAGGTTTTTTATATAAACTTTAGCTTGTTCTGTTGAACTGATATTACCCAAATCCCCTTCTGCATCGGTTACTTCAAGGATCAATAAAGGCTGATTGGCATCTGATGTTCGGGTACTTGCCTCCAAAGCGCTGAAAGATTTAAATGATATCTGCGGAGCAGTAGTGTATTTATCTTTTTTACAGGCTGTCAAAAACAAAATAGCTATGGTAAATAGTAAACTGTATCGCATCTTTGTGTTTTAATATGTCAAATTTAATGATTGCGGTTGAAACAAGGAGTTAAAAATATGGACTTCGAAAAAAGCATATTTGCTGCCCGGGATGACAATTTTAACGATCTGGCTATCGCTTTGTTCCGTTTTCAGTATCAGCACAATAATATATACCGGAAGTTCTGCGACAGTATGCATACAGATGTAAAGGCAGTGGACGACATTGGCAGTATCCCTTTTTTACCCATTTCTTTTTTCAAAACCCACGAAGTAAAGACAGGTGAATTTGACACCGATACGATTTTTGAAAGCAGCGGAACAACACAAAGCACTCCTGCCAGGCACTTTGTAAAAGACCTGAACGTTTACCTGAAAAGTTTTACAGCCTGCTTTCAAAAGTTTTATGGCGATCCAAAACATAAGTGCATTCTGGGGCTCCTGCCATCCTACCTGGAAAGAAAAAATTCTTCCCTGGTGCTGATGGTGGATGAACTCATAAAGGCCGGCAATAACCCACTGAATGGTTTTTACTTATATGATCACGAAAGACTGCACCGTACCATATTACACAATGAATTGCTGAAACTGCCTACCCTGTTAATAGGTGTTACTTATGCCCTGCTTGATTTTGCAGAAGCCTTTCCCATGCAGTTAAAACATACCATTGTTATGGAAACAGGCGGCATGAAGGGCCGCAGGAAAGAAATGACAAGACAGGAAGTTCATGAAATTTTACAAAAGAAACTTGGCATCAGCCTGGTACATTCCGAGTATGGTATGACGGAACTCCTGTCACAGGCATATTCAAAGGGCGATGGTATTTTCCATTGTCCGGGCTGGATGAGGGTCGTATTGAGGGAACAGGATGACCCGGTGCAGATCATCACTGCTGCTCAGGCTGACAGCAAACCCCAAACCGGCCTTATCAATGTGATTGACCTGGCCAATATTTATAGCTGCAGTTTCATTGCCACCGACGATATTGGCCGCTTGCATGCAAATGGCAGTTTTGAAGTGCTGGGCAGAATGGATAACAGCGATACCAGGGGCTGTAGTTTAATGACGGCCTGATTTTATCAACAATATTTCAAAAACCGTTGATAAAAAATTATTTAAGCTTGCTTTTTTTAAGTCAATATCCTTATCTTTGCACTCCTAAAAATTAAAAGGCTGATTTGGTAGCTCAGTTGGTAGAGCAATACACTTTTAATGTATGGGCCCTGGGTTCGAGTCCCAGCCAGATCACCATATGGGACAAGTCAAAATTCAAACGACTTGTCCCATTTTTTTTTGGCTTTAATTCCTTGTCTATTAAGGATATAATGTTGATGATTTCATTCAATCTTTTGGTTCGATGTTGGCAACCGTCGAATACGATATTTTCAGGGAACATCGAACCAACTATCTTTCTTTTAAGTTCTACCGAACCTTCTTTATACATAATATCAAGCTGAGCGATATTACTAAAAGCCCTATCCCACAATGGTTCTACCGTTGTTTGAAAACTTACAGCAGCTTTCAATTTTGCCTCCAGACGATTTATCTTCTCCTCACATTCAGATTTGATAGCCCGATAATCATCGCCTTCAATATCGCCACACAAAAGCAGTTCTCTTGCTTTTACAACCCGGTTGTTGACCTCCTGCAATTGTACTTTCAAATCTTTTTGTTCATCTCTTTCTCCACGTTCTTTTGACTTATATGTTGACGTAATTACTTCTTTGCACATTTCAAGTTTCGAAAGCGGCCAAACATATTTTTTGATTTCGTCAAACATTTTATCATTTGTCTCTTTTGCTTTGTAACGAACACCGCAAGCAGAACTGCAATGATAGTAGTGGTAATATTGTGTTCTTCCTTTAGATGCACTGGCTGTCAACATCCTTCCGCATTTAGGACAGATTAAAAAACCTCTCAATGGAATGCTATCATCGGCTGTAACTTTTGTTCCCAAAATCCGTTTGCGTCCATCCAATACATCCTGAACATCATAAAAAAGGGCTTCAGAGATCAAAGGTTCATGTTGTCCCTTTGCCAACAGGCTTTCTTCTTCTTTGTATTTGGGAATAAATATCAATCCGCAGTATATCGGGTTTCGTATGGCAACCCAAAAGTTATTCTTGCTGCACTTTAATCCTCTTTCTTTTGCTTTCTTCCATACTTGTTCAGTATTAAGTTTACTACGGGATAGTTCTTCAAATGCCCACTTCATTATATCACCCTGAATATCTTTCGGGGCAATATATTTCTTACCGTTCTCATTAACTTTGTTAGCATAACCAATGGGTGCAGTTCCCATCCAGCGACCTTCCTTCTTAGCCCTGCGCATCCCATGAAACACGTTTAACGCTCTCCGATCATTTTCAACCTCCGGTGCTGCCAGATAGAAAGCCAACATCATTTTGTTTTCTGGAATAGAAAGGTCAAGGGGTTGCTCTACAGCCTGCGGCTCTATGCCTAAACGACGAAGAGTGCTGATCATTTGGTATGCATCCCCGGCATTCCGGCTAAATCTGTCCCATTTCGTAAACAGGATAAGGTCAGTATGCCCCTTGTGTTTGCGTAAATCGCTTAATAGTCCTGTCCAAGCCGGTCGTTTAAAGGTCTTAGCTGAATGGTCTTCCAGGATCACTTTCCTGACCCGGATGTTGTTTATTTCGCAGTATTTCCGCAAACGTTCTTCCTGGTCACGTTGCGAATAGCCCTTATCAGCTTGTTCGTCTGTACTAACCCGTACATAGATGTCTGCTATTTTCATACTATAAAAATTAAGTGTGGTACTATGTAAAGATAAGAAGAAAAATGCGACCGAACAATATTTAATATAATTATCACGTCATAATTTAATAAATTTGTTGCATCTTTGTTTAATACTGATAAAACGACAAGATTTAATAAGAACTACACGCCCATGTTTAATAGCTTAATAGGAAGCAATAGCCTATTAGCCACATAAAAATTCAAACTGTTCGATATGGCCACACCACGCGAAAGATTAGTGGAATCACTTAAATTCCTGAAAGAGTTACAGGACAATGGCATTGTCGGTATTCATACCGATGAAATACCCAATAGAAAATACAGGGAAATACTACTTAAAAACGGCTTTATCCGTGAAGTGACAAAGGGGTGGTATATACCTACTGATCCTGCGGAAAAGGAAGGTGAAACCACCTCCTGGTACAGTTCCTATTGGGATTTCATTGCCAAATTCCTGAATTACAAGTTTGGAAAGGACTGGTGTTTGTCGGCAGATCAGTCGCTTCTTATTCATGCGGGAAACAGCGCAGTACCGCAACAATTAATGATTCGTTCACCGCAAGGGAATAATAACCCTACGCCTTTGCCGCATAATACATCTTTGTTCAATTTAAGAACTGCTATTCCGCCAGCGGATCAAACCATCATAACGAATGGAATCAGGATGTACAATCTTGCGGCTGCTTTGGTTTATAGCTCTCCAGGCATTTATACAAGGAATGCCATAGATGCCCGCACTGCCCTTACGTTGATAAGAGATGCTTCCGAAGTATTACCTATCCTTTTGGGAAATGGGCATACCACATTTGCAGGAAGGTTAGCAGGCGCTTTCAGAAATATAAACAGGGATAAAATAGCTGACCAGATTGTTGATACTGTTAAGCAGGCCGATTACGATATACGGGAAGAAGATCCTTTTGAAACCAAACTGAACCTTAATCTTTCCTCCCGTGAACGCTCTCCTTATGCAAACCGGATCAGGCTCATGTGGCAGCAGATGCGTGAGATTATTATTGCCAGCTTTCCGAAAGCTCCCGGCATACCCGATGATCCACAAGCCTACCTGAAGGATGTTGACGACATTTACCTAACAGACGCTTATCACTCCCTCTCGATTGAACGGTATCGGGTGACACCGGAACTTATCGAAAGGGTAAGCAGTGGCCAGTGGAACAGTAAGGGACATGAGGAAGACCGTAAGCAAAGAGATGCTATGGCAGCCCGAGGCTACTACCAAGCCTTTCTGCAGGTGAAAGAAACCATCACAGCCATATTGAAGGGAGCCAATTCCGGGAAGCAGGTGGACAAAGATCACTCAAAATGGTACAGACAATTATTCGACCCAAGTGTTACCGCCGGACTTTTAAAAGCGGCAGACCTTGCAGGGTATCGCAACCATCAGGTATATATCGGCAACTCCAAACACGTTCCTCTGAATGTGGATGCTATGAGAGACGCCATGCCTGTACTGTTTGAATTATTAGAAGAAGAACCGGAGCCATCGGTTAGGGCAGTATTGGGTCATTTCATTTTTGTTTTTATTCACCCATACATGGATGGTAACGGAAGAATAGGACGGTTTCTAATGAATGCGATGTTGGCTTCAGGTGGATACCCGTGGACAGTTATACCTGTGGAAAGAAGAACTGAATATATGCAGGCATTAGAGCAGGCAAGCGTGGGACAGGATATAACTTCGTTTGCCTCCTTCATTGGCTATTTGGTTAACGAACGGTTACATGGCAAAATCGTAGCCAAGTTACCAGAAACTAAATAGCGAAAATAATTACACCCTATTTCGTAAAGCGGCTACAACGTGCTTTCTGTTTAGATGAACACTTTCAGCCTGGTATGTTTCACGATCAGTTGTAGTTTCTGTTGTATGGCTTTTTCTATTCTTACTTATCAAACTGATGGCGGCGCTTACTTTTGTATGAACGATATTTTCGCCGTTGAACGTCAGGTTATCGGGAAACAGTGTACTTACTATTTTTCTTTTTTGTATAACAGTTCCATTTTGAAACAACTCATCTAAATGCGACACTTTTGAAATGGGAAGATTCCATAGTAGTTCCATATTGTCTGAAAAGGAAATGGATGTTTTTAGCTTTGCTTCAATATCAGTCATTCTTTCGTTGGCTTCTGATTTAATAGTACGATAGTCTTCCCCTTCAATTTCCCCACGAAGCAACAATTCACGAGCCTTCGAGAGCCGGTGCTTTATTTGATCCAGTTGAGACATCATGCGCTTCTGATCTATTTTTTCGACACGGTTTGCATCCATGTAAGTGGCTATAAGAATTTCCCTGAACAATTTAAGTTGCGGAACATTACGAACTTCATTTTCGATCGCTTCTATCATTAAATTATTTGCATCATCTGCTTTGTATCGTACACCACATTCGGAACTGCAATGATAGTAATGATAGTATTTGTTTCTTCCTTTTGAAGCACTGCCAGTTAAAAACCTTCCACAGTTTGGACAAATCAAATAACCTCTCAAGGGAATATCATCCTGAGCAATTCTCTTTTTACTTACAACTTTTCTCTTTCTACCATCCAGCACATCCTGCACATCAAAAAAAAGTGAGGCAGTAATAATTGGCTCATGTTGCCCTTGTACAAGCTCACTTTGTTCATCTTTATGCTGAGGAACGAAAATCAGTCCACAATAAATAGGATTTCTTATCGCTACCCAAAAATTATTCTTGCTGCATTTCAGACCTTTCTCACGGGCTTGCTTCCAGATTTGTTCAGTATTCAGTTTATTGCGAAAAATTTCTTCAAATGCCCATTTCATGATTTTAGCATCTTTATCCTTCGGTGCAATGTATTTCTTACCATCTTCTGTAATTCTGTTCACATAGCCAATCGGAGCTGTGCCCATCCAGCGCCCTTCCTTTTTGGCACGTCGCATACCGTTGAATACATTTAACGCCCTGCGATCATTCTCTACCTCCGGTGCTGCGAGGTAAAAAGCCAGCATCATTTTATTTTCAGGAATCGATAAATCTAATGGTTGTTCTACGGCCTGCGGTTCTACTCCAAGATGCCTTAACAGGCTAATCATTTGATAAGCATCCCCGGCATTACGGCTAAACCTATCCCACTTTGTAAAAAGAATTAAATCTGAATGTCCCCTTTGCTTACGCAAATCTACCAGCAAATTCTGCCAGGCAGGTCGCCTGAAGGTCTTTGCAGAATGATCTTCAAAAATTACCTTGCGTATTTGAATGTTGTTGATGTTACAATACCTACGCAGCCTTTCCTCCTGATCTCGTTGGGAATAGCCTTTATCTGCCTGCTCGTCTGTACTCACCCTTATATAAAGGTCTGCAATTTTCATAGCTGCGTTTTTACTTTACGGCCTGTGTTACGATTTCGGCATCGCAATGCCGCATACTTATGTATTGCTCAACTACTATGTTCGCCATGCTGTATAAGAAGTCGAGTATAATCTGCGCTTCTTCGATATTGACATCAATTCCATCTTTACGTAAAATTTCTGTCGCTTTATCTGGAGTGATCCTCATCAATACTTCATCTTCCATCTCACACCTACTTTTTAGATGACAAAAGCCTATTGCGGACTTTTGCAAAACTTTCCAATTACTTTTCTATTTTAATCGCTTCTTTCAGCAAAATAGATTTTGCTTCCCTTCATACGATTAAAAGACGGCTCATACCTTATATAACCGTATTCGCTTAATTCCCTAACGCATTTGTGGTAGGTGATAGCGGAGGATAATTTTGCAATGCTTAATATCTCATGACTGAAAACCTGAATAGGATTGGCAAAGCCATTTTGTATGCGATACTGTAACAAAGCCGCATAAATACCTATATGAGTAATACTGATGCGTGCATCAGTTCCTATGGCTTCAAAAAAATCCGACAAGTAATGCAACCTATCCATTGCTCATGCCTTTTATTACCTTATTCTCATCCCGTTCTTTTTTGCCTGATTTTGTTGCTGCTGCTCATTGACCTTTTGCGTCACTTTCATGGCATCCATTGTTTTATTTCCCAATGCTGTATGGAGCGTTATCTTCCTGGAATGCTCATCGTAAATATTTACTGATTTAAACTGCGGATTAGCTTCAATATAAAACCGCTGTTCATCTCCATCCTTCACAAAGCTCACCGACACACGGTTTCCATTTTTTAATTCCGATTGCAGTTTATCTGCTTCGCTTTTATTGAGCAATTCCTTTAAAGGAAGCTGTTGCAAAGCCTTTTCAAGATCGTAGCCGTAATCGGAGTGGAATTGTTTGACTCGGAAATTACCGTTTGGATCTTTGTCGTTAAAATCAAGCTGCATCCAAGTTCCACCGCTCTGGATGCAACGACCTGCTAAAAGATTATAGCATTCGGTGGCATTTACATTGTTCCCGTTGCGCATAGTAAAGTATTGCTGCCGTTTTTCATCAGGTTTGGATTCATTATACAGGGTTGTTTTATACCCTTCAAGCTGGTATGCACCTGATTGATCTTTAGCGAACGATAACTGATGATCTAACCTTTCTTTATCATTGAGGTAATAGGAAACTGGAATGGAAAATTGTTGCTGCCCAAGTTTCATCTGCTCATCAATTTTTGCAGAAAGGTCAGGAAAGCCAATACGCTGCACCTGATGGTGCAACGCCTGGCTGTTTTGTTCTGTTTTCCTGTTATCCTGTCTTATTACAATTTGTTCCTTGACGGGCGCAACTAATAACCTGCGCAGCAGCCTTATGAGTAGATTAGGGTAAAGCTGCTTTTCAATTCGGTTGCGCTCTTGCCGCAGCACCCTCAGCGCAAACCGCTCGTCCAGATCCTGCGTGCCTTTATACTTTGCTGCAATACGGTCGTAGTAATCCAGCTTTTCTTTTAGCAGCGCCCTATTGTTTGAAAGGCTGAAAGAAAACAGCTTGCTAAACCGTTCCTCTCTCGAACGCCATTGGTTCAGCTCTGCTTCCACTCTGTTTACAAGACTGTTATTCATAACCTGATTTTTAAGGATCAACTAAGGCATACTATACGTTACCAGATCATAGGCATACGAGCTGCAATCAGCAGCGTATTCCACACTACCGCTTACGATAGCACCACCTATATCACTGGTGACGGCAGCAATCCACTTAACGATGTTTTTAAACTTAAAGGCCGCCGCCGGAGCAGGGGGCTGGAGCGTATTTATCCAGTAATAAATGGAGTAACGTGCTATCAATGCTGCTTTAAGGGCAATCTCACGACCTTCAGGATTAAGTAGGCTATTTTGCATTACCCTGCTCTCAAAGTCCACAATCATGGCTTTAATCACCGGATAGGGACTATTGCTTTCCGAAAGTCGTTTTATCAATTGCACCAATGAATCCAGGGCGGCCTTTACTGGTTCTTCATAAGGACAATTAGCTATAAGCGTTTCGATGCTTTCGTTACTCTGCCTTACCGTCTGGTTTACTGTTGAGAAAAATGATACAGGCGGTTCAATACGTTGCATCTCCCTGCAAAAACGAAGTACGCATTGGGTTGATGCTTCTACATAGGGTGTGTCCGTAACAGGCTTGCAGTTCTGCACGTATGCAACGATCTGATTATGCCAAAAGCCTATGCTATCGTAGGTATTTTCCGAATTTTCAGGACTTACTTCATCAGATGCTGATATTAACAGCGCAATTTTATTTTCGCCTTCTGATATTACAGCTTCGCTATCCTTCTTACATGCTGAAAGGCTTATTATAAATACCAGCAGCATTAATATTTGACTTCTCATTTTCAATTTGTTTTACCTTATAAATAGTTTCCGCTTCACAATTTCAACTTCACGACTATTTATGATAGCCGGGCCACTTAGCCTTTAGCTGATGCTTTGGTTCTTTTTCCTTTTCTTAGATACCTTCGGTATTTCAGGGCCATCATCTTCAGCAGGTGTCTGCTTTTCCTTTTTACCATCTTGTTTAGCTGACCGGCTTTCACCTTCAGACTGCTGTTCTTTTTTCGCCTGTCTGTTACCCACCCTTTGCATACTGCTATCATATATATTGATTGTCTTGAATTGAGGGTTAGCTTCGATGTATTGTTTTTGCTCTGCACCATTGACCTGAAATGTGGCAGATTGCAGGTTCCCTTTTTTAAGGGAATCCATCAGGTTCGACTTGTATTCTTCATTACCTAATTCCCTGATTGGATGCTTAGATAAAACGGCTTCCAGATCATAGCCGTAATTCTCGTGATAGTGTTTCAGCTTGAAATTGCCGTTATTATCACTCTGTTTAAAGTCCATCTCTACCCAGGTATTGTACACCTGCCCGTCTTTGTTGGTGAGATCTTTATTTACCGACCTTCCTTCCATCAGGTTATAGGCTTCCTTCAGGGTAATTTTGTTGCCTTTGTTGATATAGAAGGTTTGCTCCATTGTTTCAGCGTTGTTCTCCTTTTGGACATTCACCTGGTAGGAGTTAAAGAAGTACATATCGCTTTGCTTCGATTGGCTGAAATTCAATGTAGCGTTTACGGTATCATTGCCATACTTCGTTTCGTAGGGCAATTTAAACTCCGGGTTTCCTTCCTGAATTTTTTGCTTCAGGTCATTTTCCAACCCTTCACCAAACCCCGTGTACTTTACTTGGTCACGTAGGTATTCAAAATTTTTCTGATTCATGACTTCTGAATTTTGATTGTTATTTAATTGTTCTCTTTCTAATCTTTCATAGCGCACCGCTACCATCAGAGACACGTCAACTATGCCGTCTTTTTCGATCAACAATTCCGTATTCGCCGCAGCTTCCTGCATTGTCTTATATGCCGACCTTATTGACAGAAAGTTGTAAAAGTCCAAGTCAGTTGACATTTCGTAACAGAACTCCATAACATCATATTCCGTAGAGAATGTATATAGTTCTTCTTTACGGGTTGGAGAAAAATCATCGAGAAAAGCGACAAATTCTTCACCTTCCCAACGCTTATTAGTCAGGTATTCAAGCATATCCTTGTAGTCGTCTTTCTTTATTTTCATAACATATCTTTTAGCGGAAACGAATAATTGAAATAGAATCTAACAGTTTCAGTAGAGCGTTCAGGTTTAATTAATCGGAACTGCCTTTACAATTTTCTTGTTCTTTATATGCAATTCCAGATGCCTGCCGCCATTCTTCTCCATCATTTGAACTGCGAGGTACTTCTTATCAGGAATAGTAAATTTTGGTACAATAAAAACGATGGTAGTATCTGACTGCCCGATTACTTTGGTCGTATTGTTATGTACAAGTACGGGTACTATTTTTATCTCCTGCGTAGCAGTTCTTTTGCTTTTCTTTTGGTCACGGATGTAAAGCCTGAGCTGGTCAATATCATAGTTGATATTGGTTTCATTGGCAATATTGAAGCGCATCAACATAATATCATCATGGATAAACAGGCCGTTCAGTTTAAAACGAATCCCGAAAGTTTCATCCTTTATACCCCGCATCTTCTTTCTCGATTCAAAAGCCATTGAAGCGTAATTCTCCATTTGTTCCTGGTTAATACTTTCCGAAGAAATAGAAATGGTATTTTGCTTTGTCTGACCTGTTAGTGAAAGGTTGAGAATAGCAGGCTGTTCAGCGTAATCAACCAGAAAGGACGTGAGCTTTCCGTCAGCAGTAATGATGCTGATATTGGTTTGAGGAAAGCTATCTTTTGCGGCTTTTATCTGCAAGATATTTTCTACTCCCTTCGCTTTTTGAGCCAACACATCCCTGCTTCCTATATCTACACTGACAATAGAATAGGGAAAGATAATGTTGGTTGTTTTGGAGAAAGCAATTGCCACATGATATGATTCAATTGCTTTTGTTTGCCAGGTTGTATTTGTTTGTGCCTGCGCTTTGAAAGTTGTAATAAGCAGGAAAATTCCCATTACTGCACTGATCTTTTTCATCTTTTGGAATTTTTAAGTGATTCAAATATTTAGTGGGATTGTTTTTGCTTTTCGTCACGTAAAAGCACTTGGTAGCCTGCTTTTACAGTTACTTTAATCAGCTTGACTTTTTTGCTGAACAAAGTCTTTGCGGCTTCTATACCTGCACTTGCGGCCTGCGCTCCCCACGAAGGATCAAGTGAAGTCAAGCCGATGGTTTGCATGGATCGGTCTGCGGACTGCTTTGCAACGTCCCTGGTAATCGCTCCTGGAATGTAAATACCATCCAGTCCGTCCATATCGTACACCGCTAATTCAACTGGAAATAATGAATTATTATACCGCACACTGGTAATCTTGATACTTAATCTTTCACCACGGAGCGAAGCGATACCATATATGAAGTTGTCTTTAGGAATACGGACCCCGTTAATGAATACATCATTTACCAATCGCAGTTTGACGGTGGAACCATCAACGATAGTCTGCGTTTCGTGGATGACCGCTTGTATGGCGTTCTGTGAATCTTCGATAGCCGTTGCGCCGGCGAGCGAATAAAAGCCATTTGTTGTACCACCCGCAGACAGGTCGGCGTTTAGTAATGTGATGTTGTTTTCTTTTGTTTGTGACGAGACTGCGAATACCTGCCCACGGTTTGCTTCAGAAGTCTGTTTTAATCTTTCCTGCACACGTTCGGGATATTGCACGTCCAGTATCTTATCCAACATTCCATTCAGTTGTTTCATTTCAGGGTCTTCGCCAGCAGGTTGATTCATCATGTTCATCATTTGTTCCAGCCTGTCCACGTCTGATGAATTAACGCCTGCACTACTGTTACCGCTACCAGGGGGGCGTTGGTACATATCATAAGGCTCATCTTCCATCGAGGCAGGTACAGGCTTGCTCATCTCCCTGTCAAGTTCTGCCAGCTTTCGATATATCTTGTCAGTATGGGGATCATTACTCCCACGACCACTGTAAAGAGAAGTGTTCAGCCCTCTTTCATCGGCAGGAAGTTGAAATGTGTCTTCTTCCCCTGACAGGTATTCATCCGTATCTGTTAATCCAATGTTCTTGTAGTTAGGATCATTCTTAACCAGTTCAAGAAATTTTATTGAATCCAGTTTCGCCTGATCGTAGTAACTCATTTTATCCATAGGCTTGTCATCTTTCAGGTTAGCATCCGGCAGGTTAATGTTGAAGCCTTTTTTTACTGCTGCCTGGGCTTCCATTTTCTCAATCTTGCCGCCACCAAGCGCCCAGAATATCATGGTCATAAAAGGCAATGCGAGCAGTGGTAATACCAGTAAGAATCTGCGCTGCCTGATCATTTTCGGAGTTTTCACTTGCTTTTCCATTTCTATTTTTGTTTTAACTGTTGATAATAATTTTCAATAAACCTCACACTATCCATTAGTCCCGGACGATGGTTGTTGATGCTATCGTACAGGGCTTTTCCAGAAGGACTTCGTGCAAGGCTATCCATAGATACCCTGAACTTTTTGATACGGCTGTATTCTGCTTCCGATACTTCAGCAGCTTCTGTGTTAATGTCTCCTGTTTCGGTAGCGTGTTTTGGTTTTTTAATGGGCGTTATAGTGATTGAATTACCTTTCTTGCCAGTAAAGGCGTTTACCGCCAGATAAACACTGTATGTACTGGTGAACACCACAAAGAGCGCAAGTAGTACGAGCCATGTACGATGTGAGAATTTTTCCGTACGCTTCATCATCCAATTTGCCCAACCACCTTGTAAACGCTTATAGCCTGCCACCATGCCTTTGCTAATAGCATTGGGCTTAGCTTCGGTATTGCCTTCTCTTCTTTTAGGAAATAGTTTCATGATCTTTATTTTTATTGGCGCCTGCTAACTGTTTTTAAATCCCTGTTATCAATCGTACTCCATCGTTCAATGAGAAAGCCATGCGGGTTATTGTCACTGCGTGATACGTTTCGCAACGCCCCATCCGTTACCAGACTGCGGGTTGTAATGCTGGTAGGGCGTACAATGCTTTGTGTAGCGTAGCAACGGAATTTGTAGGGATACTCGTTTATATCTACCGCAACACTATCCACTACAATAGTCTGATTGACATTGCCGGAAATAAGTCCGGCGTAATAGCCATTTTCTTTCAGATCATCGTAAGCACGTTTAGCACTACCATCGGCCAGGTATAATGCTTTAGTAATATTTGCGGTAATGGCTTTGTCGTCAGGGTCAAGTGTAAAGAACAGCTTATGAAATGTTTTGACGTGGTCCTTTGCCTCAACAGGTATGTTATCTTTTCGCTCCGAAGCGTAGGCTTCCAGTGCCTTGCCGTTGGCGAGAATGTATATTTTGCTTTGCATCTGAGACACCAGACTGAAACTTTTGTACAATGCAAAGCAGCAAATCAACACACAGCCGATGATTACCACCAGCGTAAAGCTCCTGATGTGCCGAAATGCCGTATCAATATTTTTCATCTTTTTGAACATAAATCCTCCTTTAGATTATTATGAATTGCCCTTTAATTTATCGTTCATGTAACCGGAGTTTCCGCTACTGCTATCGCCGAAATAGGGATTAGATGAACCACTGCTTGCCATGCTTTGCGACATGCGGTTTGCTGCACTGCCCATAGCATCTACAGCCATGCCTGCACCCGCAGATGCAGTGTTGACAACGGTTCTGGAAGAACTGCCGAACAAACTGGTGACCTTATGACCTAATGCGCCACCGCCACCGGCGTGAACGATATAATTAGCCACGGAGGGAACTGTAAAGTATCCGATGATGCCAATGATCATGAAGACCAGGTAGGCCATATCCGTTCTGCTGAAGAATGTATCGCCATAATCCTGCACCTGCGATATATCCAGCTCCAGCATCTTTTCCTGTATTTTGCCGATAATGCTGCCGAAGATGTTTGCTACAGGTAACCATAAAAAGATGTTGATATATCTTGCTATCCAGACCATGAGCGTATGCTGAAAGCCATCGAATACTGCAATCCCGAACACCAGAGGCCCTAAGATGGCTAATACGATTAGCTGAAACGTTCGTAGCGTATCAATACACAGGGATGCTGCTTCAAACAGTACCCTTAGCACTTCACTCATCCATTCTTTTACAGAGTTGCGGAAATTGTAAGAGGCTTTGGACATAGCAAACTTGATGTCATTGCCAATGCTCTCGAAAAAGCCTTCGTCTGAAGGGTCTTCGTTATCGTGCGTGTACTTATACCATTTGTCCCTGTCACCACTGCCACTTTCGCCCACGTACATTTGCCATACATCGGTTTTCTTGATGGCTTCTTCTTTTTTCTGCAAGAGAACTGCAATTGCCTTATCAGAACCTTCCACCATTGCTGCGGTTGCAGTTACCGTAGGCTTCATCACACCATTGATCACCCCAAGAACGACTGTTGGAAAAAATAAAACGCAGAAGCCGATCACGAAAGGACGAAAAAGCGGATAGAAGTCAATAGGCTCTGCTCTTGATAGGTGTCCCCATACACGGGAGGCGATATACCACATAGCAGCAAAGCCTGCTAACCCCTGTCCGACACCGATCAACTGACTGCACAGGGGCATCATCTCGTCATACAGTTGCTCCAGTACGCCATGCAAGCCCTTCATTTCATCAGCAATCCCTTGTGCATGGCTTATAAAAGGCAATATCAATCCCACTGCCGCCATCCAGGCGACCTTTCTACACTTTGCCATATTTGTTCGTTTAATTGTTTAACCCATGGATTTTTCGGATGGTCTGTGCATCGTTGCGCTCTTTCGCTCTTTGCACTGCCAGTATTGTAGTATTGTTGTTAAAATGTCGCAGGAACATCAATTTGTCCTGCATGTCCGCATAAATCCGGTCAATGGCCTGCAAGCGTTCATCGTCGCTCATACGGGCTTTGCCTGCCGTGATTACTGTAAGCAGCTCATCGAGGTTGCGCAGACTTTCTTTAAACAGATTATCATATACACGACCCAAATAAGCCAGCTCATCTGCATTGAAATTGTTGTCCCGTCGGAAGCGTTCATACGCCTTACGGTATTCTTTAACCAGGATGATCTGGTAGTTGGTAATGTCTGCCACACGCCGGTAATTACGTACCGCCGGACTTACCTCCATTAAGCCATCAAGAAAAGCCTTATGCAAGCTGAAGTTGCCTTCTGAAATATTCTTGATGGTGTTATATCCTCCGCTAAGAATTTCGTAGCCTTTCTTCATGTCGCTGAGGATTTGCTTGAACTGCGCCAGCTTCTCAATATTGAGTATGAGCTGCGTTATCTCATCTGCCTGCGCAGATGCACGAAAGGCAGGCAACATGCCCAGGAAGGATAGCGATATCATTATGATCAGCTTTTTCATAGTTACTCGTTTTTAATGCCCTGTAATACACGGCTGGTTTGTACATCTGTTTTTTCTTTTATTCTGGATGCAGCAAGTGATTTGGCATCATTGGAAAAACTTTGCGAGAAAGTGTATTTGTCCTGCATGTCCAGATACAACTTATCAATCCTTGCAATACGCTCATCATCCTTCATTTCCAATTTATCATCTGTTGTAATCATAATCAGTTCGTCCAGACTTTTATCACAATCGTCCAGCAACCGACCAAAGACCCTTCTGATGTAGGCCAGCTCGTCGTTGCTAAAGGCATCGCTGCTGTTAAGCCTGCCGTAAGTGCGGTTGTAGTTTTGGACAATTTTTACCTGTAAGGCGATTATATCCGCAACCTTTGCATACCGCCTGATCTCCGGGTTGACGGACTTCAAGGAATTGAGATAATCTGTGTGCAGGTTAAATTCTCCCCTGGTGAAGCCGCCGATAGTGTTCAACCCTTCTTTGGCTATTTTATAGCCTTTTTTAGCATAGCCGATATATACCTGAAGAGCTGCAATCTGCTGAAGCAGGTATTTACGCTGTGTCTGTTTTTGATTAAACCACTCTGCAAATGTTTGTGCTTGCAGGCAGCCCATTGCCGACACGAACAGCAATAGAAATAAGAGTATCTTTTTCATATGTACTGATTTAAGGAAGTCCATATAATTTTTTTACTGCCTGCACTTCGGTTTCGGTTTTAGCACGTTGAAGGCTTAGTAAAGTGTTTTGCCTATTGAACTGCACCAGATCCGAATAATTGGCATCTACCTGGTCAGCTGCATTGTTAATTAGTTCCAGCCTTTTGGCATCACTCATTTTCGTGGTGAAGGATTTTATAATGAGGTTGATCTGGTCAATGTTCTTCAGGCTTTCGTCAAGAATACCGGAATACACTTTTTCCATGTAAAAAATTTCCTCTACTGTAAAATGACTGTCCTGCCGGATCAGCGACCAGGAGCGTTTGTATTCATCTACAAGGCGTAATTGTTTCTTTGTAATATCCCGGATGCGCTGGTAGTAGGATATAATGGATTTGACCTTAGCCAGTTCCTCATAGTATTTTCGGTATTGCTCTTTCTGCTTTTCCGTCCAGTCCGAAATCTCATCCAGTTTTAATTTGGATAAAGTGTTCTCTAAGGTTTTCTGAGCATTTTGCAGCCAGATCGTTTTATTCTGCAATCGCTGAATTTGCAAATCAATTGCCTTGATTACCTTTTTGACGGCAGCTTTTACTACAACCCAAACCACTGCGTGGCTTTGTTGCGTAGGTGCTACCACCAGTAACATGGTAGCTAACATTGTAATGAACCATATCTTTTTCATGCCTTATAGATTTTTAATAAATAATTCAATCGTTGTCTTTCCTTGCTCCGTCAGTGTTTCGAGGTACAGTGATTTTGAAACTGTTTCGAAAATGCAATACCGATCTCCGCCTATTTCAATAAGGTGGCCGTTGGAATGCCACCCATAGGTAGCCAACCATGTTTCTTCAGATTCAGGAGTGTTACTTACATATTCTGTTCGGGTAACTTGGTAGAAGCTGCCATGCGGCTTTATGGTAAGGATGCTATCTACGCCTGCAATCTTTTCATTGTGTGGCGGCTGTCTGACATATATGCCTTCCATTATAGAGAACGTAGCATGGTGCTGCCTCCCGAAGTGCAGGATAATTTTAATGGTTACGCGCAGGTCATATATCAGTTTATTCAGTTTCATTGGGTAGATGTTTAGCTTTTACTTCTTATGTCTTCTGCCATTGCCGCAATACCTTTGCGGATGTCGCCATCAAACTTTGCAGCATATTCCATCAGTTTTACTTTTTCTGTTTGCTCGGTAGTATAAGCGAGATACTCTTCCAGGCTTACCTCTGTGCGATACACTTTGCTCATAATACCGCCCAGGCTGATAAATACTTCTTTGTATTTTTTAGTGGGGTCGTTGGATTTGTTAACGGACAGCACTAATGCCTTTTCCTTTTCTGTCAGTCCCAATAATTCCTGTATCTGGTCAAACTTGTTCTGATATTTACTTTGGTCAAGCAGAATTTTGCAATCGCTGTTGTTAATGATGGCCTGCTTTACTACCGGAGAAGAAATAATATCTTCCACTTCCTGTGTTACCACTATTGCTTCGCCGAAAAATTTCCGTACTGTTTTGAACAGGTATTTTATGTATTCTGCAAAACCTTCTTTCATTAAGGCTTTCCAGGCTTCTTCAATCAATATCATTTTTCTGAGGCCTTTCATCTTTCGCATTTTGTTGATGAAGACCTCCATGATGATGATGGTTACTACAGGAAATAATATGGGATGATCCTTAATATTGTCCAACTCGAACACTATAAACCGTTCCTGTAATAAATTCAGGTTTTCGGTAGCATTCAGCAGATAATCAAATTCGCCACCTTCGTAATAAGGACGAAGCACATAGAGGAAATTATCTATGTCAAAATCTTTTTCCTTCACCCGGTCGCCTTCCAGCACCTGCGTGTATTCATCCCGCAGGAAAGCATAAAAGCTATTGAAACAGGGAAACACTTTCGGGTTCTTTTCCAGATAGCTGTAATAACCTCCTATGGCATTTGACAAGGCGACATATTCACTACGTTTAAACTCCTCATCATCCTTTTTCCAAAGTGCAAGCAGCAGCGTTTTGATGCTTTCTTTCTTTTCTGTATCAAGGCTGTCACCCTCACCAATATAAAAGGGATTGAAGCGGATGGGATTGTCTTCGCTGTACGTGAAGTAATACCCCTTCACCATATCGCATAGACCCTTATAACTGTGTCCCACGTCCACCAGGACGATATGCGTACCCTGCTCATAGTAGCTGCGTACCATGTGGTTTGTGAAAAAAGATTTTCCGCTGCCGGAT
The DNA here is from genome assembly GCA_044226725.1 of Ferruginibacter sp. Taxonomy (GTDB): domain Bacteria; phylum Bacteroidota; class Bacteroidia; order Chitinophagales; family Chitinophagaceae; genus Ferruginibacter. The sequence goes on along the minus strand of JBGAGM010000001.1, from coordinate 217,005 downwards.
GGCCCGAGAATAAATTTGTTCCTGTTGGTGCAGATACCCATTTTCATAGGTTCATCGCTAATGTCCACGTGAACAGGTTTGCCTGTAAGACGGTCGCCCATGCGAATACCTATCGGGCTTAATGAGGAGCGGTAGCCAGTTTCCAGGTTAAGGAAGCAGGTTGCCTGTTCTGCGAACGTATCAAAGGTGTCGTTCATGGGAAAGTCTGCTGCATTTCCAGGAATGCCCGCCCAGAATATTTGCGGAGCTCCAATTGTTTCCTGTTTAGCCACGGCATCCATTTGTGCAAGTGCAGAAGAAACCATGTTCTTCAGGTCTTTTAGTTCTTCTTTATCATCTGTCCACACCAATACATTGAAATGGGCTTTTACAGGAAGGCGTTGCTGGCTGATGGCTTCGTTCAGGAAATCATTGGTAGCATCCCTTGCAATTAAATTTTCCCGGCTATATGCCGAAAGGGATTGCAGCCTCAACCTTTTGCTCTCCAGCTTTTGAATGGTTTTTTGAGCATCTTCAATAAAGAGGTACTGATTGTAGATATGATTGCAGGGTAGAAGCTGCCCTAACGTAGAGGCAAAGCCAACGCTGAATTTTGTTTTGTCTGTACTGTATTTATCGTAATTGATACGGCTCCCGCACAGCGCAGGGAGATCTACGGCATCACCTAAAGTATATAGCTGGCAATATTTATCGCCCACGCGCATCCCTTCATCAAAGCTGATATCCGCGATCAAGAAACTATCGTTTCGCTCAGACAGATAGCAATACTGCTCTATCAAACCCATTTTACGGCTATGGCTCCACAACTCTTTTTCCCTAAGCCTGGTCAGCTTCACAAAGCCGCTATCTTCCATAATGCGTTTGAACTGACCCGCACTGTCCAGAAAGTCCTGCAACAGTTGCGGCTTTAAGGTTTCTTCCGGCACTATGGATTTGCGCAGGAGGCTTGAAAACATGGAACTGGCTGTTTTTCGGCCTTCAGGCTTTTTGGTGAGCATGATGTAACAGCTATGCGCCAGGAAGAGACGCTCGTTAAAGAACCGCTCACTGGCCCGACTGAGGAAGCTGGTGTCTTTCTTTGTAAAGTCCGGCTTATGGCTGCTATCCAAAAACCAATCCTGTTTGTGGAAGACGCTGTATTTGGGCAGTAGCTTGATTGCCTTTATCCATGCCTGGTGGAAGGCTTCATATTCCTGATCGGAAAGCGAAAAGATTTCCGGCAGGTCTGCTTTAAAGACAACCGTCATGTCGCCCTGCTTGCTTAGGATGCAGTCATGCTCCACATCCATTATTGGTAAAATATCGTCCAACACTTTTTCCATCTCACTTTTTTTACCTGTTATCACTTCAATGCGCTAATGGCATTGTTACCTTATAGCTTTGGGCCTCTGCGCTGCCGCTTGCCGGTCTTCCGGCTTTCATCGGCTTGTTTCGATTGCTGCTGTTTTTTTATATTCTCTTTTATGGTTTGTCCAATGCCGGTTTCCTTCCAGTCAATAATCTTCGCCTCGAAATGAGATTTGATGTTCTTTTGCTTCAACCCGTCTGTTTCGTCCCAACCTCCTTTTCTATTGAAGCCTACCGGGTCTAATGCTATTTCGTGTGGGAAGGAAATAACGATAAGGTCTTTCGGGGTGGCGGTGATGTTGTCATAATCCAGTTCCTGAAACTCATGCGACTTTGGATTGTACGGTATCACGTAAGCCTCCTTGTCATCATCGTAGTAATGGTCAATCTGCCTGAACACGATGCCATTGGATGCGAAATCATCTTTAGGACGCAGCTTACCCATTGTTATATCTACATAGAAAGTGTGACCTGCTATGTCCACGGTGGGTAATTGCCCCATGAGCCTCCTTCCAAATGCCTGCTGATCTACCATTAAAGCGAAATCCGTTTTCCCCTGCATCTCGTAAACGGAGTAACCGTATTTCTCTGCCATCCCCACGGGATCAAGCTGTACCAGCTCCGGTATCTTTACGGTGGTAACATCCATATCATCGTTGAACAGCCTCGGTATGTTTTTCTCTTTAGGACTGTAATCAAATACATATCCATCGCCAACATCCCGCATGTCAAACAGAGGTATCACGTTCTCCGGGTTTGCTTTCTCGCAGAGTTGCAAGCTGGCAACGTCCACGATAAAATCGGTTCCCTCGATGTTGTATACCGGCAATTCTCTTTTCATGATTGTTTTTCTTTAGTTCCCATAAAAACTTTCCTGCTTCTGGACTTGATCAGCTTTGGAACCTGTTTGCGGGCAAGCGCCTTCATTAATCCGTGTTCTCCATACTTATTGCTCATACCGTAGATCCTCATAACGAGAAATGTCCCTGCGGCCAGAATGATACCTATGCACAAATAAGTAGGTAAGCCAATGATATACATCACGGCAAATACAATGAGTAGAGCAACTACACCGCCACCTAAATACCAGATGTATTGAGCTTTCAAGCCTTTGAACTCAATGCTCTGGTTAATTCCTTTGTTGATCTGATAAACACTATTTGCCATAGCGATTGGTATTTTAATTGTTTTTACAACCGCATCCTGCTGCGTGGGCGTTCTGCCACCTGTTGGGATGCCAGTATTACTTCCTTCGGAACAGCATGGCCATTTACTTTTTCCGCCAGTTGAATAACTGGTGTTTCAATAGCTTCTTCCGGTTCGCTGCCCTCAACCTGTTGCTGCTTCAACTGATTTTGCTGTATCTTAATGGCTATCTGCCTTTCCAGGTTAGCCAGTTCATTTTTCATTTGCTGTAATTCTGTCTCCTGTAAAAAAGGTTTGGTAGTGAGCTGCTCCAGTTTCGGTATTGATGTACTCAGTTCCGATAATGTATGCTCATACTTTTCTTTCAGGCTTTCCACCCTGTCAATGGCATTGAGGAAATGCCTTGCTGCCAGTTTAGGATTGTCTGTGTTAGGAAGTCCATTATTGTAAGTGTATTTGATCCCGTCGCCCCGTTGCACATAAAAGCTATTGGAATAGCGGTATTCAAAGACGCCGTTTTCCTCGTAGGCTTCCTGCTGCCTGCGTATATACAGGTTGAAGCCATATAGCGTTCCGATCTGTGCTGTATGTTCATCTGCGGCGGCTGGTTTCCAATCCTGGTACAGCTTGATAATGTGCTTGCCAATTGCTTCACTATCTGATGTGGTGATATTGTCCAGTTTGATAGGATTAACTTTTACACCATCCTTATCCAGTTGAAGGCCGGCTTTGTACACTTTTTCGTCTGCCGCAAGTTTATCGAGTGTTTTAACAGTGGTTGCCTGTTCGTTTTGCAAATTTTCTAACTGGTATTTATTGCGGGTGATTTCCCTGAAATGAGATACTTTCAGGCTTTCCATTATAGCTATCTTCTTTTCCAGTTTGGATTTTTCCAATAACGAAGTGTCGCCGGACAGAATGGCGATGTATTCGGAGAAATTCATTCCACTCTTTTCATCAATCGCACCCTCATCAATAGTACGGACGTTCAATTCACAATTTTTCATTTGCGAAATGAACGTCTGCTTGTTTTTCAAGAGATTGAACTTGTAGTTATCAAGCGATTGCTCTACTGCATATATATAATTCTGCACTTTATTGCCATAATGTTCTTTGGCAATAAGATTTCCCTGGCGTGCGCCACGGCCATTACGCTGCTCCAACTCTGAAGGCTTCCACGGAATATCAAGGTGGTGCATTGCCACTACACGTTGTTGCACATTCAGCCCGGTTCCGGCTTTCTCTGTACTACCCAATAAAATGCGTATCTCACCTCTGTTCATCTTACGGAACAGTTCGGACTTTTTGGTATCTGTCCAGTCATGAATAAAAGTGATTTCCCGTTCGGGGATATGAAAATCCCTGATCAGTTTTTCTTTAACGGCATCGTAGATATTAAATTCAGTGGGTTTAGGTGTACCAATATCTGAGAAGACTATCTGTGTTCCTTTATGCTCAATAGTTTCCTTATAGATTTCTGCAATCTTCCGGGCACTGACATTTACTTTGTTCTCGGGATGATCACTATACTTCCACTCATTAATCAACCGCATATCTGCCGACATTTTCTTAGCGTAGTTGGTAGCGATCAGCATTCTGCCTTTATCTTCCTCTGGTGTTAATCTGCCACGACCAATCAATTCGCCATTACCTGTTTTAGCGAATTGCATCAGGTTTTTAATGAACTCACTTTGTTCAGGCGTAGGTTTTATATTCACCAGCGTTTCATTCAACTCCGGCTTATCGAGGTTAATATGCTTTGCTGTTTTGTAATCGGTGATTTCGTTATAGAACAAAGCCAGTTCCGGCACTTTGATGAAATGTCTGAAGCGTTCTTTGGCAATGATCTCGTTGGTTACTGAAAACTCAAAGTCTGTCGTTTTACGTGCGAATACGGCTGCCCAACCATCAAAATTTTCAATGCACTGGCGCTCCATTTCTTTCGGACGCAGGTATTTAAACAGCAAATACATTTCTGTAAGGCTGTTGGATATTGGCGTACCGGAAAGGAAGGTTACACATAGATCTCTGTTAAAGCGGCTTTGCAGTTCACGTACTGCAAACAGCATATTGAGTGCCTTCTGGCTACCTTCTGTATTGCCCAGGCCAGCGACCCTATTATGACGGGTAGTGAAAGTGAGATTCTTGTACTTATGGGATTCGTCCACAAACAAGTGGTCAATACTCATTTCCTTGAAATTGATACTTGTGTCTTTCTTTTCCTCTATGTCTTTAAGGATTGTCTTCAGCTTTCCTTCCAGATTGTTCTTTCGTATCTCCAGCCCTTTGAGCATCTTCTTAGAGATGTCACCACCAAGATCCCTGACGGTTTCCAGGTCACGCTCTATATTGTCCAGTTCAGTTTGAAATATCTCTCTTTGTATCTCCGGTGATTGCGGTATTTTTCCAAACTGGTCATGTGTAAGTATGATGCAATCCCAATTATTGTTTTTTATTTCATGAAACAGCCGCAACCGTTGTGCGGGTGTAAAATCATTTTGTCCGGGGAACAGAATGCGGGCTTTAGGATAGGCTTTTTTATAGGTTTCTGCTATCTGGTTAACGTTGGCCTTCAATGCAACAATCATGGGCTTATGCACAATGCCTAACCTTTTCATCTCCTGTGCGGAAACAATCATGGTAAGCGTTTTGCCCAACCCTACCTCATGGTCAACCAAAGCACCCCGGTTCTGTATTATTCGCCAGGCTGCATTCTTTTGCGAGGAATACAAGTCTTCGATGCCTAATGCTTTTTTATCTAAGCCGGGAAAATTGAGATGATTGCCATTGAACTCACGTAGTACATAACAGTTGAAAGTATCATTGTACAGATTCTCCAAGTTCTTTTTCTCAGCATCAGGTAGTTCATTCAGCCAGTTAATGAATCCACCTCTTATCAGTTCGATCTTTTGGTGAGCCAGTTGTATCGCTTCATTATCCGGGAGCCTTATGGTTGTATTGTTAGGCCCTTTTACTTCATAAGTAAAGAAAGGAGTTGTATTCTCCAGTGCATGTTCCAGCAAAGTGTATCCGTAAGTAGTACGTCCGCTTTTGGGAGTAACAGCGAACTCCCTCGACACTTTGATATTCATCCCGGTGTTTACCTTGAAGGCATCCAGCGAAGGAAAATAATTGATGGTCGTGTCCAGCTCGAACAGCGAAGTGGCAAATCGCTCGTAGTAAGAATTAGGTATCCAGCGTTCCCCTAAATTAAAATCCAGCAATTCAAAGGGAATGCGCTCCGGCTGCACCTTTGCAATGGCTTCCGCACTTCGTTTATATTGCAGATTATCCGGGAACTGACTGTACAGGCGTTCTGCCTGCCGCAATTTTTCAACTACATTACCGCTCAAATACTGGTCTGCTGTTTCCCATTCATTGCTGACGGGGTTGAGGTACACATGATTACCGAGGCGGCCGATGACTTCGTTTTCATCTAATCCCATTGCTGCACTGATAAAGCCGGTATCTACCTTTCCGGTATCATTGAGGCTGTGGGCAAGGGCTTCAATGGGATCATCGGTTATAAACCGCTCCTTAACCTGATGAATGGAATGAGTTAGTATATCTGCTTTGACAAACCGTTCGCCGTCCCTGCGTTCAAGCGAGGATAATGCAATAACGCCAAAAGCGGTATCTTCCAGGATACGTCTGCGGTTATCAGGACTGTTCAAAAGACCATATTCTTGAGTGAAATGTTCGTACTTACTGTTGAGCTGGTCCCTGTCTGCATTGCTGATTGTTTCACCTGATACTTCTTTAGCTGCCAATTCGAGATAGGCATCACGCAGTGCTGCATAGTTTTCATAGAAATGAATATTGCCCTGAAGACCAAGAGGCTGGAACACGGCTTGTTTGTATTCGGGATCAGGGTTGCCAATTGTGCCAACACTACCCATGTGTACCACTAATGTGCCTTCCTGGTAATAGGGTTTCAACCCGATAAAAGAAAGTGATACTTTTTGTTCAAACCGGAAAAAGCCTTCCAGCGTCTGATCACCTTCATATCGGAAACTATGGTCAAACTGTTTGAGGTAATTGGATACGGCGGTCAGTTCATGTCCTAATAAGCGGGCATCCATCCAGTTTGCGGACAAGTGATCTACTTCTTTTACATTGGAATAGAGCTTATATAAAAACCTGTTGCTTTTGTGCTGCTTTGCGGTAAGCAATACCACGTTTTCATGGCTCGGCTTATCCGTTGTGCGTATCGTGCCGATGATACGGGCCGTTGATTTTTGTACAACTGTTTCATCGAGCGGATTGATATAAGCCATTGCCCGGTTAATCTGTTTTGCCGGGGCTGTATCAAATAATCCTAATTGTACCGATGTGCTTCCCGTAGTATTTTTCGGCATCGGCAGGTACGTCAGTTTTTTACCTTCATTTTCAGGAACGGACAATAGTATCGTTTGTGCCTTCTGATATAATTCAGTGTTGAAACGATTTTGAAATTGATTGATAAGACTGGCATGAAGGCTTTCTCCAATCTGGTTGATGTCACCATCCTGCCAAATCACTTCCGAAGCTCTGCCATATTGGTTTTTGCCTGGCTTACGCACATTGCCCATGACCACATCATGGTCGTGGGTAGAGATAAAATAGTTATAAGGAAAGCGACCAAATTCATTTTCCCTTTCTCTTACTTCATTTAACCAATCTTCTTCCCAGCTTATCTTTTCTTTTCCCGTATTCTTTTGAACAATCAACAAGTGGTTCGGCGCTTCGGTATTGCCGGTATCTTTCATAAGGTTATCAGGCATCACAGCAAGGCTCACAAAATCTGCCCGCTGGAACAAGTATTCTCTTACCGTATGATTAGATGGACTATTCAGGAAAGCATCTGTTGTAATGAAAGCCATCAAACCACCTTCAGCCAGTTTGTCCAGACCTTTGGCGAAAAAATAGTTGTGTATTTTACCCGATATTTCTTTATCGGGAAAGGCTTCATCATATACCGAAAAATTCCCAAAAGGGATATTGCTCACCACCAGGTCATAAGTGCCATTATCTTTTACAGGTGCTTCTTCAAAGCCTGTAATATGTGTCGCTGTTTTTACAGGAAGTGTACTGTTGATGGCAGACAACACCAATCCGGTAAGCCTGTCCTTTTCCACTGCGGTTATCTGCTCCAGTTGAGGGAACATTGTAACCGCTTCGCTGATGAACACACCTGAACCGGCTGAGGGTTCATACAATCTTTTAGGCTGAATGCCCTGTGCTGCGAGTACGCTGTAAAGTGTTTGAGGTACTACTTCTGGTGTATAAAATGCGGTGAGAACACTATTGCGTAATGAAGCAATGATTTCCTTGTAAGCTGTTTCCGGATAGTTTTCTTTGAGCAGGTCGTGTAATTGCATCATTTCTGCGTGATGCTTCAAATCCTCTTTTGTAGCACCATTAGCCTGCCAATCTTCCGTTGATCCATAAGGATATAAAACGGCCTTGATGCCTCCAAAACCTGCGTATTTTTTCAGGCTGGTGACATCTGCCGCAGTAAGCGGATGACCGTTCTGATAATCCAACGCTGTACGGATAGCACGAAGGTTATCATGCAGCTTTTGGGAAACATTGTAAGCCATAATCACACATTTTCTTTCTTCACTTTTCTTTTGGCTTAGGCCAGGTAATCATGCACCTGCCCAATGATGGCATATCTCAAATGCCTGCTTGCTTCGTTGTCGCTGTTAAAATCAAAATCACTAAAAATGCCTTTGCATGTTTCGATAAGGTTTACCACTTCGTAGGTGAGTATTCCGTTTTCCTTCATCCGCTCGTAGTCCCCATTAAATTCTTCTTCTATAACCGAGCGTATATACTGATAGCGGGATGGCCTCAATTCCTCTGTCATTATATTGAGGCATAGTTCTTCGATTATATAGGGCGGCCTTCCTTCACCAAGAAAATGCTCAACCATCGGCATTACAGCATTCACCTTTTCTTCCAGATAGCGGGTGACTGAATAGTCTTCCTGCAAGCTGAACATGAGGTCAGGATTGTTGTGGACGATATACGCCCACAACTTTTCTGTTAGCACACTTTGCATACGTCCTGATTTTTAAACACCGAAGAAGGATTGAATAACGGTTGCGACCACTACCAGAAAAATGCAACTGCCAAACCAGGCGGCGGCAACTTTGCCGGTGTCCTGATCACCTGCGTTCCATTTCTGGTACACCTTCACTGCACCAATCAATCCAAGTAATGCACCCACAGCGTACATAAGGTTTGTACCTGCCGAGAAATAGCTTCTTACTTTGGTGTTGGCTTCGTTGATACCTTGTATGCCATCCTGGGCAAATGCCCCGTAGTGGATAGCCAATAGTGCCAGAGCGGCACAGATCATGATAACCTTTTTACGGTTATTTCCTTTTGTTTTCCTGCTGCACATTTCCATAACACACGTTTATTAAAATTTGAAATCAACTCTTTTAAAAAAACGGAGCGGCTTCGCCGTCACACAACCTGCTATTCCTACCACACTTTGCCCTTACGCACCAGGAGGGACAGGGAAACACGCTCCGCTAATACTGCTACACGTCTTCTTTCCACAACAGTTCCACTTCATCTTCTTTAAGTGTAACAGCACCATATTTTTGGCATTCGGATACAATCAGTTCATTGACAGATGACCGAATAGGCGAGTATCGCACGGAGGGATATTCCTTCAGTACCATGCTCAGGTATTGTTTAAATTCCTGCGGAATTAGCTTTCTGCGGGAGGCATCGGCTACAACAGATTTCAGGCGTTCGATGAGGTGTTTCACTTCTGTAAACTCATCGTCCGTTATTTTTTCAAAGCCGCCAATTTCTTGCTGGCCCGGTTCATTGCCAGGGTCAGATATGCCGTTGGCATGAGTAGAGACTGTCCTGAGTTTCGGTTTGCGTTTCCCCGATAGCATATCTTTGATCTCATCAGAAAAATACCGTACACCTACAAATAGGTAGTAAATCGCTAATAGTATGGCAACTGCAATAATGTAGTCACTCCATGAAATGTTCTTTAACATACGCTTACTTTTTTCGTTTTACACATTCAATCCGACCTATTAAAAGCCGTTTATTCCTGTTGGTTTCGATAGCAAAAAAACGAAGACGCGAAGGGTGTTTCAAGTCCAACTTTATCTTGTACTCCAGGTTGTACCCCTTGTACCCCCGATAATCATGCAATCCAGGCGTCTGCGAACCGATTATTTTTTTTAAATTAGTAGTCGGAAATTTTGATTGACATTATTTATTGTTGAATAGCTAAACAGGATCGTTATGAAAACAGTACGTGTATTAGGATTTGCCATATCACTCATGGCATCTTGCAGCCAGATCAATCTGGAAAAGGAAGAAGCGGCATCAGCAATACGTGCCGCCAAGAATTACCCTAAAGTGTACGAGTATGAAATCAATATGACCGATCCGGCGAGCGCCAGAAAGCTATTGGAGGCAGGAATGGAAACGGAAGGATTGGTAACTATTGACAAGACGCAGAAACTAAAAGATGCCGGGCAACCTATCGTCCATTTTACAGAGAAGGCAAAGCCATACCTCATTCGTATAGATGAGAAGTACGATAATGTGCAGGTTGTGAAAGTGGCAGATATGGACTTAGCGGAAGTTACGGGAATTCAGTTGCAGGAAGACAATAAAAGTGCTACAGTGGAATATACCGTAGCCTACAAAAACGTCACGCCTTTTGCCAAGCTGATGAAACGTGACCTATCCGAAAAGAAAACTGAACGTGCAAGCCTATCCCATTTCGATACTGGCTGGAAACTGGATAAGCAGCGTTGAGATTTCAGTATTCATTTATTTTTTTAATCATCTGCTGAAGCGTTTCTACAACGATTTCCTTATCTCTCGTTTCTGCTGAATAAGACTTGCTTCTCATGCTATCATACGATATATTTTCCTGATATGGAGTAGAGAGATAGGGAACGATATTTTTAAACACGCTATTCAGAGAACGTGCCATGACGATTTTCAATTCGTCCGCTGCTCTCAATATCAGCGCCATTTGATCAACTGACAATATGGATAACAACTTCTCTTTTTCTTTATTTTTTTGGGCTGGCTTTTGCTCTTTTTCTTTCAAAGGAACAATAGCATAATGTATTCTTTTTTCGAGGTAGAAGATTTCCTGCGAAAACCAGTTGTCCACCTGTTTATGCAAACCGGCATCTTGTGACAGGAAAACCACGCCTGGCTTTAGGTGAAGCTGTTTAAATAATTTCAGGTCAAATAGCAAACGCTCCATTCTTTCTGAAGGCTGTTCCACGACATTAATGTGACTTGCTATTCTTTGTGTGAGATTATAAATGTATGCCTTACTATTAAAGTTCATGCGGATCAACACTTCATCAAGTGTTGTAAGAAGAACTATGTCATCATCAAACTCAAGAAGCTCCAGCTCAAGACAAAGCTCCTTCATATAGAACATCTCCCGGAAGGTATGCGTATGTTTGTCGGAAGGCAGATTTAGTAATACTTCTGCTTCGCGAACGATAATATCAAACACTGGAAGAAAGTGCTGTTGTTCTCGGTTTTTTTTCACTGCCCGTGATAGTCTTTTCAGCAATTCCTTTTTCAAAAGGGCAAGATAGGTGGTAGGTACTCGTTCATCCACTCCCAGGTAACTGGTAAACCGTCTTTCGATTAAAAAGAGCAACTCTTCAACGCATGAAATGAAATTGTCCAGTATCTGTTTGGATATTGAATTGTCAGCAACCTGAACTTTGTTTTCCAGCGCCTGATCAAGCAAGCTAACCAGGCTGGAGTGGTAGTTTTTTATGGCGCACTTTATCGCTGCTTCGTCGTTCAGATTGAACACCGTAGATTTGATAGCGGCCTGAACCTTGTCTTTCTCCTGTATTATCAGATTGTGCAATTTGTTGATGTCCTCCGCTAATATTGGCTCAATCTCCGATTTCACAGGGTTCAAAGTGACGGAAATCAAAGTGTCCAGCCATTCGAGTACGTAACCTCCACACATAAGCCCTCCCTTTTATATGGCAAACATTTGTCACCACAAATTTAGGATTGTCAAGCCCCGGATACTATACGTAATTACTACTATTTCCGTACTTAATTAGTAGTAAATCAATGATTTGTAACTATTTATTCAGCTTATTGATGAGCTGTACCTTGTTTTTAACCTCTGCCTTTTCAAACAGGTTCTGGATGTGTTTTGTGACGGTTTTCTCAGCAATGAACAGCTCTTTTGCGATCATCTTATAGGTTCTCCCTTTCATGATCAAACGGGCTACCTCGATTTCCCTGGCCGTAAAATGGAGCAATTTGCAGCTTTCTTCAAACTTTGACTGCCCGGAAGCACCTGGACCATCTGGCTCCACGTTCTTTAAGGCATTTAGGTTGGCTATGGAATTGCTCAATATGGCCTTTTGCTGTTTGAGAATATTAGCCAGTACTGTTTCAATCTTCTGGTTCAATTCTTCAAAGGAAAATGGCTTTGAAATAAAATCTATTGCCCCCAGTTTCAACCCTTTTAACCGATCAAGTTGTGTGGATTTAGCCGTTAAAAAAATAAGGGGTACATGGGAATACCTGCCCTGTTCAGCCAAGTTTTTGGCAAAAGAAAAGCCGTCCATCTTATCCATCATTACATCGGAAAGAATTAAATCCGGAATGATTGTCATTTCATGGAGTTTTTTCAAAGCCTCCACTCCATTTAGTGCGCAAAAAACATTATAAGGAACGCTCAGCTTCTGAAAGAGAAAATTGATCATCGTAATGTTATCCTCAATTAATAGCAGTGTGCGCCTGCCAGGTTTAAATTTGCTGTCACCAATACTATCATAACTGAATTCATAATTAAGCTTACTGATTCCTGTCCCGGATTGCACAACTTCCTCATTACCATTTAGTGCATGGACTGGAAGAGCAATAATGATCTTGGTTCCTTTAACCTTGTGAGGTTGGCTTTCGATGGTGATCGTTCCGCCAAGCCCGTCAACCACCTTCTTCACTATGGGTAATCCTAAGCCCATACCCTGAAGACCTGTATTTTTATGCCCGATCTGGTAATAAGGCTCGAATACTCTCTTCTGCAATTCGGATGGTATTCCCTCTCCAGTATCTTTAACAGAAAATATTATCCTATCTTCCTGCTTAGCCAGTGAAATTACTATTTCACCGTTTTCATTAGTAAACTTTATGGCATTTTCTATGATATTGTTTACAATCCGGTTAATAGCATTTGGGTCGGCTTTGACAACAAGATTATCCTCTATCGAAACATAACAGGTAATCTTTTGCATGTCACAATAATGCTGAAACAATGGGAGGCTATTCCTTAGTACGGCGCTAAAATCCGATACCCTATTGTGCTTATAAGCATCAATCCCCTTTGTAAATCGTTCAATGTCAAACAGGTTAATTACGTCGGCGGTTAGTTTATCCACTCCGCCCTTTATAACATCTAATTCCTGAGCGGAGCCATATTTGGATATATATTCATCAAGATAATTTTTTATCAGTGTAAGAGGTGTTTTCGTTTCATGAACAAGATTAATAAAGTTGTTGGTTTTCTGTTCATTGATTTTTTCCAATTCTTTTGTCCGCTTATCCACTTCTTCCCGCAAGTCTGCATTCCAGCTTCTTAATCGCTGTTCAGATTCAATCAGTTTCCCGTGCTCTATCCTTAACTGTGTTACATTTCTATGCACCTGTAAGCCGAACAATAGCAGGAACCCAACATTTGTAATTGACGCTTCGATTGCCTGTCCGAGATTAAAATAATCAATAATCGGCAAACCAATCCAGGGCGTCAGACTGAATAACAATACCACTATTTCCTGCCTTGCTTCAAGACTCTTAAAATTATTGTTGTACTTGTAGCGAATGGCTTCAATCAACGAAACAATGACCCAAACTCCATAGAGTACGGGAATGATCAGGAGATTTTGAGCGTCCCGCAGATTGCCGGAAATCCAGAAAACAATAACAAAGATCAAATAAGGTACAACGAGAAAATAATACACGCCCCGGTAAGCATGAAACTTCAGTTTCGTAAGACCGAATGCCTTGTACACATAATATGGGAAGTAGCAAGGTGTAATGAATCCAGTAGCGTATGCAATTGTCACCTGTAAGAAAAAGGAGCAGGGCAATTTCGGGTCAGGGAGCAAACCACCAGTTACATTATACGTGATGAGTAAAAAAAGCAGAAGGATGTTTAGAAATGTCGTCTTATCATCTGGACGTGATAATTTAAATACGACCAGATAGAAAAAGAAAACAATTTCTATGCTCACAAAAGCGAATGTGACAATGTGCATCTGTGTTCCAAATACCAGCATCCGACTTATTTTTTACTCAAATCTCTTTTTAGAAAAAATAATTTATAGCTTAGATTAAGTTCATGGTATATCTGGAAGCCGAACTTTTTGTACCAAGGCAAATTTTTCACAGTTGAAGTTTCCAAGTAGATCGGTCTTCGCTTGCGTTCACTATCTTCAATGATGTCATCTAGTAAAATACTACCAATGCCTTCATTTTGATGCTCGGGATCGACACCAATAAACCATAAGTAATACATTGGTTGCTTTGGATGCATCTTGTTTATCATTGCCTCTCGTGCAAGTGTTTTTTTGATATTCTTTAAGCCAACTGAGGAAAGAATCAATTTAACATCAAGCAAAATGGATTTGAGCGTGGTCTTTTTCTTATCGGGATAGGTCACCAGCGCACAACCTTTTTTATCATCCGATAAAATCACTTCTCCGGATACAAAACAAACTTCAAAAGAGTAATCCATTAATGCGGTAATGCGCTTTATTCTTTTAGCATCTTGCTTTAGAATGTAATTAACACTTTGGTTGGTGTCAAACGATTTGGTAAGTATATCTATTACCAGATTCTTATCACTGTATTTAGCTTTTATCATAGTTGCTTATTAATTTATTTTCTATTTTTATAGAAGTAAAGAATTCATATCTTTTAACCTTCAATAAGCTTGCATTAATTGAAACAATTACTATTGCCTAAATCGCTATTATAGGCCCAATGTCACTTATCTTAAATCTTTAGAGGTTTTTTAACTTAAAACGTAAAGCGCCAAACCAGTTTCATGGCGCCGTCGGACGTTCGAGGTCTCATAAAACTAAACTGTTTCAAATTTTCGTAACCCCTGTTATAAACAACATAAAGATCAGAACCAATATTAGGTATCCAATGCAAGCGAAAGTTGCCTAATAACAAATCATCTAAAGAGTTCGATTGAACAAAAGCCGCTATATCAAAGCGGGGATTAAATGCATAGTTTACATATTGGGCAAATTCATTAGTAATTACATTGCCCTGCGGTAATTTTACTTTATTAAGTGCATAATCAGTTCTAAAATTCAGGTGCTTATTTACATTGATGCCCACAGAAGTTTCCAGCACTGAAATGCGTCCTGTATAAAATCCACCCCAGCCATACTCTACATCAACCCAAATTCTTCTGCCCTGAAATGTTCCTGCTTGTATTTCCTGCCTGTACATCCAATATTTACCTTGAGGTATTTTTACAGCATCTGTTAAGGTGAAAGTATCATCAAGCCTGTCAAATTGCTGTATCAAATTATATTCAAACCGCTCACCGCTTTTTGTAAAAAACCCAAGCGGTCTTGTTTCATTATGGAAACTTTCAAGCTCACCTGTTGTATGCGTTCTATACAACTCAAAACCCCAGGGACGGAAATACATTTTCCTGATGCCATATTTAGTAAACCATCTTGGTGTAAAGCGAAAGAACCATCTTAAATTGTCAAAGTTTGTTCTTTCTAAAAAACCAAGTTCAGGATTATAATCCTGCTGAATACTTCTGATACCAATGAAGTTATCAATCAGGTCATTAGGATAATCAATAAACAAGTTCCATGCATAAGCGTTACTGCTGCTTTTACCCTTATCAAAACTTTTACTTATCAAGCCGCCAATTACAAGGTTCTTATTCTTTAAAAATTTTGAAGTGTTATAAGCTCCATCCAACCCCACTACCTGGTTACTGACATTATTATTATTCTTTGATGTTAGAATGCCACCAATATAAGACTGATTTCCTATGTCTCTTTTGTATCGTATTATACTATTATTCGTAGAGGGAACATTACCTGCGGAAGCAGTTTGTAAATTCAACAATCCGATATTATTTCTGCCTACTTTCCCAAACAACCTTCCACCTGCTATTATAGAAACAGGTTCAAAATTTTCAATACCTATCTTTCTTGTATAAAAAATTTCGTTACTTCCACCTAAATTAAATTGATAGTTTTGATAACCTTCCAGGAAAAACTCTCTTTTTTCAGGATAGAAAAGATTAAAGCGGGAAAGGTTTACAGCAATCCTGTCTGCTTCCACTTGTGCAAAATCTGTATTTGTTGTCAGATTAAGTTTTAGCGTCGGCGTAAGGCTTACGTTTAAGTCTGCACCTGCTTTACCCGGATAATTGGCTTTGTCTCCTTTCCGTTTTTCAAAGCCTGCCAACCCATAAGGTTTCAATTCAAATCGCTTTGCATAACCAATGTTTGCAAGTCCAGCCAATGTTCCTGCCTGTGCAATATTTTCAAGTTCATAATCCCTGCTCCAGCCTTGCCACAATACTTGTTCGTTTTTAGAACGAATGTTTCTTTCAAAATTTATTGCCCAGCTATGTATAGTTTCTCTTTTAAACTGAAGACTATTAAAAGGAATACGGATTTCAGCAAACCATCCTTCATTTGTAATATTTGTTTTAGCATCCCATACTCCATTCCAGTTTATATTAGAACTTTCCTGACCTGAAACTAATGCATCTGCTCTTGCACCATTTGGATTGATAACAAACAAATAACCATTCCGCTTATCGTTAAAAGGGCTGATGATAACTTCAAAATTATCTTCGGTATCAAAATCAAAATCCCGCTGCATAAACTTAGCTACAATTGTTTCTTTCTTTTGATAGCACCAAATGCCTATATACAAAGCGAGGTTATCATATACAATAGCAATATTGGTTTGTTCTGTAGCCGGTTTTCCAAATTCAAGTTCACGTTGAATGAAGTTGTTTATCGCAGGTGCAGTAGCCCAAACAGGTTCAGTAAGTTTGCCATCAAAATTTATTTTGTCAACGATAATAGCTCTTATTGTATCAGGCAAGCTATGTTGAGCAATAGCTTTAACTAAAATAATTGAAAGCAATAAGACCAATATAATCCTCTTAGCAGAATTCGTTAACTGCACAACAAATCCTTTTTTATGGTCTCTCTGGTAGCTCAACTCTTTCCATTATTTTAATGACTGTATCATAAGTTCATCAAAATAAGTTTGTGCATCTGCTTTTGTCCAAACCCCTACCAGTCCACCTTCTTTAAAAGTATCGTCTTTCACCTGAAATAATTCTTTGCCGTCAAAAAGCACTGTAAACATATTTTTCTGTATTATAACTTTTAGCGTATGCCATTTTGCTGTTTCCATAGGAGCATCCATTCCATAAGTTCTGCCTTTACCCACAAGAGGCAGGTCTTTTCTTTTTCCGTTCTCCACTTTGTACAATACCACATTTTTTTCTAATGGATTTGAACGAACGATGTAATAGTTATTCTTGTCTGTATATCTCCAAACTAATCCCCCTCCCTGGTCCTCTTTTCCTGATGCCGCCTTTAACTTCACTTCAAGTTGAAGGTCTTGATATATAAGTTTACCGTTTACACAAATATTGAAAGTACTTCCCGAATTAGAAGCGCTTTGTTTTAATACTTTATTATTTTCATCTGTTACAATCGTCCATTTTCCGGTAGGGGCAACCCAGTCTTTTGGTAAATCCCCTTCTGCACTTTCTTCAAAGCTGAAGGTGGTATCTGTGTTCATTACCATGTTTTCGGTGTTTAATTTTGTGGCTGTATCACCAATGTTGTCCGTAGATTTTGTGGTGGTGTTTCCGCAGGAAAGCAATATGTACATTGCATTAAATAATAGTAAGGATTTCATGTTATGCTGTTTTTAGGTTTAAAAATATATGGTTATAGTGAGGTATTCTTTTAATTAATCTTATGTGTATTGTGTGTTATGCCTTTCTCGTTTATGAAATAATTTTATCAAATAATTATTCTATGCTTCCATAAATTCTCTTACAAATGAGTTGTCTGAAATAATGGAGTTTGCCGGTGTTCCGTAATAAGCAATCGTACCGTCGTTCAGCAGGATTATCTTATCGCTCATTTCCATCGCTTCCTTATGGTCGTGCGTAACATACAATATCAAAATGTTTTTTTCTTCCGCTAATTTTTTTATTCGTTTGCGGAGCTCTGTTTTCAGTTTTACATCAAGGTTTGCAAGTGGCTCATCCATTAGTAATATCTTTGGTTGCAGTACCATGCTTCGTGCCAGCGCTACTAATTGTTGCTGCCCGCCAGACAGTTGATGCGGAAAATTCTTTTTCAAAGAAGTAATTCCAAATTCATTCAGGGTTTGCATAACGATGCTTTTGTAACCCGCTTTTTTCTTTTGCTTTAAACCAAATTCAATATTTTGATAAACAGTAAAGTGAGACCACAATGCCAGGTCCTGAAAAATAAAACCAACATTTCTTTCATGCGGTGGAACAATAGTTTTCTTTCCTTCAGAAACAATTTTGCCGTTAATAGCGATGCTTCCTTCATCCGGTTTCTCCAAGCCTGCAATCAACCGCAATAATGTAGTTTTGCCACTTCCCGATTTTCCCAGAATGGTAGTGAACGAATTTCCATCGTTCACGTCAAAGAAAATATTGCGCAGTATTGTTTTGCCGTTAAACAACTTTGTGCAATTTCTAACTTGTATCACCGGTTCTCTCTCCATTGCTGACTAAATAAAATCTTTTTCGCAAAAAACATACATAACAAAATTATTATGGTAAACAGCAATGCCACCAAACTCATTCCGCTTACAAGTTGTTGAGGTGCATTGGCAGTTCTTGTAAAAATATTAACCGGTAATAAGGATGTTCCGGGTGGATAAATCATAATTACTGTGGACAATTCATTAAGACATAAAATCAAAATGATAAAGAACGAAGTGAATAATGCCTCCCCCAATAATGGCAAAGAAATATTTCTGAAAATATAAAAGGGTGTTGTACCCATCATATACGCAGCATCGGTAAATGAAACCGGAATTTGCTGAAGGCTATCAGAAATAATCTTTACAGAAATGAAAAGAAAGCGAGCCGTGAATGCAATGAGAATAATAAGCATTGAAGAATAAATGAAATTGAGCGAAGGTGTATTATAAAAAAGGATGAGCGAAACACCTATTACAATGGCAGGAATTGCAAACACAAATAATAACATTGTTTGAAGAAATTTGAATTTGAAATGAACCGTCAGCCAGGAAAAAATTAATCCAAACAGTGTTACAATGAGTGCTCCCGCAACTGCAATAAATAAACTATCCTTTGCTGATGGAAGCAGCATTATTATGATATCAGGGAACGGCGTTCCTGCTGCTAAAAAGGTTTGAGCTGTAAGAAGAAGAACCGGCATAAGTACAGTAAGAATAATATAAAGTACGGCAAATACGAGTGGAGTAGCCTTGTTATGCAGTTCAAAAACCTTGAAGCGAAAATTTCTTTTACCAAAGGAAAAAAAGTGTTCCGATGTTAAGTATTTCCTTTCCGGCAACAATAGCAAAAGGCAGATGGCAGTGAGGATGAGCGAATGTGTTGCAGCAAGTGAATAATTATAAAAGGCAGAAAATTGTGTGAATATTTCTGTAACAAATACAGGGACTGAAAGAAAGGAAGGCACGGCAAATTCCGACAGGGATAAAATAAAAATCAGGATGAAAGAGGAAAACAATGCTGGACGAAGCAAAGGCAGAACAATCCTGAAAAAAACATTTTTGTATGATGTCATCATCATCCCCGCTTCTTCCATTCCTGCATTAATATTTATTAAACCATTTTGAATGATAAATGCTGCAAGCGGTGTATAAATGGTGGTGAGAACAAAAACAACCGCAGGCAAACTGTAAATAAGATTTTTATGCACGCCGGCAAAAAACCACACATCATTCCATGCTACACAAATTACATAGGAAGGCAATAGCAATGGAAGCAGTAACAATAAACGAAGCGCTTTTGAAAATGGAATTGTTGTTTTGGAAAATAAAAATGCAAAGCAGCCACCCAGCAGCACCGATAATAAACCAACAGAAATTGAAATGATTAAACTGTTGCCAATACTTTGTAACACATCTTCCTGAAGAATGGAAGTAATACTTTGACCGGCAGCACTCCCTTCTTTAAAAATTGCACTAAACAATAAAACTAACAATGGCACCACCACAGCAACAAAAAAAAATCCTGCTGCCGAAAGCAGTATAACTTTGTTATTTATTGCCCTGCCCATTTTTTGAGATATTCTTTTATCTGTTCAGATTTTTGTGCTACTGTGGCATAATCAACTTTCATCGGAGCAATTTCATCTAAAGAAGGAACAGTGGCGGGCACTGCAACTCCTTTATGAAGTGGCATTTGGGCGCAGCTTTCTGCCAGCATTTTTTCTGTTTCAACAGAAAGCAAAAAGTCCATCAACTTTTTTCCATTATCATTGTTTGGTGAATTTTTAATAAGCGAAACTGTATTGGGAACAATAAGATTTCCGAAACCATTTTGGTCAAGGAATATTGCTTTAACAGGTGCCCCTTCTTTTACAGCTTCATTGGCATCATCCGTGTCGGTTAATCCCATCTGTACCTCCCCGGTCGCTACTTTCTTTTTTACATCACCATTGCTTGAGGCAATCACTACTCCATTCCGTTTTAAATCATCCATAAACTGTTTTGCTTTCTCATCACCTAATGCAGCAAATATTGCAGCTATATGAAAAGAAGTGGTTCCAAAAAGCGGGTTAGCAATGGTAAATTTGCCTTTGTATTTTTCATTGGTAAGGTCAAGAATGGAAAAAGGAATATCTTGCGGCTTTACTAAATTGGTATTAACAAGCAGCACTCTTGCACGTGAAGAAAATCCAATCCAGTTATAATCCTTATCAATAAAGACTTCATTAATACCTGATGCAGCAGGCGAACGGTAAGTTTCGGTAATTCCTCTTTGCTTCAATACGTCTGCCCGCATAGGATCTCCGCTCCAGAATACATCGCATTGGGGATTATTTTTTTCAGCAATTAAACGATTTAACACTCCCGTTGATTTTGTTTCTTCAGTATCAAAAACAGCGTTCACCTTAATGCCGGTTTGCTTTTCAAATTCCTTTAATACAGGTTCGCTAAACACCTGGTCAACGCTGGTGTAAACAACTACTTCGTTGTTGTCGCCGGTACAGGAGGTCAATAAGAAAGCTATTACGCTACTTAGTAGCAAAAAATATCTAATCGGCTTCATTCGAATTTATTTTATTGGGTATTACCAGTAGTGGTCTTGTTGAATGCCTGATTACTTTTTCTGCAACACTTCCAAGCAGGATATGGGAAAGTCCTGTTCTTCCATGTGTACCTAATATAATTAAATCTGCCCCCCATTCATCCGCAACTTTTAATATCATTTCATCAGGCTTGCCTACTTCAATAAAAGTAGAAACGGTATGCTCCGGAAAATGCTTATCAATAAGCATTTCATGGTTTTTTTTCAAACCGGCTTTTACCATATCTGCTACTTCTTCAGATGTAGCTACGCCGTCTGTAATTACAAAACTTATGTCAGCCACACTTATCAAAGCAATAGTTGGGTTCAGTTGTTTGCAGAATTCAAGTCCTGCTGAAGCTATGTTGTCAGAATCACTGCTATCATCAATAGCGATCAGTATCTTTTTCATTTCCTCTTTTTTCTATTAAACCATGAAACTGGATTCCAAATATGTGTACCCGGAAATATATTTTGCTAACTATAAAGCACATCACAAATTTTCAAGGATGTCCAGGCTTTCAAATCTGTTCTTGTCGTTGTAAGAAATCCCAGAAACAGGGATAAAGAACTACATTCTTTTCATACTATACAATTTTCCTTTTATTTTTTGCTCTCCTAATTAGTTTGAATACTGAATACCTTTTGCCTTTAGTGACCACTCATAGTCTTTTTGTTATTGCTTGCCTTTTTTCCGGTTTGATCTAATGCTGCCCTAAGCCCATAAGCAAGTTGCTCTGCTTTGCCAACTCCCCAATAGTGCAGAAAGAAAATTCTCGGCTTTTCATGTACCATGTGATTATGAACGGCTACTACTTCTATTCCATTTTCAATAAGGGCTTTGATGACAGGAGCTACTTCGTCTTCCAACATGGTAAAGTCTCCAGCAACTGCCGCCTTTTCCGGTGTGCCTTGCCACGCAGCCCAGGTATTAAAGCCTAAAAATGTTGTAACAGGTACGCCATGCTCTTTGAGCTGCACATCTGGTCTGCCAATTGTGAACTTATAGACACCTTTATTCATTTCACCCGTAGTTTGGCCCAAAATTTCGCTAAGCTGCGTTGTGTCAATTGTGTTTTGAACTGCTTCATTTGATGCTGTACCTTTTGCGGGATCTCCGCCTCGTATTTCGTTTACCTTATCCAGAACTGCTTTTGCTTTTTGCGCCATTTGCTCTGTATTGCCAGAACCGCCAAGGTGCATATACATAACATTAGGATGATTGCGGACAAAGTGATTGTGAATAGCAGTAATGGTTAAGCCTTGCTTAATGATTTCCTGTTGAATAGGTTTTAAATCTGTTTCAGTCACAACAATATCTCCCATAACCATAGCACCATTGCCTGATGGTGTAAAGGCTACCCATGTACCCAGGCCCATTGCCGGAATGATTTTGAAGCCATCTACCATGACACTTAGATCATTTTGAGGAACAGTAATTTTATACTCCCCTTTGTTATACGTGCCCTTTCTGCCCATTACTCTTTGAATAGTTGCTGTATCCAGCGGGGTGGCTGCTTTCATATTCATATCATTCATGCCTTTCCCACCATCTTCTTTTTTCATTTTCATCTTATCGTCTTTCACCTTTGCCTTTTGTTGGGCATGACTATTAACGGTAGCAAGAGCTAAACATGCAAATAGAAAAAGTTTCGCTATACGAGAAAAAATAGATGTCTTCATTGTTTTGTTTTTTGATTAAATAATTTAGTCTTCTTCTGTTACTGACGAACCATCAGAAGTAATATGGATTTCCTTTTCTTTATCGCCATCTTTAATTTCTGCTTCAAAATAAAACCTGCCATCTTCTTTTTCAGCTACCCATTTGGTCACTTGTGCAGACGGATACTTTGCCTTTAGTGCAGCTACTACATTCTGAGGGACTTCCGATTCTTTTATTTCAAACTTGGAAGAAGAACAAGCCGAAAGCACCAATGTGCTAAACATGAGGATAATCACACTTTGTTTCATAATCTATTGTTTTAAAGTTTATAATTTATTTATAGGCATTTATTATTCTTTGCATTCTGAAAACCATTCGTAATCTCCATTTTCAATATTCAATACACCAAAATTTTCTTTTACGAGTTTGTAATATTTGCCCCAAACCGGCTTAAAGTTTTTTTCATTAGGATCGTTTGAATAAATCTTACCGTTTTTTATAACTCCGGTAATTACATCTTTATACTCCTTGTATAAACGGGTAATCTTTATCTTGTTTTCATGTGCAAAGTTCCCAACCAATTTTGGAGAAAATTGGCTTATTGATGAGCAGGTTTCGGAATCACCTTTGTATCAGCTTGCAACTCTTCATTTCCTTTTAAGACAATGGTATCTCCAGCCACCAAGTCGCCAAACACTTCTTGTTTATCGCCCATGTTAAAGCCAGATCTTATATCTACCCATTGCGTTGTATTATTTGATACTTTAATTACAAATTTTCTCTCCAGTGTGGTAACAATAGCAGAAGTAGGCACAACTAAAGAAGGCTGTGAACGAAGCAAATGAAGTTTTACATCGGCATAACTCCCCGCCTTTAGCTCACGGTTGGGATTTGGAACCTCAAATTCCCATATCTCACTTCTGGTGGCGTTATCTATACTACCAGCTTTGCGCACCAATTTTGCCCTAAATTTTTTATCCGGAAAGGAACGGGTGGTAAGATCACCACCATTACCTAACAGCATTGCGCCGGAATATGCTTCAGGCACGGCTACTTTTAGTCTTAATAAAGAATTGTCTTCCAGTTCAAATAAGGGTCGTTCGTTTGGATTACCAACAAAAGAACCCTGGTCA
This sequence comes from Ferruginibacter sp., assembly GCA_044226725.1. Taxonomy (GTDB): domain Bacteria; phylum Bacteroidota; class Bacteroidia; order Chitinophagales; family Chitinophagaceae; genus Ferruginibacter. The sequence goes on along the minus strand of JBGAGM010000001.1, from coordinate 193,343 downwards.
ATATTTCGCTTGGTGATAATGCCACTGTACGGTGCTACGATAGCCAAATAGTTTCCCATTTGCCGATAAGAAGCAGCCGAATAGAGCGTCGCCCTGTATTCTGATTCATCTGCTAACATTTGCTCACGAGTTCTTTGAAGTTCACTGGCAGCTATTACCCCCTCGGCTTTTGAGGCGGTATTAATCCGCTCATAATAATCTTTGCTGGACTGGTAGCGTGCTTGTGCTGCTTTTACTTTGGCGTTAATTTCCTGCACACGGCTGTTAATTTCAGGAGCATCAATCAAGGCAAGCACTTGCCCTTTGCGCACTCTTGAGCCTATGTCCACATTTACCTTAAGAATGTAACCTTGAACCTTAGCCCTGATTTCAGCATTTTCGTTTGGCTCTAACTCGCCTGGAAAGGAAATATTTTTTTTTATCGAATCTTCTTTCAGCACAAACACTGCAACCGAATCAGATATTGCTTCTTCTTTTTGTGCTGTGCTGGTTGATGAATTGCTGTTGCAGGCACTAATAACAACCGCGGAAAAAAGTAGTATGAAAACACGCATGTCTATCGTTTGTTTATACGTTTTGGTCATAATAAGTTGAATTGATGTCAGTTGGATCAAGAGAAGCGTGAACTATTGGTCTGCGGCCAATGGCCCAATCGTAAATTAAGGGTAATAACCATAAGCTGATTAGCGTGCTAAAAGCAAGCCCTCCAATGACTGCTATGCCTAATGGAGCGGTTTGCCTACCGCTTTCGCCTAAGCCTAAAGCCATAGGGAGCATCCCTGCTATCATAGCGAGGCTGGTCATCAAAATAGGCCGAAGACGGTTGGAAGCAGCTTGTGCTCCTATGGATAAGACGTTTTCTTGCCTTGCTCGTAATAGTTCTGCATTTGATATCAATAAGATGGCATTGGCAACGGCTACGCCAATCGCCATGATGCTTCCCATGAATGATTGTATGTTCAGCGTATTTCCGGTTAGCCAAAGGAGTAGCATCGAACCCGCTATCACACCTGGAAAAACAGAAAGAACAATTAAAGCCAATCTGAATGATTGAAAATAAGCGGTAAGCATGAGGCCAATAACAACAACCGCTAACAACAGACCTACTGACAGCTCGCTAATTGTTTGGTCTAAAACTTCCGACTGACCACGCAAGTAAACTTTTACGCCTTGAGGTAGTGTGCCCAATTTTTTAATGGCAGCGTTTACATCCGCAACCGATGATCCCAAGTCTTTTTGGTGAATGTTAGCTGTTACAGTAATGAACCGCTGTTGATTGATTCGGTCATACTCACCAATGGAGTTGCCCTTGCTCCAGGCTGCAACGTCCCGCAAATACACCGTGTTGTCATTTACTTTTCCAACAGGGATTTGCTCTACCTGCTCCGGGCTGTTCATGGTAAATTGTGGGTACTCAACCTGCACCTGGTAAGCATTGCCCGAATGCTTGTCCAACCAATAATTTAATTGCGTTAACCGGCTGGAAGACGTAGCGGCTACCACCGACCTTCCTGCCTGGTCAACCGTTAAACCCATTTGCCCTTCCCGAATGCGGTCGTAATTGATGTTAATGGTCGGATAATCCAGCGGCTGTGCAATTTGTACATCTCTGAGGTATGGAATATTCGCTAAAGAGGTCTTTAATTTTTCTGCTATCTGGCGGCTTTGTTGTAAATTCTTTCCCTGAATCACAACTTCAATTGGATTGGATGCACCAAGGCTCATTACCTGGTCAACCAAATCGGCTGGCTCAAAAGATAGCGTTGCACTAGGAATATTTTTGGCGGCAGAAGCTCTCAACTTTTCTTTTAAACTTTCAATACTAAGGTCAGCATCTTTTGTAAGATTTACTTTAATTACCGATTCGTGTGGGCCACTGGTATAGAGGAAGATGGAGTTGATAGCATAAGTAGGTGGCTGTAATCCGACAAAAGAAGACGTTATAGCTACCTTATTTTTCCCCGCGGCATCTTCAATTAATTGTAAAAACTTTTTGGTAGCATCTTCGGTTCGTTCAATTCTTGTGCCTGTGGGCATACGCAAGCGAACTTGCATTTGGCCGGCATCCACTTTGGGAAAAATTTCTGTTCCTGCACCTTTGTAACCGACAAATGCAAGCAGCATCAACGCGGTAAGGATGATGGGAATAACCAATGAGCTTCTCTTGCGAAACTTCTCAATGCTTAAGGCAAGATTTTGCTTTATAGCTGATAGCTTTTTTTCATCCTTCTTAACATGACCTGCTTTTATTAACCAATTTGACAGAATAGGAACCAATGTCTGTGATAATAAAAACGAGGCGATCATAGCGAAGCCTACTGCCATAGAAAGTGGCATAAACATAGACCTCGGCACACCGGACATAAACAGTGCCGGTACAAACACGGCCAGAATGCTTAGCAGTATTAAAAGCTTCGGGACGGCTATTTCCTGACACGCATCCCAAATGGCTCTTGCCTTTGGTTTACCCAGTTCCAGGTGGTGATGAATGTTTTCAATGGTAACGGTGGATTCATCTACCAATATGCCTACCGCTAAGGCCAAACCACCTAACGTCATAATGTTGATGGTTTGATCGGTGAGGTATAAAAAAATGATGGAGGTGAGCAAGGCCAAAGGAATATTGACCACTACAATTACAGCGCTACGCCAGTCCCTTAAAAAAAGCAGCACCATAAGTCCGGTTAAAATCGCACCCAATAAACCCTCAAATTGTACGCTTTTTAAAGAGTTAATTACATAACCTGATTGGTCAAATTCATAAGATACTTTAATGTCTTCGGGAATAGCCGCCTGCATGTCAGGCAATGACTTTTTAATGGTCTGCACGACATCCCAAGTAGAAGCATCGGCTCTTTTGGTAACCGGAATATAGACCGACCGCTTGCCATTAATAAGGGCATAGCCGGTAGTAACATCGGCACCGTTATTAACTGTAGCTAAATCCCGAACGAGAACCTGTGTTCCATCTACATTTCTTACGGTAATATTTTCCAGTTCACTGAAATTGTCCACCACACTGTTTGAAGCAGTAATAACTGTTTTATCACCCACCCGGATATTGCCTGCCGGTAAAATGGTATTGTTTTTTGCAATGGCTGTAACCAGTTCATCAGGGGTAATGTTATAGCTTCTTAAACGCTCCGGATCTGCTTTAACGACGATTGTCCGCTGGTTGCCACCAAAAGGCGGAGGGGCAGAAACGCCTGAAAGGGAGGCAAACATAGGTCGTACCTTGAATAAGGCTAAGTCCTGTATCTCATTGAGTGAGCGGCTTGGACTGCTGAATACCAATTGGCCTATTGGGACAGAGCCGGCATCATAGCGCATCACAAAGGGAGGCAGTGTACCCGGCGGCATGAACGAACGGGAGCGGGTGGCATAAGAAATTACCTCTGCCATTGCGTTCGCCATATCCGTGCCTTCGTGAAACTGTAATTTGATAAGTGATAAACCTTGTATGGACTTGCTTTCTACCGATTTAATGCCTGTGATGTAAAGAAAGTGGTACTCATAGTAAGAAGTGATGTAACCTTCCATTTGTTGGGGAGAAAGACCACCATAAGTTTGCGCCACGTAGATAGTAGGTGCATTGATTGTAGGAAAAATGTCAATGGAAGATTTGCGAATGGCAAGAATAGAGAAAAACAGGATGCCTACCACAGCAACGATGATAGTAATGGGTTTACGAAGAGCAAATTGTATGAGTCGGAACATTTCAGTTATTTAATTTCATTTAGGAAAAGGTTTAGGTCTCCTTTTACGCCTGCTTGCAGAAGCAGTGCTTTCCAGGCATTCCAATAGGCCGTTTTTACATCTAATTCGGCCTGCAACAGACTGTATTGCACCTGCACCAAATCAGATAAATTCACAAGACCTGTAGTATAGCGGGTTTGCATGGCATTAAACGCATATTGGGCCGATTTCAGTTGCCGGCCGGTTTCTGCCACAATGGAAAGACTGCTGGTGAATGTGGTGGCAGCGATACGCTGCTGTGCCAGTAGCTGGGTATTACTTTCCAAAAGAGTTTCCTTTGCAGCTTCAGTTAAGAGGTTTTGTACCTGGAGTTGTTTTTTGACTTCACCATACTTCATTATAGGGAATACAAGTTGCACGCCCGCACCGTAATTGAAACGGGACAAGCCCAAACCATCTAACATCTTCACATCACCGTTGGCGTGTACGCCGGATCCCCTGGCAAAAGCAATCCCAAAAAGAGTCAGTTTCGGCAAATAAGATTTTTTCAGCAATTGTTCTTTTGACCGGCTAACGTCCATCTGGCTTTGTGCAAATTGGATATAGGGATGTGTAGTAAGAAATGTATCAACAAAAGGAAGCGTAGGCAAGGTATGAAGCAGTGACGTATCTGTTGGAATAGGCAAGGCATCTATCACCATTAATTGCGCCAGCAGCCACTGTTCGGTTTCCAATTGTCGATTTGCATTCAACCATTCAACTTTTGCTTTTGATAATTCAGATAAGAAAAGAGCTGTATCTACTCCCGGTCTTATGCCTGTAGTGGAAAGCACTCTGCTTTGTTTGAGGTTTACTTCAACACGCTTTATATTTTGCTCTTGAATGCGCTGCGTTTCAAAAGCGAGCAGCACATCGAGATACTTGCTAATTACCTCTATCTTGTTTTTAAACCGTTCTTGCTCCAAGCCAAGCCGCTTTGAATTGGCTTCTGCAACCGATACGTCTATTTGTGCATTTTGCTGACCGAAGGTTATGGCTTGCCAATTCAGAAGCACACTGGCAGCGCTTCCTGCAACGGGAGTAAAATTATTTTTGTAAGATGGTGGTCCGCTAATTGGCAGAATGCCATTGGGATAAAATAAGCCAGTTACATTATTTGCAGTAGCTACATTTGCCTGATAACTGGCATCAATTGATGGCTTTTTAATATACCTGGTTACATCTATGTTTTTTGTTGCTGCTTCTACTTCATAACGACGAGCATTCAATAAGTGGTGGCGATGGTCGGCTATCTCAACAGCCGACTTTAAATTCACAAGAGAATCCGTTGCACTCTGTGCTATTACATTGTTGGAGAAAACTAATCCGACAAGGAACTGGTAAAGGCTTATCTTATTACGAAACATGAGTTGATTTGTTCAAAAGCAAACATATTAACTGATTTTGGAGAAATTCTGATAGTTATTCCCCACTGAACTTAACCATCACTTCATGCCAGCCATTTTGATAAGTATATTCAATCCGATAATGGTAGAGCAGACATATTTGTTTTACCATTGCCAGACCCAATCCGGTTGTTTTGCTTTTGTGCGACCCCTTTCTGAATCGTTCAAATAAAACCTCTGGCGCTATTTCCGGTTCAACTCCGGTATTTTTTACAGATAATTCTGCATTAGTTAAGGTTATAATGATAGTTCCACCGGGTTGATTGTGCTCTACTGCGTTTTTTACAAGGTTAGAAAGCAATATTTCAATAAGGGAGTGGTTGGCTACTATTTTTTTTTCAGAGTGGACATTATGGATAATATCCGGGAAGTTACCATCATAATGGTTCTGGTACTTGTTGACAATATTCTGAAGCAGGTTTGAAACATCAATTTCTTCTACATCGGGGAATTGGTTGTTCTCAATTTTTGCCAATAGCAAAAGTGTGCGGCTCATCTGGCTTAAACGGTCATTGGCATCGGTAATATCGCTCAAAAGCGAAGCTGCTTTTTCTGTAAGCTCCGGCTGATTAATCAATAGTTCCAGCTTTGAACGAATAATAGCTAAAGGGGTTTGCATTTCATGGGAGGCATTCTCCACAAACTGCTTTTGTTGATGGTACGCTTGGTTTATATTTCCAATAAGGGAGGTAATGCCCTTGTTTAGTTCGTCAAATTCAGTCGTACCAGTGGAGGGAGGTAAATCTATATTCTGATTACGGGTAATATCATACTGGTTTACATTCTGCAAGGTGGAGAAGAAGGGTGTCCATAGAGAGCGAGAATTTCTTTTATTTACAATAACGACGGTAAGGAGCAGAAGTAACAGAATTACTGCTTCGGTAGCAAAAACTTTAATGACTAAATGATGAATTTCTTTGGAAGAAACATAGGTTGACAAAAGATAAGTTTTGCCATTCCAGGAATATGCACTGGTCAATACCTCAAAAGGTAGAAATTGCTTTATATTTTGATAGTAAATATTTGTATCTATCGGTTCGTTTTCTATTATATTCGCTGCGACTATTACTTCTTTAATATCGTATTCTCCCCGTACATTCCTAATGAAGTTAGTTGGTTGAGAAGTAAAGGCATCCCATACATTAGTTTGTTTGAGTAACAACTGTTTTTCCTGCATGTGGTGTGTATGCCACTCAAGCACCAAGTAAAAAAGCAAAGAGGCTGCTAACAAGACAAGAGGCAACCAAAGTAATAAAGAGCGGGTATTTTTTTGTAATAGTGCTTTACTCATGTTGACAGTTTATAACCCACACCATACACGGTTTCAATCATCTCATCAGTACATTTCTCTTTTAATTTTTTCTTTAGGTTTTTAATGTGAGAGTAAACAAAATCGAAAGAAGAAAGGTTATCGGCTTGTTCGCCAAATAAATGCTCAGCAATTGCCATTTTACTAATCACCCTGTTTTTGTTGGTAATAAGGTAGAGCAAAACACCGTACTCATTTTTGGTCAGCATGAGTGGATTCCCGTTGCAGGTAGCGGAACGTAATTCTAAATCCAACCGGATGTTGTTAAAATCGACAAAATTGCTGCCTTTAGAGTATTTACGCCTGATGAGAGCTTTGATCCTTGCACTAAGTTCAGACAGATGAAAAGGCTTGGTTAAATAATCATCGGCACCAAGATTTAGACCAGCCAGTTTATCATCTAGTGAATTACGGGCTGAAATAATGATTACCCCATCTTCCTTTCTGTCAGAACGCAAATAGTTCAGCAGTTCAAAGCCGCTACCGCCGGGAAGATTAATGTCCAGAATGATACAGTCGTAATCAAAATTCTCCATCAAATGTAGCGCTTCAGAAAAAGTAGCTGCACCCTCGCAGAGAAAATTTTCCTCCGTAAAATAGTCTATTATACTTCGCAATAAGGGTTGTTCGTCCTCAACCACCAGCAGTTTCATAAATACTAAATTTACAGCTAAAATAATGGTTAAATTTGGAGAAATTCTGGCAGTTGTTTCTTTTTGCTATACCCAATTTTTAATTAATAAGCCAAGTAATGCGGCAGCGAGTATTATATAAGGCTCCTGTATTTTTTTAAATTTTAATAATACAAGAATCGTGATAGCTCCCAGGGCTACAGAAGTTACATCGGTAAGCTGTCGCTTACCCAGAACAAATACTGCACCGATAATTGCACCTATGGCAGCTGCTGTTACTCCATCAATAAAAGCCTTTATACCAGGATGCTTCCCATATTTTTTAAAATAGGGTGCAGGAAGGATAGTAAAAAGATAACATGGTAAAAAAGTTGCGAGGGCTGCAACACATGCACCCGGAACTCCAGCCACTAAATAGCCAATAAATCCTACTGTAATTACAACAGGCCCCGGAGTAATCATGGCTACTGCTACAGCATCCAAAAACTGTTGCTCGCTCAACCATTGATATTCTTTGACCACCCCTCCATACAGGAACGGAACAATTGCCAACCCGCTGCCGAAAACAAATGCACCCGCCTTGAAAAAGAACCATCCAATCTGCGTAAGTTTTTCATCCATCCAAATGGAGCTTGCTTGTAACAATACCGGGAAAAGAAAAACGGACTGGAGTGTTTTATTGAATTTAGGCGGCGATTTATATAACCATACAATTATTCCTGCCAGTAATATCAACCAGAGGATTTCAGATTCAGCAATAAAAGTTGTAATGCCCAATACAATGGCAATGACCCAAAGTAACCAATCCTTTCCCAGACTTTTCCTCGAAAGTTTATAGCTGCTGACAGCAATTATTCCAATTACTGCGGCACCAATACCATAAAAGACTGCCTGCATCCACGGTAAACCTCCAGCCTTTACATAAGCATAGCCTAATACCAGCACCATTAAAAAAGATGGTAGAACAAAAGCGATTCCTGCCAAAGTTGCACCCAAAAAACGGTAATTAACATAGCCTAAATAAATGGAAAGCTGTGCTGCCAATGGCCCTGGTGCTAATTGTGCCAGTGCCAATCCCTCCTTGTAGTCTTCATCTTCAATCCATTTTCGTTTTTCTACCAGATCGCGGTGCATATATCCTACTAAGGCCACGGGACCTCCAAAACCAATTGTTCCTAATTTTAAAAAGTATAAAACGAGTTGCCGGAGTGTATAAGCAGGTTGGTTCATTGTATTGACAGCAGTGTTACTTTAATATATTTAGGTTCCATACATGTTTTTCTTCCTGTACATATTTTGCCCAGCTATAAAGCGCATCATAGAGTTTCATACCCAGTTCCAGCATTTCATGATCATTAGAATAATTGTAAGATAATCCGGCAGATATTGCCCAAAGTCCGGCCGCCTGTGGAGCCAAGTCAAATCGGTCGGTATCAGCACCTCTTACGATTGCAGCAATTTGCAGAATTGCGAAATCTGTAAGCTGATGTCTTTTTACAATGTAATCGAAAGTACAATTAGCCCCTTCGTGGGAATAATCTGCTCCCGGAATATCATAGGGAATTGCACCCAGCTCTTGGGCCTTTTCAAAAACCTGTTCCTTAGGCACGTAGACGAATTCAGCCTCTTTGTCTACAAACCGGCTGATGAGCCAGGGACAGGCGATCCGATCAATTTTTGGGCGATCACGGGTAATCCATTTCATAAAAAATAGTATTTAATCGCAATACTACTCTATCGAAATGGTGTGGAATAGAACAGAAGTGACTAGTTTGTACAGATTTTACCTTTTGGCTATTTTTTTTCTGTATTCTGAGGGATTTTCTCTAGTTTCCTTTTTAAATATTCTGGAAAAATGGCTTTGGTCGGAAAAGCCGGTAAGTAACGCTATCTCGGTCAGTGAATAAGAGGGGTAATACATCAGTTCTTTTGCTTTATCAATCCGCTGTTTACGAATGTATTTCCCAAAAGACATGTTTTCAAAGTATTTGCTAAAAATTCTTGAAAGGTAAGAAGGATTAATATCGAGCTCTTCAGACAAGTTTTTGAGGTTCAGTTTCGTGTCAATCTGGTCATGAATGATCTCTTTTAATTCTTTTACCCAACCCGGTATCTTTTGATGATCTTTTTCCTGCTGTATAAACCTCCTCAGTATTTCGATCAACTGGTTCTCAAAGGGCTGTTGGGTGTGTCGAATATTTTGCAGATGTTTGGCCCAGGTATGGAGCGCGTCATAAAGCAGCATTCCTTTCTCCAGCAACTTTAGGTCGTCCGGTTCGTTATAGGCTAGCCCTGCTGAGATGGCCCATAACCCAGAAGCCTGGCTGGCAAGGTCGTGCCGATCAGTGTCGGCACCACGTACAATTGGTGCCATTGCCAGCACCCCGGGGTCATCTATTTTATGTTTTTTAATAATATAATCAAAAGTGCAGTGGTCATCATAGTGTGTGTATTCCGCTCCGGTCATATCGAAGGGAATGGCTCCTTCTGTCTCAGCCTTGGAGAGAACCTGGTCGAAAGGCACATAAATAAATTCGGCATCCTTATCCACAAAGCGCCTGATCAGCCAGGGACAGGCGATCCTGTCTATTTTAGGGTGTTCACGCGTAATCCATTTCATAATGTAAATTATAAAAATAAAAATTTAGACGGCTCGGAGGTTGTGATTTTTCTTGGAAACGAACGCAAACATCCTTAATCCAGTACTACAATTCTTCCTGCAATTTCTAAAGCCCTATAATATTCCTGATTACAAAGTGAAGGGTTCACCATATTCTATATGATAAATCTTCAGGTTCTTTATTTTTTTGTTGATTATTTTTTGAATTTCTCTACTGCATTTTTCTGGTCACGTCCTGTAAAGATAAAAGACAACTGAAACTCTATCAACTGTTGTCTTTTTTTTTATTTTTGCAATACCATTAAAAAAATTCTTGAAGCGTTATTGCTTTAAGTCTCGCCCTGAAAACTGGTAATTTTTAAGACTACGAAACGTAAGTAAGAACGTTCACGCCAAAGGCGTGGGCGATCTCTTACTCGTAGTCGGACATACCAGTGCCTCAGGACGGTGGGTGGAGACTCACGTCCTTTTTTTGCGTAGTGTCCATCAAATAAAACTGCGTGTATGGGCACTGAAAACAATCACTATCCTAAATTTGAGTACACTGCTGGACAATTATCCAAATATCTTGCTGCAAGTGATTTTTTCACCATTATGCTCAAAAATGGTGACATCATTCATTTTACACCCAAAGATGTAGCTGCTTTCCGAAAATGGTTAGAAAAAAACAATATACCGAACATCAGGATGCAGGAAGGATGGGTGATCACGAAGAAAAGCTAAATAGCCATTGAAGAGATCCGGTTTATATATTTTCAAACATCCGTTTCCCTCAAATGGCTTTCGATACTATCCTGCCTACTTTGTACTGAGTGCCTTCAGTTTTTCACTGAGTTCGGTCAACCCTGCTTTAGTAAGATACTCTTCAGCAATTACGTGTAATTCCTCCAACGCTTCCTGTGGAATATTTTTCAGCAAGGCAGATGATTCATCATCGTCCTTAGCCATCAATCCACGCTTGAGGACACTGTGCAATAACAATACATTTTTTCGGGAAATCCTCGTATCAATCTTCACTGTTTCACTCATGCCAGGGATACTGAGAATAGTATCGTACACTTTGGCTACATCACTTGTTGTTAGCATAATCACACGGTTTTAATTTGAACAATACTCACTCCACAAAAGTAAATAACAGTGCCTTTTGCATCCTCATCAAAATACGATGAGGATAGGTTAATGCAATATCGCATGTTTAACTTCGCATTGAAGAACTGAATGTGTGGTTGAAAAAGTGTGGTTATGAATTTTAGGAACAAAAGGCTTTCCGTTAGCGAAGTCAAAGAAATAGACATAGTTTATTTCCTGTCAGGTTTAGGGCATGAACCTGCTAAGATCAGGAACAACGATTACTGGTATTTTTCACCGATTCGGGATGAAAAAACGCCGTCATTCAAAGTCAATCGTAAGTTGAACCGCTGGTACGACCATGGCCTCGGCAAAGGGGGCAACCTGGTTGATTTTGCAACTCTTTACCACGGTTGTACGGTTTCCGAATTACTCCAAAATTTAAGCGGTAATCTTTCCCTTCAAAAGCCTGTACTTCAGCAATCTTTTACTATACGCGAACCGGAAAACCAGATAAAGATTTTAGGAGACTTCACACTTTCCTCCAATGCCCTTTTACAGTACTTGCAACAGCGGCGCATACCTATTGATATTGCCGACCGTTATTGCAGGGAAGTCCGGTATGAACTCAATGGGAAAGTTTATTATGGTATCGGATTCAGGAACGATTTAGGAGGCTATGAAATACGCAATCCTTACTTCAAAGCCAGCAGCTCGCCAAAAAGCATTACCACTTTTAATAACAATGCAAAAGAGGTCATCGTTTTTGAAGGCTTTACTGATTTTCTTTCCTTCAGGGCTATCCATCAACAAGACCCCGAAGACCGCTTTGATTTTGTTGTACTGAACTCTATTTCCTTCTTTGAAACTGCACGTTCTTTTATGGAAAAACATGATGCCATCAGGCTGTACCTGGATAGGGATACTGCCGGACAAAATTGCAGCCGCTATGCGCTTTCTCTAACCAGTAAATACAAAGACGAAAGCAGTCTCTACCAGAACCACAAAGATTTCAACGATTGGACGTTGAATTTCGGTAAACCGCAAAAGAAATATCAAAACCACAAACTGAAGTAAATTATAAACAACTGAAAGAGCCGCTTTAGCCAATTCAAGCGCTATAGCTTCTTACAATGATCTGGAGCCTTATAAATATCTAAAAGAGGTTCCAAAAGCTGGGAGATTGCAACTTTCCCGCAATCGGCCAGATGAACGGTTGTTTAACAACCGGATCTGGCTGCCCATCACTCGGAACTCGTGGGCAGGGCGTCTGAAAGGTGAAAATGAGTTTGAAAACGTGAAAATGAACAGTGATGAAAGAACAACATTCAAACAGGACACGCATTGTCGGGCTGCGTCTGACACCCGATGAGTATGCTAAAATTGAAAAGAAGTGGAAGGCTTCTACCTGTCGAAAGCTAAGCGATTATGTACGTCGAAGCCTTTTCGATAAACCCGTTGTAACGACCTACCGTAACAGCTCCCAGGATGACTTAATGGCAGAACTTACCCGGCTTCGCAGCGAGCTAAATGCAGTAGGAAACAACTTCAATCAAGCCGTTAAAAAGCTCCATACACTCAGTCAGATCGCTGAATTTAAAAGCTGGTTGATAGCGTATGAAGTGGAGAAAAATATCCTTAGCAATAAGGTAGATGAGGTCAGAATAAACGTAAAAAAAATACTCGAAATATGGTTGCAGTGATCAAGCCTGGCCATTCTATGCACCGTATTTTCAACTACAATGAGAACAAAGTTAAAGAAGGTGTAGCAGAGTGCATCGGAGCAGAAAATTTTCCGCTGAATGCTGATGAAATGAGCCTTAAGATTAAGTTAGGCTATCTGCTGAAAAGGACAGAACTGAGAGAGAATGTTAAACGAAACAGCGTACATATCTCCCTCAATTTTGACCCTTCGGAAACGCATTTGAGCAAGGAAAAGTTGATGGGAATTGCCAACGTCTATATGCAGAAATTAGGCTTTGGCGAGCAGCCCTATCTTGTTTATCAGCACAATGATGCTGGTCACCCGCATATTCATTTAGTTACTTCTAATATCCAGTCTAACGGCAATCGCATTGACCTGCATCACCTCGGCATTCGCAAGTCAGAACCTGCAAGAAAAGAGATTGAAAAAATGTTTGGTCTTGTAGTCGCCGATGCCCATGCAAGAAGGCAGGCATTCAGGTTAAAACCTATTGATGCAAAGAAGGTACAATACGGGCGTACAGAAACAAAAAGAGCCATCACCAATGTACTCGATTCGGTACTGTTTAAATATCACTACACCAGTATGCCGGAGCTGAATGCAGTATTGAAACAGTACAATGTACTGGCGGATCGGGGCAGCGAACATTCAAGAATTTTTCAGGGTGGCGGATTGGTTTACCGCATACTGGATGAGGATGGAAAGCCTGTAGGCGTACCCATTAAGGCCAGCGACTTTTATAATAAGCCTACTCTGAAATTTCTGGAAGAAAAATTTAACCCGAATGATGCCAAACGACAACCATTTAAAAGCCGCGTAAAAAATGAAATAGCCAGGTTGTTTATTGGTAAAACGCCAACATTGGAAGAACTGGTAAATCAACTCGAAAGAAAGGGCATACACGTTGCCTTGCGTCAAAATGATGCCGGGTTGATATATGGCATAACCTACGTGGATCATCAGACCAAAACTGTCTTCAACGGAAGTGCATTGGGTAAGCAATACAGTGCCAAAGCCATACAGGAACGATGCGGCTTGAAAGAAGTGATGAAGTCAGAGTTATTACCACAGACAGCTCAAAAAGCAGGCAAAGCTACACAGCCTGCGCAAGTGACCGACCGCGATGTTAAAACGCTTCCCCAGGATCATACGCCAGCTCCAATCAGCATCCCTGTTGGCAATGCACTGGATGCCTTGATACAACCCGACCAGGTAGCTGATTATATACCCGGTCAGCTAAAGAATAAAGGCAAGAAAAGAAAAAGAAACAAGAACATTTCCAATAACCAATAAAACGTAAAACAATGGCTGTACAGACAGGTGAGAACGAACAGGCGCTGAGGAAAATTCTGGACATGACCAGGTTGATCAGTATCGTTATTTTAGTGATACACTTCTATTATTATTGCTATGCTGCCTTTCAGGAATGGGAGTTGATCAGCACTTTCAGCGACCGCATTTTAGGTAATATTTACCGAACAGGTATCTTCAGCAACTTTGTTAAAAGCAAGCTGATTGCTTTAGGCTTTCTGGCGATTTCGTTGCTCGGAGCCAAAGGCCGAAAGGATGAGAAACTGAATTATAAAACCGCTTTCGCCTACCTCATAACGGGGCTGTTGCTCTATTTTGCCAGCTACCTTTCCTTGATGCTTCAGTTGCCTGCACAGGAGAAGACAATTGTTTATATAAGCATTACCGCAATAGGTTTTTTACTGATACTTTCTGGAGGCACATTGCTTTCCCGGATCATTAAAAGCAAGTTCAACAACAAGGATATTTTTAACAAGGAAAACGAGACGTTCCCGCAGGAAGAACGTTTACTGGAAAATGAATTTTCCATCAACCTGCCGGCACGCTACCGCCTTAAAAACAAGGTTCGCAATAGCTGGATAAATATCATTAATCCTTTCAGGGCGATAATGGTATTAGGTACTCCCGGAGCAGGTAAATCCTATTTCGTAATCAGGCACGTCATTACCCAACATATCCGTAAGGGGTTTACCATGTTTGTGTACGACTTTAAGTTCGATGATCTTTCAAGGATCGCCTACAATTCGTGGTTGAAAAACAAGCACAGGTACGCCAAGCCTCCGCTATTTTTTGTGATCAATTTTGACGACTTAACAAGAAGCCATCGGTGCAATCCTTTGGAGCCATCAGCCATGACCGATATTACTGATGCTGCGGAATCAGCCCGCACCATTTTAATGGGATTAAATAGAGAGTGGATAAAGCGTCAGGGCGATTTTTTCGTGGAATCGCCAATTAACTTCCTGACGGCTGTGATATGGTATCTGAAGAAATATAAGGACGGAGAATTTTGCACGTTGCCACACGTCATAGAACTGATGCAGGCAGATTATGACAGCCTTTTTACGCTGTTCAGGACAGAAGCGGCTAAAGAATGCGAGGTATTGATCAATCCGTTTTTGAATGCCTACCTGAATGATGTGATGGAGCAATTAGAAGGACAGATAGCATCTGCTAAAGTGGCTATGGCAAGGCTTTCCTCACCACAATTGTATTATGTTTTATCCGGTAATGACTTTAATCTCGATGTAAATAATCCTGACGATCCAAAAGTAGTGTGCATGGGAAATAATCCGCAAAAGATACAGATCTATGGAGCGGTGCTTTCTCTTTATGTAACCCGTCTTGTAAAGCAGGTCAATAAGAAAGGAAAATTGAAAAGCAGTTTGGTTTTTGACGAGTTCCCAACTATCTATTTGAACAACATGGATAGCCTTATAGCCACAGCAAGGAGCAACAAGGTTTCCACTTGCTTAGGTATTCAGGATTTCAGCCAGCTTCGTAAAGATTACGGCAGGGAGCAGGCAGATGTAATTATGAATATCACGGGCAACATTGTAGCCGGGCAAGTTACAGGTGATACAGCCAAGCAACTTTCCGAACGCTTCGGAAAAATCATGCAGGATAGGGAAAGTTATTCTATCAATAGCGGTGATACCTCTATCAGCCGCTCAAAGCAACTGGAAACCGCTATACCGCCTTCAAAAATATCTGCGCTAAGTTCCGGCGAATTTGTGGGAATGGTAGCTGACGACCCGGATAACAAAATTGATTTAAAAGCCTTCCATTGTGAAATCATCAATGACCACGAGGCGTTAAAAAGAGAGGAAGAAAGTTATAAAGAGATTGAGATAATCCGCAAGCTGGATAGCAGTATGGTGCAACGTAATTATTTCCAGATTAAACAGGATATACAGGATATTATTCAGTCTGAAATGGAAAGGTTATTGAACGATCCAGGATTAGCGCATTTGGTGGTTAGGAAGCAATAACCTCAGTCAACACGCAATAAAAAACATCTCATAGAATGATATATTTTATCCCAAAAAAGTTACATTTATGTCTTAACTTTTGAAGCAAAATGAATCGCATCAAAGAAGTTTTGGATGAAAAAGGTATTAAGCAAAAATGGTTGGCAGAAAAGCTTGATAAGAGTTATAACATGGTCAATGCTTACGTTCAAAACAGAAGACAACCAAGCATTGAAACACTAAGCCAAATAGCAAAAGTATTGAATGTGGACGTTAGGGATTTATTGGTTGCAACAAAAAAAGATTAAATGAATTAGAATGATAAAACATATACATGGCGCACGATGGTGGAAATTCGATTTTCATAACCATACACCTGCATCTGATGATTTTGGCAAAGGTGATGGAATACATATGTCCATTACGCCTGAAAATTGGTTATTAATGTATATGCAGGCTGGAATTGATTGCGTTGCTATCACTGACCATAACTCTGGAGAATGGATAGATAAATTAAAATTGGCATTGCAGTCTTTGGATGACTCAAAACCTGCTGGATACCGAAAACTATTTCTATTTCCTGGCGTTGAGATAACTGCATCGGGTAACATACATATTCTTGCGTTGTTTGACCCTGCCGCCGGAACAAAGGAAATCAACGCTCTATTGGGAGGGATTAATTTTCCCGCTGAACATTTTGGAACTTCTGATGCCGTAAGTCCAAAAAGTGTAGAAGAGATAATAGCGGAAATTCACAAGAAAGGAGCAATTGCTATACCTGCTCACGTTGATGAGGCGTGCGGACTATTTAAACTTACCGGACACACCTTTTCTCAAGCTCTGAAAGCGGAAGAATTACTTGCTATTGAAGTGATCAATAAAACTTTGGAAAAGCCTGAGTTGTATAGGCAATCGAAGCTGTCATTAGCAGAGGTTCTTGGTTCTGATAGCCATATTGCTGCACAAGTTGGAAGTAATTATACGTGGGTAAAAATGAGTAACCCCTCTTTGGATGCTCTAAGACTCGCCTTACACGATTGCGAAGACGGTATAATAAGGAAAGATGAATGTTTTCACGATCCAAACTTAATTAGCAATAGATATTTTATTAAATCAATTTCAGTTTCAAACGGCTTTAAAGCAGGAAACGGAACACCATTAGAAGCAAAGTTAAGCCCTTGGTTATCTTCTGTTATTGGAGGCAGGGGATCAGGAAAATCTACTATATTGAATTATCTGCGTATAGCTCTTGATAGGACGGTAGAAATGCCCGATGAAATACAGTCAGAGTTCAATAAGTTTAATCAGATTGGAAGAAAGAGTGTGCCGGGAATGTTAAGAGATTCAACAATTATTAGAGTAGAAATTTTTAAAGACGGCAAGTTGCACTTAATAATATGGAACCAACAAAATTATACTCTTCATGCGTGGGAAGAAAATTTAGGCGATTGGGGTGTGGGAACAGTTGTTTCTAACATTAATGAGTTATTTCCAATTCAAATATTTAGTCAAAAGGAATTATATGCACTGACGGGTAACCCATCTAAACTAATCGAGCTAATTGACTCACAGTTTGACAAACAAGGATGGCTTGAAGAAAAAGAAAGATTAGTAGAAAAATGGCTTGCCGATAGGGCAAAAGGAAGACAACTTCAGTCTGCTATTTCAGAAGAACATAATCTTAAAGCCCAACTCGATTCCACAAACAATAAGATACAACTTTATGAAAGCTCTGAATACAAAGACACCCTTGGTAATTTCAATAAATTATCTGCTACAAATGAGTTTTTTCTAAGTGCGACGGAAAAAGTTTCACAGTTCATTAATGACGTGGAAGAAATAAGCGCCAAAGTTCCGAAAATCGAAGCAGCCGAAAACGTAGCAAATGCACTTACGCGTGAATCAACTCAATTTCTTCATACAGTACAAAATGCTTTGTCAGAGGCAGCGCAAAAAATTTCCGAATCATTAGCCTTGTTAACTCCTTACAAAGAAGGTTTGCAAATTCAGTTTAATAGTTTGCCGTGGTTTAGTGAATATGAGGCCGCAAAAAGTGCCTAT
Source organism: Ferruginibacter sp. (assembly GCA_044226725.1). Lineage (GTDB taxonomy): Bacteria > Bacteroidota > Bacteroidia > Chitinophagales > Chitinophagaceae > Ferruginibacter. Next base: position 175,526 of record JBGAGM010000001.1, on the reverse strand, counting down.
GAAGCTATTTTAGATAAAATTCAAGAACTCGGTAGCGAAACTTATGAAACACTAATCCAGCGGAAAAATTCTTTGACAGTGAGGCTTGCGCAAATTGACTCTCAAAAACAACAGCTTCAAACTTTACGATCAGAATTGCAGACGATTTATACATCCATAATTGACAAGGAAAAAGAGTTAAGATTTAAACGTAAGGCTATTATTAGCAGATGGAAAGAGTTTGACAATGCTGAAAACCCGTTTCTTATAATTGAGTTACAGCCAATGTCTGATGCTGATAATGCAAATGTAACTTTCCGAAAACTTTTGCGAAAAGAAGGAGCTGAGTTTTCAGGCTATATTTATTCGCATGACGAAGAAGCTGGGAATAGCTCAGGCTTGATCGGAACAATAATTAACGAACCCGAGGACACAAGGTGGGCAAAAAGATTAGAGGTAGTTAAAGATTTTGTTTCTGCTACTGAGACTGATACGAAAGGACTTGATTTGAGATTGGCAAGGCATATAAATTGGCTCTCCCAGAATACACCAGAAGATATAGATCGCTTGCTGGTTTGGATTCCTGAAGACAAGCTCGTCCTTAAATTTAAAAAACAAGGACGTGAAGAAGACATTCAAACAGGTTCCGCTGGCGAAAGAACGGCTGGGATGTTAGGTTTATTATTAGCCCTTAATAATATCCCTTTGATTATTGACCAGCCGGAGGATGATTTGGACACAAGACTTATTTCTTCTTTTGTTGTGCCTGGCTTTAAAGCCTTAAAACAAAAAAGGCAGCTTTTGCTCGTGACTCACAATCCCAATATTGCAGTAAATGCAAACTCTGATAGTATAGTTCATATGAACTTCAATTCAGGTCAAATCATAGTTGATGGGAATGACGCTCTTCAAAATAAAGATATAAGACTTGCTGTATGCAATGTGATGGAAGGTGGCAAGGAGGCATTGTATAGGCGTTATTACAGAATCTCTAAAGCATTGAAATAATTAAATACGTAGTCGTTAAGCAAGAAACATGACAACAGAAGTTGAGGCTCTACTCATAAAAAGCAAACTTTTTCAGGTCTTTAAGGACAAAGCATTGAAGCAAGGTAATATTGTCGAGGCACAGGTCACGTCTATCGTTTTGGATGGAGTTAAAGATGCCTACGAAAAATCTAAGTTGATCATCAAATATATGCCCGAATATACATTACACGATGGAGCACACCTCTTCCGCGTTTTGTATAATATGGAAAAACTACTTCCTGAAGAGAAAATTGCAGATTTGTCTATCCCCGACTTAATGCTTCTAATTCTGTCGGCTTTCTTTCATGACTTAGGCATGGCTCCTTATGAGTATGAAATTAGAGCTTGGAAACAAGATTGGAAAAATGTAACCCCTGACGAGGAAGAACAATCACTGTATCTGGAATATGAAAGATTTGCTAAAACATATCCGGAGAAATTAGAAGAGATTGTACGATTTAAAGAGAAGAAGCAAGATGCAAAAGCGAGATTGTTAGAAGACTTTTTAATATCAGAATACATAAGAACAACGCATGCACAACGAGCTAAAATAATTATTGCAAAGGAATGGAAAAACCGTGTCAAGTATGGGGACACAGATTTGACTCAGGTGCTCGCTCAAATATGTTTTAGTCATAATGAAGACTCGATGGCTCTTTTAAAAATGGATACCTCATATCTATGTGCAGAAGATGTTATCACAAATGTTCAATTTGTTGGCCTCATTTTAAGACTTGCTGATTTATTAGACTTTGATGCGAAAAGAACACCTTCTGTATTGTTTTCTCACTTAACTGTACGCAATCCTGTATCATTAACAGAATGGCAAAAACACAGGGCAGTGCAGGCATGGAAAATCACCAGAGATGATATTACTTTCTCGGCCAAATGCAATCATCCAGCTATTGAAGCGAGCATTAGAAAATTCTGTGACTACATTGATGATGAACTTAAAAATTGCGGAATTATTCTTGCTAAAATGCCTGAACTAATTGGAACAGCCCCGAATCCTTACAAGATTTCGTTGCCTGTAAGGGTAACACGGGACAAGATTGAAGCAGAAAAGGACATTATTACAGGTGAACCTATCTATTATTATGAAAACACATCTTTTGAGCTTAATAAAAATCAAGTAATAGAATTACTTATGGGAACCAAGCTTTATGGAAACCCAGAAGTAGCATTGAGGGAACTTTTACAAAACTCAAGAGACGCTTGCAAATTAAGTATGGCTTTGCATGAAAAATGGGGTGTTCCTTATATTCCTGAAATAACAGTCAAATACTATACAGAAGGAGACGATGATTTCCTTGAAGTGATAGATAATGGCATAGGAATGAATAAAGAAATTATCGAAAAATACTATTCAAAGATCGGCTCATCATTCTACAAGTCGAGGGACTTTTATGAATTGAAAGCAAAATCTGATTTAAATTTTACGCCGGTTTCCGAATTTGGTATAGGTATTTTGTCTTGTTTTATGATTGCCGATACGATAGAGGTAGAAACAAAAAGATTGAAGGAACAATTTGATTATGATAGGCCACTAAAGTTAATAATAGAAGGCCATGACAGCATTTTTACCATTCTGAAAAGTGATAAAAAAGTACCGGGGACGGCCACGAAATTATTGCTTAGGGAGAAGAATCCCTGGAAGAAAATGACGGAAACGCAATTCATCCATTCAGTTCAGAATGTTTTCCCTAATCCACCTTTCACAGTAAACATTGAGACTGATAAAGAAAAAATTTCCTATACGCAGAACGACTTCAAAAACCTGAATGCTGCTGAATTAAAAGATTATTCATGGAAGGAAGAAGAAAATATAAAAGAGATAGAAATCACAATAGATGAATATGGTTTTTATGGTAACGCAGTTGTCGCAATCTTAGAAAAAGATAATCTTCCAGTTAAGATTATTAATAAGCTCTCCAAAGAAGTGGTAATTGACGAAGAAACTTTTGAGTTGAACATGGAAATTAGGATAGGCATAAATGAGATTGATAAAAGTAGTTCGACAATCGACGTTGATGACGAAGGAAATATTAAATCAAGCTCACATTATAGTACACTCGCAAAATCTAAATCCAGATTCTCTTTACACGGCATAAATTATGCAGGTAATCTATTTCCTGAGTATTACAATAGAGAAAAGAAATCAACTCTAAAATGGCCGTTACCAATACTGATTATTTTTGATGTACAGGGAGAAAATGGATTGGATTTAAATTCTGCTCGGAATGAAATAATATATAATGACAAATGGAACAGATTTGAAGAGATGTTGGCCTATATTATTTGCAAAGGTTTAAAAAAGAAGTTAGCAGAAAAGTATTGGCAGCATCTCTTTCCAATATTGCAAGAGAAAAGTGAATCTGAGAATTTTACTTCAGGTCTTATCAGGTCTAATAATGAATAAACTGCAAAGCTATTGTTTATCCATATTTAATATTGCTATGGGCAAAATCGGAAGAAATGATCCCTGCCCCTGCGGGAGTGGAAAAAAATATAAACATTGTCATCTGAAACAGGAGAATATTGCGGTAAGTACGACCGCAAACTCTAAGGCAATCACGAAGATATCGTTCAGTGACCTCTTAATAAATTATAATTCAGTTCAGCTCCTGGGCTTGTTAGGAGCCTTACAGCTTCATTCAGTCAATCATGGAAGGAACTTTCGGTTTGAACAATTGTGTCTTTTAACTCTGCGAAACTTTAATCCAAATGATAAGCGACCTTTAGCTACCTGGGAGCAGTTGAAAGAAGTTATCGAAAACTATACAGATGGTGCGATGATGGAAGATCCATTGTCTAATGCTTTCACCGAAATCGCTGTTTTTGAAGAGGGTAATTACATAGTATATCCGGGTATCTATGACGGATTCACCGATATATTAAACCATCTAACCGAGTGTATATTTTTACATAAGCATAATCTCAATGAAGACTTTGTAAAAACAGTACGCGATGCTATTGGTCTACTTCTTTTTTTGAGCAATAGTGTAGCCAACGATGCAGGGCACTTACCTTATATCTATTCAGAAGGCAGAAGAAATATTGAATTTCCACAGTATGATAATGAAGTGAAATTCACCGATGCAATATATTTCTCTAAAGATTTCCTGCAAGAGTTATGCGATAAAGCCCGATTCGATATTGGCGTGCTCAACGACTTTCTGGTACAATCAGGTTCAGAAGAACTGGAGGAAGATGACCCCGAGAAAAATGTGGTCAACTATAAACCTCTTGTTGAAATTAATAACGATGTTTTGCTTTATATGCCTACAGGCGTTCCTAATGCGCTAATAGGTTATGTTTACCAAAAGGCTAACGAATATGGTTGCTACGATGAACTTATGGAATTGTTGTATGACCGGCAGTTCCATCTTGCCTGTGTTGCATTGGCAAATAACGGCTGGCTGGCAACGGATATTCAGCTTCCAGTGCCTCCCGTTAACCTACCAGTTAAGGAAGCTGTTTTTCAGTTTGACAACCAAAAGCTGGCCTATGTATGCTATATTAAAACAGGCCAGTTAGCATCTAAAGAAATGTTACCGAAAACGAAGAAGGCCGGCGATCCGTTTGAGGAAAGAACCAAAGAGGTTGTACAGTTTTTGAGTACAATTGACTCAAAACAGCCCTTCGGTGTGTTCTGTTTATATATCATTGGGGAAACTGCGAACGACTACTATTTCATGTGGAGCAAACCTTCAATCGGCAATCAGTCGCTGGCATTGAAATACCGGGAACTCTGGACCATTACACATTCTCCAAAGATCAATGCTCTCTCACTCTGGAAATTTGCCAAGTGCTATAGTAGGACAAACGAACTGACAAGACTAATGGCAATGGGCGGAACAATGGATGCTTATGCTATTTACCGAAGAAATCATGGAAGCCTGCTCCATTCTGACGATGCCAATCCAATGGGAGGAATGATGATGATTGTAAACGGAAGTTCGGATGATTTTAGGCGAGAAGTACAGAAACAGCAGCATGAGCATGCTGTGCCTATCTTTTATGAAGGGCAATTGGCTTATGCGAAAGTTTCCCGTTTTAAGAACTATGCACCGATATATATAGAAAAAGAGATCAGCAAGTACCACCGCATAGTAATAGAAAATTTCAGAATGCCAATTTGGATAACCAGCCCGCAAACGAAATCCAGTAAGGAAAGCTGGGCTACCTACGCATGTGAAGCAGTGGCGTTCTGGCTTAATAAAATGGAACCACTATTATCACCGTACGTTAATGAGCAGAAGTTGATTCAGTTTGAAATTGAAATAATCGCAGCAAACGAATTACTCAATGCCGAGCAGTTTGAGATAAAGGAAGTTGATATAGCCCAGGTTGAACTGGGGATTGAAATTGACGCACCACGAATACGTATTTCTATTCCTTTTGACTACCTGTATGTTGTCATGCTTCCCGATAATCGGGCTGACAAAATATTGATCACAGCGGCGTTACAGGGGGTCTTAAAGTACATTAAGGCCTCTGGGAATAGCACTACTTTGACCGAAGATCTGATTGCGACTATGGTAGAGCAAACCTTACGTCCTGCTGGTGCTAAGATGCTATTGTTTAGTGATGCCTCCGCAAATATTAAAATGGACGACCGAAACGTCCCTCCAGTGCGCTACGTAAGCGATACGGATGTTTCCTATATTCTTGACAATCTTGTGAGTTACTTGCCACCTGGTTACGTTATCCCTGAAGAAATTGCCGACAAAAAAGACAAAATCAAACTGTGTGATGATATTGTTTCTGCCCTAATTGAACAAATTACTAATAGGATAGCCAAATTTGATGGTGCTGGACTTCTAAATTGGTTAATCAAACTGAACGAGAAATGTATTCAACTAAGAGAGTTTCGCGAAATACTTATTCCTGCCAAGATAGCCTGCTTTAGCGATTTTAAGGCGGAAGTAGACGAATTGATGGATAGCGAACGCAATCTCGTAACTACTGCCCATGCAACCAGAACTTTGATTGAATTTGTTGCAACCGATATACCTACAGGACAAGTATGGCCCAATTTCGATGACATTGATGAACTGTTAGCTCTCACCAACCAACTCACAGAGTGGGGAGCTTTGAGCGAGGCTATGCGCATGGGAATAGATGATCCTAAAATGGGATTGCTGCCATCAGGAAGAATAGGTACAGATAAAACCGTAGAGCGTGAAGCGTTTAAACCCTATGCCGTTGCAAAAACTGAAAGCGCAGTATTTAAAAATATAGAGGATTTTGAAAACAATTATGTAGCAGTAAGGAAAACAGGTGAAGCAATTGAAACTGAGGAATCGAAGACCCTCGATGCTGCCTTCAGCGCAGAGTTTGGCATCACACTGACTATGCTTTCCAAGATCATCGGCACTTTAGTAAACGAAGGTTTTGTCAAGGCTCAATCCTGCATGATAATAGAAGAAGCTGAACTGAAAGATCTGCTTTCAAAGATTGAAGGGATCACTGGTGCTGATATTAATACAGCATTGGACATATTAACCTTGCTCAAAAGGAAGAGCATTGGGACACCCCCGGATGGATATACTCCGCTTGATATTTTCCCCTGGAGATATAACCGCTCGATATCGTATATACGACGCCCCCTTGTTAAATTGGCAAATAACGGAGTAGTCCATTATTACTTTGGATATAGGCATCTTATGCAGTTCATTGATAACCTTTTTTTTCTGCTATTTTCAAGCAAGCTTCCATCTGCAAAGTCGGAAGAGATGAAAAGCTGGCTTGCAGCCGCATCAGGCGATAAGGGTAATCCGTTCAGGGAAGCCGTTAAAAAATGGTTTGAAGATAACTCGGAATATCAAATTATACCGCATGAAGTCCACATTGACAAAGATGCTCCTAAAGGTCATATACAGGCTGACAAACATTATGGCGATATTGATTTGTTTGTGATTGACCATGAGCACCGAATCATTTATCCAATTGAATGTAAAAACATTCATGGCGGTCGAAATGTACACGAAATGAAAGTTGAACTGGATGACTATCTTGGGAGGGATGGCAAGGATAAAAAAGCAAAAATGCGAAAGCATGTCGAACGCAATGATTGGCTGAACTCTCACAAAGAAGCATTGGAAGATCTGGTTCCCAATGCCGAAAATTATACTATCAAATCATTTATTTTAACAGCAGACGAGATTCCACTCGGTTATCTTAAGAAAGACGACCTTCCGTTGCCAGTAAAATCATTCTCCTTTCTGCGAAAGAATGGGTTGTCTTATTTATTAGACTTATAGTAGATAACAAAATAAGCTAAGTCCATTAGCCGAAGATTTTGTCTTCGGCTTTTTTTGGGCATGTCCCTTTGGGTCGGGTCATTCCAGGGTACGCTTCGCTTCCGTCCCTCTTTCATCGGGACCGGCTCGTACCTCACCGCCTTACATCCCCCTCATGCTTTACTATACAAGTGAATAACAAGTCCTGATTGGTTGAGATAGCAACCAACCTGTTCTGGCATTTTCCAACGAAACGGGTAAAAAGGCAGCTAAGATAGTTACGCCTTCGTTGCTACGAGCGCATAATGCTGCGCTGCGCTTGCACCCTTCGGGACTTATAGCTCTCCGCGCCTCCGTCTCCACTCTGTCGCTGCTTTCTTTTTTCCCGTTTTTTCTTTTGGAAAAATGCTTTTAGGGCAGGCGGGTGAAAAAAAAAGTAAACAAAATGGTTTCACAATTAAAATTAAAAATCATGAACATCATTGGCAGATTAACGAGGGACGCACAAATCAGCACCTTGCCGAGCGACAAACAGGTAGTGAATTTTTCCGTAGCAGTGAATGACAGCTACCGTAACAAACAGGGCGAACGAGTGGAACACACCGAGTATTTCAACTGCGCCTACTGGATTTCAACAAATGTAGCAAAGGTACTCACCAAAGGAACATTGGTAGAACTCAATGGCAGGGTGAGTGCAAGAGCATGGATTGGTGGAGATGGTGAGGCGCACGCAGCACTCAATTTCCATACATCAAAAATCAAATTGTATGGAGGTGGTAAACGGTCTGAAACCGTAGCAGGTGGTAACAGAAACGACTCCGCAGTACCTGCTAACAATGGCACAGACGATTTGCCTTTTTAATCATTCATTTTCATTTATCAACTTTTAAAAATTACAATCATGGCACATAATCTTAATTATAACGAACGTACAGGCAAATACAGCTTCTTTAGCGTACAGCAGAAAGCATGGCACAATTTGGGACAGATAGTAGAGCAATATCCCACCAGTGCCGAAGCTATCAAATACGCAGGGCTTGATTTCGAGGTTATCAAATCTCCCTTATATACTCGTGGCACAGGCATAAGCATAAGCAATGACGGTGAAATAAAAGAAGGTGGCAACATCTTACTGCCCGACAATTTCGCAACCATGCGTACTGATACAAATACGGTTTTTGGCGTAGTGGGAAAGGATTATCAGATAGTACAGAATGCAGACGCCTTTGCATTTTTCGATGCTATTGTGGGTGGTGATGATGGTATTCTATACGAAACCGCAGGAGCATTAGGCAACGGAGAACGCATATTTATTACGGCTAAACTTCCTGATTATATCCGTATAGGTAACGGTGATGACATTACCGAAAAATACATCTTCCTGACCACCTCTCATGATGGCACGGGAAGTATTACCGCAGCGTTTACACCTGTGCGTGTCGTTTGTCAAAACACCCTCAATGCTGCATTAGGCAATATGTCTAACGTGGTACGCATTCGCCATACATCAGGTGCGAAACAACGTTTGGAAAACGCCCATAAAGTAATGGGATTGGCTAATCAGCTAAGTGTACAACTGGAGGGAATATTCAACCAATGGACAAAGGTGCGTATCTGTGATGAAGAAGTAAAGAAACTTATCCAACTGGCACTTTGCCCCAATAAGGAAACATTGGACGCACTTAAAAAAGGTGCAGAGGATGAACTGTCAACCGTTTTTAAAAATACGGTGGAAGATGCCTTTGCTTATGCAATGATGGCAGATACACAACAGTTGAATACTACCAAAGGAACAGTGTTCGGGGCATACAATGCGGTGACAGGTTACTATCAGAATGTACGCAATTACAAGGATGATGAAAGCAAACTGCAATCCATTGTAATGGGAGGCACAGCACAGGCTAAAGCACAACGAGCATTTGAGTTGTGCAGCCAGTTTGCAAAAGACGGAGCAGACGTGCTTGCGCTGAACTAAAGTAACAGGACAGGCAGCAATGCCTGTCCTTATTATCCACTTACAAAAACAGGTATATGAAACCGTTAGATAATTTGATAAACGTAGAGAAGGCAAAATTGCTGCACGAACTATTTCCGCAGGAAATTCCTGCCTTACTGGAATACACCGACAATATGTGCCTTACCATACAGGAGGACGAACAGTTGATACGCAGCCAGTGGGAAAACGGGTTGCTAACAGTAGAAGCCTGGCTATCCTTTGTTGAGGAAGTCAGGAACAAGATAAATAAGTATGGAAAACGTCTGCATACGCACAGCCGCTTATTTGCAGACCAGCTTTTTGATGGCTATGTCGCATTGTATATGGTGCATTGTATGACCTTATATACTACTGTAAGGAAGCATAGCAATCCCAAGTTTACATTAGCCATAGACCTATTATTTAACTCATAAAATACAAGGTTATGGAAGCGTTGATAAAACTATTACAGGCAATGTCTTACCCGACTATGGTTTTTGTTGGTTTGGCAATCAGGCTCTTTGTCGGTATGCGACAATTCAACCGCAGGGGCTTAGGGGGATTGCAGCATTTCAATAACTATTTCGTGGGTTTAATCACACTTGCGATAGAATGGGTGCTGAAGTGGGCAGCATTAGCCCTTTTGATTTGGGGACTGTGGGGATGGCTGTTTAGATAACGCAGCATAGAATAAAACTATACAGGACTGTACAGAAATTCTTTTAACAAAAAAACACTTGACAATGGAAACTACAAATTTTTTCAGCAGCATAGCTGCATTGAATATAACAGGCGACCTGCAAGTAACGATACGGAAAGGAGCAGAAAGTAACTGGATAGTATCGGTTATGCTCAACAATGAGCAGTGCGGGGACGATGCAAGGAAACTGATACCGCCCCTCAATCTAAGAGGAAGTGCCGAAGAACTGGACAACGGTTTCTTTGAACGAATAACAACACCCATACAGACCGTTTCAGGTTTAATGGTGGACATGGAAGGCTTTATGAAACAGTTGGAAGAAGTGAAAAAGCAATCTGCTATGGAAAAGGAAAAGACAGACAGGGAGCGAAAAGAAAAAGAAGCCAAAGAGAAGAAATACAGGGAGGCGATGCAAAAAGTAGATGAACTGGAAAAAGAAGGAAAGCACAGGGACGCATGGATGAAAGTACCTGACCCTTCAGAATATCCGGAACAGGCAGAAGCCATACGCAAACGAAAATCATCCTTATCCTCAAAATTTGCCCCTGACTTGTTTGGTGCAACTGCAACACCCGTAACTGATGAACAGCCACAAAGCGATGAAGCGAATGTTGAGGAAGAAGAAACAAATCAATAACCTGTAAAACGAAAAGTCATGTTAATAGCAAAGCATTTAGACAGGATTTTCCTGCTCAAAGAAAACGGAACGGATATAAGGCTTACAGACCCTGAACCTTCATGGAGCTTGGAAGCGGTGATGAACTTCTATGCAAATACCTATCCTATACTCACCACTGCCAAAATATCCGCACCACGAATTGAAGATGATACGGTACAGTATCGTTTTGAAAGCGTCATGGGAACAAAAGGTTAATCTTAAAATTTAAAGCAATGGAATATGCAACACAATATTATATCGGGCATCATCCAAATGCACCAAAAGCAAAGGCAAAAAAAACTATACAAGCAGTTGGGCGAGTTCACAACATGGGTACAAAGGACAAAAGATGCACACGAAATAAGCAAGGACAAACGGAAGTCAGTACCACAACAAATGTTGCCAATGGTTTTTTAAGAACCACTTTCCTGCCTAAACTGGAGGCGATGAAAACGGTACAACCTGCTACGGAAGTGGAGAAAATAGAAACTGATTTTTATTGTTCCCTGTGTGCAGTTGCCAGGCATTACAACGGCTTCGAGCCTATGGATACAAGGACGTTTGACTATCCCTACAATATCGCCCTTTCGGTATGGGAAGTGGAGAACCATTTAAAACGGAACACTAAAAACTGGAATTGTTTGCGTTTGGTACAGGACGATAAGGGAAAGACCTTTTTTATAAGCGAGGAACAATATAATACTGGAACAACCTTGTTTTATATTCCCGTTATACCGTTATATAAAATGCTCAAAGAATCGAAGACAAAAAGAGCAGCCCGATTATTATTATCCGTATTTGCTTACCTGTATCATGTAGCGGATATACCTTATTACAGGCAGGAAGATGCTTACCTCTATTGGCAATACGAAATGATTTCAGATTGGATAGAACAGGACGATGAAGCAGAATTGGACAGCCGTAAAGAAGAATTAAAAATTGCTCAATGGTGCGGTGAAAAGATAGAGCAAAAAATTTTCAACCGAAAAAATCTTGATTTGTTTGCAGAACGGATAAAGGCATTCAAGCCTAAGAACAACTTTGAACGTGAATGTCTGCATGTAGCGAAAGAAATGTTTGCGCTTTATACTGTCTATCCTACAACAACGGTTTTCCAAAACGCAAAATATATACAGGATGATGAAGAACAGGAGGACGAAGTAATTGCAATGCGAAAGTATATATCCTTTATAGCAGATGCAAAGGGATGGCTCTATGAAACGATTGCTGAAAGTGTAAACAATGAGTTCAATGAATGTGGTACAACAGAAGAACCTACCATAGTAAAAGAGTTCAATGGTACAGCAATCACCGATTACAGTCTTGAATTTGAAAACAGGCTATTCCCATTGATAGGCGATTTATGTTACCTGTTGAATAACGATTAAACGAATTATTATGAAAGATGTACTGGAAAATATCGGAACGCTTTACCATCCTAAAACGGCTTTGGTTTTTTATGAAGCGAAAGGAACGAGTAAAGAAGTGTATGTGGAATATTTTGATATGGATAAGAACGGCAGTCCTATCAATGCCCATCCATTGACCATCAAGGAAGCACAGCGTTTGTCGAAGGCGTTGGATACTACAAGAGAAGGCAGTAAGGCTTTTCTGAAACCCAAAGGCATCATCGCTTCAAATGTCCTTTACACAGACCCTTCGGAAAACGGTTTTGTGATGTGGTTTACAAAGGCGACCTGTAAAAATCTCTTTTTCGTTGAAGGTTTAGGCATTTCAAACGGTAATGCGAGTGTACCCGCATTACTTTGGATAGCCAACAAAGACAAGCTGCATATCTATGCCCTGAAAAGCGTCAGGAAACCAACTGAAAACACACCGCTTTATCATGCTCCTTTTTTCAATGTCTATGCAGAAGGAAGCGTATGTATGGGTACGGTGGATGTCAATATCAGGAAGTCTGCATCATTGGAGGAATTTACAACCGCATGGGAAGCCTATTTCTTTAACAGCTATTTCAGCCACCTGATGCAAAATCATAACCCCATACACGGTAACTGTGTGAGTCTATGGAAGAAACTGCGGAAGACTGGAGAGCCATTTCCAAAAGAGGTATTGAAAAAGACAGACAGAACAATAAAAAATATACTACGATGAAAACGGATAAAATAAAAGTACACTTTACAGACAATGACCTGATTGCTCCCACCAATCCTATCGAGGTAAATCTGATAGGGGCTGGAGGTACGGGTTCAAAGGTGCTTACAGCATTGTTGGAAATGAATTACAGCCTGAATGAATTGGGACATGCAGGGTTAGCGGTTAGGCTTTGGGATGATGATATTGTAACGGATGCCAATTTAGGCAGACAAAGGTTTGCTGAATGTGAGGTAGGGTTATATAAGTCCGTTGCCCTGATAAACCGTTCCAACAGATGGGCTGGAACAAATTGGAAAGCAGAAACTACGAAGTTTGAGAGGGATGGCTTAGACAGGATGCCGGATCATGCACAGGCAAGTATTTACATTTCCTGCGTTGACAGTGTAAAGGCACGATTTGAAATAGCTGAAATACTTAAAGGCCTGAATAATTACAGTGCATACCGCAATCAAGCCAAATATTGGATGGATTTCGGCAATAGCCAGTCCACAGGGCAGGTGCTATTGTCCACTATTGGAAGTATTAGGCAACCACAATCTGAAAAATATGAGGCGGTTGCAAACCTGCCATTCGTTACGGATGAGTATGGGGAACTGCTGAAACAATCCGAAGAAAACGATAATACACCAAGCTGCTCACTTGCAGAAGCTCTGGACAAGCAAGACCTGTATATCAATCCCTCCCTTGCACAAATGGGTTGCTCCCTGCTATGGGGCCTTTTCCGTAACGGAATGACAGAAAATAAGGGCTTCTTTCATAACCTTGCCAACTTTACCACCCAGCCGATAAAGGTCGCCTAAAGACCTCCCAGGCGGCGCATCGGCATTCCTTTCCCCGTAGGCGGAACACCGCTGCGCGGAGAAGCGGTGCAGCCACTTATGCAAAACCGTCCTCACTACCTTTTTAGTCCGTTCATCCGTTTCCGCATAACAGGCTGCGGCATTATTAATCATCTATATTACTGGAGATGGTCTTCCTTATTTGAGGCTGCAATTATGAATTTGTAAATTCTTCAGTTCTTGCTTTCTATGAGCATCTAAGATTCCTCTTCTTCATCTGATTTTGTAGCCCATTCCAGATGTTTTATTATACCTTTTTGTAGGCTCAAAAGGAAAGGTATTCCTTCGCTTCTCACTATGCTATTGGGATTGCAAATCTCAAGAAGAGTGCTTAAAGAATTAGCAAACCAGGCATAATTTCCTCTAAGTGGAGGAATTGCTTGCACATTCAAATACCTGATAGCACCAATAAGTATCTCATCACCATCCGGCAAACCCTCCACTTGATAATAATTTTGATTTGCGATTTCAATAAACTTATTGGTCATTTCATTTAATTCAGAAATATCTTCTGGAAGCCTTTCAATAGGAGCCGAATCCTTATCCCACATTAAGTCTTCCGCTAACATAAAGCAAACCTCAAGTAATTTGTTCTCGTCCATGTTATACTTTTAAATCATTACGATTGTCAGAGATTATATTTATGCGTCCGGGAGCTTTATCTAAGCATTTACTCTGGCATACACCAGCGGTACTATTCCTCGTAATAATTGAATTGCCGGTGACAAAAGTATTTCCTGATATTGATGCAGTCCCTTTTCTCCGTGAACAATGTTACACCGGATTGAATAAAGCGTTTTCATTAAAGCAAGGATTTTTGTCGCAGGTGCTGCTGATTGCAATCCATTGATAAGTTGTTGGTCGCGGTTGGGCTGCGGTGTTCCTCTATTCAGGTCAATATTAAAATGAGGCATCGCCTGATATAATGCCTGGATTTGGTTGTCAAGTCCTTGCTGTGTTAAATAATGGGCAATAGCAGCAGCTCCAAGAAAATCAATTGTAAAAGTAGTAGCTCCCGCTCTGTCACCAACTTGTTCTCTCGCATTACCAGTTTCCTGAGCTTTTTTTATCGGAACAATATTGTACAGGAAGTTATAGTTGATAAATAAGGTTACGTATTTATCAATAAGGCTGGCAACATCCCCATCTACTATATTATCGGCTTTCTGAAGCCACCTGTTATAAAAATCCTGTTGATCTGGTGATAGCATATTTTAGATTAATTTGATGCTTTCAAATCTACGGTAATTCACTCCAATGTTGTAAGATTCTGTTCTGGAAATCCGAGAATTTCGTCGGCACTTGGTAATGGTAGAGTGAATTAATTATTTAGAACAAAATATTATATTTTGCAACAGTCTATTCAAACCCTGTAAAGAAATTGTCTGATGAATGATATGTCACTTTTTGAAAAGAAAGAAAGAACATTAGATGGGCCTGCTAAATACAACGTAGATACCTATCAGTATTATAACGATAGTGCCAGGCAAGACATGGAAGTCATAAGACAGCTACTTGAAAAATGGTTTTCGCATTATCCCGATGATGAAAAGCAAGACCTAAAGACACGATTTCAAGCCTCATTTGATGCCGCATTTTATGAGTTATATATTTATACACTATTCACGAAACTGGGATTTTCATTATCAATACACCCTGATATTCCCGGCACATTAAAACGTCCGGATTATCTTGCTACAAAAGATGGGGAGTTTCTTTATATCGAGGTAAAACACATGACAATGCTATCCCAAGATGAGCGGTCGCTTGAAAGGAAAAAGAATACACTTCTCGATTCGTTGGATAAAATTGATGCATCGAATTTTTTGTTGAAACTGGATGAAATAGTTTTCAAAGATAACAGCCAGCCAAGTGGAAAAATGATCGTCCGTTATTTTAACCAAGCCATTTCATCGTATGATCCTGATATATATACAGACCTTTTAAGTCAACGTGGATTTCAGGCAATGCCTAAAATTGTATATGATGATGATAAAGTCAAAATAGAGTTGCAGTTAATTCCAAAATCGCCATTACATCGTGGAACTAATTCCCGTTCCATTGGCACTCATCCGATCGTTACCCAAATAGGTAATGATAGCGAGGATATAATTACTGCTTTGGAATCAAAAGCTACGCGCTATGGAGCATTAAATGCTCCGTACATTATTTGTCTAAATAAGCAGAGCATTTCTCTTGATATTATAGAAGTGCAGGAGGCGCTATACGGCTCATTGCAAATTTCTTGGCGTGATATTCCTGACAACCGGGATGAAAGATTAGAGCTTTCAGGAAATGGTTTTTTTGGTTCAAAAAATAATCCCAAGTTTACAAGAGTGTCAGGAGTATATATTACCAACGCCAATACGGCTAATTTAGCCACAACTGTAGATCACGCATTCCGACACAACCCATTTGCACAGTTTCCGACCTATATGGTAATTGACAAGCCGGTGCAGGAATTGTTGAGCATCCCTCTTGATTACCCAATGTCATCTAAAATCTGATTCTATGACAGACGCCGAATTGATGGTTAGAGCATCCATTCAAGTTTTTCTGGCAAAAGCAGATTACCCCAAGCCAGAAGGTTTTGGTTCTTGCTGTGTAATCGTTTACCAAAACCGAAGGTTTTTTATTTCAGTTTCGCACGTTACTGATGCAGAAGGATACACCACTTTTTTAGAGACTAATCAACCATTTGATAAGAGGGGGCCAATCATTCAACCCATAGGAGGTATTTGTTACTTCGATCAGATAAAGGTAACGAAAGACATGTCTCTGGAGGACTTTGAATCGGTATTACAGCAAGGCAAAAGATTGGATATTGCGTTTGCTGAAATTAAACATAATATAGAGCTGCTGCAACCTGAAATGGATTTTAAAGCATTTAAGGTGGAAGCATCAACAAAGTTGCCGTTGTTTATGGAGGATGCTGCTATGCCAACCAAAGACGAACGGTATGGCTTCTTTGGAAAAGTTAGGCATAGCTATAATGGAATACAACTTTCCATGATACCAACCTTGAAACATAGTTTAAAGTTCCATCGCACTAAAGGAGAATTTTATATGTTCTTGGCTCCCCAGATAATATCCGATAGCGAGGATTATGAAGGATGCAGTGGTGCGCCTATTTTAGATAGTCAATGCAGAATTGTGGCTCTTGCCTGCGCAGTACACACTGGTACCAGGATTATTTATGGGTTCCCGATTCAAAAGTGTAAGGAATTATTAGACTACGCACTGCAAACTGGTATGCTATAGTGCCGTATCTTAAATATTGAAAATCAGTATATTGTATTGTAGTATTTTGAGTGTATTTTTTATTTAAAGTTCGCACAACAGCTTTAAATCCGCTAAAAAGTGGTTCGAGTTTTGTACCACAGGGTTCACTAACCCCCGTTTCCGGGGGTTTTTTATTTACTAAATTTGTTTTTGGCAGGTTAATCCTGCTATTTTTGTAACATCTATTTTATGAGTACAGATTTTTTCAAAAACAAAGTGGTGGTTATTACCGGTGGCAGCGATGGTATAGGTAAGGCCCTGGTTGATACATTGATCCCGCTGGGGGCAAAAGTGGCCACCTGTGCACGCAACCAGGACAAACTTTACGACCTGCAGCTGTTGCATTCGGGTAAACCCCTGCATACCATGGTGGCCGATGTAAGCAGTTATAATGATTGTAAAAACTTCATCGAAAGTACAATCGAGGTGTATGGCGGTATCGACATACTGATAAACAATGCCGGTGTATCCATGCGTGCACTGGTTAAAGACCTGGATGTGGAAGTGATAGAAAAAGTGATGGATATTAATTTTAAAGGCACTTTATACTGCACCAAACTGGCCCTGGATTCAATCATACAGCGCAAGGGAACCATTGTGGGCGTCTCTTCTATTGCCGGTTACCGGGGCCTGCCAGGCCGCAGCGGCTATTCTGCCAGTAAATATGCTGTAACTGGTTTCCTGGAAGCATTGAGAACGGAAATGCTGGACAGCGGCGTAAATGTAATGTGGGTATGCCCGGGCTTTACCACTTCCAATATTCGAAATGCCGCACTGAATAAAAAGGGCCGTGCCCAGGGAGAAAGCCCAATGGATGAAGGTAAAATGATGAGTTCAGAAGCTTGTGCAGGCTATATCCTGAGGGCAATTCAATCAAGAAAAAGAACACTGGTGCTTACTTTTAAAGGAAAACAAACCGTTTTCATGAACAGGTTCTTCCCCTCACTGGCAGATAAACTGGTAAAAAAATTCTTTTTTAAAAACGGAGATCTGATCCGTTAAAAAAGTTGATCCGATTATGCGTTGATCAGTAAATAAGGATTAACCAATTAACGGATTAACTAATTAACCATTTAACGGATTAACTAATTAACCATTTAACGGATTAACTAATTAACCATTTAACGGATTAAAAATAAAAATGCCATTACTAACCCTTACATCAGATATTGGCCAGCAGGATTTCCTGATTGGCGCCGTAAAGGGTCAGTTATTGCAGGTTAATCCGGGATTTTCACTCGTGGACATTTCTCATAATATTTCTCCCTTCAATTATCCGCAGGCGGCTTATGTTTGCCGCAGTGCCATTAAAAATTTCCCTGCAGGCACTTTTCATTTGATACTGGTGAATTTGTTTGATGAAAAGCCGGAACATATGCTGCTGGCCGAACATAACGGACATTTTATTGGCTGTGCAGATAATGGCTTACTTACCATGATACTGGAAGAAGTTCCTCAAAAAACGGTGGCCCTGGCTTTGGATAAAACACAGCAAAAAAACACGGTTTATTGTACCTCGGTATTTGCAAGGGCCTTTACCGATCTGTCTAATGGGAAAAAAATAGAAGATACCGGTGATGCGGGTGTTTCCATCCATGTTAAAAATCCATTAAGGCCAATGCTTGGCAGTGATTATATAGAAGGGCAGATTATTTTTATAGATAATTTTGAGAACGTGATCGTGAACATCCACCGGGATGAATTTGAGGAACAGCGCAAAGGGAGGAGCTTTAAGATTGTTTTTAAAAGAGATGAAGTGATTGACCGTATCAGTGAGACGTATGCTGATGTGCAGGAGGGTGAAAAACTGGCCTTGTTCAATTCGGCCGGTTACCTGGAGATTGCTATCAATAAGGGAAATGCTGCCGGACTGCTGGGCCTGCAGAATTTTTCGGAAAAGCAATTACAGCAAAGTCAGTATATGAACAGCCGGCTTTTTTATCAAACAGTTAAAGTGTATTTTGAATAAGTTTCCCTGCAACCGGGAGAACATGTTCATCAAACCCATATCTTTTAAAATCATTAGTGCATTGCATCATTTTTACAATAAAATTCTGGTATTTGCCTTGTAAGAGGTTAAGCATATTTTGGCATTTTTAAAGAACATATCGCAGGACAACTCATCAGATAAAGAACTGATTGCCAGCTTCAAAGCCACCGGCGATATCAGTCATTTAAGTAACTTATACCAGCGGTATATGGAACTGGTTTTCGGAGTTTGCCTCAAATATTTTAAAGACCCCGAGCGTTGTAAAGACGCTGTAATGGACATATTTGATGAACTGAACAGTAAATTAAAGCTGCATGAAGTGGATAATTTTAAAGGCTGGCTGCATGTTTTAACCCGAAATTACTGCCTGATGCAGTTAAGGAGCCCCCGTAACATGAAAACAACAGAATTTAACCCGGGTTTTATGCAATCCGAAGAAAATACGCATCTGGTTGGCGAGGCTTTGGAAAAGGAGGAAAATTTTAAGAAATTAGAGGGCTGTTTGGAGACCTTGCCGGCAGAACAACAGCAAACTGTAAAATTGTTTTACCTCGAAAGCAAATGCTATAATGAAATTGCAGAAATCACTGGTTTTGAATGGAATAAAGTACGGAGCTATATTCAAAATGGAAAGCGGAATTTGAAAATTTGCATGGAAGGGGGAAAACAGTAGGTATTGTTGATCTGTATAAGGGCTAAGGATAATTGCCCATGGATAAAAATATTTATATGAGCGATTTCGGTAATAAAGTTAATTACACTGCAAGGGATATAGAACAATACCTGGCGGGAAATCTTTCGCCCATGCAAATGCACGCCATGGAAAAAGCTGCATTGGATGATCCATTCCTGGCAGAGGCTATGGAAGGTTATGAAGCAGTTAAGGACAAAGAATGGAACAATGAACTGGTGGCCTTGCGGGAAGCCCTTAATAATAAAGGGGCCGTGGCAAAAGTAATACCCCTCCACAAGTCTAAAAACAACTGGTGGAAAGCAGCTGCAGCTGTGCTGATCATAGGCGCTGCGGGTACATTAACTTATATACTCAACCAAAATAAACAGGACGATTCTACCAAAACGGAAATTGCACAAAATATTCCGGCTGCAAAAGACAGCATCATACAAATCAAAGTTCCACAGCCTGCTTCAGTTACCCATTCACTCAATCCAACTGCTTCTGCAAGTGAGCAGGAAAAGAAAGCACTTGCCGGATCTGTCGTTACAACCGACAATATTAAAAAGATTAACACCAATATTATCCTTCCTCCCGGAGCGCCTGTTATTAAGCCTGCATCTGCTGATAATGATGGAAAAAAAGCAGCGGATGACCAGGCCATTGCAGCTGCTCCGGCAGCACCGGTCAGTTCAGAAAATTATAAAACTGATGAAGCCGGCGAAATAAAATCTGAAAAAGATAAATCCGCAGGCAGCCAGGTAGCTGAAACAGATGCACTGGCACGCTCAAAAAGCCAGGCACCTTCAGCCAGGAAAGAAGCTGTGCTCAATAATTTTTTTACAGCTCAGGTACTGTCTGCAGACAACTCTCCCCTTCCCTTTACCAACATTTCTATAAAGAAAGAAAATTTTGGTACCTATGCAGATGCAAAGGGAATGGTTCGGTTGGTTTCCACCGACAGTATTTTATATGTGGAAGTGAAATCCGTAGGCTATCAACCTAAAATATTTGCCCTGCACAATAATCAGCCACAAACAAAGATCATTTTACAGGAAGAAGAAACCACAGCCCAGGACAAGAAAGTAATTGCCAATGCAGGGCCTGGCGGGAATACAACAAGATCACGTAGGGCCGCACTTCTTAAAGACTCTGTGATAAATGTGGAACCAGCAGATGGCTGGGAGAATTACAATACATATGTTGCCAACAACCTGGATATTCCCGAATCGGCTTTAAAAAGCGACCGCCACGGAGAAGTGGAACTCACTTTTGATGTAAAGGCAAACGGCACCATCTCTAATGTACGGGTTAATAAATCTTTGGGAGCAGAATACGATGAAGCTGCCAAGCGCCTGCTGCAGGAAGGTCCGCAGTGGAAAGTAAAAAAAGGCAAGAAGACTTCTGCAAGTATCAAAGTGCAATTTTAGACCAGGATTTCCCTTTTTCGTTACTCAACTACATTGTAGTATCTTTCACAAAATCTCTTTTATGAAAAAGATACTAATGTCAAACATCCTGTTGCTCTGTTTTTTTCTGCAGTTGCAGGCACAGGTAAACATGCCCGCACCATCTCCCGCACAAACCATTAAACAGGATTTTGGTATCGGAACCATTGAACTGACTTATTCCAGGCCATCCATAAAAGGCCGCAGGATATTCGGCGATCTTGTACCCTTCAATAAATTATGGCGCACTGGCGCTAATGCAGCCACCCGGGTTATGTTCAGTGAGCCGGTTGAGATAGGTGGCAAAAGAATTGACAGCGGTACTTACGTCCTGTATACTATCCCGGGTATAGACAGCTGGGATGTGATCCTCAACAAAGGACTTGACAACTGGGGAACTGATGGCTATAAAGAATCCCTGGATGTGGTTCGTTTCAGGATCGAGTCAGAAAAAATGAAAACCAAGATGGAAACATTCACCATAGATTTTTCCGATATCACACCAGAGATCTGTTCCATGAATATCAGGTGGGAAAAGACTATGATTGCGATCCCTGTTGTCACCAATTTTAAAGATAAAGTAAGAATGCAGATTGAAGCAGCCATGAAGACCGATAAAAAACCATATTGGCAGGCTGCACAGTTCTACTATGAATATGATAAAAACCTGGTTCAGGCATTGGCCAATGTAACCAGCGCTATTGAGGAAAACAAAGAAGCTTTTTGGATGTGGTTGTATAAAGCAAAAATTCAAAAGGATATCGGCGATAAAACAGGGGCAATGGAAAGCTCCCGAAGGTCAATGGAACTGGCGGCCGCAGCCAAGAATGATGATTATGTAAAAATGAATAAAGACCTGCAAAAAACGTTAAAATAGAGAACCTGTAATTTCATTCACGAAAGCGCTGCATCAGGCCGGCGCTTTTGTTTTATGAATAATTGAAATACAGCCGCCAATACCATAACCAGTATGGCGCCGATAGCATTCAGCCATAAAAAAGAAACCACATCCATCCTGTAAATAAACACAACCAGCAATTCTGCAATAACTGCCGCATAAAAAACGGCATGCCCCCTGATAAATTTTAACCCTATAGCTACTAAAAATATTCCCAGTATCACACCATAAAAAAGTGAACCGAGTATGTTCACTGCTTCAATAAGACTGTTGCCAATATTATAGGCAAACATAGAGATGATGATACAGAATATACCCCAGCCCAGTGTGTACCAATGCGCTATTTTATAATCTTCAAGTTCCGTTTCCTTTTTTACAAAGAATTTCTTGTGAAAGTCAACCACCGAACAGGCTGCCAACGAATTGAGTGCTGCCGCAATACTGCCCCATGCCGACAGGAATATGATGGCGAATATCAGCCCTATCAGTCCAACCGGTAAGTTCTCTTTTACAAACCACAAAAAAACAAAATTGGTATCATTGGGTTTCTGATCAGGCAATGCCCGCTGTACCACTTCCTTAAATGTTTTGCGTATGGCATTTGCACTATTGATATTATTAGCATCAAAAGCCGCATTATACTGCGCTTCCAGCATATTCAAAGAATCCCGTTTAACAGTTTGCCTGGCTTCCTGTAAAGAAACCTCATCAAAATAAACCGGCGCTTTATGATACTGATAAAACGAAAAAATGAGTACCCCGAGAAGCAGTATAAAAAACTGCATGGGCACTTTTACCAGGCCATTTATTAATAATCCTTTTCTGCTTTCTGTTGCATCCCTGGCTGTAAGGTAACGGCCCACCTGGCTGTGATCGGTGCCAAAGTAACTGAGCGCCAGGAAGAAGCCACCGATCAGTCCGCTCCAGATATTATAACGGTCCTTCCAGTCAAACCCCTTTTCTGTAAAGCCGGTGGTAATGATATTCATCTTCCCCTGCTCGCCGCTTTTATGCAGGGCTTCGGTAAAACCAACTGTGCCGGGCAATAGCTTAACAGCCAGGTACCCTACAAGCAAAAGGGCCACAAACACAATGATCATTTGCAACTTTTGGGTATGTGCCACCGCTTTGGCGCCGCCGCTCATGGTATAAATGATGAGGATGCCTCCCATTACCAGGTTGGTATAATAGATATTCCAGCCCATCAGGGAACTTAGTACAATGGACGGGGCAAAAATACTGATGCCGGTACTTAAGCCCCTTGACAATAAAAATAAAAAGGAAGTCAACGTTCGTGTCTTCAGGTCGAACCGGTTTTCCAAAAACTCGTATGCAGTATATACTTTAAGCCTGTTGAAAACCGGCACAAAAAAAATGCTGATGACGATCATGGCCAGCGGCAATCCAAAATAATATTGTACAAACCTCATTCCATCACTAAAAGCCTGCCCCGGACCGGTTAAAAAAGTGATAGCGCTTGCCTGTGTGCCCATAATACTTAGCAGTACCAGGTACCAGGGCATGGAACGGTTGCTTAAAAAATAGCCTTCCAGGTTTTTAGAAGTACGGCTTTTGTAGATACCGTAAAAAACAATACCGGCAAGGGTTACACATAGTATGATCCAGTCTAACCCGCTCATGAAAATGATTTTGTTATCCAATAAAACAAAGCAACCTGCAATGCCAGAAAGACCAGCACTGCCAGGTACCATTTATTCCAGTATGACCTTTCACTTTCCATTGTTTCTTCTTTTATTCCATCCGGCAGTGCTTATTTATTATCCGGCCGTGCCAATTTATTTGACATACTTTGTTCTTTTATTTGCGATCAGGTTGGCAAATAAGCGATAGGCTCCCGGCACGCCCGCAGGCAATTCCCTGAAAAAGACCAGGCCTGTGTAAACAAATCTTCCTTTTCCATAATTGGCAATGATCAGGCTTCCATTTTGTTCATTTTCGCCCGGATCTTTCATGCTCAATATTGCTTTGTATGCAGTATCCATTTTTTCTGCATGATAAATACTGCGTTCCTGTATCCATCCATCAAAATCCTTTTCGGTAATTTTATTAGGATAATTCAGCGCAGGATGGTTGGGTAGCAGAAAATTCACCTTCGCTTCCTCATCTGTTATCCTGTTTCGGCTGATATTAAACGGATAAGGAGATATCTTGGCCTTCACCGGCCCGATCTGGTTGCTGGTATTATATTGAACCAGTAATACGCCGCCATCCTTCACATACTGCATCAGGTCATCATATACATTATTCATCCACTCATTGGTATTATATGCACGCACACCGGTAATGATCGCATCAAATTGTTTAAGGTTGGCTGCTTTCATGTCAGACTCTTTCAGTGTAACCACTCTGTACCCCATTGCTGTTAGTGCATCCGGAACTTTGTCACCGGCGCCGGGAATGTAACCAACATAGTTACCTTCGGTTTTGAGATCAATTTTTGAAAGCTTGGCCGTGGCATCATGAAAGTAAACGATGGATGGAATATGCTCGTATTCAATATTCTTTCTGTACTGGTGAAAGCTGTTTGCACCGTCTGTTGCCTGTAACTTTATTTCTTCCACATAATCACCTTCCACACCATTAACTGAAAAAACAGAGGTTTCATTGTTTACCTTATTGGCTGCATTACTTTTGAAAGTAAAAGGGTTATTTGAATTTTTTATCCTTGGACTGGTTTGCTTGGTAACCTTGTAATCCGTTGCATAAGGCATATTAACTTTTACATGCGTGCCGGCATCCACAGGCTTGTTATTGATGCTTAAATATACCGGGCTGTTGTAATTCACTTCTGCAATTGGCAGGATGGTTAATGGCTGGTAGAGTTCTCCTTTTACAGGATCTGTATATTTATATCTCACCGGCTTGGTGAATTTAAATTCCTTCCCCTCTATCAGCATGCTGAACACAACACTGAAAGGATCACTTTCACCTTTACCGATCAATTGCTGATCTGTTACATTAAAGCTCCCTTTCTCCATTGTATTCTCCAGCCAGTAAGGTTGCGTGGTTTTTTGGTTCAGCCTTACCAGCATTCCGTATGTTTGAACAGAGTTGATATTCTTTTTAAGCTGATCAAAGATCACATAGTCATCATTCAAATGGGCATCGGCACTTAAGATATTGGCACCACTACGGTTATTTACCACCAGGCTTATTTTCAGGCTATCGCCGGGCACTGCATACTGTGTGCTGGTGGTGGCTTCCATAAACAAGCCGCTGCAATTTTGTATCAGCTCCTTTATCTCATCCAGTTTCCTGTTCTTCCAGTAATCATCCGGTAATGCCTCAATTGTTTTGTAAAGGCTCACCAGTTCAGGCAATGATTTTTCCGGGTGAGAAACATCAAAATTGGCACTTAGCTGGTTTACTGTATTGGTCAATCCAACCTGGTTGATCCGGTTCCAGCTTACATCAATATCATCAAAAAGGTCTTTTACAGGTGCAGTGCCGTTAATTATTTTCAGGTATTCAGTAACGCTCCCCCGTTGGGCCGGAACACCAAAACCCTGGCTTTTATGCTGGCTGCGGCTGGCTGCGGCAATCTCTCCATAACTTTTTCCAAGGATGGGATTATAATCACCGCACTCCATCTTAAACTGGTCGTTACTGGTTGTGTTGGTACCTCCAAAACTGAATGTATTCCAAAGCAGGCGCTTTGCCTGCCAAACAGAAACATATTTCAGCTGTTCAGGAAATTTCGCCGGGTCGGCTGCAGCTTCAAATGCCTCTCCGGCCAGAATAGCCGAAGCGGTATGGTGTCCATGACCGCCTTCACCGGTTGTTGGAAATCTCGTTATGATCACATCCGGCCTGAATTTTCTGATAACCCAAACTACATCGCTCAGGATTTTATCATGCCCCCAAAACTTCATAGCCTCTTCCGGGCTTTTGCTGAATCCAAAATCAAATGCACGGCTGAAGAATTGCTCGGCCCCGTCAATACGCCGTGCTGCCAGTAGTTCCTGTGTACGTATCAGGCCCAGGTCAACACCCTGTTCGTCACCGATCAGGTTTTGCCCGCCATCTCCCCGGGTTAAACTCAAATACCCGGTGCGGTATAATTTTTCGTTGGCCAGGTATGCCAGCAGGCGTGTATTCTCATCATCGGGGTGAGCAGCGATATACAAAACAGAGCCCAGTACATTAAGCTTCTTAAGCTGCAGCAATATCTCTGCCGAAGTGTATGTTTTAGGTGTTTGTGCGCTGCTGATGAAAAATGAAAATTGAAGAATAAGAAATGCGCAGAGCGATCTTTTAATCATAATAAATATTTAAGCCTTGATCTTTTGATGTTATAGTTTTATTCACCCGCCAGGAAAACTGCATTGCTTAACAGGAGTTTCCCGTTTTCCCAAAAATTCCTGAATATGGGATCGTCGGCAAAGAATACAACAGTCCCGCTCCCCATGGGCATAACCCCAATTACCGTTCCGTCTTTTATTTTCTCCCGCGTGGCGCTGCCAACAAAGCCGGCTGTTTGGTTTTCTTTCTTTATCACACCTACATTCCAGCCATCCTTCATAAATTCGTACAAATCCCCGTTCAGTTTAAGCGAATAATAATTATTGTCGTACCCAAAGGCCAATGGATGAGAATTGTCCAGCTCCACTTTATAAATAGCCCCGGGAATATTATTCGCAATACCATCCCGCTCACGGTTCTCATAACGCTTCAATACATCATACATATCCCTGCCATCCTTTTTATCATCTTTCTTGTCCTCGTCATCTGATTTTTTCATTTTCAATCCCCAATCGGCTTTGGCTATCTGAGAAGCCGCGCCTTCCAGGGCAATGAGCTTACCACCCTGCTGCACCCACATTTTAATTTCAGCGGCAGATTCCTTGTCTTTTAAAAACGGGAAATACCCATCGGGCAAAATAAGCACATCGGTACTTTTTAATACGCTGCCATCTATTTCATCTGCATTTATCAAACTGATGGGGTAATTCAGTTGCTGCTCAAATAAATGCCATACTTCCCCGGCTGCATTCGGACTAACGCCTTTGCCTGTTGCCAGTACTACAACGGGCATTTTAACCAGGTGAACCTTTTCACTGCCAAAATCAAATCCTGTATCCATAAAACCGCTTCCCACAACGGTTACAGCAGCATTGAAGTTTTGCGCAAGGTTTGCAAAATCCTGCAGCCTGTCTTCATTCCCTTTCTTTAAAACGATCAATGTCCCTTTGGGGAACGATTTACCTCCGTATGTAAATTCCTTTTCGGCAAAACGCACTTTGAATTTGGCGTTGAGCAGGGCTGCTAAAAATTTAGCATCCGCAAAAGAACTGTAGTTCACGAGGTATCCGTAAGCAGTTGCGGGCACTGCTGCATTTTTATTGGGTGCAGCATAATTGCCGGCAGCCAGCTTCTCTTTAACCGCATAGGCTTGTGTTCCATATACAAAAGGCAAACTCCAGGCTGTAATATCGTAGGTTACCGAATCACTTAATTTGGAGCGGGGCTCAAACAATACTTTTATAAGTGAGGATTTTGGCTGGTATGCTGATACAGCCAGGGCCCCCGTTGCAGTAAATAATTCTTCTTTACCTGTAAAATAATTATACCCTTTCAGGCCATTGCCGCTAACACTGCTGTATTGTATACGGTTTGCATCAAAGAAGTTTTGCAAAGCCTGCCTGCGGCCGGTATTGGGTTCCGTTATAACGTAGGTTTTATATTCCCCTGTTCCGTTTGTATTGGCATCATCGAAATACTTTTTAAATTCACCCAGCAGCCTGCCTGCATTTTGCGATGCCACTTCCACTGTACTCATACTGGTGGTAAAATGATGTGCGATCCTGTCTTTCAATGTAAGCGTATCACCATCGTCCGTCACAACAGCCAGGCCTCCGCGGCTATGTCCCGCCTGCTCGTAGGTCATGCCAATAGCGCCATTGTAGGTAGGATACGTATCGCCATAAGAAGGATAAAACAGGTCGAAAACTTCTTTGGTAAAATACAACCAGCCGTTTGCATCAAAATACCTTGCGTGGTTTTTCCCGATCGTGTATTGAAAATCACGCTGCCATTTGGTGATCACTTCATGAAAAGGTTCTGCAGCCGGTGCAAAGAAATAGGGATTATTGAAAAGCTGCTCATGAAAATCGCAGTGTATCTGCGGCATCCATTCATTGTATTTTTTTATGCGGCCCTGGGTTTCTACCTGTGTTTGCCATGCCCAGTCACGGTTCAGGTCAAAATTATAATGGTTGACCCTACCGCCCGGCCATGGCTCACTGTGTTCTCTTGTGTTGGCATTCGCATTGAAGTTCTTTCCAACCATCTGGTTATACCAGTTTACATACCTGTCCCTGCCATCGGGGTTCAGGCAGGGGTCAATGATCACAACCACATGCTGAAGCCAGGTCCGGGATTGTGTATTGGCAGGGTTCAGCAGTTCATACAGTGTTTTCATGGAAACCTCAGAGGAACTGGCCTCATTCCCATGCACATTATAGCTCAACCATACGATCGCCGGTGCCGATACATCTGCAGGCTTATCCTTCAGTATGCCCGTAAGCCTTAGATTATTTTTCCGGATCTCTTCAAGTCTGTTCATATTTTCGGGAGAGGCTACAATGGCAAGTAACAGGTCCCGGCCTTCATTGGTTTCGCCATACTTTTCCAGCTTCATCATCTGCGGCATGGCAGCAGCGGTAGCGGTAAAATAATTTACGATCTTATAATGTGGCGTGAATTTGGTGCCAAGCGGGTAACCCAAAAACTCATCGGGCGATTTTAACTGGGCAAAGGAAGTGGTGCTTGCAAAAAGCAATACCATTAATAATAATCTTGAGCGCATTGTTGGTTTTTAGTACTTTAAAAAACTGAACCGGCATTAAATGTAATCACATCTGCCAAAATATTTTGTGAAAATAAAGAAAGCCTTCGACTTAGTCTTCCCACTTATCCAGAAACTGGTATAATTGTTTTTGCCGGCCAAAAAATACTATACGGACACTTCATTTGCCGGTAAAGAACTAAATTGAGAAAAAAATAACCATGCGTTTTTCAAAGTTCATTTATGCACTGGTTTTTCCGGTATTATTAATTTTTGCATCACCTGTATTTGCACAGAATTATACTGTTCAGAAAAAGACCGTCTGCAGCAAAGGCGCTGTTGTATCTGCTCATCCGCTGGCCAGCCAGGTTGGTTTGAGTATTTTAAAAAAAGGTGGCAATGCCATTGATGCGGCCATTGCCACACAACTTGCGCTGGCAGTGGTTTACCCGGGAGCCGGCAATATTGGCGGCGGCGGGTTCATGGTGGCTCATTTGAAGAACGGCAATAACATCACGCTGGATTACCGCGAAAAGGCCCCTGCAAAAGCCACCCGGGATATGTACCTGGATGAAAAGGGGGAACCACAAATGAACCTCTCACAGGATGGCCACCTGGCCGCAGGTGTACCGGGTACCGTGGCCGGTTTATTTGCCAGTATGAAATATGCAAGCCTCCCTTTCAAAACACTGATACAGCCGGCAATTGATCTGGCAGAAAAAGGATTTCCGGTTACCGAAAGACAGGCTGCCTCATTCAACAGTACCAGAAAAGAATTTGTTGCACTCAACAGTTCACCGGTTGCGTTTGTGAAGGATATTGAATGGAAGGCCGGGGATATGCTGGTGCAACAAGAACTGGCAAGTACCTTAAAGCGCATTCGTGACCAGGGACAAAAGGGATTTTATGAAGGAGAAACAGCCCGGATGATCGTGGCAGAGATGTTAAAAGGGAAAGGGATCATTTCGCTGGAAGACCTGAAGAATTACCAGGCAAAAGAAAGGACTGCCCTCGATTTTGATTATAAAGGCTACCAGGTTATTACCATGCCCCTGCCCAGCAGTGGCGGAATTATTTTGGAGCAAATGATGAAAATGGTACAGGACCGGAATATTGCTTCCATGAAATTTCAAACTGCCGAAAGTGTGCAACTGATGATTGAAGCGGAGCGCCGGGCCTTTGCAGACAGGGCCCAGTTTTTGGGCGACCCCGATTTTGTGAAAGTTCCTGTGAAAACGCTCGTTAGCAGCGAATATCTTGCAGAAAGAATGAAAGATTATGAACCCGGCAAAGCAGGCAGCAGTAAAATCATACAGGCAGGGCTTATCAAGGAAAGTGAACAGACCACGCATTTAAGTGTACTGGATGCATATGGGAATGCTGTATCTGTTACCACCACTTTAAACGACACCTATGGTTGCAAAACCGTGGTAAGTGGTGCAGGTTTTTTATTGAATAATGAAATGGATGATTTTAGTGTAAAGCCCGGCGTTCCCAATATGTACGGGGCCATAGGCAACGAGAAGAATGCCATTGCGCCGGGCAAAAGAATGCTGAGCAGTATGACCCCCACCATTGTTTTAAAGAATGGCAAGCCTTACCTGGTAGTAGGCACCCCCGGCGGTACTACCATACCCACCAGTGTTTTCCAGGCACTGGTAAATGTGCTTGAATTCAATATGGATGCAGATGATGCCATCAACAAACCTAAATTTCATCATCAATGGCTGCCTGACATCATTTCGGTTGAAAAGGATTTTCCGCAACAAATAAGAAAACAACTGGAAAGTATGGGATATAGTATTTCGGAAAGAGGTGCCTGGAGCAGAACAGAGATCATACAGGTGAAAGACCCCCGGGCTGCTAAAAGAACCATCATAGCAGTGGGCGATAAAAGAGGCGATGATGATGCAAGGGGATATTAATAAAAGACCATGAATAAAGACCTGATAGCTGCTAACTTTACGGACGGGGTAAACAAGATCCTGGTAAAACGTTATATAAGCCTGATATTTATCCTGATCATTTTATTCCTGATTTTTACCATGTTGAACTTTACAGACTGGTATCTTGCAATCAGGAAGGCAATAGTTGTAAAGCAAACTCTGCTAAGTACTTTTCATTATAAAGTGCAGCCTGTTTTTGTCGTCATTGAAGCGTCTCTTTCTGCCCTTGCATTAAATTATTTTTTGAAAGGCAATAAGTCGATTCTCCTTTCTTTTGAGCATGAGCAGCCAGACCTCCTGAATAAAGGATACCAATGGCTGCACACTGCCTTAGTTTTGAATATTGCCGGTTACGTCATGCTCACAATAAGCCTGTTGTTCAGGATGTACCTGGTTTATAAAACCTGATAAAAAAATATAAACATGACAGTAGGATCATCCTTTCTTCAATCGGCCATTAAAAGATTAAGCTATTACAAAGACCTCGGCGATAAAACACTCACCAGGCTCAATGAGGCCGATCTTCATTTTAAACCCAATGAGCAAAGCAACAGCATTGCCATCATCATACAGCACACTGCAGGTAATATGCTCAGCCGCTGGACCGATTTTTTAACCAGTGATGGCGAGAAGGAATGGCGCAACCGGGATACTGAATTTGAGGAGCAGCATTTAACCAAAGAGCAGTTGGTAAGCTACTGGCAGAAGGGCTGGGATTGCTGCCTGGGAGCATTGCAGTCATTGACCGAAGAAGACCTGCTTAAAACCATCTATATCCGCAGCGAGGGCCTGCTGGTCATTGATGCCATTAACCGGCAACTGGCCCACTATCCTTATCATGTGGGACAGATCATTTACCTGGCCAGGGTCATAAAGAACAAAGAATGGGAAAGCCTTTCCATAGCAAAAGGAGCTTCGGATCAATTTAACCGGCAAATGCAGTCAAAGGGCTGATCCGTAATATTTTTGTACTTATAAGATTATTTTAAAGTTTGGTACTGAATTTGCCTTTGCAGGGGCGAATGGTTATTTTTACACCTAATATTTAACTCTGCGTAAAGTATTAAACATATTAAAATGGTTTTCACTTATTCTGCTCTTTTGGGTAGCGCTGGCCGTTACCTTCATTTACGTATTACCTGCATCTGAAACTCTTTTTGTTATTGCTTTACTGAGCTGGGCCCTGGCATGGGGGGTAGTATTTAAAAAAGCCAGGCATAAGCTCAGTTTTTTCATCTTATTTCTGTTAATCATCTTTTCAACCTGGGGATTGCTGCATACTTCCCCGGTACAAAACTGGCTGGTGCACCAGGCTTCAGGATTCTTGTCCAAAGAATTAAAGACAAATGTGCAGGTAAAGCATGTTGACCTGGGCTTGTTCAACAAACTGCTTATGGAAGGGGTTTTGATGGAAGACCGCAGTAAAGATACACTGCTGTATGCCGGCACGCTGAAAGTAAATATTACCGATTGGTTTTTCTTCAAAGATAAACCCACACTAAGCTACATAGGCCTATCGGATGCGCTCATTAATATGAACCGGAAGGATTCTGTGTGGAATTACCAGTTCATTCTTGATTATTTTGCTTCCCCCAAAAAATCTTCCGGCAAAAAAAGCAGCATCGAGATAGACCTGAAGACCCTCGATTTTAAGAACATCAGGTTTATCCGGACCGATGAATGGATCGGGCAGGACATGAAAGGTTCATTTAGTAAATTATACCTTACAGCAGATAAGCTTGATACCAAAAACAAGATCATCAGCATTAATGAAATTGACATTGATGACCCCCTGTTTGGCCTGCATGATTATTTGGGTAAAAGGCCGGCATCCCAATCAGCCGCAGCAACTAAAGTTAAGATTATTGAACCCGGCCAACTGCAACTGAATACCGGCGACTGGCAACTGAATATTGCGAAGATCAATTTGAACAATGGTACATTCAGTAATGAAAGAGATACCGAAAGGGCCCCGTATACCGACCGGTTCGATGGCCAGCATCTTCGTTTTTCTTCCATCAATGGCTCACTTGAAAACATCATGCTTGCAAAAGATACCGTTTCAGCAAACGTAAAGTTATCAGCTGTTGAAAAAAGTGGTTTTAAAGTGAACCAGCTGATTGCCGACATGAAGATCACGCCGGACATGATGGGGTTCAGTAACCTGGACATAGTTACAGATAAGAGCAGGATTGGAAATTACTATGCCATGCGGTACAATAATTTCAATGCCGACATGAGTGATTTCTTACACAGCATCAAACTGGAAGGGCGCTTTACCGACAGCAGGATTCACAGTGATGATATTGCTTTTTTTGCGCCAAATCTTAAAACCTGGAAACGACTGATCTATTTTAACGGGAATGCAAAGGGAAGTATTGATAATCTTTCTGCAAGCAGGTTCATGGTAAAGACAGACAACAGCATCCTGAATGGCGATATCACATTGAAGGGCCTGCCCGACATGAATAACACTTTCATTGATTTTAAGTCGCCCGGAGGTTCTCAAACCAATTATAAAGATATAGCTGCTCTTGTTCCTTCGTTAAACAGGGCAGGATTAAGCAAACTCAGCAGCCTGGGCACCATCCGCTTTCGTGGAAATTTCACCGGTTTCATAAACGATTTTGTTGCCTATGGCGATATCAATACAGCACTGGGTAACCTAACTGCCGACCTGAACATGAAACTGCCAGCAAACAAAGTTCCATCCTACTCGGGTAAAATTTCTTCACCGGGTTTTCAGCTTGGCAGGCTCATAGATAACAGCCGGCTGGGTATGATTGCGTTGAACGGAAAAGTAAAAGGTTCGGGCTTTACGGTAAACACCCTGGATGTGGACTTTGATGGTAAAGTGCAACAACTGTATGTTTCCGGATATAATTACAGGAACATTACTTTGAACGGAAAGTTTGTAAAAAGCCTTTTTACAGGGCACCTGGATATTGATGACCCCAATTTAAAAATAAATAATCTCAATGGTTCGGTAAGCCTGCTGGGCGACAGCACCCGGTTTAATTTTACAGCCGATTTACAAAAGGCAAACCTGCAGCAACTCGGGCTCACAAAAGGCTACTTCAATTTGTCAGGTTTACTGAACCTCGATTTTAAAGGCAATAATATTGATAACTTCCTGGGCACTGCAAAAATGTACAATGCAACGCTCACCCACGACAGCACCAAATTATCCTTCGATTATTTCAACCTGAATTCGTTCATAGACAGCGGCCGCAAAAGCCTTTCTATTGAAACCAATGAAGTGCAGGGAAGTATAACAGGCCGTTTTAAGATACTTGAACTGCCGGATGCTTTCAACCTGTTTTTGAACCGGTATTACCCTGCTTATTTTAAGGACCCCGGCTACAATATTGGCGACCAGGACTTTTCGTTCATCATAAAAACCAGGCTGGTTAATGATTATGTAAAATTATTTGATACCCGTTTAGGCGGATTTGACAACTCCGTATTCTCAGGTAATTTAAGGCTGGCACAAAATGAATTCAACATCAATGCCATGGTTCCTCAATTCAGTTTTGACGGCAAAAATTTTGAAAGTATCGAATTATCCGGCAAGGGTAACCGGGATAGTCTGAATACCGTTATATCGGTTAAAGATTTGGGTTTATCTGACAGTCTTCATTTCCCTAATACAAAACTCATTCTTAGCTCCAGGAATGATATTTCCAATATTCGTTTATCAACCAGTGCCAGCAAAACCCTTAGTGATGCACAGCTGAATGCGCAGCTGACCACCTACGGGGATGGGGTAAAAATACATCTGTACCCCTCTTCCTTTATTTTGAATGATAAGAAATGGGACCTGGCACGGGATGGTGAGATAACCCTGCGTAAATCACTGATCGCAGCAAGTGATGTGAAATTCAGCCAGGGTAACCAGGAGATCGTGATATCAACAGAAAAAGATGATCAAACGGGCAACACCAACCTGGTGGCCAAATTAAGAACGGTGAACATCAACGATTTCACCCAGCTGTTTTTAAAACAACCCAGGCTGGAGGGGGTGGTAACGGGTATTCTTACTTTGAAGGACCCATTTGGAAAACAGGTGGTTGAATTTGACGCAACTGCAGATGATTTCAGGCTGGATAATAAAGAGATTGGCACAGTAAAACTAACCGGGCAGGTAAATACTGAAACTGGTCTTATTAATGCAAAAGGAACCGGTGAAAGCAAGCTTAATAAGTTCAGTATCGATGGCAGCTATAATTACAAGGATACCACAGGCAACAGCATGAACTTTGCCCTGCAGGCAGAAAGGTTCGACATCAGTATCCTTAACAATTACCTGGGTGCAATTTTCAGCGATATGAAAGGCAACATCAACACCAATGACCTGAAAGTGTACGGTGGCACCGATCATAATTTTGTTACCGGAACAGTAAATATTACCGAAGGCGAATTAAAAGTTAATTATACCCAGGTAAAATATAAATTCAGCAACGAAACGATCATTTTCAATCCCGATGAAATTGATTTTGGATTATTGCAGTTAAAAGATACGCTGAACAACACAGGCACAGCAAGCGGTAAAATACAGCACCGCTTCTTCAATGATTTTGGATTTGAAAATATCCGTTTTGAGACCGGTAAAATGCTTTTGCTGAATACAACTAAAAAAGATAACAGCCAGTTCTATGGTAAAGTGATTGGACGGGCACTGATGACCCTTAACGGCCCGGTAACGGATATGCGGATGAACATTTCGGGCGAACCCTCTGCAGTTGACACCAGCCATATTTACATACCAACCGGCAGCAGCCAGGAATATGGTAAGATTGACTATATTGATTTTATTCAGTATGGTAGCAAAATGGAGGATGAATACCGGGGTAAAAAAGAATCCAATTTCCTGGTGAATATGGATCTCAAAGCCAACCCTGCCTGCAAAATAGATGTGATACTGGATGAAACAACCGGAGATATTATTAAAGGGCGAGGCAATGGTTTGCTGAATATTACAGTGGGCAGCAAGGAACCCATGACCATCAGGGGGCGCTACGACATTACCGATGGCGAATACAAATTCAATTTTCAAACGTTTATCCAGAAGTATTTTGCCATAAACAATGGCTCTTCCATTACCTGGAATGGAGACCCCTACGAAGCACAGATAGATATCAATGCTGAGTACCTGGCGCCAAATGTAGACCTGAGTTCGTTGGCTACCAGCCGCGGCAAGTATCGCCAAAAATCTGACCTCTTAATTATTGCCCGGCTTACCAACACTTTAAAAGCACCTAAAATTGGCTTTGAATTTGAGATTCCACCAAATAAACAGACTGATTATTCCAAAGACCCGGTACTGCTGGAAAACCTGAAAAAATTCTCGAAGGATGAGAATGAACAAAACAGGCAGGTTGCTTCGCTGCTGCTCTTTAATACATTCATCAATGACAATAATGGCGGCTTTGGCGCCTCCACTGCTTCATTTATTTCAGGCACGGCCGGCCAGGTAATTTCAGGGTTTCTGAATAACCAGCTCACCAAGGTCTTTCAAAAATTGTTCAAAGACCCCACCATTACGCCTTATATCAGCTTCAATTCAAACTATAACTTAACCAGCACCGAACTGATCAACGCACTGGAGGCGTCGGGCAATTTCGGGTTCACCAAATCTTATATCAACGGAAGACTAATCGTTTCTTTGGGCGGCAATATAGACTATAATAACCCATACATACTTGCCGCCAGGAATACCAACGTATTGCTAACCCCTGATATTACCGTGGAATACCTGCTTACTAAAGATGGAAAATTAAGGATCGTTGGTTTTAACCGTACCATGGTGGATGCCACGCTGGGCCAGCGCAACCGTACCGGTTTGCGCCTAAGTTACAGCAGGGATTTCGACCTGCTCACCAAAGAAGAAAGGCTTGCCATTCGTGAAGAAAGAAAGAAAAAGAAAAAGCTGAAGCCATAAAGATGGGACGGGCTTCTTTCAATTTGAGATCAACCTTGAATTCCTGCAGCAATCCGGATAATGAAGCCAGTGAACCCGGCCATTATCATCCATTCATGATCTCGTGACCCATTTTTTCCTTCTTGGTTTGTAAATACTTTTCGTTGTGCGGGTTGGCAGCGATTTCTATGGGTACATTTTCCACCACTTCCAGTCCGTACCCCAATAAGCCAGCACGTTTTTTGGGGTTATTGCTCATCAGTTTCATTTTGCTTACACCCAGGTGCCGCAGTATTTGTGCCCCTACCCCATAATCCCTTCCGTCCATGTCAAAACCCAGTTCCAGGTTTGCTTCCACGGTATCAAGTCCCTGTTCCTGCAATTTGTAAGCTTTAAGTTTGTTGAGTAAGCCGATACCCCTGCCTTCCTGGTTCATATACAGTACCAGGCCTTTGCCGGCCTGCTCTATCATTTGTAAAGCATGATGCAACTGATCGCCGCAATCGCAGCGCAGTGAGCCCAGTATATCTCCGGTAACACAGCTGCTGTGCACCCTCACCAGGATGGGCTCGTCTTTTACCCAGCTTCCCTTTTTAAGGGCCAGGTGAATTTCCCCGGTATTTACCTGTTCAAAGGCTATCAGTTCAAAATTGCCATACCGGGTAGGCATGTTTACCCGCACTTCTTCCCTGATCAGCGTTTCCTGCTCCAGGCGATAGGCTATCAGGTCTTTGATGGAGATCAGTTTCAGATCAAATTTCTTTGCAATTTCCTTTAACTGCGGCAGCCTCGCCATACTGCCATCCTCGTTCATGATCTCCACCAGCACGCCCGCAGGTGCAAAGCCCGCCAGCCTCGACATGTCGATGGTGGCTTCCGTATGTCCTGAGCGGCGCAACACCCCGCCCCTCTTTGCTTTTAATGGAAAAATATGGCCAGGCCTTCCCAGGTCTTCCGGCCTGGTATCCGGGTTAACAAGCGCTTTAACGGTCTTGGACCTGTCGTGGGCCGATATACCTGTGGTACAGCCATTTCCAAGCAGGTCGATGCTTACGGTAAAGGCAGTTTCATGCAGCGATGTATTGTCTGCTACCATGGGCTGAAGATTGAGTTCAACGCAGCGTTCCTCCGTTAAAGGGGTGCAGATCAGGCCCCTGCCATGCGTGCTCATGAAGTTGATCACTTCCGGGGTTGCATTCTCAGCTGCGGTAATAAAATCACCTTCATTCTCCCGGTCCTCATCATCCACCACAATGATCAGTTTTCCCTGTTTTATGTCTTCAATGGCACTTTCAATACTATCCAGCATATGATAAATTTATTTGCAAAGTTAATAAGATTCAAACCGGTATTCTTCCGGTTTTGGTAAAACTTTAGTAACTACCTGATAGGTCAATTTGTTCGCAACATTCCCCTTTTTTATCATATCTGATTTTTACCAAAAAAGGTTGCTTCGGGCTTCCGGGAAAAACAGGTACTTCATAAAAGGGATTCAAGTTGTATAATCCTTTACAGGCTTGTTTAAAGCTGCCTGGTAAATAATTGCTGCATAAGTGATTTTGCAACGCTGTACAGGCAAAAGCCGGCTTGGCAATTCCTTATAATTTGTTAATAAAAGTTAACAGAATTCGGCTTTTATTTAGTTTCTTTGCCACCGTAAAACAAACAATTATGAGAATGAAAAAAATTCTATTCCTTCTTTTATCTGCACTTGCATTCCACCTGGGTGTAACTGCGCAGGTAACAACGAGTGGTATGTCGGGTACTGTTAAAAATGCCAGGAACGAGGCATTGGTTGGTGCCACTATCAAAGCCACCCATACTCCGACTGGTACGGTTTACAACGTACAAAGCCGTGCTAATGGTCGCTTCGATATTTACAATATGAATAACGGCGGACCTTACACAATCGAGGTTTCGTATGTTAACTATACCACGGAAGTAAAACAGGATGTTTACCTTTCATTAGGAGAGGTTTTCAGATATGATTTCAGCCTGAACCTTGCTTCGGTATCGCTTTCTGAAGTAACTGTGGCGGCAAAATCTAAAATTAACCTGGATGCCAAAGGAGGTACTTCTTCTTCTATTGGCAGAGACAAGATCGAACTGACCACAGCAGTGGGCAGGAATATCCAGGATTATATCAAAGTAACTCCGTTTGCTAAAACACTGAACGGTAACGAAGGGGCAATTACCATTGCAGGCCAGAACAACCGTTATAATTCATTCTATGTGGACGGAGCTATCAATAATGACGTGTTTGGTCTGGCTAACTCGGGTACCAATGGTGGTCAAACCGGTGCCACTCCCATTTCAATAGATGCGGTTGACCAGTTCCAGGTGATGATATCTCCTTACGATGCATCAGTAGGTAACTTTACCGGCGGTGCCATCAATGCGGTTACCAAAAGCGGTACCAACAAAATAGCCGGTTCTGTTTACTATTTCTTCCGTAACGAAAAACTGGCTGGTAAAAACCCGGCACAGCGCAAGGATACTGCACAGCGCTTCCCTGCATTCAACAATAAAACCTTCGGCTTCAATGTTGGCGGCCCCATCATCAAAAACAAATTGTTTTACTTTGTTAGTGCCGAACAACAACGTGATGAAACCCCGCAATTGTATGATTTTGCCACTTACCGCGGCAACACCAATACAGTATCAGGTGTGGAAGCGATTAAATCTTTTGTAAAAACTACTTATGGTTATGATATGGGCGACTGGCAATCAACTACCAGGAAACTGGATGTTGACCGTGTTGTAGGTAAAATAGACTGGAATATCTCAGGCAAACACAGGCTTACAGTGGCCGGTCGTTATACCAAGGCAACTTCTTCCACTCCAAGCTTAAGTTCTTCCACTACCATCAACTTCAGCAATGGCGGTGTTAAATTCCCAAGCCGCACATCTGCCTTTACCTTCGAATTGAAAAGTAATTTAACCCGCAGCATCAGCAACAGGCTGCTGGCTACCTATACCGATGTACTGGACGACAGGAGCATCGTGGGTGACCCCTTCCCACGCGTTACATTAAATGACGGAAGTGGTTCCATTGTTTTTGGTGGTGAGAACAGCTCAACTCAAAACCTGCTTACCCAAAAGAATTTAAGTATTGTTGACAACGTGAAGATCAACGTTAAGAACCATGCTTTCTCTTTGGGTGTGGATTATGAAAGGTTCAAGGTTTTCAATGTGTTCATACAGAATACTTTTGGAAACTATAACTATGGTTCAACTACTGTTGGTAACATTACCACCAGCGGTGTTCAAAAATTCCTGAATACCACTACTCCGGTGGCACCTACCAGTTACACTTTAGGTTTCCCCAACACAGATAAGAACCTCAATGACGGAACCGGCGCCGGTGCTAAATTTGAAGCACAGAAACTGGCTTTCTATATAGCTGATGAAATTAAGATCGGCAGCAACCTTACCCTGAACCTGGGTGTAAGGGCCGACAAATGGAGCTTCCCAACCCAGCCATATACCGATGCTTATACCAATGACAGTGCACTTGTTCAGTTTGCCAAATACTACGACCTGAAAGGTGCCCGTTCAGGCCAGAAACCAAAATTCCCTATTTCTATAGCTCCAAGGTTTGGTTTTACCTACAAGATACCTGATGAAGGTGTTACCATCCGTGGTGGTATCGGCGTATTTACAGGCCGTATGCCGCTTGTATGGCCAGGTGGTACTTACAACAACAACGGATATTATGTTGGTGGATATACTGCCAATGCTACTGCACTCAACACGATCCGCTTCAGGTGGAACCCGGCTGATGCAGCTGCCAGCGTTTGGACTCCTGCACAGGTTGGACAAGGCTTTACCAAAGGTCCTTTGAACCTGATCTCTAAAGAATTCAAAATGCCAAAGAATTACAGGGCTTCTTTAGGATTTGACAAGAACTTCGGAAGTGGCTGGACCGGTACTTTTGAAGCACTGGCTACCAAGAACATCAACGAAGTGTACTATACCAATATCAACATCCTGCCTCCTATCGGAACTTCACTGGGTGCAGGCCCCCGTACTGTATATGGTATCAGCGGCAGCTCAACTGCGGTTATCCCCATCGCCAATAACGGTACCGGTGCAAACCCTTACGACAATGCGATCCTGGTATCAAATAATACCACCGGCAAAAAAGGATTTGCTTACAACTTCAATGTGGGCCTTGATAAAAGAAGTGCAAAAGGTATCAACTTCAGTGTATCCTATGCGTTCGGAAATTCACTGGTTGGCAACGAAGGAACCAGTTCAGTTAACTTAAGCCAATGGCGTTTCATTGAGTCTGTGAACGGAAGGAACTCACTGGGTTTAAGTACATCTGACTTTGACCAGGCACATCGCATTCTAAGTACAGTGGGTAAAAAATTCACTTACCTGAAAGGCAAAATGGCAACCACCATCTCATTAACTTATATCGGCCAGAGCGGTGCTCCTTTGAGCTATGTATATGGCAGCAACAGTATGGTAAGGGATGATGGTGCAACAGGCGGTAATGACCTGATCTATATCCCAACTGCTGCTGAACTGCAGGCTCAAACATTCCTGAGCAACACCATTTCCGGTGTAACATACACTCCGCAGCAACAAAAAGATGCATTGGAAGCCTATATCCAAAAGGATAAATACCTGAGCAAGAACAGGGGTAAATTTGCCGACAGGAATGGTGCAAGATTACCATTCACGCACGATCTTGACCTGAAGATTGCACAGGACTTTACTTTAAAACTGGGTAAACAAACTTACCAGCTGCAGTTAACCTGGGATGTTTACAATTTCACCAACCTGCTGAACAGGGATTGGGGTAAACAGTACTTTGCAGGTAACGACCAGTTTGGTTTGATTACTTTTGCAGGCTATGTTGCTGCAAACAACCTGACACCTCAGTACCGCTTTAACCCAACCATCACAACTCCGTACAACTTCAATAACTCGGCTACTCCGGGTTATGCAAACAGGTGGGTTAGCCAGCTTGGTTTAAGGTTCAACTTCAGATAAGCAGGTTATTTAACCAGCACTATATAAAAAAATCCCGGTCAGCTGACCGGGATTTTTTTATTCAAACTAAAAATATTGCTGGCCTTCGCCTGTAATCATTTGTCAGCACTTCCCCATCCCCATTTTAAAAACTCAGGGAATGCTTTTGCCCATGTGGGCACATCATGTTTGCCATCTTTAATTTCCACAAATTCTATTGCTTCTGCCCGGTTGTAACCTTTAGCCTCCAGGATATCTATCAGGCTTAGTGTGTCGTCTATTGAATCAATGATGCCATTATTATTACGATCGGCTGTTTCGTCCTGTGTGCCCACTTCAAAAAAGAATTTTAACCAGGGATACATATTCGCATCCTGTTCAATCTGCCGGTGCATGATGCGGTTCACCTTTTCATCAAAATCCGCATCATCCTGGTCCTTGTCCCTCCACCAGAGCGACCCGCTGAACACCCCCACCTTGCTGAATTCCAGCGGGTGGTTCCATACAATATCCAAAGCACAAAGCCCTCCCAGGGAAAAACCCGCAAAACATTTTTCCCTGAATGAGTAAATGGATACCTTATTGCGGATAAACGGTATCAGTTCTTCAAAGACAAAGCGGTTGTACAGTGCAGCTTTGGCGCCCCTGCCTTTATAATCCAGGTACCTGGCAGTTCCGTATTCATTTTTCCTGTCGGAGGAACAATGGATCCCCACACAAAACAGGTTTTTGACAGCATTCTTCTCATAAAGGTCATCCAGTATCTCTTCAAATTTCATGGTAACCAGGTCCTGCCCGTCGTTCACCAGCAGCAAACTCAGGTTTAATGCATCAGCAGTACGGGGCGGAAAATAAAAATTGATGATAACTTCCCGGTCGAGGAAGGCCGACATGATAGTATGATTTTCCACTAAAACATTGGATGTGCTGGGCGCTGGCATATCGTCAAAAATAAGAAATATTCATATCCCTGTTTCAGCTGCTGGTAATCATTTTTTTTGGACCGGTTTTCACCCGCTGTTTAAACATAATTTGTTTTATTGCTGCTTACAAAATATATTTGAAGAGGATACTATTTTTATCTGCAAAAACAATCTAAAACTAATTAAAACAAGCATTATGAAGAAAATAGGTGTACTATTTGGCAAAGAAAGAAGCTTTCCGGAAGCTTTTGTTCAAAGGGTCAACAGCAAAAATGTGCAGGGCATTATAGCAGAGCCGGTACGCATCGATAAGGTTATGCAGGGCGAACCTTCCGGCTATGCAGTGATTTTTGACCGTATATCCCAGGATGTGCCTTTTTACCGTGCTTATTTAAAAAATGCAGCGCTTTGCGGCACAACTGTTATCAACAATCCTTTCTGGTGGAGTGCTGATGAAAAGTTCTTCAACAACTGCCTGGCCACAAAAATAGATGTGCCGGTTCCCAAAACAGTGATCCTTCCTTCAAGGGACCTGCCACCAGATACCAGCGAAGCTTCTTTCAGCAACCTGGCTTATCCGCTCGACTGGGAAGGTATATTCAATTACATCGGCTTCCCTGCATACATGAAGCCCTTTGCCGGCGGTGGCTGGAAAAGTGTGTACCAGCTAAACAGTATGGAAGAGTTTTTTGAGAAACATGCTGAAACAGAACAACTGGTAATGATGCTGCAGGAAGAGATCAAGTTTGAAGAATATTACCGCTGCTACTGCATCGGCGGCAAATATGTACGCATCATGCCTTACGAACCCCGCAATCCGCACCACCTGCGGTATGTGGCCGATTTTAAACCAACCCCTGAAAGGTATAAGCAAATGGAAGATATTGTGCTGCGCATATGCCATTACCTGGGATATGATTTCAATACAGTTGAACTGGCAGTAAGGGACGGCGTTCCCTATGCCATTGATTTCTGCAACCCTGCCCCTGATGCTGAAGTAACCAGTGTGGGACAGGAGAACTTTGACTGGGTGGTGGAAACAGCTGCCACTTATGCCATTGAAAAAGCGCTGGAACATAAAGACAATGTTGATAACCTGACCTGGGGCAACTATATCAGGCATAGTGCTGCCAAACAAAAACTCTATTAAACAATATTTATGGCAAACCTTTCATACAAACAATTTACACTAGGTATAGAAGAGGAATACATGGTGATAGACCCGGCTACCAGGGAATTGAAAAGCCATGACCAGAAAATTGTACACGAAGGCCAGAAAGTTATAAAGGACAAAGTGAAGGCCGAAATGCACCAGGCTGTGGTGGAAGTGGGTACTGATATCTGCCGTGATATTGATGAGGCCTTTGTGGATGTGGGAACATTACGCAAGACCATCAGCGGTATTGCCAATGAACTGGGCCTGTGGGTGGGCGCTTCCGGCACACACCCTTTCAGCCACTGGGAAAGCCAGCTAATAACAGAGCATATCCGTTATAATGAAATTGTGAATGAATTGCAGGAAGCAGCACGCAGTAACCTCATTTTCGGGCTGCATGTGCATGTGGGAATGGAGAACCGGGAAATGGCGATCCATATTGCCAATTCTGCCCGTTATTTTCTGCCGCATATCTTTGCCCTGAGTACCAACTCCCCTTTCTGGGAAGGCAGGACCACGGGTTACAAATCTTTCCGCACCAAGGTGTTCGACAAGTTTCCCCGTACCGGTATACCCGACTATTTCGACAGCATCGAAGCCTATGATAATTATGTGAAGCTGCTGGTAAAGACAAACTGCATTGATAATGCCAAAAAAATATGGTGGGACCTGAGGGTGC
Source organism: Ferruginibacter sp. (assembly GCA_044226725.1). Taxonomy (GTDB): domain Bacteria; phylum Bacteroidota; class Bacteroidia; order Chitinophagales; family Chitinophagaceae; genus Ferruginibacter. Next base: position 131,277 of record JBGAGM010000001.1, on the reverse strand, counting down.
ACCCCTTCTTCAACACAGTTGAATTCAGGATATGTGATGTGCCCATGACCGTTCAGGAAACCATCACGATTGCCGCTTTGTTCCAGGCCATTTGCGCCAAACTGTACAAACTGCGCAGCCAGAACCTGAACTTTATGATGTATTCCAGGGCTCTGTTGAATGAGAATAAATGGCGTGCCGGCCGCTATGGTATTGATGGCAGCATGATCGATTTTGGTAAAGAAGTGGAAGTGAATACCCGGGTACTGATATATGAGCTGCTGGACTTTGTGGATGATGTGCTTCCCGAGCTGGGCAGCCGCCATGCCATCAATAACGTGCACAAGATGCTGGAACAGGGAACCGGTGCCGACAGGCAGCTGAAAGTGTATGAAAATACCCAAAGCCTGGTGGATGTGGTGGATTTGATCCATAATCAATTTTTGAGCGGATTGTAGTTTGTGCGGATTTAATTTATCCCTATCTTTGCAGTCCGAAAATAAAAAATGGCTGCGTAGCTCAACTGAATAGAGCATCTGACTACGGATCAGAAGGTTTTAGGTTTGAATCCTAACGCGGTCACCAGGCCCCGCAGATAATGCGGGGCTTTTTTATTCCATGTACACACTTTACATTCTATATTCGATATCGCTTGACCGGTATTATATTGGATACACCTCCACTACAGTTGAAGAAAGGCTACTTAAACACCTTGCAGACCATAAGGGATTTACAGGAAAAACAAAGGACTGGAAAATAGTTTACACCGAGGTTTACCACACAAAGAACGATGCCAATAAAAGAGAAAGGGAAATCAAGAAATGGAAAAGCAGGAAGATGCTTGAGAAACTTATTGGCTCTGCTGCATAGAGCACCCCGACTAAAGTCGGGGAGGTTTTAGGTTTGAACCCTGACGCGGTCACCAAACATCCTCCGGATGTTCTCATTGCCCCTGTAAAGTCAATTTTACAGGGGTTTTTGTTTCAGGTTCCCGGTATTGTCCCCGGTAAAAATTGAAGATTTGAAATGCTGGAAGCCGATACAATCCGTGGGGCTTTAAGTGGTCCGCAAATGTATACGTTTGAATTTTAATAATTGTGAGAAGAACAGTTGAGCCTGTAAGAGGGGAATTTTGGATTTCTATGCCCTATCGGTTCTCAAAGCGCTGTTGGCGGCAGTGCAGCTATATCAGTTGGTTCGTTGAATAAACTTGATCCAATTCCCATAGTTAATTGTTTGAGTTGTATCGTCATCCTCAAAAAAAGAAGCCAGTTCCCTGTGTAACCAGTTCTCTGCTTCTTCATAAGTTGTTACGCCATTCTCTACGGCTGCAATAATGTTACTCTGTGTTGTAAAATATAAAGCCAGTTGCTTTTTATTGAATGCTATGGCGTTCTTGAATTTTTTTTCTGTAATAAGATTAAAATTCTTTGGTGCCAGAATTTCATTGGTCCATAAATAAGTATTGTTACGCGGCGGCGACGGATATTTTTCCAGGTAAACATCCGGGAACCAATTGGTGAAATTGTCATTTCCAACCATTTCAGAAATGAAGTAATTTTCGTAAAGTACAAGCCACGATCTGTTTCTTAAAAGCCGGTTTGCCTCAATCAGGAACTTATCAATGTCAAACCAGTGAACGCCGGAACTAACAGTGATCAGGTCAAAACTGCTATCTTCAAATGGTTGCTGCTCTGCTGAAGCAACTGAATATTGTATTTGGCCGGAGAGTGGTGCCAGGTTCAACATTTCCTGTGAATTGTCTGTTCCGTAAACATTTGTGGCAACTTCTAAAAGTGCTTTTGTGGACAGGCCGGTGCCGCAGGCGATATCCAATGCGTCATTCAATTTTTTGTCAAGCTGCAAATAATCTTTGATATATTTTATGGTGTTACTATGAAAGTCAGGCCTGCCCTTTGAATAACGTTCTGCCGCAGTTTTGGGATTAAAGTAATTCATTGCTGTTTTTTTGCTGCTGCCCGGGTTTCAACCTGCGGCGTATCATACAGGTATTCTTTATTCTTTCGATAATTCCTGCACAATAAATATAACAAGATTGTACTATTAACTCAGTAGAATTCTGCAGTGTTACTGGCCTGAGCCCGGGCCATGGCAACAGTTTACGGTGTTAGTTTTTTACCTGCAGAAGCAAAAGAAAAATCCCCCTGTTCATCATCCCATAAAAAATTTTCACGCTGAGAACGCAAAGAAGCAGGGAAAGCAGGGTTTCAACCTGCGTTCGCTGCTACCCTGTTCACCCAGCGTGAAACATAATCCGGGTATTCAATATCCTCTTTCTGAGCTGATGGTTTTTGGCACGGCAGTCGCCACCAACTTCGGCAAGGGGTCGTATCAGGTTACCCAACAGGGTAAAACAGGTTATACAACTGGGTGGCACCTCCTCACAAACCTAATAAAACAGGTTAGGGAACCGGGTCAGACCCCGTCTGCATACGGGGTAAACCAGGTTAGGTAAGTGGGTGGCACCCCGTCTCCCTACGGGATAAAACAGGTTGGGGAACCGGGTCATACCCCGTCTGCCTACGGGGTAAAACAGGTTGGGTAACCTGGTCGCACCCCGTCTCCCAACGGGGTAAAAACAGGTTAGGGAACCGGGCTGTACCCCGTCTCCCAACGGGGTAAAACAGGTTGAGGAACCAGGTCATACCCCGTTGTACAACCTAACAGACCCACTTACCCAACCTGGTATTACCCGTTTACCAACCTGATTTTACCCACTTACCTGACCGGGTATCGCCCCTTAAAAGTCAAAAAATACCCTTTGCCGGGGCAGGTCAAAGCCCGGGTGCTCCATTGCCCCGCCCTCAAGGGCTGGGCAATGCATACAACCCTGCTGGCCTGCCGGCAGGCCAGCAGTTTATTCAGCTACTTGTCAGCTTTTTAATATTCGCTGTAATTGCCTGGGCGATTTGAACCCGCATTTAGCAGCGATATATTCGATCGTGTATTCCGGGTTATTAAGCATGGTGCCGGCATATTCTTTTCGCAACAGGGTTAAATATTCAAGTACTGTTGATCCTGTTTTTTCCTTGAAGACCCTGCTTAAATTCCTGGGACTCATACCTACCAATGAAGCAAGGGATTCGATACTGTTCTCTTTAGAAAGATTGTCAATCATATAATCCTGCACTTCATGCACCTGCGGATTTATATGATTACGGTAATCGAGATAAATACTTTGCTGCTTATGTGATCCGCTCCGGCGATGATAAACCACCAGGCCCCGGGCAACCTTATGCGTAAAAAGTGCTCCCTTCAGATCTTCCAGGATGGCCAAACACAGGTCGATACCTGCACTGATGCCTGCACTGGTGTAAACATTATTGCTTTTAATATAAAGGATATCGGCTACTACCTTTGCCTGCGGAAACTGTGTTTGCAATGCCTCAACCCTTCTCCAGTGAGTGGTACATTCCGTATCCCTCAATAGACCGGCATGACCAAGGGCAAAAGCGCCTGTGCAAATTGAACAAACGGTTATCCCTTTTTCTGAACATGCTTTAAGCCAGTTGAAGAAAGCCCTTTCTGCTTTGAATGGAATGCTGTTCACATATTCGTTATCCATACCCGGTACAAAAATGAAATCACCTTCTTTTAATCTGGCTGTTGTAAAATGAGGGAGTTTTCCAAAGCCCAGGCCCGCAGTACTTACAGGCTCATCGCTGTATTGATAAAATTCCATTTTCAGTTCCATTCCATAAACCTGTGCTTCGGTAAAAACCTGTGCCGGGCCCGACAGGTCCAGTAATTCAACAGTTGGCGGTATTATAAAGGCCATCTTTTTCATAACATTTGATTTTATTTAGTGTATGATAAAGGTAAAATGAAGCCCGGGGCCAGGGCAGCCAGGTAAACGTCAAATACTGCCACACTGCAAATAAACTTCCGGTGTAAACAGGCTGCTTTGTTAATTTAGTAAAGATCTTTCCTGCACTGCCAAAACATCGTTGTACAATGTAAGCTAAAATATTGTGTGCCGCCAGTACAAAATAAAAAAGCCATTCCGAAGAATGGCTTTACCATTGCACTTAATGAATTCCTATTGGCAGCTGGCGCAGGTGCAGTTTGAACCACACTGGCAGTTAACGCAGGTACAATTCGGATTCAGGCATTTTTCATTTTGAGTGTTCTCCACCTTTGTAATTGATTTCATAACTTGATTTTTTAATTGTTATTGATAACACAAAAGTAGTTTGGTAATTGCGCCCGGTTGTTACAGCAGTTTGGGTATTCTTTATACAATTTTGGGTTTATACCTTATCCAGTGCCTTGCGTTTGGCCAACCCTATTTCTTTGAAATAAGTAGGTGTTAATCCGGTGATCTTTTTAAACTGTGCCGACAGGTGGGCCACACTGCTGTAATCCAGTTCAAATGCAATCTGCGACAGGGTAAGCTGTCCATATATCAGCAGCTCTTTTGCCTTTTCAATTCTTTGTTCAATAAAATAATTTTCAATGGTCCTTCCTTCCACAGAAGAGAATAAACTACTCAGGTATGTGTATTCATAATTTATTTTATCAGAAAGATAATGGGAGAGTTTTACATGGCTTTCCTTTTCATCAACTTCGTTGCGGGCCCTTTTAATAACGAGTTGTTTTATCTTCTCAATCGTGGCACTGCTTTGGTTATCTATCAGTTCAAACCCAACGGCTGCAAATCTTTCTGTCAGCCGTTCTTTCTGCCCGGCTGTAAGCCCGCCCTGCAGGTGCACCTCCCCAAATGTGACCTGCTCAAAAGGGATGGTTTCTTTCTTCAGGATATCAACCACCGTAAGCACACAACGGTGGCAAACCATATTTTTAACCAGTAATATTGTTGATGACATATGCCTGCTTTATACTATTAAAATTTTTCCGGCTGAACAGTTTATAAATATAAGTACGAAAATGCCCATTACAAAATCAATGAGGTACCACAGGCAGAAGGTAATGCAGGCTCATTACCGGGGTTATCCCTGTTTGCGATCATAAAGTATTGCTGGGGAGTAATTAAACCGGTGGTTTATTGTAATCAGCGTATTACTGACATGGTTCCGGCGGCAGGGGAAGCTATAAAAGGTTTGTTACGGCCCATTGCTCCGGGCAGGGCATCAAATAATAATCATTCATTGAAAGCCATGATTTTGGCTGTGTCTTACTTAAATTGATAACAGATCATTGCGGAGTTTACGGCAGCGCTTCATTTTACTGCTGAATGACAAAGGACTTTTTGCCGTTCTTTAATTTGATATAGAAATAAACAGCCAGCAACAAATCAATTGTGATGCAGAACAGATCGTACCCTGGTGGCGCTACTGAACTGAGGCGGGGAAACAAAACATCCCATAGCCCGTGCAGCACCAGGCCGGCAACGATCAGCATATAATTCTTTTTATAACCGCGATAAGCCAGCAGCAAAAAGAATGCTGCCCCCGGCACAGTGAGCATAAGCAATTGCGGGTGAATGGAAAATCCGATATAAATAAACGGTATCACCGCCAGGTTTAGTGAAGCGTAAAACTTCAGGTCGATGCTCCTGAATATTTCAGCAAAGGCTATGATTGCAGCCGTTGTAATAAGACCGGTAAAGAAGCTTGTCATGTTGTAACTATTAAATGTCAATGCTAACGTTTCCCTTTTTACGCCCCTGCTCAACATAGGCATGGGCTTCAGCGATCTGGTGCAGCGGATAGGCCCTGTCAATTACAGGTTTAAATGCGCCGGTTTCAACAAGCCCTTTCAGAAAAAGTATATCACCTGCAGTATGGGCAATTACACCTGTCAATACCTTTTTGCTGCTTGTTTTGGATATCCAAAGCCCCTGCAGCATTTCTTTCATGCCTGCGGCACTCAGGATCATGGTGCCTTTTGTATGCAAAGACCTGGTACTTTTTGAAACGGAAATAGATTTTACCGTATCAAAGATCACATCATAGGTTTCACCATTGTTTGTAAAATCCTCTTTTGTGTAATCAATAACTTTGTGTGCTCCTGCAGCTTTTACCAACTCAATATTGGCAGTACTGCAAACACCTGTAACTATTGCCCCTAAGTATTTTGCCAATTGAACAGCAGCGCTTCCCACGGCGCCGGAAGCCCCCACCACCAATACTTTTTGTCCTGGTTTTATTGCTGCCTTTTTAATGAAATGCCAGGCCGTAACCCCGCCAAAAGGAATGGCAGCTGCATCTGCATGGCTAACAGCAGCAGGTTTCAGTGCCAACGATCCGTTTGCCGGCATTGATATATATTCGGCATAGGCCCCAAAGCGCATGTCTGTATGACCAAACACCGCATCACCGGCTTTGTAATTTGTTACGGCCCTGCCCACGCTTTCTACCTCGCCCGAAAAAACACTGCCAAGGATTTTGATACGGGGTTTCAGCAAACCGAAAATAAACCTTACGGCAAACGGATCTGCTTTTCTCAGGCGTACATCACCGGAGTTGACTGCCGTAGCTTTAATTTTTACAAGAATTTCATTTTCTCCGGGTATTGGCTTTTCCACTTCCTCAACTTTGAGAACACCTGGCTGGCCATATTGTGTATAGACTGCTGCTTTCATTTTATTTCTGTTTAAATAATTTAAAAAAACAATGGTTGTTTATTGTAAATCTCACGTTTAGTTTCTACAGGAACAGTATACTATTACCATCTGTGCAAAATGGTATTTATTGCAGGTAATCATTCACCCTAAGCAATTTGTACTCCGGGGAAGCTTCAAAAAAGGAATTTAATAAAGTCATATGCCCTGCACCAAAGATCACCAGGATGCGGTCTGTAGGGCTGGCATTTATTTTCTGAATATTTCTGAATATCCTCAGATTCCTATTGAACCACCAGCCGGTAACAAAGTCGGGCCCGAAGAATTCATTGTTGCTGGTTTCGTACTTAAAAATACCAACCAAATAACTGCCCATATCGCGGCTGATATTTTTGGGGTCATTCTTTTGTATCAGTTCCGCCCGTATCCCTTTGGTTTTAAAAACCGGTTTGGGAAAATATTGCCTTATAGTATCTGCATACTTATTAAAATAGTCCATGAACTTTTTATTGCCCAGGCTGTCTTTGCCTTCCAGTACCGGATCCAGCACTTCATAATCCCTTCCCCAGGCATTTACACAATGCAGCCTTTTCAGTTTCATCATCCTGGCAATCCTGAACCCAATCTGGTCAATCTCATCACGGCCTAAAATATAATTGCCTGCCAAATACTGATTATAAAGCGAATCATATTTAGCTTGTTTTTCCGGGTTGCTTTCAATTACGATTATTGTGGGTTTGAACTTTGCGATCCGGTTAACGATATCCGTTATTTCCTTTTGATATTTTGGCTCAAGCACATCAATCTGATCTGCAGCACTTGTTTTTATCAGGTCCAGGTTCCGGAAGGCAAAGTGAAAGGTACCCAGTGTTAAGACTTCTGTTTTTTGTACAGGCTGCGCAAATACAGCAGCAATGAGTATTGTGAATACTACAGTTAAATTTAGTTTCATGATTTTTTATTTGATTTACGTTTGAGTTCCGGCTAAGGTTACAAATATTCTTACCCGCAAGCGCCGGTTTATCTGTTCCTGGTTTATTGGGGCCCGGTGCAGGTTCCGCATTTTAATTTCATCTGATATCTCCGGACCATGCTTCACCTGCAGGGCCCTAATTAATAACAACTGTTTCGGGCAATAATAAGAGCTTTCCCTTTTGTTCAGAATTTAATACGGGGCTTACATTTTTTTCTTCTGCCTTTGCTTTAAATCCGGAGGTTGAATTTTGTACAGGCAACTCAGCTGTTTCGTGATTTAATTCGGTAATTAAATATACCGGAAACATGGCTATTAATGCGATCATCTGGATGGTAAATACTGCTTTTTTCATTTTACTTTTTTTTTGGTTTGATTTAGGATGCAAAGCTATCATGGCCGTTGGCGGCATTAAAGACAGCTTACTGTCAAAAACGGACAAACCTTTAAAAGGCCGCCGGCAGCCGAATACCGGCGCCGGTAGTAAATCCTGTGACGCTATATATACTTACAAGGATTAAAACAAACTGATAAGCTCCTGTCGCATTTAATTGTCCGTTTTTGACAGTAAGCTGTCCACTGCACCACCATAAGCGCTGCTAGCTTTGCACTATGATTAACGGCCAACAGTACAAAGGCCATTTAGTAAATGATAAATACAAGAGTTATGAAAGAGGAAAATAAAATTGTTGAATACAACTTAACAGCCGCCGAATTTAACTGGGAGATAATGCCCGGAAAAAATATCAGGGCCTGGGGATTCAACAACCAGGTGCCGGGACCGGTGCTGAAAGCAAAAAAAGGCGACACCCTGCTTGTGCGTGTTAAAAATGATTTGCCGGAGCCTGTCATTGTTCACTGGCACGGCATCAGGCTGCCGGCCGATATGGATGGCACAGGTGAAGTGCAGCGCCCCATAGCACCCGGAGAAAGTTTTGAGTATCGCTTTACCGTGCCTGATGCGGGAACTTTCTGGTATCATTCCCATCATAATGAAACGGTGCAGATGGAAAGAGGTATGTATGGCGGGATCGTAATTGAAGATGAAACTGAATTGCCTGCAGACAATGACAGGATACTAATGATGGATGATATGAAACTCAACAGTAAGAATGAGTTCAAACAGCATGGACCGCTTGGCCGCTGGATTGAAAGGCATGATGGCAGGGAGGGTTCTGCCAATTTAATGAACGGCAAAGAAGGCACCGGCATCATTATGTATGCAGGCCAGTCGGAAAGATGGAGGATAGTGAACGCAGCCAGTGCCAGGTATTTTAAATTAGACCTGGGTGGCAGGCCTTTCAAAGTAATTGCAACGGATGGCGGATTGCTGGAACATGCCATCACAAAAACAGAATTATTAATAACACCCGGCGAGCGTTTTGATATAATAGTTGGCCCTTTTGAAGAAGGCGAATCATTTGCAATAAACTCATTGCCTTACAACCGGGTAACGATGCTGAAAGCCAAAAAACAACAGTATGCAACAGTGCATGTGCTGGAACAAAAGCCATCGGTGGCATACCTGCCCGAAAAACTGAGCACCATAGAATTATTATCATCCCAGGAAGCCGAAGTAACTCGCAAAGTAAAATTATCCGTTGATCCGGGTCTTAAAAACATCATCGATTTCAGGGTGAATAAGAAAATGCATGGCCTGGACAGTCCGGTGATGGTGGGCGAGCTGCAGGTATGGGAAGTAACGAACAGCAGCCTGATGGACCATCCATTTCATTTACACGGTTTCTTTTTCCAGGTGCTGGAAGAAAACGGTAAGGCACCGGAATACAAAGCATGGAAGGATACATACAATATAAAACCACGGAGTACAATAAAGCTTGCCTGGATGCCTGATAACCGCCCCGGCAGGTGGATGTACCACTGTCATATTGTGGAACATCATGCAGCCGGTATGATGGCCAGCTTTGATGTAATCGATCCATTGAACCCGGTAACAACCCAAAATGGATCTCTTCAAAGCTGTCACCAATAATTATATAAATCAATCCCAATTAACTGTAACAACAGCGCAGGGCTGCTCAGGTAGCTTTGCACTATCAAATAATTAATCATCTAAAAATCAAAAAAATGGAAACAACAATTAAAAAATGCGGATGCGCCGGTGCAGCAGGAACAAGTTCTGCCTGCACTTGTGGCAGCAATTGCCCCGGTGCCGGATGTACCTGCGGTTGCAACACCTGCGCTTAACCCAATTGGGAGAAGCAGGGCTTCTCCCAATCTTTTAAAAATTAAACCAAAAAACTACTGCCATGTCTTTGTACACATTTTCTAAAACAGATAAACTTACACCCGTTTCAATACCTGCAGGATTGAAAATGGAAGTAAGTACCGATATCAGGTTGTTATCAATACTTGGCAACAGCAGCCCGGAAGAAGTAACCAGGCGCCTCGCAAACGACAACCTGGCCTTTGTGGCTTATATGCACGGGCAGCCCGCAGCCTTTGGCTGGATGGCCAGGGACCATGCAGGCATTGGTGAACTTAATCATGAACTGATCTTACCGGCTGGTAACCGCTACCTGTGGAACTTCAGAACAATGGAAGCTTACAGGGGCCTGGGCATTTATCCTGCACTATTGCAATACATCCTGCAAAATGCCCCTGGTGAAGCAAACAGGTTCTGGATCATTCATGCACCCGAAAACAATGCCTCCCTAAAAGGTATAAAAAAAGCAGGCTTTAGCTATGTTGGCAAACTGTACCTGGATGAAGACAGCAGGGCAGCCATCGAATATAATGAAACCGCTTTAGCATTTCAGGAAGAACTGGAATATATGGACATCACCCTGTCCTCACAAACAGCCAGTTCATGCTGGAATTGCAGCAGTCCATATCTTAAAAAACGCAGGCCGGAGTGCTGCTGCTCAACAGCTGGTAATGTATGCACCGGCAGCATGCTCACCATGGCAACTTAATTAAAACAAAAAAGGCAACAGGTGTTCAGTGATGAAAAACATCATAACAGTACCCGTATGCCATTACACTAAAAATTAAACTTAAACAAAATGAAAAAAATCTTTATTGTCATCACCCTGCTTATATTAGGTATGGCAAAATTAAAAGCACAGCAAATCAAAGGCCTGGTACAAGACCAGCAAGGCAATGTTATCAGTAACGCAACGGTATCTTTATTGAAGGAGTCTGACAGTTCCATTGTGAAACAGGTTGTTTCAAAAGAAGGTATATATACTTTCAGCCAGGTTCCTGAAGCACATTTACTGGTCAGCATCAGCTTCATTGGCTTTAAAACATTTTATTCAGCCCCCTTTGTATATCACGGGCAGCCGGTAATCATTCCTGCAGTAAAGCTTAGTCCCGCTGCTGCCAGTTTAAAAACCGTAACCGTATCTGCAAGAAAAAAAACAGTGGAAGTAAAAGCAGATAAAACCATACTGAATGTGGAAGGAACCATCAATGCTGCCGGAAGCGATGCACTGGAATTATTAAGAAAATCCCCGGGCGTGACAGTTGACAATGATGAAAAGCTGAGTATAAACGGGAAGAATGGGGTGCAGGTTTATATCGACAATAAGCCCACGCCGCTGAATGGACAGGACCTGGCTGCTTATTTAAGATCGATCCCGGCTGCACAGATAGCCTCCATAGAGATCATCAATAATCCCGGTGTTATGTACGAAGCTTCAGGCTCTGCCGGCATCATTAACATACGTTTGAAGAAAAGTAAAACCATGGGCTTTAATGGCAGTGTACAGGCTGGCATCAGCGCCAGTAAAGATGTAAGGTCCGAAGCAGGTTTTTCCTTCAACTATCTCAATAAAAAAATAAATGTATTTGGAAGTTACAGCGGCAATTTTGGCAAACTGCAAAGCGATTTTGAATTGCACCGGGTGGCGATGGATACGGCGTTTGATCAGCAATCGAAAATAATGCTGAATAAGGAGAACCATGTGTTTAAGGCAGGACTTGATTATTCACTTACCAGTAAATCAAATATTGGCATCATGATCAATGGCAATATCAGTGCTCCAAAAACCTATATTGCAAACACCACCCCTATCTCTTTTGCACCAACAGGTGCGGTGAACAGAATTTTGGTTGCCGACAATGAAAGCAGGCAAAGAAACCGCAGCATCAATACAAATATCAATTACAGTTACAAGGGACAGTCTGGTAAATCATTAATGATCAATGCCGATTACGGATACTACAATAACAAACAGGACCAGTTGCAGCCTAACACTTTCTTTGACCCATCGGGCAGCAATGAATTGTACAGCAAGAACTATCGTATCGTTTCTCCAACCACCATCAATATCTATTCCTTAAAAGCAGATTATGAACAAAATTTTGCAAAAGGAAAATTAGGCCTGGGCGCTAAATTGGGTTATGTACAAACCGAAAACGATTTTACCCAGTATGATCAAAAAAATAACGATTGGAAACCTGACCAGGACAGAAACAACAACTTTCAGTATAAGGAAAATGTGAATGCTGCCTATATCAATTATGCCAGGGAATTGAAGGGCTGGTTAATACAGGCCGGTGTACGTGCAGAACAGACAAATATCAAAACCACCCTCACCAGTTTCAGAAACACCGGTAACGAATATGCAGCAGAAAGATCAGGTTTTAAAAATGATTACCTGGACTTTTTCCCGAGTGTGAGCATTACCCTGGCTCCTAAAACAAAAAACCAGTTTGTGTTAAGTTACAATCGCAGGATAGACAGGCCGGTGTACCAGGATATTAACCCGTTTGAATTTCGCATCAATGAGTACACTTATCACAAAGGAAGTACCGGTCTTCGCCCGCAATATTCAAATACCGTAAGTATTAGTCATACTTATAAGTTCAGGTTAAATTCCACGCTCAGTTACAGTCATGTAAAAGATATATTCGGCCAGTTGCTCGACACTGCACAGGGAGTAAAAGGTTTCATGGTTTCAAGTAATATTTCCAGCCAGGATATTGCCAGTTTGAATGTAAGCTATCCGCTTCAATACAAAAACTACAGCTTGTTTGTTAATGCAAACGGGGCTTATGCGAAATACAAATCAGGTTTTGGCGCAAACCGTGACTTAAACCTCGAAGCATGGACCTTTGCCCTTTTTGCCCAAAACAGTTACCGGTTTGGAAAGGGGTTTGCTGCTGAGATAAGCGGCTTTTACACCACTCCTTCCATTTGGCAGTCAACCTTACAATCATCATATGTGTGGAGTGTTGATGCCGGTTTACAAAAGCAGTTGTGGAATGGTAAAGCAAGCATCAAAATGACTGTAAGTGATATTTTCAAAACAATGAAATGGAATGCGGTAAGCAAATTTGATGTACAGAGCCTGACAGCTGCAGGCAGGTCTGACAGCAGGCAGTTTAAATTGAACTTCAGTTACCGTTTCGGAAATCAAAAGATAAAAGCAGCACGCCAGTATAAAACCGGTCTTGAAGAAGAATCAGGCCGCACACAAAGCAGTGGCGGTTTGGGTCATTGATCAGATGAATTAAACCAAAAAAAATACCAGGGGCCGATGGCTCCCTGGTATTTTTTATACAGGCACAATTCAGAATGCCTCCAGTATCATTTTTTTGCTTACGATCATTCCTGCCGTGGTGCCCATAGCCACCGAATTAGCCACGGTACGCATGGCGGCGGCATTATCGCCGCAGGCAAAGACACCGGCCACAGTAGTTTCCATAAAGGGATCAACCTGTATATAACCCTCTTCGGTTAATTGGCATCCCAGCTGCCCGGGAAGTTTACAATGCTGCTCAAAAGGCACGGGAGCATACAACACCGGGATTGAAAATCCTGAACCATCATTGAAAACAATATTTTGAACATACCCGTTGTTGTTTTCCAGTTTTTTAATTCCCTTTTCTATGATGGCTATATTGCGCTTTTTAAGTTTTTCCTGTTGTTCGGGTGTAAAGGAAGAATTTCCGTTGGTGAAAATGGTTAAATCGCTTGTCCAGTTTGAAACAAGCCGGGCAAGATCGTACGCAAACAAACCATTACCGAGTATGCCCGTTTTTTCATGCCGGACCTCGTAACCATGGCAATAAGGACAATGCAATACCGATATACCCCAGCAGGCCGGCAGCCCTTCGATCTCCGGAAGTATATCCCTGATACCAGTGGCAAAAATTATTTTCTTTGATACAAATATCTCACCGGTTGAAACACAGATTTCAAAGCCATTATCGACCGGCTTTGCGGCAGACGCACACCCGTTAAAAAAAGCCAGCGTATCATATGGCTTCAGCTGCTCCCTGGCCATTGTTGCAATTTCCAGGGGAGGCTTTCCGTCCTGCGTAATAAAATTGTGCGAAAAGGGTGTCTGCCGGTTACAGGGTTTTCCCTCATCAATGATCAGCACTCTTTTCATTGCCCTTCCTAATGCCATACCGGCGGCAAGGCCCGAGTAGCTGCCACCAATTATTATTACATCATAGTTGTTAGTATTTGTCATAACAATTAAATTTTCAGATGATGCCGGGAAACAGGCAAAAGCTGCATTGGTAATTTACCTGTCCGGCTCAGGGGACTGATCTCCTGTATTTATTAGTACTTTCATCCGTACCGGTTGTTTATGGCATGCGTACCCCTGATTTCCCATACTCCCGGAAATGATCATCAAAAATAAACCCCCAAAGCCCCGGTAAAGGTATGCTTTCAATAATTTGCCCGGGCAGCCGGATTTTACTCCCTGTTTTTGCTAAATATTTTAAAACTGGCAACCTTTCTTGATTTTCTTCCGTTCTCTGCTAAGACAAGTTTTATGGCTCAAAAGAAGAAAGGCATATTTTTTTTACTGGCTGCCATTGCGCTGCTTTGTGCAGCTTCTGTGGGCTACCTGCTATGGAACAAACCCCATAAGAATGTGGAGGACGCCCCTGCTGTGCGGGTGAATGCAGCTGAGCTTTACAACCTTTTTATCAGCGACTCGCTGAAAGCAAAAAATTTATACGCAGACAAGATACTGCTGGTGTCGGGCAAGGTTGAACGGATATCGGTGAACCAGCAATCGCAAACCATCATCATGCTGGCCACCGGAACAGCAGGCGCTTACATAAACTGCACACTGGAAAAAGCGGCGCCGCCTGTTAAAGAACAGGAGCTTATTGCCATCAAGGGAATTTGCAGCGGCTATATTGCCGGTGATGCCGACATGGGTTTGCCGGGAGATGTTTTTTTAACGAGGTGCTATTTGTCAAAATAATATACCATGAAGCATTTTACCCTGATTCTTCTCTTTTGCGCCTGCTTAACCGCTGGCAAGGCCCAGGTGCAATTTACCAAGAACGGCAAGGTCTCTTTTTTCTCCTCCACCCTGCTTGAAGATATTAAAGCAGATAATAACCAGGTGCTGAGTGTTTTAAATACCGGTAACGGCGAAATACAATTCTCCCTGCTGAACAATGCCTTCCATTTTAAGAAGGCACTGATGGAAGAACATTTCAACGCTGATTATATTGAAAGCGCCAAATTTCCCAAATCAACTTTTAAAGGAACCATTACCAATCTGAGCAGTGTGAATTTTAATGCCGACGGCAATTACAGCGTAACAGTCACGGGCACCCTTACCATACACGGGGTCAGCAAATCTGTAACAGCACCCGGCACTATCGTTATTAAGGGAGGAAAAATATCGGCCAGTTCCAAATTCAGGTTAAAGCCAAAAGATTATGGTATCCGTATCCCATCTGCTGTAAAGGATAATATAGCAGAGGAAGTGGAGCTTACCGTATCCTGCCAGTACGAAAAAAAATAAGCCGGGCGCCATCACGCATATGTACTAATGGCTGCAGCACTACCATAAAAATACTGGCAACCTTTCTGAAGCGATTCCCGATTTATTAAACAGAAACTGCGTACATGAAAAAAGAATTAAACCGGGTTGACTTTTCTTCCGTTTCCAAATTAAAATTTACTACCGGCAGTGATGTCTATAATGATGACGCGGCCTCACGCCTGCATCACAAAATCTCAGGTGTGCTCAATGCTGGTAAACTCGTCATCCCCTTTAAAGTACTGCCGCTGGATGACAGTTTTAACAGGACCCTGAAACGCAGCGCCGACATAACCTGTTCCTTGCTTTTCATTATCCTGGTTTTTCCCTGGCTTTTCCCCGTGATTGCCATTGCCATCAAATTAAATTCAAGGGGCCCCGTGTTTTTTCTGCAAAAAAGAAATAAACGAAACGGGGAATTGTTCACCTGCATCAAATTCCGCTCCATGTACAAAAACGCAGATGCCGATATTTTACCTGCGGGCAAAAATGATAAACGCATCACTGCAGTGGGCCGGTTTTTAAGGTCGCATTACCTGGATGAATTGCCGCAGTTCCTGAATGTATTATGGGGCGATATGTCGCTGATAGGCCCCAGGCCGCATATGGTAAGTGATAACTTAAAATTTGATTCGCTGATCAGGAATTACGACAACAGGCATAAAGTAAAACCCGGCATTACCGGCCTGGCACAGATCATGGGTTACCTGGGCCCGGTAGACAGCCTGGAGGAAATGGAAGCCAGGGTAAACCTTGATATCTATTACAGCCGGCATTGGTCTGCCAAACTCGACCTGGTCATTTTTTTCAGAACCATTTTAAAATCGCTGGGTCTTTAAATAGCTTAACAGGCTGGCATAATACCATGTGAGAAAAATAATAAAAAACATACTTGCTGTGCTTACCGCAAAAGAAAAGCAGCAGTTTTTGCGGCTGACCATGCTGGATATTGTTGTTAGTGTGCTTGATATTATTTTCCTTGCGCTGTTATTACTGATCATCCGGTTTTATATCCAGCCGGGATCCGCAACCAATATATCCTTTTTGCCCGGCCGGCTCGGGGATCAGCATTCAGCCTGGCTTATCGGTACCTTCCTCCTGCTCTTCAGTCTCAAGAATGCAGCTGCCTTTTATCTCACCCGTGCACATTTCAGTTTTATAAACAGGGTTGCCTGCCGTATATCTGCACGCAACCTGTCAGATTATCAACAGGCTTCATTCAGCGAGTTTGTACATACCGACTCCTCTTTTTATCTACGCAAAATTTGTTATCAGCCTTTTGAATTTGCACAATACATGCTGGCTGGGATGCAGCAACTGATCACACAGATATCGCTGATAATGGCCACGCTCCTTGCCATTATCATTTTCAATGTAAAGATCTTTTTATTGCTGCTGGTACTGCTGCTGCCACCCGTTGCAGGGGTGTTTTGGCTCATCAAAAAAAGGATGTCATCCGCAAAGAAAAGCATACAGCAAAACAATGAACGCTCTTTCAGGTATGTGCTGGATGCATTGAAAGGCTATGTGGAAAGCAATATCTACAACCGGAACAGTTTTTTCCTGAACCGTTTTGTAAAAGCACGCAGCCGGTTCAGTCATGCACTTTTTGATTCACTGGCACTGCAGAGCTTACCGGGCCGCATTATAGAAATCATGGCAGTACTTGGCTTGTGCATCCTGGTCATAATTACCGGCTGGCTGGGGAAAAGCAATATGCTGCTGACCATTGGTGCTTTTATGGCTGCGGCCTACAAACTGATACCAGGTATTGTTAAAGTGATCAATACCAGCGGGCAAATGAAAGCCTATGAACTTTCACTGGAAGATGCCGGAAAAGCAGTCAGTGAAATATCAGATGATGCTGTGCAGCCTGCTGCTGAAGCAATCCGGTCGGTGGAGATGAAGAACCTGCATTTTAGTTATAACGGCAGTGCGGTACTGGAAAATTTTTCCATGAGCATCAGCCCGGGAGATTTTATCGGGATCACCGGCAAATCGGGCCTGGGAAAAACCACCGTTCTGAATATACTGCTTGGATTTTTAGAAGCCGGCAGCGGGGATATTTCTTTGAACGGCAAGCCGGTGAACAGCAAAGCAATAAAACAATACTGGCCGGGGATAGCATACCTGAGGCAACAAAGTTTTTTGATCAATGATACCATTACCAGGAACATTACTTTAGAAGAAACGGTGCAGCATCCGGAGAACCTGGCAACAGCCATGCGCCTTTCAGGGATCGATGAGGTTTTACAAAGTTTTCCGGAAGGGGCAGAAAAGATCATCACCGAAAACGGAAAGAATATAAGCGGTGGCCAGCAGCAACGCATTGGCATTGCCAGGGCGCTTTACAAAAACGCAAACCTTATTTTGCTGGATGAGCCATTCAATGAACTGGATACTGCCTCTGCCACCTTGCTGCTGAAACACTTTCAAGAACTTACAGGCAACGGCAAGTCTGTGGTGATGGTCACACATGATCCGAACAGCCTGGCATACTGTAACAAAATCATTTCACTGGATGCATGATACAAACACATTCTTGATACTTACACCCGGTTTTCCTGCTTCGGTAGCCGACAGTACCTGCCTGCCCATGCAACAGCAGTTTGTAAAGGCTTTAAAACAGCATGCCCCCACACTCAACATCATTGTGCTGAGCCTGCAATACCCTTACGATACAATACAGTACAACTGGTTCGACATTACCGTAATGAGCTTTAATGGCAGAAACAAGGGGGGGCTGCGCCGGCTGATGCTGAGGCGAAAAATATATGCTGCATTAAAAAAGATCAATAGCCAAAGCAATATCACAGGCATCCTGAGTTTTTGGTATAATGAATGCGCCTGGATCGGAAATAAATTCGCAACAAAATACCGGCTGAAACATTTTTGCTGGATATTGGGCCAGGATGCAAAACCTTGCAATGCTTACCCGGCCTCTCTCAAACTGCCCGGCACCGAACTGATTGCCCTGTCAGATTCACTGCAGGATGTATTCGCAGGGAACCATCGTGTAAAACCTGCATTCGTAATTCCCCCGGGAATTGATAGCAGGTTGTTTGATCCGGTTACCGTAAAAAAAGATATGCATTTACTGGCAGCGGGTTCGCTCATAGCTTTAAAGCGCTTTGATATCTTTATAGAAACTGTGGCCGAACTGAAGAAAGAGATTCCCGGTATACAGGCTGTATTAATTGGTGAAGGGCCCGAAAGAAAAAAGCTGGAGCAACAGGTCCGGCAGCTTGGTTTACTATCAAACATTACCCTCACAGGCGAGCTGGCCTACCCGCAGGTGCTGCAGTGGATGCAGCGCAGCCGCCTCTTCATTCATCCCTCGGCTTATGAAGGTTTTTCAGGCGTTTGCCAGGAGGCGCTGGCCGCAGGGGCCCGGGTCATCAGTTTTTGCAAACCCATGAACGCGGATATTCCCAACTGGTATATCGTATCCGGTAAAGAACAAATAAAAGAGATCTCCTTACAATTACTTCAAAATAATGATGCCGCATTTGCCGGCTGCATCCCTTACAGCATGCACGACACGGTAAAGAAGATAGCCCGGCTGTATAATTTTTAAAACCGGTATTTTAACTGAAGGCATGCAGGATGGCCCTGGCTGATTTTTTAAGCGGCACCAGGCTCAGTGGTTTCTGGGCCCAGGCTTTCAGGAAATTACGAATTGCCTGCCCCTCCCTTTTATACAGCAGGCATTTATCTCCATAATTGATATACAAGCGGAACAGCGATCTTTTTAATAAGCCGGCAGATATAAGTTTACTGCGTTTATAATTCCTCATCAGCGCAGCACTTTCATGGTAGCTTTTTTCCCAGTTGGATGTAATATAATTTTGAGGGTGCAGGCGCCTGAACAGCAGCGACTCATACAATATCACTGCTTTATAATGCCGGGCAAGCCTTAAAATAAAATCCACATCAGAGAATGAATGTTCTTCCGTAAAATACCCGCTTACCTCCAGGCAATCCTTTCTAAAAAGCAGCGCCTGTGTAAATACGGCTATTTCAGAATCAAAGATCGCAGTAAACACATGGTCATATCTTACACCTGATCGTTGCTTATAAAAAAATTCAGCAGGCTCCCCCTCCTTCCTGAAATTATATCCCCCGGAAAGGCAGAACCCGGCATCGGGGTATTGCTGCAGCGCTTTCACCTGCTTTTCCAGTTTGCCTGCTTCCCACAGATCGTCCGAATCAATAAAGGCGATCATTTCACCGGTGGCTTTTTTCAAACCAATATTCTTGATCCTGCCACCAATACCGGTCCGGCCTGCTTTATAAAATTGTATCCTTGTATCATTGCGGTTGCGGATCAGCTTTTCAGTATCATCCTCCGAGCCGTCATCCACAATGATCAGTTCCCAGTGAGGATAGGTCTGACCGCAAACACTGTTTACAGTTTCAATGATCAGCGCTGCCCGGTTATACGTGGGCATGATGATACTTATTTTGGGAAACCCGTCCATGCTTTCCTTATCGTTTGATCGAGTCAATAACTTTTTCAATTTTACCGGCAACCGCCTCAAATGAATATTCTGTTTTAAACTGATGCAGCACTTTAGCCCGTTCCGCTTCCATATCCATGTTTTTGGTTTGCATCAGTACCTGCAATAATGCTGCTGTATTTCCAGGCTCGTACAAAAGTCCGCACCTGCCGGGGCCGGTCATTTTGCTGAAAGAAATAATATCCGTCAGCACCGGAACACATCCGCATGACATGGCCTCGCAAACGGCTATGCCACTGCCTTCATGATGGGAACCTGAAATAATAAAATCCGCCGCATTGTACCAGTGCTGTAAAGTATCATGTGCCAGTTTGCCAACCAGTATTACCGGAGTTGCAGCCCCCGCATGGCTGTCGGTCAGTTCTTTGATATCATCCAGTAATTCCTCCGACTGGTATATCATATACAACACAGCACCGGGTTCAAACCTGGCAAACTGTATGAATGCTTTCACAACAGTAAGCGGATCTTTATTTGCATCCAGTCTTCCCACCCACAAAAAAACAGGACTGCCTTTAATGGAAACTATCTCCCTTGCTGTTGTTTTGTCCATCGGCTTAAAGACCGAGGAAGCCTGTATCACTTCATGAATTTTATTCCGGTTGCTGATAATGCCTGCAGCGGCCCATGCCTGGCCAAACCCTGCTGAAGTAAAAAGGTATGCATCCGTGCACCGGTCAGCCGCTTTTTGAAATAGTCGTTTCAGTCCGCGGGCAGGATTTTCGCCCCGGTGCAATACAATTATCTTCACCCGCCTGCCCAGTTTACGCCTGAGTTGTATCAACTGCAGGGGAAAGATCAGGCCGTTTACCAAAACAATATCCGGGTTCAGCGCCCGGATAAAACGATGGAGTTTCAGGGGGAAATATGGGTTGCTTTTTTTAAAATCCAAAAAATGATACAGCACCCTTTGCTGCTGTAATTCTCCCTGGTAATTGATCTGTTCTATACTGTGTACCTCGTGGCGGGTTGCCAGTTGTTCAAGTATGCCGGTATAAAAATCAATACGTTTCAGCCAGCTCAGCGGATCATTGAAGCCCGGGGTGTTGGTATAACTTGTACTAACGATCTTCATTCTTTATGCTGATATTTTCGCTATTTTTAAACATGAAGCTGATGCAAAAAATACTGATCAAACTCAACGGGCTTCATTATGCCCAGGAATACCTGTGCTTTGCATCAGAAACCCTTCCCGATAAACTCAGGATGTACCTGGTGCAAGGGCAAAAGGTCATCCGGGAGGTTACAGACAGCCATATTTTTGCAGGATACAGCCCGCTGCTGTTTGCATTTGCCAATGCCGGCATGCCCGGTTCCATCTGCCTCATACTAAGCAACAGGGCTTTGCAACCAAACGAAGAATTCAATCCAAAGGATGCCATTGCCATGCTTAATATGGATTCAGTTAAAACGCAGGAGCAGGGCGGCAGCCATTTTGTTTATTATGAAGGCAAATACGGGGCCCACCATTTCCAACCCGCTTTTCACAGGTTCATTGGCAAAAAATATAACGAGTGGTACAATAAAAAACCCGGTAATGTTTTTTTGCACGATAACCTGTACCGGCAGGTGCAGATCGCTTATGCCATACCGCGGCTGATCTCACTGATAACCGTTGAAGGCAACGGATTGTATAACCTCTTCCCCACTGACCTGCACGGACAGGCGGGTGCAACGCATTACATCATATCCCTGCGTACGGGAGGTAATGCATGCAGGCAGGTAATGGCTGCGGGCAGGCTGCTGCTGTCGCAAATGCAAAGCGAAGCCTTTGCCCTGGTGTACGGACTTGGAAAAAACCATATGCAGGACTTAAGGCCGGCTGATAACTTTCCTTTCAGCAATCTGCATTCCCAAAAATTTGGCTTGCCACTGCCGCAGCTGGCCGGCCTTTACCGGGAACTGGAACTAGTTGACTCTTTTACCCATGGCATCCATACCCTGCTGCTGTTTACCGTGGTTAACCGGCAGGAGGCAGCCATAGCAGGCAATACGCTGGTGCATATCCATAACAGCTATGCCAGCTGGCGGCATAAAAAGGGGTTGCAGGGCAACTTTTTGATGCGATGAACCGATTGGATTAGCAGTAGTTACAACAGGCTACCCATGCATGAACAAAGTCCTTTTATTTAACCCGCGGAGCGCTGCATACAAACCCAGGATACCCAACTCCATCCTCAGCATTGCGTCTTCCATTGAAGGGCTTTACGAATATGTGATCGTGGATGGGAATATGGAAACCGATCCCTGGGAAAAAATACAGGCATACCTTGCTTCAGGCGGCTTTGGTTATTTTGGCTGCACCAGCATGCCGGGCCCGCAACTGAAACAGTCGATTCCTGTTTCTAAAAAGATACGTGCGTTATATCCCGAAATAAAGATCATCTGGGGAGGGTATTTTCCTTCCAACCAGTCGAAGGTAGTGCTGCAGAGCGGCTATGTTGATTTTGTGGTGAATGGCCCCGGCGAAAAAACCTTCCCCGCATTGCTGCATGCACTGGAAAACAAGGAACCATACGAATTATTGCACAACCTCATCTATCTTTCGGATGGCAAGCTGGTGAAGACACCCAAGGACGAACTCTACGATCCGGATGAACTGCCGCCCCTGCCCTATGCGGTACTGAATAAATTCTATCCGCTGAAAAGATACCTGGGCAAGACTTACCTCGGCAGTAAAACGATCGCTTATCACAGCAGTATGGGCTGCCCCTTCAAATGCTCCTTCTGTGCCGTGGTGCCTGTTTACAATGCAAGGTGGCGTGGTAAATCGGCTGAGCTGATCTATAAGGACATCAAATACCTGAAAGAGAACTTTGGGGGCAATGCCATCGAGTTCCATGATAATAATTTCTTCGTTTCCGAAAAAAGGACGGTTGAATTCTCCCGGCTCATCATGCCCGAAAAAATGACCTGGTGGGGCGAAGGCCGGATCGATACGATAGACAAGTATTCAGACGAATCGCTGGCGCTGATGCGTGAAAGCGGTTGTAAAATGATCTTCTTCGGGGCCGAAACAGGCAATGATGAAATACTGAAAAAGATGGACAAAGGCGGCACACAAACCGCTGCCGGCATCAGGTCTTTTGCAGCCAGGATGGCACGCTTCGACATCATACCCGAATACTCCTTTGTACTGGGTACGCCGGGCGACAGCCCGGAACAGGTCATGAACCAAATTGACCAGGACATTGCATTCATCAGGGAGATAAAACAGATCAACCCCAGAACAGAGATCATCATCTATGTGTACAGTCCCGTGCCTGCAGAAGGCAGCGACATGTACAATAAAGTATTAGAGGCAGGCTTCCATTTCCCTGAAAAACTGGAAGACTGGATAAGCCCGCAATGGGAAAGTTTTGACCTGCGCAAGAACCCCCTTACCCCCTGGCTTACCCCGGAAATGATCAATAAGATAAAAGATTTTGAGACGGTGCTGAACGGTTATTATCCAACTACTTCAGATATCAGGCTCAGCAATATTAAGAGAAGGGTTTTGCGCAGCATTGCATCCCTGCGGTATAAAACAGGGATCTATTATAAGCCGTATGAATTGAAAGCGCTGCAGGTTCTGTGGAAATACCGTCAGCCGGAAATTGAAGGATTTTAAAAAAGCATTTTTGAACACCGTGATCAAACATATCGTTGCTAATACGTACAGGCCGCTGCTGGCAAGGTACCTTTCAAAGACCAGGCTGTACCGGTACGGGCGTTTCAGGTTGCAGATAGCGGCCGGTGTTTTTCATCCGGGCTTCTTTTTTAGTACGCAATTACTGTTGCAATACATCAGCAAACTGCCATTGCAACAAAAGCAGTTGCTGGAGCTGGGCTGTGGCAGCGGACTTATTTCCATGGTGGCTGCACAAAAAGAAGCGCATGTTACCGCCAGTGATATCAACCCCGCAGCGGTGAAATACTTACAAATGAATTGCCTGAACAATGATGTACAAATGCAGGTTGTATTGTCTGACCTGTTTAACGACATCCCTGAACAAAAATTCGACATCATTGCCATTAATCCGCCTTATTACAAAAAAGACCCGGTATCTGCTGCTGACCATGCCTGGTATTGCGGAAGGAATGGAGCTTATTTTGAAAAGCTGTTTGCAGGGTTGGGAAAATATATGCACACAGAAACGCAGGTACTGATGGTATTGTTTGACGGCTGCGATATGGAAATGATCAGCAGTTATGCTTCGGAAAATAATTTTACGCTTCACTGCGTATTGAGCAAACAAAATTTGCTGGAAAGGAATTTCATTTGTCAAATCAAACAAAATACATGAACCCGGCAGCCATACCAGATAAACCTGTAAGCTTCGATCAGCTGTATTTTGACCTGCGGCAAAAAGAAGGGCGCATATACAGTGATGCGGATGTGGCCACGCTTCCTTTTATTTATGGATCTCATCCCTGTTACCATGAATGGGCGATCCGTAAACATTCTTTAAAAGCGCTGTTAAGTTATATTGAACGAAAGGATATTTTCTCGAACATACTGGAAGTAGGTTGTGGCAACGGATGGCTGAGTGCACGCATAGCCAAAGCAGCGGGTGCAGAAGTTACAGGCATTGATATCAATACCTATGAAATTGAACAGGCTGCCCGGGTTTTTAATCATATTCCCGGCCTGCATTTCATCAATACCAGCCTGCAGGACGAATCATTACAGGACCAGAAATTCGACATGATCCTTTTTGCCGCATCCATACAATATTTTCCGGCACTTAAACCGGTTATACAAACTGCCGTTGAGCATTTAACGCTGCAGGGCGAAGTGCACATCATAGATTCACCTTTTTATCTTCCGCAGGAAGTGGCTGCTGCCAGGCAAAGAACCAGGGAGTATTTTGCATCGCTGGGATTTAATGATATGTGTGCCCATTATCATCATCACCGCCTGGCCGACCTGGATTCATTCCAGTGTAAGATCCTGCACCATCCCAATTCCTGGAAAAACAAACTATCCATCAAAAAGAACCCTTTTTACTGGATCGTGATCAAAAACCGCTACCAATAGATGTTATTGCAATCTCCATATCAAACCTTTAAAAGATACCGCAGCCTGCAAACGCATAAACTGGGCAGCCTTCCCATTGTGATACTGATGCCGCACAGCGCCTGCAATTGCCGCTGTGTGATGTGCGATATATGGAAAGACAACAGCAACCTTAAGCAGCTGACTGTTGCTGATATTGAAGCGCTGATAACAACATTAAAAAAACTGGGAACAAGACAGGTACTGATGTCTGGCGGAGAAGCTTTACTGAATCCCAATTTCTTCAGACTTTGTGAAATACTGAAACAGCAAAACCTTAAGATCAGTTTATTATCAACCGGCTTAACACTTAAACAACATGCTGCCAGCCTGGTAAAGCTGGTGGATGATATCATCATCTCGCTGGACGGGGATGAAGCCACCCACAACCGCATCAGGAATATCCCGAATGCATTTGGCAGGATGGCAGAAGGCATCAGGGCCATCAGGGAACTGGACCCCGGCTTTAAGATCACCTGCCGTACGGTAATCCACCGGCTTAACTACCAGGTTTGGCCGCAGATCATCAGTACGGCAAAAATGCTCGGCTTCGATCAGATCAGTTTTTTACCGGCCGATGTAAGCAGCCATGCTTTTAACCGCCAGCAGGCCTGGGACGAGCCGCGGCAGCATGAGATATTATTAACAGAAGCAGATGTGGATGCATTAGGCCTGATGATCGGCGACCTGCTGTTTGCTTTCAAAAATGAATTGGAGAGCCGGTTCATTGCAGAAAGCCCGGAAAAGCTTCGCAATATTTATTTGTATTATGCGGCCTTTTACCAACGCAATGACTTCCCGTTTAAAAAATGCAACGCACCCTGGGTATCGGCAGTGGTGGAAGCCGATGGTACGGTGAGGCCCTGTTTTTTTCATGAGGCTTATGGCAATATTAAGACAGCCTCACTCGATGAGGTCATCAATAGTGATTCGGCGATAGCATTCAGAAAAAATCTTGACATGGCTAAAAATGAGACCTGCCTGAAATGTGTTTGTTACCTGAACCTGTCCCCTTCAACAGTTTTGTGATATGAAGAAGATCTTATTTACACACTCCTATTTCCTGCACTTCGACCCCAAGCAATGGGCCACCGGCCAGCCTTATGCACCACTGGGAACACTGTATGCGGCAGCCTGGATGCGGGGGCATGGTTATGCTGTATCACTCTTCGACACTATGTTTTGCAGCAGGCCGGAGGAGATCACAGGGCCGCTTGAAAAAGAAAAGCCGGATATTTTTGTGATCTGGGACGACGGTTTCAATTACCTCACCAAGATGTGCCTTACCAACATGCGGGAAGCTGCTTTTAAAATGATTGCACTCGCTAAGCAAAGGGGCTGCACGGTAATTGTTTCCAGTTCCGATTCAACCGACCGGTATGAAATGTACCTTGGCGAAGGCGCCGACTTCATTTTGCTGGGCGAGGCAGAACAATCATTGCTGGAACTTACAGACCATCTTGCTAAAAACGAAAGCGACCTGTATACCATTGAAGGCATCGCATTCAAACACAATAACGCTGTGGTGAAAACAGCAGGGAGAAAAGTACTGAAAGACCTGGATGCATTGCCCTTTCCTGCCTGGGACCTCCTGGACATAGCCCCATACCGCGATATGTGGATGCGCCGGCATGGATATTTTTCAATGAACATGGCCACCACCAGGGGCTGTCCGTTTAAATGCAACTGGTGTGCGAAACCGATCTATGGTAACCGGTACAATAGCCGGAGCCCGGAAAATGTTGTTGCTGAACTGGGCATGCTGTTTAGTAAATATAAGTTTGACCACATCTGGTTCTGCGATGATATTTTTGGGCTGAAGCCCGGATGGGTGCATGCATTTGCCAACCTTGTTGAAAAAAACAACCTGCATTTTAAATTCAAAATGCAGGGGCGGGTGGACCTGCTGTTGCAGGAAACCAATATCATTGACCTGGCCAGGGCAGGCTGCGATAATATTTGGATGGGTGCCGAAAGCGGGTCGCAGAAAATACTGGATGCCATGGATAAGGGTACCACCGTGCAGCAGATCTGTGAAGCCACCCGGCTGCTCAAAAAAAATGGTATTAAGCCATCCTTCTTTATACAGTTTGGATACCCGGGCGAAACCAGGGCTGATATTGAGAAAACAATTGCCATGATCACTGAACTGCTGCCCCATGAGATTGGCATTTCAGTATCCTACCCCTTACCCGGTACCGGCTTCTATGAAAAGGTGAAGGAGCAGCTCAGGGAAAAAACAAACTGGACAGACTCTGATGAACTGGCGCTGATGTTCAGCAATACCTACAAGCCGGCATTTTACAAACAATTACATTCCTATGTTCATAAAACCTATCGCAAACACCTGGCTTACGAAAACCTGAAACAGGTATTGCTGCATCCGTTCAGAAGCAATGCGGCCATGGCAAAGAAAGCGCTGTCGGTTATCTACTATTTACCTGCGGCCTTTCTTGAAAAACAAAAACTCCGTAAACTGGAAAAAAGCAGTACATGACCGGTCAGCTACATAATGAGGAACAAAGCGCCAAAGCGTTCAGCCTGCAATCAAAGGTATTTGACGGATTGTATGGCAGCGATTCCATCATTCAGTATAAAAGAGAAAGGGTGAGAAAGCTGGTACAGCAATTTTGCAAGCCCTGCAGTGATATACTGGAATTGAACAGCGGTACCGGCGAAGACGCCATTTGGTTTGCCCGCCAGGGCCATACGGTACATGCCACCGATATTGCTGCCGGTATGCAGGAAGTATTGCGTTCCAAAACAGCTTCCCTGCATTTGCAGGAAAAGATCAGTACCGAATGTATCTCCTTTACAGATCTTGAACATCTTGAAAAGCAAAAGCACTACGATCTTATATTCTCCAACTTTGCAGGCCTTAATTGCACAGACCGGCTGGATAAGGTACTGCATTCATTTCCAAACCTGCTAAAACCCGGCGGCCTTGTTATACTGGTGCTGTTGCCAAAATTCTGTTTGTGGGAATTGCTGCTGTTGTTCAAAGGGAAGTTCAAAACTGCATTTCGCCGTTTCTTCAGCCGCAAGGGCGTTGCTGCCCGTGTGGAAGGCACCCATTTTCTTTGCTGGTATTATAACCCTTCCTTTGTGATCGATAAACTCCGGGGAGAATTCACAACACTCAGCATTGAGGGATTGTGTACGCTGGTCCCTCCTTCCTACCTGGCGGGATTTGCAGAAAAACATCCCCGCTTATTTGCATTTTTAAAGGAAAGGGAAAATAAATGGAAAACCAAATGGCCCTGGAAAAGTATCGGCGATTACTATATTATCGCACTGAGAAAAAACTAATGCTATAAAACAAAGGAGGCAGTTATCTTTTTTTGCTGTAGCATGGCTTCCACCTTTTCACGGTAGGCTTTTACCACTTTATCCTGGAAGTTTTTCGGGTCGGGTTTTGAGAAATGCCGGTCAACCCGCATGCCCATCAATCCGCCCCGTTTGTTCAGTTCCTGGTTTTTTACTTTGCGTTGCCACCTGCCGGCTGTTATGTTCATCAGCCGGGTATCGGCCCAGTCACCCAGCCTGCCCGAAAATATATTCTCAATCAGCCTGCACAAAAAACCTCTCCGAACATCTTCCCCGGCAGTATTACCAAATGGCTTCAAGGGGAAATAGGAATTTGTCCATTGATTGCTCTTCATAAAACTGTCCAGGCTTTCCCGGCCGTGCATGGGCAGCAGCGTTACTATTTCCACTGCAGTAAAAATATTTTTCTCTTCAATTTCCATGGCTGCCTCGTCCACATAATAATTCATGCAGAACCAGTTTTGCCGCCCCCGCAAAAAAGTAAGTTTTTTATACAGGTGCATGCAGGTACGTGCAATCCATAGCCGGTTGGCCGATGTAATGATGAAGAAATCAATATCTGTTTTATCAGTGGCAAAATTCTTCGACAGTGATCCTGAAACAGCAATGGCTTTCACATACGGGAACCCTGCAAGGAAACGGGCTACCTGTTGCGCTGTTTTTAACTGTGAGCTGGCAAGTTCGTTGCCGCATTTCCTTCGCACGGCCAGTTGTACATCATTTTGAAGCGAATAGAACTCACCGATCCTGAATACTTTCCCGGCTGCTACCAGCAGGTCAAGTTCACGGGCTATCAGTTCTTCTGTAACAGTGCCCTGGTTAAAATGATACAGTTCCCCTGCGGTAAGCGGGTACCTGAAAAGGTCGAAATACCCCAGGGTCTTCAATATATTTTGTGCAGTTTCTGTCAAGCTGTATACAATTTAATCCCAGGCCATTTGCGAGATCTGTTGCCTTTGCAACTGCCGGAGTTTTTGATACTTTAAATAACTTTGCTGTGCGGTAAGCAGGGCAATCACGATACCATTATAACCATCCAGGAACCCAAGCCTTAAAAAATATCCATTGAAGAAAGACCACAACGGGCTAACAATTATCTTCCACCTGGATTTCCTGATGCCGGCATCAAAAATTGACTGGGCAACAATATTGCTTACTTCCACATTTCTTTTGCGATAAGCCGCTGTGTCATTGAACGTATGGTGAAACATATCGCCCTGCAGCAGTTTCACTTTTCCCGGCTCTTTCATTACGATCATATCATGCGGGTTAAGGCCTCCGCAATTGCCGAAACGCTTATCAAAAAGCCGCAGCTTCCTGTCGGGGTACCAGAGCCCGTGCCGTATATAAGCCCCCCTGAAAATATTGCAGCGTTTCATTGCATAAGCCCTGTACTCAAAATGCTGCTTCTCTTTTAAAATGGAAGCAGCCAGTTCTTCACTCAAAAATTCATCCGCATCCAGCAACAGCACATAATTATGGGCAGCCTCATTGATGGCTTTATTCTTCTGGTTGATATAGCCGTCAAATACCGATTGCTTTACCCGGGCCCCCAGGGCAAGTGCAATTTCCACGGTACGGTCGTTCGAAAAAGAATCGATCACGATGATCTCGTCAGCAACTGTTTTCACGGATCCTATACAGCGCCCGATATTTTTTTCTTCATTAAAAGTTATGATCACTACAGAAAGGGCGTTCATCAGTTTGTTTTTTTCCTTTTATGTAATCGGCAATTCAACTGCCCGGGTTGCCTGCCGCATTATTACTCCGGCTGCTTTTTAAAAAGGCCCGGATCCGGGAACAGCAGCAGCATCGAAAAGAAAAAACTGTAAAAAAAGATACCCTTGTTCAGGTCCAGTATATTCTCGCTGAGGGAGACCACCGTTATCATAATCATGAAACTCATAAAAAGCACGTCCCTTCTTTTTATGGCAGCTGAATAACCCGTATATAGCACAAAAAGGAAAAGCAACAACCCGGCAATACCGGTTTTAAGCAGGGTGGCCAGGTATTGGTTGTGGGTGTTAAACTCATTCAGGTACGAGATATAAAGCCCCTTTTTGAAATACTTTTCTTTCAGCAGGTCATTTTCTGCCCCGTTTCCATAACCAACCAATGGCGATGCTTTTACCAGTTCAAGAATGGCTTCCCACCGGGCCAGCCTTGGCTCTGTGTTTTCAATGATGGTAACCTTATCTGTCAGGTCTGTTTTCAGTTCACTCACATACCTGGTCCTGAAAGAATCCACGCTGTTGATCATCAGCAATAAGAGCGCCGAAACAAAAACAGCCGAAAAGAAAAAACGCCACCTGCTTTTACCGGTAAAAAGCATGAAGGGCAATACCAGGTTGATGATAAGCAGGAAAGCAATAAATACCGCCCGGGAAGAAAGCTGTACCAGTCCGGCAAACAAAATAAGGGTGGCCACAATATAAACCCATTTATATTCCACTGCTTTTTCCTGTAAGGGTATTGCCAAAAAAGCAATGATCGAAAAAGCGATATACACAGACAGGTAAGTGGCATGGATGCCCACCGGCAGGGAAAAATTATGATTCATAAAATTAACCGTGAACAGCGATGCTAAAGGCAGTTTAAAAACAACAATGGTCTTCAGTGCATCATAATACAGGTAGAGGACGGTTAGTGTGCAGGAAATGCCGAAAATACAAACCAGTTGCCGCCTGTATTTTGCCAGGTCAATATGCGACAGTGCAAACAGAACAGGAAATAAAAAAACAGCCAGCTGCCTTACAAGCAGGTTCACCCCCTCCTGTTTATTATTGCTGTACGTAAGGGCCAGCAGGTTTACCAAATAAACGGACAGCAACAACCACACATGCCTGTTCACCAGTTTTTTCAGGTCAGCTTTTTTCAGGTGTATCAGCGTATGCAGTGCAAAGCTTATCAGCACCAGTTCGCTGTAAAAAAAATCATATGGCAACAGTATTAAGAACAATGCCAGGTGATAAAAACTGATCCTGTTCTCTGCGGTATCGTCTGTAAAAAAAATATTCCTCATCGTTTGTGGGTATGATAGCAGTCCAGCATTACCGTTTCATAGGCATCCACCACTGCCGGCCAGTTATAGTTTGTTCTTATTTTTCCGAGGTTCGCTTCAATGGCTTGTTCCGGTTTTTCCCCATAGCCGGCCGTTACCAGGTGATGCACCTCCCCTGCATCATTAAAATAGAGTGCATCCTGCTGCAGCACGGCCCTGTTAAATTCATTATCGTGTGCGGCAATCGGCGCCCCGGCCGCCATCGCTTCCAGCAAAGAAGGATTGGTGCCACCCACACTGTGCCCGTGAAAATAAAGTTTACTGAATTTCCTCAGGGCATTGATGACCGGTTCATCAAAGATGGCTCCTGTAAAAAGTATCCGTTCATCATGCCTGTACTTTTCCAGCATTTTTTTTCCGAAAGCATTATTGGTATTTCCCACCACCACAAATTTTTCAGGCACTTTGCTTTCGCTAAAACCCTGCAGTATCATGTCAATATTATTTTCCGGTTCCATCCTGGCCATCAGCATATAATATTGGCGGCTGCTTAATGAAAAGGGTTTCAGTACTGCTTCACTTGTATCTGCCGGAATGTTTGCCCCGTATGGTATATAGCTGCTTTGCAGCCTGTATTTGTTATCCAGGTAGGATTTCACGGCCGGGGAATCTGCAATTAAATGATGGCTGTATTTAACTGCAAGCTTTTCTGCATAGCGTAAAAAACGTTTCACCGGGCCTGCATACTTGCTTCGTTTCCATTCCATGCCATCCATATTACTGATAATAACAGCCTCCCGGGGAAACCACCTGCCCCATACCGAGCTGCTGGTATATCCCAGGAAAAGTACCACATCAAAATGCCTTTTTCCTGCATCCCTGATACAGTTTAAATCGTAGATAAACTGTCCGGCAGTACCAATAAAATGCTCCGCATCGTAACAGTGAATAATTTGTACCCCTTTCCATTGCTGTTCTTTGTATGGATGATGATGTGCATTATAAACGGTAACAGAATGCCCCTTTTGCACAAGCCCGGCCGACAGGTATTGCGCCACCTGTTCAAAGCCGCCGTAATGGTTAGGGATACCCCTGGTACCTGCTATCGCTATGTTCAATAACTGTTTAATAAAATAGTTTTTTGTAAACAGCCAGTGTATCAGCCGCTGTTTTTTGCCACGAATAATTTTCAGCAATGGTTTGCTGCAGCCCGGTACCCGCATCCGAAACAGCAGCCATCTTCACTGCTTTCAAAATACTTTCAGGGCTGGAGGGGTCGCAGTAAAATGCGGCATCCTTAAAATAGGAACGTGCATAGCCATTGTCTGTGATCACTACATTACAACCCATCGCTGCAGCTTCCAGCGAGGAAAGGCCGCATACCTCGAACCAGCTGGGCAGCACATGTACTTTTGCCAAAGCATAATAAGCAGCAAGCTCCTGCTGGCACAAATGACCGGTGAACGATACATTGGCAGCTGCAATATGTTTGCATTGCCGGTAATAGGCCTGCTGACCGGGGGCTGCATTGCCCGCCAATACCAGTTCATACTCCGTATTGTTCAAGGCCCTGATCAGGTTGAGCTGGTTCTTGATGCCTTCAATACGTGCCGCACAAAGGACCAGGTTTGCCTGCCTGGCTATAGTAGCCGGCTGCTTAAACACAGTTGTGCTGATCCCGTTCCTCACCAGGAAAAAAACGGGCTTAATACCGTAAGCCAGCACCAGGTCATCATATTCTTCCTTTGCCTGAACCAGCACTGCTTTGGCTTTTTGCAGTACCTCCCGGATACTGGCCCGTTGTCCTTTCCACAAATAATCAATGCTTACCAGTTTATCACGGCCGGTGATGAAGCGCCCGGCAGCTTTTATGTATTCAACTGTTTGTGCCGGAAAAAGACTGAGCAATTTTCCTGTCAGCCCGGGTCGCTGATACTTATCGTACAGGGCATAGTTGATCAGTATGGTTGATACCACAAAAGGCTTCCTGCTTTTTTGTATATGCAATAACATATCTGCCGGCCGGGTTATATTGAAGAAATGCAGTCCGTCATAAACTGTATAATCTATTTTTTCTGATGCCATCCTGATATCCACTTCCACACCGGCATTCCGCAGGCCTTCCGCTGTTTCCTGCACCTGTACCGTATCTCCGCCCCTTACGGTGAACAAAGTGTTCCTTACTATGAATACAATTTTCATCAGCGGGTATTGCTCAGCTTTAATTGATAGATCCTGCTTACCAGCCTGCCCGGGAAAAAACTCAGCAGCATGATCAGGTATATGTCCATCCTGCCGGGGTTTATGCGCATGGCTTTTCGTAAATTCATTCTTGCCTTTTGGGGCTGGTGATTATTCCAGAGGTATTTTTTTGCCAGCAAAGAATAATAAGCGCCCTCTTTCACTTTCCGGTTATCCTGCTTTTTTAATATCTCCCGCAGTTCCATTCCTGCATGGGTACTTAGCTGGCCGCTGCTGATGGATTGCATCTTGATCTCCCTGAAACGCCTGGTGCGCCATTTCTCATCGATGCTGATCGATTCGGGATTTAAACGCACCTGCAGCAAGGGCAATGGAATATTGCAGGTAAGGCCCAGCCTGGTACATTTTACCCAAAGCATATGATCTTCAAATGCACAGGCTTCCTCATCATAGCCGCCTGCCCGCAGTATCACTGATTTCCTGAACATGACTGCCGAGTGAATGAAAGGACATTTTTGTATGGCCAGTTCCTGTATGTCCTCATGCGTATGTGCAGGCATGCTGCAGGTGAAAACATAATCCCCGTTCATATCCACATAATCAGCATCCGATCCCACAATGATGTATTGCGGATTGGCACTCATGAAATCATATTGCACCTGAAGCCTTCCGGGCTTGCAGATATCATCCGCATCAAATCTTGCAACCAGCTCGGCATTCGCATTCAGTAATCCCAGGTTAAGTGCCGCTGCCACTCCGTGATTGGTTTGGTTGATAAGCCTGATCCGGCTGTCGGCATACGAACGGATGACCCGTTCCGTATCATCGGTGGAACCATCATTAATGATCAGCAATTCAAAATCGGCAAAGCTTTGCGACAGCACAGAGTCAATGGCTGTACCAATATATTTTGCCACATTATAAGCCGGCATCAATACGGTTATTTTAGGATCAGCTGGCAACATCATTTTTATAAGGAGTAGTTTCTTTAATAATTAAGAACACAAGCAGCTCAAAAAACACCACCACCGATAATTGTTCAAACCAGTATTCCAGCGAAAAGGCACCCAGCATAAAGAGCAGTATGGGTACAGCTGCAGACCGCCATTTTATCTGCCTGGCAAAAAAGCCCGCATACAATACAATGAAAGAAAAAATACCGGCCAGTCCGTATTCTCCCAGCAATTGGCCGTACACCGAATTGGGACTATTCATCACAGAATGATAATCATCCCTGGAAGTGAAATAGTACAAATAGATATCCAGGTGGTTTTGTTTAAAATCCTCATGGATCCATGCATAGCGGGCCGGGTAATTTCCGGTAAGGTTCATGGCTGTGGTCCTGAAAGCCAGCTTGGAAGAAAAATTACCCATGCCGTTTCCGGTAGCAAGTTTAAGCGGGTGCTGCCTGAAGAAACGAAATGTTTGCTGCAATGCCTGTATTTTTCCGGGCAGCACTGTTTTACCGGCTGCGCCGGATGATATCTGCAGCTCACCGGTATTCTTTTTAATGAACTGTATCAGCTTTTCCTCTACCTTGTTTGTATCATTCCGGTGTTGGAATGCAGGGGTATGAATACTATCCCCCGGTATCACCGGCCTGGCCATCACATCGTTATTAACTATACCGGCAAGCAAAGGCTTTTGCGTATTCTTCTTTGCCAAAGAAATATTGATACTATCCAGGTACAGCTGTGCAAATTTCTGTTTTCTTTCTGCTGCTGTAAGCACACTATCCGGTCTTGCGGTAAGGGGGATGGTTACCTGCCCTGCCCTGTCAGCATGCTTTTGAATATGAAAGATCTTTTGCCAGGCTGTAGTGATATACTGGTTATTTTGCGGGGATACTTTAACAAGGAAAACCACCAGCATGAGCAAACAAACAATGATCATGCTTTTTTGATCAGGATTGCTTTGCATAATGAACATATACAGCAGGCAGCAGCAAAGCAGCAGGTTGGTAAGGTTACTGCCGGTCAGCAGCAACACCAGCATACACAGCAACAGCATAAGGTAATTGTTGCGGCTCAGAAAATAAATAACGCCCATGGCACTGATGACGGCATTGGTGGTGGATGTGTCGAAACTTAATCCCTTAATATAATCGCCGGTGCCTATGAAATATTTTTGGTAGTTGCCCTGGTACCGGTAAGGATTGATGGCGCCGGTTTCCCAAACGATGCCTGCATACACGGAAAGGGATACAACCGCATTGATGATAAAAAAAATGATGATCGTGCGGTACAGCACATCCGGTTCATTTTTTTCCACGGCCAGTTTTACCTGGTGCAGTGCCAAAATACAAAGGCACCAGTAAAAAATTCCCAGTGCCAGGGCTGGCAGATAATGGGCATTCCCAAACAAACCCGTGAGAAGGGTATTCAATACCGCGATGAGTATAACAGCAATATAGAATAACGGGAGGCGTGAGTTCCTGGTGGAAAACCCGAATGTAAAACCGGGCCGGGCTGCGTAAATGAATGCAATGGCGGCTGCTTTAATGATCAGTTTGAAGTTTAAGAACAATAATAAAAAAACCAGTAGCTTCCAGTCGATCCTTTCCAGGCCGGTCTTGATGGCAACGGTCTTTAATTTATTTCTCACTCCGGGATTATTTAAGCGCAGATTCAGATGCTTGCTGCAGTATTAAATCGAAAAGCCCGGCTTTGAGGTTGCCCTTACAGGCCGGCTATGCGCTTAAAAGAATACCAGTCAGACAGGCGGATCTGCCCGGTTGCAAATAATAGCAGCAAATACAGCAGTGGCGCAGCAAGCAGGTTTATCCATATGATGCCCGATACATTTTTTATTAACAGGAAACTGGCAACTGCTGCCAGCGGACAAAGCAATACAGCATAACTGTTGCCGGCCAGGCGGGGCAGTTCTGTATTTTTAAGATACAAGACAGATTGAATGAAAATTGCCAGCAGGTAAGCAATGGCTGCGCCTTCAGCTTTCCATAAGGGGATCAAAATAATATCTGCTGCTGCATTAATGATAAAGCTGGTTAAAAAAACATAGAAGATCATCCTGAGCCGGCCTTTGGCAAAATTAACCGTCCACAAAAAATTATTGAAGTAGAGAAAGGGCATGCTCAGTGATAATAACCAGATGGTGGTTTGGTTAACAGCGCCATACTTGTTATCTGTCAGCATATCTACCAGGGGCGTCCAGGCAATATTTAGCAGCAATACCATGAATGAGGCAATGATCATCTCCCAGCGCAGCAGCATATACAGCTCTTTCATTTTTGCAGCGGTCAGGTCCGTTGCTGCCGGATGAAAGTATTTGGTGAAGCGGGGGATCAATACAGGACCTGTAACCAGCAGGGGCAGTGTTGCCATTTCAAATACCTTGTAGGCAAAACTATATTCAGCCAGTATCACAGGGGTGCTTAGTATGCCTAAAAAGATCCAGTCGAGCCTTGCCAGTGCAGCAGTAAAAACGGCCACCCCAAACTGTGGCAGTGCTTCCCGGAGCAAACCGCAATACATGGGCTTATCCCATTTCAGTTTCACAGGTACCCGTAATATCCGATGCGTGATGAAAATGCAAACCAGTAATTCCGCCAGGTCGGTGGTAACAAAAATGATCAGAATAAACCCAAAGTCGGGTTGCTGCCAAATAGCGGCAACGGTCAGTATCAAAGCCCGCAATACATTGGAGCTGATGGCCATCAGCAACAGTGGCCTGAATTTTTCCATCCCGGTGGCAACCTGCTTACATGCGGTTGAAAAAAAGATCATCAGTTTGCCTGCGCCCAGCAATAACAAGGCGGTGTGGCCGGAGAAATATACCGGGAACAACAGGGAGCAGGTCCACAGCAACAAATAAAAAGAAACTCCTGTAATAAAGAGGTGGTTCAGGTAAACAGGCAATAGATCGGATGGCGATGCGCCGGATGCAATACGCTTTACAGCAATCTGGTCGATCCCCAGCGCCAGTATCCCAAAAGCGGTCATCAATACAGCCAGTGCCCAGTTCATTTCGCCAAACTCATTTTTTTCGAGCCGGGTAGACAAAAGGTAAAAGATAATAAGCCCGCAGCATTGCACAATCACAAGCTGCAGCGTATTCATTGAAATATCCTGCAGGAATTTTCTTTTCATCAGGCTTGCAGCAGCCGCTGCTGTTGATTGTGTAATTTATAGTTTTTACCATAAAGTGTATCGTCAAAATGCCCCGCCCGGTTGCTACCGGAACAAATACGTTCAAAAAAAAACAGCCGTAAAATGCTGGCAACCTGTTAAAACTTTATTGCGATTGGGTTATTGAATTTCCTTAACAAAAAACAATTTTATGAGAAAATTACTATTCATTTTCTGCATGGTCGCCTCTGTGCCTGCATGGTCGCAGACAGACAGCAGCACCAATAACCTGATGAATGAGCTCGACAGCAAACCCGCTGCAGCAAAGGGAAAGCCGGCAGTAAAGGTTTTCATGTCGCAACGGCTCATCAATGCAAACACGGTGGAGATGCTGCAAAAAGGGCATTTCGAATTTAAAGTGGTACATAATTTTGGTGATGCCGGCGGAAGGAATGGTGGTATAAGAAGCGCTTTCGGCCTGGATGGTTCCACAGATATCAAGATCGGTTTCCTGTATGGCATCACGAAGAACCTCAATGTTATTGTATCCCGCAATAAAGGCGACGGGCAGGTATTCACTTTATGGGAACTGGGCTTTAAATACAAGATACTGGAACAAAGGGAGAACGACCCCAGGCATCCGCTTTCACTGGCCGTATTTGCCAATGGTGTCAGTTCTTCTCAAAGATCAAGCACCGACTCAACCCGGGAGAATTATTATCAGCGAACATCCGACAGGCAGAGCCAGACACTGCAACTGATGGTGGCCCGTAAATTTGGCAAATGGTTCAGCCTGCAGCTGAACCCTACGTATGTGCATACCAACCACGTTATTTATAATGATGTGAACAGTGTATTTGCAATGGGGGCGGCATTGCGGGTGCCCATTTACAAACGCTTTGTTTTTATTGCTGATTATTTCCACCCCTTCCGTCCGCAAAGTACCATCGATTCCTTCAAACTGAAAGGCATTAATTTTTATGATGTGCTGGGTGTGGGTTTGGAGCTGGTTACCCCCGGGCATATTTTCCATGTTAACTTCACCAATACCACCAATATTTTAGAGAACCGGTTCATCCCACGCACCACTACTTCCTGGAAAAAAGGACAGTATCGCTGGGGCTTTACCATCACCCGTGATTTTGTTTTACACAGGAGTAAAAAGTAAAGACCGGTCCCATTCCAATCCATAAATAAAAGAGACCGTCTCATGAATAAATGAGGCGGTTTTTTATTTCCTGTTGTTATCGGATATTCCTGCAGATCTTTTATTGCCCCTGCGTATGATGTGCATTCCCTTCCGGCCTGGTACTGCTGCGGTACCCACAAGCTCGTTGTATGAACCTTGCACTCCTTCTTCGTATGTTGCCATTGCATTGTTGTTTTAATTTTTAGAACCCTTGCTATGCACCGGTTATAATTTTCACTGTTGCCTCACAAACATACGCCCCGGGATGGCCGAAACCATCAGGGGCTGTCGCTTTTGTACCGTGCTGTCGCATTTGTACCTATCCCATCATTTTTTATCCCTGTTTTCTTTATGTTTTGTTCGTGTTTTGTTCGGGATTTGTAGCTGTTTTAAGCTTGATTTAGCTACCAGGGTAGAACAAGGGTAGAACAAAACCACTCCAAAACCAATGCCGGTAAGGCTTTCGGCCTGTTTTTTATTACCTGAACGACCATTTGGTACAAAAGCGACAGCAAATTTGGAAAGGGTATATTGCCTGCCGTAATATTGCCAATAATCTTTAGTATGGCACTTTTCACAAAAACTGGCGCTGTTATACACTGCGGACAAAAAGATCTGCAGCCTTATGAACTGTATTTACAAAAAAGAGGCTGCCTTTTTTTTAAGACAGCCTCTTTATACTCAGACTTATTCAAAATGCCCTGTTAGCTATTTCTTCTTTTTAAATGGTTTGTAGGTTAGCGTAAATAAAACGCCGGCACTGTTCAGTTTTATTTTGCCTTGTCCCACACCACCCAAGGGTATCTTGGCATAAGGCTCGGCCTGCACCGACAGCCGGTTGCTTAGCTGGTAATTATAGCCTGCTGAAAGCGTAAGCACGGCAAAATAATGCTTGTTGCGGTTGCGCAGGTGCTGGTAGTACTCATAGGTTTGGCCGGCCGGTGATTTATAATTATAGGTATAATCTTCCTTTTTCATGATGAAAGAAGAAAGGCCGGCCCCGCCAAACCAGTTGTGCTTATTGCGCTGACCAAATTTATAAGAAACGCTCACAGGAATTTCATACACTTTACAATCAGCATCCACACCGGTAAGGTTGGGATAGTTTCCGCCCGGCGAATGATATTCATCCGGTGCGGCAGTATATACTTTCTTAGAAACGTAAAAACCCGCCCTTACGGTAAAGCGTTTGGAAATATCGTAACTAAGCCCTGCACCATAAGTAAGGGTGGTGCGGCCTGTATTATTAAGTTTCACAAAACTCATGTCCGGGCCAATGGAAGCGGTAAGGCCAAAATTGCTTCCGGCTTTATTTTTAGTTTTCTTTTTATCAGTGGAAGCAGTGGTTTTTTCGGCATTCTTTTCTGCAGGTTTTTTCTCAGCTGTTTTCTGCGCTGTCTTTTTGGGCTCTTCCTCCTTTGCCGTCAGCTTGCTTTCATCCTGCCTGGTCTTATCAGCTGCAGGCACATCAGCTTTTGCTGTTTTACCGGTATTGTTCTCAGCTGCAGTGGTATTGTCATTATCTTCTTCAGCAGCAGCATTGCTGATCTTTACCGTTTGCTTGCCGGTAGTTTTACCGCTGCGGGTCCTGGATGGTGCACCCGTTGCATCCGCGGTTGCGGCAGTTGCCGCAGTTGTTGCAGTTCTTTCAGTTGTTGCATCCTGCTGCAGGCCCGGATTACTGATCCTCACCCTCGTTTTTCCGGTATAAGTTTTACGCACATTGTTATTAGCATTCAAAAATGACAGGTCATTTTTCTCCGCCCCGGTTTCAGTTGCCTTTGTGCCTGCATTTGTACCGGCGGGGCCACCGGTGCCGGTCGCAGCCGCAGGGGTATTGTTCACTGCATCAGCGCCTGCTGTACCCGTATGCTGCTGCGCTGTGCTGCCGGCTTCGTTACCGGTGCCCGGCGATGTACTGGCAGCAGGCACTGGCTGACCACTGCCGTTTGCTGCCAGGCTGTTATTTTCCGTAGCAGGCTTACCGGCTTTATTGAACCTGGATACCGTAAACACAATACCGGCGCCCAGCAATAAGAAGAACAGCAGGAAGAATATCTCCCTGCGCCTGTCCTTTTTTTGCGGCAGGTGTTTATCCAGCTTCTTTTCCATCATTTCCCAGGCTTTGTCATTATAGGCCGGATGATGTTTTTCAGCTGCCTCCCTTATAATATGGTCCATTTCTTCATCCAACATTTTTTATTGCTGCCGTTTTATTTTGGGTAAAAATCATTTTTTGTAATTGCTTTCTTGCCTTGGCCAGGTTCGATTTGGAAGTACCCACAGCGATGCCCAGCTGGTCGGCGATCTCCTCATGACTAAACCCTTCAATGATAAAAAGGTTTAGTACGGTCCTGTATGCAGGGGAAAGATTTTGTATACAGCGGATGATCTCATCGTACGAGAGTTTCTCCACCGCAGTTTCTGCCGCCGCATAAGTATTCAGCGAAGATACAGTTAACTCGCCCACCACCTTGTGTTTGGCATTTTTTCTGAAATGGTCAATAGCTGTGCACACCATGATCTTTCGCAACCATCCTTTAAAAGAATTCATTTCATTACTGTAAGCGGGAGTAAAGCGGTGGATCTCCTTGAATATTTTGAGAAAGCCATCATTTAATATCTCGATGGCATCATCTTCATTGGCTGCATAGCAATCACAGATGGCCATAGCATAGCCATAGAAAGAGTTGTATATTTTTTTCTGACTCTCCCTCTCGTTCAGGGCACAGCCCCGGATATGCATGGTTAACTCCTCCGAAGAAAGCACAGGATTCCTTTTAATCATTATCGGATATGCTGCCCAAAAGGTTGCCTGAAAAGATACGCTTTTTTATTTATCAATGGTCAAACTTTGATTTGGCGGGTCACCATGCAGCAAATAGCTTCATAACTATCTGATTTTTATACCCTTAGAAAAACGGTCCCGTACGTCACCGTTTAAAGCGCATAAAAAAAGCAGCATTGCTGCTGCTCTATTCATTTTCAGTACCTGCAGGATCAGGTCCCCAGCTCCTTGTTCAGCAGGTCTGCATTGCGGATGTATTTTTGAAATAACTGCCGGTTTGTTTCAGATTGCAGGGCGCTCAAATGTCTTCCGTGGTGCAGGTCGGTACCGGCAAAACCTGCCAGCCCTTTATCCAGTATGAACCTGGCAGCCCTGGCCACATTTTTTCCATAGTAGCCTGTAAGAGATAAAAGGTTAACCTGTAAAATAAATCCCTGGTCTTTCAGTTCCCTGTACAGGTCAAAATTATGATGAAAGTACAGGTACCGATCAGGATGTGCCAGTACAGGCTGGTATCCTGCTGTAATGATATGGAACAGCATTTCCTGCAGGTTTACCGGCTCCGCAATATAAGGCAGTTCGGTAAGCAATAGTTTATGCTTCAGCGTGCGTAATGGCTTTCCGCTTTGCAGCAGTTCCATAAAATAATCGTCCAGCATGTACTCCGCTGCAGCGCTAATTTGCATGGGAATGGCGGCGGCTTTGCAGGCCTGCTGCAATTTCAGCAGGGCGGGCTCAATGGTTTCATCGGAGTTTCGGTACAGGTCGCCAATGATATGCGGTGTGGCAATACAGGTTCGTATGCCTAGGTCATACAATCCCCTCACCAGTACCAGCGAAGTTTCCACGTCCGGTGCCCCGTCATCTATGCCCGGCAGGATATGGCTGTGCATATCCACCGTTAGCGGCAATAGTCCACTGCTAAAGCTGGTCCCGCTTAAGGTATCCTTCTTGTTCTTTTTGAAAAAACTAAACATGGTTAGAAACTGTTCCCGCTGATTTCGCTGAATACGCAGATAAGAAATTAGTCAAATTCAATTCCTGTAATTCGTGTACAACCCTTCTGCGCCATCCCCGTATTCTGCGGGCAAAAAATATTCCCGGGGATCAATGCTAAGCGCTGTATAATTTTAAAAAGCTGTCAGGTTGAGCTTGTCGAAACCGGGGCTACAGTAAACTAATCCGTCATCATCCCTTCTGCGCCATCCCCGTAATCTGCGGGCAAAAAATATTCCCGCTGATTTCGCTGAATACGCAGAAAAGAAATTAGTCAAAATTCAATTCGTGTAATTCGTTTACAACCCTTCTGCGCCATCCCCGTAATCTGCGGGCAAAAAACATTCCCGCTGATTTCGCTGAATACGCAGATAAGAAATTAGTGAAATTCAATTCGTGTAATTCGTGTACAACCCTTCTGCGCCATCCCCGTAATCTGCGGGCCTGCACACATCTAAGTAAAAAAACGGGCAATCCCCATATTGGTATACTGGTGCAGTTTGATCACTGGCTTTAAGAATGCCACCACAAAGGGCATGGGCACCCGGTTCTTCTTCATGGCCAGGTAATCCCTGCGATTGGCCCGCAGCCTGCGTTTTAAGCTGCTGTTGCTCATACCGCCATTACGCATTTTTACGATCAGTTTGGGAAGATAGGCTGCACTGGATTTATAATAATAAAGATAGCGGGTCATAAATTCATAATCCGCTGCGGAAAAGAAATGTGTTTCATAATACCCGCATTTTTCCAGCAAATGGCGCTTAAAATAAAAAGTGGGGTGCGCAGGCATCCAGCCATAACAGAATTTGCTGCGTTTAAAAGCGCCGCCCTTCCATTTGCGCAATACTTTATTGGTATCATCGGGGTCAACATATACCAGGTCTCCATATACCACGTCCACTTTTTCCTTTTCAAAGCAGGCAACGATGGAACTGATAGCATCGGTGGAAGCAAGCATATCATCGCTGTTCAGGGTACCAATGATATCGCCGGTTGCCATGGCCATGCCCTTATTGATGGCATCGTACATACTGTAATCCTTTTCCGAAACCCATTTTGCAATATGGTCCTGGTATTTTTCAATAATGGCCAGCGTTCCGTCTGTTGATTTTCCGTCGATGATGATATGTTCTATATTGGTATAATCCTGTGCCATCACCGATTGTATGGCTTGCTCCAGGAATTTTTCTGAATTAAGGGTAACTGTTATTAAACTAACTTTAATCATAGTAAGGCCACTGGCAAAGGTACAGCTATTCTGATACCTGAGGCTAATTTCATATTAATTAATTGTTTTCTGCACCGTGTTTTCACCCGGCTTAGCTGCTGGTTTCTGCAACAGGATATTTTCCATCACCAGCATGTCCATATCAGTCCGCAAAAAGCAGTCCAAAGCTTCCGCCGGGCGGTTTACAATGGGTTCATTTTCATTGAAAGAGGTATTCAGCAGGATCGGGATGCCGGTCTTCTTACGAAAACAATCGATCAGGCGGTAATACCTGGGCGATATCTTTTCGTCCACCGTTTGCAGCCTCCCGGTTCCATCCACATGGGTTACCGCAGGGATCAGCGCCCTTTTTTCCTTCTTAATGGGATACACTTTTTCCATGAACGGTACTTCCTCTGTAAATTCAAAATATTCTTCCACATATTCCTTCAGTATGGAGGGGGCAAAAGGCCTGAAACTCTCCCTGCGCTTGATCTTGCTGTTTATCAGGTCCTTGGCATCTGCCCTGCCCGGGTCGGCAATGATGGAACGGCCGCCCAGTGCCCGGGGACCAAATTCGGCCCTGCCGCTGAACCAGCCCACCACGCCCCCCTGTA
Organism: Ferruginibacter sp.; assembly: GCA_044226725.1. Taxonomy (GTDB): domain Bacteria; phylum Bacteroidota; class Bacteroidia; order Chitinophagales; family Chitinophagaceae; genus Ferruginibacter. The sequence continues at coordinate 87,039 of JBGAGM010000001.1, read as the reverse complement.
TAAGGCAGTCGCTGATACACTCAAACAGTGCCTCATCTGCAAGTTCAGTAAAGGCAATTTGCCGTTCCTGCAGTACCAACTTTATTTCCTCATTACTGAACCGGCTGCCGGTATAGGCAGATAATATGGCCGGCTGACGCTCATAATTAAGAGATACATGCTGCGTAAATAATGCTGCCCCCATGGAAATACCGGCATCATGACCAGCGCTGGGGATATACACTTTCTTAAAGGAAGTGTTGCGCAATATCTTACCATTGGCCACGCTGTTCTGCGCCACGCCCCCGGCAATGCAAACTGCCTCCAGCCCGGTTTTCTTATGCAGGTTTTCCAGCAGGTGAAAAATGATCCTTTCAGTAAAATACTGCACAGCAGCTGCCAGGTCTTTATGGTATTGCGTAAGTGCCTCTTCTTTTTGGCGTGGCGGCCCGAATTCCTGCTGCAGCTTTTGGCTGTAAAGCGGAGCCACCACCGGGGTATTATCGGCCCCATAGCTGATGATGCCCTGCGTGCCAGTTCTGAAATAATCCAGGTCCAGTTTGAACAGGCCATCGGCCGTTAGCTTTACCACTTTCTCCAGCTTGCCCACCAGTTCCCTGCCGGCAGCATTCAATTCCCCGTTGGGGGTTTTTATACTTCCATAAGGGGCCATGCCCATCACTTTATATTCATCACCATAGTAAGGAAAGCCCAGTAACTGGGTAAATGCCGTATAGAATATGCCGATGGAATGCGGGAAGTCAACCGAATCCAGCACAGTGATGCTGTTGCCGGCGCCCACGGCTGTCATGGTGGTGCTGAAATCGCCCGAACCGTCAATGCTCAGGCAGGCAGCTTTTTCAAAAGGCGAGGCAAAGAAAGCCGAGGCAATATGGCTTCGGTGATGTTCAATATTCTTTATCTTACCCGAAAAACTGTTTACGGGCAAGCCGGAGATACGGGAAAGTTCTTTATCAACAGATGCTGCTTTTTTACTGTTGGCCAGCCGGTCTTTCACAGCGGCAAAACTGCCAACGGGATTTTTCGCCAGGTATAGCAGTTTTTTAAGGAACTTGGCCCGCGGGTCCCTGCCAATGGCCCAATAGTCCACGGCAGCATATCCAATGCCTGCTTCCTGCAAACAAAAGGCAATGGCCAGTTCGGGGAAACCGGCCCAGTGCTTTACCCGCCTGAAACGTTCCTCTTCAATGGCAGCCACCATCTTACCATCCACAAATATCGCCGCACTCGAATCGGCGTGGTACGCATTTATTCCAACAATGATCAGATTATTCAAGGATTTATAAGAGTTAAGGAATTAAGAAATAAAGGAATTAACTACGAACTGCTGACTGTCAGCATTCAACCGATTAACCGATTAACCAATTAACGGATTAACGAACCAACCGACCAACCGCACCCATGAGCTGCCCCACGGATTAACCGATTAACCGATTAACGGATTAACGGATCACCCAATTAACGGCCCAACCAATCAACGAACCAACCGCACCCTTGATCTGCCCCACGGATTAACCAATTAACGGATTAACGGCCCAACCAATTAACTGCCCAACCGATCAACCGACCAACCGTACCCCTGAGCTGCCCACGGATTAACGGATTAACGGATTAACCAATTAACGGACCAACCGATCAACGCACCAACCGCACCCTTAAGCTGCCCCACGGATTAACCAATTAACGGATTAACGGATCAACCTTTCAACTCTTCGCTCTCCGATCATACCCCCACATCATCAAAAATATGGCCGCATATGCCACTATATTAAACCAGGTATGGTTATCCCATCCAAAGGGCCAGTACCAATGGCGGCTGTTGCCCAGCAGGGTAAGTGCTATGCGGATGATATTAATTAAGAAAAGCAATACAAGTCCGCCGCCCATCCAGGCTGCTTTTTTGGCCAGGCTTCCATTATTGGCAAAAACAAAAGCCAGCCAGAAACTCATCACACCATAGCCCAGGCAGCTGTACACCAGTTGCACGGTGCTGCCCCCGATCAGTTTTAAATGTATGGGGTCCGACTGGTATGCTTCATAACCGGTCAGCGATAAAAAAATCCGGGATCCCTGCAGCGTTAAATTGCGGAAAGCAGGAATAAAGTCCAGGTATTTTGCCACAAAGGGTACGTACAGCCCCTCAGGAGCGCTCAGGCCAATAATGGCTTCCGTACCATAGAATAAAATACAGAAAGCGCCGAGGAATTTGGCGAGGTAGAGAAGGATGCGTTTGTTGATATATCCCGTAATAGGTTTCATTTGCCAATGCCAAACAGCCCCCTGTACTGATCTTTGATCAATTCCTTGTCCACTGCTTTTATTGCATAGTCCCTGGCAGCCCGGCAATACAATTGATATTCCTCATCGCTGCAGGCTGCATAAAAGGCAATGGCATTTTTCAATGCCTCCCGGTTGCCGGCATCTATATTCTTTCCGGCAAGCCCTTCCGCTAATCCGTTCCAGGGAGTGCCCTTGCTGGTTATCAAAGGCCGGCCTGCCAGCAGTGCTTCATAAAGGGCATGTCCATAGTTTTCGCTTTTACTGGGTTGCACCACCACATGTGTTTGTGCCAGTGCAGGTACCACTTCATCAGGAGCAATATCTCCGTGGTATACTACCTGCACATTTGCCGGCATTTGTTGTATCAGGGCTTCACAGCGGTTCCAGTATAGTTTGTCCTTCACAGGCCCGTATATATTATATTCCACCCGGTATTTATTATCCGTTTCCAGTAAAGCCTCCAGCACCAGTTCATGGTTCTTCATCGGACTAATGAGTGCGATGGTGCAAAGTACCAGCTGCCCGGCAAGCTTTTCCCCGGGTTGCTGAAAAGGGATGTCTGCGGGTAAATTAGCTGCTACCTGCACAACAGTGTTTTTACCAAAATAATTTTCAATGAAGACTTTCTCCTCTGCTGTAGTTGCATGAAAAACATTTCTTTTATGGATACCCAATAACTTCCAAAAAGCCAGGTAGATTGTTTTTTTTAATCGTTTCTGGCTTAAAGCGCCCGGGTGCAGCATACCTCTTACAGAGATGATTGCAGGAATATGTTTCCAGCGCAACAGCGGTTTGAAATTATATGCCTGGTCAAAAATACCCACTACAAAAAAAGCAGTTGGCTTAATATTTTCTATTTGTTGTTTTAAATGATTCCCCACATGTGCTGAACAATACCATACCTTGCTGTTCCTGGTATAATCAGTCCAGGCATCTGTTTTTACTTGCAAAACCGAACCGTCAAGGTCCTGGTTACTGCAAAAAACATAAAACTCCAGGCCCTGCTCCTCTTCAAAAGCCCTGAGCATATGATGAATGGAACGAACAGGCCCCCCGGCTTTATAGGCGGGATGGAACCAGGGAATCAGGATGAGGATCTTTTTCAAGATTTATAACTGGAGCTTTAAAATATTTTTTCCAAACAAGAAATACAACAAAGATTAAAAAACAGGATTTTACTAAGTGACCGAGAATAGTTTGGAATTCACAATCAGGACGGATAGGGTAATAGAATACTAGGGGCACAAACACTAAAACTATCGGAAAGTCCCTGCTATATTTTTCGAAAATTTTAAGCACCTCACTGTAGATAATTCCTAACAGGAACATGAATATACAGCCTCCGATAACACCAAAATTAATATACCCATCTCCCACAGAACTTAACCCCATAGATGTTCCTTTCGATATTTTCATTCCAGAATACTTCATAAAAAAATCTCTGTTACCAGCAGTTAATTTATCAGGCGCAAGGAATCTAGGTAATAACGCAGCTTCTAATATTTCCTTTAATTCATCCCCTTCCGCAAAAGGGATCTTAGCCGGAATATTCGACATGATATTAGTGATGATATAACCCTGATTAATTCGAATATTACTTTTCGCCAAAGTTCGATAATCAAACAGCGTGTTACTTGCTTCCCTTTGTTCATAAGTCTTTGCAATAGTACTTATGCCTGCTTCCTCTCCCTGCTTCCAGGTGGCTTCCCTGTAATCTCCTTTTAAAACCTGGATAACAATAGCCAAAACGATAAATAAAGTAATTGATGAAAATTTAATAATATTATTTGGCTTATATTTATATGAGAAAAACGCACCCAAAAAAATAAGCCAGGTCATAAGATCGTGGAACATGCCTTCACCAAGAGAAGATGCAATGATTGAACCATAAACCAAAATCAAAGGACCTATTTTCAAAGTCTGATTCCCAAGAATTAGCAGAAAGACTCCAATATATTTAAAACTGCCTAACAAATAGAAAACAAACGTAAAATCCGATGAGGTATAATCTGAGAGTACGCTGGCAATGAACCCTACTACAATCAAAATGTAAGAGAAATATTTATTTCCATTTACAAATTCACTAATTCTTTTCTTGTCTGGAATTTCTCCTTTTAATTTTCCGCCCCATATATGTAGTCCCAGAATAAAACAGATAACAGCAGGTATTACATAGGAGAAATAAGTAGCCTCCGAAACACGCATTTGGTAATTTTCTGGCTGAAATTGATCGAGACCATTATATGCGAGCATTGGCCCTAATAGTATCTGAAAAGCCATGAGAGACCCAAATAAATAACGAACTGGTATTACGGAACCCATTGAATAAAAAAGCAGCATAAATTGATGCAGGGTTATCAGGATCGCGATATACGAATACCAGGTCAGGTATGGGAATACCAACTGCAGTAAAATTGCAATACTGAGAAATATGCTCCAGTTAAATCTTACTTTAAATAATCCTTCCAAATCTGATATCTATTTGTTTCTTTTGATATCAAAGCAGCACTAACCGATATTGACTATTTAGTATTTGCCTTGATTAATTAATTTGGTGAATATTGTGAGTTTTCTAAAAATGCAGCATTAGTAAAAACTCAACTCCTGGGAGTTTTTAAATAACTGATATTCCTATACAATTGTTTTCGTGTTTCAGACTCTACGTAATATACTACGAACAATTTATCGTTCTTCTTTTGTTATTGATCGTACTAACCAACTGCACTTTCGTAAACATCCACCAGTACTATTAGGCCATTATTTTTGATTCAAGATATTTAACTACAGACATAAATCGAAATTCGAAATTAAGTTCATTCACAAAATCTTCATGAGCTCTACTCGAAACTTCTGAATAGTGGTCTATAATTTTCACAATCTGTCTTTTAATATCTGCACTATTAAGTTCTGTTGCCAGCGCCCATGGATAATTTTGTAAATAATTATTAAAATGATTGTTCTTATAATACAGTACCGGCAATCCCAACGCAGCATATTCATATAATTTGTTCGACGCAGTTCCCAATGATGTATTCATCTTGTCCTGTTTGGCATGTATGCCAATGCCGATATGGCAAGTTGAACATAACACGGGAACCTGTGCATAAGGGGTAATATCAATAAATTCAATCTTGTCATTAACCCCATATTCCATAGCCATTTTTTGTAACAGTTCTTTATAGTCATCTTTGCAAGGACCCTTTAGAATTAAGTTTAGGTTATAGCCTTCTATTTTATCTCGCAACAATTCAATAACTTGTTCAATACCATGCAACTCACTGATATGCCCCTGGTAAATTATTCGAATCGTTTGAGGCAAATGCTTTTCGGTGTAAAAATTTCGATAAAATGCAAGGCTGGGATAGTTGGGAATAATAAAATAGGTACCCTTTAGTTCCTCAACTGGAAAATATTGTAGTCTTTCTTTTGCCGGTAACGTAAAAATATCCAGATATCGGAATGCCCTTTTTTCTGCCCGGAACGAGAACCAGGCAATAGAGTACTTTCTCACAGAATTAGCTTCAGGTACGTCGTGGCTATGATACCATACCAAACTTTTTCTTAAACCTTTTTTTACAAGATGATAAGAAAGTAACGCAATGGAATCATAAAGCAGGATATGCCCTGGCTTATATTTTACAATCAGGCTCAACTGTTTCTTTACAAACCCCATAAAAACAAATACCTTCTTTAATAAGGGCATTTGTTCCTGCTGCCTGATTGATAGTTTGGGGCCATAAGGAACAAGTACTACATTATCAGCATACTTCCAGTCATTAAACAATGAATTTCTATACAGAACAATTACGGTATCAAATCTGCCGGCCAGCTCCTGAATTGCATTTAATGTAGGCGGATACATTTCAGGGTGGCTGTATATAGAAACTAAAATACGCTTAGGCATTATTCAAACAAGACAAAGGAATTCAACTAATGTGGTTTTATTACTGGCATATAGCCTTTATAGTATTTAAGGCATCCTTAACCCTGTGCTTATACGAATAGCCAGAAAGAACAGCTCTGTTACGAGCCGCTAATCTTATTTGACTCGACTCTTCAAAAGTCATTCCCAGCAGATAATTTATCCTACTTTTACATTCCTCAAGGTTTCTATAAGTAAATATTTCTTTGTTTGGTACAAAATATGCCAGATGGTCTTTCGTTTCCGGGGCCAGTTGAATGCCGCCAATACCTGCTATTTCTATACTCCGCATATTATGGGTGGTGAGATTGTGCGGACGCATCAGGTTTAGCTGAATCCTGTATTTATGCAAAGTTTCCCAAAATTCATCGCCCGAAACCATACTAAAAATACTTATACAGGGATGGTTTAGATACCGGGACCAGTGATTTCCATAGACGTCTATGCTAATACCGGCTTTAGCCAGGCTGGTAATAAAATCTGCACGGTATTTATCGGGGTTACCAACAAAACACAATTTTTTAATTTCAATTAATTTACAGCAATTATTATAAGTGTTTTCATCAACATCAAATCCAAATGGTAAGACAACCGCCGGGATTTGGTATTTATGATCCATAATATCCTTAACCTCGCTGTTATAAGTTAAATGAAGGTGGTAAAGCGGGACAGACCTTGTCACATTTACATTACCACTACCTCTGCCTGAAAATATAAAAGGATTATCAGGATTATAATTAACAAGTTTAATCCCTCTTGCCCTGGCCCAGCTTAAAGTTTCAGGCAATATTTCCATTCCCTTAAAAACAAACAATACGTCCGGGTTCCATTCCGTGATTTTGTTCCTGAGTTTTTTATTGATGACCTTATAGATATTCTTATACCCCAACCTGAATAGAATTTTTGTAAAGATGCTTTTTTGGTAATAAGCTAAAAACAAATTCTGAGCCTCAAATAATTCTGACATTATTCCGGGCTCCTCGTTTAAGTACCTTACAAAAAAACGTTCAATAGCATAACTGCTGTTTGCCCCTGCAATTAGTATTCTCACTTTTTAAAATATTGATACAACTTTCCTTTTAATTTTTTAAATAAAAAGACCGGAGTAATTAAAGCTGCAAATGAGCCCAGTAAATAAACAGTATAGATATATACCTTATTTACCAGGGTGAGTTTATTAAAATTGTTATTTCTTGTTGGGTTCATGCCGCGAATGAGGCCAACAGCTTCAGGTAAAGCCCCGTTTTCCTTATAATCAAGTATCCAATGCGGATAAGTAACACTGTACATCCGCCTGAAAATATACTTAGTATGTCTTTGGGTAAGTTTGCCAGCATCATCAAGTGCATTAATGAGTACATTAATCACCGAAGGTAATCCTCCATCCACTATTTTATAGTCCTTCCAGCGCTTGGCGATCCGATCACGATAAGAATTACGAAACTTACCTTCCAACAACATATCCTTCAGTACAAACGGATCTTTTAAAGAAAACAGGGCACAACCGGAAGCAATCATTAATACGCCGAGGTACATCTGGGCATATATGCTGCCGTCATATTTATCGGTATTGTATTTATCAAAAGTTGATTTTTTGTAGATCAGCCCTCCAACAAAACTGAAGCAGGAATAATATTTAATTGCAACATCTGCCCCGCTACCTAATACATTGGTTTGTGTGGCTCTTTGTATATAAGTGTTATCAGTACGTTCTTCAATCATATTGCAAAAACCCACCTCCGGCAAGTGACTGGATTCTAAAAAATCAACCAGTTTTGCAATACTCTCATCGCCCACAATACTATCGTCATTCCCTATTACAAATGCATAATCACCAGTAGCCAGTTCAATGCATTTTCTGTAGTTTCTGTCATACCCCTGGTTAACCGGATTTTTACTGAAAATAATGGGGTATTTATAAGACAAAGCCAGTTCCTTAATTTTTTCCTCCGTTTCATCGGAAGAGCAATCATCGCTTACCACAATCTCAATGTTATTATAGGTCTGTCTGCTGATGATCTCCAGGCTCCTTAACAAATAATTTATCCGGTTATACTGCGGAATACAGATTGAAACTTTCATACTCACTTTTTAGCTTCTATATAAACAGATAAATAAGATTCCTTAGTCCCTTCCACATCTTTAATGGAGTCGATCAGGTTGCTTACCCCGTAAGACAACGATACTATTTGTTTAAACCCGGCATCCCTGAATAACCTGGTCATGCTTTTCTCATCGTACATAAATTTGTGCTGGTGAGGATAACCCTGCATTTCAAGTATGGCCCTTTTTAACAGCCCCGGGCTTCCATACTGTCCCTCCCGGTGCATATTAATGGCCCACATAATAAAATCAGAAGCATTTTCATTTCCTGCTTCATAATCTTCCACATACTTTTTTGAAATTTTATAAAGATCTGGCACCACTATTCTAATTGCCGCACCAGGTTTTAAACACCGGTAGGCTTCTTTCATAAACAGCGCTGCTGATTTTAATGACAAATGTTCAAACAAGTGAGAAGCATATACCACATCGACTGAATTGTCCTTAAATCCCCATTTTTTATTCAGATTCATGTACCTGAAATTGTCTGAAGTGTATTCAACCGGGTTGAATAACTTACTGATCCGTTTTCCTAAAAACGGAATTTTTTGAATATTGGCATTAAGAGAAGAGTCCGTATTAATCCAGTTCTCCGGACGTACAGATCCGCAACCTAAATTAAGTTTAACAACTTCCGAATACATTTTGCTTCCACTACTCACTTTTTATGCTATTAAAAATTCTTAAAAAAATCATAGTTAGGCTCAAAGGATTCCTCTTTTCTTAGTACAATTAATCCTGAACTGTTTCGCAATTGATATGTCCAGTGAAACCAAGAAAATAATAAAATAGGATTCTTGTAAATTCTCCAAAGAAAAAATTTTAAAGTGCGAATTTTAGACTCATTGCCATTGACCCGATATTGTTTTTGAATACTGTAACGGCGATAGCTTAAAATAAAACGCAGCACTTTTTGCTTGGAAGGTGAATGCATATCATGAAATGCAACAATACCACCTGTTCGCAACATCTTGTCAACTAAAAAAAAATCAATTAGAGTATAATCAGGAGTATGCCAGCCATCTATAAATGCGAAGTCTAAAACGGTATTTTTTTTAATTAAGTCAGGTATCATCAAATGGCTTGGGCCATTTAGCAACGTAAATTCTGATTCGAGACCTACATTCTCTAAAGAAACAATTGCAGCATCGCAGTAAAAATCATGTTGGTTGGGATCCACTCCAAAATGCATACGACCTTTCGACTTAATCAGTTGCTTTGCAGTACAAATCGCTAATGTGGATGCGCCAAAAGCAACTCCGGTTTCCAAAGTAACTATTGCTTCGGTATCAGTAATCACTTTTGTAAGTACTGTAGCTTCTTCTTCCGAAATTGCGGAGTCTATAATACTTCGTCTTTGTCCTTTTCTATCAATTACAAATCCTTTTTCAAACATATCAGCTAACATGCTATTGACCTGTGGCATATTTAAATTAAATTTAAATCTCAAAGAAAATATCCGCTAATTTTTTAGCAGATTCTTCCCTGGTAAATTTCTTAAGATAATCCAAATTCAAACGATACGACTTTTTAAATGAAACAAGCTTAATTATTTTCTCTGCAGACTCATCTATATTATCAGGGTCACATACTTCTCCAGCACCGGAAGTCAATAAAAAATCCTTTTGTATACCGCTAGTAACAAATCCTATAATTGGCTTATTAACATGCAGGTAATCAAATAACTTTGATGGCAAACATACATGATCTTCATTCATTATTTTTTCAGATGTCGTTAAAAGCGCATCAAAACCAGCTTGCAATTTTAAGGCTTCCGCATGTGCAACAAACCCATTGCAATGATAAATATCTTGCAATTCAAAAGCTATCAGCATGTCGTTTAACCAAGCAGGCTCCCTTCCGATGAATTCAAATTTAATTATACTCCGTAATGATGGTTTTTTTTTAAAAACTAACTGCAGTGTTTTAAAGAAAAAGAAAGGACTGCGGTAAAGCCAGTCTTCCCTAGAAGCAAAATACTGCAATTTTCTGTGCCCTTTTCTTTTCCACCAATTCTGCTTAGAAGTCTCATAGGAAATAGGGTCATAATAAAATGACCCAACATACCCAATAATAAATTTATTTTTGCCTGCCCCTGATTCAAACGCAGCGCTTGAAAACTTATAATCCGCACCATTAGGGATAAGCACAAATTTGTTTATATTAATTCCAGGATGCGTCATTGTAAATTTCTTTATCATCTGAGGAGTAACACCTATTACTTTATATGCTGCCTTAAACAATGACCGTTCCATTTTCAATTTTAGTAAAAATTGAAAGTAGGAGATATTAGGTTGGCTGCTCCAAAAGGCAAACAAATCTCTCATATCCAGAACAAAGGGAATTTTAAACCTGCCTGCGATCTTTTTCACTAAATTACCACAACTAAATGGTGGCAAAGAGGTATATATGGCCTTGGGCCTATATTCAGTAATTATTTGTTCAATCTTATCCGTTAGATTGCTTCCCCAGGCATTTGCAATTCTGTCAGTTGGGTTAAAAAATATTCTTGCAAAATTTGCAAATTTATTTTTTGACAGCTCAATAGCCTTGCATTCAATGCGATAGACGGAAACACTATCCGGCACTTGCTGTCGAAGTCCCTCATCAATCGTTGCATTAAATATTTTTGCGGCCATTTCTGTAGGCAATGTAATAACGATTGGATTTATACCCATTCCAGGTAAATATTTTATAAACTTTAATGTTCTGAAATTACCAGTTGTGTTTACCGGCGGAAATTCCGGAACAATAAAAAGTACGTTTATCATTTTTTAAAAATAAACGGATTTGATACGTGCTGCTATACTTGAAGCGCAATTCCCGTCACCATACAAAGCAGTCCAATCATCCATTTTAACACACACTCTCAATGCGTCTTTAATTTTCTCTGAATCACAACCAGTTAATATATTCCAGTTATCATGAAGTGTCTCGATCCATTCAGTTTCTTCCCGAATGGTAATGCAGGCTTTTTTTGCCCAGTAAGCTTCCTTTTGCAATCCCCCCGAATCTGTAATAACTCTCTGAGATTTTAATAATATCGCCATCATCTCGAAATACGAAAAAGGTTCGTATAAGTGAACGTTGTCTGGCAGTTTGATTTCTAAAAGTTTTTTCCTGATTCTTGGATGAACTGGCCAAACTATTTCCAACTTAAATTCCGTCAAAGCATTTAAGATTGCTATAATATTATTAATATCGTCTGTGTTTGAAGGCCTATGAATTGTCAGTAATACGTAATTATCTACAATTTCCTTTGGTAATATATTCGCAATATTCATTTTAGTCTCTGCGATTTTGCCATAAACTGAAAAGGCATCCAGCATTAAATCCCCTGTTACATATACTCCGGTATTGATACCTTCATTTTCCAGCTGCTGCTTGCCAGAATTACTGGAACAGAAGAGTAAAGATGAGAGGTGGTCAGTTATAACCCTGTTAACTTCTTCCGGCATTTTTCTATTAAAGCTTCTTAATCCGGATTCAACATGGATAATCGGAATATTTAATTTTGAAGCAGCCAAAGCCCCAGCAAGTGTACTATTAGTATCTCCGTAAAGAAGTACACATTTTACTTGAGATATCATTTCCATCAATACAGATTCAATTTTACTTAACATTTCCGCTGTTTGACTTCCATGTGTACCGGAACCAATACCAAGATTAATATTGGCCCCGGGAAGATTAAGTTCTTCAAAAAAAATAGCGCTCATTTTATGGTCGTAATGCTGTCCTGTATGAATAATATATTCCTGCAAACCGAGTCTATTCAATTCTGCAGACAAAACAGCGGCCTTAACAAATTGCGGCCTTGCTCCTATAATTGTAACAATCATTTTTTTTGGCAATAAGCGGAATTCTTAAACCTAGAGTGGATAGTCAAACTCTTTTCTGTTGTTAAGATTATCAATAATGCGATTTACAACTAGCGAAGCACGATTATTCTGTTCAACATAACTCCGGCCTTTAATAATTAAATCCTGCTGCAAATCATAATTAGAAAAAAGTTCCCTAAGTTTTTCCTTAATATTTGAAGCATTAATATTAATAATTGGTGGCCTGAAGCATTCAGGTGAATCTTCTAGGTACCTGGTAGCAACAGCACAACCGGATGCCATAGCCTCAAAAGACAATACTCCGGGTCCGTGATAGACTATTTCATCCACTAAAATATCAGTATCCTGTAATAACTTAAGAGTTTCTTTATTTGACATATCTCTGCCACTTATAAACTCAAATTGTAGCCCCTCAGATCTAAGTTCGTAAATTACCCTTTCTATAATATCAGTACCTTTTTTCCAGGGATCACTCGGCAGGTGAAGAACTTTAGGGATTGATCTTTTGTTATTTGTAAATTTTATCTCGTCGGTTTCAATTGGAATATGGACATGATAATAGGATTTAGTTTGCAAGCCAGCCTGGTCAGGTAATGAATAAATTAAATCTCCGAAACTCTCCGCATTCCTTATATACTGAAGATATTTTTCCGGCCCTATTTTACTCCAACTCTCCGGAAAATCCCAATGAGAAACATCAAAATCTCTTTTGAAAGTGTTAAAATGTCTTACATCTGAGCCAACAAAAATAAAAACTAACTTTTTACCTCTTTTTTTAAAATATCTAATATCACTATTGGAGTTCTCAAGGCTGTTCCAGATATAGATTATTAAATCTGAATTCCTGGCCACTTTCCTTTTAAAAAAATAAAGGAATACCGATTTGAAAATTAAATTGAATTTAGCTACTATCCTGTTTAATATTGATATATTGCTTCCTATGCTTAATTGATAGTCTGAAAATACATAATCGTAACTTTTATCTTCAAAAAACTTGTTTTTCGAATAAGTAAATGTTGTTACATCGTGCCCTGCCTTTTTTAATTCTTTTGCGTACAAACTCATCCAACCACAAATTTCCAGTGTCCCAATAAAAATTTTCATTTACGAATATTTATTAATGCTTGTAAGGATTATGCTATAGTATTTATTAATTCAGTGCGTGTTCAGCCAAAAAAAAATGAAACCTTATAATAGAATTTTTACTGTTCGTCTGTATTAAACCGACCATTTGGCCTCTGGTCTGATATATCCATGAGCAAAATGAAAAAGTTCCGATACAGGATCATTATTCTTATCAATATTGCTAACAGACAAATTATAAATATTTTCAAGGAAATCAATTGTAGGAGTACCGTATTTCGCATAATGAATTCCTATACTAATTGAGTAATTCCCAGGTTGCAAGTTATTTTCCATTTCAATTTTAATTTCATGTTCTCCTTTATCAAATGAAAAAAGGCCACCACCATTAAACACGTTCATGGTATGTACGATAACAATACCATCCAATGTGCAAATCTTTAAATCGACCAGAACATCCTTAATCTGCTGAAATACTTCAAGACCCAGCATAATCGTTAAACGTTCCATTAAAAAGAAATCACACGTGAAATCGTTTGAAGAATTAACTAAGGTGATTTTTCTAAATTTTGCTTCTCCAGTATTGAAACGTGATACATTATCCGGAATAACTCCAGTGCTATTAAGTTTAAAAGATGATTCAAAGTATTTTTCTATTACGTTTTGAATATTGTCTGTGCAATCAATTTTTCCATTTGCCAAAAAAATCCCATTCTTACATAAAGCTCTAATGGCGATAATATTGTGACTTACAAACAACACGGTCCTCCCCTCATTCTTACTCACATCCTCCATCTTCCCCAAACACTTTTTTTGAAACTGAGCATCCCCCACCGCCAGCACCTCGTCCACCACCAGTATCTCTGGCTCCAGATGTGCTGCCACTGCGAATGCAAGTCTTACATACATACCACTGCTATACCGTTTTACCGGAGTATCTAAAAACCTCTCCACTTCTGCAAAATCCACAATAGCATCAAAATGCTTCCTGATCTCGGCCCTGCTCATACCCAGTATGGCGCCATTCAGGAATATATTCTCCCTGCCCGTCAATTCCGGGTGAAAACCCGTACCCACTTCGAGCAACGATGCAACACGCCCTTTAATTTTTATTTCTCCCGCAGTGGGCTCGGTGATGCGGCTCAGTATTTTTAAGAGGGTGCTTTTGCCGGCGCCATTGCGCCCGATAATGCCCACCCGGTCCCCCTGCTCTATTTTAAAACTTACATCTTTAAGCGCCCAGAATTCTTCTTTGGTAGCTGATCCCGAAACAGAAAGTGGTTTAGGAAAAGAGAATATCTTCTTTGCCTTCTGTGCCATTACATCCCGCAGGGCTGTATAGCGCTCCTTACCCTCGTGGGAGATGATATAGCTTTTAGAAAGGTTATTTACTTCTATGATTGGTTTAGACATTTTCCGTTTATTAAGTGCTTCGACAAACTCCCCCCGAAAATGATCGGGGCAAGCAGCAGGACATTTCGTTTAAATATTATCCGCAAACCCCCTCTCCATCTTCCTGAAATAAAAGACCCCGATCCATAAAAATCCGATCGTCATTGCTACGGATACAATAAAAGATCGCCAGTGCATCGGGTCGCCCAGCAGGCACCACCTGAAACCGTCGATCACCCCCACCATCGGATTCAGGGAATAAAGCATCCGCCATTTTTCATTTACCACAAAACTGCTGAAGCCCACCGGGCTGATGTACAAACCAAACTGCACGATAAAGGGAATAATGTACCGGAAATCGCGGTACTTCACATTTACAGCAGTCAGGTACAGTCCGATACCAAAAGCACAGGTAAAGGCCAGCAACACAAACAAGGGAAAGAAGATGATATGCCAGCTGGGCATATAGCCATACCAGGCAAACATGATGAGCATGATAGCAAAACTGATACCCAGGTCAACCAGGGTAGTGATCACCGAACTGGCGGGGATGATCATCCTGGGGAAATAAACCTTCGTAATCAGATTGGCATTGCCCACCAGGCTGCCGCTGCTTTCGCTGAGTGCATTACTGAAGAACTGCCAGGGCAGCATGCCCGCAAACACCATCAGGGCATAGGGGGCATTTCCGGGGTTTCCCAGTTTGGCCACTTTACTGAAAACAACCGTAAAGATCACCGTGGTGAGCACCGGCCTTATCACACTCCAGGCCACCCCCAGCACCGTTTGCTTATACCTTACCTTCAGGTCTCTCCAGCTTAGTATATAAAACAGTTCCCGGAACCGCCACAGGTCTTTCCAGTAATTTTTTTCTGCCCTCCCCGGCGCAATCACCAGGTCCCAGTCGCCTTCGCTTTGTATATCTTGCTTTTGCATCCTTATATTTTAGTCTCCTGCCGGGTCAATAATTAACCCCCTGCAAATATCCTTTTAATTCACCAGCTCAACCGCATTGGCTGCCAGCATCAGCCCCCGCAAACAATTCCACAATTTCCGCTTATACCATTCATACCCAAACTGCTCTTTTAGTTTTTGCTGGTTGGGTAAAAAAGCAGTCGGGTCATCCAGTATCTTTTTAATGGCCCCCGAGATCTCTTCCTGGTTATCGGGGTTCACAATGGTTCCCAGCTCACCATTGCACAGGGCATCCACACTGCCATCCTTATTACCGGCGATCACCGGCAAGCCGTAAAACATGGCTTCAATGAACACGATGCCAAAACCTTCCTTTTCGCTGGGCATGATGAACAGGTCGGCCAGTGTAAAATGCTGCGCTATTTCCAGTTCGGAAACAAAGCCGGTAAACAGCACATGCTGCTGCAGGCCAAGCCGCTCAATAATTGCATCCAGCCTTTCTTTCTCGGCCACATCATATTTGCCCACCAGCAGGTAGCGCAAACCGGGATAATGCGGCAGCAGCGCCGGAAGGGCCTCCAGCACCCGGTCATAGCCCTTGTACTGTTCGGTATCCACCATTCGGCTTACAGTAAGTAAAATCCGGTTGCTATCCTGCAGCCCGTACCGTTGCAGCAGGCGTGGCGATTTACCGGCTTCCAGCGGCCGCTCCAAAAAAGGGTCCAGGCAATTGTTCATCACCGAGAATTTTGCTTCCGGCAAACCGTATAATCCCTTCATCTTATCTTTAGTAAAATGACTTACCGGTAAAATAAGGTCTGCCCTATGCAGCATCCGGCGCTTCCAGGCAGGAAAGGGGCGCCACACTTCAATACCATGGGCTATCAGCACCAGTTTTACTTTGGGCCGCAGCCACTTGATGATCACAGCGGGCACCAGCAGGTTCACATGGCTCAGCAACAGCACATCACTTTGCAAACCCTGCCATATGCTCTGTATTACAAAACCTGTTTTGCGGTTCCGGAAGCCGGTATATTTTGTTTGCGGAAAGTACAGGTTCCCGTCTGCCGAATCCCGGTTGCCATGCATGCAGAAGATCTTTACGCTGCCGCCATACTGCTGACAAAGCTCGTTCAGCGCCTTACCCGCCACCCGGCACACTTTTTCTATCCCGCCGGTGGCGGTGAATATGCGAAGGGTGAGAAAGAGTATCCTGGGTTTGATGGCTGGTTATTTAGTTGATCAGTTAATTGGTTAATTAGTTAATTGGTTTACCGGTATCCCGTACGCAAACCACTTTCCCACATTCCACATCCCAAATTCGACATCCCACATTCGACATTCCAAATTCGACATTCCAAATTCGACATTCCACATTCGACATTCCACATTCAACATTCCAAATTCTAAATCCCCCCCCTCCTCAAATTCATCAGCAGCAAGCTCATCAGCTGGCTCCAGTGCATATCGCCCGATTTGAATTTTTGCAGGCTTTTCATTCCCCTAATCCCGGAAGCATGCATCGTATCCTGCACAAATTCGCTGTGCTGCATCCATTCGGTAAAAGGAAAAGAAAATCCCATCTTGGGCCTGTTCCAGGTCTCTTCAGGCAGTTCCTTCTTAAAACTGTCGATCAGCAATTGCTTGGGATATTGCCCGCTGTATTTAATGGCAGAACTGATCTGCTGAACCATTGCCACAAAATCCCGGTCGAGAAGGGGCACCCTGATCTCGATACCATGGGCCATACTCATCACATCCGCATCCCGCAGCAACTGGTTCTGCATGTACAGGTTGCTTTCTATCCAGCCTGCCTGGTTGCCCTGGCTAAGCCACTGGATCTCGTCCAGCTGCGGCTGATCTTCCAGTATGTTCCAGACCTCCATCTCCGAGCAATTCAGCTGCTGCGCAATGGTAGCCGGCACAAACTGCCCCCGTAAAAAAAGGTAGACGCCCTTTACCCCATCCAGGCCCAGGTAAGAAAGCCTCCTGATCCTCTTCGAATTGGAATAGCGGCCCGCCTTCAGCAAACCGGCAGGTATTTTCTCGATCCATTTCACCTTATTGATCCGGTGAAAGGAAGGGTACCCGCCAAAAAGTTCATCGCCGCCCACACCGGAAAGCACTGCCTTTAAGCCGCTTTCCCGGGCATATTTGCTGATAAACCAGGTATTGATACCATCACAGCCGGGCATATCCATGGCATCGATAATACCGGGCAGGTTTTGCTGGAATATCTTTTCGGTAACCGTTTCCTGCCAGTTGGCACATTCCAGGTTTTCGATCACCAGGTCCTGGTATTTCTTTTCCGAATATTTTACTTCATCAAAAATGATGGATAGTGTTTTTAATCCCGAGCGCTGGAAAGCTGCTGCCAGTATGGCCACAATGGAAGAATCGAGTCCGCCGCTCAGGAAAACACCAATAGCTGCATCACTGATCAAATGCCGCTCCACTGCCCTGGTGAGCCCTTCCCGTACCTGTCCGATGGCAAAATCCCGGTCCCGGGTTATTTCTGCATAGGAGTTGATACCAAAGAACTCTATATCCCATTTGCCGCTTTGAATATGGTATCTTAAAAAACTGCCCTTGGCAAGGGGTTTCACCTGCTGCAGGGTGGTAACCGGCTCGGGCAGGTGCCCGTAGGCCAGCAGGTACACGGGCCAGTTGGTATTTTCTTGCTGCAGCCAGGGCACGCCTGCAAAGGCACGCATTTCCGACGCAAAGCAAAGGCCCTCTGCGGTTTTGGAATAATACAGGGGTTTGATACCGTTCCGGTCACGTACCAGGTAGATCACGGCATCCCGGCTGTCCCACAACGCAAAGGCAAACATGCCGTTGAAGCGTTTGAATGCATTGGTACCCCAGGCAGCAAAGGATGCCAGTATTACTTCAGTATCGCTGGCCGATGCAAAGAGGTAACCAGCAGATTGCAGTTCGGCTTTTATTTCTTTATAATTATACAGTTCCCCGTTATAAGTGATCCAATACCGCCCGTTATCATAGCTCATGGGCTGGTGGCCGCCGGGGCTCAGGTCTATAAGTGCCAGCCTGCGATGGCCCAGCACCAGCTGATGGGAAGCATCTGTATAAAACCCCTCATCATCCGGGCCGCCATGCCGCTGGCTGTCGCACATCTGCTGCACCAGCCGCTGGTTCTCTTCAATAGAAATTACAGGGGATAATATGCCGGCAATTCTGCACAAAGTTTATTGTGTTGGTTATTTGTGGTTGGTGGTTTGTTGTTTGTTGTTTGTTGTTGGGAGCCCGCAGGTATCAGTCAGCCCACTAACCATCAACTATGGACTATCAACCATGGACTATCGACTATCGACTATTGACTATTGACTATCAACCATGGACTATCGACTATGGACTATCAACTATCGACTATGGACTATCGACTATCGACCATCAACTTATCATCCTATGAACTTATCATCCTATCAACCTACCATCCTATCAACTTACCATCCTATCAACCTACCATCCTATCAACCCACCATCTCCAAATTCTTCCTGTCAAAATACGCACTCAGCTGAACGCCCATGCTGTTGATCCTCACTTTTGCCCGGCTGCCCTGCAATTCCAGCACAATGCCCTTATAGTTCATCAGTACTCCCTGCTTCACCTGTACCGGGCTGCTTACCTGCAAACTAACGGCTTCGGCTACTTCCACCTCGCTGAACTCGTTCAAAAAGCGGCGTATCGTTTCTATCTCATGACCGGGTATCCGGGCAGGCTTGCCCAGCCAGTGTACAAAATTCACAATGCCGTTAATTTTTAAAATTTCCAGCCTGTCCTTTTCTGCCACCTGTACAAATACATAGCCTTTGAAAAGCGGTTCCAGCACCGTCTTTTTCCGGTCGCTCCACTGCCGCATCACTTTGTTCAGCGGACAATAATGTTCTATCCCCTTATCCTGTAGTAAAGAAGCTATTTTCTTTTCCCAGCGTGGCCGGGTGTGTACGGCGTACCAGTATGTATGATCGTTTTGCATGGAAGCTGGTGGTTGAAGTTGCAGGAACTTATTGATTTGAATACCCTGCTTAACCTTAAACCTGCCTGCCGGCAGGCTGAAACTTGAATATTTTTACATGAATTTACTTTACAAAAACGCTTACCCCAAACGACCCTGTCAACCTCCTCCCTTCCCACTACCCAAAGCTTCGCTGTCCCTCAGTCACAGTCAAACTGTAACAGAAGGATGAAAAAGCTATTAAATCTATTAGTTCAAATAAAATTAACCGTAGGTTTAAACACCCTTTTCACCTCAATCCTTAGCAAGCAACCCGGGTCCATACAATCCCTCCACGCTTCCTCAAATACCCCCCGGGGAATCATCTCATTCCATCTCATTCCATCACCAAATCCGCCTGCCTCCAAATCATCCCATCTCCAAACCCACCTGCCCCCCGGCAGGTCATCAAATCATCTCCAAACCCGCCTGCCGTCAGGCAGGTCATCAAATCATCTTCAAATCTCCAAATCCTCAAATCATCTCATCTCCAAATCATCTCATCTCCAAATCATCTCATCTCCAAATCATCTCATCTTCAAATCTTCAAATCTCCAAATCCTGAAATCATTTCCGCCTCCATATCTTCCTCAGCTTCCTGAAAAAGCCCCATCCGTTCCTCCAGCCTGGTGCATTATCTTCCCTGGTATAATATCCATATCCGTCACTGCCATAACCATAGCCATAACCGTAACCATACCCATAGCTGCCATAACCGTAGCCATAGCTGCCAAAGATCCCGGCGCCCCGGGGTTTAAGGCCATTGAAGATCAGGGCCATATTTTTAAACTTTTGCTGCTGGTACAGGTCATCGATCATACGCAGGAACACTTTGGGCGTATGCGCATGGCGTACCACGTACAGGGTGCTGTCGGCATAAGAGCTGATCAGCTGGCTGTCGGTAACCGGGCCGATCGGGGCCGAATCGATGATGATATAATCAAACCTGGCTTTCAGCAGTTCCATCATTTCGCCAAATCTTTCGCTCAGTATCAGTTCGGTGGGATTGGGCGGTATGGGACCAGCCGACACCACGAACAGGTTGGGATATTGTGTTTCCTTAATGATCTCGTCGATAGGCGCTTTATTGATCAAAAAACTGCTGATACCCGGGTCTCTTTTGATGCCGAGGTACATACTGAGCTTGGGCTTGCGCAGGTCCATTTCCATCAGTCCCACCCGTTTACCGGTAAGGGTAAAGCTCATGGCCAGGTTGAGGGCAATAAAACTCTTTCCCTCGCCCGAAATACTGGAAGATACCAGGATGGTCTTATGCTCTTCGTTGATACCCAAAAAAGCCAGGTTGGTACGCAGGCTCCGGAACTGTTCGGCTATTACCGTACGCTTGCCTTCCTTGATGGCAATGGTTTCGCCGCCATGCGAATAGATGATCTCTGCCAGTACCGGCACCTTGGTCTTTTCCTCTATTTCGGTACGGAAGAGTATCTTACGGTTGAATTGTTCCCGCAGTAAAACATAGATCACCGATACCAGCAGACCCAGCAGGAAGCCTGACAGGTAAAAATTCTTCGCCACGGGTTTTATAGGCCCGGTGGCAGAACCCTTCTCCAGCACCCGCAGGTCGGGCGTGGTGCCGGCAGAGGATAAGGCCGTTTCTTCTCTTTTCTGCAGAAGGTAGGTATAGATATTGTTCTTGATAGCCTGCTGCCGGCTGATATCGATCAATCCCCTTTCCTTTCGGGGTATCTGGCTCAGCAGCCCGTTGTTCATGGCGATGCCTGAATTCACATTGCTTTTCACGGCGTTCAGGTTGCTGCGGATGGTGCCCAGGTTCTCCCGTATATCGCGTTTGATGCGGTTAACGGCCTCATTGGCCATAACCACCGCATCACTTTTTTCGCCATTGATGCTTTCCGCCTTATCCAGCTGAAACTCGGCATCATAAAGCTTGGTGAGCAGTCCTGCCAGGGTGGGGTCGCTGATCAGCAACTGCGAAGGTACCGTACCGGGTTTTTTACCCTTGCTGTCCACATAGCGCTGCACATCCTGCAGCACGTCCAGCTGTATCTGCACATCACTGCTCTTCTTGTCCAGTTCACTTACATTGCTCAGGTACAGGCTGGCCTGCCCGCCCAGGTCGTACACCGATTCCTGTGTCTTATAGCGCTGAATATTCTTTTCCACCGAATCGAGCTGGCCCACCACCAGGTTTAGCCTGTCTTCTATAAAGGCCAGTGTTTTGGCAGCTATCTGGTTCTTATCCTGCACCGCATAGGCATTATACACTTCAAAAAGCCGGTTCAGGAAATCAACACCCTTGGCCGGCACCGGCGTTTCCAGTTTCACCTCTATCACCGTAGAGGAATTGGAAGTGGCATTGGCCTTTAAATTGGCTGCAAAATTATCGGCAGCGCCTTCCACAGTGTTGAAAATGATATAGTAGTTCTTACCGGTAACCGAAGTATTGTAGGCGGGGTTGGGGACCACAAAATAAGCAGACCCATGTATGTTCACGGTATCATTGAAAGCAATATGCTGTTTATTGATAACCACCTCTTTCTTTTTCCAGTCAACACTAAAAAAATAGGTACCGCCCCCGTTGATATTATTCTTATCCACTGCCCTGAACCATACCGGGGCATCGCCCTTGTACAATTCCTCTGTCCGCACTTTTCCTTTATTGTGTACTTCATTGTAGAGGTCCAGGCTGCGTACCACTTCTTCCAGTATGCTCGAAGAACGCAGCACGATGATCTCGTTCTCCACGATCTTTTTTTCGCTGAATATGTTCAGGGCATCCAGCACTTTACTGTCGCCGCCATTTTTCTGGGGGTCCTTCAACAGGACTTTGGCATTGGCCACGTAGATACGGGTTTGCACCCGCAGGTAGAACCAGGAGACAGCAAGCCCGGCTGTTATGGTGATCACGAACAGGGGCCAGAAAGGCAGGTATCGCTGCATGATCTGCAGCAGCAGGTTGGTTTCGGTACGCTCTTTAAAAAATTGTTGTTCACTCATGTGCTATCTGTTATGAAACCATATATCTACCCAAATCCAATCAATTCCTCCATCCCCCAAACCAGCCTGCAGCCAGGCAGGTCTCCAAATCCCCAAATCTTCAAATCACCAAATCTTCAAATCTCCAAATCACCAAATCACCAAATCTCCAAATCACTTCAGCAAACTGTTCAAAATTATGATCGCCAGCGAAAGCCCCGATAATGCCAGGGATACTGTTTGCTGGGTCCGCTGTCTTTTTTCATCCTTAATTGTCTTATCATTTGGTTCCACATAAACCACATCATCCGGTTTCAGGTAATACCATTCCGAATTAAAGACCGAATGGTCTTCCAGGTTCAGGCGCTTGAACTGCTTACCGGTTGCTGTTTCGCGAATGATTAGAATATTATCTTTTTTTCCCAGGGCTGTAATATCGCCACTGGCACTCAACACTTCCAGGATGGAAAGTTGTTCCTCTGGCATAGGTATCACCTGGGCAGTGCGCACTTCACCCATAACCGTAATGCGGCGGTTAAGATAACGCACTGTAACGACTGCATCCTTTAAGTAGGGTTTAATATCCGTCTCAATTTTATTCTTGAGTTCCCGGCGGGTCATACCTTCTGCATGGATATTGCCCAGCCGGTGCAGCTGGATATTGCCATTGGCATCCACCTGGTACCCGCCCGCTGCAGAACCTGCTGCTGCAGCTCCGTTTACTGTTGAGATTGCTGCCGCATTATACACGGCATCTTCCTGCGGGTTCAGGCTGCTGATGACGATGGCCAACTGATCGTTCTTACGGATCACCGATTCAGTTTGGCGGCTGATATTGCTGTTGATACTGGTATCCCGGGGCAGTGTTTTAAAATAGTAGGCATTTTGCGGGGTTTTGCAACTGCCCAATGCAATTATGAGTAACAGGGCGGAAAAAAAGCTAAACCTGCAAATTGCTTGCAAGCCCGCAGGCTCTTTAATTTTTTTAAACATCCTTTGGGTTGGGTTAGTGAAGATGTAATGCTGTGCAAAAGTATTAAATCTTACCCATATAAACAGCATATTAGATCGTGCCCCTGTCAATTACCCTCATTGTTCGCCGCAGCCCTGCATTCCGGGCAAAAAAAAAGGAATATGGTACAAACCCGCAGGGCCATACCATATTCCATAACCGGCAAAAAGACCGGGTAACAACTATTAAAAAGAAACCTTAGCCAAATGCAATTTCCTGCACCTGCCCCCGGTGCCGGTATTTTTTAACACCGTATGCCGCGCCGGCTGCCAGCAACAGCACCAGTCCGCCATCAATGGGGGCATCATTGGGATCGATGGGGCCCGGGTCGCCAGTATCAATGGGGGCATCAGCTTCTGATGTATTTTCTGTATTGGAAAATGGTTCATCTGCCCTGGTTGCCAGGGGTATGGCAAGGCAGCTCATGATGGATATGGCTATCCACAGGATTGGCTTTTTCATATTGGATATTGTTTTATGCCGGGTATGGCTTATCCATACCCGGGTCATAGTAACGCTGAATACTGAATATTATTTTTTGATGAACAACTGGCTGGTCTTAAAACCGGCATCATTGCTCAGCTGCAACTGGTAAGCGCCCCCGGGAATATCTTCCTTCAGGCTGATGATCCTGCCTGCCGTGCTGCCATCATGCTGTATGGTTTCGGTATGAACCAGTTGCCCCAGGCTGTTATACAACCTCAGCTGGTAACTGCCTTTGGCCAGGTTGTTCAGGTCTAATTTAAAGGTCCTTCCCTCCATCGGGTTGGGATATACAGAAATGCCCGGCTCTCCTTTTCCAAATACCACTTTTACAATATCGCTGTATTTACTAGCCCCGGTCCTGTCGGTGGCTTTCACCCGGTAGAAATTGGTGCCCGCATTCGGATTGGCATCATACCAGCTGTAATTTACCGGCGCCGGACTATTGCCCACTGCAGGGGTTGTATTTACCCTGGTAAATGAAGTACCGTAGTTTGATCTTTCCACCTCGTACTGAAGCATGTCTGTTTCCGATTTGGAGGTCCAGTCCACCTGCACCCCGCTGTTCTTCTGGTTGGCCCTGATGCTCAGTGCATCTATGGCCAGCGGGCCGCCAAAGGCGCCGAATACCACCATGAAACGATTGGACGCAGCCGAGGCGGGATCGGAGGTTACAGTAAATGGCACCACCGTAGGCGTTGTAACGCTTATCAGAGTACGTGTATTCAGGTAACTGTCCACCAGCTCTGCTTTTAAAGCCGGGTTACTGAACATGGCCGGGGTAAATTCAAACTCATAAGCCTGCTGCTTCATATTGGCCATCAGTAAAGGGATGGTATCGGAAAGTAATACCGGCGGACGGTTCTCAATGGCCAGGTGTTTGCCGCCACGGTCTATGGCAATATTCTCATCCCAGTTATCGATCTCCACCGCATCATTATTGTCCACCGCAGCGCTCATACCGGAATTATAGAGCACCAGGGCCCCGTCGATCACACGCCTGAAAGCATTGGGCTCGGTATTGTACAACTCGGTACGGAACCCTTCCACCGGTGGCGGAGGTGTCAGGAAAACTTCATTGTTGTTTCCGGCAGCCTTATGTGATTCCTGGATGCTTACGGTGGGCACAGCGCCTGTTGATTGCACAAAGAATGCCTGGCCCGGCTGAATATATTTGGTGGCCAAACCAGAACTGGCCACACCAGCGCTGTTTACGGTCACAAATCCGCCCCGGGTACCAAAATTGGGGTCCCAAAGGGTATAAAAATCTGTTATATTACTGCTGGCTGCCTTCACCATACTCCAGTCTATCGGCGAAGGATAAGGGTTGGTAACCAGGTTCAGCGCACCGCCGCCGGTAAAGGCATTGGTAAAGCTGTTTTGCGTGCCCTGCTTAATGGTACCGGTGGTACGCAGCGTAGTACTGCTGGTGGGCATACCTACTGCCAGTGGCAGGGTCATATCCATGCTGCGGTCGCCACGTATGTATAAAAAATACCCGGTTAAGGCATTCAGCGTACCGCTGGTATTGGTAATAGCTGTATAGGTTGGTACCACTGCATTGGTGGTGGCATACAATGAGGCAGCGTTGTTTACCGTCACATCAAAACCATTGGTATTGCCGCCGGTTCCCGTAATCTGGGTGCCATAACCCGGCACCGGGTTCACATTGGTGCCCACCACGGTATTCATACCGCCTTCCATCCAGTTGGCCTTGATGCTGCCGGTTGTGTTTACAGTGGGTGCCAGCAGGCGATAAGCCCTGCCGGTGCCACCTGCACGCAATTTGATATAGCGCTCCACGGTTACATTGGTGGCCCCGTTGATAACACTATTGGTCAGGTCGCCGATACGGGCGGTTCCTGTTGCATTCGATTTTAAGGTCAGGTTCTGTGCATTCAGGTCAAGCGTGGCGCTGTTGAGTGCAATGGTTCCATACACATCCATGGCATTGCCCAGTTTGGCGCTGGCTGCCAGGTTCAGGGTAAGGTT
The DNA here is from genome assembly GCA_044226725.1 of Ferruginibacter sp. Classification (GTDB taxonomy): domain Bacteria; phylum Bacteroidota; class Bacteroidia; order Chitinophagales; family Chitinophagaceae; genus Ferruginibacter. The sequence continues at coordinate 61,041 of JBGAGM010000001.1, read as the reverse complement.
ATTGAGCGAACGGCTGGCGGCAGAAGTCTGGTCCATATTGATGGTGCCCGCAGCCCCGTTCAGTATTATATTGGAAGAAGCGGACCCGGTTATCAAACCCGTTCCCGAAATAGCATCATTGATGGTAAGTGTATTGGCGCCAATACTTAGTTTGGTACCGGCATTTAAGAACAGTTTGCCCACGGTTACATTACCCGGCAGTACCGGGTTATTCACCGTAGTGGCAATGGTTACCTGTGCACCGGATGGGGGCACCACACCTGCTGCCCAGTTGCTGGTGGTATTCCAGGCACTGCTGGTACCGCCCTGCCAGATATATCCTTTGAAAGTGCTGATATTACGGGTGCCGCCGGTACTTAAGGTACGGGCGCTGTCGTCGTACACCAGCGCAGTGGGGGTAAATGACAATTCGTAATTGAGTGCACCTCCGGTAAAGGGCACACTGATACCATTGCCTGCATAGGAAAGACTACCACCGCCCCAATCATAAAAAATGATAGTGGTATCCTTGCCGCTGGCAGTGGCACGCACCACCACGGGCCCCTGGAAGTAATTGGTGTTGGTAGCATTGGTCCTGGTTTGCACACCTACCTGCAGTACCAGTTTGTTGGTTGCAGGACTGCTCCAGTAAATAGTGTCCACATTATTACCCAAACCGCCGCCATTAGGGGCAGCTGTACTGCCCGATCCGCCAACATAGGAGTTGAAGAAACCGGATATATCGGTTTTCAAAACTGCATTAAAATGGTTCTTCAGCGAATCCGTAGTGGCCGATTTACCGGCCAGCGCTGTCTGGTAATTCGTCATCGCCTGGCGGAATTTGGTATCACCGCACATAGTACGCAGCATAGTTATGATCATCCCCCCTCTTTCGTAAACCGTACTGCCATAGTTGGAACTCCAGATCAGGGCGCTGGTTCCCTGGTTAGCATTAGGTATCCAGGCGCTTTGCGAATTAAGTGCCAGCGCATTGGTCTTTAAGGTATTCTTCATGGTTTGCACCTGCGTGGCTGTATATCCCAGGCCGGGCACCTGTTCGCAGGCATAAGCCTCCACAAAACGGGCAGGCCCTTCTGCCAGCCACAGGTCATTCCAGGTGGCAAAAGTTACATTGTCGCCAAACCACTGGTGGCCCAGCTCATGTGCCAGCGTGGGCAGGTCGGTGAGTGCATTGTTGGCAATGGCCGAGAAGGTCTGGTGCTCCATACCACCTGCGCCATTCAATCCATCATAGAATCCATGCTTTTCCAGCTTAAAAGGATAATCGCCCCATCGCCGGCTAAGGCTGTCAACCACATCATTCAGCTTGGTCATTGCAGTTACTTTCGCAGAATGATTGGTTGTATTTCTTAATATATAGAATTGAACAGGAACAGTGGTTCCGCTTATATTCACAGCACTGTAATACCGGCTGAACTTACCTACCGATACCGCTACCAAATAAGAGGCTATCGGATAACGGGTTTTATATTTAAAAGTCCGGTTATTACCTGTTATTGTAGAATCATACAATACCCCGTTAGTAGCCACCCAAAAAGTGTCGGCATTGGCATTTAAAATCCAGGGTACCGTTACATTGATGTCCATAGAGTCTATCTTGTCCTGCATATCTGCCTTACAGGGCCACCAGTCCCTGTCTTCATAACTTTCAGAAAGCGAGCCTGTATATTGATTGGGCGAAGCTCCCAGCGTGCCGGTACCCTTTTGGTAACCCTGTGCGGCACCCGACACCGCAGGCGGCACACCCGAATAAGCAACCGTAACAGAGTCGATGGTGCCACTGGCAGCAATAGTAGTTCCCAATGGTATGGTCAGTTTATTGCTGGCAACCGTTCTGCCGGCGATGGTGCTTCCATGATAGGTAACAATGGTAGCGGCATTATTGAAAGAAGCTGAGTTGAGATCGAATGTGATGGTGGAAACATTGGCCACAATGGTCTTGAAACGGATCAGCACCGTACCCGAAATGATATTGGTGGCCGTGCGGGGATCGATGGTCCAGTCAACCCGCATATAGATCACATCCAGGTTGGCGCCTGTTCCGCTGGTACCCGTTGAATTATTTTCTGTTGGATTACCCAAATTCAGGACAGCGGGGTCCTGCTTGATATAACTACCCCTTGGTTGCGATAGCAGGCCATGTATATAAGGTTGTTGCTGGGCAGCCATACGGCTGATGGAAAAAATAACGACTAATACCGTTAAAAGTAAATGTCTTTTCATCGGAATGGGTTTTCTAAGAATATTGGTACCGTAAAACACAGTACTTCAACACTTAATACGCTGAATTTTAGTTTTTAGTATATCCTTGTCGATAATTTTCTAATCGCGGTAGAAAAATCGTTAGTTTACTAATAATCAGTCAGCTGTATCTCGTATTTATACGTGAAAACCCTGCATATTGCAACTGCCCGGTTCTGATGAACCAAGCTCCTGTCAGTGGTTCTGTATCCAAACCTTTTCAATATGGCGGTACCCTCCCGGCCCTGTGATCTCCATATAATAGTTTGCCGCTATGACCGGCATGGGTAGTGAAACAGTTTGAGAAGCATTACTGCCCGAATGTTCAAGTGCCTTACTGAATATCAGCTGTCCGCCATTGTTCAGTAAGCGCAACTGGTACGTCCCCTTTTCCATGCCGGAGTACTGGATGGTAAAAACGCCGTTGGTAACCGGATTGGGGTACAGGCTGATACCGGCATCAGTTTGCCCGAACTTTACGCCCAGCACCTGGCTTAACTTAGAAGATCCATCCAGGCCCTGGCAACGGATACGGTAAAAGTTGCGGCCGGCCAAAGCATGGTCATCCACCCAGCTATAGGTATTGGCTGCAGTTGTGGTGGCTGCCACCCGCGCCAGTTTGGTAAAATGGCTGCCGTCGGCACTCCATTCAATATCATAGCCCAGCATATTCAGCTGGCTGGCCACTTTCCATTGCAATGCCACATGGGCCCCCTGTGCCCGGGCCGAAAATTCGGTAAGCGTAACGGGCAGGGCACTGGCGGTAACAAATACAATGCTGAACCGGAAAGGATCAGCAGAAGCAGGATCGGCGCCAACACTAAAATCAATGATATCGGTATTGCCATAAGTATCCAGTACACGGCTGGTATGCAGGTAATGGTCCTCCAGTTTGGCCATCAGCCCTGTTACCGAAAAATTCTGCATATGTATCTTAAACCGGTAATCGCTGATAAGAATATTGCTGAGGCGTAAAAAGATTGTATCTGATGTGGAGAAGAAAGGCCTTCTTTCCTCCGACAATTCAGTGCCGTCCCTGTGAGAAGATATGTATTCACTGGTCTTGCCCTGCTTTTGGTCATCATCTGCCGTGGAAGACAGGTAGCCATTATTATAACGCACAAGCAAACCATCCTGGTAGGCTTCGGCATTACCCGTGGCCAGGCTGAACAGGTCGGTAAAGATCACCCGGTCGGGGGCATGGTACGCTGTATGAGGGCCGGAAGAATAGCCGGAATTACCGCCGGCTGAAGCAGTGAGCACCGAAAATATCAGTGCAGGCAATATTGCTGTAAAAGCAGTGAGCTGTTTGCAGGCTTTCATTGTAATTGGATTTATTGGGCATGGCGGGGCTTACAGCCCCTGCCGCATCCTTCTAAAACTTCCTTTTACAAATATTATTGTGCTAAATGTCAATAAAAACAACTCTGTAAGGTTACTTGCCCCGATCATTATCGGCGAACTTGTAAGCAATTAAAAAACGAAGCCTTAAAATAAAACGAGCTGTCAGATTGCTTGCCCCGATATTGCATCGGGACAGGCAGGCTGACAACCTCATTTACTCCAGCAGCCTGTTCACAAACGCTGTCAGGTTGAGCCCCGTCGAAACCGGCTTGAACAGGACAGGCTGCATTAATTTATTTCAATTATCCCGCCTTCAACTGCACCCAACAAAGCCCTGCCATCTTAATTCCTTACAATGCGCTGTATACTCTTAAACCCGTTATTCCCGCTTATCTGCAGTTGATACACGCCGGCCGGGATATCCTTTTCCAGGCTGATGATACGGGTGCTGTTGCTGCCATCATGCTGCCAGCTTTGGCTGTAAACCAGCTGGCCACCGCTATTGAACAGGTTAAGCTGGTAAGTTCCTTTGGCAAGCTCCTGCATATCCAGCTTGAATACCCTGCCCGGCAAGGGGTTTGGATAAACCAGGATAGCCGGCTGGCTCTTCTCAAATGCCACCTGGGCAATACTGCTGTATTTGGCAATTCCCGAAAATTCCACTGCCCTGATCCGGTAGTAATTGGTACCCGCCAGCGGACTTGCATCCGTCCAGGTATATACGGCATCGCTGCCATTGCCTCCCTGCGCTGCCCGTGTATGCAGCGGACTGAAACGCTGCCCGTCGGCAGAACGCTCTACTTCATACTTTTCAATATTCAGCTGGTTGGCCACCTTCCATTCCACCACTGCCTGCTTATCGCGTTTGGCAGCCTGGATGCTGGTGAAGGTTACGGGCAGGGAACCGAGTGAGGTAAATACAATGCGGAAACGATTGGCTGCTGCAGCAGCCGTATTGCTGGTAACGTTAAAATCAAAATGGCTGGCTGATGTAACTGATAATGGATAGTTACTGCCCGGCACATAACTGTCCTGTAAGAATGCCATAAAACCCGGGTTTGTAAACCCGGCCGCAAATTCCAGTCTGTAGTTGTTTCCGGCTTTCAGGCTGCTGATATTCAAAAACAAGGTATCACGTTGTGCAATTGGCTGCCTTCTTTCAATGGCAAGAGAGATGCCATTGCGTTTAAAAGAAATGCTTTCTCCTGTATTTGGGAATTTACCGGCATCATAATCATCCACCACTGCTGCATAGTCCTTGTCAAATGCTGTTAAGGCCCCATCCAGCATGACTGCCTCATTATTCTGAAGCAGGTGCAGGTTAACCGCCAGGCTGTCCGGACGTTGTCCTGCAGTTAAGAACACCGGGGCATTGCTGCTGCCCTTCTGGCTTTCTTTGAAAGTTACCGACGCTGTTCCTGTTCCTGATATATTCCTTTCCAGGAACATGGCCTGTCCCGATTGCAGGAAACGTGTATGACTGGCTCCCGCCGGTGTTATTGTTTCATTTCCAAAAGCATCATAGCTAACAGTTACGTATGCACCATATCCGTATGCCCCGGTCATGTAAGGGTCCCAGTAATAATACGTTGTTTTGGTATTTGAACCCAGGTTATCGGCCCTGAACTGGGCCAGGTCTACCGGCGCTGCATATGGATTGCCCACAATAGTATTATCACCGGCATTAGCTGTGGCTGTGGCAAAGGTTTGATTGCCCATCAGCAGGTTGCCCACCGGTTTTAAAACAGTATTGTTGGAGGGATCGCCGGGATTAACAGCCCGGTCGCCCCTGGTAAATATAAAATAGCTTTTATTGGCTGCTGTGGCCGCAGTGGTAAATAAGGGCGTGGCCGAACCGGCAGATTTGGTATCTGTCACCGGGTGCAGGTTCTGGTCAACCGTATGGTCAAAATATTGCACACTTGGCCTCACGGTATACTGGTCGATCCCGGTTATGGCTGATGCCCCGCCGGGACCAGTTACCTGTGTACCAATGCCGGGTGAATACAAGCCTGCATTCTGCCAGTAATTATAGATCGAACCATTTGCCCCTCCGCCGCTTCTTAGCGGGGCTGTTAATAAACGCCAGGCTGCCTTGGGAGTGGCAGCGCCAATAAAGCGCTCTGCGGTTACATTACCGGTAATCGTTCCGGCAGAATTGCCAACCATTGCCGTCCCATTAATATCACTTTTCAAACTAAGGTTACCGGCTGAATTAAGGGTTGCACCTGAATTTACAGTAACCACCCCGGGATTTGTTCCTGCAACAATATCAAGGGCAGTGCCCAGCGTAGCACTGGCACCGCTGTTCAAAGTTAGGTTCTTCAATATCCTGCTGCCGGCTGTGAAGTTCAGTGTTCCTGCAGACCCGCCGATGATCAGATCAGATACAGCAGAACCACTGATCGTACCGGGTCCTGTTACGGCTCCGTTCACCGTAAGTGTATGCGCCCCAATCGCAAGACTGCCATTAGTAAGTACCAGGTTATGGTTCACCACCACGTCCTTGCTCATGCTCACACCGGCGGGGTTATCCACCACCAGGTCGTAAAACACAGTGGGCACACTGCCCTGTACCGGCTGGGGATTGCTGTTGTCCAGTTTCACCGTACCGGCGCTGCCGTTAATGAGCCCGTTGCCATTATTGATCCAGGTGCCGGCCGACAGGTTCATGCTGCCGCTGTTGTCGATACTGCCACCCGCCTCCAGCCTGATGCCGCCTGTATTGCCCGGTGCGCTGATATTCAGTTTGGCATTGCTGCCAATGTTGAGGTAAACGGTACCGCTGCTGCCTTCCACCCGCAAACCGGCATCCTGTGCATACAGGTTACCGGTAAATAATATCTGCATGAACAATAAACACCCACACAAACCTATATACCTTATATACCTTTCATACTTACTAAACTTGCTCATGACCCTTAGTTTAAAGTGGTTCCAAGATCAACGGTCCAGGCCATTTTACCGCCGGTAAACAGGTTGCGGGTGCTGCCCGATCCGTTGTAAATAATGGGCACGATCACATCGCCCTGTACCAGGTTCACCGTTCCGATATTCAGGTCGAACAGGTAACTGGTGGTTGCATTGGCCATATTGATGGTTACCGAGCCCAGGGAAGTGCCGCCAACACCGCTTGTGGTATTATTGGCAATGGTTGTGCCTGTACCCAGGGAGTATTTGACCAGGTAGATGCTGATATTTCCGGTGCCGGAACCTGACTGGTTTTGCAGCCAGCCGGTAAGCCGCAGGTTATTTAAAGTAATGGCTTTATTGGTGCGGTACTCCGAAGTGCCCAGGGCGCCGAGTGCCATATAAGGTATTACGGTGGCCGGTGTCCAGCCTGTGCCAAGTATCCAGCCCGGCAAATTGCCAATAGTAAATGCATTGGTATTGGTAATACCGCTGATCGTATTTTGAAGGGTTACAAACATGGGCACCTGCGGCACCGTCCACACCGGGGCGCCCCCTGAAGTGGTTGTGGTAAGATAAGAATTGGCAGCCGTACTGGCCGGGGTCACCTGCACATTAGCGGTGCCATTACCATACAATACACCATTGCTGGTTAAACTGCCAACCCCGGTTCCTCCCTTGCTTACAGGAACGGTACCGCTCAGGTCGGCCGCATCGCCCAGGCGTACCCAGGCTGCGCCTGTATAATAATAGTAGCCCGTGGTCCCGTCGGTCTGGTACACGGTAAGTCCCGTGGCCGGTGAAGCAATGGCCGCACGGTCAGCCGCCGTCATACGGGGCATTAAAACACCCTTGGTACCGGAAGATACATCCAGGATGGCCGAACTGTGTGAAGGGGAATTGGTAGTGTTGATAGCCACGCCGTTCTGGCTGAAAGCCGGTGACGCGAAACATATGGTAGCTATAAGCGCCGTCCATACACGCAAAGGGCGTTTGTTTGGTTTTTTCATGCTTGCTGGTTTTTCGGGTTCCTGCCCGGGTATTGTATTTTATTACAACCGTAATCCCGTAAAAGAACTACACGCTGTCGAAACATAACGACAGAGCGTTCGAAATATTGCTCAGCAACACAAATAAATCGGAAAACTACTTGGGAATATTACCAGGAATATGGCTGATGGATGTCAGAAACCCACAAACAACTTACTCCAACCAACAAGAAACAAGCAACAACTAACAAGAAACGAGAAACAACTAACAAGAAACAAGAAACATCCAACCAGAAACGAGAAACAACCAACAAAAAAAGGAACAACCAGCCCAACAACCTTAGTCATTGTACTGACTGTTCCCCTTATCAGAAACAATTTACTTGTAGTTCAAACCCCGCTTCTAAATCCGGCAGGCAGGCTCACCCTACTACCCCTTATCTGCCTCCTCCTTCTTCCTTCCCTCCCGGTATTTCTTAACTCCATAGGCTGCGCCGGCGGCCAGCAATAAACTAATACCGCCATCTAAAGGTGCCGGATCTCCACCCGGATCAGGAGCGCCTGAGTCGGGCCCCTGTGTCTGGGCCTCAACAGCCATGTTAAAAGCAATCACCGAAATAAAGATCAGCAGTGGTTTCAAAAATATTCTATTTGTAAGCATATACCTTTTTTTATTTTTTTTCATAGCTATTATAATATTAACCGAATGGCAGTTCTGCTTTTATCAGGTTTGATGATCTCCAGGTTATAGGTTCCCCTGCTTACCTGGCTGCCCAGCGGTATGCTTTCGGTACTGTTGCCCGCCGCATGTTTCAGCTGCAGGGTTTGTACCACCTGGCCGGTACTACTGATCAGCCTCAGGCTGTAAGTTCCTGCTTCCATATTATTCATCAGCAGGTTGATCGTATTGTTCTGTACCGGGTTGGGGTATACTGTGATACCTGCATCCGGTTTGCCAATCAGTACTTTTACAATATCGCTGTATTTGATCTCGCCGGAACGTGAAGTACTGCGTATGCGGTAGAAATTATAACCGGCAACCGGGTTCATATCCGTCCAGGTATAGGTATAACTGCCTTGATTAAGCGCCGCTGTTGTATTCATTTTGGCAAAGTTACGGCCATCGGTGGATTTTTCCACCTCATATTGCTGCATATCGGTTTCGTTCTCCACTTTCCATTCCACATTGATATGCTGGTTCTGCTCGTAGGCTTTAACCGTTTTAAAGCTAACTGCCAGCGGACCGGCTGCTGCAAATACAATTCGGAAACGGTTGGCTGCCCTGCTGGCAGGGTCGGCAGTTACTGCAAAATCAAAGCTGCTTGCCGAGGTTACGCTCAATGGGTAATTGCTGCCGGGTACATAACTGTCCTGCAGGAACGCTATAAAGGCAGGACTGGTAAAGCCCGGCGCAAATTCAAATCGGTAATTATTGCTTGCCACCATATTACCCATATTCAGGAACAGGGTATCATGGCTGGCGATGGGTGCACGGCGCTCTATTGCCAGTGAAGTACCTGCCCGTTTAAACGATATGTTCTCGCCCACATTGGGGAACTTGGTTGCATCATAATCATCAATGGCAGTAGTATAAGCCCCATCAAAATTAGTCATGGCCGCATCCACCAGTACCGGAGCATTGTTCACGAGCACATTTAGGTTAACAGCCAGGCTGTCCGGCTGAACCCCCTGTGTTAGGAAGATGGGTGCATTGGTGGAAGCCTTCTGGTTTTCTTTAAAAGTTACCGATGCTGTGCCGGTACCTGCAATAGAACGTTCCAGGAACATGGCCTGGCCGGATTGCAGGAACAGGGTATGAGAACCGCCGGAAGGTGTAATATTCCAGCTTACACCATTATAGCTGGCTGTAACATAGCCACCATATCCATAAGTGCCAGCCAGGTAAGGGTCCCAATAATAGAATGTACTCTTGATATTTGAACCGGTATTGGCCTGCCTGAACAGGTCAAGGTCAACCGGTGATGCATACGGGTTACCAACCAGGGTATTATCACCCGGAGCTGCAGTTGCGGTGGCAAATATCTGGTCGCCGGTTTGTAAAGTACCGGTTGGCCTTAAGGTGGTATTGTTTGCCGTGCCACCGGGGTTTACAGAGCGGTCGCCACGGGTGAAAATAAAGTAGCTCTTATTGGCTGCTGAAGATGCTGTTGTAAATAATGGTGTTGCAGTACCGGTTGTTTTGGTATCAGTTACACCGTGCAGGTTCTGATCAGCTAAATGATCGAAATACTGCATGCTGGGCCTGATGGTATACTGGTCGATACCCGTGGTGCCGGAAGCGCCACCGGGACCAGTTACCTGTGTACCAATACCTGCATTACTTCCACCGGAATCCTGCCAGTAATCCCAGATCAGCCCGTTATTGGCAGTACTGCTCCTTAATGGTGCGGTCAATAAACGCCAGGCGGCCTTGGGTGTGGCAGCTCCGATGAAACGTTCGACGGTTACGTTGGTTGCACCGGTTAAGGTACCACTCACATTTCCTATGATTCCCGAGCCTGTAATATCAGACTTAACTGTTACAGGTTGTGCAGCAAAATCCGCACTACCCGCAATGGTTAATGTCTTATTAGGTGAGATAACCAGGTTGCTGGTTGCCTGCATGGTGAATGTTTTACCAGAGCCTACCGTGAAGTCCTGGTCCATAGTAAGGGTGTGACCGTTTTGTACAACTACGTTATTTGTGGATGAAGGGACCTGGGTAGCATCTTGATATAAACTACCTGTATAATTATATTCCCATATAGCAGTACTGCTTAAATTGCCAGAACTTTTGGTACGGTATGTTGTGGTGCTGGGATCATTATAAGTTAAAACTGTTATTGGACTTGAGTTAGCCGAAGTAGAATTTGAAGAGACCGCCCTTACCCTGAAATAATAAGTTGTACTGGGAGATAACCCGGTAACATTAAATGATGTCACATTTCCTACATTCAGGTTTTCATATCCGGAAACATAAGATGGCACCTGGGCTGGCGAAAAAGTATGTGAGCCCAGATTACTTACTACATCAATATTAAACTGAGTCCATTCTGATTCAAGTGTCGTAAATGCAGAAGCACCTGTTCCAGTAGGAGATACAGTTATACCATTAGTAACTGTTGATTTTCTGACTAATGTTTTATCAAGAGTAGAGTTACTTGCCGATGTCCAGGCTGTTCCTGGATCATCTCCAATTCTTCCAAAAATATCTACAAAGCCACTAGGCGATATCTTAAACAAGGCTACAGCATCATCACCATTATAGTTAGCTGCAGTACTAACCGTTGCAGCCCCTCCATATACTGTTGCCCCTGAATTTTTATACACTATTGTACTGCCATTTGCAAGTGTACCAGTTAGTGTTTCTTCAGTAGGTGAATTACTGCCATTTGCATAGGTCTGTAACTTGTAATTGCTAAGATTTACTGACGCACCTGTTCCATTATATATTTCAATGTACTTGTTATTAGATGATCCTTCAACATATTCAGAAATGAAGAGATCAGTAGCGTTTGGAGTAACGCCAAATGTTGGCGATGTACTAACATCCAAACGGTAACTTAATGCCCCGCTAACAGCACTCCAGTTAGCTGTAAAACTATTAACACCTATTGGATTAGCAGCAGCACTAACTGGCGCATCGATAGCCGCTGCAGTAAAAGTAAGAGAGGGAGAATAAGCCCCTGAACAAACAGCATTACTTGCTCTTACCTGAACATCATAAGTCACACCTGGTGTTAGTGGTACATTCAAAGTATAAGGGCTTGTAACATTGCTAATTGACGTAAAGGAGCCTGATGGCGATACTCGCCATTGGAGGTCATAAGAAGTTATTGTTCCTGGACCACCCGGGCTACTCCAGCTAATTATAGCAGTTGTCGAAGTAATTGTGCCTACTGTTGGTGTAGCTGGTGCTGCAGGGCAGGTAAATGTACTGTTATTAATAGCAAAACCATTACCGTAAGCATAGTTGCATACAAGGCTCTGGAAATTATAAGGAATTACAAAGAAATAATATTGTGTATTAGAAGCTAAGGTACCATTTGAGCTAAATGAATACGTTGCTGAATTATTAGCTACAATATTAGCTGCAACTGTTCCTCCGCCTATAGAAGACCCAACAATATAATTAACTCCATCAACTGGATTGGAAGAAAGAGTTGATGAAGTGCTTTGTATAACCAGGTAACCTCCCGATGGTTCAGTAGATGCTTTATCAAATGATCCTCCTATTGCAGTTGATGTCTGGCTAGTAAAACTCAAATTAGAAGCCCCTGAAGCAGGTGTTGAGCAGTTTACCAATGGTCCGGTTACGGAAATATCAAAAGTACCGCCACCACCGCCAAAATCCTGTACCAGAATTTTATACGAGGTGCCCGCATTTAGTGATGCTGCTGTGGCGGTTTCTGCCGAGGTTGAAGTAGTAGTACCCGAAGCAACAACATTGGTTGTTGTTGAATAAGTAGCAGGACAAACACTGTACACATATAGGTCCTTATCTGATGCTGTACTGAAATTATTTATTGTTACCGTATGACTTCCGGTAACAGTAGGCGTAAACATAAAGAAAACATCATTTTTTGTTGCACCCGACATAGGAGTGGCACCAACAAAAGTACCACTGACAGCTGATGCATTTACAGTTAAATCAACTGCTCCTGCACAGTTATCATTAGCCGGTGGTGGTATTGGAATTGCAAAAGCATTTGAAGTTACCTGTGTAAGCGCTCCGCTGCTGAATGTTATAGTAGCTGCAGGCACAGCCGCAGCACTGGTAGCAGTTAAACCGCTAAATGTAGCAGTACCGCTGGTTGCTGCTAAAGGATTTGTACCTCCCCCAATTGTCCAGCTGCCTCCGCTGGCTGCTGCTGTAATACTTGCTGTACTGGTAGTAGCATTGCCGTATTGATCTCTGATAGCTACAACTGGTTGCGTAGCCAAAACTGCCCCATTAGTTGCGGGAGCCGTTGGCTGGGTAATCATCACAAGTTTATTATCAGCGCCAACACCTATTGTTTGAGATACAGTTGCAGTTGTATAGCCAGCTGCAGAAATAACAATGCTTTTTGTACCAGCTGTTTGTAATAAGCTAGCGGGTGCTGATGCTGATGGTGTAAAAGTTACTTGCCCAGCACTTACAGAAGAACCTGCAGTTAACGCCGTACCCCCAACAGTAATTCCTGTTATCGCTGCACGCCAGGCAGCATCATCAGTAAAAGTCACATTAAAAGGGGCGTCAACAGTTGCGCCTGCTGCGGCTGTTAGGGAAGGAGGTGTTAGTAAACCAGCAGATGATGCAGTAATTGTTAAATTGTCTATTGAAATTTTAGGACGACTTCCACTTGTACCTGTTGTTGTACCATTAAATTGATAAAAACGTATTCTTGCAGTAGAGGAATTATTAAATCCCGCAGGTAATGTTACTGTTAATATTGATCCCGAGGCTGTGCCACCATTGTTAATAACGTTGGATACAGAAGCACTAGATAATTCTGTAAATGTAATATTGTCAGTGCTTGTATAAACTTTCAAAGAAGCTCCTCTATCACCTGTGCCGTTATTTACCCGTGTCCAATCAAAACTTATAGTTCCTGCATTTACACCTGTAAAATTTAAAAGTAAATCAACGGCTACAGCACTTGTTGAAGAGGCTGCTCCAGTTGATAAAAAAACCAAAGTGCCAGCAGGATTTCCCGAAAGGCTGCCTCTTTGAATTCCACCAGTTGTAGCACTTGTTTGAAAAATACTAGATGCCACTGTAGTTTTTACTCCATCAGGAATCGAACCAGTTGAATTAACAGGTACAGCGCTCCATGCGCTAGCTCCTATTCCAGCTGCAAAATTATTTGTCCAGTTAGCTATGTCAGCGAAATTTTCTGTGTATGAAAGGCCTGGTTGAGAGGACATTGGCACTGGAGTCTGCCCCCAACTCTCCCCCACTCCCAAACACAAAACCACCATCAACATCAACCTCGTTAAAAAACGGGCTGCAGATATGTTGCCGGTCAGCTTGTTTAAACGACTAACTGTCTCTAAGGCACTTGTAAAAATCTTCATATTCGGTAATTTAATTGCAATGTTAATGATCGGGTGTTATGGTAGTGTTAGGTTAAGGTTAAGCTTGCCTGCCGTCAGGCAGGGATTAGGTTGTGGTTGCCTGATGGCAGGCATGGCTGAACCAGCCTTTACCTGTTAGCCAGTTTTGGTCCGGTCCCTTCTTTCTGAAACTGTTTAAAGAATTCATGCACGGATAATAGACCGCATTCCGGTCAGTTTGGGTTGCATCCTTATTCAACGCAGTGTAGCAATTGGCCATGGCTCTGTTTTGGTTTATAATATTTTTTGGCTGCGGGCTCTTCGTTTACACAATACATACTACCCACCGGGCATAGCAGCAGTTTGGTTCAAACAGTTATTTCAAAGGAGATAAGACGATTGGATGAGGAAAAGCGGGATGAAAATAGCAGAAATCGGGTATGCGGCAAAGAAAAATGCCAATAATAAATAAATATTTATTCACAAAATATGAATTAGTCAACTGTCCGTTTAAGTTAGCAGGCTGTCCGGGGCAAAATATTGATTTTTAAGTCACCGGATTAGGATTATTTTTTATTTACTGGCACTAGAAGGTTTGGGAAGGGTCGTGGTTCATTGAGCGTTTTTAGTTTGCGGTTTATCGTTTGTCGTTCTTCTGTCAACTGTCATCATCCGGCTGTCACTTCCAGCCTTTGTCATACCCCAACCATGCATTAACCATGCTCTAACCATGCTCCAACCATGCGGCAGCTATGCGGGAGCCATGCTCCAGCCATGCTTTAGCCATATACAAAATGAGGTTCTTCGGGATCCTGAATGAGCATTACAGGTTGATCAATAAATCATCTCCTGTCCATAAAATATGGTTTTTGATAATATATCTACCCCGGCCATTGCCTGCTGCCGCCCCAACAAACAAAGGGAAACGGGCAACGATCAACCTGCCTGCGCCGTACCTGCGCCGTACCTACGCCCTACCTACGCCCTACCTAAGCCCTTTGAAGCCCTATAAAAAATTATGTTAAATAGCCCTGCCCCCTTCACAAACCTATCAGGGTCTGCCGCCAGGCCCCAGCAGCAAGGCAAGACCTTATAGGTTTTAAACGTATTCCTTCAACAAACCCCAAACCCGCAAACCTATAAGGTTATGCCATCGCACAAATACAACCCGGCAAACCTTATAGGTTTTAATCGCATCTCCCCAACAAACCTATCAGGGTCTGCCGCCAGGCCCCAGCAGCGAGGCAAGACCTTATAGGTTTTAAACGTATTCCTTCAACAAACCCCAAACACGTAAACCTATAAGGTTATGCCATCGCACAAATACAACCCGGCAAACCTTATAGGTTTTAATCGCATCTCCCCAACAAACCTATCAGGGTCTGCCGCCAGGCCCCCACAGCCAGGGAAGACCTTATAGGTTTTAAACGTAAGCCTTCAACAAACCCAAACACGCAAACCTATAAGGTTATGCCATCACACAAATACAACCCGGCAAACCTTATAGGTTTTAATCGCATCTCCCCAACAAACCCCCATATGATCCATTTCATGCCGCCAAATGATGACCGGGTGCATATCAATCCGATTTATTGTGATACATTAGCGCAAACGCAGTTTTATGGACCCGGGTGACCTTTATTTGCATCCTTCATCATATAATCCCATTCAGGCATTACAGGCTTTCAGGGCCTACCAGGAAGCGGTAAACGAAGTAGCGATCGTTTCAATCACCGACCTGCAGGGGAATATCATCTATGCAAACCAGATGTTTATTGATATCTCCAAATATTCCAGTGAAGAACTCCTCGGAAAGAATCACCGCATCATTAACAGCGGCTACCACCCCAAAGAATTTTTCAGCGATATGTGGCAGCATATCCGGGCAGGCAGGTCCTGGAGGGGACAGATAAGGAATAAGGCAAAGGATGGGTGCTTTTACTGGGTGGATACCATCATCACGCCCATTGCCGACAGGAAGGGCAGGATATTCCAATACCTTTCCATCCGCAACCTCATTACAGAACAAAAGGAAAACGAAGCCAGGCTGATCGCCGTGCAGCAACAGATCATCAAACGGGAAAAACAGCTGCAGGATGCGCAGAAAGTGGCAAAAACCGGAAGCTGGTACCTTACCATTGCAGGAGAAAACAAACTGGAATGGTCAGACGAGACCTACCATATTTTTGATATCCCGGCGGGAACCCAAATGAATTATGCCCGCTTCCTGGAAATGGTACACCCTGCCGACCGGGAGATGGTCGATAAAAGCTGGCAGGAAGCATTACAAACAGGCATCTACCTGCTGGAACACCGCATACTTACCCATAGCGGCGAAAAATGGGTGAGCGAACGTGCCCATTTTGAATTTGATGATACTTCCAAACTGAAAAGCGCCGTGGGCACGGTGCAGGACATTACCGAAAAAAAGAAAACCGAGGATTCTTTACTGGAATCAAAGAACCTGTATAAAACACTATTCCACAACAGCCCCTTTGCTTTAGGCATTGTGGACAAGAGCAGCTCCCGCTTCCTGGAAGTGAACGAAACTGCAAGCAAAGTGTATGGTTATTCCAGAGAAGAATTTTTAAAAATGTCCCTTTTTGATATCCGTGTTCCCGAAGAACATGACCTGCTGAAAAATCAGTTATCGGGCCACAACTATACCAAGGACCAATCCCTAAGGGCTCACAGGAAAAAGGACGGACAGGTCATGTATATCGAACCTTCCATTACGTCGATGAGCTACAGAGGCCATGATGCCTACCTCATTGCCATTAAAGATATTACCGCCGAGATAAAAGCAGAAAAGGAATTGCATGCTGCAGAACTGATCAGGCAAAAAGACATCCTGGAGGCAGAAGAAAAAAGCCGTTCCCTTATCGGGATGGAATTGCACGACAATGTGAACCAGTTGCTGGTGGCTGCCCGGCTGTACCTTGGTCGGGTGCAGGTGTCCACCCCCAAAAGCAGCGAACTGCTTGCACAGGCCGTGGATATTGTGGGCACCGCCCTGGAAGAGATCAGGAAATTATCCGCCACCCTGGTAACCCCCTTATTCAGTAATTCTTTCAAAGATTCCCTGGAGGACCTTTTGAGGAGCTATGACCTGCCCGGCACAAAACTGAAGCTTACCACCCATTTCAGGGAAGAGGCCATCTCCCATGAACTGAGGATCAATATTTACCGGATACTGCAGGAACTGATGAGCAATATCATCAAGTATGCAGAAGCAACAGAGATTCGTGTTTCGCTGAAACAGCAGGATGACTGCCTGCACCTGGAAATAGCGGATAATGGAAAGGGCTTCGACCTTAAGAAGAAAAAGAAAGGGATCGGTCTTACCAATGTGATCCGCAGGGCCGCTGCTTATGCAGGACAGATATCCATTGACACGGCTATTGGCCAGGGCTGCAAGATATATATCCGCTTTAATTTGTAATACCGTAACAGTAACGGGCAGTGGCTTACAAAACCCGCAGGCCCGCAGCAAGGGAAGGCCTTATAGGTTTTAAACGAATTCACCAACAAACCTATCAGGTCTGCCGCAAAGCCCCGCAGCCGGAGAAGACCTTATAGGTTTTAAACGTAGCCTTCAACAAACCCAAACACGCAAACCTATAAGGTTATGCCATCGCACTTTTCCAACCCTGCAAACCTGCCTGCCGGCAGGCAAGCCTGATAGGTTTTCCTGATCACAAACCTATAAGGTCTGCCGCCATGCCCCCGTAGCCAGGGATGACCTTATAGGTTTTAAACGTAAGCCCTCAACAAAACCCAACACACAAACCTATAAGGTTATGCCATCGCACAAATTCAACCCGGCAAACCTGATAGGTTATCGCCTGCACACATTACCCACACGACAGGCAAGCCTGATAGGTTTTCCCCGCCAGGCCCCCGCAGCCAGGGAAGACCTTATAGTCTGTAAACAACCATCCTTCCATCTTACCATCTTACCATCTTTCCATCTTTCCATCTTTCCATCCCTTCCATCTTTCCATCATCCCTCCCCCCCCTATATGTAGTAACCAAATCCTGGTTTTATTTATTAATTTGTTGAAGCAATACAGCAGGCAGCACTATTATTATAAACAATAAGCCAATCAATGATACGCATCCTGATCTTTGAAGACAATGACGATTTCATCGACAGTCTTACAGAATTAATATCCAATGCCGATGGTATGGAGCTGGCAGCTGTTTATAAAAATTGTAAGAACGCTGTAAAGAACACGGCCTTTCACAAACCCGATATCGTACTCATGGATATTGATATGCCGGTAGAGAATGGCCTGCAGGGCCTGCGCAGCCTGCGTGCTGCCGGCAACGAAGTGACTGTTTTAATGCTGACCGTTTTTGATGACAACGACCGGGTGTTTCAGTCAATATGCTTTGGCGCCGGCGGGTATATTCTAAAACGTACAGCACCCGAAAAGATCATTGAAGCCATCCGCGAAGCCCATACCGGCGGGGCCCCCATGACACCTTCGGTAGCCAAACAGGTGCTGAGACTTTTCTCGCAGCCTTTTCAGCGATCGGCCGAACTGCAGGCCCTTACCCCCCGGGAGCATGATGTGCTTTCCCTTTTGGTGCGTGGCTACAGTTATAAAATGGCTGCCGGCGAATTGAATGTGAGTATTGAAACCTTACGTTACCACATCAAAAATATTTACAGCAAGCTGCATGTGAATTCTAAGAGCGAGGCCGTGGCCAAAGCCATACAGCACAAGATCTCTTAACCAATAATATGAAACGCTTTAAATGGCTGCTCTTACCGCTAATTATTTCAGCATCGCAGATATGCCTTGCACAGGTGCCCTGGCAGCATGCGAATGCTGATTCACTTAAAAAGCTGATAAGCACCAATAAAGAAGATTCAAACAAAGTAAATAACCTGATATTATTGTCCAGGGAGATTAGCAGGCAAAATACAGATACTGCTTTTATTATTGCCGGTAAAGCACTTGACCTTGCGAACAAAATCAAGTGGTTAAGAGGAAGCGCACATGCATATGTAGCCATAGCCTGGTGCTATTATGTTAAAGGAAATTACAGCCTCGCTTTGGAGTATAATTTTAAAGCTGTAAAGATCGGAGAGTCATCAGGCGATAAACAAACAGTGTTGTTTGCACTCAGCAGCATTGGCCAGGTGTACGATTCGGAAGATGATCCCGGCAAGGCTATTGAATATCATGTAAAGGCTTTACAAATAGCACAGGAAATAAATGATGAATGGAGCATCGCAAGAAATACCGGGATGATGGGTACTGCTTACCAGGACCTTAAAAAATATTCCGAAGCGCTGCAGTATTACTTTAGCGCATACCGGCTTACTGAAAAGATCGGTTACAGCAACGGCTCTGCAATATGGTTAAGCAATATCGGCAGTTTGTATATTGCTCTGGAAAAATACGACTCTGCTTTATATTACCTCAACAGGTCTGCTGCAGTTTTCAGATCATCAGGCAACCAATGGGCCTATGCAGGCACCTTGCTGGATATTGGAAAAGTTCAGCTTACCCAAAAAAAATACAGGGAAAGCTACGCTTCTTTACATACCGCATTAAATATTTCAATTCAGCTGGGGGCTTTGGAAGACCGGCAAAATACCTGCCTGGCATTAAGTAACCTGTATAAAGAGTCTGATATAGGCTTACCCGGAATGGATAATGCGAAGCTGCTGAATAAAGAGCTGATGCGCAACCTGGCTTTAACCTACTATCAGCAATATGTTGCCCTCAAAGATTCGCTCAATAACCGGGAAGTACAAAAAAGATCTTTAAGCCTGGAATTTGAGAACAAAACAGCTTTGGCAAAAATAGCACAGGATAAAAAAGATGCCGTTAACAAAGCCGAATTATATACCCAGAAAATAATCCGCAATTCATTTATTGCCGGCTCCCTGCTGCTGATGCTGCTGATCGTTGTACTGATTAACCGCAGCAGGTTAAAACGCGACATGGAACTGGAAAAAATGCGCAGCCGCCTCTCCCGCGACCTGCACGATGATATTGGCAGCACCCTCAGCAGTATCAATATTTTAAGCCGCACGGCCCAAACCAATTTAAAAGAAACTACCGACGAAAAAACAAAAGCAGCGCTTGAAAAAATAAATGAACGCAGCCAGCGCCTGCTGGACAGCATGAGTGATATCATCTGGAACATCAACCCCGGCAACGATACCATGGAAGAAGTGATGAGCCGCATGCGGGAATATGCCACCACCCTGCTGGAAGCAAAGCATATCGACTACAGCTTCAACTTTCCCAAACAACAAATGGATTGCAGGCTGAACATGGAAGTGAAGAATAACCTGTACCTTATTTTTAAAGAAGCAGTAAACAACCTGTCGAAATATTCGGGCTGCACCCATGCAACACTATCACTGGTCTTTGAAGAAAAAAACATTCAGCTTACCATTGAAGATAACGGAGCCGGTTTTGATGAGCAGCAAATAAAACACCGGGGCGGACTGCTAAACATGCAGCAACGTGCGGCCGAAATGAAAGGGACCATTAGCATACATTCAGTTATTGATAAAGGGACCAGGATTGAACTGACCATGCCACGCTTTTGCTGATGTAAAACCAAATTAAGCCATTATGAAACTTCAAACAGCTGCAGTCATCATTATTACCGCATTCATTATATCGCTGGGCGGTTTTATACTTTCAGCAGCCATGCCGCAGCATAAATTTTCGGATACCCTGATGATCGTTGCCCTGTTTGGGGCTGCAGCATCGGGCATGCTTGCATCGCTGTTCACAAAAAAACTGGTAAAAAGCAAACAATGGAAATACCTGGTTTCCGGAGCCGGCTTATTACTGCTGGGTATTGTACTAAAAAAAGCCGGCCTGCATTTTACAGGCGAAACAGTAAAGATTGCCGGCGGACTGCTAGCCATCACAGCATTGGGATTTTTCATTTACAAAAACAGGGCTGATTTTTCAAACAGCAAATGGATCTGGTTCGTTCCTTTTATCTTATTGGGCTGCCTGTTCAAACTCCTCTACTGGCCTGGCGGCAATTTCATTTTCTTGGCCAGCTTAGTTGTTATCGTTGTGCTGTCTGTCATACAGCTTACGAAACAAAATACCCGGGTACAATTGTTGCTTACAGCCTGGCAAATAACCAGCTGCATTTGTATTGCTGTTTTTTAATTTGGCGGGGTAAACCTGGACCCTTTCTTCATCGGCTATATTTTCATCTTACTGGCGCTGGTAGATATTTTTCTTCACCAGGAAAAAGAATAAGCCCCCCTTTTATGTGGTTTTAATATACTTCGATTGTTGCCATATTTACCGTGTAAATAAATCAGATCATCAAAAACCGGTAAAACAGGAAAAAATGATTACCCGTTAGCTTTTTACTGGCTGTACAGATATGCCTGAATTAAAGATCATAGCCATTTTATTGTTTTGTTGTATACAAACCTGTATGTCCCAAAGTGTAGCCATCAATACTGATGGAAGCTCCGCAAACCCGGGTGCTTTGCTTGATATTAAAAGCAGCGACAAAGGGATTCTGATTCCCCGCATGCCGGCCATTGCACGCATGGCCATTGCAGCCCCTGCCGATGGCCTGCTGCTCTACGATACCGATTCAGCTGCCTTTGCCTATTACAATGGCAGCAACTGGCAGTTTTTAAAGAAATCCATGGATACCGGTGCCGACTGGAATACCCGGGGAAATGCAGGCACTAACCCCGCCGCCGATTTTATTGGCACTACCGACAATAAACCGCTTTACTTCAGGGTGAATAATTTGCCAGCAGGCAAAATGGATAATAACAATATTTTTTGGGGCAACAATGCAGGCATTGCAAATACAAGCGGTTACAGCAATGTAGCCATTGGCACCAATGCTTTGGTTAATAATACTGTCGGGCATAATTTGGTTGCCATTGGAGATAGCGCCTTATTTAACCAGGTTCTTTCGGCGGATTACAATAACACGGCAGTTGGCAGTAAAACACTGTTCTCAAATACAACAGGCTGGCGAAATACGGCAATAGGCAAGGAGGCCTTATTTTCAAACACTACAGGGGAAGCAAACTCTGCCAGTGGGTTTACCTCACTCAGAGATAATACTACCGGTTCATATAACTCAGCCTATGGATTCGAAGCTCTTTACAGCAACTCAACCGGAAGCTATAACGCAGCTATAGGCCAGGGGGCAATTCTCAACAATAGAACCGGGTATTATAATTCGGCAGTTGGAAGTGTAGCTTTAGGCAGTAACCTTACAGGCAGCAATAATACGGCATTAGGCGCTGCCGCACTTTTTTCGAACTACTCAGGTAATAGCAATATAGCCATTGGTGCATCAGCTTTAATAAGCAACCGTGCCAACAGTAATATTGTGGCTATTGGCGATAGCAGCTTATATAATAGCGGATTTAATAATTCAGTATCTGGCAATACAGCAGTTGGCAGTAAAACGCTTTATGCAGATATAAGTGGCAGTTACAACACGGCTATAGGCTCCCTGGCAGCATACACGGGTACAGGCACCGGCAACACAGCACTGGGGCACCAGGCACAATACAATACCACAGGTAGTTTTAATACACTTATTGGCAAAAGTGCTTTCATAACCGGCAGCTTTAATAACTGGACGGCTATAGGATACAACACCGGTGCAGGTTACAGCGCCAGCAATTCGGTTGAACTGGGCAATTCCTCGGTTTCACTGGTGCGGGGGCAGGTAAACTACAGCACGTTTAGCGACAGGCGCATTAAAGATAATATTGAAGAAAATGTACCCGGCCTCCGTTTCATTTCCCTGTTAAAACCGGTGACCTACAACCTGAATATACACCGGCAAAACCAGCTGATGTATGGCAAAGAAAAACCCGACACCGCAAACTGGGAAGGGAAATACGACATTGAAAAAATAAAAATGACCGGCTTTATTGCACAGGATGTGGAAGCTGCCGCCAACCAGATCGGGTACAATTTCAGCGGCGTACGAAAACCGGTAAATGACAAGGGCCTGTATAGTATCAGTTATGCCGAATTTACTGTACCCCTGGTAAAAGCAGTACAGGAGCAACAGGCTCAGATCGAAGAACTGAAAACAACAAACAACAGCCTGCAAAAGCAATTGGATAATCTGATCAAAACATTTGAAAACTTTAAACTGGTACACGACAGGATCAACTAAGACAACCATGGCAAACAAAAAACAAGACAGACGTAAATTTCTATCCGGCCTGGGACTTACTGTTGGCGCCGGATTTTTATCTTCTGGCTTTAATACAGGGATGCTGAAGAACAACGCAGCAGCATGTACAACAACCCCCATTGCAGAACTGGGCCCCTATGCTGTAATGAAATACCGCAAACAGGCCGATCATGATATTGACCTCACACAAATAGCTGGAAATGCCGGCATAGCAGCCGGACAGATCATTACCGTATCTGGCAGGATCACTGATAAAAACTGCAACCCCATACCTGCTGCAGTGGTAGAAATTTGGCAGGCCAACCACTACGGTAAGTATCATCATGAATATGATCAGAGCACATACCCCGACGATCCTAATTTCCAGGGCTGGGGCCAGGCCATTACAAACCAGCAAGGCGGGTACAAATTCAAAACGATATACCCGGCTCCCTACGGAAGCAGAACAAGGCATATTCACTTTAAAGTATCAGCAAACAATTATCACGAACTTACCACACAGCTTTTTTTTGAGGGCGAAGAAAGAAATAAAAAAGACCCCATCCTGAACATATTTACACATGAAGAACAAGAACAGCTTATCTGCCCTGTAACAGAAAAACATGGTATTAAAGAAGTACGGTTCAATATTACATTAGACGAAATACGCAAGGGCACTTTGCCTGAAAAAGTATTACAGGAATATACCGGCAAATACACATTGAAGAATGCTCCGTTTGATATGCAGTCTTTTATCAAAAACACAATGGGTATCAGTATCACCGATCCTGAGATGGAGATAAAACACAAAAAAGACCAGTTGTTTATGGCCTTATCATTTTATCCGGTTATTGAACTTGGCTGGACTTCCAAAGATGAGTTTCAGGCATGGTCATTCAGCAACAGTTTTATACGTTTTATAAGAGACAGTAGCGGAAAAGTTACCGGATTGAAGTTACATATCAGCGAAGATGATTATGCAGAAGCTTTAAAGAAAAGCAACGGCCATAAAAAACCATTTTTAAGCCAGGTACAATGACCAAAAACTAATCTAAGTGCTCACAACAAAATTTGTCGCTATAGCTTTTGGCAGAGCCATCATTTCATTAGTAGTGCGATCTTAACGAACATTCAATTTCAATAATAAAATAACCCTGACATGAACAAAGAGCAATTATTTTTATTCAAGCCGATCTTAGTTTTAGCATGTATGATTTTTAGTGTACTTCCTTCTTTTAGCCAAATTCCGCCAGCAGGTAAGTATGACAGCACAAGCTATCCAAAAGACAGGAAAGATATTAACGGGTTATCAATGAAAATAAATTTTGTTGACACATCCGTATATTATAATGACGACTATATCGCAGTTGGACCAGAAGGGAAAGTTTCATACGGATTTAATGAATGGAGAACAGGCTTTACTAATACTGGCGCAACCTTTAAATCTGTTACGCCAGTTCCGGGAGCGACAGTTCTCAGAATTTACAATGGCGATGCGGCAGTTAGAAATTCAATACTAAATGTGGTATTTGACACTCCTAATGGAGAGCTAACCATAAAAGTTGTACGGACAGAGACTTTTATCAAACGTAAAGGCAAATGGTATTTTGTTGCCGGACAAGGAACAAGAGTGATGTCGAAAGAAGAATTAGAAGAGACAATGAAAAGATCCATGAAAAATTAAAGTTTATTCACGCTCTGTTATATAAGATTCACAACAAATAAACCATGAAAAAAATAACACTGCTGTTAAGCATCAGCCTCGCAATAACTATCCATGCATACGCCCAGTATAACTATCCAGCCACCAGGCGGGTCGATAGCAGCGATACTTATTTCGGTATTACCTACCCCGATCCTTACCGCTGGCTGGAAAATTTAAAAGACAGTACGGTTGTAAACTGGTTCGGGCAGCAGAAACAATTTGCCGATGAAACCATGAAACAGCTTGACGGAGCAGACAGCCTGCTTAACCAGCTGCAAAGCTATATGGCTGCCAAAACCCGGGGCCGCAGCCCGGTCCACAAATCGGCCAGCCGGTATTATTATGGCAAATGGGAACGGGGGCAGCTATCGGCAAATCTGTATTACAAAACAGCAACAGATACAGCCGAACACCTGGTCTTTGATTCCTGGAGCATTCACCCCGGCATGCGGTACGAACTGCAGGCCATGGATTTTGCCCCCAACGAAAAATACTTTTTTGCAGCATTTGATAAGAATGGCGAAGAATATCCCTTTATAAAAGTGTACGATATTGAAAATAACAAATGGCTGAATGACAGCATTCCGCATTGCTGGCCCAACACCATTAAATGGACTGCCGACAGCAAAGGTTTTTTGTATGGCTATACTACCGGCGACCGCAATGCACCCAATGCTACGGAGAATGATGTGGTAAAATATCATCTGCTTAATACTGTTTACAGCAAGGACTATACCGTGATGGACAACAACATTCGAAACAGCATTGAAAAAAAGATCAGCAATTCCTATTATGCAGCCGTCTATACCATCAATGGTTCCAACAGAATTTACTGCCAGCCCAACCAGGGTTTTGATTTTGAATACAACAACGCATACTATATTGATAATGCCGGATTGTTTTCAGCAGCGAAGCAATGGAAAAAGCTGTATGCTAAAATCGACTCGGTGTACGATGTAAAAGAGAGCACCTACGGTTATTATTTTATTTCGGGCAAGGGCACTGGTTTTAAAAGCCTTCGCTACACTGCTTACAATAAACCCGATTTCGGCCATGCAAAAATTATTCTTGCCGAAGACAGTGTATGGCAGCTGGAAAATATAGATGAAACAAGGTCGTACCTGTTGGTCAATTATTCAAAATATGGCTTCATCAGCAAAACCGTTTTTATTGATAAAAAAAGCGGCAGGGAAGTTCCTGTTTCAGCTATTCAGGATTACGACCGCTTCTTTATTTCAACCATCGGCACAAAAACAGATGAATGTATCTTTTGGAAGAACCTCGTGAACAAGCCGGGTTGGAGTTATGTCCTCGATATTGCCGGCAACCAATTAAGCAACGATGCATACTGGGCGCCGCATGGCCAAACATTCATTGCAGGCAGCGATGATATTGTAACCGAACTGGTTGAAGTTCCTTCTTACGATGGCACGCTTGTGCCCATGAGCATCATGCGCAATAAGAACACAAGGCTTGATGCTAATAGTAACTGCATACTGTATGGCTATGGTGCCTATGGCATTTCAACGAAAGATAATTACTTCAATAGTTACGACGCTGTGAATAACCTTTTGGTACAGCGTGGGGTGATACTGGCACATGCCTATGTACGTGGCGGGGGCGAAAAAGGCGAAGCCTGGCATAAGGCGGGTATGAAGGAAAACAAACCCAATACCTGGAAAGATTTTATTGCCTGCGCCGGATGGCTGATCAAAAACAGCTACACACAACCTGCTAAACTAAGTTGCTTTGGAGCCAGTGCCGGAGGCATATTGATCGGAAGAACAATTACAGAACGCCCGGATTTATTTGCAGCTGCTGCCATACAATCAGGCTCCGTGAATCCAATACGGGGTAAGGCATGGGCCAACCAGATCAGCAATTATCCTGAGTATGGCAATCCGGCCATTGAAAGTGAAATGAAAGGCCTTATAGAAATGGATGCGGTTATTCATGTAAAACCCAATGTAAAATATCCGGCAGTATATATTACCACCGGTATCAACGATAACCGGGTTGCACCCTGGATGCCGGGTAAAATAGCAGCTTCGCTGCAGGCAAACAGCAGTTCGGGCAAACCGGTTTTATTATATACTAATTTTGAAGGTGGCCACTTTGGAAATGCAAATGCAGCAACATGGATGGAGAAATATAAAACAGGATTACAGCCTTTATTCTTTTTACTGTGGCAAAGCGGGCATAAAGACTTTCAGCTGAAGTAAGAATTTTTCAACAAAGCTTCCTTATAATTTGCTGCTGAAAAAACAGCAACGATCAGCTTTTATTGATTGAACGGAAAGAAAGCAGATACACGGTGCAAATGCTGATCATCGCAGCCCCTTATACATCACATCGATCAGTCCATCCGTTTTGGTATCCTGTACCAGCTCCCAAAACATGATTCCACCCAGTTTTTTGCGGCGTATGAATTTTGTTTTTGCTGCTATGGAACGTTCATCATCAAAAGTGGCAAACAGGTTTTTAGAGGCATTGTATTGATAAGGTGCCCGGGCTTTTCTATCCCAGTAATACTGATAGCCGGATGTATCGCTGAAGTAATTTTTAAAATCGGCAAATGCCACACCCTGTTTAAACCTGCCGGGCTGGTAAAGCCCGTGATCAATATCCGGCACACTATCCCATACCCTGGCATACATGGCAGCGCCTATGACGATCTTGTCCGGTGCTATTTTTTTATCCAGCAGCCAGTTCACGGCCCTGGCAGCCGACTCCTGTTCCGGCCGGTAATCCTGCAAAAGCGTATGATGGCCGGTTACGGTTGCATAGCCACCCACCAGGTCGTAGCTCATCAGGTTCACAAAATCTACCTGCGGCATCACTTCATTCCAGTCAACAGATTGCTGCAGGTATTGCATGAAACTGCCGGCAGCAAAACTAAGCAGGTACTGGCTTCCCATCTCTTTACGAAGTGCTTTTACCAGTGCCGTAAAATGTTCCTTATCTGCCGTATCGTATTTGTGTCCGGGATAACCCGCTATGGCCGGGTATTCCCAGTCCAGGTCAAGCCCGTCGATCCCGTACTGTTTTAAAAGAGACACAGTTGTACTGGCAAAATGGCTCCGGTGTTCTTCAGCAGCAAACAGGTCGCTGCAGAAAGAGCAACCGCTCCAGCCCCCTACCGATACCATGATCTTCAGTTGCGGGTTGGCTGCCTTTAATGCCACCAGCTGCCTCACCGTATTTTGCTGGCTGCTATCCCAAAACATGAGTGTGTCGTGCTGTATCTTTAAAAAGCTATAAATGATATGGGTGAGTTTATCTACAGGATACTGCACAATGGTTTCGGCCCTGCCCGTTGCATAAGCAATGATCCTGGGCTGTGCGCCGGAAGATAAACTGAGCGAAAGAAAAAATAAGCAGACCGCTTTCTTCATTGGGTTGAAGATAGAGAAATAATCTCTTTGCAGCGAAGATTGTATACCGGGAAACCTGAACAGCCGGCAATTTAATAAGGGGGCGGCTAAAGCCGCCCCCTTATTAAATTGATTACAGCAAACACCTACTTCATCACCACCACTTTCACCGTTTGCAAACTGCCGTTCAGCATTACCTGCACGGCCAGTATATCACCGGCGCTTCCGGCAATGGTATTCACAGCAACTGTATAATTATGTGTACCGGCTCCAATCGTTGTTTCCTTTTGAACCACCTGCTTTAAACCGGTTTGTGCCGATGTGATGATAATGCCCAGGCTGGAAGGCTTGTCGGCAGTTACCTGCACCGCTAACCGGTTGATCACCGGATTAGGCGATACCGTTACCCGTACAGCAGCGGCGGCAGACTGCCCGGTAATTTCTTCCGGTTGCTGCAATATCTTTTCTATATACAATACCCCGTTGTCGTGATCACCATGTATGCGGTAGCGCCCCTCTTTATCATAGAGGTTGGCCAGCTGCT
The DNA here is from genome assembly GCA_044226725.1 of Ferruginibacter sp. Lineage (GTDB taxonomy): Bacteria > Bacteroidota > Bacteroidia > Chitinophagales > Chitinophagaceae > Ferruginibacter. The sequence goes on along the minus strand of JBGAGM010000001.1, from coordinate 32,727 downwards.
CCGATTTAACCTCGTCCAGTAATTTGCCATACCGGTTCTTGGTAAGCGCCCATACCAGCTGGCCAATGATATGGTCCCCATTGATGAACTTGTCAAAAGCTTTCAGCATGGCTGCGGTTTCATTGGCCATGGCAAATTTTTCCAGTGCCTGGTAGGCTTTATTGGTACAGTACATGGCCGGGTCGCTCTGGCTTGCATTCGCAGCTTTAGTGGCATCCCAGGCATCATACAGTTCATCAAACTGCTGTTTGGCCGCATCAGGGGCCTTTTGCAAAAGGCGTTTCAACTTATCCGATGCCCCCCTGGTCAGTGATGCCTTATCATAGATGGCCAGCCCGGCCCTGATCGCATCCTGGTCTGTTTCAAAAGCATATTCCGCACCTGCTGTGCGTGCATAGGTTCCCGTGGGCTTGTAATAATTGCTCACCGCACCATACCAGTTGGGGTTGTTCAGGGCATTACGGGGATGCAGGGTTCTGTCCAGCCCGCCGGGCTTGCTCTCCCAGTCGTACCCATGCGGATGGTTATTGCCGGGCTTGCGTACCGATACATGGGTGTACTTGATATCTGTTTTCCACAGGTCTACCACGGCATTGGAAGAGGTGGCCCCCGTACGGGTATAATTCCAGGCGCCGGGATAGCGTACCGGGTTATTGCTTAAATAATTATCGAAGCATTGCAGCACATTGCCGCTGTTGCAGCTATAGGTCGACATCACATCCGGCGGCCAGATCCAGCTGCTGGTAACACCGCCGCTCCAGGATGCGCAGTTGTAGTAACCATTGGTCTGTGGCGCCGTCATGATGGCATCATCGGTGGTCAATGACGGAAAGTTTTGCGGTTCCTTCACCGGCAGGTTACTGTTGCCGCAGCCCATATACACATCGCAGATGCCCGTGCTGGTTGGACTGTAAGCACAAACAAATGCATACTGCACCGAATCAATTCCGTTGAAGTTCTTTTTGATGCGGCTGCAAACACCCCAGTTCCAGCTGCCCCCGCCGCCGTAATAATCATCGTTGTACCCTCTTGCGCTGCTGTTTGCATAACGGGAAACCAGCATGCGGGTATCGCCTGCCGTAAGGCGGCAGGTGAAGAAATTCATATCGCCCCCTTTTAAGGACGACATGGCAAATCTTTTTCCGCCGATAACGGCATTGCTTACCAGCGTACTTCCGTCCAGGATAATATTGGTGGTGCCGGTCTGCCCGTCTGTAACCGGCCGCAGCATTACCGAATAATACCCCGCAACGCCCACGATCATGTAAAGGCCCGACTCGCCGCCCGGACCGCCATTTACATTGGACCAGGACCAGTTATAATCCTGCGGGTTAAAAACCGTAAGCGACCGGTTGATGGTGGAACCCGAAGTGGTAAATGTATGGTTGCCGGCCGTGAGGTAAACCACAGAGTAATGGGTATATGTAAAAGCAGTATCAATGGCATGGTCATAAATACCCATGGGGTTGGGAAGCACCAGGTTGGTGATATCCCCGGTTTCGGAAGCAGGCTTAAAGCTTTGTACCGGCGCGGCCTTCAACAGCTCATTTTGTTGCAGGAACTTTTGCACGGCCGGCGGTATGGTACCGGAGGCCTTCAGGGATACAGCGCTCAGGTTAAGCTCTTCCGCCATCGGCACCATGGCATCGGTGCCGCGGATACTGATGATATGTTTGCCTGCCTGCAAATATATCGGCCTGCTGCCGGCCTGTTCAAATTGCCAGCCGCTTAAGGAAGGACGGATATAATCGTATTCCACTGCATCTGCCGATACGGTGAAGGGCTTGCCGGCCTGCATATTTACCAGCGAGCTGATAAAATAATATTTGGATGCAGGCAGATCCACCACAAATACTTTGGATGAGATACCATTGCTGTAACTTCCGTAAGAAGAAAGCAGCTTCGCTTCCCCGGCCATGGTTCCGGCAGGATAGATCTTGGTCTCTGTTCTTTGTGCACTCACAACAATGGCACAGAACAATACAAGCTGTAAGAGAATAAACTTTTTCATGATCGATGGTTGGTTAATGATAAGGAGGTTAAAATCTGCTGCAAAGATTGCTATTTGCAACGGTTGTTGCAATACCACAAAAGTGGTAGTACCCGGCAAACCTATCAGGCCTGCCTGCCGGTAGGCAGGTTTGCCGCGTTGGGAAATGTGCGATGGCTAACCTTATAGGTTTGAGTGTTGAGATAACCTATCAGGTTTGCCGCGTTGGGAAATGTGCAATGGCTAACCTTATAGGTTTGTGTGTTGGGATAACCTATCAGGTTTGCCGCGTTGGGAAATGTGCGATAGCTAACCTTATAGGTTTGAGTGTTGGGATAACCTATCAGGTTTGCCGCGTTGGGAAATGTGCGATGGCATAACCTTATAGGTTTGTGTGTTTGGGTTTGTTGAGGGCTTACGTTTAAAACCTATAAGGACTTGCCCAGCTGCGGGGGCACGTCGGCAGACCTGATAGGTTTGTGAAGGGAGGTTCGTTAATCTTCCGGCTCGGTTCCCAGGGCATTTTTAAGATGTATCGGCTGATCATGATAGGCTATGAATTTTTCCCTTCCTTCGAAAACATCTGTTATTTTTTGCCTTTCTATTTTGGTTGCGGTATCTGAAAGGATATCATTGTAAGAAGACCATCTCCAGTCCTGGATATTTTTGCACAGGCCGTGATGAACAGGGTTTTTGTGGATATAGAAAACAGTTGCCAGAAATTGTTCATCGTCTGCGATCTGTACCCGTCTTAAATAATCCATAAATAGTGAGCCCTTCCTGTTATATTTTTTGTTGAAGGCTTTACTGTAGCTGTTGAGCAGGTTGCTGAACTGTTGCATAACAAAGGTCTGCAGCAATTCCTGGAGTTTACTTTCGGGCACCAGCTTTTTATTACTATAACAGAGTTGCAGTAATTCCTCATAAGGTTTTATCTCTATCAAAAAATGAAAATGGTTTGGTAACAGCGAATAGGCATAAATCTCTGCAACCGGTGAAATGTATTTTTCAAAACGATGTAAAAAAAATCGATAGTTATCCTGCTCTTTAAAAAGTAGTTCATTGCCTGTGGCACGGGAAACCACATGGTACATTTCGCCTGGGAGAAAGGGTACGTAATAATTCATAAGGGTAATAAATATAGATATTTTTTGAAAAAATTTGTTGTATTGAGGGCTTGTGATTGGGATAGCCTATCAGGTTTGCCGCGTTCGGAAATGTGCGATGGCATAACATTATAGGTTTGTGTGTTGGGGGTTCGATTAAAACCTATCAGGTTTGCAGGGTTGAGAAATGTGCGATGGCTAACCTTATAGGTTTGAGTGTTGGGGGTCTATTGAAGGCGTACGTTTAAAACCTATAAGGTCTTGCCCAGCTGCAGGACCTGGCGGCAGACCTGATAGGTTTGTGAAGGGGATAACCTATCAGATTTGCAGGGTTGGGAAATGTGCGATGGCATAACAATATAGGTTTGTGTGTTGGGGGTTTATTGAAGGCGTACGTTTAAAACCTATAAGGTCTTGCCCAGCTGCAGGACCTGGCGGCAGACCTGATAGGTTTGTGAAGGGGATAACCTATCAGGTTTGCAGGGTTGGGAAATGTGCGATGGCATAACCTTATAGGTTTGTGTGTTGGGGTCGTTTAAAACCTATCAGGTTTGCCGGGCTGGATAAGTGCGATGGTATAACCTTATAGGTTTGTGTGTTGAGGGTTCGATTAAAACCTATAAGGTCTTGCCGGGCTGCAGGGCCTGGCGGCAGGCCTGATAGGTTTATGATTGGGAAATAAACACTAATAAGGTATTGTCACTTCTATCCTGCAGCCTTTACCCGGGCTGCTTTTTATCTGTACCTGGCCATTGAATGATTCAGCCCGGTTTATGATATTCGAAATTCCAATACCCTCACGCCGGGCAGTGGAATCAAAGCCTTTTCCATCGTCGGTAATGGCAATATCGATATGCCCGTCCTGCGCCCTCATCTCAACAGTTACCTGTTTTGCTTCTGCATATTTAATGATGTTATTGACCTGCTCCTGCAATATCCTGTAGATATTTAGTTTCAGTTCGGGCTCAAGCAAGCCGGCAGGGATGGAGTAAACCAGTTCGGTATCTATATGCTGGCCAAACTCTAATTTCAGCAGCAGGTCCTTCACCTGCTCATCCAGGTCGATATGCTTCAGCGGCGGCACCAGTTGGTGAGTCAGAAGCCTGATCTCTTCAATGGACCTGTCTAACAGTTCCATCGGGTAATGCACAATTTCCTTCAGTTCCTCATTCCTTTTTGCCGCCACACTCAGGAACAGCTTGGTACCTGCCAGTATCTGGTTGATATTATCATGCAGCTCTTTCCCTATATTAACCCTTTCCTTCTCCTGGCCCGTTATGATGGCCCTCGCTATCTCCTTTTGTTCCTGTATCTTCTGCTCCGTCATTTGATCTTCCAGTGCCTTTAAATGCTGCTCGGCTTCCTTGCGCTCGGTTATATCCTGCAGGATACCAAAGAGGCGCTGTGGTTTTCCTTCCCTGTCAAATTCAAATTTCCATTGAACATAACCATACCTTAGTTCAGCATCTCCTTTTATAAAACGAAACTCAAAGGATGAATCTGTGATTTGTTCAAAGGCTTCCTCAATTTGTGCCTGGGCAAATGCCCTGTCTTCCGGGTGTATGCAGTTTATAAAGAGTTCCCGTGACGGAACTGCGGTATCCTTATCCAGACCAAAAATGCGGTAAAACTCGTCTGACCAGGTAATGCTGTCCTGCAACATATCAATTTCCCAGTTGCTGATATGTGCAATGGCCTGCGCCTCCCGAAGCCGCATCTGCGTTTGCAGTATCTCCTGCTCCTTTTTAAGCTTTTCTGTTATATCCATGGAAATCACCATCCTGGTATGCCTGTTCTCAAAATTGAGGGAATGTGCCAGGGTTTCCACAATGATGATCTCCCCATTTTTCTTCCGGTGGCGCCACAGCCCCCTCCTGCTGTCTGCCTCTGCCGCCACTTTTTTTATATCTTCCAGCAACCGGGGCAACTCCTCCGGAGGCCGGATATCCCGGATGGTCATGTTCAGGAACTCCTCCCTGCTGTAACCATATAGTTCTATGGCCGCATCATTTACCTCCAGGAAGCGAAGTGTGTCCAGTTCATATATCCATTTGGGCAACGGGCTCCTGAAAAACAGCGTGCGGTATTTTTCTTCACTTTCCCTGATATGCAACTCTGCTGCCTTGCGCTTACTGATATCTTCCGAAAAAATGATGATGCCGCCAATTTCTCCGGATGCCCTTCGCCAGGGATGTACCTCCCACCGTAACCAGGTTCTGCTGCCGTCCGGGTGAATAAAAAAATCTTCCTCGTTTTTCTCGGTGCTTCCCGCCAGGCAGCGCTGATGTATTTCCTTCCAATGCCCGGGCAGATCGGGGAATATATCATAATGGCTTTCTCCCAGCAGGTCCCTGTTCTCCAGTTTGTAATCACTGATCCATCGTTCGCTTACCGCAACATAATGCATCTCATTATCAAACATGGCCAGTGCAGCCGGACTATGACTGATAAACAGGTCCAGCTGTTTTTCCCTTTCGATCAGTTGCTCCTGCATGATCTTGCGTTCCGTAATATCTATACGAATGGATAAATACTGGTATGGCTTTCCGTTAGCGCCTAAAAAAGGGATGATGGTGGTGTCTACCCAGTAAAGGGTCCCATCCTTGGCCCGGTTGCGGAACTCGCCCCTCCATATTTTGCCGTTGGCAACCCTTACCCAAAGATCTTTGATATAGGATGCGGGGTGATAACCGGAATTAATGATGCGGTGGTCCTTCCCTATCAGTTCTGCAGCATTGTATTTGGATATCTTGCAAAAGTTCTCGTTGGCATACAGGATGATCCCTTTTTGATCGGTGATGGCCACAATGGCTGTCTCATCCAGTGCATACCGGTAATCGGATATTTCTTTTTGTGCCTTCCGGTTCTTCAGGGCAGTCTCAATGGCCAGCGGCAGGCGGCTCATCCGGTCCTTCAGAATATAATCGTCGGCACCCGCCTTGATGATCTCCACAGCAAATTCCTCCGATACCGTACCGGTTACCAGTATAAAAGGCACATCAGGTAGTTTCTTCCTGCTGATCTCCAGCGCTTCGGAAGAAATGAACTGCGGTAGCTGGTGGTCGCTTAGTATGAATTCCGGCACAAAGGAATCCAGGGCTTCGGTAAAAGCTTCACGGCTTGATACCAGTTTAATATCAAACTTCATCCCGGCACGTCTCAGCGTGGTCTGTATCAGCTCTGCATCATCAGGGTTATCTTCCAGTATCAGCAGTCTTAAATGTTTCATAGCACCCTTTTGTAAATGTTATTGGTTGGGATCACAGATAGCTGTGAGTGGTTCACAGACTATCCGACGACGGCGATACGTTGAGGAACATCCAGTACATACCCAGTTCCGCTACCGCCCTGGAAAAGGACTCAAAGTTTACCGGCTTCACGATATAGCTGTTAACTCCAAGATCATAGCAGGCAACGATATCCGGTTCTTCACGGGAAGAAGTAAGAACGGTCACCGGTATCATCCTGGTTTGCGGGTGCTGCTTCACAGCCCGCAGTATATCCAGTCCGCTCACCTTGGGCAGTTTCAGGTCCAGCAGTATCAGCTTGGGCAGGTTGACGGGGTCACGATGAGCATATTGGTTACGTGCAAAAATGAAATCCAGCGCCTCTTCCCCGTCATCAATATGCAAAACCTGGTTGGCCAGGTTGCTTTTCTTAAAACTGCGGATGGCAAGCTGGGCTTCCTCCGGGTTGTCCTCAACCAGGAGAATGTCAACATGTTGATCGGTATTCATAAAACTTGTTTTAAGTGGTTAATATTATTCGCCGGACCTTGCGGGCAGGGTAAAGTAGAAGCAGGCGCCTGCATCTTCCTTTGCCTCGGCCCATACCCTACCACCATGCCTGATAATAATTCTTTGAACCAGGGCCAGCCCCACGCCTGTGCCGCTGAACTGGTCCTGCCGGTGCAGGCGCTGGAAAACACCAAAAAGCTTTCCTGCATATTTCATATCAAATCCAGCACCATTATCCTTTACATAATATACCTGCTCTTTGCCCTGCTCCTGCATACCGATCTCCACTTCGGGCTTTTCGCGGTTGGCAGAATATTTTACCGCATTCGACAGCAGGTTGATCCACACCTGTCGCAGCAGGCTGCTGTCGCCCCATGCTTCCTGTAAGGGCCGGCAGTGCAGGGCTGCAGGAACCGGCACGCCTGCGGAACGCAGCTCCTCCAAAACTTCTTCCACCAGTGCATTCATATTTACCCGGGTCAGTTTCATTTCCTTTTTGCCCGACCTCGAAAAATCGAGCAGGTCATCGATGAGCTGGCCCATCTTTTTGGTGTTGCGCATGATCACCTGTATGGTCTGTTGCCCCTCCGCATCCAGTTGGGGGGCATAGTCTTCCAGCAGTATCTGGCTGTAACCGTCAATGATTCGCAGCGGCGAACGGAGGTCGTGCGAAACGGAATACGAGAAGTTCTCCAGCTCTTTATTGGCCAGGTTCAGTTGCTCCGTGCGTTTTATAATTTTATCCTCCAGGTCCTGGTTCAGCTCTGCAATATCACGCTGCGCCTGTTTGAGTTCTGTCACGTCAATGGCAACTGTCATGATTGCATAAACGCTGTTATCCTCATCCTTCAGGGGGATGAACCTTGAAATGATATCATAGCCCATCCGCTGCGATTCCCGGGTAACGGTGATACCTGCAAAAGCCTGTTTGAATTCTTCCAGCACGCCGGCAAACACATCCGGCGACAGCACGTCGGCTGCTTTTTTGCCCAGCAGCATTTCTTTGCTGTATCCCAGTTTTTCAAGCATATCACCCTCAATGAGCAGGTAGCGGAAATCAGGATCTATCAGGCAGATCACCGAGCCCGGTATGCTGGAGGCGATGGTCTTATAGATCTTCTCACTTTTGATAAGCTGCTCTTCTGCTTTCTTTCGTTCTGTTATATCCGACCGGATGGCCACGTATTGGTAAGGCTTGTTATTTGCATCTAAGAACGGAACAATGGTGGTATCCACCCAGTAAATGGAACCATCCTTAGCTTTATTCCTCAGTTCGCCCTTCCAGATCCTGCCCTGCGCAATGGTGGTCCAAAGTTCTTTGATGAATGCCTTTGAATGGTAGCCCGAATTAATGATCCGGTGGTCCCTGCCAATGAGTTCTTCACGGCTGTATTTGGATATGCGGCAGAAATTATCATTAACATGCTGGATGATCCCCTTTTGATTGGTGATGGCAACTATGGATGAAGCATCCAGTGCATATTTGTATTCAGTGACCTCTCTTTCCTTTACCCGGGTCTTATTTTCCTGCCTGAACAGGCTGGTGCCTGTATAAATGATGAGTATGCCCGATAAAAGTATAAAGAGGGTCATCCAGATTTTGATCGTATTGATCGACCTGTGTAATAGTGTCTTTCGGTATTCTATCAGGTAACGGGTCCTTTCTATGCCCCTTTCGATGAGTGCATGGATAAGTTTTAGCTTAGCGGTGTGTACCGTTCCGTGGTTATGTATGATTGAATCCGTAACATTGCTTGCAAGCAACCAGTTAAGTTCCTGGGGTATAATTGTATCCAGTTGCTTAATGATGCTTACTTTAACAGAATCCCTTACTATTGATTTTAACTGGTTTAGCAGGCTGATAATAAGGTTGCTATCGGTAAAGAACAGGTTGGCTTCGCCGGTTCTTCTGTTAATAGACGCAAGTTCCGGGGTGAGTATGGCGGCATTACTGATCTGCCTGGAAAGGTCCTGGAAAAGGCCATAAGCAGTATTATGCCGGATGATCAGGTCATTGTACTCAGAAAGTTCCTTATACCCCTTATTGAAAAGCAGGAGTATGCCCGAAAGAAAAATAAATGTTACAATATATAGCAACAATTTCTTTGACATAAAATAGCGAAAGTCGTATAGAATGAAATATAAATATAAAGAAACTATACCGTATCGTTTTGCAGAACAAGGTTGATTTGATTATGTCAGGATAGACTAATCGGCAATACTATGACTGGTAACAGTTAGTAAGTTCAAATTACGGATTATTGTTTTAAAAAACAACTAAAGAAAGCTCTTTTATTTAAACAAATAATTATCCCAATGACTTTTGTGCCCGGGATGATCAATAACCGGTGCTTGTTCCTGGTTTATTTTCCCGGCAATTTACGGCGGCAGGGACAGGCAGGGCAATGGTTCATCGTGAGATTGCTGCTGTGCTGTTGGCTAAAAGCCAGGCAGCGGCTACGGTTTACTGCTACAGTGAATAGCTTCGGCGGCAAAAAGGAAAGAGTTCCTACAACGGCTGAACCTTCAATTTCCAAATTTCATTTTTTCCACTGACAAAGCCAACAAGCCCCTTTGATAAGCTCCAATATATCATTGAAATATTTGTTGAATCGGATAGCTTTTGTGTATTGCTATTATATAGATTTTTAATCCTCGAAACATCAGCTAACTTAACCCCATTATCTAAAAACAAAACAGAAGTTGAGCTACTTTTAATTGAATCAAAGTTCAGCGCATTCCAAAAGAAATAACCTTTTTCTTTGTCAGCGATATTAAAACTAATTATTGTAAGATTTGTTTCCCTTGCTGTCAGTGCAACTAAATAAGTACCAGACAATTCCGTTGAATCCTTTTTACTGTCTGATCTGTTTTGATATTGGTAATGCAGATTATAATGCTCAATCAATTTTTTATTTTTGAAAGTGCCAGTATTTTCAGCCGTTAAATATTTACGAAATCCCAACAATTGAATTGTATCCATATTATTTAAACTTGAGCCGTAAATTAACTGTTCATGCCCGCTATAAGGGATGATAGCAATTCTCTCGGGACTCAATGTATTGATACTTTGACATGAGAACAGACAGGAACCACATATTAATATGACAAATATTCGCTTCATTTAGCTAATTATTAGGACTCCTATTGTTGTTCCGCCCTGACCCGTGTTCTATTTTATTGATTAAAATCTCTCAAATTCCCGAACGCCCCGGCGTGGTCTCCGACCTGCCGGAACCAGGTTGCCACACCAATTACCTGAATGGTGCGTTAACACTCCAAAGTTATCTGTTCCATTATGATAAAAGACAGCTGAGGAGTAATAATAATCTTCGGGGTTTAAACATAAACCTGTTACTACCTGATTTTAATGTATATAGTCCGGCTTCTGATCAAATACCGCAGGAGTGTACAGTTCTATACTTAATGGTCTTCGTTTCCAAACCTGATAAATATGTTATTCCCGATTAACGAGCAACGAGCTTAATAATTCTCTGTTTTGCTTCTCCAATATTCGCTTTTCTTCGTGGCGTGTCCCGATAGATATCGGGACACGCACGGTGAAAAAATTTTACACTATTTATTTTTTTTAAAATAGAATGCGTCAGTGGGTTTTATTTCTTAATTTAAAACATCCTTCACAGTTAAAATCAATCATATGCAAAAAACAAACGCACAGATCGGGGTGGCTGATTATTTCAGCCGCTTTATCAAAGCCTCTGTTTCTGGCAGACGCTTAACAGCCTCCTGCAAAAAAATTACAGCGGGCACCATCACCAATTACCGGTATGCACAGCAACTGCTGCTGCAGTTTGAAACCAAAACCGGTATGCCCCTGCGCATTCAATTGCTGCACCGGGCTTCTATGAAAACTTTACAAAAGGAAAAGAATTACTGGGCCAGGTTTTATATGCAGTTTTCGGCATTTCTCTATAAGGAAAAGGGCTATGGCGACAATTATGTGCGCAATATTTTTAAGATACTCAAATCATTCTTCAATTATCTGCAAACCGAAAAGGGCTTCAGTGTGGGCAACTATCATAAATCTTTCAGGGTTCCGCAGCAACCTACCACACCCGTGGTATTACAACCGGAGCGGCTGCAATACCTGATCAATGATAAAGCGTTTGAAGAAAGCCTTAGTATTTACCTGAAACGGGTAAAAGACATTTTTGTATTTGGCTGCACGGTAGCCCTTCGGGTAAGCGACCTTATGAGCCTGCAGAAAAAGAATATCGTGTACTCAGGCGAAGGAGTTTACCTTAAGCTGTTCACCCAAAAAACAGGTACAGAAGTCAATATTCCCCTTCCGGCCTATGCTATAGAAATCATAAACCGGTACAAAACAAAGGCCGGTAAATATGTCCTACCCCGGCTTTCTGTAACCAATCTTAATATACAGATCAAGAAGCTGATCGAAAAGGCCGGATGGAATTACCCCCTTACCCGGGCTGTAAGCAGGCAGGGCAAATTAACAGAACTTAAAAAAAGTAATGGAAAAGCCTGGTGTTTTCATCAACATTTTACAGCGCATACCATGCGCCGTACAGCCATTACCACCTTGCTCATCATGGGTGTGCCCGAATTAGTGGTTCGGAAAATATCAGGCCATGCACCTGGCAGTAAAGAATTTTACCGCTATGTTTCGATAGCACAGGATTATCTTAACCAGGAAGTAAAGATTGCATATAAAAAACTGGTTGAAACCGAATATTATCCGGGTATAAAAGAAAGAGCCTGATGACAAATAATTTAACCCGGTAAACAGCAATTATTGGCAAAAAATAACTAAATTTATGTATATAACAACTTAACGCTAGAGCTTTGCAGTACCGTATTACCTATAGTTTTCATTATTATCCATTCGGGTTAACAATGGCGGGGATAAGTAGTAAGGCGGCGGGCAGTATGGATAATAAATTTGAGTACAATGGGAAGGAGAAGCAGGAGAAGGAATTTGCAGATGGAAGTGGGTTGGATTGGATGGATTATGGGGCGAGGATGTATGATGGGCAGATTGGGAGGTGGGATCAGATTGATCCATTAACAGATAAAATGCGAAGGCACTCTCCATTTAATTTCACTTTCAATAATCCAATAAGGTTTATTGATCCAGATGGAATGACTCCCACTGATTATTATTTGGATAGTAAAACCGGGAAATTACTTGGTCAAGATGGCAGTTCAAGTACAAAAATAAGAGTTATTGATGCTACAAAATTTAATGAAATAAAACAAACTAATGCTGGAACAACTACTTCAACGGAAGCGACGAATCAGCTGCAAAGCAATAGTAGTGTAATCAGTGTTAATCAAGAAAAAATTGACAGGGATTTGAAAGATGTAAATACAGAAACAATAAATCATAAAAAGGAAAATCAAACATTTTTTGTTTTAGATGTTGATAATTCAGTAGACATCCCTACCGCTGTATTAACAAGTATCAGGGGGCCTGAGGGCTCTAATACAGAGACTACAATTGAAGCAAATTATAATAATGACCCAGCGAGAAAAGGAGCATTCTATATTGGTAAGATAAGTGACGATAATATTTTGATAGGAGGAGCACACGGGCATTCGCTTATTAATGATCCAAGTTTGGAAAATAAACCAGGAACATCTCCAAAAGACGTTAATACAGCAAAAAATTTTGGAATTAATATTTATTCTATAGATTCTTATACTGGTGAAAATAACCCATCTGTGAATAAAGTAACCCCGACCGGAACACAAACAAATGGGGTAGGGAAAATGGTAGATCCAAACTTCAATATGGCTATTGATGCCCTCAAACAGCTTGCAGGAATAAAAAATTAAAAAAATATGAAAAACTTAATTTTCATTTTAGTCTGTTTTTTTTCAGCCTGTAGTGTATCAAAAAAAAACAACCTAAATATTATCAACAACCAAGGCATAACTTATATACTTTCCAACAAGATTATTTCCTTATTTGAAAATAAGGTAGATGACTCAAGCTATTTTTGCCTTTATTCTGATTCGACTTTTTACGATCTCTACATATGTAAAGGAGACAATAAGTTTGCTAATCGGACAAATAGAAAATTATTCATTAAAGGGAAATTTTATCCATTGATTTTTGAAAGCGATATGAATCTTGCCACTATTACAAGTAATGCAGAATTAATACGTAAATATAGAAATGGTGAATATCTCGAGATAACAAAATACGTAACTATTCATGAAGGATTTTTTGTAAGATTCACTAAAAAGGGAGATGTCATTTCTAAAAATTAATTGCATTTCCGCCTTGCCTCCAAGCCTTACGCAACCTCACTTTAAAACACAAACTAGGGCGGCGTAAGGTGTACAGTGTATTTTCGCCTTTCGCCGTGGCCGATGTTTCCATTTCATTCGCAAGCCAGCACTCAAACCCGTGAGCGCCGTGGCGTATCCCGATAGCTATCGGGATGACCAGCTACGAAGAAGCATAAAAATTCTCCTCCTTTGTGGGCGTATGGAGCATAAAAACTCCTGTAACAATTGTATATATTAGTAGTATGATTCAATCCTATCCTGAATATTGGCCACAATATTTCACTGCTACAATTTATCAGTGGAAACATGTACTGGCTGATAATCAAGGCAAGGATATAATTATAGATAGTTTTAAGTTTATGGTTACCAACAAATGGATAGAATTAAATGCGTTTGTGCCGATAGCTATCGGGATGAGTAAACATACCTGCCTGCAGGCAGGCAACGGAGAAATAGAAAACACCTATGGAGTTTAAAGAAATAATAAAAAGAAATATTGAAAAATATGGCCATCATATTACTATAGTCTCAGGTGATATTCAACCCCGTTATGCATATACAATAGGATTAAAAGAGAAACTGGGATTGGAACTTGTTTTTGCCGGTGGAATATATTACATGAAGGAGGAAGTTTTAGAAATTATTAATAACATCACTGAAAAATTAAAAACTCCTGACAGAACAAATGCATTTCAAATAAATAGATTTGGATCATTCCTGCTTTCGAAAGTTCATAGGTCATGGAGTGATTTAATGGCTTTGGGAGTTTTTGATTATTACAAGCAAAATAATATCGATTTTTATCAAATAATACCAGACCCGGATCACTTCACTGCGGATATACCCAATATGAATATCGAATGGAAAGAATCTTCGGAGCCTGTTTGGAAATGGTTGAAAAAGAACTGGGATTACCCTGTTTCAAAAGCACCAACGGTAACTACTAATATTGATTCTTTGAGGGGAGAAAAAATCACAGAAGTTATGAGATGGGAAGAAGATGTATGGGAAGCATTTGCTGGCTCCGGAGAAGATGTAAATGATGAGGATATGAGGGTTGTTTCATTAGCTACAATAATAGGCATAGACCCATCTGCTTTGCCAATTTTAGAATTAAAAATAGGAAAAGGTCTTTGGCGGGATTCAGAAGAATTGGAATGGCATGAATGGAACTACAGATAGAGATTTCCACTGCTGGCGGAGTTCTAAAAAATACGCTCTAACTGGTGGGCCATCAATGCCAACTAATAGTTCAGGTTTGAAAAGATGCAGCAATAAGTTTATGAAAAAGGTACTGATAGTTTCATTTTTAATAATGATTTTCAACATTGTGGAACTGTTGTTTTTTTTCTTTGGAAGGAAAAAATTAAATGGCGTTGATATTGAGTGGCCATATACTTTTTATCAAAGATTCCGTTTAAGCGGCTCCGGCAGTGAAAATCATGGTTGGAATTTTTATAACTTATTTCTGGATCAAATTTTATTCTTGCTTTTTGCTGTTTTTATCTACGAATTCATAAAAAAGCAGGGTAACATGTATCGCTAATAGCTATGCTTATACTTTCACTTGGATTTTATTAATTAGCACACTATACAGGAAATAATTGTGGTTCCGGCTGGCCGGGGTCCCCACCGGGGCGTTTGTAAAGAGAGCGCTTTTAGTAATAAGAAAAAGGAATACAAACAGCGGTGAAGTATGGCTTTTCCGCTATGGTTGGTGTTCCTTCATCCCATCGTAAGCCAGCATTCCAAGCCTAAAACCTGTGTGCTTCCTGCCGTGGCGTGTCCCGATAGCTATCGGGGCACGCCATGGCGCTCACGGGTTGGAGTGCTGGCTTGCGAATTAATTGGGAACACCGACCACGGCGAAAAAGGCGGGAGCGTTGGAGAATTGGCGAACACCGTCAGCCGAAGAGAAAGTAAACTAATGTATTAATAATAATGAAGGATTTGGCAAAGGTTCATTCATTAAGCGAGAAAGATTATTTTTCCAATATACTAAATCGCTTTTTTTTCTAAATTCTATCCATTTTTTTCTTGTATTCCACAAGGAAAATAATTCAGCATCCTTGTGATAAATACTATACAAATAAAGATTAGCAGCCCAGTCTGTATTTTCATTACACAGAAGTTCCATCCACTCTTTAGAATTAAGTCTCAATATTTTTATTTTATCAAGCGGCGAAGTGTAAGTATAGATATAGATATGTGATGGGTCTATTTTGCTTGAGTCTAAATATTTTACAGGAGTCTTAATAGCCTTAAAATCAATTGTATTATTATTTACCAAAGAATCGTTTTGAGCGTATAATTTAGAATATGAACAGGCAATAAATAAAAAAGTAAAAAAAAATATTTTCATTTGTAATGATTTTATTGAATTTGTCTATTATTTCGTGTTCGTTTTGCAAGATTTATATAATGTTCTCTTGCAGATTTTCCTGCATCTTCTCCAGTACCAAGTATTGCCGAACTAATATTTTTTGTTATACTTTCTAACAAATCAGCCTTTATTTTTGCTATTTTTATTTCATCTCCATTGGCTGCAGCAATATCTTTTTTGTAACCGATTAAGTCTAAAGCATTTCCAAATGCTTTCACTGGGTCAAATTGTCCTCCTACTTCCGCCGCTGTTAAGACTTGATTATATACGCCTTCAGCTTCTTTAGCTAAAATTGCATCCGCAAACTTTTCGTCATTTTTTTTCCTGTCCCTTGCATTTCTTTCATTTGAAAATCCATTTTTTAATGTTGTCTCTATTTCTTCAAATGCTTCACCATTCTTTCGGTTTGTTAATTCATGAGCAAGCCCCATTAATTTATCAGAAATTTCTCCGACATCTTCTATTTGGATATTGTGAGGAGGGTTTATGTCCATTCCCGTATGTTGTCCTGCTGGTACAAACTTGATGAATTGAGTTGCATTTTCAACTGTAATTCGATTCTGAGTTAATAGACTCCGTAGTGTCGGAGACTGATCAATGGCTTTTTGTACCAAGTCTTGGATTGGATCAGATACTTCACGCCCATCATTATCATTATATCTAATTGGGTTATCTAAGGCATAAGTATAAGGTGACCACTCTTTATACTTTTCCGCCTTGGGATCGGATGTCAACCACCTCCCAATCTGCCCATCATACATCCTCGCCCCATAATCCATCCACTCCAACCCGCTTCCATCTGCAAATTCCTTCTCCTGCTTCTCCTTACCATTGTACTCAAATTTATTGTCCATGCCACCCGCCGCCTTGCTACTAATCCCCGCCATTGTTAACCCGAATGGATAATAATGGGTTTCCTCCAAAATCTGCCCCCTGGTATGCACTACTTGTATATTATCAAAGAACACATCAACCGGAGTTTCGTTGCTACAGTAAATATACACAAATCCGTTTTTAGGAATTGTTATATTCTGCAGTTCAGGAAAATGAGTTTTAAGTTCCTTATTGGCCCCTACCATACTGATCCGAAAATCTATCGCTTTGAACTGCTCATCAAAAATGATGCAATTTATAAAGGCCCTTGGCTTATTTTGGGATGCACTTGTTTGGCTGTTCTGACTGTTGAGCATACTGTTGATGCCGCTGGTGCCTGCTGTAGTGTTAATTTGAGAAGGTGTTACTGTTCCGTGGGTTTGTGTGACAGCATTGCCGGCACTGTTTAAAAACCCTGTTAACAGGTCAATAATCGCAATATTAGGAGTATTGTTACTCCCCGGGTTGGGGTTGTTTTGATAATAGTAGCTTTTGCCCAAAATATCCAGTTTATCCCCTGCCATCACTTTTAAAGTAATGCCCAATCCAGTTTTATTTTCATTGCTGTTTAATTTATACACATACTGGCTATTATCGGTGGTACATAAATTACCACTGCAACTGGTATTGTTATTGGCCACAGCCGGTAAGTTATTATTGGTATAGGTCTGCGGGTTTTGGTTGGCGTCCCTGATATAATTGGCTGCACTGTTGGCTACTATTTTAGACTGATCAATAGTATAAAATTGATTTTCAATACCCACCAGGGATGGCTCCAGCGTTGCTGCCGGGTAAATATCCTGCTGGCTCTCATCAGTAAGTACCATGCGCACATTGCCCAGGTGGTCTTTTATAAAATAATCATAGGCAAAACCGGCCGGATTGTTACCCGCAGCTGGCTTATACCTGATACGCCCTTCTTCCTGCCCGGCAAACTGCAGCAGGTCAGTATGGTCATCAGCCTCCGGCGAGCCGCCCTGGTTGGTAAGTTTGGTTTCGTAAACCAGGCCGTTGATATAAGTGGTGCTGATTGAACGGTTTACACCCGGGCCCGTACTTTCGTATGCAACCTTTTTAAGCTTGTTGCCTGCTGCATCATACGTGTATGTGATCGTCCGGGTACCAAACTGCGAGTTGGGTGGCGGATCCAGTGTTATCACCGATGGCAGGTTTAAGTGATTATACTCAATGTTCTGAATCTTTTTGTTCTGATCGGTAACCATATTGCCATTCACATCATAACTGTAATCGTCATTGGTATTGGTACCGTCCTTAAAGTCGCCCAGTTTGGTAGCAGGGTCGCTAAAAGCATCGGTTACTTTTAATAATTTATTGCTTAACCCGTTATTGGTATTGTTCGTGTAATTATAACTGAGATTATCGATTTGCACACTGCTGTTTACCTTAAGCCCCCACTGCTGCATTTGCAGTATATTTCCGTTCTCATCATAAGCGCTGGTATAATTTATACCATCGCCCATCTTCATGCTGTAATTAACTATATTCTTATTCCAGCTGCCATCATCGTTCTTCTGTTTAAAATCTCCTTTCAGCAACCGGTTCACCTTATCATACCCAAAATCGTATTGCCGGTTCACCCCATCGCCCCTGCTCTTCCAGATGGTACCGGCAATATTGCCATTGTACTGCGCTGCTGCATAGCCCGTGCCGGTTACAGCAGTAGTAATTTTATCGTAGGCCAGTTCCATACCAAAATAACTATTGGTATTGGCGCCGCTTAAATAATCTTTATTCAGGCTGGTAAGCCAGCCACGTATATTGTAATCGTATTTCAGCTGCTCCAGTCCTGCATTGCTGTTAAATTCCGGTGCCAGGGTTTTGGTAACCAGTTGTCCCAGTTTATCATATTCATTTTTTACAATGATCTTTTCAACCGGGCTGGCAGGAATGGTATTGCCGCCAATGGTTTGGGTAATTTTCTTTCTAACTTCTTTCAGCCTGCCCAGATCATCGTAGCTTATTTTGGTTATCAGCTTTACGCTTTGTGCTGTGCCGCCTGCTTTTTCATGCTGCAGCACACTCATCAGCGGCTGCCCCGCAAAATTGTATTGCGTGGTGGTGATATCCACTCCCGTGGTAATATTCTGCGCCTTGCTTTGTATGGCCCGGCCCCGGTCGTCGTAATAAATACTGCTTACTAATTTTTGTGTGCTGTTTAATACGGAAGTAATACTGCCTGTCATCAACCCCTTAGTTTTGTCACTGGGCGTAAGCGGCTGTGCATACAGCGGGCTGCCGCTTCCGTAAAAAAGACTGTTATTACTATTATCCATACCCCCATAAACACTATAACCGCTGGCACTTGTCCAGTCATAATTATCATAAAAACTGATGGAAAGCAGGTCGGGATTGCTTATGGAAGGAAAGCTGGCCGTGCTGGTATATCCATTAGCGCTGCCATTGGTGGTTTCAAAACGGCCGGCTGTTGCCATCAATCCGTCTACATAAGCCTGCATGGCAGCCTGGCCGGTATGACTGGCATCGGTATAAAAGCCGGTCATCACCGGGCGGTTCAAATAGTCGTACTTGGTAAATATCCATTTGCTGGTGGCTCTCATATTGCCATCCTGCGTAAGTACCAGCCTGTCCCATTTATCGTACACCATATATACTTCAGCCGCACCGGGTACTTTTTTTATACTCATGCGGTTTTTGCCATCATATTCATACCGGAAGCTGAGTTCATCTAAAATAGTACTGTTTAACTGCCAGCCATTGCTTACCAGTTGGGCAACTCCCTTGGGTTGTATCACCAGCCGCAGGTTATTGTAGATATCATACACATAGTAGGTGCAAAGCCAGCCTGCATAACTGGCACCCAGATTGGCATTGTCTGCCACCTGCACTTTCTTTAGTATCACTTTGCCTTCCTTGTCCTTATACTCCACCACCTGGTTTCCGTGTTCATCGGTGGTATGCATTTCGGTAAGCAGCCCGTCGCCATAATAATTGTTGTTATTTATGGTTGCCAGGCTGTAATTGCCCGGCCCGTTCACCTGCCAGATCTTCACATCATCAGCGGTGGTATTGTTTAAATAATTCATAGCCACCCCACGGCCTGCCCCCACCCAGTTATTACCGGGTGCGTATGTTTTTGCAGGGCGGTTCAGCGGGCTGGCTTCCACATCACTGTTGCTGTAAAAGAAGGTTTCGCCCTGGCCATTTAGTTGTGTCCAGTAAAAACTGCTTTGCTCATTGATGGGGTCGGTCTTTAAATTACCGGTATTGGCGGTGGCAGCATAGGGCAGGTATTTCTTTACCTCACGCCCCAGCTCATCATACACATTAAAGCTCACCATATCGGTTTTGCTGTTGCTGCTGTTCATAAATGATCCTTCCTTCACTACGGTTTGCAGGGGCCTTCCCAGGCCATCTGCATAGCCGGTGGTTTGCACTACTTCATTTACCGGGCGGCTGGCCAGGGTGGAGGGGTCGGTTACCGGTACCCTGGCTTCCCAGGTGCGTACATAATTAACCGTTTGGGCAACAGCATCCTGTACCAGTAGTACAGCTGCGGCTATCAGATATTTTTTCAACATACTCATTGGTTTGTGCTTGTCTGTAACAAAATCTTTATTACCTGTTCCTGTTTATAGCTTCCTGTATTTTTCCGTTCAGGGGGCTCACCATACTGTCAAACTTCGCCACCAGCCTGCCGGTTCCGTCTACCAGGTATTTCTGGTAATCGCGGATGGTCCTTGAGTTCATCATTTCATTTTGCAGTTTGCTGCTCAGCCACTGATAAATTACATTGGCGCTGTCTCCGTAAACCCGGCTCTTTGCAGCAATAGGAAAGGTTACGCCATAAGTACCCTGCATCAGGGCTTTTATTTGTGCATTGGTACCGGGCTCGCGGCCAAAGCTGTTGCTGGGGAATGCTATCACCACCAGGCTGCCCTGGTTTTGCTGGTACAGCTGCTGCAGTTCCGCCAGTTGCTGGTTGGCAGCTGCATTACCGGTGGCAGTATTCACGATCAGTATATTTTTTCCCCTGTAATTATTGAAATTGATGGCACCGTCGTTCACATCGGCAATACTCAGCGAATAAATACTTACTACCATGGGCGATGTAAGAAGCAAACAACCCAAAATAAATTTTATCATATCATGCAATTTTTATTAATAATTTTAAGGTTTAAATTCTACCGGTATTATTGCAACAGGCATACAATCATCATCCGAGCACTCATAAAAAAGTTCATTGTTTGGCCCGTTATACAGTACACTGTCATCTCTCCATTTGTAATAAAAACCGCAACGCCATTTTTTCTCACAGCAACCATCTTCATTAGATCTTCCGCAATACTCTGAAGTAACATATACTTTGTAAGCGGTTTCACAGGTGCAGTTGATTATCTTTTTATCGATACCGCTGCAGGTGATAGTTTCTGTTATTGGAGGTGAACTATAAGAATTATCACTCCAGTGGTAACGGTATGTTACCGTGTAAGATCCTCCGCCATTGTTTGTTACATTATCACAAACCTTCGAACCAACTTCACAGATGCAGTTCAGGAATTTTTTATCAGCCCCTGTGCAGGTGGCAAGAAACTCAGTAAAGGGAGTACCGGTGCTTCCATCGCTCCAGCGGTATCTGAAATTAACAAGCCAGCCACCACTGGTTGCCACACTGCCCATACATTCTTTAATCCCTTCTTCACAAATACAGTTAACCACTTTAAAGGCTGCGCCGCTGCAGGTGGCCGTTACATAGTTCACACATTTGCCGTTCTTATTGGCATATTCCTGGCCATCATTATCAGCTGCTGCCATTGCATCTGCACTTGCCTGATCTGTTAAAGAAAAATATTTACCAAAGGGAATATTGTAGTGATACACGGTATTATCTACGTAACCGGATGCACAGGTCTGGCAGCTATAATCCTTGGTAAGCGGGGCATTAAAGAATACAGCCGGCATTGATGCTGCATTAGAGCCGGCATATTGGTACTGGTTTTTCTTTACAACATTTCCGTCCTGGTCTTTGATATGCAGCAACCTGTTGAAGCTGTCGTACTCGTATGTATTGGTTTTATTGTTCGGATCTGTAATGCTGGTAACCCCGGTCATCACCTTATATGTATAAGTGGTAACACTTGCAGCAGGCAGCCCTGTTCTGATACGGTTCAATTCAGTTCTTAAAGTGGCACCGTCCATGGTTTGCAGGGCAGTTGTGCTGCCGCCTGTAAGTTGTGCCACTACACTGGCATAGCCGGCGCCCACTACCTGTGCCACCGGGTACTTATTGTTGTATCCCCAGATGATGGCTGTAACAATTCCGGTTTTACCGGTAAACTCCAGTATATTACCATTCGCATCATACTGGCTGATGGTTCCCTCAATTTCCGGTGCATTGCCTTTTACTGATTTCTCAACCGATGCAGGCACAAAATTATTATTACCGGCATTGCTATAATTGATCCTTTCAAAAGAAAGCTCAGCACTGTTATTTTTTGTGGTGGAGGTAATAACCGGAGTAAGGATATTCTTCGCCATCATATCAGCATATACCTGTGTACTGCTATGGTCAGCAGGATAAGTATTGATGGTTTTTACCAGTTCATTTTTGCTGTTAACTGTTTCAGATCGTGTTAACTGCATATGCTGCTCATTATCGTAATAACTGTTATTAACAGTGGTTACCGGGTTTTGGCCGTTCTCATCGTAGATGGTTTCGGTAACAGATTCTGGATGGGTCCAGTCAGAGATCACCAGGTATTTCACCACATCAAATGCATTGGCAATCTGTGGCACTACTGTAGTATTGGGGGGGCAGTTATTTCCCGGAACCGCAACCTGTATCTCGTATTTCTTATTCACACTATATCCGTACAATAAATGCTGCTGCCGCTGGTCGATCAAATAGGTATACGCCGTCTTCTTAATGGGGAATAATGGTCCGGCTCCTGCCGGTTTCTTATACACGATCTCCTCATGAATTTTACCGTTTAACAAGCTGCTATAATTTGACAGGGGCGCTTCTAAAATATCATTTCCCCAAATAACCTGCCCATGTCCATCTGGGCCAACATTAAACTTTGTTTGTGTGGCGCCGCCTTCAAAATTTTCTCCTATGCTTTCAATGACTGAGGCATAACTGATAAGGCCGGATCCATAATTGAACAGACTAACCAGCGAGCCGGAATACATAGCAGTAAGGTCGCAATATGCCTGCCATGGAGCGGTATTGCTTCCATTGCCAACCAGGCAGCCAGGCACCGTATTCCGGTAATTTTTGTCATATTTTGGCCATTGGGAAACATACATTGAAGATTGACTTAGTGTTTCCATATTTCCGTAATAAAACCTTCTAATTGTCGGCTTTTCACCGGGATTGCCCGTCATAACCCGTTTAACCCTAACGCCCCCCACTATTTTATTGGTATTACCTGAGGCTACCGTTGCGGGGTAAAATTTCAGTTTAATTGAAGTGGTCTGATCACGGCCTTTTGCACCATAGGTAACCGTATAGGTACCTGCCGGTAAATAATTGTATTCCATGTAATGGCGCCGGTATTCAATTGCAGGTGAACCAGCCAGGAAATATTCATCAGGGATACTTACTGGTCCCCCGCTTATAGATAAATAGCCCTTCATATGCGTAGGGTCGTAAGCGCCCGGGTTACTGGTTCCGCAAGTGATTACAATTTCAACAACCTGGGCCCGGTCAATAGTAAATGTGGTACTTTTGGTTTGCATTACAGGGCTGGGATAACCGGTTCCGGTTACATTACAGGAGTACTCATGGTAAGTTTCAAAAGTAGCAGGACCGTTTATCTGGTCATTAACCTCATTGCTTTCATAATCGATATAGTCAATACCACCGGTGGGATAAACAATTTTGGTCAGCATTCCCTTTTTTGCAAAAGCCGGATCCGGTTCCCTGTTGGCGGTTGCAGCAGGAAACTTGTAGGTTAAAAGCGGATCAGTATGCCTTGGGATAAAACTGGTATTGATCCTGCCATTGAAATATCCCCAATGGTCCTGCGAAAAAGAGAGCCTGGGCGGCCTGCCTGCCGGGTCATCATATACAAAACGATGTGTATTGGCTAATGAAAGGTCACTGGAAAGCTTTTGCAGGTCCGTCAGATAAGGCGTGTAATTATTGTAAGTACCATTATTCTCATTTAAATAGGTTGAATTCGAAACTTGTTCATTATAAAAAAAGTTGAAGGTTTCAATATGCTCGGTGTTATTGTAATGACTTATTTTCTGAACCAGTTTGTCAGTACAATCCTGCCTGGACTGGTACAGGAAACTAATAATATCATTATTGCAACTGATTGTGTTGAGCAACACACCCAAAGTACTCGTTTGATTTACACATTTAGTAGGAGATGGAGCAGGAGGGCATTCTCCTGTGGGACATGCAACATTTGAATTTGGCGGCGCATCGGTATCCACCATTGGGTTTGTCCAATAAAATGTCTGGCTTACACCATTATCATATTGATAGTTATGGGGTACATAGCTAAAGTTGATCGTCTCGCCATTGGGATGTTTAATTTTTGTCAGGTACCAGCTATTGGCTATATACGAATCAAAACTTTTGCCACAGTTACTCAATCTTTTTGTTTTTTCGACCGCACCGGTTCCGCCAAAATAATATTCAATACCGGCCAAATCTGTGATTATAAAATCCCAGTCTGAGCCACCCAGGTTCTTTTGTATCTTATACTTGTCCGCAGGTATCAATATGGGATTACCATTCGCGTCATAAACAAAGCTGCCGGACTGTCCGTTCATGCTGAAATTAAAAAGATCTGGTTCCGCATCAGATCCATTGCAGCCCGGTCCGTTACAATTAAGGGAACTGGCTACATTGTTCATGAAATTATAGTTACCGCAATTCTGCTGTATCGGATCAGAGTAAGGTGCTACCCTGTTGTTCCATTCATCCACCACCCCTCGTACAGTTCTTGTTACCACACCACCGGCATTTAATGCCCATCCCATACCAACCCGGGAGGCAATCTCATCTACCTTGATACCTGTGGAACTGTACCCTATTGAAATATTCGCAGCGAGTTTATTACCCTTAACCGTAAACAGGGTAATATTAAACGATGGGCTTCCATTGTTCTTGTTGATGCTCAATGCATCATGCTTGATAATAGCCGCAGCATTAGGCGCCGGCGGTAAAAAATCCACCATCTTCTGAAAATTGTCTGGATTAGCCTGTCCCTTACCTTGCAACCCGGCCAAAAGAAATAATAAATACCATACTGCTTGCTTCATACTATCAATTTTTAGATCAATATTTTATTTAAAACTATACCCCACCCTGAACAGCACCGGCTGGCTTACCGGCACATGCTGCCGGTACAGCATATCGTATAATAACTGCACGCTGCTGCCCTTAAAGAATTTGGTTTTGATGTTTAATTTTTTGGTGATGCCTACGAGACCTGCCTGCTGCCAGTCGTTATAATTTTGTAACTGGCCCAGGTTCTTAAACCCGGCATGGTAATTCATTTCAAAGCCACCGGTTACAAAGAATTGCTTCTTCAGTTTCCAGTCGATAAAACTCCGGAGGCCCAGCCCCTGGTGACTGATACTGATGCGCTGAATACTGCCAATGCCCATTTTATAGCTGGCCCCGATGCCAATAACTGATTTGTCGTTCAGTTTGTATCCCACACTCAGCGCTATATCTGCCGTGGTGGGCACCAGGCTGTTGTTTTTGGCAAACTGGAAATTGCTTCCAAATTCCAGCCGCTGTAAAAATGTTTTTGATTTTTGTTCGTTGGGCTTAAAGTTGGGGATATTGGCTTCGCTACTGCCTCCCCCGGCTTTGATAATCTTATCTTTCAGGCTATTTAATTCAACCTGTGCCTGCTGCATGTTCTGGCTAAACTGCTCCCTGGCATTGGGGCCGCCGGAAGCGATCCGCTCCTGTATCAGCGTTTGCACACTGGCCCTGGTTTGTAGGCCGGCCAGGTTTGCTGCACTCCCTTCAGCTGCTCCCGGCCTGCGGAACAAAGAAGCCAGCATACTGTTTTGCTGCATGAAATTCTTAAAGGCAGGTATCTTGTCAAGCAGTTTATATGCCAGCTCCTCCGCCTTTTGTTTATCACTGAACAACTCCTTATAATTCCGCAGCGTTTCCACATAATAGTAAGCCTCCTTATCGATCTTGGTTAAATACTTGCTCTTACCAATATACTTCACCGCTTCATTGATCAGTTGTTGCTTTCTTTCTTTAATAAAAGCTTCCACCGCTTCGGTATTACCCACTTCCTTTTCCAGTTCATCCAGCTTTTGCTGTGTGGCTTTTACGGGCTGTATGTATTTTTTGTCCAGCTTATCTTTCTGGTCTTCCAGGTATTTTACACTGGTAGTAAGTTTATCGCGGTATTCGTTGTATTTGGCTTTATAGCCCTCGGTAATTTGTTTTCCTTCCTGCAGCTTCTTCAGCATCGTGCTGAAAGTAATGGCATTATTACCAAATAATTTTTGTGAGGTTTCAGGGCTTACCTGGTCAAGCAGGCCTTTGATCTTATTCTCCCACTTACTGAGTTTGGCAAGTGTCTTTTCCGTTTTGCCGGTTATGCGGCTGCTG
Organism: Ferruginibacter sp.; assembly: GCA_044226725.1. Classification (GTDB taxonomy): domain Bacteria; phylum Bacteroidota; class Bacteroidia; order Chitinophagales; family Chitinophagaceae; genus Ferruginibacter. The sequence goes on along the minus strand of JBGAGM010000001.1, from coordinate 6,779 downwards.
TATTTGTCTATCTTATTTTCTACAGCGTTTAAATATTTTACGGGAACTTTCTGGAGGTTCTCCAGTGCCTGGAATGCACTGTCAGCCTGTGCTGCGCAGTATTGCGCAGTACAAATAAGCAGGGTAAAAATGCAGATCCGGATCTGAAGACTCATAAGGGTAATTAATTTCTGAAAAATACCTCAGGATATTTTTCGGTTTGTTCGCCTGCTGTTGCTGAACTTCAGGCTTTATTAAAATTAGTCAGCCACCTTTCTTTTACCTAGCAAATTTTTGCAACTGTGGTGATTTTGTAATAACTGTGCAAATAAGCCAGTAAATAAAAACAAGGTTTAGAAACAGGATATGAATGAACCCATATCTTTCTAAAAGATCATTACACCGTGAATTTTAATTTGCCTGAACATGGGCTTTTCAAACAGGATCATCGGATTTTGCAGCCGGCTGCAAAACAACCATTGGATATATTTTCAGTAAAAGAAATAGTAAAACTTCTACTGCCATTTCGGTTCGTGGGGTACACAATCCGAGACGGATAAAACAATAAATAACTTATCTGTGCAATTTTACATTACACGGAATGAGGGGATATTCTGTTGCTTGAGTGTTGTTGGTTTTTTTGTCGGACTAACGGATTAAAATACCAGGGGATTGAGATAGTTTTCGTTTCTGAAGTAAACTTATATCTAAAAATTTATACCAGCAACTTTTTTTTTGATATTTTTTTATTCAATAGAAATTGTACTATTCAAAGAATAGAAATTTGACTAAACATTTTTGTTCTGATGCCCCTCTTATTTTTATTTAAAACAGCGCATTTTTTGATAGCACTTACTTAATACTGCGGCGGGTTCTGCTTTCGGGCCTTCACGAAATAAACTGCCCTGAGTGATTTGTAATAAGGAAGTATTTGAGGTAATTGTTTTTTTTCAAAAAACTATTTTAGCCACTAAGGCACGAAGACAGAAAGGAAAATGCGTTGCATTTTTTTAATTCGGACCTTAGTGCCTTTGTGGTTAATATCTTTTTTCCGGCGAGCTATCGCCTGGTTCCGGTAGCAATTTTCTTATTACGGTCCGTGGGCCAAGTACCGGGGAGGGGGGAATAAAATGGTTCTTGAAGACACGAACCAAGGCAAGGGAATATAGCCACTAAGGCACAAAGGAAAATGCGTTGCATTTTTTTAATTCGGTGCTTTGTACTTCGTGGCTGAAATCTTTCTCCGGCAAGCTATCGCCTGGTTCCGGTAACATTTTTCTTATTACGGTCCGTGGCCCACGTACCGGGGCGGCTTTCATGCATTAACCATGCTTCAACCATGCTCCAACCATGCGGCAGCTATGCGGGAGCCATGCTCCAGCCATGCTCCAGCCATATACAAATCATCCCTTTGCTTCCTGCCCAAAAAGTCGTTACACCCAATTTTAAAAAATACTGAAAGCCGCTTTGGCAGGCATTTCCATTGAAAAATACAAGGGAAGGCACCGGCAAAATGCGGCAAAAATGGTCAAAATGCGGTAAACCCGGCCGGTTGGTTTGCGGCAATGCGCCGGGCTTGCTAATCTTGTGCTGTCTTGTACAGGCAACGGGTAAACAGGATGCCCGATAACCATCCTGATCATTCATTTTAAAAAACCAATATTATGGCTAAACAAAGTGCGATCATTCCTTTTGAAGGAACGCTGGGAAATATCACGTTTTACAAAACGGAAGATGGCTACCGCGTAAAAAGGACAAGCAGGATCAGTAAAAAACGCCTGGCTACCGACCCGGCCTTTCAGCGTACCCGTGAGAACGGGGCCGAATTCGGCCATGCCGGTGCGGCGGGAAAAATCCTGCGCCTGTCATTGCAGGAACTGCTGAAAAATGTGAGTGACACAAAAATGGTGAGCCGCCTAACCAGCGCCATGCTGCGGGTGTTGCAGTCAGACAGCGTGAATGCCCGGGGTAAACGCCTGGTAACCGGTGGTGATTTAAACCTGCTGGAGGGTTTTGATTTTAACATCAATGGTAAGCTCAGCACCACCCTGGCTGTAAACTATGATGCGACCATCAACCGCAGCAGTGGCGAACTGCGTATTGATATCCCATCCTTTGTTCCCGGCAAGCTGCTTACTGTTCCTTTTGGCGCCACTCATTACCGTATCACCAGTGCGGCAGCCGCCGTTGATTTTGAGCAAAAGAAGCACGAGGGAAGTGTACAACGGAGCGACGTGCTTCCCTGGAACGACCAGGCAACAGCAGCGATTACCCTCTCCCATTCTCTTACAGCCGGCAGTACGCTGCCGCTGTTCCTGGCCATGGGTGCAGAGTTTTACCAGGAGATGAACGGCAGCCAGTACCCGCTTAAGAGTGCGGCATTCAATTGCCTGGCACTGGTAGCTGTTTCGGGTTCATAACCCCTTACCAGTCCTTAATTGCAGTAACTGCTGCCCGTTTCTTTTTTGTATTGCTGATCACCGGCTGTTCAGGCAGCAGGGTAAGCGCAGGCAAGGCCCCTTTTACCGGGGGCCTTTTTTATTCCAGGTTTTCCCGCACTTCTTTTTCGTGCAGGTTCATGAAGCTGCAAAACTCACGAACAGTTACCGGTGCATGTCCCTGCTTCTTTGTTGGCGTTACTCTAAATAGTTTGAAATCCGCCAGCTAATCAAACGCCGCTGTTGTGCCTCCGGAATGGAATACTGCTTTTAATCCCGGTTAGTAACGTCCACAAAGGAAGAGCAAAGTTTTATGAATATGGTATAGATGATTTTGGAATGCCTACGCATTACAAAGGGTAAAATGGTTTACACTTCGGCTGTTGGCGGGGACGCATAACAGCGGCGTTCGGGATGGACTACTGCTTTTAATCTCTTCTTCGTGGCTGGTCATCCCGATAGCTATCGGGACACGCCACGGCGCAATGCAGTAACTGCTGCCCTTTTTCTTTTTTGTATTGCTGATCACCGGCTTTTCAGGCGGCAGGGTAAGCGCAGGCAAGGCCCCTTTTACCGGGGGCCTTTTTTTATTCCAGGTTTTCCCGCACTTCTTTTTCGTCCAGGTTCATGAAGCTGCAAAACTCACGAACAGTGACTGGTGCATGTCCCGGTTTTTTGAAGTGCCGCCTGATCTTTTGCAGGATGGTCCTGGCCGTTCGCTCTTTACGTCCCGTAAGATTCTCCACATCTCTTGGATATAAAAAGATGCGCCTGGGTATATTATGTTTCAAAGCGGTCATTTCTCCGGGACATTGTTGTTTTGAAACGACAAAGTAATAAAATTGCTAATAGACAACAGATAGAAATATTTCTATACCCCTATAACAATTTTGCTATCCGGTATGGGCACTGACTGCAGCCCCATTTTCTAACTGGTTCGTTTTCAACAAAATGACAAATTTCCTGGTTATTTGGTATCCCGGAGTGTATTACTCCTCCCCGGCTAACAATAAAAAAAACCTCCCGATCATGATCGGGAGGCTTACCTGTTAACTTATTAGCTTTTTAACCTTTCAACTTTACACACTATCTCGCTATCACGATCGGGAACACGCCGCTCTCCTGTGTATTGTACACATAGATGAAGTACTCTCCGCCCGCAAGCCTGCTCAGGTCAAATGGCAGTATCTGTCCGAATACCAGGTTCTTAAATTCATAAGATCCCATCTCCCTGCCCTTACTGTCTACCACCTTAACCTTGAACTCCTTGTACTTATCACTGTTGAACTGCAGGCTGAACCTTCCGTTGTTCGGGTTTGGCCAGATGCGGATCGCTTCCTGGAAGATATTGTGACGCTCTTTACAATCATTCACTACCAGGTTGATAAAGCGGCTCGATGTACAGCCATTGGCATTGGTGTAGGTATACGTGATCCTGTGTACACCCACGCCCGCAAGCGCCGGATTGAACGTGTTACCCGTGATGCCCGTTCCGCTCCAGGTTCCGCCTGCAGGTGAGGCCACCAGCACAGCAATCGTATCGGTGAGACACATCCTGGGAGGTACACGGTCAAAGATGATATTCGGTAATGGGTTCACCGTGATCGTGAAGCTCCTGGTTGGGCCCGTACAGCTTACTCCGCCATTGGTATAGGTGGGTGTTACCGTGATCGTGGCTACCCTCACCGAATTGCTTGGGTTATTGGCTATAAAGCTTGGTATATCACCGGTGCCGTTAGGTCCTAAACCAATACTTGGGTTATCATTCGACCAGGTATAAACTGTTCCGGCTACAGGGCCACTCAGTGTTACCGCTGCTGTTGCCGTTCCGTCGCACACGGTTTGGTTGGCTATCGCATTTACCGATGGTGTCGGGTTCACCGTGATCGTAAAGCTTACCGAACCTCCTGTACAGCCTGAGGCTGATGAAGGCGTTACCGTGATCGTAGCCGTGATCGGTGCTGCTGTTGCATTGGTAGCCGTGAAGCTGGCTATATTACCCGTGCCGCTGGCCGCAAGGCCGATGGCCGTATTGCTGTTCGTCCAGCTGTAGGTTGTACCTGCCACTGAGCCTGTAAAGCTGATCGCAGTGGTTGCTGCACCATTGCACAGCAACTGGTTGGCAGGCTGGTTAACATTGGCTGTCGGGTTCACTGTAATGGTGAACGTTGATGACGCACCTGTACAGGTTATGCCTGCATTGGTGAACGTTGGCGTTACCGTGATCGTGGCCGTTACCGGCGTGCTGCCGGCATTTACAGCTGTGAACGATGGTATTGTGCCGGTGCCGCTGGCGCCAAGGCCGATGCTGGTATTGCTGTTCGTCCAGTTGTATACCGTACCCGCTACAGGGCCTGCAAGCGTTACTGCCGTAGTGGCTGATCCCGCACATACTGTTTGGTTAGCTACCGTATTCACCGATGGTGTCGGGTTCACCGTAATGGTGAACGTAACCGGTGTTCCGGTGCAGGTTACTGCTCCATTGGTATAGCCTGGTGTTACCGTGATGGTAGCTACCTGTACCACTGCTGTTGCGTTGGTGGCCGTGAAGCTGGCTATATTACCCGTACCGCTGGCTGCAAGGCCGATCGTGGTATTGCTGTTCGTCCAGCTGTATACCGTACCCGGTACATTTCCACTGAAGTTTACTGCTGCTGTGGCTGATCCGTTGCACAATACCTGTGGCGATACTGCATTCACCGTTGGTACCGGGTTCACCGTAATGGTAAAGCTTTGCGCTGTGCCCGTACAGGTGGTATTGCCATTGGTATAAGTTGGTGTTACCACGATCGTTGCTGTGACCGGTGCGCCCGTTGCATTGGTGGATACAAAGTTCAGGTTGCCCGTACCGGCGGCTGCAAGGCCGATGGCAGGGTTGCTGTTGGTCCAGTTATACACCGTACCCGCTACTGATCCGCTAAAGGTTTGTGTTACCGTTGATCCGGCACATACTACCTGGCTGGCAACAGGATTAACGGTTGGGATCGGGTTCACCGTAATGGTGAACGTGATCGGTGTACCAGGACAGGTTACCGTATTGCTGAAGTTCGGCGTTACCGTAATGGTAGCCACCTGCGGTACGTTAGTGGCATTGGTGGCCACAAAGCTGGCTATATTACCTGCTCCGCTGGCCGCAAGGCCGATACTGGTATTATTATTGGTCCAGTTATAGATAGTACCCGGTACCGATCCGGTGAAGCTAATGGCGGCTGTATTGCTGCCGTTACATACTACCTGGCTGGTAACAGGGTTTACTGTTGGTGTGGGGTTAACCACAATGATAAAGCTTTGTGAAGCGCCCGTACAGGTAATGCCTGCATTGGTGTATACAGGTGTTACCGTGATCAGCGCCGTTACCGGCGACAATCCCGTATTCACTGCTGTAAAGCTTGGGATATTACCCGTACCATTGGCCGCCAGTCCTATGGATGGGGCACTGTTGGTCCACTGGAAGCTCAGGGCTCCCGTTGGGCCGGTGGTCGGGCTCGTAAAGTTGATTGCCGTTGTGGGCGATCCGTTACATACAAACTGGCCGCTAACAGGGTTCACCACTGGTGTCGGGTTCACCGTGATCGTAAAGCTGATCGGTGTACCCACACAACCCGCAGGACTAACAGGGGTTACCGTAATGGTAGCCACCAGCGGACCATTGGTTGCATTGGTAGTCACAAATGGCGCTATATCGCCGCTGCCGCTGGCTGCAAGGCCTATCGCTGTATTGCTGTTGGTCCAGTTATATACCGTACCAGGCTGGTTGCCAGCTGTACCATTGAATGGTATCACAAGCGTGGTTGCCCCTGTACAGTATGCCTTATTGGCCACCGGTGCCACCGTTGGTACAGGGTTCACCGTGATCGTAAAGCTCTTCGAAGCGCCCGTGCAGGTTACTCCTGCATTGGTATAGCTTGGTGTTACCACGATCGTAGCTACCTGCGGCGTAGTGCCCGCATTGATGGCTGTGAATGCCGCTATATTGCCCGTACCGCTGGCTGCAAGGCCTATCGAAGGATTGTTGTTCGTCCAGTTGTATACTGTTCCGGCTACTGCCCCTGTAAAGGTCACAGGTGCTGTAACCACACCAGCACATACCACCTGGTTGGCAGGCTGGTTAACCGTTGGTGTCGGGTTCACCGTGATCGTGAAGGTCACCGGTAAGCTTATGCAGGTTACACCTCCATTGGTATAGCTCAGCGTTACGGTGATCGTTGCCACCACCGGTGCATTGCCTGTATTAACCGCATTGAAAGACAGGATATCTCCCGTGCCCGATGCCGGTAAGCCTATCGATGGCGTATTGTTGGTCCAGTTGAATACTGCTGTACCGCCACTGGATGGGGTCGTGAAATTAATATTGGTTGTCGG